>NZ_CP010523.2:0-1380300 GCF_000828055.2 Klebsiella variicola | reverse complement strand
GCGTTGGGGCGGTGACGATGGCCTCGCCCCCAAGCTGGCGCAGCAGCATGCCCGCGAGAGCGGATTTCCCTCGCCCGCGCTCTGCCGTCACCGCCGCGATACCGGGCGGCAGCCGCAACAGTTGCTCAAGGATTAGCGCCTGCTCGGCCTGGGGGTGGCCATCGGCGGGATGCCAGTCAGGGCGGGGGGCGGCCAGCGGGAAGCGCGGCCGGTCCGACTGCTGCCAGAGCAGCACCTCCGGATCGGCGATAAACTGCCGGCAGCAGCGGTGAACAAAGTTGGGGGTAACGATAGGGTCGGGAGTATCGCTCCAGCGCAGGGAGTCCTCATCCGCCCGGGTCGGCCAGTCGGCGAAGGGGGGCGTCAGCAGCACCAGCCAGCTTCCCGCCCGCAGCGTACCGCTCAGGGCCGCCAGGGCCGCCACGTCACACCCGCGCCGGGCATCGAAAAAGGCGTGCATCACTTCCCGCCCCAGCAGCGTCTTCAGGGCGCCAGGCGCCACGCAGGGCGCAGAAACCGGATCGGAGCCTACCCACAGACCATCGCCGCCGAGCCGCTCCCGTAGCGCCTGCGCCTGCTGCAGCGTCCAGGCCTCATCGCCGCTGAGCACCAGCAGGCGACGGATCCCCTCCCGCGCCATCTGCGCGGTGAGGTCAAGCAGCGCGTCCATCATCGGTGGCGATTACAGCGCGCTGCCGAAGGTATTGCACTGCGCCGGATCGCCGCTGTCGAAACCGCGTTTGAACCAGGTGTAGCGCTGTTTTGACGTGCCGTGGGTAAAGCTGTCCGGTACCACGCGCCCCTGGCTCTGCTGCTGCAGACGGTCGTCGCCGATGGCTTCGGCAGCGTTCAGCGCCTCCTGCAGATCGCCGGTTTCCAGAATATCCTGCTGCTGCATATTATGGCCCCAGACGCCGGCGAAGCAGTCCGCCTGCAGCTCCATCTTCACCGACAGACGGTTGGCTTCGGCCTCGGTGGCATGCTGCTGTTGCTGGCGAACTTTCGGCTCAATGCCCAGCAGTTTTTGCACGTGGTGGCCCACCTCATGAGCAATGACGTACCCCTGAGCAAAGTCGCCGTCGGCGCCCAGTTTATTTTTCATCTCATCGTAGAAGGACAGGTCGATATAGACCGTGCTGTCGGCAGGACAGTAGAACGGCCCCATCACCGACTGACCGGTGCCGCAGCCGGTACGGGTCGCGCCGCGGTAGAGCACCAGTTTTGGCTGGGGGTACTGGCGGCCCATCTTTTCAAAGATCGGTCCCCAGGTATCTTCGGTGGTGGCCAGAATGACGGAAGTAAACTTCGCCGCTTCATCGTCTTTCGGACTGATGGAGCGCTGCGTGGAGGTCTGCTGCTGCGGCATCGGCTCCCCGGTCAGCATGCCGGTCAAATCCACGCCGTAGTAGCCCGCCACCAGCACAATAATCAGCAGTACAATGCCGCCCTTCCCGCTCGGCAGACGGAAACCGCCGCCCCCGCTGCCGCCAAACGGCGAGCCTGATTGACCACGTCGATCTTCAACATTGTCGCTTTCGCGACGCCCTTGCCAGCGCATAAGCACCTCATTCCCTGTTATGTATCAATAGCAGAGATCGTAGGCGGTTCAGCGCAGGATTACCACAGGAAACAGCAAGAGACGCCAGAAGATGAGGCCATCTTCTGGCGGCGGGCGGGTTAGTCGAGCTTAACGCCCAGGCGGTGAGCCACTTCTTCGTAGGCTTCGATCAGGCCGCCAAGGCTCTGGCGGAAGCGGTCTTTGTCCATTTTATCGAGGGTGTTTTTATCCCACAGACGGCTGCCGTCCGGCGAAAACTCGTCGCCCAGCACCACTTCGCCTTTGAACAGACCAAACTCCAGCTTAAAGTCCACCAGAATCAGACCGGCGTCATCGAACAGCTTTTTCAGCACGTCGTTGGCTTTGTAGGTCAGCTCGCGCATCCGCGCCAGATTCTCTTTGCTCACCCAGCCGAAGGTTTCGCAGTAGGAGTCGTTGACCATCGGATCGTGCATAGCATCGTTTTTCAGGAACAGGTCGAACAGCGGCGGGTTCAGCTCGATACCTTCTTCAATGCCTAAACGTTTTACCAGCGAGCCTGCCGCACGGTTACGCACCACGCACTCTACCGGCACCATATCCAGTTTTTTCACCAGACATTCGGTATCGGAAAGCAGCGCTTCCATCTGGGTAGGGATGCCCGCTTCTGCCAGTTTGCTCATAATGAAATGGTTGAACTTGTTATTCACCATGCCTTTACGATCGAACTGCTCGATGCGCGCGCCATCACCTGCTGACGTATCGTTACGGAATTCCAGTACCAGCAGGTCCGGATTATCGGTGCTGTATACTGTCTTCGCCTTACCACGATACAACTCAGCTTGCTTTTTCATCTTTCACTACTCCAGTGATATTGAGCCTAAAAATACGTTTCCACCTATACACAAAATCATTCAAAGTGCATCGAGGCGGCAACTGAGCGAATCCCCAGGAGCTTACAAAAGTAAGTGACTGGGGTGAACGAAGGCGGCCAACAAAGAGGCAATTTGAAGGATGATGTGTATACGCACACGTTTGCGTCACTATATATTAAAAGGGCCGGATTGCTCCAGCCCTTTTGATTACTTGTTAAATGCGGCCTGGAATACGGCTACCAGGGCGTCATTTTGCGACTGCGTCAGAGTGTGACCTTTCGGGTCGATGAACTGCAGGCTACTGCGGTTATCGAGGTCACCGACCTGCAGTTTGTAGTCACCGGAGGCCAGCTGCGGGTCACGTGCGCCCAGCTCCTGCCAGCTGCTGTCAGACAGCGGCTTGTAGGTCAGCGCCATGCTGCCCTGAGAGCGCGTGCTGTCGGTCACTTTCATTCCCACTTTTTCGAGGGCGCCCGGCAGACGTTGCCACACCATGTTAAACGGCGCGCGAACGACAAGCATCGGCAGGCCGGTGTCATCGGCAGCGCTCTGCACGTCGAAGGTGGCGCCAGCACTGCGCTGGGCCGCGTTCTGGGCGCTGGTGGCGCTCGCATCAAGGCCTTCAGAAATGACGTTCAGCATGGCGGTGCTGTAGCGCTGCAGTGACGCCGGATCGGCAACCGGTTTACCCGCCTGCTCCAGATTCACCAGCTTAACGACCACCGCTTGCTGATAGCCCTGCGGTTTGACGGAGATTTGATAACGACCGCGATACTGCTGATCTTCATCAAGGCGGTTCCACTCAACCCAGTCGGTGTTCAGCGTCTGGCTCGCATCATCGCGTTTCGCGATAACGTAGTTCTTCGACTGAAGGATACTGGTGACCTGCGCCCACAGCGAGCCGCTGCGGCCGTTCTCAACCATCAGCGTCGCGGTATCGCCATTAAACTGGGTCCGCGCACCGCTGACCAACGCCAGCGGCTGCGCCGGCGGGCGAATGTCCAGCGCTTTGCCCACCGCGCCGGTGCTGTTGGCCACCGGAATGTTGTAATCGCCCACCTGAATCGGCAGGATCATCCCCGCCGGCGCGTGAAGTTCGCTCAACGGTGACGCCTGTAAATAGGCCTCATCACCGCTCACCTGACGCTTATAGCGCGAGTCGGAACTACAGGCCGCGAGGAGTAGAACCAGCGAAACACCCGCAACCTTCGCCAGGCGCGACTTCTGTACTGAGTAAGCCATCAAATCTCCCTAAACTTTACAGCAAACCGGCATGCTTCAGCGCGGCGGTGACGGCTTCACGACCATGGTCGGTGATGGGCGTCATCGGCAAGCGCAGCGTATCGGTCGCCACAAGACCCAACGCCTTGCATCCCCATTTCACCGGGATAGGATTGGGTTCGACAAATAATTTTGTATGCAGTGGCATCAGACGCTGATTAATCGCACGCGCTTCGGCAAATTGACCCGCCAGCGCCAGACGGCACATGTCGGCCATTTCGCGCGCCGCCACGTTGGCGGTGACGGAAATCACGCCCACGCCGCCGAGCTGCATGAAGTCCATACCGGTCGCATCGTCACCGCTCAGCAGAATAAAGTCGTCTGAAACCAGCTCTTTGATCTGGTGAACGCGACTTAAGTTCCCTGTAGCTTCCTTAATACCGACAATATTTTTAATTTCCGCCAGACGGCCAACGGTTTCCGGCAGCATATCGCAACCGGTACGGGACGGCACATTATACAGAATTTGCGGCAGGTCAGTATGTTCAGCGATAGCTTTAAAGTGCTGGAACAGGCCTTCCTGGGTCGGGCGGTTATAATAAGGAGTGACCGTCAGGCAGCCGACAACACCGCTGTCGTTAAAACGTTTGGTCAGGCTAATCGCCTCTGCGGTTGCATTGGCTCCCGTGCCAGCGATAACTGGAATACGCCCGTCGGCCAGTTCCAGCGTCATCATCACTACGTCGCCATGCTCTTCATGGCTCAGCGTTGCGGATTCACCGGTAGTCCCTACCGAAACGATCGCCGAGGTTCCGTTGGCGACATGGTAATCAATCAGTTTTTTCAGGCTTGTCCGGCAGACATTACCGTTTTCATCCATCGGCGTGACAAGCGCTACAATACTTCCCGTGAACATGGGCCATCCTCAGAGCAGAAGTGCGACAAGATTCTCAATGTTACGTTTGGAGCTGCAATAAAAGCAAGAGACCCGACGCCATCAGGGATGTTGTATGGCGGTTTTTTTTATGCTTTCCTAATGTTACCTCACCTTTTTAAAGGAAGAACAGGTTTGACAGCCTCATTACAACACTATCTGGTTATTACCGCCCTGGGGGCTGACCGTCCCGGCATCGTGAATACGATCACTCGCCACGTCAGCAGCTGCGGTTGTAATATCGAAGACAGCCGGCTGGCCATGCTCGGTGATGAGTTTACGTTTATCATGCTGCTTTCCGGGTCGTGGAATGCGATTAACCTGATCGAATCAACCCTGCCGCTGAAAGGTGCGGAGCTGGAATTGTTGATCGTGATGAAACGCACCACTGCGCGCCCGCCGCAGGCCATGCCAAACACCGTTTGGGTCCAGGTTGAGGTGCCGGACTCACCGCATATCATCGAGCGCTTCACTGCCCTGTGCGATACCTGGAATATGAATATTGCGGAACTGGTGTCCCGCACTCAGCCGGGAGACGGCGATTCCGCGCAGCTTTTTATCCAGATAACTGCCCACAGTCCTGCGACGCAAAATGCAGCAAATATCGAACAAGCGTTCAAAGCCCTATGTACAGAACTGAACGCACAAGGCAGTATTAACATCGTTAATTATTCACAGCATGATGAACAGGATGGAGTTTAACCCATGACCCCACTGAAAGCCGGTGATATCGCACCGAAATTTAGCTTACCGGACCAGGACGGCGAGGAAGTAAATTTAACCGACTTCCAGGGACAACGTGTCCTGGTTTATTTTTACCCGAAAGCCATGACCCCGGGCTGCACCGTCCAGGCGTGCGGCTTGCGTGATAATATGGACGACCTGAAGAAAGCCGGTGTAGAAGTGCTGGGCATCAGCACCGATAAACCGGAAAAGCTCTCCCGTTTCGCCGAGAAAGAGCTGCTGAACTTCACGCTGCTGTCTGATGAAAACCATCAGGTTTGCGAGCAGTTTGGCGTCTGGGGCGAAAAATCCTTCATGGGGAAAACCTACGACGGTATTCACCGTATTAGTTTCCTCGTCGATGCCGATGGCAAAATCGAACACGTCTTTGATGACTTCAAGACCAGCAATCACCACGACGTGGTGCTGAACTGGCTGAAAGAAAACGCCTGATGCAGAGCAAGACGCCGGGGGAGGAGATCCTCACCCGGCGTCTTTTTTATCCCGAACACGTCAGTCGTCGTCAACCACCAGGCCATCCGGCCAGGCATGCACTACCGCTTTAATCAGCGTGGCCAGCGGAATGGCGAAGAAGACGCCCCAGAACCCCCACAACCCGCCAAAGATCACCACCGACAGGATAATCACCAGCGGGTGTAAATTGACCGCTTCCGAGAACAGCACCGGGACCAGCAGGTTGCCGTCCAGCCCCTGAATAATCAGATAGACCGCGAACAGGCTCCAGAACTCAGTGCCAGCGCCAAACTGAAACAGCGCCACCCCCACCACCGGAATGGTCACCACAAACGCGCCGATATAGGGGATCAGCACCGAGAAGCCCACCAGCACCGCCAGCAGCAGCGAGTAGTTGAGGCCAAAGAGAATAAAGCCGATCCAGGTGGCGACGCTGACAACAATCATCTCCAGCACCTTGCCGCGAATGTAGTTGGTGATCTGCTGATTCATCTCCTTCCAGACCTGCCCGGCAAGGCCACGATTACGCGGCAGTACGCGGCGCACCGCGTTGAGCATCTGCTCTTTATCCTTCAACAGGAAGAAGACCATCAGCGGCACCAGCACCAAATAGACCGCCAGGGTAAGCAGCCCCACCAGCGAGGCCAGAGAGTACTTCACTACCGAGTCGCCCACCGTCAACATCCGATTGCGCATATTTTCCGCCATCGCATCGATGATGCCGGCATCCATTAACGCCGGATAGCGCCGCGGCAGCGTAGCGGCAAAATCAGAGAGTTTGTTGAGCATACCCGGCATATCGCGGATGAGATAGATCCCCTGCTGCCAGGCCACCGGCATCACCACAAAGGCCAGCAATAGCAGGATGCCCACAAAGAGGATCAGCACCAGCGAGGTCGCCCAGGTGCGCGACAGGCCAATCCGTTCCAGACGAACCGTCGGCCACTCCAGCAGATAGGCCAGTACGATAGCCACCAGTAACGGCGCTAACAGACCGCTGAAAAAGAACATGATGCCGAAACCGGCAAGCAAAATAACCAGCAGCGCTATCGCCTCAGGGTCGCTGAATCGACGGCGGTACCACTGCATTAACATCTCAAGCATAAAACCTTCCCTGAAGGGCCAAGCGGCGACAATCCGGGGAATTGTATCGAAATGTCACAAAAAAGACTTCGCTTTTTGATGCGCCGCAGACAAACCGTTCTCCGCCGTGAAGATCATATTTTCAAGGCGGCCAACGCCAGCTAAACTCGCTGGGATGCGGCCAGGGAACATTGCGTCGCACAATCGGTCAAACTGGCACACCCACATTACAGGACAGAGGTTATGTTCAGGCAGTTGAAGAAAACGCTGGTGGCGACCGTCATCGCCTCGCTGACGCTGGGTTCGATAGGCCCTGCTTTTGCTGACTCCGCAGATACGCTGCCGGACATGGGGACCTCTGCAGGAAGCACGCTGTCGATTGGTCAGGAAATGCAGATGGGGGATTACTATGTGCGCCAGCTGCGCGGCAGTGCGCCGCTGATTAACGATCCCCTGCTGGTACAATATATCAACGGGCTGGGCATGCGTCTGGTGGCACACGCCAACTCAGTGCGCACCCCGTTCCATTTCTATTTGATTAATAACGACCAAATCAACGCCTTCGCCTTCTTTGGCGGCAACGTGGTCCTCCACTCCGCCCTGTTCCGCTACTCTGATAATGAGAGCGAACTGGCCTCTGTCATGGCGCACGAAATCTCCCACGTTACGCAGCGGCATCTCGCCCGCGCGATGGAAGATCAGAAGCGCAATGCGCCGCTCACCTGGGTCGGTGCCCTGGGTTCGATTCTGCTGGCGATGGCCAGCCCGCAGGCCGGGATGGCGGCGCTGACCGGGACGCTGGCCGGTACCCAACAGGGCATGATCAGCTTCACCCGCCAGAACGAAGAAGAGGCCGACCGGATTGGCATTCAGGTTCTGCAACGCTCGGGATTCGACCCACAGGCTATGCCGATGTTTATGGGTAAACTGCTTGACGAGTCGCGCTACTCGACGCGACCGCCGGAAATGCTGCTCACCCACCCCCTGCCGGAAAGCCGACTGGCCGATGCCCGTAACCGCGCCAACCAGATGCGCCCGGTGGTGGTACAGTCCTCAGCGGACTTCTATCTGGCGAAGGCGCGTACCCTCGGGATGTACACCAACGGCGACAACAAGCTGGGCACCGATCTGCTGAACGCCTGGGATAAGGGCAATATTCGCCAACAGCATGCCGCCCAGTATGGTCGCGCTCTGCTGGCGATGGAAAGCAACAACTTTGACCAGGCACGCAAAACGCTGCAGCCGCTGCTCAGCGCCGACCCGCAAAATGCCTGGTATCTCGACCTGGCCACGGATATCGACCTCGGGCAGAAGAAAACCAGCGACGCCATCAATCGCCTTAAAAACGCCCGCGAGCTGCGCACCAATCCGGTACTGCAGCTGAACCTGGCCAACGCCTTACTGCAGGGTGGACAGCCCGGGGAAGCGGCGACCATTCTGAACCGGTATACCTTTACCAATAAAGAGGATGGCAACGGCTGGGATCTGCTGGCCCAGGCGGAAGGTGCGCTGGGCAATCGCGACCAGGAGCTGGCGGCGCGGGCAGAAAGCATGGCGCTCGTCGGTCAGCTGGAACAGGCGATTTCCCTGCTCAGCAGCGCCAGCTCGCAGGTGAAACTTGGTAGCCTGCAGCAGGCGCGTTACGATGCCCGTATCGACCAGCTACGCGATCTGCAGGCCCGCTTCCGCCCCTATCAAAAAATGTAAGGAGACCCCATGACCGACGCGGTAACAATTTACCATAACCCACGCTGCTCGAAGAGCCGCGAAACGCTGAGCCTGCTGCAGAGCCGCGGCATCGATCCACAGGTGGTGCTTTATCTCGACACACCGCCGGATGCCGATACGCTGCGTGAGCTGCTGCAGCTGCTGGGTATGGAGAGCCCCCGCGAGCTCATGCGCCAGAAGGAGGATCTGTACAAATCGCTCAATCTTGCCGACCAGGCGCTTAGCGACGCGGCGCTGATTCAGGCGATGGTCGACAATCCTAAGCTCATTGAACGCCCTATCGTCGTCAGCCGCGGCCAGGCGCGTATTGGCCGCCCGCCGGAGCAGGTCCTTGAGATCGTAAGCTAACCCACCTGCGCCGCGCTTTCGCGGCGCTTTTTTTACGTGGCCGATTCCAGATCTTCCACGCCAATCCCTCCCGCCCGCCGGACGATGCTACTGTTCATCTATCGCTCAATCCACTGGACGGATGAACATGAAAAAACCGACCTCCACGCCCCATGACGCGGTGTTTAAAACCTACCTCTCCCATCCCGATACCGCCCGCGATTTCCTGCAACTGTATCTGCCCGAAACGCTGCTTAAAGTATGCGATCTGCGTACGCTGCATCTCGAGTCGGGGCATTTTGTCGAAGACGATCTGCGCCCCTTTTATGCCGACATTTTGTATTCCCTGAAAACCACGGCGGGAGACGGTTATATTTATGCGCTTATCGAACACCAGAGCACGCCCGACCGGCATATGGCCTTTCGTCTGATGCGCTATGCCATCGCCGCCATGCAGCGTCATCTCGATGCCGGTCACGATCAACTACCGCTGGTGATCCCTGTCCTCTTCTACCACGGTCTGGCCAGCCCCTACCCATACTCTCTACGCTGGCTCGATGAATTCGCCGCCCCGGAACTGGCCAACCGTCTTTATCACGAAGCGTTTCCGCTGGCGGACATTACCATCATTCCGGATGACGACATTGCCACTCACCAGCGCATGGCAACGCTGGAGTTACTGCAAAAACATATTCGACAACGCGATCTGGCGCAGCTCCTCGACAAGCTGAGCGAATTATTATTGACTGGACTGGCGACACAATCGCAGGTACAAGCCCTGATGCACTATCTGGTGCAGGCAGGCAATACGCGCGAGCCGATCAAGTTCATACGCGAACTGGCGTTACGTACGCCGCAACATAAGGAGACGTTGATGACGATTGCGGAATATCTCGAGCAACAGGGACTGGAGCGGGGACTGGCGCAGGGGCGACAGGAAGGCCGGAAAGAAGAGGCACAGCGTATCGCCGCCGCCATGCTACACAGTGGCCTGGCGCGCGATCTGGTCGCTCATCTGACCGGACTGACGGAGCAGGAGCTGGCCCCACTGGCGGACTAGAGCTTAAGGATCTCTTTCACGAAGGGGATCGTCAGCTTGCGCTGGGCGGTAATCGAGGCGTGATCCAGCTGATCGAGGGTCATAAACAGCGAGCGCATCTCGCGATCCAGCCGCTTCAGCAGGAAGCGGCACACGTCTTCCGGCATCTCGAAGCCGCGCAGTCTGGCGCGTAGCTGCAGCGCCTGCAGTTTGTCTTCATCCGACAGCGGCTGCAGCTTATAGATCTGCCCCCAGTCCAGCCGTGAGGCGAGGTCCGGCAGACCAAGATTCAGCTGCCGCGGCGGCCGATCGCCGGTGATCAGCAGTCGGGTTTTGCCTGATTCCAGGATCCGGTTGTAGAGATTAAAGATGGCCATTTCCCAGGGCTCATCCCCGGCGACGCATTCAATATTATCAATGCAGACCAGCGCCAGCTGTTCCATCCCCTCCAGTACCTCGGGCACAAACCACGTCCGTTTATCCAGCGGCACGTAGCCCACCGCATCCCCGCGCTGGGAAAGCTCGGCGCAGGCGGCGTGTAACAGGTGGCTGCGACCTGCCCCTTCACGTGACCAGATATAAATGTACCCGCTGTGTTCCTGGCGCAGTACGTTCTGGAGGGCAGCAAGTAGGGAAGGATTATCACCCGGCCAGAAACTTGCGAAGGTTTCGTCGTCAGGAAGATACAGTGGCAAAGAGAGCTGTGCCGGTGCGTTCAGATGGACCTCAACATAGGCTTACAGAAAAACGCGGAGAGTTTACCACAGATTTAGGTCAGGAGAGAACCGGGCGGGATCGCCGCCCGGTCAGGAGATCGTTATTTAACCTCTTCGCTATCCGCCGCGTCGAGGACCACCTCTTCCGGACGCAGGACGCTGATAAGCTTGAAAATCAGGCTCAGCGCGATGCCCACGATGGTCGCCAGCGCCATCCCTTTCAGCTCGGCGGCGCCAATGTGTACTTTAGCGCCGCTGACGCCGATGATCAGGATCACGGAGGTGAGGATCAGATTCTGCGCTTTACTGTAATCCACCTTCGATTCAATCAGTACGCGGATCCCCGAGGCGCCGATCACCCCGTACAGCAGTAGCGAAACGCCCCCCATCACCGGTACCGGAATGATTTGGATAGCCGCCGCCAGTTTGCCGACGCAGGAGAGCAGAATCGCAATGATCGCCGCGCCGCCAATAACCCAGGTACTGTAAACCCGGGTAATCGCCATCACGCCGATATTTTCACCGTAGGTGGTGTTGGGCGTCGAACCGAAGAAGCCGGAGATGATCGTCGACAGGCCATTGGCAAACATCGAACGATGCAGACCCGGGTCGCGGATCAGATCGCGCTTAACGATATTGGCGGTCACCACCAGGTGCCCGACGTGCTCAGCAATCACCACCAGCGCGGCGGGCAGAATGGTGAAGATAGCAAACCACTCAAAGCGCGGCGTGTAGAAGGTCGGCAGCGCGAACCAGTGCGCCTCGGCGATCGGGGTGGTATCGACCACGCCCATCACAAACGACAACGCATAGCCCACCAGCACGCCAATCAGGATTGGAATAATCGCCAGGAAGCCGCGGAACAGCACAGAACCAAATACCGTCACCGCCAGCGTTACCATCGAAATAATAATGGTTTTGCTGTCGGGGGCTTGACCGTCGGCTGGCAGCAGCCCGGCCATATTAGCCGCCACACCCGCCAGTTCGAGGCCGATAACCGCCACGATGGCGCCCATCGCCGCCGGCGGGAACATCACATCCAGCCAGCCGGTACCGGCTTTTTTGACAATAAAGGAGACGAGGCAGAACAGCACGCCGCACATAATAAAACCACCCAGCGCCACTTCGTAGCCCAGCGGCAACAGCAGCAGTACTGGAGAAATAAAGGCGAAACTCGATCCCAGATACGCCGGGATTTTGCCTTTACAGATAAAGAGGTACAACAGCGTACCAATACCGTTAAACAGCAGGACGGTGGCCGGGTTGATGTGGAACAGGATTGGCACCAGCACCGTTGCGCCAAACATAGCAAACAGGTGCTGCAAACTAAGCGGGATAGTCTGTAAAAGCGGCGGTCTTTCACTCACCCCGATAGCACGGCGCGTCATAGTGTTTTCCTCTGAGATGGTTAGTTATGTGTGTTTTATTCAAAAAAAAGCCGACTTTCAAAGTCGGCTTATTTATCGTTATTCGATTATTTCGTACCAAAGATCTTGTCGCCGGCATCGCCGAGACCGGGAATGATGTACCCATGTTCATTCAGCCCCTTATCGACAGAGGCGGTGTACAGCTCAACGTCCGGGTGCGCTTTCTCCAGCGCGGCAATCCCTTCCGGCGCCGCCACCAGTACCAGCACCTTGATGCTGGTGCAGCCAGCGTTTTTCAGCAGATCGATAGTGGCGATCATCGACCCACCGGTGGCCAGCATCGGGTCAACCACCAGCGCCATACGCTCATCAATGTTGGACACCAGCTTCTGGAAGTAAGGTACCGGCTCGAGAGTCTCTTCATTACGATAGATACCCACCACGCTGATACGCGCGCTGGGGACATGCTCCAGTACCCCTTCCATCATGCCAAGGCCTGCGCGGAGGATAGGCACAACGGTAATTTTCTTGCCCTTGATCTGCTCAACTTCCACCGGGCCATTCCAGCCTTCGATGGTCACTTTCTCGGTCGCCAGATCGGCGGTGGCTTCATAAGTCAGTAAGCTGCCCACTTCTGAGGCGAGTTCACGGAAGCGTTTGGTGCTGATGTCGTGCTCGCGCATCAGGCCCAGCTTGTGTTTGACGAGTGGGTGTTTGACTTCCACAATCTTCATTCTCTTTCTCCTCTGAGGGGCGGCCACAAAAAAAATCGCGGGATTATACCGCTTTTTGCGGATTGTGCCATACCCATCTTGCTTGACGTATATCAAGCAAAGTGATTTAGAGACAAAAAAACCGGAGGCAAGGCTCCGGCTTGGGTGCGGGGTGCAGTCCATACGCTTACGCGGGCCTACGTGTATTGTAGGTCGGTTAAGCGTTAGCGCCACCCGACTACGACAGGTTCTCCCCGTTGCTGGCAATCACCTGTTGATACCAGGCAAAGGACTTTTTCCGGCTGCGAGCCAGCGAGCCATTGCCTTCATTATCTTTATCGACATAAATGAAGCCGTAGCGTTTTTTCATTTCCCCTGTGCCGGCGGAAACCAGATCGATACAGCCCCACGGGGTGTAGCCCATCAGATCAACGCCATCCTCGACCACCGCCTTTTTCATCTCCGCGATATGGGCGGAGAGATAATCGATACGATACTGGTCATTGACGCTGCCGTCCGCTTCACGGACATCGATCGCGCCAAAACCATTTTCGACAATAAACAGCGGCAACTGGTAGTGATCCCAGAACCAGTTCAGCGAATAGCGCAGGCCAACCGGGTCAATCTGCCATCCCCAGTCCGACTTTTTCACATACGGGTTGGAGACCAGGCTGGTGGTTTCATCATAGTCGAGCAAGGGGTTATCTTCGGTGGCTTTGGTGGCGAACGACATATAGTAGCTAAAGCCAATGTAGTCGACACAGCCCTCAGTTAACGCCTGACGATCGGCTTCGGTGATATCCAAGGTAAAGCCGCGGCGGGCAAAATAGTTGAGCAGATGCTGCGGATAGCGGCCGCGCACATGAACGTCGGTAAACCAGTAACGGCGGTGCATGGCGTTCATCGCCATCATCATATCGTCTGGCGCGCAGGTCAGCGGATAGATCGGACACATAGCGATCATGCAGCCAATCTGCAGTGCAGGGTTGATCTCGCGCGCCGCTTTCACCGCCAGGGCGCTGGCCACCAGCTCATAGTGCGCGGCCTGGTACATCACCGGTTCCCGGTCTTCATCCGGCAAATATTTCAAACCGGAGTTGGTGAAGGGGGCAAAGTCCTCATGGAAGTTGGCCTGGTTGTTGATCTCGTTAAAGGTCATCCAGTACTTCACTTTATGTTGATAGCGGGTGAAGACGACCCTGGCAAAGCGCACGAAAAAGTCGATCAGCTTCCGGTTGCGCCAGCCGCCATACTCGGTGACCAGGTGATAAGGCATTTCAAAATGCGACAGCGTAATCACGGGCTCAATGCCGTGCTTCAGGCATTCGTCGAACAGATCATCGTAAAACTGCAGGCCAGCCTCGTTGGGCTCCAGCTCATCGCCCTGCGGGAAAATACGCGTCCAGGCAATCGAGGTGCGAAAACATTTGAAGCCCATCTCGGCAAACAGCGCCAGGTCCTCCGGATAACGATGATAAAAATCGATCGCCTCATGGTTCGGGTAGTTTTTCCCCGCCACCACGCCGTCGGTAATTTCACGCGGCACGCCGTGGGCGCCGGCAGTCATCACATCCGCCACGCTGATCCCCTTGCCGCCCTCCTGCCAGCCGCCCTCTAACTGATGCGCGGCGACCGCGCCGCCCCACAGAAAATCTGCTTTAAATCCGGACATAGTCTCTCCCTAATGTCGATCGTCGCCAGGCGAACGATAGTGCTGATTGAAATGGTAAACCGCGCCAATCAGGCCGGCATCGTTGCCGTGACTGACGGTATCGAGATAGTCGGCAATGCCAAACCAGGCCAGATGCTGGCGCAGCAGCGCCAGAAATCCTGGACGTTCCACAATGCCGCCGCCGATAAAAATGGTCTGCGGATCGAAGATATTAACGAGGTTATAAAGGCCATGGCCCAGGCCATTGAAGAACTCGGCGACCAGACGCTGGCAAACCGGGTCGCCGGCGTCATAGCGGTCAAAAATCATTTCGCCTGTCACGCTCTCCAGCGGCGCAGCGATATGTTCCGCATAGCGATGGCGCAGCACTCTGAGGGTGCAGTTCTCATTCATCGAATAGCGACGAGGATCGCGTCCGCCGGGACGGTCGGTGAGCATGTAGCCGAACTCACCGGCGCGAAAACGCGCCCCGTGAACCAACTGATGATGGCAATAAATCGCCCCACCAATGCCGGTGCCAATGGTGAGTACCAGAAAATTGGCCATTTCCGCCGCTTTGCCCTGCCAGCGCTCGGCCAGCAGCACACAGTTGGCATCATTTTCAACTGAGACCGGCAGTCCGGTCCGGGCTTCAAGCCATGCTTTCATGGCGAAGTTATCAAATCGACGAATAGCGCCGCCCATGGTGATAAAGCCGCTGTGCGGCTCAACATAGCCTGGCGCGCTGATGGCTACCCCTTCACACGACGGGTGGGCCGCCAGCCATGACAGCATTACCTGTAAGATATGATCGCCATCGCTGTCATTGATCGACTGCTTCGCGCTTTCCAGTAGCCTGCCATCGCGGGTCATCACGCCCATCTTTAATGCGGTGCCACCGATATCAAATGCCGCAATTTTCATTCATCCCTCTCCTGACCAGCGTCAATCACTGGCAAAATGCGTGGCAAACCAACACAGAAACCGGTTTCAGTTTTATGATGAGGATTCCTTTACGCTGAGGCAAGCACAAGACTGTACCCGGTTTCATTTTCGTGAGCAGTATCAAATTTGACCATCCATCCGCTGTTTCACGCCGACTGTAAAGCAGGCTCGCAAACGTTTGCTTTCCCTGTTAGAATTGCGCCGATTTTTCTTGCTTACCGCAAACGCGTGGAGACTTCGCAGTGACCGACAAAACCTCTCTCAGCTATAAAGATGCCGGCGTGGATATTGATGCAGGCAACGCTCTCGTCGACCGTATTAAGGGCGTGGTGAAGAAAACCCGTCGCCCGGAAGTGATGGGGGGACTGGGCGGATTCGGCGCGCTGTGCGCACTGCCGCAGAAATACCGCGAGCCGGTACTGGTCTCCGGCACCGACGGCGTCGGTACCAAGCTGCGTCTGGCAATGGATCTGAAGCGTCACGACACCATCGGCATCGACCTGGTCGCCATGTGCGTGAACGACCTGGTGGTTCAGGGTGCTGAGCCGCTGTTTTTCCTGGATTATTACGCGACCGGTAAACTGGACGTCGATACCGCGGCCAGCGTCATTAACGGCATCGCCGAAGGCTGCCTGCAGTCCGGTTGCGCGCTGGTGGGCGGTGAAACCGCAGAAATGCCGGGGATGTATCACGGTGAAGATTACGACGTAGCGGGTTTCTGCGTCGGGGTGGTGGAAAAATCAGAAATCATCGACGGCAGCAAAGTGGCCGACGGCGACGTGCTGGTGGCGCTGGCGTCCAGCGGCCCGCACTCTAACGGCTATTCACTGGTGCGTAAGATCATTGAGGTTAGCGGCGTTGACCCGCAGACCACCAACCTTGACGGCAAACCGCTGGCCGACCATCTGCTGGCGCCAACCCGCATCTATGTGAAATCGGTGCTCGATCTGATCGCCAGCGTTGACGTCCACGCTATCGCCCACCTGACCGGCGGCGGTTTCTGGGAAAATATTCCGCGCGTGCTGCCGGATAACACCCAGGCGATCATTGATGAGTCCTCCTGGCAGTGGCCGTCCGTCTTCAACTGGCTGCAAACCGCCGGTAACGTCAGCCAGCATGAAATGTACCGTACCTTTAACTGCGGCGTGGGGATGGTTATCGCCCTGCCGGCTGCAGAAGCAGACAAGGCCATTGCCCTGCTGAACGAGAAAGGTGAAAACGCGTGGAAAATCGGGTATATCAAAGCTTCCGATTCCGAACAGCGTGTGGTCATTGCATGAAAAACATCGTGGTGCTGATTTCCGGTAGCGGCAGCAATTTGCAGGCGATCATCGACGCCTGCGGCCGGAAACAGATAAACGGCACCCTGCGGGCGGTATTCAGTAACAAGGCTGATGCGTTCGGCCTTGAACGCGCGCGCGCGGCCGGCATCCCGGCCCACGCGCTGGCGCAAAGTCAGTTTGCTGACCGGGAAGCATTCGATCGTCAGCTGATGCATGAAATCGACGCCTACGCCCCGGATTTGGTAGTGCTGGCGGGCTATATGCGTATCCTGAGCCCGGCGTTCGTCAGCCATTATCAGGGACGTCTGCTGAACATCCATCCTTCGTTACTGCCGAAGTATCCTGGCCTGCATACTCATCGTCAGGTGCTGGAAAACGGTGATGAGGAACATGGGACCTCGGTGCACTTCGTCACTGATGAGCTGGACGGCGGTCCGGTTATCCTGCAAGCCAAGGTGCCGGTCTTCGCTGGCGACAGCGAAGATGAGGTGACGGCGCGGGTTCAGGCCCAGGAACATGCCATTTATCCGCTGGTCATCAGCTGGTTCGTCGATGGGCGTCTGCGCATGGCAGGCAACCACGCCTGGCTGGATGAACGACAACTTCCGCCCCAGGGCTATGCCGCTGAAGAATGAACAACAGCCCCGCCTTTTCCTGTCGCGGGGCTTTTTTTTAATTAAAATTGTTTATTAATCAATCATCTCACAGAAATATTTCTTCTTACTGTCATATTGTTGTGACACAGTAAATCGCTATGCAGAAAAATTCGTCATAATAGTCTACGTCCTGTGAGTAAAACGGAGTGTGAGCGGTAATGGGCCAGGAAAAGCTATACATCGAAAAAGAACTCAGCTGGTTGTCTTTTAACGAACGCGTGCTGCAGGAAGCGGCGGACAAAAGTAACCCGCTGATTGAGCGCATGCGCTTCTTAGGGATCTACTCCAACAACCTTGATGAGTTTTACAAAGTGCGCTTCGCTGAGCTTAAGCGCCGGATTATTATCAGTGAAGAACAAGGCAGTACCGCCCATTCTCGCCACCTGTTAGGCAAAATCCAGGCCCGCGTTCTGAAGGCCGATCAGGAATTCGATAGTCTGTATAACGAACTGCTGCTGGAGATGGCGCGCAACCAGATCTTCCTCATCAACGAGCGCCAGCTGTCCGTCAATCAGCAGGCCTGGCTGCGCAACTACTTCAAACAGTATTTGCGTCAGCATATCTCGCCGATCCTGATTAACCGCGAAACGGACCTCGTGCAGTTCCTGAAAGATGATTACACCTATCTGGCGGTAGAGATTATCCGCGGGGAAAACATCAACTATGCCCTGCTGGAAATTCCGTCAGACAAAGTGCCGCGCTTCGTAAATCTGCCGCCGGAGGCGCCGCGCCGCCGTAAGCCAATGATCCTCTTGGATAACATCCTGCGTTACTGCCTGGATGATATCTTTAAAGGCTTCTTTGATTACGATGCGCTGAACGCCTACTCGATGAAAATGACCCGTGACGCCGAGTACGATCTGGTGCATGAGATGGAGTCGAGCCTGATGGAGCTGATGTCTTCCAGCCTCAAGCAGCGCCTGACCGCCGAGCCGGTTCGCTTCGTCTACCAGCGCGATATGCCGGACGCGATGGTCGAAATGCTGCGCGATAAGCTCTCCATCTCCAATTACGACTCGATGCTGCCGGGCGGCCGCTACCACAACTTTAAAGACTTTATCGGCTTCCCGAATGTGGGTAAGGCTAATCTGGTCAATAAGCCTATGCCGCGCCTGCGTCATCTGTGGTTTGATAAATTCCGCAACGGCTTCGACGCCATCCGCGAACGCGACGTCCTGCTCTACTATCCCTATCACACTTTTGAGCATGTGCTGGAGCTGCTGCGTCAGGCCTCGTTCGACCCCAGCGTACTGGCGATCAAAATCAACATCTACCGTGTAGCCAAAGATTCGCGCATCATTGACGCGATGATCCACGCCGCCCATAACGGTAAAAAAGTCACCGTGGTGGTGGAGCTGCAGGCACGCTTCGATGAAGAGGCTAACATTCACTGGGCGAAACGCCTGACGGAAGCGGGGGTCCACGTGATCTTCTCCGCGCCGGGTCTGAAGATCCACGCCAAGCTGTTCCTTATCTCGCGTAAAGAAGGCGATGAGGTGGTGCGCTACGCCCATATCGGTACCGGTAACTTTAACGAGAAGACCGCGCGGATCTACACCGACTATTCGCTGTTAACCGCCGATGCGCGCATTACCAATGAAGTCCGCCGCGTGTTTAACTTTATTGAAAACCCCTACCGCCCGGTCAGCTTCGATTACCTGCTGGTGTCGCCGCAGAACTCGCGCCGTCTGCTGTATGAGATGATCGATCGCGAGATCGCCAATGCGCAGAACGGGCAACCCTCCGGGATTACGCTGAAGCTGAACAACCTGGTGGATAAAGGGCTGGTGGACAGACTGTACGCCGCCTCCAGCTCCGGCGTGCCGGTCAATCTGTTGATCCGCGGCATGTGCTCGCTGATCCCTGGACTGGAAGGCATCAGCGATAATATCCGCGTCATTAGCATCGTTGACCGTTTCCTCGAGCACGACCGGGTCTACTGTTTTGAAAACGGTGGCGATAAACAGGTCTGGCTCTCCTCTGCCGACTGGATGACGCGTAACATCGATTACCGTATTGAAGTTGCCGCCCCGCTGCTCGACCCGCGTCTGAAACAGCGAGTGCTGGATATTTTTGATATCTTGTTCAACGATACGGTAAAAGCGCGCTATCTTGATAAAGAACTGAGTAATCGCTATGTGCCGCGCGGCAATCGCCGTAAAGTGCGTGCACAGATGGCGATTTACGATTATCTCAAATCACTCGAACAACCCGACTAACCTATGCCAATAAACGAAATAACCCCTCGGCCGCAGGAATTCGCTGCGGTCGACCTTGGTTCGAACAGTTTTCATATGGTGATCGCCCGTGTCGTCGATGGCGCCATGCAGATCATTGGACGCCTGAAACAGCGCGTGCATCTGGCCGATGGCCTTGATGAAAACTCGGTGTTGAGCGAAGAAGCGATGACCCGCGGGCTGAACTGCCTGTCGCTGTTTGCTGAACGTCTGCAAGGGTTCTCCCCTTCCAGCGTCTGCATCGTCGGGACGCATACGCTGCGTCAGGCGACCAACGCGGCAGAGTTTCTTAAACGCGCGGAAAAAGTGATCCCCTACCCGATCGAGATCATCTCCGGCAATGAAGAAGCGCGCCTGATTTTTATGGGCGTTGAGCATACGCAGCCGGAGCGCGGTCGTAAGCTGGTGATTGATATCGGCGGCGGTTCGACCGAGCTGGTCATCGGTGAAGATTTTGAGCCCCGCCTGGTGGAAAGCCGTCGCATGGGCTGCGTGAGCTTCTCGCAAGCCTACTTCCCTGGCGGGACAATCAATAAAGAAAATTTCCAGCGTGCTCGCCTGGCGGCGGTACAAAAACTGGAAACCCTGGCCTGGCAGTTCCGTATTCAGGGCTGGACCGTGGCGCTGGGCGCCTCCGGCACCATTAAAGCTGCGCAGGAAGTGCTGGTGGCCATGGGTGAGAAGGACGGGTTTATTACGCCGGAACGCCTCGAAATGCTGGTCAGTGAGCTGCTGAAGCATAAAAACTTCGACGCGCTCAGTCTGCCAGGCCTCTCTGAAGATCGTAAAGCGGTCTTTGCACCGGGGCTGGCGATTCTGTGCGGCGTGTTTGACGCGCTAGCCATTAAAGAACTTCGTCTGTCCGATGGCGCCCTGCGTGAGGGCGTGCTGTACGAAATGGAAGGCCGCTTCCGCCACCAGGATATTCGTAGCCGCACAGCGCAGAGTCTGGCGAATCAGTACAATATCGATCGCGAACAGGCACGCCGGGTGCTGGAAACCACCACCCATATGCTGGAACAGTGGCAGGAACAGAACCCCAAGCTGGCCAATCCGCACCTTGCGGCGCTGTTGAAGTGGGCGGTGATGCTCCATGAGGTAGGGCTGAATATCAACCATAGCGGTATGCATCGCCACTCGGCCTACATTCTGCAGAACAGCGACCTGCCGGGCTTCAACCAGGAGCAGCAGATGCTGATGGCCACCCTGGTGCGCTATCATCGCAAAGCGATAAAACTCGACGACCTGCCGCGCTTTACGCTGTTCAGGAAAAAGCAGTTTCTGCCGCTGATCCAGCTGCTGCGCCTGGGCGTGCTGCTGAATAACCAGCGTCAGGCCACCACCACGCCGCCGACCCTGCGGCTGCAGACGGAAGCTCACCACTGGACGCTGACCTTCCCGCATAACTGGTTTAGCCAGAATGCGCTGGTGCTGTTGGATCTGGAAAAAGAGCAGCAGTACTGGGAAGGTGTGCCGGAATGGCTGCTGAAGATTGCAGAAGAAGAGCCAGACGCCTGATCGGCGCTCCTGAATATTCTCCATGCCGGGCCATCGCGCCCGGCTTTTTTCTGCTTCAGGCAGTCATCCCTTCCGCCAGCTGCGCCAGTGGTACCGGTACGCCGATATCGTAGCCCTGCAAATAATCGATCCCCAGCGCGATGACCGCCTGGCGTATTTCCGGCGACTCGACATATTCAGCCACCACCTGCATGTTCTTCATACGCGCCAGACGACAAATAGAATCCACCACCTGGTAATCGAGACTGCTGGCAAGCAGATTGCGAATAAAGCTGCCGTCGATTTTAAGAATGTCGACGTTCATCGTTTTTAACCGGGCGTAGCTGGCGTAGCCGGTACCAAAATCATCGATCGCCACCCGGCAGCCCAGCGCCCGCAGATGCTCTAAAGTCTGACAGACCAGCTCAGGGTTACTGAGCGCATAGTTCTCGGTCAATTCGAAAATAATCTGCCATGGCTCAATGTTGTACGTCTGCAGCAGCGCTTCGACTTCCTGAGGAAACTGGCTGCGGCTCAACGTGACCGGAGAGAGATTGATCGCCAGCCGCAGACCGGGCAGTGCCCGCCGGTGGGTATCCATAAAGGCTAGCGTGTGCTCAATGACCCACTGATCCACACGAGAGGAGAGGCCAAACTCATGCGCCACCGGCAGGAACGCGTTTGGCCCCGTCAGTTCGCCCGACTCCCCTTCCATCCTCAGCAACACTTCATAGTAGTTATCGCCGCGGATGCCCTGGATAGGCTGCGCCATCAGGACAAAGTGGTCTTGCTCCAGCGCCTTGAGGATGCGATTCATCATCACCACTTTATCTTTCAGATCCTGCTGAACATGGCCGGCGCCGCGGCGCTGCATATTCTCCGGATGGCCGCTGGCCAGCGACATGTCGGCAATCGTGTTTAGTTCGCCAAGCAGCAAATACAGATGTTTGACCGGTGAGCGCACGTTGCAATAGCTCATGCCGATCCGCGGCTGGAGGGGAACCCCGTCCCAGTAGAAACGGAACTGCCGCAGGGAGCGGTCGATCAAATGAATACGCGCCTGATGCCCTTCACTGTTGAGGCGAAAAACCAAGTCATGGCCGGCAAGGTGATACACCGCTTCGTTAGGCTGCAGTAACGCGCTCAGGTGGTTCGCCAGCATTTGCTTATACTGAATGCGTAACAATACGCCGTAGTGGCGGCCCAGCAGTTCCAGCTCAGGAATGCGCAAAAAACAGAGCGTCGACCAGCTCGTGCCATTGAGCGCCCGACTCAGCGCCCGCAGATTAGGCATATGTACGACCGGGTCGAGGAAAGCCATCTGCCGGACGCGAGCGTAGATCAGCCGCTGCTGTGTCGCCAGCATCGCCGTGTAGGCGACAATAAACGAGAAGACCAGATAGCTTGAGGAGGTGATCGCCAGTTGGGTGTTATAGCTTGGATAAACCGGTAAGTAACGGTAATGAAAATGGATCACGGCAATCAGTACCGGCGTCCAGATCAGCGAGATAAAACGATAGCCAAAACGCATGGCTCCCCAGAGCATGACCGGCATAAGTAATGATAACGTATAATTCGTACTAAATATGGTGCTGGTATCATTAAGCGGCATCAATAATAGCCCCAGCAACAGGATTAATATCGCCGCCCAGCAAATGATTTCAATTGTTTTTATTTTTGGATCAATTTGTAAGCGAACCTGAGAAATAAATCCGCGAATATGAAAAGGATTCCGAATTATCCGCAGCAGAAAATAACACAGCGGCACGCCCGTCAGACACCCCACCATCAACGCCTGAAAGGTGATTAACGACCGTAAACTAAAGGGCGTAATCCCCGTCATCTCCGTCGTACGTGGATGCAGTCCCAGATACTCAGCGATCTGTGACAGAATAAGAAAAATGACCGAGGGAAGCAGCATCTGCCAGAACAGACGGTGCGGCATCAGTTTGACGTTACCGTGCGAGACCTGCTGGCGCCGGGGTACAAAGATGCGATATCCGCCCCAGCACAGCACGCAGGGGATGAGAAAATGAAACAACACGCCGATAGCCTGCTCGGGCGTCATTCCTCGGGCCAGCGTGAGCAGCAGGCCAATAATAATACCCGGGATCGCCGCCCAACCGAAAAACATCATCAGGCTGAGTACTAATGCCAGAGGAAGATAATAAAGGAATACCATGTGGCCATTGAGCATGGTGTAGGTATTCGCCCATCTGGCGAAGGGTAATAACAGCGAGGGCAGAACAAGCGGTAAAGCCCACCACTTGTCGCGATATTGTTGATAATATTTTAATAAATTCATAGGTGCTCTACAGAGAGCCTCTGCTCCTGCGAGGCATATTCAGGCAGGCATCCAACCACCCCATGCTGACCGCATAAGTAATAACGATACGGTAATGTTCGCTGATTTTAGTGGTCAAGAGAATGGGACTGTTGATATAAATCAACAAATACTGACGCTAACATTAATAAAACTTATTTTTTTACCTTTTTATTGCTAATAAAGTGAGCATGTAAATACGATGATTATCTTATATAACATTAATTAATGTTTTCACTGCGGCACTTTTACATCTGCACCAATTGACCCCACCTCGTTCCTGTGCCTTAATACCCCCATCGCCCATCTTCGGGTATACTTCAAGGAACCTTTTGTGAGTCAGGCACCCAGTATGCGTAAACGACATCGATTTAACCGTCGCATGACCCGTATCGTACTGCTTATCAGCTTTCTCTTCTTCTTTGGACGCTTTGTCTACTCCTCCATCGGCGCCTGGTACCATCACCAGGATAAAAAAGCGTCGCAGGAGTCTTCACTCACCGTCGAGCCCTCCGCTCGCGAGTAATCCTTTGATTCTAATACTGGAAGCGCCACACTCCGCAGACAGAGTCGCTCGCTGCTGATGTATTGTCTTTGATGCGGTAATTTTGCCGTCGGCGATTTATCAGCGCACGGCATGCAGCAGGCGCAGCATTTCCGCGATACCTTTTGTCACAATTTTGTCCTGACGCATGACTACCGCCAGCTGTCGATATAGCCGCGGCGCCAGCGAGTGCACGCTTAATCCGTCGCGATCCTTCTCCTGCTCCACCGCCATGCGGGGCACGATGCTGTAGCCCAGCCCTGCCCGCACCATCCGTTTAATCGCCTCGATGCTGCCCAACTGCATCACCGGCGTGACCGCCACTCCCGCCGAGCGGAACCAGCGGTCAATCAGATCCCGGGTGCCGCTGCCGGCTTCGAAGGCAATGAGCGGCAGCGCCAGCAGTTCTGCAGGAGTATAATCCGCCAGCGTCCCCGTCTCGTGACTGGCATGGATAACCACGAACTCCTCGTCAACCACTGAGGTCACCGCCAGACTGCGCCCCTGTACGGGCAAGGTAACCAGCCCGAGATCGAGGCGATTTTCCTCCACCGCCCGGACGATATCCAGCGTGTTGCCGGTGGTCACCCCCACCGTCAACAGCGGATGCTGCTGACGAAGATGCTGCAGCAGCGGCGGGAGAAGATGAATGCAGGCCGTCGCGCCGGTCCCCAGCGTTACCGCCCCATTAACTTCCTGACTGAATACACTGACCGACTGCATTGCGCTATTCACCGCCCGATCGATCTGCTCGCTGTGGGCCAGCAGTGCCATTCCCGCCGCCGTCGCCTTGATCCCGCGGCCGGTACGCTCCAGCAAACGGGTCTGTAAAAACTGCTCCAGCTGACGCACCTGCAGGCTAACGGCAGGTTGGGAGATCCCCAGCGCGTCGGCGGCGGCAGAAAAGCTGCCGCGCTGTACGACCAGCCGGAAGGTCGCCAGGTTTCCCAGGTTCAGTGTTGTCATACAAAGTTTCTCTTATACCGCGCATAAGGTGGCCGCTCTGCCAGAACAATAGCCTGCCGGGTATGCTCAGGACAACTGCCTTAACGGAATGAAAACCATGGAAACACGCGCTATTCCCCGACGGCTCGCCTTCACCGCGGGTGGTCAGCAACTGATCAACTGGGGGATCTCTTTTTATATGCCCGGCACCTTTGCCGGGGCTATCGCCGCCGACAAAGGATGGTCCTTGCCGCAGATCTATCTCGGCCTGACGCTCGCCATGCTGATGATGGCCGCTGTTTCTCCGTTCGTTGCCAGGCTGCTGGCTCGCTTTGGCGGAAGGCTGGTGGTCACCAGCGGAACCTTACTGATAGCCGCCAGCTGCGCCATGATGGCCTGGCGCCCTTCGCTGGCCGGCTGGTACGGCGCCTGGCTGCTGACCGGCATCGGCATGCGGCTCTCGCTGTATGATGCGCTGTTCGCCGCAGTGGTGAATCTGTACGGTCAGCAGGCGCGGAAAACTATCTCTCATATCACTCTCGCTGGCGGTCTGGCCTCTGCCCTCTTCTGGCCGCTGGGCGAGGCGTTATTAACCGTCATGTCCTGGCAGGATGCCCTGCGGATCTATGCGCTTTTTGGCCTGCTGAGCGCCTGTCTGAATTATCAGTTGCCACGCCAGCGACTCAGTACATCGGTGAAAATGATAGCCCCAACGACGACAGCAGAGGGCGATCGGCGTAACGGAGTGCGTTACGCGATCTTTATTGCGCTGATCACCTTCATCTCTAACGGCACCTCCACCCATCTGCCGGAGTTTATCAGCCACTTTGGTCTGCCGGTTGCCGTCGGTATGCTGTGGGGATTCGGCCAGACCGGCGCCCGGCTGGGGGAAGTGCTGGCCGGTCCCCGGGTCACCCCACTCACGCTGACGCGTTTTACCGCGCTCGCCATGCCGCTCTGTTTTCTCCTTGGATTGAGCAGCACGGCTTATGCCGGATGCGCAGCCGGGTTTGTGCTGGGCTATGGCGCGATTAACGGGCTGGTGACGATTGTCAAAGCAACGCTACCGCTGGCGCTGTTTAGCGCAGAAAGCTATGCCTGCCGCACCGGTATCCTGCTAATCCCCGGGCAACTGATGGCGGCTGCCTCACCCTTTGCCTACGCATGGCTGAACCACCGGCTGGGCATTATCGGCGGAATGTGGGTGTCCACCGGGTTAACGTTGATCGTTGCCGGACTGGCGCTGGCGATGGTGCGCGGGGCGGGCACGGTACAGCCGGGTAAACTTTCCGCGCTCCGCACGGCGGCGGCAAAAAATGGGCCAGCTGAACATCTGCCGGAACCGCAAACGGGGAATTCACAGGGAAACCTCACCCTGCCAGATAACCTTCTGGGACGACGGGATTGAAGGGATGTCTAAAGTAAAAAACCCTCTGTAAAAACAGAGGGTTTCGTTTCATTCAGCTAACACCGGGGATGACTCCCACTCTATTATCAATAGCCCCGCACAGACCAGTAAATCCGAAGCCTACAAGGCACGAAAAACTTTAAAACCATGACAAATACCATAAAGGATCAACATCACTTTTGAGAGCCTGTCTGAACTGCCAACAGCGCTTGACGCTGCATCCAGTCTCTACGTAGTACGGCTCTGAGGACTGGGTATTGCATCTCACAAAACTTGACGACCTTGATCCGCTCGTCTCGCAATACCCTAAAGTCTTCACGCAGTTCACACCATACGATCACCACTTGCGCTCCTGTGACATAAGCCCATCATGAACGGCCAGACGGTACGCTGCGTCTCGACACCGTTTCTATCCTGGTAAACGATAACGATCTTGCGACTTTCACGGCATCAGCGCCTAAGCCGCTGGTAATCAAGATTGCTGCGGTATGCTTCGTGGCGGGGCAAAGTAACGACAGCAGGGTCATCGATTAAGCGCTTTAAATCTTGCGATATTACGACTGCTACCTTTGCCAGAACGGAGAGAGCTGCGCGGGACAAATCCCTGTCGCCATTAGCGATCGCCCACGTAGCAGTAGCCAATGACCAGCATCCGCATCATCAACTTTGGGTCGATCGAGGAGCGTCCGATGGAGCTGTAGAAATCCGCAAGGTAGCTGAGTAGATCACGCAGACCAGACACTGGTCGATACTGCGCAGGAGGTGTTGGACTGGGACATGGTCTTCCAGATTGAACGAGTAGAACAGGCGCCGCCGTCCACCCGGTAGCGGTCCCATCATGCTGTTCGTCCCCGCGTTCACCGACAGAGTGATTCTGCCGTCGGCACGGAGAGGCCGCTACTTTTTCAACAGAATCTGCCGGTAGCGGTCTTAAGGCTCACCAAGTGCAGCCTCAATCTGCTCGCAGAACCACTTCAGCGAAGTGGATTTTTCACTTCGCGAATGCCAGTGCAGGGTCACTTCGAAAGATGGTACCTCGAAAGGTAGATCGACGACTTTCAATGGCTTATCTCCTGGAAATTCGCAAAAGCTCCAGGCAATGCGATAGGGCAAGATAGTGATCATCTCGGTCCCGGGGATGATCTTTGGCAGTACCGAAAAATGTGGGATGCGTAGCCGCACTCGGCGCTCGACGGCCATTTTTTTCAGGACGTCTTCTACCATGCCATGGCCGGATGTTCGGGTGACAATTGCATGGGGTTCGGCGAGAAATTGCTGCATATTCATCTGCGTGCCAATACGTGGATGAGCGTCATCGACCAGGCAACAGTATTGCTCGCTCATCAGCCTTTGGTGGGTAATGCCGGCCCCCGGCAATATCTGACTACAGATAGCCGCGTCGATATGCCCATCGTTCAGCCATGTTGCGACCTGGTCGATCTCAAGCGGCACGATGTCAAGCTCGATACTGGGCGCCATCTGGTTGAGACGTTCGAGCACTCTTGGCAGCAACGCAATTTCGCCCAAATCCGACAAGGCAAGACGAAAACGTCGCTTTGAGGTTGATGGGGAAAATTTGCGTGCCTCGGAAACGGCATCATTGATGCTACGGCTGGCTTCCTTGAATCCCTCATAGAGCTGAGTAGCCAACCGCGTAGGTTGCATGCCTTGTTGGTTACGTACGAATAAGGCGTCATCGAACTGTTCCCTGAGTTTGGCCAATGCATAGCTCACTGATGGCTGAGTTACGCAGAGTCGCTCGGCAGCCACGGTGACACTCTGGGTTTCATAAAGCGTGACGAAAGTCGTGATCAGGTTGAGGTCGAAACCGGCCATTGGCTAATCTCCAGTTGTATATAGATAGTGTCTATGCGCTGAAGTCAAAGTATTTATTTGATCGATTTTAGTCATCTTTCTACAGTTGAACTACATTACATTTACTGAATATTAACTTTATGAAAACAATTCACTCCGCTGCATATGCGCTACTGCGCCGCCACGGCATGACCACCATCTTTGGCAACCCCGGCTCCAACGAACTGCCGTTCCTGAAGAGCTTCCCGGAAGACTTTCAGTACGTACTCGGCCTTCACGAAGGTGCGGTGGTGGGCATGGCCGACGGTTATGCGCTGGCCAGCGGCAAGCCGGCGTTCGTCAACCTGCATGCTGCGGCAGGCACGGGTAACGGTATGGGCGCGCTGACCAACTCCTGGTACTCGCACAGCCCCCTGGTGATCACCGCGGGTCAGCAAGTGCGACCGATGATCGGGGTAGAGGCCATGCTGGCCAACGTCGATGCTACGCAACTGCCCAAGCCGCTGGTGAAGTGGAGCTACGAGCCGGCCAACGCCCAGGACGTACCGCGTGCCCTGAGCCAGGCGATCCACTATGCGAACACCACGCCGAAAGCACCGGTGTACCTGTCGATTCCTTACGATGACTGGGATCAGCCTTCGGGACCCGGCGTCGAGCACCTGATCGAGCGCGACGTGCAGACGGCCGGTACGCCAGACGCTCGGCAACTGCAGGTGCTGGTCCAGCAAGTGCAAGACGCTCGCAATCCGGTGCTGGTACTGGGCCCCGATGTCGATGCGACGCTGTCCAACGACCACGCAGTGGCTCTGGCTGACAAGCTGCGCATGCCCGTCTGGATCGCCCCGTCGGCGTCGCGCTGCCCGTTCCCTACCCGTCACCCTAGCTTCCGGGGCGTGCTGCCAGCAGCTATCGCTGGCATCAGCAAGACCCTGCAAGGCCATGACCTGATCATCGTGGTGGGTGCGCCGGTGTTCCGTTATCACCAGTTTGCCCCCGGTGATTACCTGCCGGTCGGGGCGCAACTGCTGCACATCACCTCCGATCCGCTAGAGGCTACACGAGCACCCATGGGCCATGCGCTGGTCGGCGACATCAAGGAAACCCTGCGCGTGCTGGCCGAAGAAGTCGTCCAGCAGTCCCGGCCGTATCCAGAAGCACTCGCTGCGCCTGAGTGTGTCACCGACGAGCCGCACCACCTGCACCCGGAAACGCTGTTCGATGTACTCGATGCGGTCGCCCCGCACGATGCCATCTATGTCAAGGAATCGACCTCGACAACCACGGCATTCTGGCAGCGCATGAACCTGCGTCATCCAGGCAGCTATTACTTCCCGGCAGCGGGTGGCCTGGGCTTCGGCCTGCCGGCCGCCGTTGGCGTGCAGCTCGCCCAACCGCAGCGCCGAGTCGTCGCACTGATCGGTGATGGCTCTGCCAACTACGGCATCACCGCGCTCTGGACTGCCGCGCAATACCGGGTCCCCGTGGTGTTCATCATCCTCAAGAACGGCACCTACGGTGCCCTGCGCTGGTTTGCCGGGGTGCTCAAGGCCGAGGACTCCCCTGGTCTTGACGTTCCCGGCCTGGACTTCTGTGCCATTGCCAAAGGCTATGGGGTCAAGGCCGTACACACCGATACCCGGGACAGTTTCGAAGCGGCACTACGAACTGCGCTGGACGCCAATGAACCCACCGTCATTGAGGTGCCGACCCTGACCATCCAGCCTCACTGACCTCATGTGAACGTGGTCGCCGCCCGCGCCTCGCTCACTAATCTCGATAACAACAATAAGAGATACAACAATGACTCAACGACGTGCCTTGGATGTCGCGGGCTCCGCTCCGCTTGGAAAACTCCACTATACCCTACTGTTCTGGTGTTCCTTCATCATGCTGTTCGATGGCTATGACCTGGTCATCTACGGCTCTGTCGTGCCGCAATTGATGGAGCATTGGGCATTGACTCCGGTCATTGCCGGCTGGATGGGCAGTGCCGCGCTGTTCGGCATGATGTTCGGCGCTGTCGTCATCGGCCCGCTAGCAGATCGCCTGGGACGGCGCAAAGTTATTCTCAGCGCCATGACGCTGGCCAGTGTTTGCACGCTGGGTACCGCGTGGGCCTGGGATGCGGAGAGTTTCGCAACTCTGCGTTTCGTCACCGGCGTCGGGTTGGGCGGGGCGATCCCCAACATCGTCGCGTTGATGAATGACCTGACACCGAAAGCACGTCGCAGCCGAATGACCACCATCATGCTCAGCTTCTACTCGATCGGGGCAATTTTTTCGGCTCTGGTAGCCATGTTTATCATTCCTCGCTTTGGATGGGAGGCAACGTTTCTGGTGGGCGGCATCCCGCTGCTGTTCCTGCCGTGGATGTACCGCCAACTGCCCGAGTCGCTGAACTTCCTGCTGAAAAAGGACAAGGCCGCGGCCAGTGCGCTGCTCAAACGCATCGATCCCGCCGTCAACGCTGACCAGGTACGTTTCGATGCGCCCGTACGCACTTCGAGCGCGGCACCGTTGTCGCGTCTGTTCACCGAAGGACGTGGCGTGGGTACGGTGTTCCTGTGGCTGGGGTTTGGCATGTGCATGCTGATGGTCTATGGGCTCAATACCTGGCTGCCGAAGATCATGGTCGCCGGTGGCTTCCCGCTGGGTTCGAGCCTGATGTTCCTTGTGACCTTGAACATTGGCGCCACCTTCGGCGCCCTGGGTGGTGGCTGGCTCGCCGATCGCTGGGGCTGCAAGCCCACGTTGATACTGTTCTTCCTGCTGGCGGTGATCTCACTCTGCACGCTGGGTATCAAGCCTGGCCCGCTGTTGCTCAACGCCATGTTGCTGATCGCCGGTGCCACCACCATCGGCACCCTGGCCGTCATCCATGCCTTCGCTGCACAGCAGTACCCGAGCGAGATCCGTGCGACGGGCGTGAGTTGGTGTTCGGCAATTGGCCGTTTCGGGGCCGTGGCTGGCCCGGCAATGGGCGGCCTGATGCTGAGCATAAACCTGCCACTGCAGCTCAATTTCATTCTCTGCGCAGTCCCCGGATTGGTGGCGATTTTCGCCATTGCCATGATCAAAAGAAGGGACGTTGCCAGCGTGGGCTTGAATGCCCAGCCGGCAGACACCCATCACTGAACAACGTGCCCAATACTGATAAAGGAGATATTCCGTGAGTCAAGTCAATCACACGCCGTATCGCGATCTTCACCTGCTGCCGATTGCCGGCGCATGGCGTGAAGGCAGTGCGCCGCAATCACTGCAGGTCAGCGATCCGTACAACGGAGAAACCCTGCTGCAGATCAAGCAGGCTACCCGCGATGACCTGGACGAAGCCTATCAGACCGCGCAGCGCGCCCAGGTCGAGTGGGCGATGATAGGACCGGGGCAGCGCTCTGCCATCCTGCACCGTGCGGTGCAGATCTTCGATGAGCGTCGCGAGGAGATCATCGGCTGGATCATCCGCGAGTCGGGCAGTACCCGCATCAAGGCGCAAATCGAGTGGGGCGCTGCGCGCAGCATCACCCTTGAGTCAGCCTCTTTTCCGGCGCGGGTGTACGGGCGCATTCTGCCGTCCAACGTCCCGGGCAAGGAAAATCGCGTTTACCGAGAGCCGCTGGGTGTGGTGGGGGTGATCAGCCCATGGAACTTCCCGCTCCACCTCACCCAGCGTTCGGTGGCACCAGCATTGGCCCTGGGCAATGCCGTGGTGATCAAGCCCGCGAGCGATACCCCCGTGACGGGCGGCCTGCTGGCCGCGCGCATCTTCGAGGAAGCTGGCGTTCCGGCAGGCGTGATTAGCGTGCTGGTCGGCTCTGGTGCCGAGATTGGTGATGCGTTCGTCGAGCATCCGGTACCCAAATTCATCTCCTTCACGGGCTCGACCCCTGTGGGCGCCAACATTGGCCGTATCGCCAGCGGTGGCAAGCACCTCAAGCACGTGGCACTGGAGCTGGGCGGCAACAGCCCGTTCGTGGTGCTGGCCGATGCCGACCTGGAGCAGGCGGTAGCAGCGGCGGTGATGGGCAAGTTCCTGCACCAGGGGCAGATCTGCATGGCGATCAACCGCATCATCGTCGAGGACGCACTGTATGACCGCTTCGTCGAGCGCTATGCCGAAAGGGTCAAGGCGTTGAAGGTGGGCGACCCCAGCGAGCCGGATACCGTGGTCGGGCCGATCATCAACCGCAAGCAACTGGACACGTTGCTGAGCAAGGTGGCGCGGGCCAGGGAGGAGGGTGCCCGTCCGGTCGTCGAAGGTGACGTGCGTGGGCAACTGCTGCCGCCTCACGTGTTCGCCGATGTGACGGCAGAAATGGAGATCACCCGCGAGGAAATTTTCGGCCCGCTGGTCGGCATTCAGCGCGCGCGAGATGAGGCCCACGCGCTGGCGCTAGCGAACGACAGTGAGTTCGGGCTATCTAGCGCCGTATTCACTGCCGACCTGGAGCGCGGCGCGCGTTTCGCGCGTCGAATCAAGGCTGGCATGACCCATGTGAACGACATTCCGGTCAACGACGAGGCGCACGCTCCCTTTGGCGGTGAGAAGAACTCGGGGCTGGGGCGTTTCAACGGTGAGTGGGCAATCGAGGAATTCACCACCGATCACTGGATCAGCGTGCAGATGACACCACGCAAATACCCGTTCTAGCACACTGGCGCAGGTCCCTTCCGGCTTGCGCCTGGTCCTGCGAATCCACTGACGCCGTGATTCTTCTGATTTCTACGGCCAGATCGAGGACATTTATCAGCAGCATTACCTGGACTTGTCCAACCGTCCGTCTTGTCGACCGGCTACTCGCTGCAGACCGAGTTGCGCCACTCCCAGAACCGTGAAGACGGCAAAGCGTTGTATGGCGATATCGACAACAAGAGTTACGGCGCCATGACCACCCTGACAATCGGCGGGCATGGCGTGGGTCAGCGGTGGTGCAATGCCTCAGGACATAGACGGCATTTATGTTTTGCCGGGTACGCATTTATTTGTGAGACAGAGAATGGCTTCCTGAAGTGGCCATTCATTTACTCGAAGGAGCAGCGATGAAAATTGCAATAGTGGGCGCAGGGGCGATGGGCGGACTGTTTGGTGCGCGCCTGGCCTTGGCTGGACAGGACGTGTCTTTCGTCGAGGCGTCGGAGACGACCATCGAGGTCATCTCTCGCCAGGGCTTGCGCCTGGAGACGCCTGACGTACAGGAAAGCGTCTGGGTGCCAATCTCTCGTGCACACCAAGTGACAGGCCACTTCGACCTGCTGGTGATCTTTACCAAGGGGTTTCATACCGCCGCCGCCATCGAGTCAGTGCGCCACCTGGTGGGGCCGCAGACTTGGGCGCTTTCGGTGCAGAACGGGCTGGGCAATGCCGAGCTCATCGCCCGCGTGGTTCCGGCCGAGCGCATCATCGTCGGCATGACCAACTTGCCGGCAGACCTTGTCGCGCCTGGCGTGGTGCACAGCCACGGCGAAGGGCACATCAATATCTGGGCAGGCAATGGTAAGGACAGCCCGACCGTGCACGAAATCGCGGCGAATTTTAGCCAGGCCGGTTTGCCGTGCGAGGCCGATCCGCAGGTGCAGGTGTCGATCTGGGAGAAGGTGGCGTTCAACGCAGCGCTCAATTCGGTTTGCGCGGTGACCCGCCGGACCGTGGGCGCGATCGGCCACGCTGAAGAGGGACGGCAGGTGACCTCCCGCATCGTCAGCGAAACCGTGGCGGTTGCCCAGGCTGCTGGCGTTGATGCTGATCAGCGGCGGGTTATCGCTGCTGTCGACTATGCCTTTCGCCATCACCAGCAGCACAAACCGTCGATGCTGCAGGATGTCGAGGCAGGTCGCAAAACCGAGATCGATTTCATCAATGGCGCGGTGGTCGAACGTGGCAAGCGCCTGGGCGTCGCCACGCCGGTGCTGGAGATGCTGTTCAGCCTGGTGAAGTTGAGCGAAGGCTAGATTTCCCGGCGCTGAAGGCGAAACGCCTTTAGGGTCAGGTCCGTGGTGCGCTTGAAGAACCGTGAGAAGTAAGCCTGCTCGGCGCCCCCCAGGCTGTCGGCGACCTGGCCAACCGTCAACGAGGTGTAGATCAGGTTGCCCTTGGCTTCGGGCATGATGCGCTGGTGTTCCCTGAAGTACTTTCGATCAGCAGCGTCAGGTTTTCCAGATACTACAGGCCGCGCTCCCTGGGCTTGGCGGCCAACTGGTAGCACTCTCGTGAGCACCGTGAAATCCACACCAGCAAGGTGACCCTGGCACTGTTTTCAGGGAAGAGATCAAAATTCAAAACCAGAGAGTACCATCAAAAATTCCATTGAAAAAACCGTGCTTCCCGTTGCTAACAGCTGCCAGAAAGTGCCAGACATAAAAACAAAAAAGCCCGCAGTTACGCGGGCTTAGAGTACTTTACTGCTTTTACGTGCAGGCTGTTGCCAGACGCGAAATCATTCCCACTCAATCGTTGCTGGCGGCTTACCGCTGATGTCATACACCACGCGGGAGATACCGTTCACTTCATTGATGATACGGTTAGAGACGCGGCCGAGGAAATCATACGGCAGGTGCGCCCAGTGCGCGGTCATAAAGTCGATGGTTTCCACTGCGCGCAGGGAAACGACCCAGTCGTATTTACGGCCATCGCCCATCACGCCGACGGAACGAACCGGCAGGAACACGGTAAACGCCTGACTCACTTTGTTGTACAGGTCAGCTTTGTGCAGCTCTTCGATGAAGATAGCGTCCGCACGACGCAGCAGGTCGCAGTACTCTTTCTTCACTTCGCCCAGCACGCGCACGCCGAGGCCCGGGCCCGGGAACGGGTGACGGTAGAGCATATCGTACGGCAGGCCCAGTTCCAGACCGATCTTACGCACTTCGTCTTTGAACAGCTCACGCAGCGGCTCAACCAGCCCCATCTTCATCTCTTTCGGCAGGCCGCCCACGTTGTGGTGAGATTTAATGACGTGTGCTTTACCGGTAGCGGAAGCGGCAGACTCGATAACGTCAGGGTAGATGGTACCCTGCGCCAGCCATTTGACGTCGTCCAGCTTCAGCGCTTCTTCGTCGAACACTTCCACGAAGACGCGGCCGATGATTTTACGTTTCGCTTCCGGATCGTTCTCGCCTTTCAGCGCGTCGAGGAAGCGCTGCTCGCCTTCAACGTGAACAATGTTCAGGCCAAAGTGGTCGCCAAACATGTCCATCACCTGCTGCGCTTCATTCAGACGCAGGAGACCGTTATCCACGAATACGCAGGTCAGGTTTTTGCCGATGGCGCGGTGCAGCAACATCGCGGTCACCGAAGAGTCCACGCCGCCGGAGAGGCCAAGGATCACTTTGTCATCGCCAACCTGCTGGCGGATACGCTCGACGGCGTCGTCGATGATTTTCGCCGGGGTCCACAGGGCTTCACACTGGCAGATGTCGCGCACGAAGCGCTCCAGCATACGCATCCCCTGACGGGTGTGGGTCACTTCCGGGTGGAACTGCACGCCGTAGAAGCGTTTTTCTTCGTTGGCCATAATGGCGAACGGGCAGTTGTCGGTGCTGGCGACGGTGACGAAGTCAGACGGGATGGAGGTGACTTTGTCGCCGTGGCTCATCCACACGTCCAGCAACGGTTTGCCGTCCGCGGTCAGGGAGTCTTCGATACCGCGCACCAGCGCGCTGTCGTTAACCACTTCAACCTGCGCGTAGCCAAACTCACGCTCGTTAGAACCTTCCACATGGCCGCCCAGCTGCATCGCCATGGTCTGCATGCCGTAGCAGACGCCAAATACCGGCACGCCGGCTTCAAACACATACTGCGGCGCGCGCGGGCTGTTCTCTTCGGTAGTACTTTCCGGGCCGCCGGAAAGAATGATGCCGCTTGGATTGAATTCGCGGATCTGTGCTTCTGTGACATCCCACGCCCACAGCTCACAGTAGACGCCCAGCTCACGCACGCGACGCGCCACCAGCTGAGTATACTGAGAGCCGAAGTCGAGGATGAGAATGCGATGTTTATGAATGTTTTCCGTCATTGACGCTAATTCCGAGGCAAGTGAAACAGAGTAAATAAATCGCCCGACGCTAGGTCGGGCGAAGAAATCAGGAGCCCAGACGGTAGTTCGGGGACTCTTTGGTGATGGTCACGTCGTGAACGTGGCTTTCCTGAATGCCCGCACCGCTGATGCGTACGAATTCAGCTTTGGTACGCAGCAGGTCAATGGTACCACAGCCGGTCAGACCCATACAGGAACGCAGACCGCCCATCTGCTGGTGAATGATTTCTTTCAGGCGACCTTTATAGGCCACGCGGCCTTCGATACCTTCCGGCACCAGTTTGTCAGCGGCGTTATCGCTCTGGAAGTAGCGGTCAGAGGAGCCTTTAGACATCGCGCCAAGAGAGCCCATGCCGCGGTAAGATTTGTAAGAACGGCCCTGGTAGAGTTCGATTTCACCCGGGGATTCTTCGGTACCCGCCAGCATAGAGCCGACCATCACCGCGGCCGCGCCGGCAGCGATGGCTTTGGCGATATCGCCGGAGAAACGGATACCGCCGTCAGCGATAACCGGAATACCGGTCCCTTCCAGTGCTTCCACCGCGTCGGAAACGGCGGTGATCTGCGGCACGCCCACACCGGTGACGATACGGGTCGTACAGATGGAGCCCGGGCCGATACCCACTTTCACCGCGCTGCAACCGGCTTCCGCCAGCGCGCGCGCGCCTGCACCGGTGGCCACGTTGCCGCCGATGATCTGCAGGTCCGGGTATTTCGCGCGGGTTTCACGAATGCGCTGCAGGACGCCTTCAGAATGACCGTGCGAGGAGTCGATCAGCAGAACGTCAACGCCCGCGGCTACCAGCGCGTCAACGCGCTCTTCGTTGCCGGCACCGGCGCCGACCGCCGCGCCTACGCGCAGACGGCCCTGCTCATCTTTACAGGCATTCGGTTTACGTTCTGCTTTCTGGAAATCTTTAACAGTGATCATGCCGCGCAGGTGGAAGCTCTCATCCACGACCAGCGCCTTCTCAACGCGTTTTTCATGCATCTTAGCGAAGACCACCTCGCGGCTTTCGCCTTCACGTACGGTAACCAGACGCTCTTTCGGGGTCATATAGACGCTGACCGGCTGGTTCAAATCGGTGACGAAACGCACGTCGCGGCCAGTGATGATACCGACCAGCTCGTTCTCTTCCGTAACCACCGGGTAGCCGGCGAAGCCGTTACGCTCGGTCAGCTCTTTCACTTCACGCAGGGTGGTGGTTGGCAGAACGGTCTGCGGGTCGGTGACCACGCCGGACTCATGTTTCTTCACGCGACGAACTTCTTCCGCCTGGCGCTCGATGGACATGTTTTTGTGAATAAAGCCGATGCCGCCTTCCTGTGCCAGGGCAATAGCCAGACGCGCTTCCGTTACGGTATCCATGGCTGCGGAGAGCATAGGAATATTCAGACGAATGGTTTTCGTCAGCTGAGTGCTGAGATCGGCAGTATTCGGCAGAACGGTAGAATGAGCGGGAACGAGGAGGACGTCGTCAAACGTCAGGGCTTCTTTAGCGATACGTAGCATGGGCAATATCTCGACCAGGGTGGATAAATATTGCCGTGGCATTATACAGAGCGTAACCGATTGCATCTACCCTTTTTTGCAAATAATACTTGCCATCCCCTCTGAGCGCGTTACTATCGACTGAATAACCTGCTGATTTAAAGTTTGATCTTGCTCACATGTTACCCTCTCAATCCCCCGCAATTTTTACCGTAAGCCGCCTCAATCAGACGGTGCGTCTGCTGCTTGAGCGCGAAATGGGCCAGGTTTGGATCAGCGGCGAGATCTCTAACTTCAGCCAGCCCTCCTCTGGCCACTGGTACTTCACCTTAAAAGACGATAACGCCCAGGTGCGCTGCGCGATGTTCCGCAACAGCAACCGCCGGGTGACGTTTCGCCCACAGCACGGGCAGCAGGTGCTGGTTCGCGCCAACATCACCCTGTATGAGCCGCGCGGCGACTACCAGATTATCGTCGAAAGCATGCAGCCCGCCGGCGAAGGGTTATTACAGCAGAAGTATGAGCAGCTCAAAGCGCAGTTAACGGCGGAAGGACTGTTCGAGCAAAAACATAAGCAGGCGCTCCCCTCACCCGCCCACTGCGTCGGCGTCATCACCTCGAAAACCGGTGCGGCGCTGCACGATATTCTCCATGTTCTCAGGCGCCGCGATCCCGGGCTGCCGGTGATCATCTACCCAACCGCGGTCCAGGGTGACGACGCCCCCGGGCAGATTGTGCGCGCCATCGCGCTGGCCAACGCGCGCCAGGAGTGTGACGTACTGATTGTCGGACGCGGCGGCGGTTCGCTGGAGGATCTGTGGAGTTTTAACGATGAACGGGTGGCACGGGCTATTTTCGCCAGCCAGATCCCTATCGTTAGCGCCGTCGGCCATGAAACCGACGTCACGATCGCCGATTTTGTTGCCGACCTGCGAGCACCGACTCCCTCAGCCGCCGCGGAGATCGTCAGCCGCAATCAGCAGGAGCTGCTGCGCCAGCTGCAGTCCGGACAGCAGCGTCTGGAGATGGCGATGGACTATTTCCTCGCCAGTCGCCAGCGCCGTTTTACCCAGCTGTTCCATCGCCTGCAGCAACAGCATCCGCAGCTGCGCCTGGCCCGCCAGCAGACCGCCCTGGAACGCCTGCGCCAGCGGATGCGTATCGCCGTGGAATCGCAGCTTAAGCGCGCCGAACAGCGGCAAAAGCGCACCGTTCAACGTCTGGATCACTACAACCCGCAGCCACGGATCCACCGGGCGCAATCGCGGATCCAGCAGCTGGAATACCGGCTGGCGGAAAATATGCGTGGCCGCCTCAGCGAGCGGCGTGAACGGTTTGGCAACGCGGTGACCCATCTGGAGGCGGTGAGTCCCTTAGCCACTCTGGCGCGCGGCTACAGCGTCACCTCGGTGAGCGACGGTACGGTGCTGAAACAGACGAAACAGGTCAAAACCGGCGATCTGCTCACCACCCGCCTGAAAGACGGCTGGATCGAAAGCGAAGTGAAGCAGATCGCGCCGGTGAAAAAAACGCGGGCCAGAAAGCCTTCACCCGCTAAACCAGCGGAATAAATTCCACCCGTTTTTTCGAGATCAGGCCATGCCCATGCTGGCAAAAGTAATCCACCGCGCCGCACGCCTTGAGCACCTCCAGCGGCTGGTGGCATTCCGGGCAGCGGGCCTCGAGGGCAAATACCCTTTCGCACTGGGCGCAATGCGCGCTGCTGCCTTTGACATCTAACGGCGCGTGGCACAGAGGGCAATCAAGTTCCATAACCATTCCTTTCAACGTTTATCTGCACCTATTTTATCATGTTCCGGGTTTAATGAGGGCCGCGTAATTGCTGCTGTAGCCGGAGCAGCCATTCCACTTCCTCAAGCCGACGTCGCGTCAACCCGGCCACGCTGTCGGGCGCCCGGATAAACAGATTATCCGCGCCGAGGATCTGCTCATCGAGGCAGTGCGAATAGATCGTCCCGGGGCGGGTCCAGCGCTGGATCCGCTCGCCGTCGTGCAGCGTCACCACTTCGCCCTCAGGGGAGCGGTCGAGGATGAGGATTCGCCCGTCCCGCAGCCCTATCCGCATTCCCTTTTGCCCGCCCGCGGGGCCCGCGTATTTGTTTAGCCAGATATTAAGCGGGATAGTTCCGAGGGTTCCCTGCAGATGCGCCTCCCCCTCTGCGGTGACCGTATCCCCAGGGGCAATGTCATGGCCGAGGCGGTCTTTCGCCACCCGAAGGGAAAGGCTCAGAGCCGTATCGCTTCCGCTGGCGTGCAGGGTTTCGCGGAGCATCGCCAGGACATGGGTGCCGATATCAAGGATCACCCCATCAGGGTGACGCAGCTGCCGGGTATCCAGCTCCCCGGTGGCAAAATTGAGCGCGACCGGCTCTCCGGCAGCGTTAAAGCCGCTTGGCTCCTGTAAATAGCCTTCGAGCCAGACGATATCCTGCGCTGACAGGTGCGGCGGCGGCTGGCGGCTGGCCTCCCCTTCCGCCCGCCACCGTGGGCCAGGAGCGTTCAGCGCAACGCCTCGCGCCATCCAGTGGTCAAGAGCCAGCACCCGCGCGGCCTGCTCAGGCGGTGCCAGCAGCGCCCGCAGTCGGGCGGCCTGCTCAAGGTTGGCCACGATCGGCTTTTCCACCACGATGCGGGAAATGCCGCTGGCTAACGCTCTCTCCAGCACGGGCAGATGCTGAAGTGATGAGGTGGTAATGAAGAGCGTATCCAGAGGTTCGGCCAGCAGTGCCGACAGCGAACTACAGCGCTGGATCCCCGGCAGCGCTCTGCTGCAGTCCAGGTCATAGCCCTGGCAGCGGTCGATGATGTTTCCCAGGCGACGCAGCGCCGGTAAATAGGCGGTTTCCACCACCGCGCCGAAGCCGATAAAACCAATCTGCATAGTAAGTCCACCTTTGAGCCGCTCTGTTCCCCGCGAAGTATCGCGGGATTATGGCGGAAGGTTTTGACATTTACCGGCATGGCGGCCACAAAAAACCCGCCGAAGCGGGTTTGATGATTATTTGCTTTTCTTGATGTGCTTGATCAAGCGCTTACGTTTACGCATCTGGTTCGGCGTCAGGGTGTTGCGCTTGTTGGCGAACGGGTTTTCCCCTTCCTTGAACTGGATCCGGATTGGCGTACCCATCACGTCCAGGGATTTACGGAAGTAGTTCATCAGGTAGCGCTTGTAGGAATCCGGCAGATCCTTCACCTGGTTACCGTGGATCACCACGATAGGCGGGTTGTAGCCCCCGGCGTGGGCATATTTCAGCTTCACGCGACGGCCACGCACCAGCGGTGGCTGATGATCTTCCGCCGCCATGTTCATGATCCGGGTCAGCATCGCGGTGCTTACGCGGCGGGTGGCGCTGTCATAGGCTTCGCGTACCGATTCAAACAGGTTGCCGACGCCGCTGCCGTGCAGGGCGGAGATGAAGTGCACCCGGGCAAAGTCGATAAAGCCCAGACGATAGTCGAGGGTCTCCTTCACCTGCTCCTTCACTTCCTGACTCAGGCCATCCCACTTGTTAACAACGATCACCAGCGAACGACCGCTGTTGAGAATAAAGCCCAGCAGCGAGAGGTCCTGATCGGAGATCCCTTCGCGAGCATCGATCACCAGCAGCACGACGTTGGCGTCTTCAATCGCCTGCAGCGTTTTGATCACCGAGAACTTTTCCACGACGTCGGTGATTTTCCCGCGCTTACGTACCCCGGCGGTATCGATGAGCACATATTCACGCTCGTCACGCTGCATCGGGATGTAAATACTGTCGCGGGTGGTGCCCGGCATATCGTAAACCACCACGCGATCTTCACCGAGGATGCGGTTGGTGAGGGTTGATTTACCGACGTTAGGGCGTCCAACAATCGCCAGCTTGATCGGCAGATCCTGCGGATTGAAGTCGTCCTCCGGCTCTTCTTCCGCTTCACCATTCTGCTCGGCTTCGAATTTTGCCCAGTATTCGGCGTCTTCATCCACCTCTTCCTGCGGGCTGATCTCATCCACCCATGGCAGCAGGGCCTGCTCCAGCAGGCTGGTCACGCCGCGGCCGTGCGAAGCAGCGATAGGATAGATATCACCCAGGCCTAAGGACCAGAAGTCCGCCATCGCCTGGTCGACATCGATGCCGTCGGTTTTATTGGCCACCAGGAAGGTGGGCTTTTCACGAGAGCGCAGATGTTTAGCGATGGCGATGTCCGCCGGCATCAGGCCTGCGCGCGCATCGACCATAAACAGCACCACATCGGCCTCTTCGATAGCCAACAGCGACTGCTCCGCCATCCGGGTTTCCACGCCCTCTTCCGTACCATCAATACCACCGGTATCGATACAGATGAATTCGCGGCCTTCGACTTCGGCCCGACCGTACTTACGGTCACGAGTCAGCCCCGGGAAATCCGCAACCAGCGCATCACGAGTGCGCGTCAGGCGGTTAAAGAGCGTGGATTTTCCAACGTTAGGGCGCCCGACAAGCGCGACCACAGGTATCATGTTAAATGCCTCATACAATCACTAAGCAACATCGTCTTAACGACGTTTTTAAAAAAGTCAAAACGGCCCCTGTCTGCCAGGGGCCGTTTCTTAATCATTCACGACAGCGGTAATTAACGCGTAATCGCGTACAGCGTACCGTCTTTCGCCTGGATCAGCAGTCGACCATCTGCAACCACCGGATCGGTCAGGAAGCCGGAACTATCGACTTTCTGCTGTGCCACAAAATGGCCATCTTCCGGATTCACCCAGTGCATGTAGCCTTCGCTATCACCGACGACCAGATTGCCATTATACAACACCGGCGCGGTCAGCAAACGGTGCAGCAGATCGCTTTGCGTCCACAGGGTCACACCACCATCGGTGGTCAGTGCCAGCAGGCGATCGTTCTGGTCAACCAGGTAGATACGGTTACCATCGACGATGAAATCATTCACCGAACCCAGCTCGCGTTTCCACATAATCTGGCCGCTACGCAGGTCCAGCGCGGTCAGGTTACCGTTATAAGCCAGCGCATAAACCACACCGTTAACGATGATCGGCGTCGTGTCGACGTCGTTCAGGCGGTCAATTTCCGTCGGGCCGGTGGCCGTAGAAATACGCTGCTGCCAAATCATCTGCCCCTGCTGCATCAATACTGCACTGACGCGGCCGTTGTCGCCTCCGACGATCGCCGCGCCATAAGCGGTCGCAGGCGCAGACTCGCCGCGCAGGGAGAGTGCCGGCATATCGAGGTTAACGGTCCACTTCACGGCACCATCGGTCTCATTCAACGCCTGCAGCTGGCCGTTACTGGTATGCACCAGCACCATGCCATCGCTCACCACCGGACGCGACAGCGCCTCGCCAGCAACGCGGGTTTGCCAGGCAACGGTACCATCGCTGGTATTCAGCGCATACAGCTGCGCTTTCTCACTGCCAATATAAACATGGCCGCCAGAGACGGTCACACCGCCGGAAAGCAGCGCTGGCACGCGCGAGAACCAGCCATCTTTCTCCGCCAGGTTCACAGACCACACCTCTTTGCCGTCGTCCGCGTTCAGCGCTTTGACGGTGCCTTTACGGTCAGCAGCATACACTACGCCGTCGGCGAAGGCCGGATGAAGGTTAGAGTAAAATTCGCCGATACCATCGCCAACCGAGGTGCTCCAGGACGTGGACGGCGTAAACTGGTTTTCTACCGTCGGCAGCGGTGACATTTTCACCACATCTTCTTCGCTATTAAACAGCGAACACCCGCTCAGCAAGGTAACGGAAAGCAGCCCTGGCAAAAGTAATTTACGCAATTGCATCGAGTCCCTCTCAGATGGACAAATTATTCATTTTCATACGCATCATTTCGCTGAGCGCAGGAGAAGCATCGCTTTTCACGCCAGCTTCCCACGCCGCACGGGCCCCTTGCTTATCGCCTTTGCTCAACAGAATTTCGCCGCGCAAATCGGCCACAATGGCGGTCCAGCCCTCACCTTTGATGCTGTCGAGGGTTTTCAGCGCCGCATCAGCCTGTTTCATCTGCAGCTGAACGCGGGCAAGACGCATGCTGATAACCGATTTCAGGTTATCATCAGACGCGGCCGCCAGCCCCTGCTGCAGCTGCTTTTCAGCGTTAGGCAGATCGTTCTGTTCAACAAAATGCTGTGCCAGCTCGAGAGAGGCGAAGGCGCCGTAGGTATTTTTATTGTCAGCCGCGAATTTCTCCGCCCCTGACAGTACTTCTGGCGTATTCGATTTCAGCGCGGAAGTCGCCTGTTCGTAAGCCAGAGACGCGTCTCTGGCCGTATCCTGCTGATGGGAGGTCCAGTAGCGCCAGCCAACCAGCGCGCCAATCCCTAAAATCACCCCGACCGCCAGCGCTTTGCCGTTTTCGGCAAAGAAGCGCTTCAGCGCATCGACCTGATCGTTCTCGTTGTTAAAAGTTTCCACGCAGTCCTTCTCCTGACTAATAATTCCCGGGAGATTAACCCAGAAGTGTGCGCAAATGCGCGGCAACGCTCTCCTGCGTTACGGTAGTTTGCTCACCTGAGCGTAAATCCTTCACTACCACGTTTCCGTCAGCGATCTCTGACTCACCGACCACCAGGGCGATACGGGCGCCCCACTTATCGGCGCGGGCAAACTGCTTCTTAAAGTTGCCGCCGCCGTGGTTGGTCATCAGCTTCACGCCGGGCAGCGCATCGCGAACCTGCTCAGCCAGACGCATTGCAGCAGACTGAGTATCGGTCCCGGAGGCTACCAGGTATATATCGACAACAGGATCGGCTTTAAATTCCGGATTCACTGCCTGGACCAGTAAAACAAGACGTTCCAGCCCCATAGCAAAGCCCACGCCCGGGGTGGCACGACCGCCCAGCTGCTCAACCAGGCCGTCGTAACGACCGCCGGCGCAGACGGTGCCCTGGGAACCGAGGCTGGTGGTTACCCACTCGAACACGGTACGGTTATAGTAGTCGAGGCCGCGTACCAGACGCTGGTTGACGGTGTAGCGGATCCCGGCATCGTCAAGCAGCGCGCACAGGCCGGCAAAGTGGGCTTTCGACTCTTCGTCGAGGTAGTCGCCGAGCGCCGGCGCGTCGTTCAGCAGCGCCTGCACGTCCGGGTTCTTGGAGTCCAGCACCCGCAGCGGGTTGGTGTACATCCGGCGTTTGCTGTCTTCATCCAGTTTATCGGTAAACTGCTCCAGGTATGCCACCAGCGCGTCGCGGTAGTTGGCACGCGCTTCCAGCGAACCGATGGAGTTCAGCTCAAGGCTGACGTGATCGGAGATGCCCAGCTCACGCCACCAGCGCGCGGTCAGCATAATCAGCTCGGCATCGATGTCCGGGCCCTGCAGGCCAAACACTTCGGCGCCAATCTGATGGAACTGGCGGTAGCGACCTTTCTGCGGACGCTCGTGGCGGAACATTGGCCCGACGTACCACAGACGCTGTTCTTGATTGTACAGCAGACCATGTTCGATGCCGGCACGTACGCAGCCCGCCGTCCCTTCCGGACGCAGCGTCAGGCTGTCGCCGTTGCGGTCCTCAAAGGTGTACATCTCTTTTTCAACCACGTCGGTCACTTCGCCGATCGCGCGTTTGAATAACGGGGTCTGCTCTACAATCGGCAAACGGATTTCGCTGTAACCGTAGCTACCGAGCACCTGCTTCAGTGAGCCTTCAATGCGCTGCCAGAGAGCGGTTTCGCCCGGCAGATAATCGTTCATGCCACGGATGGCTTGAATGTTCTTTGCCACGTTTATTCTCTTTATATATACAAAAATGAACCCCGGCGCCTTGCGCCCGCAGGTTCAATCATACACGGGAAGCGTATCGCTTCCCAACACGTTATTTTGCTTCAAGCTGTTGAACGTCAATACGACGGGCTTCATCGAGCATCGAGGCTTTGGCACGAATACGCGCTTCCAGCTGGTCGATCATGTCGTCGTTGTCCAGTCGATCTTTACGCACGCCGTCTTCATAAAGGCCGCTTTTCTTGTTGCCGCCGGTCACGCCGAGGGTGGAGACCAGCGCTTCGCCCGGACCATTCACCACGCAGCCGATGATCGAAACATCCATCGGGGTGATGATATCTTCCAGACGCTGCTCCAGGGCGTTGACCGTACCGATAACGTCAAACTCCTGACGCGAGCAGGTTGGGCAGGCAATGAAGTTAATGCCGCGAGCACGAATGCGCAGGGACTTGAGGATATCGAAGCCGACCTTGATCTCTTCCACCGGATCCGCCGCCAGCGAGACGCGCAGCGTATCGCCGATCCCCTCGGATAACAGCAGGCCCAGGCCGATCGCGGACTTCACCGCGCCGCTGCGTGCCCCACCCGCTTCGGTGATCCCGAGATGCAGCGGCTGATCGATCTGTTTCGCCAGCAGGCGATAAGACTCTACCGCCAGGAAGACGTCGGAGGCTTTAACGCTGACTTTAAACTGATCGAAGTTGAGGCGATCGAGATGATCGACGTGGCGCATAGCCGATTCGAGCAGCGCCTGCGGCGTCGGCTCGCCATATTTTTCCTGCAGATCTTTTTCCAGCGAGCCGGCGTTGACGCCGATGCGGATAGGAATGTTTTTATCGCGTGCGCAGTCCACAACCGTGCGAATGCGCTCTTCGTTGCCGATGTTGCCCGGGTTGATACGCAGGCAGTCAACACCGTATTCGGCGACTTTCAGCGCGATACGGTAGTCAAAATGGATATCGGCGACCAGCGGGACGTTGACCTGCTGTTTGATCAGTTTGAACGCTTCGGCGGCATCCATCGTCGGAACAGAGACGCGGACGATGTCCGCGCCGACGCGCTCTAACGCTTTGATTTGGCTTACCGTCGCGGCCACATCGGTGGTACGCGTATTGGTCATTGACTGGACGGCGATGGGGGCCCCATCGCCAATTGGCACATTACCAACGTAAATACGTTTAGATTTTCTACGTTGAATCGGAGCCTGGTTATGCATGAAAAATCTCCCGCGTTACCCGTCTGTTACTGCGCCGGTGATTGTTCGGCATTGAGGGTCAGACGCGCAACCTGGTTAGTTCTGATAAAACGACTCAAATCGACTGGCTTGCCGAGGAACTGGATCTGTACCGCTGCCGGGGCGCCAATTTTCAGTTTATACGGCGCCTGACCGCTCAGGTTCAGGTTGCCGCCTTTACGCTGCAGGCCGCTGAACAGTTTTTTACCGGTGGCATCGCTCACTTCCAGCCAGCAGTCGGCGGAAAAGTTCATCACCAGATCCTGTGCCGACGCCGCAGGGGTCGTGACGTTCGCCTGATCGGTCGGTAACGGCGAGGCCGGCGTTGCCGGGGTCGTCGGGGCCGTTCCGGCGGTATCGACATTAGCCTGAGAAGGTGCCACGACCGCGTTATTGTCCGCTGGCGTCTGAGCCGGGGCGCTGGTGGTCGGTTTGCTGGCGGTATCGGTTGGCGCGCTGTTCGCGGCGCTATCGGTGCCTGAGTCTACCGGCGCGCTGGTATCCAGCGGCACGTTCTGGCTGTTGGCGTCACCGCCGTTCAGCTCAGCGGAAGACTGATCGGCCATGGTCGAGATCTCTTCCTGCTGCGCCTTATGGTCTTGCCACCACCAGGCACCGCTCAGGCCGATAACCACAAACAGCACCAGCCAGGTAAAGCTCATCAGCCAGCCATCGCGCTTTTTGCGACGCTTGCCTAAAGAGAAGCTCTGCATTGGCGCGACCTTTGCCGCACGGATAGGCGCTTGCTTGGCCATCATCGGCAGCAGTTCTTCTTCAGGGATATGTACGAGGCGAGCGTAGGAGCGGATGTAACCGCGCAGGAAGGTGGAGGCGAGGTCGGCAGGTGCCTTATCGTCTTCAATATCACGAACCGTGGACACCTTCAGGCATAAGCGTTCGGCCACCGCTTGCTGGCTAAGTCCGAGTTGTTCGCGGGCGTGACGCAAACGCGCGCCCGTGGTGTTTGCTTCTTGATGATCTTGAGTGGCTTCAGTATTCATTCGCTACAACTACTGGTACGTGAAATTTAAAGTTCAGCGCGGGAAAACGCCGGCGCCGCGAGACATCTGTGGTACGTCAGCCTCACAGTATAGGACTGTCAGGCGCGCGATCACAGAGACGAATCAAAATTGAATGCTAAGCGGTTGTTGTGCCGCTACATACTGCCTCAAAGTCGACAAAAACGCACCGTAATTATTAACTGAATCAGCGTATTTCGCCTGGTTATTGGTCATAAATATGACCCGCGCCGCCTGTGCTGCACGGGTCATCATTTGTCAGACCGCTTTTACGTCAATCGCTTCACCCTGCATCCGCTTACGCAGCGTGCGCTTGGTACGGTCAATAACATCGCCCGCCAACTGGCCGCAGGCGGCATCAATATCGTCACCGCGGGTTTTACGCACGATGGTCGTAAATCCATATTCCATCAGGACCTTGGAGAAACGGTCGATGCGGCTGTTGGAGCTACGGCCGTAAGGCGCCCCCGGGAAGGGGTTCCATGGGATCAGGTTGATCTTGCACGGGGTGTCTTTCAGCAGCGCCGCCAGCTCGTGGGCATGCTCGGTACCGTCGTTGACGTGATCCAGCATGACGTACTCGATGGTCACCCGGCCCTGGTTGGCGTTGGACTTCGAAATATAACCACGCACCGAGTTGAGGAAGGTCTCGATGTTGTATTTTTTGTTGATCGGGACGATTTCGTCACGAATGGTGTCGTTCGGCGCGTGCAGGGAAATCGCCAGCGCAACGTCGATCATATCGCCGAGCTTATCCAGCGCCGGCACCACGCCAGACGTCGACAGGGTGACGCGACGTTTGGAGAGACCAAAACCGAAGTCATCCAGCATGATTTCCATCGCCGGGACGACGTTGTTGAGGTTCAGCAGCGGCTCGCCCATGCCCATCATTACCACGTTGGTGATCGGACGCACGCCGGTGGTCTTCACCGCGCCGACGATTTTCGCCGCGCGCCAGACCTGGCCGATAATTTCGGACACCCGCAGGTTGCGGTTAAAGCCCTGCTGGGCGGTGGAGCAGAATTTACATTCCAGCGCGCAGCCTACCTGTGAAGAGACGCACAGGGTGGCGCGGTCTTCTTCCGGGATATAGACGGTCTCGACGCGCTGATCGCCAACGGCGATCGCCCATTTGATGGTGCCGTCGGTTGAGCGTTGCTCTTCCACCACTTCCGGGGCACGGATCTCAGCGACTTCTTTCAGTTTGCCGCGCAGGACTTTGTTGATGTCGGTCATTTCATCAAAGTCGTCGCAGCAGTAGTGATACATCCATTTCATCACCTGATCGGCGCGGAAAGGCTTCTCGCCCATGTTTTTAAAAAACTCGCGCATCTGCTGACGGTTTAAATCCAGCAGGTTGATTTTGGCATCTTTGTTCGGCACCGTCAGAGCGGCGGTATCAGGCGTGACAATTTGTTCAGACATAATGTTTTCCGGCCTCGTTATTACACGTTATGGCCCCAGGTGGGTTGAAAAAGAAACGCCCCGGAGAGCGACTGCTCGTCCAGGGGCGCTATATTCTACAAAGTCTGGCGCATGGAAGCCATGCCTGCGCGCAGTCAATGATGAAAAAATCTGTTACTGACTGCTCAATCCTCTAAGGCTTTTCGATTGTCGCAAGGCGGCAAGCAAGTGACAAATTCGTCGGGAACGAATTTGACCAGCCGTAGGCTGGCCTCCGGTGAGAGGCAGGAGCCTCTCATTAATCCCCGGGAGCATAGATAACTATGTGACCGGGGTGAACGCGCGCAGCCAACGCCGCGACGGTCGAAAAGACGAGGTTTGTATCTCCAAAGTATTTCAGGTCACAGCGAGGCGGCGAGTTCGCAAATCCCCGGGAGCATAGATAAAACTATGTGACCGGGGTGCGCGAAGGAAGCCAACAATGCTGTGGCGTGAAAGACGCAGGAGATTAGCGAGTGCGCGGGCAAACCTCGCCTTCAGCAAAGAAGAACGCGATTTCGCGAGCAGCGGATTCTACAGAATCGGAACCATGGGTGCCGTTCTCAGTGAAGCTATCAGCGTAGTCAGCGCGCAGGGTACCGGCCAGAGCGTTCGCCGGGTTGGTGGCGCCCAGCAGGTCACGGTGACGCTGAACCGCATTTTCGCCTTCCAGGACGGAAACCACGATCGGGCCGGAGGTCATGAATTCAACCAGACCATCGAAGAACGGACGACCTTCGTGCTCAGCATAGAAACCGCGAGCCTGCTCAACGGTCAGATGCAGCATTTTGGTGCCGACGATTTTGAACCCTGCAGCTTCAAAGCGAGAAAAGATGCTGCCAATAACGTTTTTTGCCACCGCGTTTGGTTTGATGATGGAAAAAGTACGTTCAATAGCCATGATTACCTCTAATTAAATGTTCTGTTGTTGCGCATACGATCGTATGGCCTGGCGCGCATTATAATGAGCAACGTCGGCGATGCCTACGGATGAAGGTAACATTTTGTTAAAATAAGATGAGTATTGGAAACACAAACCGCCAACAACAAATTTACCCGGGTTATTGCAGGGTGAAACTGGCGGCCGCCGTTTGCCCAGCCTCATCCATGACCACCAGCTGCCACTCGCCAGGCTTATCCAGCGTTAGCGTGGTTGTCGCACCGGCGGCGTCTAACGGCTGGCCGTTGATAAACCACCAGCGCCGCCCTTCTCCACCGCTGGTTTGCACGGGTAACATCACCCGCGCCTCGCCCGGCAGACGTTTTATTAACGCCCCTTCGCGAATACCTGACAACACCAGCGGCGCGGCATTCTGAGTTTGCAACGGTGGGCACACTTTCGATACCGGCCCCAGACGCGCGCGACGGCGCTCGCTGGCCGGCAGCCACGGTTCCAGCGGCAGCGGCCAGACATCAATAACGACTTCAGTCGCACCCGGACAATCCGCGGCCACCCTTTCCCCTGCTGCGTTGCGCCACACCGGGAAGCGGATCCCGCGCACGCCCTCCTGCCCGGGCAGCAGCAGCGTCGGTGGCTGGCTGGCATCCAGCAGCCAGCTGGCTAAGCGCCGGCGGCAGTTGCTGTCACCGGCCGGTAGATCCTGCCCGCCTGGCCAGCAAATAGCCCCGCGGCTCACCGTTTGCGGGCGCGGGTCGACCGGCAGCCCGCCGCGGCTCATCGCCTGGCGCGCCAGCAACAGATTATTGACCTGGTTTAACAGCGGCACGGCGCTGGCGAAGCCAAACTGGCCCACCACCGGCGTACCGTCGGGCCGTCCGGTCCAGATACCTATCAGATATCGCGCATTGAGGCCGACCGCCCACGCATCGCGATAGCCATAGCTGGTACCGGTTTTCCACGCCAGCGGCACCACTTGCGGCAGTGAGGCATCGGGAACCGGTTGCGCTTCGCCGGCCAAAATGCGCCGGACAATCCACGCCGCGCCGGGTGACATCAGCGATCTTTCCACCAGCGGGTCGTCGGGCTTCAGGCGCAGCCACGCCGCCTTGCCGTGACGGGCAAAGGCGCTGTACGCCGCGACGATATCTTCCAGCCGTGCCCCGGCCCCACCGAGGATCAGCGACAGGTTCGGCTCTGCGCCAGCGGGCAGCGTCAGGGGCAGCCCGGCGTTGCGTAAATTCGCCGCGAAACGTTTGGGCCCGTAGGCTTCAAGCACCTGCACCGCCGGCAGATTCAGGGAGCGCACCAGCGCCTCGCTGACGCTCACCGGGCCATGAAATCCGCTGTCAAAATTGCCGGGACGATAATCGCTAAAGCGTCGTGGAACATCCTGTAATAACGACGCCGGATGGATCAGCCCGTCATCCATCGCCATCGCGTAGACAAAGGGTTTCAGCACCGATCCCGGCGAACGCACCGCCGAGACCATATCAATATGGCCGAAGCGGCTGTCGTCGGTGATATCCGCCGATCCCACCCAGCCGCGGACTTTCATATCCGTGTGATCGACGACAACAATCGCCAGTGAGCTGCGCGGCGGCAGGCGCGATTTCCAGTTCAGCGCCAGATCCTCAAGCTGCCGCTGGAGCCCGGCATCGAGCGTTGTCGTCACCTTTTCGTCGCGACTGGTCGCCAGCGCCCGGCGTGAAAAAAGCGGCGCCAGCTGCGGCATCTGCCGCGGGAATAGCCATACAGGTTCTTCCATCGCTTCCTGTACCGGCCGTTGCGGCCAGACGCCCTGGCTGACCATACGCGTGAGGACTTTATCGCGCGCCGCCTGGGCCCGCTGCGGCCAGCGGTCCGGGCGCAAACGACTGGGCGCCTGGGGCAGCACCGCCAGCAGCGCCGCCTCGCCGTAGCTGAGCTGAGCGGGCGGTTTGCCAAGATAAGCCCAGCTGGCCGCGCCGATCCCCTGCAGAGTGCCGCCAAAAGGCGCGCGGTTCAGATACAGGGTAAGAATGTCGTTTTTTGACAGATGCCACTCCAGCTGCAGCGCCCGCCATAGCTGTCGTAGCTTGCCGCCGAAGGTGCGCGGATGAGGGTCGAGCAGACGCGCGACCTGCATGGTAAGCGTGCTGCCGCCGGAAATGACCCGCCCGGAGGTTAAATCCTGCCAGGCGGCGCGCAGCACCGCGAAGGGATTGACCCCTGGATGTTTCCAGAACCAGCGGTCTTCATACTGAATGAGCGCCTGCAGATAGCGCGGCGACACGTCGGCGAGAGTCACCGGATAACGCCAGACGCCCTGCGCATCGGCAAAGCGCCAGAGCGGCGTGCCGTCTTCCGCCACCACCACGCGGGCAGGCGTGACGTCCTGCAGCGGCAGCGGCCACAAGCGATCGGCGGCCAGCACCGCCAGCCACAGCAGAAAAATAAACGCCGCCAGCCAGCGCCAGCGGCGTTTTACCCGAGGCAATACGCGCATTTACGGCGTCACGGTAAGCGGGCCGCTGGCCGCCCCGGTTGCCCGCCACTGCGGTACATACATCGATTCCACCTGGGGCTGCGGGACCTGATAAGTGCCTGGCGTTACCGCCCGCGCCAGATAGACCAGCGTCACCGGCTGGCCTTCATTGACAGCGACAGCGGCGACGAAACGGTCGTCACGGAACTCGATATGCTGAATATCCGCCTGCTGCATCTGGTTAAGGAGATTTTGCACCGCGTCGCCATTCTCCTGCAGGCTGGCGCTGCTGTTGGCCAGATTCTGGTTTTCCAGCTCCAGACCGGCAGGCAACAGATCAACCACCAGCGCGTCAGGCACATTGCGTTTGGCGCTCACTTCCAGCTTCACCAGTACCAGTTCGCCGCTGCGCAACGAGGTCAGCGATTTCTGCTGACCTTGGGTATCGAAAATAGCGCGTTCAATCCCCAACACGTTGCCGCCCGGCTGTGGCGCGCTATGCGGATAGCCGCTGCTGTCGAGACGCAGCCACAGCGGCTGACTGCCGGTATTACTCACCTGCAGCGTCGCCAGCCGATCGCCGTCGAGGTTACGGGTTTGCGCTTTGTCGCCGGCCAGCGGTTCAGCCTGCAGCGAGGTTTGCGCCTGCCAGTTGCCCGGCAGGTCGGCAAGCGTACGTCCGGCAAGGAACAGGGCGTTGGTTTCCTGGGTCGACAGCCAGCGCTGGCCGTAGGCCTCTTCCGACAGCGTGCTCAACAGCGTGTTTTGCACCTCCGGCAGCAGCCTGTTCTCTTCCAGCAGCGCCAGCTTCAGGGCGTCATCGCGAAGCGGGCTACCGTAATCGCCCAGCCAACGATTCTCATCCTGGCGCGGGGTGGCAACCGCCAGCTTCATGGCCTCATCGCCGCGCGGCGCATCGCCCATGGTTTTCAGCGCAATGCCGAGCTGCAGCAGCGGCAAGCCGGATCGCGCCTGGTCGTGACGGCTCCAGATTTCACGCAATGCGCCGAGCGGGGCTTTTTGCTGACGCGCCAGCACCAGCGCGGCGTATGCCTGGGCGGCAAAGCGGCTGGCCTGGGCGTCATCGCTGTAGCGCACGGTCATCAGCCCCGGCTCCTGCAGATAGCGCAGCAGGCGTTCGTTACCTTTATTAATGGCGTTGACCGGTACGCTATAGCCCTGCTCGCCCGCGCGGACGAGGAAGTCCATGGCGTAGGCGGTCAGCCAGTACTCTTCCGGCCCCTCTTTATCCCACAACGCAAAGCCGCCATTTTCCAGTTGCATCTGCAGCAGGCGTGAGATACCAACATCGATTGCCGCGCGGCGTTTTTCATCGCTATCGCCGCTGATGCCCAGCGCTTTTAGCTGCGCCGCGCTGGTGTACAGCGACGGGAACAGGCCGCTGGCGGTCTGCTCAAGGCAGCCGTAAGGATAGGCTTTCAGCTCACGGATATAGCGCGCGAGGTTCAACGGCGGTTTCCCGCTGAGCAGCAGTTGGCCCTGCAGCGTTTGCGGGGCGAACCCCTGGCTCTGCGCCGCCGGCGCCTGCCAGCTTTCGCCGGGCTGTAGCACCGCGCCGCTGTTGACAGTCTGGGCCGGGAACGCCGGACGGACGCCGATTCTCCACTGTTTCTGCAGCGGGGCGAAGGTTTCTCCCGGCAGACTCAGGCCGCTGATAGTAGCATTGACCTGACCATCGCCGAATCCCGCCAGCGCGCTCACCGGTATAAACAGCGTGCTGCGCGCCCCCGGCGCCAGTTGCACCGGTGGCAGTTGGCCATCGGTCAAGGTCACCAGCCCGCTGGCGGTAAGATGTACCTGCAGGGTTTGCGGTTTATCGGTTAGATTGCTGAGATCCAGCGCCAGCCGTGTGGTATCGCCGCTGGCGAGGAAGCGCGGGGTGTTCAGTTCGGCGATGACCGGGGCGGCCACCACCACTTTATCTTCGCTGCTGCCGAAGTCATCCGCCGTCCACGCCTGGGCCATCACCCGCAGCTCGCCGTTAAAATCGCCAATGGGTAACGTCACCGTGCCTTCGCCCTGATCGTTCAATACCACCGGCTGCGCCTGCTGGGCGACGATCGTCACGTGGTTGACCGGCGGTTTGCCGCCGCGTTTTAACTCGTCGCCATCGCCGCCGAAGCGCAGGCTGGCCACACGTCCCTGCCCTTCGATCACCTGGCCGTAGATGTCATAGATATCTGCGCCGTAACGCTTCTGGCCAAAGAAGGCGTTCCACGGATCCGGGGTAGCGTAATCGGTGATATTCAGTACCCCGCTATCCACCGCCGAGAGCAGGACGTTGACCTGTTTCGGCGCCTCGCCCTCTTTGACGCTGGCTTTCACTTTCACCGTCAGCGGCTGGTTGGGGCGCATTTTGTCCGGAGCCTCCAGCGCCAGCGTCAGGCGGCGGTTTTCATCGCCCAGCGGCAGATGCAGCAGGCCGACCGCGCGTTTCGGCGTCGCCGAGCGGGATTTATCGCCGGGGCGAACCACCAGCGTGCTGAGGTAGAGATCGTGGCGGTTCCAGGCTTTATCCACCGGAATAGACAAATCCATCCCCTCCGCCGGGACGTCAATTTCCTGCCACCACAGCGGCCCTTCGCTGGATTCCACCATCGCGTAGCCTTTACCCGCCGCCGGGGCGGCGATGTGCAGCTTGATGGTGTCGCCCGGTTTATAACTCGGTTTATCCAGCTTCATGGTGACCCGGTCAGGACGCGCCGCGCCGGTACCTTCGCTGTTATCCTGCCAGCTATAGCCGGCCCAGAATCGCACGCTGCTGACCACGTCGTCCGGCCCTTTCACCTCCAGGCGATAGGAGCCCCACTCTACCGGGAAGCTCACTTTGCCGGTTTGTCCGGCCTGCAGATCCAGCGACTCCTCGCCCTCCTGCAGATCTTTCTGATCGAACTGCGACTGCCAGCCTTCGCTGTCGGACCAGTTCCAGTAGTAGTCGCGGCGCTCGCGGATCAGCCGTACCTGCAGGCCCGAGACCGCTTTTTTCTCGCCTTTGGCGTCGGCATAGACGATATCAAACGCGGCGTTACTGTTCTCATCGACCACCGGCTGCTTCACGGTGGTATCGGTGCGGTAATCGTAAACGTCCTTCAGCGTAAATTGCGGGCGGATCCCCGGCAGCGCCCCGGCGGGCCAGATCGGCTGCTGTACGGTACGGGTCACCGGACGCCCCCCGGATTCCAGCAGGCTCGCCTGCAACACCACCTGCAGCGGCGAATGGCTATCCTGCCACTGGCTTGAGGTGGTCACTTCGCCATGACCTTTTTCGTCCAGCGTCAGCTGGACTTCATCCAGACTACGGGAGAGGTTTTCTTCCGCAATATCGCCGAACTGGAAGCCCGGCAGCGCAGCGACGGCGTCGCGCAGCGGGCGCAGGAACAGCTTGCCCTGCAGCTGGTTGCCGCTGGCCGGCGCGCCGTAGAGATAAGCGCCGCTGACGGCAAAGGTGACGTCGGCATCCGGCGCGACTGGCGCAGCCTGCGGCGTCAGGTTCAGGGCCATGCGTTCCGGCATAAAGTCTTCGACGTGGAAGTCCCACTCGCGCGGCTGGTTATCGCCGGTGCTGGCGCGAATGTGCCACATGCCGGTAGCCGCGCCGCTGTCGAGCGGATAAGTGAACTGGTACAGACCATTCACCGGTTTGCTCATCACCGAACGGATCACCTGGCCGTCCGGCTGCACCACCTCCAGCTTCACCGGCTGCTCCGCCAGCGGCTTGCCGTCGCTATCGCGCAACAGCGCATTGAGGATCACCGTTTCGCCCGGCCGATAGAGATCGCGCGGGCCAAACATAAAGAACTGTTTGCTAAAACCGGGCGCCCCTGCGATAGAGAATTCCGCCAGATCCAGCGCCGGCAACTTGAGATCCAGCAGTGTCGTCTGCCCCTCTTTACGCGCCAGCAGCAGCGCGGCTTCTTTATCGGTTTGCAGAGTAACGTGGCCCTGGCTGTCGCTTTTCGCCTCCGCCAGGGTCTGCCCTTTGGCGTTGAGCAGCTGGACGTCGATACCAGACTGGGCGGCGCCGTTTTCCAGGCTCTGGGTAAAGACGTCCAGCCGATTGTGGTAGCGATGCGCCGAGACGCCGATATCGCTGAGGGTAAACAGCGTCGCCGCGTTGCTGTAGCTATAATGGCCCGCCGGGTTCATCACCGCCACGTAGACGCCCGGCTGCTGGAGCGGCTTGATATCGTTCAGCGGCAGCAGCAGCTTTTCGCGGGTATTGCGTGCAGGGTTGAGATCGAAGCGGCCGGTATAGACCAGATCCGCCATCTTCAGCAGCTCGTCAGACTCCCAGTTGCTTAACGAGTTACGGTATTCCCACTGGCTGACAAACGCGGAGAGTGATTCCGGCTTAATACGGAAGAAATTGACATCGACATTGTCGACGTTCAGCGCCATCACCGGCAGCCCGGCGACCACGTTGCCCGGCAGCAGCGAGCCGCGGCTGGCAAACCCAACGCTCGGTGCGATATCGCGGGTGGTCAGGGTCTTCTCAAACGGTTTGTCGAGCGTGGCCTTGTTCAGGGCGGTCAGCGTCGGGTCGACCGAGACAATCAGCTCTCGCTTTGGCTCAAGGTGACGCAGACGCAGCTCTTTCAGATTCGGCGCCAGTTCCCAGGCACCGTCGACCTTACCGCTTTTCTTGTCGACCAGATGCACGCTGCGGGAGAAATCCTGGTCCGGCTGCAGCGGCACGGAAAACGTCAGCACCAGGGTCGCGGCGCCATCCAGTTGCACCTCCGAGGCGTCGAGCAGCGTCAGCGCTTTGCCCTGGCTTTTTTCCGCCAGCGCCGCCAGCTGGACGCGGTCCGGTTTTGCCGTCGCGCCTGGGTTGCTATCCGCAGCTGGCGCCGGGGCCGTGGCCTGCGGCGTACCGCTGTCATCACACCCGGTTAATGAAAATGCGGTAAGGAGCGCCAGTGACAGCGCCGCTAAACGAAATGGTTTCATCCTTCTAACCCCTCGGCCGGTGGGCCTGATGCAAATTATCACTTTTTATTATGCGTTAAGGCGGCACTTCTCAACAGTGATGACGCGGGTTTCTGCCGATTAATCAGAAAAGTGCCGTGACGTCGTCCCCACTCTGACGTCCTTAACTTGTCAGCGTGAGATAAAACGCCGACAATTCAGTCATGAATTGTAAAACGGAGGCACCCATGTCCACCTCGTTTTTTGTCGCCGCCGACTGGCTGGCAGAACATATTGATGACCCGGAGATCCAGATTATCGACGCCCGTATGGCGCCCGCCGGGCAGGAGGCCCTGCGCGATATGGCCGCGGAATACCGCGCCGGCCACGTGCCGAACGCGCTGTTTTTCGATATCGAGGCGCTGTCCGATCACACCAGCCCGCTGCCGCATATGATGCCGCGCGCCGAGGCGTTTGCCGTCGCCATGCGCGAGCTGGGCGTCTGCAGCGATAAGCACCTGGTGGTTTATGACGAAGGCAATCTGTTTTCCGCGCCTCGCGCCTGGTGGATGCTGCGCACCTTTGGCGTGGAGAAGGTGTCCATACTGGCCGGTGGGCTGGAGGGCTGGCGACGTGACGAACTGCCGCTGGAGCAAGGCGTGCCCGAGGTGGCCGAAGGGGAATTCGACGTGCGTTTCGATCCCCAACAAATTAAGCGCCTGACCGACGTCCTGCTGGTCAGCCATGAAGGGTCGGCGCAGATTGTCGATGCGCGTCCGGCGGCCCGGTTTAACGGCCAGGCCGACGAACCGCGCCCGGGCCTGCGTCGCGGGCATATCCCTGGCGCGCTTAACGTGCCGTGGACGGAGCTGGTGATTAACGGCGAACTGAAAACCGTCGACGAGCTGAACGACATCTTTTTACGTCAGGGTGTCGATTTTGAACGGCCAATCATCGCCAGCTGCGGATCGGGGGTGACGGCGGCAGTGGTCGTGCTGGCGCTCACCACGCTTGGCGTGAACGGCGTCTGCCTGTACGACGGCTCCTGGAGCGAATGGGGCGCGCGGAGCGATCTGCCGATTGAACCGGCCTCTGCCGCTCCGTAAACACGGCGTGACCGCGGGCCTCCCGTCCCGCGGTCACTAAATAATTTCTGATTTTCCCTCTCCCCTCCTTCTGCTTCTCGCTAAACCGGTTACTCTGTGCTGCCGCAGGGTTTGTACCTGCCGTATTCGCTTTGCCTGATGAGGAGGCAGAGCACCGGTACGGAATTCCTCAGGACTGATAGCGCATCCAGTCCGTCCCAATCTGATGTCACCACAAGGAGTGAAAATGGCATTAGTCTCTAACCCACATTCTGCTGATTCACCGCGCCGTCCCTGGCTGGGAGGCATAGCTGGCCTGCTGGCGGGCGGAGTCATTCTTTATTTTTGGCCGCAATGGAACCGGACATGGTTAAGCCTGGTGCCTGTGCCGGTTTCTGTTTATACCCGCTTTCTCGGGGTCACGCTGGAAGAGGTCCCGTTAATAACCTATGGTCACCAGGCGCTGCTGGGTTTTCTGATGGTGCTGCTCGCGCCCGGTTACGGTAAGTCGACCCTTGCCGCGTGGATGATGCATAACCCTGCGTCAAGCCGGCGCTGGCCCGGCGAGGTTCTCCGCGCCTGGGGCATAAAATTTGGCCTGCTGATTATCGTCTTTTGCAATCTGTTCTTTTTATCCCGGGTCGGATCCGGGACCCTGGCGTTATATATTTTTATTCTCCAGCACGTCAGCGTTGCCGCGGCGGTGGCGTCAGGGGTGCTGCTCCTGCGTGACGCCCGACGTCTGGCCCGCACGTTCGACGCTCAGCTGGCGGACCTGCGCCTCCTCGTGATACTCACTCTGGGGTTTCAGACGATTTTGCCGGCGCAGATCGCGCTGATGAGCGCCCGGGGCGTGAATACGCCGCTGGGCTGGTACATTGTTATCGCGCAAATGGCAGGGGTGTTACTGGCGTTTATGCTGGTCGGCGGGCTGGTGGCAGCGCTACGTTCTTTGCTGGGCGAGGAGAGATGTCGGGCATGGCGTGGGGATATGGCGCTCTTCAACGGCATTGTCACGCTGTGTGTGACGGGATTTCTTATCTATAACATGGCGTCAGCCTATCCGCGGATCTTTGCTGCGCTGCATTAACCCTGGCAAAGCCGATTTTCGGCCTCACACTGGAAGCATAAAGAAACAGCGGGGGCAGCCGCCCCCGCGGTCAGATAATGCGGTTTTGTTTGAAATCGCGCAGGAAGCTGCCCCAGCGCTTTTCATAGAACGGTGTGATATGGGCAATCATAAAGTGGCTGATGCCCTTCTCGCCTTCCACCACCTGACAAATATCGATCGGCTCATCGCCGGGCAGGGTATCGGTCGCCACGCTGCCGGTGGTCTGGATAACGGACTCGATATCCCCTTCCGCTTCAATACCGATCAACAAGTTGGCCGGCGCGTCGGCGCTCTCTTTAATCGAGCACAGAAACGCCCGCTTGACGGTTTTCAGCGTTTTGAACAGCGTGGTCAGCGAATCGACCATCTGCGCCGGGGGGTCAGCGACTTCAGACAATAACAGCGCTTCGCCCCCTTCCAGCACCGTCTGGGTGCTGAGCGGGCTGCCCTCTTCCCCGAGCAGATGGCTGATTTCACGCGGGGTGAACTCTTTGCCGCTCGGCAGCTTCGGGTTGAGGAACAGCGATTCGCCCAGCGTCATCGCCATCAGCGTACGGGCCGGCATCATCACGAAAGCCTGTTCGTCTTCCACCGCCTGCTGCAGCGCCTCCAGCGAGGTAAAGAACGGGATCACCGAGCTGCCGTCATCTTTTTCCCAGTGCTGCAGATCCAGCGCGCTGTCTTCGACAATCTGCTCACCATCGGCTGCACTGCCGGGTACCCAGACGGTCGCCTCCAGCAGCGCGCTGAAAAATGCCGGACGGTGGGCAGGCTCGGTCGCCGCTTTTTCCAGCAGGGTTTCTAATTCATTTTTCGTAACAGACATAGTTTGGCTACTTCACAATGAATTGCCCGGCGGCCATTCGTCCACGCGGGCATACGGTTTTCCTGGCCGGGTAAGCGTAGCGCCCCCGGCAAGGCCGTTACTCAGCCGTCAGCAGGTTAGCAATGGTACGCACGCCAAGACCCGTCGCGCCCGCCGACCACTGCTCAACGGCAGATTTACGGTAGGTTGCCGAACAGTCGATATGCAGCCAGCCCTGATGGTAGTTTTCCACGAAGTGGGACAGGAAACCCGCCGCGGTACTGGCGCCAGCCGGATAGGCGGCACTGCCGGTGTTGTTCAGTTCAGCGAAGTTCGACGGCAGCTGGTTGCGGTGGAACTCGGCCAGCGGCAGACGCCAGAAGGCTTCGTTTTCCGCCTGGGCGCTCGCCAGCAGGCGATTCGCCAGCGCATCGTCAAAGCTGAACAGCGCGTGGTAGTCATTACCCAACGCGGTTTTCGCCGCGCCGGTCAGGGTGGCGGCATCGATGATCAGCGCCGGCTTCTGCGCCGAAGCGTCAATCAGGCCATCCGCCAGCACCAGGCGGCCTTCGGCGTCAGTGTTCATCACTTCAACGGTTTTGCCGTTACGATAATGAATAATATCGCCGAGTTTAAAGGCGTTACCGCTGATCAGGTTGTCGGCGCAGCACAGGTAGAGCTTCACGCGCTTGTTCAGCCCGCGGGTAATGGCAAAAGCCAGCGCGCCGGTGATGGTCGCCGCGCCGCCCATATCGGATTTCATTGAATCCATAAAGGCGCTCTGTTTGATGCTGTAGCCGCCGGAATCAAAAGTGATGCCTTTGCCCACCAGGCAGGCGTATACCGGGGCTTCTTTATCGCCGGTCGGGTTATAATCCAGCGCCAGCAGGACCGGCGGACGCTCGGAGCCGCGGCCTACGGTGTGCAGACCGAGATAGCCCTGCTCACGCAGATCTTCGCCTTTGGTGATGCGATAGCTCATCTGCTCGCCCGCCACGCTGCACAGCAGGTCCACGGCGCGCTGTGCCAGCTGCTCCGGGCCCAGCTCTTCCGCCGGCGCGTTGATGGTGTCGCGCACCCAGTCAATAATGGTCAGACGGTTGTCCAGCTCGCTACGCTGCGCATCGTCCAGGGTCGGCCATTCAACTTTACGGGTGCCTTTCGGACCTTTATAACCCGCCCAGAACGCCCACGCGCGGTCGGTGTCCCAGCCTTCGCCGCTTAACGCGACATGTTTGATGCCCATACCGTCAATTTTACGCGCCGCGCGCTGAATCAGGCCCAGGTCGTCTTTGCCGTTGAGGTGCAGGGCGATGCCGTCGTTATTAATGCTGTAAGACGCCTTTTCTCCCCAGCGTGCATCGGCTGGCTGAGTAGAAAGCGTAATCTTCATGGCTTCGGTCATTATCATTATCCTTCTTAGCAAACGGGCCACCGTATGGCAGCCCGTAATGTTCTCTCGCTCGATGATTCATCCGACTTAATACCGTCGCATAAATCATAACGCGAAAATTATTCGGCTTCGTCTAACCAGACTAACAGAATCGCCTCGAGAATTTTTTCATTGGATGCGTTTGGGTCGTCATCGAACTCTTCCAGATCGCAAATCCACTGATGCATGTCGGTAAAGCGAACGGTTTTCGGATCGAGATCCGGATAAGCGTCGTACAGCGCTTCGCCGATTTCACGGCTGTCGGTCCATTTCAGTGCCATATTAATGCTCGCGTGCGTGGTTGATGGTGTAACGCGGGATCTCAACGACCAGATCTTCGTCGGTGACGCGCGCCTGGCAGCTCAGGCGGCTGTCAGGCTCCAGTCCCCAGGCTTTATCCAGCATATCGTCTTCATCTTCGGTACTTTCCGCCAGCGAGTCAAAGCCTTCACGCACGATGCAGTGGCAGGTGGTGCAGGCACAGGATTTTTCGCAGGCGTGTTCAATCTCGATGCCGCTACGCAGCGCCGCATCCAGAATAGTTTCACCAGTCTCAGCTTCCACAACGATACCATCCGGACACAGGTCCTGGTGGGGCAGAAATACAATTTTTGGCATTTTAAACCTCGTCCACGGATTGGCCTTTCAGCGCGATACGGACCGACTGATCCATACGGCGGGCGGCGAATTCCTGGGTTTGTGTGTCGATATTTTTAATCGCTTCTTTAATGGCGTCGGCGTCGTCGCCTGCCGCCGCGGCGCGTACCTGCTCCGCAGCAGCATCGATAGCCTGACGCTCCGCGGCGCTTAACAGCGCGGCGTCGGCGGCCAGCGCGCTTGTCAGGCTCTCCAGGACGCGGGCGGCTTCCACTTTCTGTTCAGCCAGCATGCGGGCCTGGACATCCTGTTCGGCGTAGCTCATCGAATCTTTAATCATGGTGGCGATTTCGCCATCGGTCAGACCGTAAGACGGTTTCACCTGGATAGAGGCTTCCACGCCGGTCGATTTTTCCATCGCCGTGACGCTCAGCAGACCGTCGGCATCGACCTGGAAGGTGACGCGAATATGCGCCCCGCCTGCCGGCAGGGCCGGGATCCCACGCAGCGCAAAACGCGCCAGCGAGCGGCAATCCTGCACCAGCTCACGCTCGCCCTGCATCACATGAATGGACATCGCCGTCTGACCATCTTTGAAGGTGGTAAACTCCTGCGCGCGGGCCACCGGAATGGTGGTATTACGCGGGATCACTTTCTCCACCAGGCCACCCATGGTCTCCAGCCCTAACGACAGCGGGATAACGTCGAGCAGCAGCAGTTCGCTGTCCGGCTTGTTGCCGACCAGAATATCCGCCTGAATCGCCGCGCCGATGGCGACGACTTTGTCCGGGTCGATGGAGGTCAGCGGGGTGCGGCCAAAGAATTCGCCAACGCGTTCGCGCACCAGCGGCACGCGAGTGGAACCGCCGACCATCACCACTTCCAGCACCTCTTGCGCCTCAACGCCGGCGTCTTTCAGCGCGCGACGGCAGGCCAGTAAAGTGCGTTTTACCAGCGGGGCAATCAGATCGTTAAACTGGCTGCGGGTGATATCGCCCTGCCAGCCGCCGACCTCGACGTGCGCTGCCTCGGCATCGCTGAGGGTGATTTTCGCCGCGATGGCGGCATCCAGCAGCTCACGCTGCAGGCGGTTATCGCTGCGGTCGCTGAAGCCCGCCTGCTCGCGCAGATAGTCGGCCAGCAGATGGTCGAAATCATCGCCGCCGAGCGCCGAGTCACCGCCGGTCGCCAGCACTTCAAACACCCCGCGGCTTAAGCGCAGAATGGAAATATCAAAGGTGCCGCCGCCGAGATCGTAGACCGCAATTACCCCTTCCTGACCGGAATCGAGGCCGTAGGCGATAGCCGCCGCGGTCGGCTCATTGAGCAGGCGCAGCACGTGCAGCCCCGCCAGACGCGCCGCGTCTTTGGTCCCCTGACGCTGAGCGTCGTCGAAATAAGCGGGAACGGTGATCACCACGCCGTCGAGTTCGCCAGCCAGCGCTTCGGTTGCCCGGGCAGCCAGCGCTTTCAGGATGTCGGCGGAGACGCGAATCGGGTTCAGCAGGCCGCCGGCGGTCTGGATCATCGGCAGGCCGTTTTCACTGGCCTGCAGCTGATACGGCAGATGCGGGTAGCGGTTTTGAATATCGGCGAGGGAGCGCCCCATCATTCGCTTCACCGAGCTGATGGTATTGGCAGGATCCTGGGCGGCGTTAAGCCGGGCATCATAGCCGACGGTCAGCCCCGAAGCGTGGTAGTTCACCACCGACGGCAGCAGATAGCGGCCTTGATGGTCGGGCAAGGTTTCGGCCTGGCCGCTACGCACGGTAGCCACCAGAGAATTGGTGGTGCCCAGGTCGATACCGGCCGCCAGACGACGCTGGTGCGGCGCGGCGCTCAGGCCGGGCTCACTAATTTGTAATAAGGCCATAATTGCTTCCGAAAATTAAAAATCGAGCAGTTTTTCTTCGAGTTCTTCAGCACTGCTGCGCAGTTTATCAAGAAAACGGAGCTTACGTACCGTATCCGCCGCCGCCTCCCAGCTCTCATTATGCAATTGGTCAACCATCAGTTGATGGCGGGTATCAAACAGCGCTTTCACTCGTTTGATAAAGGCTTCCAGCCGCGCATCGTCTTTCGCCTTACCGATCTCGTCGAGCTCTTCGCGTAGCTCCAGCTGTTCCATCAGGAATGCGGTATCGCGAACGGTATGCTGCTCGCTGGCCAGATCGAAGCCATGAAGCGAGAGGAGGTATTCCGCCCGGGTCAACGGATGGCGCAGCGTCTGCCAGGCCTGGTTTATGGTCGCGGAATGCTGAACCGCCGCAAGCTGTTCCGCAGCAGGCGCGCTGGCAAATTTATCCGGATGGTACTGGCGCTGCAGATCCTGATACCGGACAGCCAGTTGTTCAAGCGAGAGGGTATAGCTGGCTGGTAACCCGAAGAGGGTGAAATAGTCCATAGTAACCTCAGGGTCATGCATCTAAATGAAAACCCCACGCGCGGCGTAACCGCGGTGGGGTTGGGGATGACCGATTATACGTTAAAGCTTTCGCCGCAGCCGCACTCGTCTTTGACGTTAGGGTTGGTGAACTTGAACCCTTCGTTGAGACCTTCTTTGACGAAGTCCAGCTGAGTGCCGTCGAGGAATTGCAGACTTTTGCCGTCGATCACGACCTTCACGCCTTTGTCTTCAAACACGGTGTCTTCTGCCGCCGGCTCGTCAACAAACTCCAGTACATAGGCCATACCCGAGCAGCCGGAGGTTCTCACGCCCAGGCGCAGGCCAAACCCTTTACCGCGGTTCGCCAGAAAGGCATTGACTCGCGCTGCAGCACTGTCGCTAAGAGTAATCGACATAACAAAACCTCAACTAATTATTTTGCTTCACGTTTGCTTTTGTAATCCGCAATCGCGGCTTTAATCGCGTCTTCCGCCAGAATAGAGCAGTGAATTTTCACCGGCGGCAGTTCCAGTTCATCGGCGATATCGGTGTTCTTGATCGCCTGCGCTTCGTCCAGGGATTTGCCCTTCACCCACTCGGTGACCAGGGAGCTGGAAGCGATGGCGGAACCGCAGCCGTAGGTTTTGAAGCGCGCGTCTTCAATGATACCTTCATTGTTGACTTTAATCTGCAACTTCATCACGTCGCCGCAGGCCGGCGCGCCGACCATACCGCTGCCGACGTTCTCGTCGCTGTTGTCAAAAGAGCCGACGTTGCGCGGATTCTCGTAATGATCGATAACTTTTTCGCTGTATGCCATGTTGAATTCTCCTTATCGGTGCCGAATTAGTGATGTGACCATTCAATACTGTTCAAATCCACGCCCTGCTTAAACATTTCCCACAGCGGAGAAAGATCGCGCAGACGGCCGATGGAGTTACGAACCAGTTTGATGGTGTAGTCAATCTCTTCTTCGGTAGTGAAACGACCTAAAGAGAAACGAATAGAGCTGTGCGCCAGTTCATCAGTCATGCCTAACGCGCGCAGTACGTAGGATGGCTCAAGGCTCGCGGAAGTACAGGCTGAACCGGAGGAAACCGCCAGGTCTTTCAGCGCCATAATCAGCGACTCACCTTCAACGTAGTTGAAGCTGACGTTAAGAATGTTCGGCGCGCCCTGCTCGAGGTCGCCGTTGAGATAAACTTCTTCCATATCCTTCACGCCGTTCCACAGACGGTTGCGCAGCGTGCGCAGACGCGCCATTTCGCTTTCCATCTCTTCTTTGGCGATACGGTAAGCTTCACCCATGCCGACGATCTGGTGAACAGGCAAAGTACCAGAACGCATACCGCGCTCGTGGCCACCACCGTGCATCTGCGCTTCGATACGGATACGCGGTTTACGGCGAACGTACAGCGCGCCAATGCCTTTCGGACCATAGATTTTATGGCCGGAGAAGGACATCAGGTCCACCTTCAGCTGGCTCAGATCGATAGGCAGCTTGCCCACGCTCTGGGTGGCGTCTACGTGGTAAATGATACCGCGGGCGCGACACATCTCGCCGATGGTAGCGATATCCTGCACCACGCCGATTTCGTTATTCACATGCATGATGGAAACCAGGATGGTGTCGTCACGCATCGCCGCTTCCAGCTCTTTGAGATCGATAATCCCGTTGCGCTGCGGCGCCAGGTAGGTCACCTCGAAGCCTTCACGCTCCAGCTGACGGCAGGTATCCAGAACCGCTTTATGCTCGGTTTTGCTGGTGATGATGTGCTTGCCTTTTTTCTGATAAAAGTTGGCTGCACCCTTGATCGCCAGGTTGTCGGATTCAGTCGCACCAGAGGTAAAGACGATTTCGCGCGGGTCGGCACCGACCAGCTCGGCAATCTGATTGCGGGCAATATCAACCGCCTCTTCAGCCTGCCAGCCAAAACGGTGGGAACGGGAGGCCGGGTTACCAAAGGTCCCGTCCATGGTCAGGAACTGCATCATTTTCTCGGCAACACGCGGGTCCACCGGCGTGGTTGCGGAGTAATCGAGATAAATCGGTAATTTCATTGCTCTTAAACTCCGTACATCACTCAATGCAAGGAATCAGGCAACCGGCTTGATGTACGACCGAGTACACGGAATGCTGGCGCATCCCGGCCTGATTCTGAAAGCTCTTTATAATCGTTGTCCCGACCGTTTCGTGCTGCCTCGCCCTGTCAGCCGCAGTCCGAAACGGGACGGGTCACTCAGGCGCGCAGCTTAACGTTGATCGCGTCCTGGGTGCGCGCATTGCGCTGGGTTTCGTGCTGATGCTGACGGCCGGACACATCAAGGATCTCCTGGTTATTCACCAGTTCACCCAGGGTGATATTGTTCAGGAAGCCGGTCAGGCGTTCGCTCAAATCGCGCCACAGCGCGTGAGTCAGGCACTTATCGCCGCCCTGACAGCCGCCTTTGCCCTGGCAACGGGTCGCGTCAACGGATTCGTCTACCGCGCTGATCACTTCGCCGACGGCGATGCTGCTGGCATCTTTACCTAACAGATAACCACCGCCTGGACCACGAACGCTGGAAACCAGGCCATTTTTACGCAGGCGAGAGAACAGCTGTTCCAGATAGGAAAGCGAAATTCCCTGACGCTCTGAAATATCTGCCAACGGCACCGGGCCCGTTTCAGAGTTGAGCGCAACGTCAAGCATCGCGGTCACGGCATAACGCCCTTTAGATGTCAGTCTCATGTCTTACTTAACCTCAAACTCGCCCCTGGCCGGGCTTTTTATTAATATGGGTATTGCATAGCAGGGCCAAGTCTGACATTCCCGAGTAATTTGGTCAACTATTTACTTGACTGTTTTAGTCAGGTATTTGGCTTTCCGTGCCGTTATTAATTTCGAGCCGCTCCCGGGGTCGGCCAAAGGCCTCGCCCGGGCTACAACAGAGATGTAGATTCGTAGGCCGGATAAGCGAAGCGCCATCCGGCGTTAACGCGCTTACTTACCTTTATTCTGCTGCTCAATAGACGCCAGCATGCCGCGCAGAATGTTCAGCTCCTGACTTTCCGGACGCGCGCGGGTGAACAGACGACGCAGCTTGTTCATCACCTGCCCCGGATGATTCGGGCGGATGAAGCCCGTCGCCAGCAGCGTCTGCTCAAGATGGCCGTAGAAACGCTCCAGATCGTCCACCAGCGGGTACGGCGCCTCTTCATGGTCAACCGCAGGCTGCGCCTGCTCCTGCGTCGCCAGCCAGGCCATCCGCACTTCATAAGCGATAACCTGCACCGCCATCGCCAGGTTCAACGAGCTGTACTCCGGGTTCGCGGCGATCGCCACGTGGTAGTGGCACTTCTGCAGCTCTTCGTTGGTCAGGCCAACGCGTTCGCGGCCAAAGACCAGCGCCACCGGCGCATGCTGCCCCTCGGCGACGCTTTTCAGGCCGCATTCGCGCGGATCGAGCATTGGCCACGGCAGTGTGCGGGAGCGCGCGCTGGTACCCACCACCAGGCTGCAGCCCGCCAGGGCTTCATCAAGGGTATCGACGATCTGCGCGTTGCCGATCACATCGCTGGCGCCCGCGGCGAGGGCTATCGCCTGTGAATCGGGTTTGACCAGTGGGTTGACCAGCCACAGGTTAGTTAAGCCCATGGTTTTCATCGCGCGGGCTACAGAGCCCATATTGCCGGTGTGGGAGGTTTCTACCAGTACGATTCGAATATTTTGCAGCATTATGGTTCTTCGGCTAAAGATTATTCGGGCATGCTACCATAAAACGGAGACATAAGCAGATTTCGCTGTTATTATATGCGCCGTTTTTTCCCGTTCTTTAACATCCAGTGAGAGAGACCGATGCATCCGATGCTGAACATCGCCGTGCGCGCCGCGCGCAAGGCGGGTAATTTAATTGCCAAGCACTACGAAACGCCAGACACCGTAGAAACCAGCCAGAAAGGCAGCAATGATTTTGTGACCAACGTCGATAAAGCCGCTGAAGCGATTATTATCGAAACCATTCGCAAATCTTACCCGCAGCACACCATTATCACCGAAGAAAGCGGTGAACACGCTGGTGAAGAGCAGGATGTTCAATGGGTTATCGATCCACTGGATGGCACCACCAACTTCGTTAAACGTCTGCCCCACTTCTCTGTTTCCATCGCCGTACGCATCAAAGGTCGTACTGAAGTCGCGGTGGTTTACGATCCGATGCGTAACGAACTGTTTACCGCGACCCGCGGCCAGGGCGCGCAGCTGAACGGCTACCGTCTGCGCGGCAGCAACGCTCGCGACCTCGACGGCACCATCATCGCGACCGGCTTCCCGTTCAAAGCGAAGCAGCACGCCACCACTTACATGAATATTCTCGGCAACATGTTTACCGAATGTGCCGACTTCCGTCGCACCGGCTCTGCCGCGCTGGATCTGGCCTATGTAGCCGCCGGCCGCGTTGACGGTTACTTTGAGATCGCCCTGAAGCCTTGGGATTTCGCCGCAGGCGAGCTGATCGCCCGTGAAGCTGGCGCGATTGTCTGCGACTTCACCGGTGGCCATAACTACCTGCTGACGGGCAACATCGTTGCCGGTAACCCGCGCGTGGTGAAAGCGATGCTGGCGAATATGCGTGAGCAGCTGAGCGATGCGCTGAAGCGTTAATCTCTTACAGATGTCAAAAAGGAAGCCGCGGCTTCCTTTTTTTATGTCATTTTATCATGTTGAGGATCTGGCGAATCACCGCATTGCCGCCGATGCACAGTACCGTCAGGCCGCTAAACAAGGCCAGCGGCCCGCGCCAGCGCAGGCAGCCCTGCGGTCCCAGCCAGCGCCGGAAACACAACGCTATTCCTACTGTCGCCAGGCGGGCTAACAGCACGCCGACCATCGCCGGAACCAGCAGCAGCCATCCCCACAGCGGCAACTCGAACTGCTGCGCACTGAGTAAAATCCATACCAGCTGAAACGGCAGATAAAAGCTCAGGGCAAAGATCAGCGGAATGCGAATATTGCTTGCCGGTGCGGAAACGCCTTGAAAGTCTCGCCAGCTATCGCGCAGCAGTATCCCAGCCAGCACCAGCGTGGCCAGATAGCAGACGTCGTTAAAGATGCCCACGAACTGCATCAGCCGATAGCTGGTCAGCTTCCCCATGAAAGCAAAACGCCAGAAAATGATCACCAGGAAACCGAACTGCAATACCCAGCTGCGCAGGATCCAATCGACCATCTCCCGTGGCGAAGGCTGATTATGCACAGCCCAGGCAACAATGGGCAGTTTACTGTGCCCGGGGTGGCAAAAAGCCATGACGAAACCCGACAGCGTTAAGGTGGCGTAGGCCACCAGCGGGATATCCCCGATACGCGACACCCCGAATCCCATGACATACGACATGGCGTGGTAGACGCGCACCAGATCTGACGGCCACCAGCTGGCCAGCGCCGGAAACCAGTAGACGATCGCCAGGCCCGCCAGCAGCCCGGCGGCACCGGCGGCACCGGCGCAGCCATAATAAAACCGCCCGCTCGGTGCGGAAGAAACGATATTTGCGGCCATAGCGACTCCTTGTCATCCGCCGAAAAGCGGAAAACTAGAGCATCGCTTCGCCAGCGGCAAGCACAGGCGCCCACTTTCGGATTTGCGCCCGGCGTCTGACTAAAACGGGCGGATCCCACCGCCGGCCGGGACTGCGGTGAACCACATCACTCCTGCCCCCGCCAGCAAAATCACGCCGCCGGCCAGCGCCAGCGTCAGCCAGCCCACCTGACGCCACAGCGGCGGCGCCTGATGCTGACCCAACTTCACCGCCAGCTGGCGAAAACTGTGCACCAGCAGCGCCAGCGCCGTGATGGTCAACGAGGTTCCCGCCGCCATCGCCAGCGCCGCCGCCATTCCCCAACTGAACACCCCGATCACCTTGCTGAACAGCAGCACCATGATCGCTCCCGAGCAGGGGCGCATGCCCATCGACAGGACGATCGCGGCGCGTGCCCGCCAGTCGTCGCCGCTCTGAAGCTGATCCGGCGCCGGGAGATGCTGATGCCCGCAGCCGCAATGCTCGTGATGAACATGATGTGGGGTAAAAGCGGTAAACGTTGGCCGGCTCAGCAGCAGACGCAGCTTTTTTAACGCCCGCCAGCACAGCAGCAAGCCTAATGCGCCCACCAGCAGATAGCTGCCCTTCTCCAGCCAGAAACTGCTGAGATGCAGCTGGCGCGCCGGCAGCTGCAGCAGCGCCAGCACCACGACCACCAGCGCGATGGCCACCAGCCCCTGTAATAAAGAGGCGGCCAGCGTCAGGTTAATGCTTGATTTCAGCTTCGAGGGATGGGTGGCGAGCCAGGTAGTAATGACAATTTTGCCATGGCCGGGCCCTAAGGCATGCACTACACCATAAACGAAACTGAACCCGAGCAGCGACAGGCCCGCCGTTGCCGGGTTCTCCGCCACCGCCTGCAGCAGGCGGCTGAGTTCCAGATTCAACGAGCGCTGCCAGACCGCGCTCTGCATCAGCACCTGCGGCCACACCCGCCATAGCCAAATGCCGCCGATGATGCTCACAGCCAGCAACAGCGCCAGCGGCCACAGCGCTTTCCAGCGCGAGGATCGCGCGCGGGGGGTGAAAATTACTGACATGTCAGGGTCACCTTCTGGGCAAAATAGCTGCCCAGCGCCATATCCTCCGGCGGCGCATCCGCTTTATCCAGCGACTGAGCGTACGAGAGCATTTTGTCGTTCGGTTTTGGCGTCATCACCGTTGCCTTACAGGCGGCCCGCAGCGCGGCGGGCAGGGAAAAATCGCTATCCTTGTCATAAAACATGTCGACGTAGTAGGTCGGGTCGAAGGTGGAAAAGGTAAACGTCTGCCCGACAACGGGTTGCGGCGTCGCCAGCGGCAGCGTAAAGGTCAGTACCGCCTGCAGTCCGTCACGCTCGAGGCCATAGCCGTCGGGACGATTTTCAAATTTCACCCGCTGGCCGTTGTGCCACAGCTCGCTGAAATAGTGCTGGCCGAGTACGTTGGCCATCACCTCAGCCGCCAGCTTTTTCCATACTTCGCTGCCCGGTTTGGCGTTACCGGCGTCATAGAGCAGATCCGATGAGGTAATTTCATCCATGGTCCAGCGCATTTTAAACCCGCTCAGCAGACCGTCTTTAACCACCGGCTCGCTCTGCAAACTAATGAAGCTATGCGGATGCGCGGCGGCTGAAAATGATAAAACCATGAAAAACGCCGCGCTGGTGCATTGTTTCACTCTGTTCATCTGTTCCTCACGTGAAAAATTCTGTGAACTTCACCAGCAATCCTGAGCTAAAGCGGGCGTTTCGCCCTGCCCCCGCCTCTGCCATTGTCTATTCTTAGCGAAAACCCTAACTGGAACTTACCAGATGATGACCGTCATTGAACCACCATCTGCGCTTTCCAGTCCACAGCGCCGTAGCCAGGTGCTCCTGATGTTTTATCTGCCCGGACAGTCGGTGACGACTGAACGGCTTGGCAGGATCAACCTCGTTGATGAGACCACGGCCCGGCAGGATATTGAGGAGACCGGACGCGAAATTCAGCGTTACCACCGTTTGACCCTCCGGTCAGAGGTGGACGGCAGCTATCGGATTGAAGGCGCCGCGCTCGACCAACGTTTATGTCTGCTGCATGCGCTGCGGCGGGGGCTACGCCTCTGCCCGCAGTTCGTCAATCATCATTTTACCCCGGCCCTGAAAACGCAGCTTAAACAGGAAGGCATTGCCCGTACCTTATACGATGATACCAATCTGCAGGCGCTGGTGAACCGCTGCGCGCGGGCGCTCAATCGCCAGTTTGACTGCCGCGACGTGCAGTTTCTGCGCTTATATCTGCAGTACTGTCTGCTTGAGCATCACCGGGGATACTCTCCGGACTTCAATGATGAACAGCAGCGTTGGGCCCAGACCGCCGCCGAGTTTACCCTGGCGCAGGAGATTGTCCGCCACTGGCAGCGCCGGGTCGGCGCTCCGCCGCATGTTGGAGAGCCCTTCTTCCTCTCGCTACTGTTTATGTTGCTCAAAACCCCCGACCCGGTCCGCGACGGTCACCCGCACGATCGCCGCCTGCGACTGGCTATCTCCGGCCTGATCCATCGTTTCCAGGTCCTCGCCGGCAGGGCTTTCAGTGATGAGCAGGGGCTCAGCGATCAACTCTATATTCATTTATCGCAGGCGTTGATCCGCAGCGTGTTTGCCATCGGCATCGACAGCACGCTCACGGAGGAAGTGAGCCGGCTCTATCCTCGCTTACTGCGTACCACCCAGGCGGCATTGAGCGAATTCGAGGAGGCCTGGCACATCCGTTTTAATGAGGAAGAGACCGGCTTAATCGCGGTGATCTTTGGCGCCTGGCTGATGCAGAAAAGCGACCTGCACGAAAAACAGGTGCTGTTGCTAACCGATGACAACCCGGCTATAGAAGAGGCTCTGGAACAGCAGCTGCGCGAACTCACGCTGCTGCCGCTGAATATCAAATACCAGAGCGTAGAGCGCTTTCAGAAGGAAGGCGCGCCCAAAGGGGTGACGCTTATCGTCACCCCTTATGCGACGGCGCTACCGCTGTTTTCGCCGCCGCTGATCCACGCGGAAAACTGCTTCACTGAACGCCAGCAGCAGCATATCTGCGCGATGCTTGAGGACTAGGCCGCCACCGCTTTTGGCCGGATAATCAGCGCCGGGATCGTCAGCAGGGCCATTACCCAGAACACGCCCTGGTGCAGGTGCTGATAGAGGAAACCGGCGAAGACGGTCATGATGGCAATACTCCCGCCCATCGCCACCGCGGAGTAGACGGCCTGCAGGCGGATCACTTCGCTGCCCTGACGGGCGGCGATATAGCGCATCGCCGCCAAGTGACACACCGTGAAGGTGCCACAGTGAAGGATCTGCGCAAGGAGGAGTCCCGGCAGCGCCGTGGTCCAGCCCATCAGTCCCCAGCGAATCAGCCCGCAGACGGCGGAGAGCAGCAGCAGGTCGCGTGCGCTGAAGCGGCGGAACACCTTTTTACTCAACGCGAAGATCACCACTTCCGCCACCACGCCTAACGACCACAGATAACCGACCGCCGAGGCAGAATAGCCGGCCTGCTGCCAGTAGATGGCGCTAAAGCCGTAGTAGGCGGCGTGCGCCCCCTGTAGCAAACAGACGCAGGCGAGAAAGCGCCAGCTCTGGCGTACCAGCGTCAGCCAGGCCGTCAGTCCTGCTCCCTGCTGCTGGCGCGACTCCCCGTGGGGCATCACCGACGGCTTAAGCAGCATACCCAGCAGCATCGAGGCGACACCCAGGCTTAACATCAGCAGGATCGCCCGGTAGTCAAACAGACTGACCAGCTTGCCGGTCAGCGCCGAACCGATGACAAAGGCAATGGAGCCCCATAGCCGTACCCGGCCATAGTCCATGGTGATCTGCTTTTGCCAGGTATTGGCCAGGGCATCCCTCAGCGGCACCAGCGGCGAAAAGAACAGGTTGAAGCCGATGATGACCGCCAGCAGCCATGCCACGTGACTGCCGACCCAGAAGGCCAGCGCGAAAAGCAACGTTAACAGGGCCAGCACGCGCAACGCGGCAATGAGCCGGGAGGGATCGCTGACACGCGGGGCAATCAGCAGGCTCCCAAGAAAACGGGCCACCAGGCCGGCGCCAAGCAACAGGCCGATGGTTTCCGGAGTCAGCCCGTTTCCGGCCAGCCAGACGCTCCAGAAGGGCAGAAAAATACCGTAGCTAAAAAAGTAGGTGAAATAACTGAGCGCCAGCCAGCGCGTGGAGTGCAAGACCATGATTTCCTCCCGAATGGTGGCGATAGTCTGGCGACAAACCCCATCTTGAGTAAACCGGTGTCTCACTCTCTATATGGAAGTTGAGTACATTTGTCTTTAAATCGTGACACACATCACAGAGCGAGCACCATCCCATCGCCGGTTGTATTAAATAAAATCCGATAACCGGGCATCAAAGTGCGAGCAACCCCGCAGCCAAATCCTGATGAAACGAAGCGCAACATTATTATTTTCTCTCCATGGCGGCGGGCAAATTTGTGTATTACGTTTAGATCACACTTCTCTCATAACGAGCTGATTATGAACACACTCCGCTATTTTGATTTTGGCGCTTCCCGCTCCTTGCTGCTGCTCATCGCCCGCATCGCCGTGGTGGTCCTGTTTATCCTTTTTGGTTATCCGAAACTGTTAGGCTTTGGCGGTACGGTGCAGTACATGGCCGCCTCCGGCGCGCCGATGCCGACGCTGGCGGCGATTATCGCTGTGATAATGGAGGTCCCTGCGGCGATCTTAATTGTGTTGGGCTTTTTCACCCGCCCGCTGGCGGTCATCTTTATTTTTTATACGCTGGGTACGGCGGTGATTGGCCATCATTACTGGGATATGACCGGCGATGCGGTATTGCCGAACATGATTAATTTCTGGAAAAACGTCAGTATTGCCGGCGCTTTTCTGCTGTTGGCGATTACCGGCCCCGGCGCGATTTCGCTCGACCGCCGCTAATCGGCAGACACAAAAAAGGCCGCAATCGCGGCCTTTTTTATTGCAACGTTAACGCTTACGCATAAACCGGGAAACGTGCGCAGATATCCAGCACTTTGCCTTTCACACGTTCAATGACCGCTTCGTCATTGATATTGTCCAGCACGTCACACATCCAGCCAGCCAGCTCTTTAACTTCCGCTTCTTTGAAGCCGCGGCGAGTCACAGCCGGAGAACCGATACGGATACCGGAAGTCACGAACGGGCTCTTCGGATCGTTCGGCACGCTGTTTTTGTTCACGGTGATGTTGGCGCGGCCCAGGGCGGCGTCAGCTTCTTTACCGGTCAGGTTTTTATCCACCAGATCCAGCAGGAACAGGTGGTTCTCAGTACCGCCAGAAACCACTTTGTAGCCGCGGTTCAGGAACACTTCCACCATTGCTTTGGCGTTTTTCGCAACCTGCTGCTGGTAAACTTTAAACTCTGGCTCCATCGCTTCTTTCAGCGCCACCGCTTTGGCCGCGATAACGTGCATCAGCGGGCCGCCCTGCGCGCTTGGGAACACGGCAGAGTTCAGTTTTTTGTACAGCTCTTCGCTACCGCCTTTCGCCAGAATCAGGCCGCCGCGCGGACCCGCCAGGGTTTTGTGGGTGGTGGTGGTCACAACGTGAGCATGCGGAACCGGGTTCGGATACACACCCGCGGCAATCAGGCCTGCCACGTGCGCCATATCGACAAACAGGTAAGCGCCGATGCTGTCAGCGATTTCACGCATTTTCGCCCAGTCAACGATACCGGAGTAAGCGGAGAAACCACCGATGATCATCTTCGGTTTGTGTTCCTGAGCCTGCTTCGCCATGTCGTCATAGTCAATTTTACCGGACTCATCAATACCGTAAGGGATGATGTTGTACAGTTTGCCGGAGAAGTTAACCGGAGAGCCGTGAGTCAGGTGGCCGCCCTGCGCCAGGTTCATACCGAGCACGGTATCGCCCGGCTGCAGCAGCGCGGTGTAGACCGCAAAGTTAGCCTGAGAGCCGGAGTGCGGCTGGACGTTAGCATAGTCAGCGCCGAACAGTTCTTTCGCGCGGTCGATAGCCAGTTGCTCAACCACGTCGACATATTCACAGCCGCCGTAGTAACGCTTGCCCGGATACCCTTCAGCATATTTGTTGGTCAGCTGAGAGCCCTGCGCCTGCATGACGCGCGGACTGGTGTAGTTTTCGGAGGCGATCAGTTCGATGTGCTCTTCCTGACGTACTTTTTCCTGCTCCATAGCCTGCCACAGTTCGGCATCATAATCGGCAATGTTCATTTCACGCTTTAACATCCGCATCTCCTGACTCAGCTAACAATAAAATTTCGGCCTAAAAAGGCGGTCCGATTGGACAACGGCCCACAGTATAACCTAATCATTCTGTGATAACAGGTCTTGACAAAGGATTTTACGCAAACGATTGGCTCCGCATGACACAAGGCTTTGAGCAATAACGTCTCTCTCATTATCAACGGATTTCTTTTCAGGTTTGTGATGCAAATTCTTCATGTTGTAACGGCATCGGGGTTAAGTGTTAAAGAACCATTTACATAGCAGGGTTATTTCTATAAGATGCATTTAAAATGCATTAATAAGATAACACACAAGGAAGCACGCTATGCTCGACGCTCAAACCATCGCCACGGTCAAAGCCACCATCCCCCTGCTGGTAGAGACCGGCCCAAAGCTCACCGCCCATTTCTACGATCGTATGTTCGCGCATAATCCGGAGCTCAAAGAGATTTTCAACATGAGCAACCAGCGCAACGGCGATCAGCGCGAAGCGTTATTCAATGCCATTGCCGCCTACGCCAGCAATATCGATAACCTGCCCGCCCTGCTGCCGGCGGTGGAAAAAATCGCCCAGAAACACACCAGCTTCCAGATCAAACCGGAGCAGTACAACATCGTTGGCAGCCATCTGCTGGCGACCCTCGATGAAATGTTCAGCCCGGGTCAGGAAGTGCTTGATGCCTGGGGAAAAGCTTACGGCGTGCTGGCGAACGTCTTTATCGGCCGTGAAGCCGAGATCTATCAGCAAAACGCCAGTAAAACCGGCGGCTGGGAAGGGACCCGCGCGTTCCGCATCGTGAAGAAAACCCCGCGCAGCCAGCTTATCACCAGCTTTGAGTTGGCTCCAGTCGACGGTCAGCCGGTCGCCGATTACCAGCCGGGGCAGTACCTGGCCATCTGGCTGAAACCGGAAGGCTTCGACTATCAGGAAATTCGTCAATACTCTTTAACCCGCAAAGCAGACGGCAAAGGCTACCGCATCGCGGTAAAACGTGAGGACGGCGGTCAGGTTTCCAGCTGGCTGCATAACCATGCCAGCGAAGGCGATGTGGTCTATTTAGCCGCCCCGGCGGGAGACTTCTTCCTTAACGTTGAACCACAGACGCCGGTCACCCTGCTCTCCGGGGGCGTCGGGCAAACGCCAATGCTGGCGATGCTGGATGCGCTGGCGAAGAGCGGTCATCAGGGTCAGGTGAACTGGTTCCATGCGGCGGAAAATGGCGACGTTCACGCCTTTGCCGATGAAGTGAGTGCGCTTGGCGCGGCGCTGCCGGCGTTTACCTCGCACGTGTGGTATCGCAACCCGAGCGAAGCCGACCGTCAGACTGGACGTTTTGATAGCGAAGGTTTGATGGATTTAGCGGCAGTGGCGGACAATATTCGCGCCCCGCAGATGCAGTTCTATCTCTGCGGCCCGGTAGCGTTTATGCAGTTTGCAGCGAAGCAGCTGGTAGAATTAGGGGTTAATAAAGACAACATTCATTACGAATGTTTCGGCCCGCATAAGGTCCTGTAAGCCCCGACGACGCGGGGATTTGGAGGCCGGGTAAGCGCAGCGTCACCCGGCAATACTGCAGCGAGCAGCGAGGATTAAATCGCCGCGTCGTCTTCTTCACCAGTACGGATACGAATGACCCGCGCGACGTCGAAGACAAAGATCTTGCCGTCGCCAATCTTGCCGGTCTGCGCCGTACGGATGATGGTATCCACACAGGTATCGACGATATCGTCGGTCACCACGATTTCAATTTTTACTTTTGGCAGAAAATCCACCATGTACTCCGCGCCGCGGTACAGCTCGGTATGACCTTTCTGGCGGCCAAAGCCCTTCACTTCCGTCACCGTCATCCCGGTGATGCCGACTTCGGCCAGCGCTTCACGCACGTCATCCAGTTTGAAAGGTTTAATAATCGCATCAATCTTTTTCATGGTGTTCCTGTCTTAGTCGCGTAACCGGTTGCTTACCGTATCATAACTTGCGCTATGCTGCGGAGCTACTCTTTAAAGTCGTTGGCGTCGAGCTCATGGCGCGACAGCAGTTTATAGAATTCGGTGCGGTTGCGCCCTGCCATCCGCGCGGCGTGGGTGACATTGCCTTTAGTAATTTGCAGCAGCTTGCGCAGGTAGTTCAGCTCAAACTGATTGCGCGCCTCCACGAAGGTCGGCAGCGCGGTATTCTCTCCTTCCAGCGCCTGCTCCACCAGCGCGTCGCCAATCACCGGCGACGAGGTCAGGGCCACACACTGCTCAATCACGTTCACCAGCTGGCGCACGTTACCCGGCCACTTGGCGGCCATCAGCCGCTTCATCGCATCGCTGGAAAACGCCCGGACAAACGGCTTATGGCGATCGGCGGACTGGCGCAGCAAATGATTAGCCAGCAGCGGGATATCCTCAGCCCGTTCGGAAAGCGGTGGGATCTTCAGATTCACCACGTTGAGTCGGTAAAACAGATCTTCACGAAACTCGCCGCGGGCCATCGCCTTCGGCAGGTCGCGGTGGGTCGCGGAGATGATCCGCACGTTGATCTCGATATCGCGGTTGCTGCCCAGCGGACGCACCTTACGCTCCTGCAGGACGCGCAGCAGCTTCACCTGCAGCGCAACCGGCATATCACCGATCTCGTCGAGAAACAGCGTACCGCCTTCAGCGGCCTGGAATAATCCTTCACGGTTACTGACCGCGCCGGTAAAGGCGCCCCGCGCATGGCCAAACAGTTCGGATTCGAGCAGCTGTTCCGGCAGCGCGCCGCAGTTGATCGCCACGAACGGTTTATCATGACGCGGGCTGGCGTTATGGATCGCCTGGGCGACGATCTCCTTCCCGGTCCCACTCTGGCCGTTAATCAGCACGCTGACATCCGATTGCGCCACCATCCCGGCCTGCTCGAGCAGGCGCAGCATCAGCGGGCTGCGGGTGACAATCGCCTGGCGCCACGCTTCGTCGGTGGCCGGCGAGCGCTGCTCCAGCGCCTCATCAATGGCTTTATACAAAGCATCTTTATCGACCGGCTTGGTCAGGAAGCTGAACACCCCCTGCTGGGTCGCGGCCACGGCGTCGGGAATCGAACCATGGGCGGTGAGAATAATCACCGGCATGCCGGGCAGCCCCTTCTGGATCTCGCTGAACAACTGCAGGCCATCCATTTCATCCATCCGCAGATCGCTAATCACCAGATCCACTTTCTCACGCCCCAGCACGCGCAGCGCTTCCGGCCCGCTCTCGGCGGTGACCACGCTATAGCCTTCGCTGACCAGGCGCATGCCCAGCAGCTTCAGCAGCCCCGGATCGTCATCTACCAGCAGCAAACGCGCCGGTTTACGGATCGTCATGGATCACCTCCGGCACCTTTTCGCTGCCGAAGTTGCCGCCCGGCTTACGGCTGGAGAGCTGGCGTTCGATATCCGTCAGGTTCTCCAGCTTACGGGTGGTCAGCTCCAGCTGTTCGCGCAGCGCCTGTTCCTGCTGACGCAGCATCTCCAGTTCGCTATCGCTGGACTGCTGAAGCTTCGCGTAACGGGCACGCTCTTCCACCAGCTGCAGCTGACGGGTCTGACCATCGCGCCAGAGCTGATACAGCGGGCGAACCTGAACGGCGATTTGCGGGCTGAAGGTATCGAGACGCGCCACCAGGTCGCGACGCTCGTCGGGAGTAATTTTGGCATCAGCAAGCAGGATGCCGCGACGGAACGCGTCCTGCCAGCTGTCGTCGGTATGGCGTTTCGCCTCCGCCCGCGCCTGCGCCGGAGCGAGGCGATCGGCACAGTCAATACCCCGCAGCCAGTAGAGGGGATTTTTGTCGCTGGCATCGCTGCTGTGCGCCCAGATGTCCGCGCAGTCGACCGCGACAAAATCGGCCACCTGATGCTGCGCCTGCCCGGAGGCGGCGGTACCTTCCGCAGTATGCGGTGAAAAGCCGGCGGAACACCCCGCCAGCGTCAGACAAGCAATGCCTGAAAGCAGCCATCCGCGAAGGGAACGGCGCCAGGCCAGGAATTGGGACATAGTTCCCCGATATCGATTCATAAGTTGGATTATTCCGGCGCTGAGGGAAGCGTAATGCGAAAACAGACCTGCCCGGCGGGCGCGTCAACTAAGCTGAGCTCCCCTTGCATCTGCCGGACGCAGTCGCGGGCGATACTCAACCCCAGCCCACTGCCCTTAACGGCCCCTTTACGCTGGTGACTCCCCTGGTAAAAAGGCTCGAAAATCATATTCTTTTCCGCGGCCGGGATCGGTTCGCCGCTGTTGGCGACATCAATACGCACCTGCTCTCCGTGCCGGTAGCTGTGGATACGGATGTTACCGGATTCAGCGCCATAGTGCACCGCATTGGAGTAGAGATTATCCATTACGCTTATCAATAACGCAGGCTCTGCCAGGCAACGCCGCGCCTGCAGCGTCAGTTCAGTATGCATCAGTTTAGCCCGCGCGGGCAGGCTGTGCGCCGCCACGACACTTTCCACCAGGTCCACCAGGTCCACCGCTTCGCGAGCCACCGGGCCGTCGGCCTGTTTTCGGTTGTAGTCCAGCAACTGTTCAATCAGCTTTTGCAGGTTACGACTACTGCTGTCGAGGATCTCGACGATCTCCTGCTGCTCAGGGGTCAGTGGCCCGGCGACCCGGTCGGCCAACAGCTCGGTACCTTCACGCATACTGGCCAGCGGGGTTTTCAGCTCATGCGACAGATGACGAAGAAATTGATGCCGCTGCGACTCCAGCCACGCCAGGCGCTCGCTGAGCCAGATGATGCGCTTGCCCACCGAGCGCAGCTCGCGCGGGCCGGTAAACAATGCGGCGTCGTCCAGCGACTTCCCTGCTCCCAGCTGATTGATCATTCTTTCTATGCCTTTCACCGGACCGATAATCATGCGGGTGAAGAGCAGCACCAGCGCCAGGCTCAGCAGAAACAGCACCAGCGCCTGCCAGCCGAAAAACTGGCCGCGTTCGGCAATCTCCTGCTGCAGCTGCTGGCCGCGGGAATAGACGACTGCCCGGGTCGCCTGCACCATATCGCTGTTATTGCTGGCGAAAACTTCCAGTCTGGCGGCCGCCTGGGCATCGGGGCCGCTATTTTTACATTGCAACTGCGCCAGATCGCTGACGTCCTGACGCAGCGCCTGCCAGAGTTTCTCGTCCGGTAGCACGCCGGCATGGGCATCCAGCATCTGGCTGTAGCGCTGTCGCTGATTCTGATACACCCGCGCCAGCGTCGGATCGTCCAGCACGCAGTACTGGCGATAGCTGCGCTCCATTTCCAGCGCGGCATTGATCATCGCCTCGCTGCGTCGGGCATCGACCAGCGTAGTGCGGTTAATATGCGCCGCCTGGGCGCTAAGGGCATTCAGGCTCTGCCAGGCCTGCCACGCCAGCACCAACAGCGGCAGCAGGATCAGCACAAAGGAGAGCGTCACCAGTTGACGCAGCGAACGGGGAAAAAGAGAGAGTCGCTTCAAGGATGTTGTCTCAATCATTAGCTCTGGTCGATGCTAACTGAGGAGCGCGCCGGAGAAAAGCGCTACCGCTGGTTACTGCGCCGCAGAAACAACAAAGCCAGGCGCAAGGCCTGGCTTTGTTCAGGAATGAGGCGGTGCCTTACTCGACGTTTCGCCCGATGTCTGATAAAGCCAGGCTGTTATCAGGAGTTGGACGGCAGGCACCTGTTTGTGCGTCATTCGAAGTTTATGTAGCGCGTCCCGAAGGGGCTGACATAAGAAGGTGAATGAGCCACTGGTTAATATTATGCATGAACTATGCCACCTTTCAAAACATTTTATTAACACGCTGATATATATGATATTAGCTCACGATCATTGCCATACCGGAACCATACATTTTTTATTCATATTGTCGCTAATTGACGACACTAAACAGGCGCCGCACCACTGCTCAATAAAATCAATATGTTAAGTGTCTCCTATTGACGACACCATAACATAGGGGTTGTCGGCAATTCCCGACACCCTGGCGTGCCGGCCATCACAGATAAAAAAAGCCCCCTGCCTGAGCAGGGGGCTGATACATTCACATGAGGCGCTGCCGGAAGGTTAACCCAGCTGTTTACGCGCGTTACGGAAGATACGCATCCACGGGCTGTCCTCGCCCCAGTTCTCCGGGTGCCAGGAGTTGCTTACGGTGCGGAAGACGCGTTCCGGGTGCGGCATCATGATGGTCGCGCGCCCGCTTTCGCTGGTCACCGCGGTGATACCGTTCGGGGAACCGTTCGGGTTCGCCGGATAGGTTTCGGTCACTTTGCCAAAGTTATCCACGAAGCGCAGCGCCACCAGACCTTTGCTCTCCAGCTGGGCCAGATGCGCGCTGTCGCGCACTTCCACCTGACCTTCGCCGTGGGAGACCGCAATCGGCATCCGTGAGCCAACCATGCCTTCCAGCAGCAGGGATGGGCTTTGCGTCACTTCCACCAGGCTAAAGCGCGCTTCGAAGCGGTCAGACTGGTTACGCACAAAGCGCGGCCACAGGTCGCTGCCCGGGATCAGCTCGCGCAGGTTGGACATCATCTGACAGCCGTTGCACACGCCGAGCGCCAGCGTCTGCGGACGATGGAAGAACGTCGCGAACTCATCGCGCACGCGCTCGTTGAACAGAATCGACTTCGCCCAGCCTTCACCCGCGCCCAGCACGTCACCATAGGAGAAGCCGCCGCAGGCCACCAGGGCATGGAAATCCCCCAGACCGGTGCGGCCCGCCAGCAGGTCGCTCATATGCACGTCGATGGCGTCAAAGCCGGCGCGATGGAAGGCTGCCGCCATTTCAACGTGGGAGTTCACCCCCTGCTCGCGCAGGACGGCCACTTTCGGACGCGCGCCGGTGGCAATGTACGGCGCCGCAATGTCGTCATTAATCTCAAACGAAAGCTTCACATTGAGGCCCGGATCGGCGTCATTGGCTTTCGCCTCGTGCTCCTGATCGGCGCAGGCCGGGTTGTCGCGCAGACGCTGCATCTGCCAGGTGGTTTCCGCCCACCACATGCGCAGCGTAGTGCGGCTCTCGCTAAACACCGTCTGACCGTTGGCGGTCAGCACGAAGCGATCGCCCTCGACCGCTTTACCAAGGTAATGCACGCAGTCTGCCAGGCCGTTAACCGCCAGAATGGCTTCCACCGCCTCACGGTCTGCAGCGCGCACCTGGATCACCGCCCCCAGCTCTTCATTGAACAGCGCGGCCAGACGATCATCGCCCAGCGCGGCGATATCTGCTTCCAGGCCACAGTGGCCGGTAAAGGCCATTTCCGCCAGAGTCACCAGCAGGCCGCCGTCGGAGCGGTCGTGGTAGGCCAGCAGTTTACGCTGCGCCACCAGGGCCTGCATCGCGTCCCAGAAGCCTTTCAGCTGAGCGACATCGCGCACGTCAGCCGGCTTGTCGCCGAGCTGGCGATAGACCTGCGCCAGCGCCGTCGCGCCCAGCGCGTTGTGCCCTTTACCGAGGTCGATCAGCAGCAGAGCGTTATCTTCTGTAGAAAGCTGCGGCGTGACGGTATGACGAACATCTTCGACACGGGCGAAAGCGGAGATCACCAGCGACAGCGGGGAGGTCATCTCGCGCTGCTCGCTGCCTTCCTGCCAGCGGGTTTTCATCGACATCGAGTCTTTACCGACCGGAATGGTCAGGCCCAGCGCCGGACACAGCTCTTCGCCTACCGCTTTCACCGCCTCATACAGGCCAGCGTCTTCGCCCGGGTGACCTGCGGCGGCCATCCAGTTAGCCGACAGCTTCACGCGATTCAGCTCGCCAATCTGCGTGGCGGCGATGTTGGTCAGCGCTTCGCCGACGGCCAGACGGCCAGAGGCCGCGAAGTCCAGCAGGGCAACCGGGGCGCGCTCGCCCATCGCCATCGCTTCGCCGTAGTAGCTGTCGAGGCTGGCGGTGGTCACCGCGCAGTTGGCCACCGGGATCTGCCACGGGCCGACCATCTGGTCGCGGGCGACCATACCGGTCACGGTGCGGTCGCCGATGGTCACGAGGAAGGTTTTCTCGGCCACCGTCGGCAGGTGCAGAACACGGTTTACCGCATCAGCAAGGGTAATCGGTTGGCGATCCAGCGCGCTGCCCTGGGCTTTCAGGGTCTGCACATCGCGGGTCATTTTCGGCGTTTTGCCGAGCAGAACGTCCAGCGGCAGGTCGATCGGCTGATCGTTAAAGTGGCTGTCGCTCAGGCTCAGGTGCTGCTCCGCGGTAGCTTCGCCGATAACGGCATAAGGCGCGCGTTCGCGGCGACACAGTTCGTCGAACAGCGGCAGGTGCTCCGGGGCGACCGCCAGAACATAACGCTCCTGCGATTCGTTACACCAGATCTCTAGCGGGCTCATCCCTGGCTCATCGCTGAGAATATCGCGCAGCTGGAATTTACCGCCGCGGCCGCCGTCGCTCACCAGCTCCGGCATGGCGTTGGAGAGACCGCCCGCGCCAACGTCGTGGATAAAGAGGATCGGATTGGCGTCGCCCAGCTGCCAGCAGCGGTCGATCACTTCCTGACAGCGGCGTTCCATTTCCGGGTTGTCACGCTGTACGGAGGCGAAATCGAGGTCGGCATCGGACTGGCCGGAGGCCATAGAAGAGGCCGCGCCGCCGCCGAGGCCGATGTTCATCGCCGGGCCGCCCAGCACGATCAGCTTCGCCCCGACGGTAATCTCGCCCTTCTGCACATGCTCGCCGCGGATGTTGCCGATACCGCCGGCCAGCATGATCGGTTTGTGGTAGCCGCGCAACTCTTCGCCATTGTGGCTGGTGACTCTCTCTTCATAGGTGCGGAAGTAGCCGTTCAGCGCCGGACGACCAAACTCGTTGTTAAACGCCGCGCCGCCCAGCGGGCCTTCGGTCATGATGTCCAGGGCCGTGACAATGCGGTCCGGTTTACCGAAATCTTCTTCCCACGGCTGCTCGAAGCCCGGAATACGCAGGTTGGAAACCGAGAAGCCCACCAGGCCCGCTTTCGGCTTCGCGCCGCGGCCGGTGGCGCCTTCATCACGGATTTCGCCGCCGGAGCCGGTTGCCGCGCCCGGCCATGGAGAGATGGCCGTCGGGTGGTTATGGGTTTCCACTTTCATCAGAATGTGCGCCGGCTCCTGATGGAAGTCGTAGCGCCCGGTCTGGTGGTCGGCAAAATAGCGCCCCACTTCAGACCCTTCCATCACCGCGGCATTGTCTTTATAGGCCGACAGGACGTAGTCCGGCGTTTTTTCGAAGGTGTTTTTGATCATTTTGAACAGCGACTTCGGCTGCTGTTCGCCGTCGATGATCCAGTCGGCGTTGAAAATCTTGTGGCGGCAATGCTCAGAGTTCGCCTGGGCGAACATATACAGCTCAATATCGTTCGGGTTGCGGCCCAGACGGGTAAACGCATCCTGCAGGTAGTCAATTTCGTCATCTGCCAGCGCCAGCCCCAGACGGAGGTTGGCGTCAATCAGCGCCTGACGGCCTTCGCCCAGCAGGTCAACGCTGGTGACCGGCGTCGGCTGATGATGGGCAAACAGCGTCTCGCCCGCTTCCAGGGCGTCGAAGACGCTCTCCATCATGCGGTCGTGCAGTTCCGCCGCCACGGCAGTCCACTGCGCTTCGGTCAGGGTTGAGGCTTCAACGTAATACGCCACGCCGCGCTCCAGGCGCACGACCTGAGTCAGACCGCAGTTGTGAGCGATATCGGTAGCTTTAGAAGACCAGGGAGAGATGGTGCCAGGGCGAGGGGTCACGAGCAGTAATTTACCGGTCGGGGTATGGCTGCTTAAGCTCGGGCCATACTGAAGCAGTCGCGCCAGGCGCTCGCGATCGTCAGCGCTCAGCGGGGCGTTCAGATCGGCAAAATGAATATACTCGGCATATATGGCGCTTACCGGAAGGTTGGCCGCCTGAAATCGTGCCAGCAGTTTATTGATACGGAATGCCGACAGTGCAGGTGAACCACGCAAAATTTCCATCATAAGTCTCTCGTCTTCGAAGCTTTCAGGGTGAGCCAGGGGGGGAAACGGGCGTCATTATAGTGAATCCTGCGCCCCGACGAAACCGTTTGCGTAGAAATAAAATCATTGATGCTGTTTATCAATAAATGTGACGACCATCGCGAATAAGTTGCCAACTGGCGCATTCTTAAGCAGAATGCCGCACATTCGACGACAACCTTGCGTTTTTTCCGGACATCGCCTGCTGAGGAACCTGAAGCTGCAGAAGATTAACGCTCTGAAAAAATTAAAGATTAATTATCTGCTGATCGGCATTGTCACCCTTTTGCTGGCGGCGGCCCTGTGGCCGTCAATCCCCTGGTCCAGTAAACCCGAGAACCGGGTGGCGGGTATTATCGCTCGCGGCGAGCTGCGCATCAGCACCATCAACTCGCCGATGACCTTCGCCACCATGAACGATAAAACGTTCGGTCTGGATTATGAACTGGCGAAGCAGTTTGCTGACTATCTGGGCGTGACGCTTAAGATAACCGTCCGGCAGAATATCAGCCAGCTGTTTGACGACCTCGACGACGGTCAGGCCGATATGCTGGCTGCCGGTCTGGTTTATAACCAGGAGCGGGTGAAAAACTACCAGGCTGGCCCCACCTACTATTCTGTTTCCCAACAGCTGGTCTATCGTGTCGGTAATATCCGGCCGCGCACTCTCGCGTCGCTAACCGCCGAGCAACTCACTATCGCTCCGGGCCACGTGGCGATCAATGACCTGCAGGCCTTAAAAGCGGAGAAATATCCGGATCTTGCCTGGCGCGTGGACGAGAAGCGCGGTACCACGGCGCTGATGCAGGCGGTGATTGACGGCAAACTCGATTACACCGTCGCCGATTCGGTGGCCGTCAGCCTGTTTCAGCGCGTCCATCCGGAGCTGGCGGTGGCCCTGGATATCACCGACGAACAGCCGGTCACCTGGTTTAGCGCCCGGGGCGAAGATAATTCGCTGTCGGCCGCAATGCTTGATTTCTTCAATAACATTAATGAAGACGGGACGCTGGCGCGCCTGGAGGAGAAATACCTCGGCCACGGCAACGACTTCGATTATGTCGACACCCGCACCTTCCTCCGTGCAGTGGAAAATATTCTCCCGGACGTGCAGCCGCTATTTGAAAAGTACGCCCGCGAGATTGACTGGCGCCTGCTGGCCGCGATCGCCTGGCAGGAATCCCACTGGGATCCGCAGGCCACTTCCCCCACCGGCGTGCGCGGCATGATGATGCTGACGCGCAACACCGCGCAAAGTCTGGGACTGACTGACCGGACCGATGCGGCGCAGAGTATCGACGGCGGCATGCGCTATCTGCAGGATATGATGGATAAAGTGCCGGATTCGATTCCGAAAGACGAACGCATCTGGTTTGCGCTGGCTGCTTACAATATGGGCTATGCCCATATGCTGGACGCCATGGCGCTCACCCGCAAACAAAAAGGCAATCCCAACAGCTGGGCAGACGTTAAGCTGCGTTTACCCCTGTTGAGCCAGAAGCCCTATTACAGCAAACTTAAATACGGCTACGCGCGCGGCCATGAGGCCTACGCCTATGTGGAAAACATCCGCAAATATCAGATAAGCCTTGTCGGCTATTTGTCAGAGAAGGAGCGCCAGCAACAGCAAACGCTGGCCCTGGCGGAGGATTACCCGGCCGTGCTCCCGAATGAACTCGAACAGCCGCAGGAGACCACCCTGCCCTTTTTCAAGTTTCGCGCCGATAAGCAGATGGATAATGCCCGGTTAAAACTCCCCGGCCACCTGTATTAACCTTCTTCGGTCTGCTCCCGGGCTTTCTTCAGCGCTTTTTTCTCTTCCCGCCGCCAGCGAAAGAAGTCGCTCAGCATGGTAGAGCAGGACTCCGCCAGCACGCCTTCGCTTATTTCAACCCGATGATTCATTCCCGGATGGTGCAGGACATCTATTAGCGAGCCAGCGGCGCCGGTCTTGGCATCCCTGGCGCCAAAAACCAGGCGGGCGATACGGCTGTGCACCATGGCACCAGCACACATGACGCAAGGCTCCAGGGTCACGTACAGCGTGGCGTCGATCAGGCGATAGTTTTGCAGCACCAGCCCGCCCTGGCGTAAAGCCATAATTTCCGCGTGAGCGGTGGGGTCGTGACGGCCGATCGGCCGGTTCCAGCCCTCGCCGATGACCTGGTTGTTATACACCAGCACCGCGCCCACCGGCACCTCGCCCTCTTCCCAGGCGCGCTTTGCCAGCGTCAGGGCATGACGCATCCAGTATTCATCATTGAGTTCGAGGTCAGACACAGCGGCCACTCCAGCAGAAAAAGCGGGGCGCATTATACATGGGCGCTATCAATTACACACTATTACTCCAGCTGCTGGAGCTCTCCCTGAGGCGTTACCCGCCAGCGATGCTGGCAAAAGCCGAGCAACGGGTTGTCCTGCTCGCTGTCGCTATAGCCGCTGTACAGCCGCAGCGGCGCGCCAATCTTTTTCTCCAGCTGCACCACTTTTTCATGCCCCAGGCAGCGCAGGGTCAATACCCAGCCGCCCCAGCGGCGCGCGGTGCGGCTGGCTATCAGATTCACCCGCGGCAGCCAGAGAGTATCGCGATAGACCTGCTCCACCAGCGACTGCGGCGAGCCGGTGATCAACCAGACGTCGGCATCGGTACTGGTCAGGTAGGCCGTGAGCCGCGCATGAACCACCGGAAACGCCGTCACATGATGGCGAAACCAGCCGACAAACTCCGCTTCCAGCCGCTTCAGTACCGCCTCGCGACGGCCAAAGGTTGACGCCCACAGCAGGAGGCTCATTGGCCAGCGCGCCGCCCGCCCACACACCGCCAGCCCGGCAAGGATCGCCGGCCCCATCGCCACCACCAGCAGCAGGTTTAGCGGCAGATTACGCAGCAGGTAGCGCAGGAAACTGCCGAACATATCCTGCTGATGCAAGGTTCCGTCCAGATCGAAAAACACCACTTTCCGTTCATTGTGCTGCAAACTGCCTCCTTATGTCAGGACTCGCTTCTCGTTAGGTTAAGCTTAACAGCCTTACGCCGCGAAGAGGGAAAACATCCCCTGCCGTTAAGGAACAATTAAATTAGCAGGCGAAGGAAAAATTGTGGCTCAAGAATTTTTAATTCGTGGTATACCCCTTATAATCGAATAAAAATTCAGTCAGTCACGAGCCGGACGGCTCCAGCGGAGCTCCAATGAACTGTTTAACGCGTATTCGTCAGCGCTATCCCACCCTGGCGGCGAGCGACAAAAAGTTGGCCGATTATATTCTGAGCCAGCCCGATGAGACCCGGCACCTCAGCTCGCAGCAGCTGGCGGCGGAAGCCGGTGTGAGTCAGTCCAGCGTGGTTAAATTTGCCCAGAAACTGGGGTTCAAAGGCTTTCCGGCGCTGAAGCTGGCGCTGAGTGAAGCGCTGGCCAGCAGCCCGGATCCGCACTCGGTTCCGGTACATAACCACATTCGCGGTGACGACCCGCTGCGTCTGGTCGGCGAGAAACTCATTAAAGACAATGTCGCCGCCATGCATGCCTCGCTGGACGTCAATACTGAAGAGACGCTGCGGGAAGCCGTCACGCTGCTGCGCAACGCCCGGCGGGTGATCGTCACCGGCATCGGCGCGTCCGGTCTGGTGGCGCGTAACTTTAGCTGGAAGCTGATGAAGATCGGCATCAACGCGGTTTCTGAGCAGGATATGCACGCCCTGCTGGCGACAGTGCAGGCCATGTCCAGCGACGATCTGCTGCTGGCGATCTCTTACTCCGGCGAGCGCCGGGAGATCAATATGGCGGCAGGTGAAGCGCTGCGCGTGGGCTGCAAGATCCTGGCGATCACCGGCTTTAGCCCTAACGCCCTGCAGCAGCAGGCAACCCACTGCCTGTATACCATTGCCGAAGAGCAGGCGACGCGCAGCGCGGCCATCTCCTCCACCAGCGCGCAAATGATGCTCACCGACCTGCTGTTTATGGGGCTGGTGCAGCAGGATCTGGAGCGGGCGCCGGAGCGCATTCGCCATAGCGAAGCGCTGGTGAAAAAGCTGGTCTGAGCAGAAAATGGGCGTATAATGCCCGCCCTGTTTGTGTTGTTTCTGAGACTTTCCTGATGGCGCTGTTAATTACCAAAAAATGCATCAACTGCGATATGTGCGAACCGGAGTGCCCGAATGAGGCCATTTCGATGGGTGATAGCATTTATGAAATTAACAGCGACCGCTGCACCGAGTGTGTGGGTCATTACGACACGCCAACCTGCCAGAAAGTGTGCCCGATCCCGAATACGATCCTGAAAGATCCGGCACACGTCGAGAGTGAAGAACAGCTGTGGGATAAATTCGTGCTAATGCACCACGCGGATAAAATTTAACCGCCATCCTGGCTAGCTTTCGACAATCACCGTGGCGCAGGCGTAGTGGCGTTCATCGGCGAGAGTAACGTGAATAGCGCTTACCCCCATTCGTTCCGCCAAAAGCTTTGCTTCGCCCCATAGTCGCAGCTTCGGCTTGCCCAGCTCGTCGTTGTATACCTCGAACTGATTAAACGCCAGTCCGTTACGGATCCCGGTTCCCAGCGCTTTCGCCGCCGCTTCCTTGACCGCAAAGCGTTTCGCCAGGAAACGCACCGGCTGCTGGTGCTGCTCCCAGATGCTCCATTCATGGTCGCTCAGCACCCGGCGGGCAAGGCGATCGCCGCTGCGGGCGATCACCGCTTCGATGCGGGCGATCTCGACGATGTCGGTACCCAGCCCGAGAATGGCCATTAGCCGCGCGCTTCCAGCATCAGACGCTTCATTTCCGCGACAGCCTCTTTCAGGCCACTCATCACTGCGCGACCGATAATCGCATGGCCGATATTCAGCTCATGCATTTCCGGCAGCGCGGCAATCGCTTTCACGTTGTGATAGGTCAGACCGTGGCCGGCATTCACCTTCAGGCCAAGGCTGGCGGCATAGGTGGCCGCTTTGGCAATACGTTCCAGCTCCTTCGCCTGCTCAGCATCGGTTTTGGCATCGGCATAGCAGCCGGTGTGAATTTCGATATAGGGCGCGCCAACGTCTGCCGCCGCTTTGATCTGCTCGTTATCCGCATCGATAAACAGAGAGACCAGGATACCGGCATCCGCCAGACGTTGGCAGGCATCGCGCATCTTGTCGCGCTGCCCGGCCACGTCCAGTCCGCCTTCGGTAGTGACTTCCTGACGTTTCTCCGGCACCAGGCAGCAGAAGTGTGGTTTGGTTTCGCAGGCGATCGTCAGCATCTCTTCGGTGACCGCCATTTCAAGATTCATCCGGGTGTGCAGCGTCTCGCGCAGGATACGCACATCGCGATCGGTAATATGGCGACGGTCTTCGCGCAGATGCACGGTGATGCCGTCAGCGCCGGCCTGCTCGGCAATGAACGCTGCCTGAACCGGATCCGGATAGGCGGTGCCGCGCGCGTTACGCAAGGTCGCGATATGGTCAATATTGACCCCTAACAGTAATTCAGCCATGACAATCCTCGTTAATCATTATTCGTATTATCCGCCCGCGCCTTTCGCGAGGGCATAAACTGGCGAAACAATTCCCGACTCTTAAGCGGTTTGCCGCCAAGATAGGGCTTCAGGGCGATACGGGTAAAGCGCTTCGCGGCGCGCAGCGTATCAACATCTGGAAATTCGCGACTCGCCAACGCTTTCAAATGGTGCCCGGTAAACGTGTTGTTATCAATCACCAGGCTGGCAATAAAGCCCTTTTCTTCGCGATAGCGATAGGTCATGGTGTCATCCACCGGCTCACCGCTGCCCGCGCAGTGAAGAAAATCCACGCCATAGCCCAGGTGCCCGAGCAGCGCCAGCTCAAAACGCCGCAACGCGGGCTCCGGCGAGCCGCTGGTTCCGGCAAGCGCCTGAATGCAGTGCAGATAGTCAAAAAAGAGTTCGGAGAAGCGTGTTTCGTGCTCCAGCACGCGGGAGATAAGCTCGTTCACATAGAGACCGCTGTAGAGCGTGATACCACTGAGCGGCAGCGCCAGCGAGACGGCTTCCGCGCTGCGCAGGGTTTTGACTTCGCCGCGGCCGCCGAAGCGAACCAGTAAGGGGGTAAAGGGCTGTAAAGCGCCTTTGAGATTAGAGCGTTTGGAGCGTGCGCCTTTGGCCACCAGGCGCACACGACCCGATTCTTCCGTGAAGACGTCCAGCATCAGGCTGGTTTCGCTCCACGGTCGGCTATGCAGGACAAAGGCGCGCTGCCATCCATCCACGTTGCGTTAACTCAGAGGTCGTCAACGTAACCGAGACTGCGCAGGGCGCGCTCGTCATCGGCCCAGCCGGATTTCACTTTGACCCACAGCTCGAGGTGTACCGGCGCTTCAAACATGTCCTGCATGTCCTTACGCGCTTCGATACCGATGGTTTTAATTTTGGCGCCTTTATTGCCAATCACCATCTTCTTCTGCCCTTCGCGCTCGACGAGGATCAGGCCGTTGATATCGTAGCCGCCGCGCTCATTGGTTACGAAACGTTCGATTTCCACAGTGACGGAGTACGGCAGCTCAGCACCGAGAAAACGCATCAGTTTTTCACGGATGATCTCGGAGGCCATAAAGCGCTGGGAACGATCGGTAATATAATCTTCCGGGAAGTGATGGATCGCTTCCGGCAGATGCTTACGCACGATCGCCGCGATAGTATCGACGTTGGTGCCGGTTTCCGCAGAGATCGGCACAATGTCGAGGAAGTTCATCTGGCTGGCGAGGAACTGCAGGTGCGGCAATAGCTCCGCTTTGTCCTGCACGTTATCCACCTTATTGACCGCGAGGATCACTGGCGCTTTCGCGTCACGCAGCTTGTTGAGCACCATCTCGTCGTCTTGCGTCCAGCGAGTGCCTTCCACCACGAAAATGACCAGTTCAACATCGCCAATTGAGCTGCTGGCCGCTTTGTTCATTAAGCGGTTAATGGCACGCTTCTCTTCCATATGCAGGCCCGGGGTATCGACGTAAATCGCCTGATACGGCCCTTCGGTATGGATACCGACGATGCGGTGACGCGTCGTTTGCGCTTTTCGGGAAGTGATCGAAATCTTCTGCCCAAGCAGCTTATTCAACAGCGTGGATTTGCCAACGTTTGGACGACCAACGATGGCGACAAATCCGCAATAACTTTTTTCTTCGCTCATTCCAGCTCCAGTTTTTTCAGCGCCTGTTCGGCGGCAGCCTGCTCCGCCTTGCGACGGCTGGAACCTGTGCCAACCACCGGTTCACTCAGGCCACTGACCTGGCAGTGGATAGTAAATTCCTGATCGTGCGCTTCGCCACGCACCTGGACCACCAGGTAGGACGGCAGCGGCAGATGACGTCCCTGCAGATACTCCTGCAGACGCGTCTTCGGATCCTTTTGCTTATCGCCCGGACTGATTTCGTCCAGACGGGTCTGGTACCAGGAGAGGATTAAGCGTTCAACGTTCTGAATATCGCTGTCGAGGAAAACCCCGCCAATTAACGCTTCAACGGTGTCAGCGAGAATGGATTCGCGACGGAAACCGCCGCTTTTCAGTTCGCCCGGCCCGAGGCGCAGACACTCGCCCAGTTCAAACTCGCGAGCGATCTCCGCCAGCGTGTTGCCACGCACCAGCGTCGCGCGCATGCGGCTCATATCGCCTTCGTCTACGCGAGGAAAACGATGATAGAGCGCATTCGCGATCACAAAACTTAAAATGGAGTCACCTAAAAACTCCAGGCGCTCATTATGTTTGCTGCTGGCACTGCGGTGAGTTAATGCCTGTTGCAACAGCTCCTGATGATGAAAAGTGTAGCCCAGCTTTCGTTGAAGCCGATTAATTACGATGGGGTTCATGCGTTACCAATAAATGAATGCGTCAAAGATGCAGCACACGAAACCGACCTGAGCATACGCTTCATACAGCAAGTTGAAACAGTCCAATACGCTTTCGTGTGCAGTGTCACCCGGCAGAGCGACAACCAAAAACTTCGGGGGGATATTCTATACGCAACGACACGTGATGTCGTTAGTTTGAATGGATTTAAATATTAAATAATTCACGTCGCTGCGGTTATCGCAGCGACGTGAATTCAACAGGGGAAATTAATGAATTCCACCAATGCGCGATAACCGCACGCCGGTCGGCCATTCACCTTCCTGTTTTTCAAAACTCATCCAGATAGCGGTCGCTTTTCCGACCAGGTTCGCTTCCGGCACAAAGCCCCAGTAGCGGCTGTCGGCGCTGTTATCCCGGTTGTCACCCATCATAAAATACTGACCGGGCGGTACAATCCAGGTGGCCAGCGGCAGGCCGGACTGATGGTAGTACATCCCAACCTGATCCTGGGCAATCGGCACCATCAGAATACGGTGCGTGACGTCGCCCAGCGTCTCCTGACGCTCGGTCAGACGAATGCCGTCCGCTTTGGTTTCGCCCTTCGGCAACTGCCAGAAACCGCTGGACGCTTCGCCGCCGTTGCTGCGGGAGAAGGTCTGAACGAAATCGCTCGGCTCAACATTGGAATAGGTCACCGGCAGCGCGTTGCCGCAGGCCTGTCCGGAGCTGCAGCCCGGCTGAATAGTGACCTGCTTGGCAACCGGATCGTAGGTGACTTTATCGCCCGGTAATCCCACCGCGCGCTTAATGTAGTCGAGACGCGGATCTTCCGGATATTTAAACACCACGATGTCGCCGCGCTTTGGATGACCCGTTTCGATCAGCGTTTTCTGGTAGATCGGATCTTTAATGCCGTAAGCGAATTTCTCCACCAGGATGAAATCGCCAATCAGCAGGGTCGGCATCATCGAACCTGACGGGATCTGGAAAGGTTCATAGATAAACGAACGCACAATCAGCACAATCGCCAGCACCGGGAAGACCGAGGCGCCAGTTTCCAGCCAGCCCGGTTTCGGGCCCACTTTCTTCAGCGTTTTCTTGTCCAGTTGCTCGCCGGTCGCTGCCTGAGCAGCGGCCTGACGCTCACGACGTTTTGGTGCGAAGATGAACTTATCCAGACACCACAACAGCCCTGTCACAAGGGTCGCAATGACCAAAATCAGGGCAAACATGTTCGCCATGCCAACTCCTTAATTATTTGCCGTCTTTACCAACGTGCAGAATGGCGAGGAACGCTTCCTGCGGCAGTTCAACGTTACCGACCTGCTTCATACGCTTCTTACCTTCTTTCTGCTTCTGCAGCAGCTTTTTCTTACGGCTGACGTCGCCGCCGTAGCATTTCGCCAGGACGTTTTTACGCAGCTGTTTCACAGTAGAGCGCGCGATGATGTGGTTGCCGATAGCCGCCTGAATGGCGATATCGAACTGCTGACGCGGGATCAGCTCTTTCATCTTCTCGACCAGTTCGCGACCACGATAAGGGGCGTTGTCGTTGTGGGTGATCAGCGCCAGCGCATCGACACGCTCGCCGTTGATCAGCACGTCAACGCGCACCATGTTCGAGGCCTGGAAGCGTTTGAAGTTATAATCCAGCGACGCATAGCCACGGGAGGTAGACTTCAGACGGTCGAAGAAGTCGAGAACCACTTCCGCCATCGGGATTTCGTAGGTCAGCGCCACCTGTTTACCGTGGTAAACCATGTTGGTCTGCACACCACGCTTCTCGATACACAGGGTGATCACGTTGCCGAGGAACTCCTGCGGCAATAGCATGTGACACTCGGCGATAGGCTCACGCAGCTCCTGAATATTATTCAGCGGCGGCAGCTTGGACGGGCTATCGACGTAGATAACTTCTTTGGAGGTCGTTTCCACTTCATAGACTACCGTCGGCGCCGTGGTAATCAGGTCAAGATCGTACTCACGCTCCAGACGCTCCTGAATGATTTCCATGTGCAACAGGCCGAGGAAGCCGCAGCGGAAGCCGAAGCCCAGCGCCGTTGAGCTTTCCGGCTCATAGAACAATGAAGCATCGTTCAGACTCAGTTTACCCAGCGCATCACGGAAGTTTTCATAGTCATCAGAGCTCACCGGGAACAGACCGGCATAGACCTGCGGCTTCACTTTTTTGAAGCCCGGCAGCGCTTTATCCGCTGGATTACGCGCCGCGGTCAGGGTATCGCCCACCGGCGCGCCGAGGATGTCTTTGATCGCGCAGACCAGCCAGCCTACCTCGCCGCATTTCAGCTCGGTACGGTCGACCTGTTTCGGGGTGAAGATGCCCAGACGGTCAGCGTTATAGACCTGGCCGGTGCTCATCACCTTAATTTTATCGCCCTTGCGCATGGTGCCGTTTTTAATACGCACCAGCGACACGACGCCTAAATAGTTATCGAACCAGGAGTCGATGATCAGCGCCTGCAGCGGCGCGTCCGGATCGCCTTCCGGCGGCGGAATATCGCGCACCAGACGTTCCAGCACGTCCGGCACGCCAACGCCGGTTTTCGCCGAGCAGCGAACCGCGTCGTGAGCATCGATACCGACGATATCTTCAATCTCGTCCGCTACGCGCTCCGGATCGGCCGCAGGCAGGTCGATCTTGTTGAGCACCGGAACGACTTCGAGGTCCATTTCCATGGCGGTATAGCAGTTCGCCAGGGTCTGGGCTTCTACGCCCTGCCCGGCGTCAACCACCAGCAGCGCGCCTTCGCACGCCGCCAGGGAGCGCGATACTTCATAGGAGAAGTCAACGTGGCCCGGGGTGTCGATAAAGTTGAGCTGATAAGTTTCACCATCGCTGGCTTTATAGTCCAGGGTGACGCTCTGCGCCTTGATGGTAATCCCGCGCTCACGTTCAAGGTCCATGGAGTCCAGAACCTGGGCCGCCATTTCGCGATCAGAAAGGCCACCGCAAATCTGGATGATACGGTCAGACAGCGTCGACTTACCGTGGTCGATGTGAGCGATGATCGAAAAGTTACGTATATTCTTCATATTTAGAGTTAATTATGCCTTACGAGTATCATGAGGCCGCTGTACTGTGCCTGACGTTTTTTAATCCGAAAACGCCGCATTCTACACTACATCCGTGAAACCAGGAAATGCTGTTAGATCCAGCATAACGGCAGAAATTGTGGCGTTGTTACAGGAAGAGTAAATAAAGATGAGGGGCAGTGAAATCACTGCCCCATTTCAGAGGAGGGCGTATCAACACGCAGCAGATCCGGCGGCAAACCGACGCTTAAAATCACCGGCTGCCATGACTGGCGAGCAGCCAGCTGCGGCGACAGACCGCGCGCCACCAGGAAGCCGCCGACGCCGCCCAACAGCGCGCCGCAAAGTGACGCGATATCGCTGGCAAACAGCACCTGGAAAATAGACGCCATCACAAACAGCCCCACCAGCGGCGCCATATAGACGAGCAGCGCTGAGCCCAGCAGGCTGCTTTCAGCGATCCCCAGCTCCACTTTTTGCCCCGCGGCCAATGGCTGCTCGCAGGGCACGCTAATGGTATGGCTGGTCTGCGGCCCCAGCTTGTTTAACACCCGGCTACCGCAGCCGGCACGGGAAGCGCAGCTGCTGCAGGAGGCTTTAACGTCGCAGTGCACCTGCGCCACGCCGTTATGCCAGGAAACCACGGTGGCCCACTCTTTAATCATTGTACTGCCTTGAATTTAATACTGTCAGAGATACGCTTCGCCGTCTGCGGCGGCAGTTCGCCCACCACGGTGATCTCCGCGTTATCGCGTACCGTCGTGCTGACGGTACGTCGGCCGGTGCGCAACAGCTGGTCGCTGCTGGCCGCCGTGGCGCGGTTGATATTGATCGAGAAGCTGAACAAGCCGTCGGAATAGAGACGTGATTCGACTGGACCGTCAAAAGTGGGCAGACGGCGCTGACTGCTGGAAACTTCAGCCATCCCCTGGGGAAGCCATGTTGGCGCCCAGTTGAAGTTGGCTTTGTCGCCCCCTTCAGGGACGGACAGCTGCGGCGGTAGATTCGCTTTTGCCAGCGTCTCCATGCTGGCGCTGACGTTATCGCCAACGTTGAAGGAGACAACCCGGAACTGCTCCAGCGTTTCACCGTCGCGGTCGAGCAAATCGACGCGCAGAGGCAGTTTGGTCTCGGCGTCCAGCCAGGCGATAAAGCTATAGCGCGTACCGTCGCGAGCTACGACGCGGATCACGTCGCAGAGGCGATCAGCGATACGAGTACGGCCAACGGAGATAAAATCATACGCAGCGGAGAGGCGTTTGAAATCGCTATAAACCAACGATGGCAGCGAATCGACGATGTAGTCGCCGTTGAGGGTGAAAGGATCGAGACCGGGTTCAAAATAGCTGATTTCCGTGCCGCGCAGGACCACTTCCCGGCGCGGGCCGTCCAGCTGCAGCAGCTGCGCCAGCGGTTGATTGTTCAGTCGCGCATGACGATAGCGCAGCGACTCAACGCCTTGTTTATTGATGCTGACGAAAGACAGCTCATAATTGAGGGACTGGCTGGCCAGGTTCATCTGCTGCAACAACGCCCCGGACGATGTATCAGCCGAGGCGTTGACAGAGAACAACAGACTGCCTGCCATGAGCGACATGGCACACCAAAGTTGCTTCATTACTGCGATTGCGTTCCTAAAGTTTGATAACCCGGCACCTGGACTGCTGCCTGCTGAGTCTGGGCCTGGCCAAACTGCAGCTGCTCAGCGTGCAGGCGGCGCTGCAGTTCATAGTCCTGCAACATGGCGTTAATCCGGCGGCGCTGTTCCTGGACTTGCGCCTGCTGGCCGCTACCCGCTGATGCGTCAGCCGGCACGCCAAGGCTTACCGGGCTCGCTTTACCCATCATCGGCAGGGTATTGAACACTGGCGCCTCTGGCTGCTGAGTCGCATCAGATTGCCCATTATAGTGCTGGACGCCGACGATAACCGCAAGCGATACGCAGGCGGCAACGCCCATTTGGGTGAGTGAGCTGGCCCATGGACGCACTTTGTTCCAGAACGGCATCTGCCGCCACTGGTGGGGTGCGGGCTGAGATTCAGGAATAAGCGGCGCCGTCTGACGAACGGGCTCATTTTCAATGGCGGCCATCACCCGGGCGGAGATATCGAATTGCAGCACCTCTGCGGTATCGCCACGCAGAGTATCGCGAATGAGGTGATAGCTCTCCCAGGTTTTTTGCATCTCAGAGGAACGGCTCAGCTCGTTGAGCAGTTCTTTATCCAGCGTTTCACCATCCATTAAAGCCGAAAGTTGTTCTTTCTGCATGCCTGATACCCTTTTCCAGTATTCCGCTATCGTCAACGCCTGATAAGCGGTTGAACTTTATTATCAATAGCTTCTCGCGCCCGGAAGATACGCGAACGCACCGTCCCAACCGGACAATCCATGATAGCGGCTATCTCTTCATAGCTCAGGCCATCCAGCTCCCGTAACGTAATTGCCATGCGTAAATCTTCCGGGAGCGATTCAATGGTACGAAAAACTATTTGTCTCAGTTCTTCTGACAACATTAAGTTCTCAGGGTTCGAAATTTCTTTCAACGCCCCGCCGCTTTCGAAGTTTTCCGCCTCGTTGGCGTCAACATCGCTGGACGGCGGACGGCGTCCCTGAGCAACCAGATAATTCTTCGCCGTGTTGACGGCGATACGGTATAACCAGGTGTAAAAAGCGCTATCTCCCCGGAAAGAGTCCAGCGCACGCCATGCCTTAACGAACGATTCCTGAACAACGTCAGCGATATCGCCCGGCGGTACATAGCGGGAAACCAGACTCGCGACCTTATGCTGATAGCGCACCACCAGCAAATTAAACGCTTTCTGATCTCCTTTCTGGACCCGTTCAACAAGGACCTGATCCGTTAACTGCTCGCTCATCCGAGGTAATGTCTCCCCAAACCCAATTCCCATGCGTCTTCAAAACACCACCCAAAATCTGCATTATGAGCAAGCTGACTGTTGGAGTGCATGAAAACAATAAAGTTCCGTTACGCTTTTGTTTTTTGTCTGGCAACGGCGGCAGATCGTTATCAATCATTATATGCCCAGGTTGCTAAACAACAGGTTAGTCAATAAGAAAAAGCGCAGGCCCGACTGAAGGGTATCGTAACACAGTGTTTATTTCACTATAAAATCCAATGCTAACAACCTGCTCCACTTCTCTTTTTTACCGCACAACGCCCCTTTTCCCGGCCCCTTCTGTTTAGCCGTCACAACACCAGGCAAAAAATATGTACGATTCCTCACGCGCTGGTGCTATTGTGAGCTAAATGTGTTTAGTAAATTAAACAAAGACGATGAATACCACTCCTGACTTCTCTTGTGATGTGTTGATTATCGGCAGCGGCGCTGCCGGTCTCTCCCTCGCGCTGCGCCTGGCGGAGCACAGTTCGGTGACGGTGCTGAGTAAAGGGCCGATCAGCGAAGGTTCGACGTTCTATGCGCAGGGCGGGATTGCCGCCGTCTTCGATGAGACGGACAGTATCGAATCCCATGTTGAAGATACGCTGATCGCCGGCGCGGGACTCTGCGATCGCCATGCGGTCACCTTCGTCGCCAGCAACGCCAGACCGTGCGTACAATGGCTTATCGATCAGGGCGTGCTGTTTGACACCCAGGTCCAGGCCAATGGCGAAGAGAGCTACCATCTCACTCGCGAAGGGGGGCACAGCCATCGACGCATTCTTCACGCCGCCGACGCTACCGGCAAAGCGGTAGAGACAACGCTGGTCGATAAAGCCCTTGCTCATCCGAATATCCGCATCATTGAGCGCAGCAATGCCGTTGATTTGATTGTCTCGGACAAGATTGGCCTGCCGGGCACGCGCCGGGTGGTCGGGGCCTGGATCTGGAACCGCAATAAAGAGCGGGTAGAAACCTGCAGCGCGAAGGCGGTGGTGCTTGCGACCGGCGGGGCCGCCAAGGTTTATCAATATACCACTAACCCTGACGTCTCTTCCGGAGACGGCATTGCGATGGCCTGGCGGGCGGGCTGCCGGGTAGCGAATCTCGAATTCAACCAGTTCCACCCCACCGCGCTGTATCATCCACAGGCACGCAATTTCCTGCTTACTGAAGCGCTGCGCGGCGAAGGCGCCCACCTTAAACGCCCGGACGGCACCCGCTTTATGCCGGACTTTGACGAGCGCGGCGAGCTGGCCCCGCGCGATATCGTCGCCCGCGCCATCGACCATGAAATGAAGCGCCTGGGCGTTGACTGTATGTTCCTTGATATCAGCCATAAACCCGAGGCGTTTGTTCGCCAGCACTTCCCGATGATTTACGAAAAGCTGCTCGGTCTGGGAATTGATTTAACCAAAGATCCGGTGCCGGTCGTCCCCGCCGCGCATTACACCTGTGGCGGCGTGATGGTGGATGATAATGGCCGTACTGACGTCGATGGCTTATACGCCATCGGCGAAGTCAGCTATACCGGGCTGCACGGCGCCAACCGCATGGCCTCGAACTCGCTGCTGGAGTGTCTGGTCTACGGCTGGTCCGCCGCGGAGGATATCGCCCGGCGCCTGCCGCTGGCCCAGAAGGTCACCACCCTGCCGGCGTGGGATGAAAGTCAGGTGGAGATCCCGGATGAACTGGTGGTTATCCAGCATAACTGGCACGAGCTGCGCCTGCTGATGTGGGATTATGTCGGCATTGTGCGCACGACGCGCAGACTGGAGCGCGCCCTGCGGCGCATTACCATGCTCCAGCAGGAGCTGGATGAGTATTACGCCCGCTTCCGCGTCTCGAATAATCTGCTGGAGCTGCGCAATCTGGTGCAGGTGGCGGAGCTTATCGTACGCTGCGCGATGTTACGTAAGGAGAGCCGCGGGCTGCACTATACCCTCGACTATCCGCAGCCGCTGCCGAACAGCGGCCCGTCGATACTGTCGCCCCTGGCTCACATAAAGAGATAAAAATCCCCGGTCAGAGCAGTAAACCCTTCAGAGTACTGCTGCTCTGGCCCGCGGATCGCCAGTCTGTCGCAGAAACACTCTCCTGCCGTCGGGGAGAACGCCAGCAGCACCCGGTGCGGCGGCCGCAGTTCGGTCTCCGCCACGTCAGTGCGCAGTCGCAAATGCCACCCCATCGCCGTTGCCCGCTCGATAAACGCATTACCGATATCCACCGGCAGCACCACGCAAAAAAAACCTTCTTCGGTGATATGCTCTGCGGCACAGGTCAGCAGGGAGGCGTGATCGAGCGTCGTGGTATACCGCGCCTGCTCCCGCTGCGAGGTAGCGCATGGCACGCCTTCGGCAAAAAAAGGCGGGTTACTGATTATCAGTTCATAGCGTCGGGTTTGCGACGGCTGCCACTGATGGATATCGGCCTGGCAGATTTCTATGCGCGAAGACCACGGTGACGCGAGGGCATTTTCCCGCGCCTGAGCGGCTGCCTCCTCGTCCAGTTCGACCGCATCGACTTGCACATCGTGACCGGTACGCTGGGCGAGCATTAGCGCCAGCAGGCCGCTGCCCGCGCCAATATCCAGCACATGCTTCACCCCGGCAATCGGCGCCCAGGCGCCAAGCAAAATGCCATCAGTGCCCACCTTCATCGCGCAACGATCGTGGGCGACAAAGAACTGTTTGAAGGTAAAACCATTGCGCGGCAGCGCAAACTTCGACTGAGACATCCTCAATAACCTTGCCGACAAAACTCCTGAACGTAAGGCTATGCACAATACCGGAGAACAGATAGCCTTACAAACAGATGAACATTACGTCAGTAACGTCTATAATCGGCGGCCCACTCAGAGGTAGAACATGACTGTAACGACTTTTTCCGAACTTGAACTCGACGAAAACCTGCTGGAGGCCCTCCAGGATAAAGGTTTCACTCGCCCGACAGCCATTCAGGCCGCCGCTATTCCGCCTGCGCTCGATGGCCGTGACATTCTCGGTTCAGCGCCGACCGGCACCGGTAAAACGGCGGCGTATCTGCTGCCAGCGTTGCAGCACCTGCTCGATTTCCCGCGTAAGAAATCCGGGCCGCCGCGCATTCTTATCCTGACGCCGACCCGTGAGCTGGCGATGCAGGTGGCTGACCACGCCCGCGAGCTGGCGAAGCATACCCATCTGGATATCGCCACCATTACCGGCGGCGTAGCGTACATGAACCACGCGGAAGTGTTCAGCGAAAACCAGGATATCGTGGTCGCTACCACCGGTCGCCTGCTGCAGTATATTAAAGAAGAGAACTTTGACTGCCGCGCCGTCGAGACCCTGATCCTCGATGAAGCCGACCGCATGCTGGACATGGGCTTTGCTCAGGATATCGAAACCATCGCCGGTGAAACCCGCTGGCGCAAGCAGACCATGCTGTTCTCCGCCACGCTGGAAGGCGATGCGATCAAAGATTTTGCCGAACGCCTGCTGGAAGAGCCGGTTGAAGTCTCCGCTACCCCATCGACCCGCGAACGTAAAAAAATTCATCAGTGGTACTATCGCGCCGACGATATCGAGCATAAAACCGCGCTGCTGATTCATTTGCTGAAGCAGCCGGAAGCAACCCGCTCCATCGTCTTCGTGCGTAAGCGCGAGCGCGTTCACGAACTCGCCGCTAAGCTGCACGAAGCAGGGATTAACACCTGCTGGCTGGAGGGCGAGATGGTGCAGATTAAGCGCAACGAAGCGATTAAACGCCTGACCGATGGTCGCGTGAACGTGCTGATCGCCACCGACGTCGCCGCACGCGGTATTGATATCCCGGATGTCAGCCACGTGTTTAACTTCGACATGCCGCGCACCGCCGATATCTATTTGCACCGTATCGGTCGTACCGGCCGCGCCGGTAAAAAAGGCATCGCCATTTCGCTGGTTGAAGCGCATGACCACCTGCTGCTGGGCAAGATCGGCCGCTACGTTGAAGAACCGCTGAAAGCCCGCGTGATTGATGAATTGCGACCGAAAACCCGCGCGCCGAGCGAGAAGTTAACCGGTAAACCGTCGAAGAAAGTATTGGCGAAGCGCGCCGAGAAAAAAGAGAAAGAAAAAGAGAAACCGCGGGTGAAGAAACGCCACCGCGACACCAAAAATATCGGTAAGCGCCGTAAGCCAAGCGCGGCCGGGACGCCATCAACGTCCACTGAAGAGTAAAAAAAACGCCGGGACATCCCGGCGTTTTCACATCTGGCTTCAGCCTTACAGGCTTTCGGTAAAGGTACGGGCGATAACGTCGCGCTGCTGTTCCGGAGTCAGGGAGTTGAAGCGTACCGCATAGCCGGAAACACGAATGGTCAGCTGCGGGTATTTTTCCGGGTGCTCAACCGCGTCCAGCAGAGTTTCGCGACGCAGCACGTTCACGTTCAGGTGCTGACCGCCTTCCACGCGAACTTCTGGTTTCACGTCTACCGGAATTTCACGGTATTCGATTTCACCCAGTTTGCTCACCGCCACCACGTCGTCTTCCGCAAAACCACCTTTGGCACACAGGCAGCGCGCTTCGCCTTTTTCGCTGTCCAGCAGCCAGAAAGAGTTCAGCAGGTCGTCGTTTGCCGCTTTAGTAATTTGGATACCAGTAATCATTTGATGCCTCCCAGGCAGTGTTTATTCGATTTTGGCCTCTTCGCGGCCAATTGGTAAAACCATTGTTGTATGAGTGTATATATATCAGCCGCACCCTCGGCATTCCTTGATATAAATCAATAAAAACCACTCACACAAAGTGGGTATAGGGGGATTTTATTGTTTTACATCAAGTTAGGCCATGGGGTCTCATAAATAATTTTGTAAATTTTCAATTTTTTTTGCATAAAAGCCCACATCAAGCCGTGCCGATTTTGTTCTGTAGAAAGAAGCCGTTAAGCTATAGCGATGACCCTTTGCAGGAGAGCAAGATGACCACCTCTTTAACCTGGCATGACGTGCTGGCGGATGAAAAGCAACAACCCTATTTTCTCAATACACTGAAGACCGTCGCCGAAGAGCGCCAGTCCGGGATCACCATCTACCCACCGCAAAAAGACGTCTTCAATGCGTTTCGCTTTACCGAGCTGGGCGACGTCAAAGTCGTCATTCTCGGCCAGGATCCCTATCACGGCCCGGGTCAGGCCCATGGTCTGGCATTCTCGGTTCGCCCGGGCGTCGCGATCCCGCCCTCGCTCTTGAACATGTACAAAGAGCTGGAGGCCACGATCCCCGGTTTTACTCGCCCCACTCACGGTTATCTCGAAAGCTGGGCGCGTCAGGGCGTACTTCTGCTTAATACGGTCCTGACCGTCCGCGCCGGGCAGGCGCACTCGCACGCCAGCCTTGGCTGGGAGACCTTTACCGATAAAGTTATCGCGTTAATCAATGAGCATTGCGAGGGGGTGGTCTTTCTGCTGTGGGGTTCTCATGCGCAGAAGAAAGGCGCGATTATCGATCGTCAGCGCCACTGCGTGCTGAAAGCGCCGCACCCATCGCCGCTCTCTGCGCATCGCGGCTTCTTTGGCAGCAACCATTTCGTACAGACCAACCAGTGGCTGGCTGACCGCGGCGAAGCGCCGATCGACTGGATGCCGGTCCTCCCCGCCGAAAGCGAGTGATCGACAGCCATAAAAAAAGCCAGCATCAGCTGGCTTTTTCGCATTCAGGCAGGCGAATTACGCCTTGTTCTGACGCCACCATTCTGCCAGCAGGACGCCGGTCGCCACAGAGACGTTCAGGCTTTCGACATTGCCGGTACCGTTGATGGCAACGCTGAGATCGGAGCTGGAAATCGCCGCATCGGACAGACCATCACGCTCCTGGCCTAACACCAGCACCATTTTCTTCGGCAGCTCGGCTTTAAACAGCGGCGTACCATTATGGCTGGACGTTGAGACAATCGCGTAGCCCGCTTTGCGGAACTGATCCAGGGTATCGATAAAGCTGTCGCCGGTGATCGGTTCAACATGCTCCGCCCCGCCCTCCGCCGTACGGATCGCCGCCCCGGACTCCAGCACGCCAGCATCCTGAACCACCACGCCCTTCACGCCGAAGTGCGCGCAGCTGCGCATGATCGCCCCGAGGTTGTGCGGGTTACCCACGTCTTCCAGCGCCAGAACGCAATCGTCTTCTGCCGCCTTCGCGACCCACTGGGCAACAGAAGTGCCGTGGCGTTTTTTGATCAGGAAGCAGACCCCGCCGTGGTGCTCGGTGCCGGAGGCTTTCGCCAGCTCGGCTTCGTCCACCACATGATAGGCTTTACGGTTGGCCGCCATCCAGCGCAGCGCCTCTTTAAAGCGGGGCGTGACGCTCTGGATAAACCAGGCGCGAACGATAGCTTCCGGACGGCTCTGGAACAGCGCCTGGCAGGCGTTTTCGCCATACACGCGGGTCTCTTCCGCACGCTGACGACGCAGTACTTCCGGATCGATAAAGCTCTTCCCGCTGATCCCGCCGTGATCTTCTTTTACCGGCGTCTCATCGCCAGGAGCACGGGAAACGGTACGCCACGGAGACGCATCGTCACGATGAAAATCATCGCGCTTGCGATCGTCACGCTTACGGTCGTCACGTTTGCGATCGTCGCCGCGGCTGTTTCGTTCGTCACGCGCAGGGCGGCTGCGGCCGTCAACACGAGATTTTCCTGGACGACCTCCCCCTTTCCCGGTACGTGGGTTATGGGTGCGTTTGTCAGAATCATCATCACTGCGGACATACATCACTTTGACCTTGCCGCTTTTATTTTTCAGTTCGTCGCTCATCAATTTTCTCCACCTGCGCTGCGCGAAGCGCGCAGATTACCCGATGTGTCATCGCTTCGCCATGATTTCGTTTAAAAGCCGGCCTCTATTGCACTCATCGAACAAAACGCATTGTCCTTAAATAACACTTAATCGATAATATGTAACATCACAGAAACATATCGGCCACGTGCCACGTTGCAACCCATAACCAGAGGTTAGTTATGAATACCGTTTGTGCCAGTTGTCAGGCTCTGAACCGCCTCCCGGACGATCGTAGCGCGGATGGCGCAAAGTGCGGACGCTGCGGTCACGATCTTTTTGACGGCGACGTCATCAACGCGACCGGGGCAACGCTGGATAAACTCTTAAAGGACGATCTGCCGGTCGTTGTCGATTTCTGGGCGCCATGGTGCGGCCCCTGCCGTAGCTTCGCGCCGATCTTTGAAGATGTCGCGGAAGAGCGTAGCGGGAAGATGCGTTTTGTGAAAGTCAACACCGAAGCGGAACGTGAGCTTAGCGCCCGGTTTCGTATCCGCAGCATCCCGACCATTATGATGTTCAAAAATGGCGAAGTGATCGACATGCTCAATGGCGCGGTGCCAAAAGCGCCATTTGATAGCTGGCTGAACGAAGCCGGCCAACAGTAATCCTTCCGGGGCACCGCTTGTGCCCCGTTTTCACCTCTGCGACAATAGCGTTTTTCTCTAGCGACTCCCATGATTGAAAACGCAGTCCTTCGCCTGCGCGCTGAACGCCTCGCGCGTGCTACCCGGCCTTTCCTTGCTCGCGGCAACCGCATCCGCCGCTGTCAGCGCTGCCTGCTGCCGCTCAAGCAGTGCCTGTGCGCAACATTAGTGCCAGCGCAGGCCACCAGCCGCTTCTGCCTGGTGATGTTTGATACAGAACCGATGAAGCCCAGCAACACCGGCCGGCTCATCGCCGATATTCTGCCTGATACCGAGGCTTTTCAATGGTCGAGAACCGAGCCGCCGCAGGCGCTGCTCGATCTGGTCGCGCATCCTGATTATCAACCGATGGTGGTTTTCCCTGCCTCCTATGCCGGGCCGGAGCGCCAGCTCCTGAGCGCGCCGCCGTCCGGCAAGCCGCCGCTATTTATTATGCTCGACGGCACCTGGACCGAAGCGCGCAAAATGTTCCGCAAGAGCCCTTATCTTGACGCGCTACCGATAATCTCCGTCGATCTGTCACGCATCTCTGCCTATCATCTGCGCGAGGCGCACGCCGACGGACAATACTGTACCGCGGAAGTAGCCATCGCCCTGCTGGATCTGGCGGGCGATGCCCCGGCCGCCGCTGCGCTTGGCGAGCACTTCACCCGCTTCCGGACCCGCTATCTGGCGGGAAAAACCCAGCATAAGGGCAGTATCACAGCGGACCAGGTGGAAAACGTTTAAAATCATTCGGTCACTGGGATGAAAGGAGACCGGTATGAGCCAACGAGGCCTGGAAGCACTGCTGCGACCAAAGTCCATCGCCGTTATTGGCGCATCAATGAAGCCGCAGCGCGCTGGCTATCTCATGATGCGCAACCTGTTAGCCGGCGGTTTCAATGGCCCGGTACTGCCGGTGACCCCCGCCTGGAAGGCGGTGCTCGGGGTGCTGGCATGGCCCACGATTGAGAGCCTGCCGTTTACGCCGGATCTGGCGGTGCTCTGTACTAACGCCCGGCGTAATATCGAATTGCTCGAAGCCTTAGGGCAGAAAGGGTGTAAAACCTGCATCATTCTCTCTTCGCAGCCGGAACAGTATCCGGCGCTGCTCGAATGCGCCGCGCGCTATCAGATGCGCCTGCTCGGCCCAAACAGCCTGGGACTGCTGGCGCCGTGGCAAGGCCTGAACGCCAGCTTCTCGCCGGTCGCGATCCATCGCGGTAAACTGGCCTTTATCTCGCAGTCGGCCGCCGTCTCTAATACCATCCTTGACTGGGCGCAGCAGCGCGAGATGGGGTTTTCCTACTTCATCGCGCTGGGCGATAGCCTGGACATTGATGTCGATGACCTGCTGGACTTTCTGGCCCGCGACAGCAAGACCAGCGCCATTTTGCTTTACCTCGAGCATCTAAGCGACGCGCGTCGGTTTGTCTCCGCCGCGCGCAGCGCTTCGCGAAACAAGCCTATCCTGGTGATTAAAAGCGGCCGTAGTCCCGCGGCGCAAAAGCTGTTGCACGTCAACTCCGGGATGGATCCGGCATGGGATGCAGCCATTCAGCGTGCTGGCCTGCTGCGGGTGCAGGACACCCATGAGCTGTTCTCCGCCGTGGAAACGCTCAGCCATATGCGCCCGCTGCGTGGTGAAAAGCTGATGATCGTCAGCAATGGCGCGGCACCGGCGGCACTGGCGCTGGATGAACTCTGGCTGCGTAATGGCAAACTGGCGGTCCTCAGCGAGGAGACCCGCGACGCCCTGCGCCAGGCGTTGCCGGTTGGCGTCGAGATCGCCAACCCATTAGATCTGCGGGATGATGCCAGCAGCGAACATTATCAGCAGGCCGTGAATATTTTGCTCAACAGTCAGGACTATGACGCGCTGCTGGTGATCCACTCGCCCAGCGCGGCCGCGCCGGGCACGGAGAGTGCGCTGGCCCTGATTGATGCCCTGAAGCATCATCCGCGCGGTAAATATGTCACCGTGCTGACCAACTGGTGCGGCGAATTTTCCTCGCAGGAAGCGCGACGTTTATTCAGCGATGCCGGCCTCCCAACCTACCGTACGCCAGAGGGCACGATCACCGCTTTTATGCATATGGTGGAATACCGTCGCAACCAGAAACAACTGCGCGAGACGCCGGTGCTACCGGATTCGTTAACCGCCAATACCAGCGAAGCGCATGCTCTGCTGCAGCAAGCGATAGATGACGGCGCCACCACGCTGGATACCCATGAGGTCAGCCCGGTGCTCCGGGCCTATGGCATCCATACTCTGCCGACATGGATTGCCGCTGACAGCGCAGAAGCAGTGCATATCGCTGAGCAGATAGGCTATCCGGTCGCGCTGAAGCTGCGTTCTCCGGATATCCCGCACAAATCGGAAGTACAGGGGGTCATGCTCTATCTGCGTACCGCCGCCGAGGTGCAGCAGGCGGCAGATGCGATGATCGATCGCGTCAGACTGGCCTGGCCCCAGGCGCGCATCCATGGTCTGCTGGTGCAGAGTATGGCTAATCGCGCCGGCGCCCAGGAGCTGAGAGTGGTGGTTGAACACGATCCCGTCTTCGGCCCGTTGATTATGCTGGGCGAAGGCGGCGTGGAGTGGCGGGCCGAGGATCAGGCCGCGGTGGCGCTGCCGCCGTTGAATATGAACCTGGCGCGTTATCTGGTGATCCAGGCGATCAAAAATAAAAAGATCCGCGGTCGCAGCGCATTGCGCCCGCTGGATATCGCGGGCCTGAGCCAGCTGCTGGTTCAGGTATCGAATCTGATCGTCGACTGCCCGGAGATCCAGCGCCTGGACATTCATCCCCTGCTCGCCTCCGGCAACGAGTTTACGGCGCTGGACGTCACGCTAGGCCTGGCCCCCTTTGACGGCGACAGTGAAAGCCGCCTTGCGATTCGTCCCTATCCGCACCAGCAGGAGGAGTGGGTGGTAATGAAAAATGGCGATCGCTGCCTGTTTCGGCCGATCCTTCCGGAAGATGAGCCGCAGCTGCTCGCGTTTATCGCTCAGGTCACCAAAGAAGATCTCTATTATCGCTATTTTAGTGAGATCAACGAATTTACCCACGACGATTTAGCCAATATGACGCAGATCGACTACGATCGTGAAATGGCGTTTGTTGCCGTCAGGACCACCGCAGAGAAAAGCGAAATTCTCGGCGTGACGCGGGCGATCTCCGATCCCGACAATATTGACGCCGAGTTTGCCGTTCTGGTCCGTTCAGATTTAAAAGGGTTAGGCCTGGGGCGAAGGCTGCTGGAAAAGCTGATCGCCTATACGCAAAGCCATGGCCTGCAACGCCTTAATGGCATTACGATGCCGAATAACAGAGGCATGATCGGCCTGGCCAGAAAGCTGGGATTCACCGTTGATATTCAGCTGGAAGATGGGATTGTCAGTCTATCGCTGCCCCTGAATCAGGGATAATCGCGCCACGCTGACCGCAATTGTTGACCACATTAGCGGGTAGTAATGGTATTATTGCCCGCTTACGTCGTCTGCATGGTACAGAAGACCCTTCAATAAACAGAGAAGAAACGCACTGTGATGTTGTCAAAATTTAAGCGTAATAAACATCAACAACACCTTGCCCAACTCCCTAAGCTTTCTCAGTCAGTTGATGATGTAGAGTTCTTTTACGCCCCTGCGGATTTCAGGGAAGCGTTACTGACCCGGATTGCCCACGCCACTCAGCGTATATGCATTATTGCGCTCTACCTGGAGCAAGATGATGGCGGAAAAGGAATTTTGCAGGCTCTCTACGACGCCAAACGCCAGCGTCCGGAACTGGATGTCCGCGTTCTGGTAGACTGGCACCGTGCTCAACGTGGTCGTATCGGCGCCGCCGCCTCCAACACCAATGCCGACTGGTATTGCCGGATGGCCGATGAAAACCCAGGTGTGGATATCCCCGTTTACGGCGTGCCGATTAATACCCGGGAGGCGCTCGGCGTTCTCCATTTCAAAGGCTTTATTATCGATGACAGCGTCCTCTACAGCGGCGCCAGCCTGAACGATGTTTATCTGCATCAGCACGACAAGTACCGTTATGACCGCTATCAGTGCATCCGTAACGGCAAAATGGCGGACGTCATGTTCGACTGGGTCGACAATAATCTGGTTCAGGGGCGCGGCGTTAATCGTCTCGACAGACCGGATCGGCCAAAAAGCCCGGAAATCAAAAACGACATTCGCCAGTACCGTCAGGAGCTCCGCGACCGCAGCTACCATTTTGTCGGCACCGCTGGTGACGAAGAACTCTCCGTCACCCCGCTGGTAGGACTGGGGAAATCCAGCCTGCTGAACAAAACTATTTTTCACCTGATGCCTTGTGCCGAGCACAAGCTGACGATCTGTACCCCCTACTTCAACCTCCCTGCCGTACTGGTGAGAAATATCATCCAGCTGCTGCGGGACGGTAAACAGGTGGAGATTATTGTCGGCGATAAAACCGCTAACGATTTCTACATTCCGGAAGATCAACCGTTTAAAATTATCGGTGCGCTTCCCTATCTGTATGAGATCAACCTGCGGCGTTTCCTCAGCCGACTGCAATATTATGTCAATACCGATCAGCTGATCGTTCGCCTGTGGAAGGATGACGATAACAGCTACCATCTGAAAGGCATGTGGGTTGACGATGAGTGGATGCTGCTCACTGGCAACAACCTTAACCCACGCGCCTGGCGGCTCGATCTGGAAAACGCCATTCTGATCCACGATCCAAAGCGGCAGCTGGGGGCCATGCGGGAAAAAGAGCTGAAGCTCATCCGCACCCACACCACGGTAGTGAAACATTATCGGGATCTGCAAAGTATCGCCGACTATCCGGTGAAAGTGCGAAAACTGATCCGCCGCCTGCGACGGATCCGCATTGACCGGTTGATCAGCCGTATTCTCTGACTATCAGCCCCGCGTCGACGGGGCTTTTTTCTGGAAGCGCTATGCGTTCGATAATAGTGATGACATCGCTGCTGTTAACGGGCTGCAGCCACATGGCAAATGATGCATGGTCCGGTCAGGACAAAGCCCAGCATTTTCTGGCCTCGGCGATGCTGTCTGCCGCCGGCAATGAGTATGCGCAACATCAGGGTTACAGCCGGGACCGCAGCGCCGCCATTGGCCTGATGTTTTCCATCAGTCTTGGCGCATCAAAAGAGCTTTGGGACAGCCGCCCGGCAGGGAGCGGCTGGAGCTGGAAAGATTTCGCCTGGGATGTCGCCGGCGCGACCACCGGCTATGCTGTGTGGCAACTGGCGCACCAGTAAGCGTCACAGGCGCAGGCCTTTTCCCTTGCGATGCAGCATCAGGGAAACCAGGAAGGCGATGGCCGCCATCACCGTCACATACCAGTAGAACGCGTGCTCTATCCCCGCCGACTTAAGCGACAGCGCGACATACTCCGCAGAGCCGCCGAACAGCGCGTTCGCGACGGCATAGGAAAGCCCTACCCCAAGCGCGCGGACCTGAGCCGGGAACATCTCTGCTTTCAGGATGCCGCTGATAGAGGTATAGAAACTGACGATCAGCAAGGCGCAGATCACCAGTCCGAAGGCGGCATACGGTGAGCTCACCTTCTGCAGAGCACTGAGAATAGGCACGGTAAATAACGTCGCCAGCACGCCAAAGCACAGCATGGAGGTGCGACGGCCAACTTTATCCGAAAAGGCGCCGAACAGCGGCTGAACCAGCATATAAACGAATAGCGCCGCGGTCATGATCACGCTGGCGGTGCTAGCCGTCATGCCCGCCGTGTTGACCAGATACTTTTGCATATAGGTAGTAAAGGTGTAGAAGGTCAGCGATCCGGCGGCGGTAAAGCCCAACACCATCACGAAGGCCCGGCGATTGCGCCACAACCCTTTAAATGATCCAGCCTCTTTCAGCGCCCGGGTCTCCTGCTTTGAGGTTTCGTCCAGCTGGCGACGCAGCCACAGCGCGACGATAGCCAGTACCGCCCCAAGAGCAAAAGGAATACGCCATCCCCAGGCATGGAGATCTTCATCGCTGAGCACCTGCTGGAGCGCGACAACCACTAATACCGCCAGCAGTTGACCGCCAATCAGCGTAACGTACTGGAAGGAGGCATAGAAGCCTTTCTTACCTTCCACCGCGACTTCACTCATATAGGTCGCACTGGTGCCGTATTCTCCGCCAACAGACAGCCCCTGGAACAGACGCGCCAGCAGCAGCAGCGCCGGGGCCCAGGTGCCGATGACCGCATAACCCGGCAGACAGGCAATCACCAGTGAGCCAAAGCACATCATGCACACCGAGATAAGCATGGAGGCTTTACGTCCGCGGCGGTCGGCGATTCGACCAAACAGCCATCCGCCGATGGGACGCATCAGGAATCCGGCGGCAAATACGCCTGCCGTCTGCAGCAGTTGGGTGGTGGTATTGCCAGATGGAAAAAAGATATGGGCGAAATAGAGCGAGCAGAATGAATAAACGTAAAAATCAAACCACTCAACCAGATTCCCCGAGGAAGCGCCAACTATTGCCCAAATACGACGACGGGTATCGGCCTGATCCGGCGCGCCCCGTTCGGTAATGCTACTTTCTGTCATTGTTATATTGCTCCAGCAAAGACTGCAATCTGTCTTGTCGGGCGTACCACGTCACGTAGACAAATTAGTTAGTGAACTAAATGTTATATAATTGTTATATCTTTATATGTGACTGTATTCACATTTTTTTTCGTAAGAGTGGTTTTCGCGATTAACGCCAGCGCAGGGGCAAGGAAAAAGTAGATTATGATGAAGGGATTACCATGACGGGGTTTTATGTTGCTTTGAATGAAGATAATGGGGCGGGTATGGCAGGGTTTTCCCCGGAGGCGGTGCTGCGCACCTTGTCCGGGCTACAGGTCGTGCAGGGCGGGTGCGAATCCGTAGCCCCGGTAAGCGCAGCGCCACCGGGGAGACATGCCGGCACGGTTGCCGGACCACTGAAACGCAAAAAGCCCATCCGGCAGGATGGGCTCTTCACTTGTTTGATACCTGGCAGTTCCCTACTCTCACATGGGGAGACCCCACACTACCATCGGCGCTACGGCGTTTCACTTCTGAGTTCGGCATGGGGTCAGGTGGGACCACCGCGCTATCGCCGCCAGGCAAATTCTGTTTTCAACACGTCTCACGGACGCATCGAGTAATCTGTATCAGAGCTGAAAATCTTCTCTCAAATCCGCCAAAACAGCTTCGGCGTTGTAAGGTTAAGCCTCACGGTTCATTAGTACCGGTTAGCTCAACGCATCGCTGCGCTTACACACCCGGCCTATCAACGTCGTCGTCTTCAACGTTCCTTCAGGAGACTTATAGTCTCAGGGAGAACTCATCTCGGGGCAAGTTTCGTGCTTAGATGCTTTCAGCACTTATCTCTTCCGCATTTAGCTACCGGGCAGTGCCATTGGCATGACAACCCGAACACCAGTGATGCGTCCACTCCGGTCCTCTCGTACTAGGAGCAGCCCCCCTCAATTCTCCAGCGCCCACGGCAGATAGGGACCGAACTGTCTCACGACGTTCTAAACCCAGCTCGCGTACCACTTTAAATGGCGAACAGCCATACCCTTGGGACCTACTTCAGCCCCAGGATGTGATGAGCCGACATCGAGGTGCCAAACACCGCCGTCGATATGAACTCTTGGGCGGTATCAGCCTGTTATCCCCGGAGTACCTTTTATCCGTTGAGCGATGGCCCTTCCATTCAGAACCACCGGATCACTATGACCTGCTTTCGCACCTGCTCGCGCCGTCACGCTCGCAGTCAAGCTAGCTTATGCCATTGCACTAACCTCCTGATGTCCGACCAGGATTAGCTAACCTTCGTGCTCCTCCGTTACTCTTTGGGAGGAGACCGCCCCAGTCAAACTACCCACCAGACACTGTCCGCAACCCCGATTAGGGGCCTACGTTAGAACATCAAACATTAAAGGGTGGTATTTCAAGGTTGGCTCCACGCAGACTGGCGTCCACGCTTCAAAGCCTCCCACCTATCCTACACATCAAGGCTCAATGTTCAGTGTCAAGCTATAGTAAAGGTTCACGGGGTCTTTCCGTCTTGCCGCGGGTACACTGCATCTTCACAGCGAGTTCAATTTCACTGAGTCTCGGGTGGAGACAGCCTGGCCATCATTACGCCATTCGTGCAGGTCGGAACTTACCCGACAAGGAATTTCGCTACCTTAGGACCGTTATAGTTACGGCCGCCGTTTACCGGGGCTTCGATCAAGAGCTTCTCCTTACGGATAACCCCATCAATTAACCTTCCGGCACCGGGCAGGCGTCACACCGTATACGTCCACTTTCGTGTTTGCACAGTGCTGTGTTTTTAATAAACAGTTGCAGCCAGCTGGTATCTTCGACTGGTCTCAGCTCCATCCGCAGGGACTTCACCTACACACCAGCGTGCCTTCTCCCGAAGTTACGGCACCATTTTGCCTAGTTCCTTCACCCGAGTTCTCTCAAGCGCCTTGGTATTCTCTACCTGACCACCTGTGTCGGTTTGGGGTACGATTTGATGTTACCTGATGCTTAGAGGCTTTTCCTGGAAGCAGGGCATTTGTTACTTCAGCACCGTAGTGCCTCGTCATCACACCTCAGCGTTAAAAGGTACCGGATTTACCTGGAACCTCCGCCTACATGCTTAAACCGGGACAACCGTCGCCCGGCTAACATAGCCTTCTCCGTCCCCCCTTCGCAGTAACACCAAGTACAGGAATATTAACCTGTTTCCCATCGACTACGCCTTTCGGCCTCGCCTTAGGGGTCGACTCACCCTGCCCCGATTAACGTTGGACAGGAACCCTTGGTCTTCCGGCGAGCGGGCTTTTCACCCGCTTTATCGTTACTTATGTCAGCATTCGCACTTCTGATACCTCCAGCAACCCTCACAGGCCACCTTCGCAGGCTTACAGAACGCTCCCCTACCCAACAACACATAGTGTCGCTGCCGCAGCTTCGGTGCATGGTTTAGCCCCGTTACATCTTCCGCGCAGGCCGACTCGACCAGTGAGCTATTACGCTTTCTTTAAATGATGGCTGCTTCTAAGCCAACATCCTGGCTGTCTGTGCCTTCCCACATCGTTTCCCACTTAACCATGACTTTGGGACCTTAGCTGGCGGTCTGGGTTGTTTCCCTCTTCACGACGGACGTTAGCACCCGCCGTGTGTCTCCCGTGATAACATTCTTCGGTATTCGTAGTTTGCATCGGGTTGGTAAGTCGGGATGACCCCCTAGCCGAAACAGTGCTCTACCCCCGAAGATGAGTTCACGAGGCGCTACCTAAATAGCTTTCGGGGAGAACCAGCTATCTCCCGGTTTGATTGGCCTTTCACCCCCAGCCACAAGTCATCCGCTAATTTTTCAACATTAGTCGGTTCGGTCCTCCAGTTAGTGTTACCCAACCTTCAACCTGCCCATGGCTAGATCACCGGGTTTCGGGTCTATACCCTGCAACTTAACGCCCAGTTAAGACTCGGTTTCCCTGCGGCTCCCCTATACGGTTAACCTTGCTACAGAATATAAGTCGCTGACCCATTATACAAAAGGTACGCAGTCACACCATAAAGGTGCTCCCACTGCTTGTACGTACACGGTTTCAGGTTCTTTTTCACTCCCCTCGCCGGGGTTCTTTTCGCCTTTCCCTCACGGTACTGGTTCACTATCGGTCAGTCAGGAGTATTTAGCCTTGGAGGATGGTCCCCCCATATTCAGACAGGATACCACGTGTCCCGCCCTACTCTTCGAGTTCACAACCTGTGCATTTTGGTGTACGGGACTATCACCCTGTACCGTCGGACTTTCCAGACCGTTCCACTAACACACAAGCTGATTCAGACTCTGGGCTGCTCCCCGTTCGCTCGCCGCTACTGGGGGAATCTCGGTTGATTTCTTTTCCTCGGGGTACTTAGATGTTTCAGTTCCCCCGGTTCGCCTCGTTAACCTATGTATTCAGTTAACGATAGTGCAACGAATTGCACTGGGTTTCCCCATTCGGACATCGCCGGCTGTAACGGTTCATATCACCTTACCGACGCTTTTCGCAGATTAGCACGTCCTTCATCGCCTCTGACTGCCAGGGCATCCACCGTGTACGCTTAGTCGCTTAACCTCACAACCCGAAGATGTCTTCAGATTGCGAAAATTTGAGAGACTCGAACACACTTAAACAGTGTGTCGTTTCAATTTTCAGCTTGATCCAGATTTTTAAAGAGCAAATATCTCAAACATCACCCGAAGATGAGTTTTGAGATACATCGGCACGCGTCTTTCACTCACGAACCAGCAAGTGGCGTCCCCTAGGGGATTCGAACCCCTGTTACCGCCGTGAAAGGGCGGTGTCCTGGGCCTCTAGACGAAGGGGACACTGAAGTCTCAATCGCAAGACGCCTTGCTTCTTTACTTTCATCAGACAATCTGTGTGAGCACTACAAAGGCAGGTTCTTTAAGGTAAGGAGGTGATCCAACCGCAGGTTCCCCTACGGTTACCTTGTTACGACTTCACCCCAGTCATGAATCACAAAGTGGTAAGCGCCCTCCCGAAGGTTAAGCTACCTACTTCTTTTGCAACCCACTCCCATGGTGTGACGGGCGGTGTGTACAAGGCCCGGGAACGTATTCACCGTAGCATTCTGATCTACGATTACTAGCGATTCCGACTTCATGGAGTCGAGTTGCAGACTCCAATCCGGACTACGACATACTTTATGAGGTCCGCTTGCTCTCGCGAGGTCGCTTCTCTTTGTATATGCCATTGTAGCACGTGTGTAGCCCTGGTCGTAAGGGCCATGATGACTTGACGTCATCCCCACCTTCCTCCAGTTTATCACTGGCAGTCTCCTTTGAGTTCCCGGCCTAACCGCTGGCAACAAAGGATAAGGGTTGCGCTCGTTGCGGGACTTAACCCAACATTTCACAACACGAGCTGACGACAGCCATGCAGCACCTGTCTCACAGTTCCCGAAGGCACCAATCCATCTCTGGAAAGTTCTGTGGATGTCAAGACCAGGTAAGGTTCTTCGCGTTGCATCGAATTAAACCACATGCTCCACCGCTTGTGCGGGCCCCCGTCAATTCATTTGAGTTTTAACCTTGCGGCCGTACTCCCCAGGCGGTCGATTTAACGCGTTAGCTCCGGAAGCCACGCCTCAAGGGCACAACCTCCAAATCGACATCGTTTACAGCGTGGACTACCAGGGTATCTAATCCTGTTTGCTCCCCACGCTTTCGCACCTGAGCGTCAGTCTTTGTCCAGGGGGCCGCCTTCGCCACCGGTATTCCTCCAGATCTCTACGCATTTCACCGCTACACCTGGAATTCTACCCCCCTCTACAAGACTCTAGCCTGCCAGTTTCGAATGCAGTTCCCAGGTTGAGCCCGGGGATTTCACATCCGACTTGACAGACCGCCTGCGTGCGCTTTACGCCCAGTAATTCCGATTAACGCTTGCACCCTCCGTATTACCGCGGCTGCTGGCACGGAGTTAGCCGGTGCTTCTTCTGCGGGTAACGTCAATCGACAAGGTTATTAACCTTATCGCCTTCCTCCCCGCTGAAAGTGCTTTACAACCCGAAGGCCTTCTTCACACACGCGGCATGGCTGCATCAGGCTTGCGCCCATTGTGCAATATTCCCCACTGCTGCCTCCCGTAGGAGTCTGGACCGTGTCTCAGTTCCAGTGTGGCTGGTCATCCTCTCAGACCAGCTAGGGATCGTCGCCTAGGTGAGCCGTTACCCCACCTACTAGCTAATCCCATCTGGGCACATCTGATGGCATGAGGCCCGAAGGTCCCCCACTTTGGTCTTGCGACGTTATGCGGTATTAGCTACCGTTTCCAGTAGTTATCCCCCTCCATCAGGCAGTTTCCCAGACATTACTCACCCGTCCGCCGCTCGTCACCCGAGAGCAAGCTCTCTGTGCTACCGCTCGACTTGCATGTGTTAGGCCTGCCGCCAGCGTTCAATCTGAGCCATGATCAAACTCTTCAATTTAAGTTTGATGCTCGTGAATTAAACTTCGTAATAAATTACGCATGTTCACTCAGAGACTTGGTATTCATTTTTCGTCCGAGGACGTTAAGAATCCATGTCACTTTGAGTGCCCACACAGATTGTCTGATAAATTGTTAAAGAGCAGTTGCGACGCGCTTTAGCGCTCTGTCGCGAGGTGGCGTATATTACGCTTTCCTCATTCAGAGTCAAGCGCTTATTTTGCTTTTCTCTGTCGGCTTTCAACGTCGATTTCCGTCGTTGAATCCTCCTGACCCGGCGGCTTGTTTGCCGTTGTTCCGTGTCAGTGGAGGCGCATTATAGGGAGTAATTCTGAAGTGACAAGGATAAATTCAAAAAAAGAATTCAACCGCTCACTTTTCAACCAAACCAGGTGTTGAGCTTTAATTCTTGCCTGGTTTTTAAACAAAAACGAGCCCGTTGGGCCCGTTTTTGTCGTTTTGTGATTTACTGCACTGCCACAATACGGTCGTCTTTCACCACCAGCTCGACAGCTTTCCCCGGAACCAGCTCACCGGAAAGGATCTGCTGGGCTAACGGGTTCTCAATCTGCTGCTGAATAGCGCGTTTCAGTGGCCGCGCGCCGTATACCGGATCGTAACCGTTGGCGCTCAGCAACTTCAGCGCCTCATCGGACATCCGCACTTCATACCCACGCTCTTCCAGGCGTTTATACAAACGCTGCAGCTGGATCTGGGCAATAGAAGCAATGTGTTTCTCACCCAGAGGATGGAAGACCACCACTTCGTCGATACGGTTAATAAACTCCGGACGGAAGTTCTGGCTTACCACTCCCAGTACCAGATCCTTCATATGACCGTAGTCCAGTTCGCCAAACCGTTCCTGAATCAGATCGGAACCGAGGTTCGAGGTCATGATGACCACCGTATTACGGAAGTCGACCGTTCTCCCCTGCCCGTCGGTCAGACGCCCGTCGTCGAGTACCTGCAGCAGAATGTTGAACACATCCGGGTGCGCTTTTTCCACTTCATCCAGCAGAATGACGGAATAAGGACGACGACGCACCGCCTCGGTCAGGTAACCACCCTCTTCATAGCCGACGTATCCCGGAGGCGCACCGACCAGACGCGAGACGGAGTGTTTCTCCATAAACTCGGACATATCGATACGCACCATCGCGTCGTCGCTGTCGAACATAAAGTTAGCCAGCGTTTTACACAGCTCGGTTTTACCGACCCCGGTTGGACCGAGGAACAGGAACGAACCAATCGGCCGGTTCGGATCGGATAGCCCAGCGCGGCTACGGCGAATGGCGTTCGATACCGCTTCAACCGCCTCATCCTGGCCAATCACCCGATGATGCAGCTCCTGCTCCATACGCAGCAGTTTGTCGCGCTCGCTTTCCATCATCCGGGAGACAGGGATACCGGTCCAGCGGGCCAGCACTTCGGCGATCTCAGCATCCGTCACTTTATTACGCAGCAGACGCATGGTTTTCCCTTCGGACTGAGTGGCAGCCGCCAGCTGTTTCTCCAGTTCCGGAATTTTGCCGTACTGCAGCTCGGACATCCGCGCCAGATCGCCGACGCGACGCGCCTGTTCGATAGCGATTTTCGCCTGTTCCAGCTCGGCTTTAATAGTCTGGGTGCCGGAGAGAGAGGCTTTTTCCGCTTTCCACTCTTCTTCCAGTACCGAGTACTGACGCTCTTTATCCGCCAGCTCCTCGTTGAGCATATCGAGACGTTTCAGGCTCGCTTCATCAGACTCTTTCTTCAGCGCCTGCTGTTCCAGTTTCAGCTGGATAATACGTCTATCGAGACGGTCCAGCTCTTCCGGCTTGGAGTCGATCTGCATACGAATGCTGGACGCCGCCTCATCGATAAGGTCGATGGCTTTATCCGGCAGCTGACGGTCGGCAATATAGCGATGCGACAAGGTCGCCGCCGCGACAATCGCCGGGTCAGTGATCTGCACGTGGTGGTGCAGCTCGTAACGTTCTTTCAGGCCACGCAGAATAGCGATGGTATCTTCTACCGTCGGCTCGGCGACGAACACTTTCTGGAAGCGACGTTCCAGCGCGGCGTCTTTTTCGATGTACTGACGGTATTCATCAAGCGTTGTCGCCCCGACGCAGTGCAGTTCACCACGCGCCAGCGCCGGCTTCAGCATGTTACCCGCATCCATCGCGCCGTCGGCTTTACCAGCGCCCACCATAGTATGCAGTTCGTCGATAAACAGAATGACGTTGCCTTCCTGTTTTGACAGGTCAGTCAGCACGCCTTTCAGACGCTCTTCAAACTCACCGCGGTATTTCGCCCCGGCCACCAGCGCCCCCATATCCAGCGCCAATACCCGACGGCCTTTCAACCCTTCTGGTACTTCGCCGTTGACGATACGCTGCGCCAGTCCTTCGACGATTGCCGTTTTACCCACCCCGGGTTCACCAATCAGTACCGGGTTGTTTTTGGTACGACGCTGCAGTACCTGGATGGTACGGCGAATCTCTTCATCACGGCCGATCACCGGATCCAGCTTGCCCTGCTCGGCTCGCTCGGTCAGATCGACGGTAAATTTCTTCAATGCCTGACGTTGGTCTTCGGCACCCTGATCGTTCACGCTTTCACCTCCGCGCATTTGTTCAATCGCCTGAGTCACGTTGGCGGTTGTTGCTCCGGCGGATTTTAAAAGGTCGGTCAGCGTACCGCGCGATTCAAGCGCCGCCAGAACGAACAGTTCCGACGAAATAAAGTTGTCCTTTTTCTTTTGCGCCAGCTTGTCGCAAAGGTTCAGGATCCGCACTAAATCCTGAGAAGGTTGTACATCGCCGCCGGTGCCTTCCACCTGCGGTAAACGGCTCAAGGCCTGCTCGATGTCAGTGCGTAGTTTCCCGGCATTGACGCCCGCCGAGGTTAATAAAGGACGTACCGATCCCCCTTCCTGATTCAGTAAGGCGCTCATTAAATGAAGAGGTTCGATGAATTGGTTGTCGTGCCCGAGTGCGAGTGACTGGGCATCGGCAAGAGCAAGCTGGAATTTATTGGTAAGACGATCCAGACGCATAACTCCTCCCATAAACAGGTCAAATTTGCTACTGGAGATTAAATGAGGTCATCCCTCAATTATTCAAGGTTAAAGACCTGAACTATGCGAAAAATAAGTTTGCCTTCTGGATCGTCTTGATTCTCTAGGTTATATCAGCCAAATGAAACTTGCCATACGACCGGTGGTCTTGTCGCGTCGGTAAGAGAAAAAATCATCCTTTTCGCTTAGCGTGCAGCGATCGCCGCCGAAAATCTGCTCAACGCCGACGTTTGCCAGACGCTGCCGAGCCAGTTGATAGATATCAGCAAAATATTTCTCGCCTGCCGGACGAAAAGCCCGGTGCGCGTTCTCGTCTTTCGCCATAAAGGCATCCCGGACTTCCGGCCCCACCTCAAATGCCTGCGGACCAATGGCAGGGCCCAGCCACGCCATCATGTTTTCGGCTTTATCGGCGAAACGGGCAACCGTCTCTTCCAGAACCCCTTCGCATAAGCCGCGCCATCCCGCATGCGCCGCGGCGACTTCGGTGCCGTCGCGGTTACAGAACAGGACCGGCAGGCAGTCGGCGGTCATCACCGCACAGACGGTGCCTGGCGTACGACTATAAGAAGCATCTGCGCGTTTCGATGGATAGGGTCCGCCGTCCAGCGTCAGAACATCGGTGCCATGAACCTGCTCCAGCCAAACCGGGTAAGACGGCAAGCCACCGGCAGCAAACATCCGCCGCCGGTTTTCTTCAACATGCTGCAGATTGTCTCCGCAATGGGCGCCCAGGTTGAGCGAGTCATAGGGCGGCAGACTCACGCCGCCAATGCGGGTCGAACTACAGGCCGCCACGCTGCGGGGCATCGGCCACTGCGGTACAATCAGTTTAGTCATAACCAGTCAATATCGTCCTTATGGGCTTCAAAATCGGCACGCATCGCCTCGATGAGCTCGACCATATCCTGTGGGATGGGCGCGTGCCACTCCATTTCAATGCCAGTGATCGGGTGGTACAGACGCAGCATGGTGGCGTGCAGCGCCTGACGGTCGAATTTACGCAGCGCGGTGATGAACTCCTCCGACGCGCCCTTCGGCGGACGCGGCCGGCCGCCATATACCTGGTCACCCACCAGCGGATGGGTGATATGCGACATATGCACACGGATCTGGTGCGTACGACCGGTTTCCAGGCGCAGGCGCAGGCGGGTATGGATGCGGAAATGTTCCATAATGCGGTAGTGGGTCACCGCCGGTTTGCCCATCGGATGCACCGCCATATGGGTACGTTTCGTCGGATGACGACTGATCGGCTCTTCCACTGTGCCACCGGAAGTCATATGACCAATGGCCACCGCTTCATACTCGCGAGTGATCTCGCGCAGCTGCAACGACTCCACCAGCCGGGTTTGTGCCGGAATGGTTTTCGCCACCACCATCAGACCGGTGGTGTCCTTATCCAGACGGTGCACGATCCCCGCGCGCGGCACATCGGCAATCGGCGGATAGTAGTGCAGCAGCGCATTCAGCACAGTACCGTCAGGGTTGCCCGCGCCAGGATGCACAACCAGATCGCGCGGTTTGTTAATCACGAGGATGTCATCATCTTCGTAAACGATATTGAGCGGAATATCCTGCGGCTGGAAGCGCGCCTCTTCTTCGATTTCGACATCGATAGCGATGTGCTCTCCCCCCAGCACTTTTTCTTTCGGCTTATCGCCAATGCTGCCATTGACTAATACGCGTTGGTCCAGGATCCATTCTTTTATCCGCGATCGCGAATAATCAGGGAACAATTCGGCCAAAGCCTGATCTAAGCGTTGACCGAGTTGATTTTCGGTCACCGTTGCGGTGAGTTGTACTCGTTGTGCCATATACAGCTTCTTCGTTTAACGTTGGGTTTTACGGCTTTGCCGTTTAATATAGTGTGCTATTGTAGCTGGTCTTAATCGGGAGCAGGAACAGAGATTCTCCCGCATAAACATTTTGAGGAAGTCAAAACGTCATGACGCGCATGAAATACCTGGTGGCAGCCGCCACACTGAGCCTGGCTTTGGTGGGTTGCTCCGGCTCTAAGGAAGAGGTGCCTGATAATCCGCCGAATGAAATCTACGCGACCGCCCAGCAAAAACTGCAGGACGGTAACTGGAAACAGGCGATAACGCAACTGGAAGCGTTGGATAACCGTTATCCATTCGGCCCTTATTCCCAACAGGTACAGCTGGATCTGATTTATGCGTATTACAAAAACGCCGATCTGCCGCTGGCTCAGGCGGCCATCGATCGCTTCATGCGTTTGAACCCCACCCACCCGAATATCGATTACGTCATCTATATGCGCGGCCTGACCAACATGGCCCTGGATGACAGCGCCCTGCAGGGCTTCTTTGGTGTCGATCGCTCTGACCGCGATCCACAGCACGCGCGCGATGCCTTCAATGACTTCTCCAAACTGGTGCGTGGTTACCCGAACAGCCAGTACGCCACTGACGCCTATAAACGTATGGTGTTCCTGAAAGATCGCCTGGCCAAATATGAGCTGTCGGTCGTGGATTACTACACCGACCGTGGCGCATGGGTTGCCGTCGTGAACCGCGTGGAAGGTATGATGCGTAACTATCCGGATACCCAGGCCACCCGCGATGCCCTGCCGAAGATGGAAAACGCCTATCGTCAGATGCAAATGAACGCCCAGGCGGACAAAGTCGCGAAGATAATCGCCGCGAACAGCAAGAACACCTGAGTCTGATTCATGGATCGCAAACGGCAGCCAGTGGCTGCCGTTTTTTTATACTTTATCCCGTCAAGCTGAAGCGGTTTAGCGCCGGGTTAACTCATCAAATATGGCCTGCTTTACCGGGTTCGACAAGTAAAATCTCACTTCTTCCTGCCCTGTCTCACAAAATGAATTCGTTGACAAAAAGTGACAATAAAATGTGATTTAGATCACGCTTTTTGACATTGGGAAAGGTATGCTGGATTCACCAAGACGGGAAAGACAAGAGGTAAAATTTATGACAATGAACATTACCAGTAAACAAATGGAAATTACTCCGGCAATCCGCCAGCATGTCGCAGACCGTCTCGCCAAACTGGATAAGTGGCAAACTCATTTAATCAACCCGCACATCATTCTGTCTAAGGAGCCGCAGGGTTTTATCGCTGATGCAACCATCAATACGCCAAACGGTCATCTGGTTGCCAGTGCGCGTCATGAAGATATGTACGCCGCCATTAACGAATTGATCAACAAGCTGGAACGGCAGCTGAATAAAGTGCAACACAAAGGGGAAGCCCGCCGCGCCGCAACATCGGTGAAAGAGGCAGGCTTTGTGGAAGAAGAAGAGTAATCCTTAACTTAAGTTGTGTCATGCCACGCGCCTTCGGGCGCGTTTTTTATTGACAGAGTGAAAACAGTACAGGTACTGTAATCCCCACTACCTCAAGGAATTTACCATGAAACGTGTCCCGTTCTTCTTCGCATTCTTTTTTACCTTCCCCTGACCGGGAGGCAATTCGTCGTATAAGAAAGAATGCGAAGACGAACAATAAGGCCTCCCACCCGGGAGGCCTTTTTTATTTGATAACAACAAAGGCAACATCTATGACCGAGGAAAACCCATTACTGGCGCTGCGCGATAAGATAAGCGCACTGGACGAGAAACTGCTTGCTCTGCTGGCGGAGCGCCGCGGGCTGGCTGTTGAGGTTGGTAAAGCCAAACTGGCCTCCCACCGTCCAGTGCGTGATATTGACCGCGAACGCGATCTGCTGGAGCGTCTGATGACCATCGGCAAGCGCCATAATCTGGATGCGCACTACATCACCCGCCTGTTCCAGCTGATCATCGAAGACTCCGTCCTGACCCAACAAACCCTGCTGCAGCAGCATCTGAATAAAATTAATCCGCATTCGGCCCGCGTGGCCTTCCTTGGCCCTAAAGGCTCTTATTCGCATCTGGCGGCGCGTCAGTACGCCGCTCGCCATTTTGAGCAGTTTATTGAGAGCGGCTGCGCGAAGTTCGCCGATATTTTTAATCAGGTAGAGACCGGCCAGGCCGATTACGCCGTGGTGCCGATTGAAAACACCAGCTCTGGCGGGATCAACGACGTCTACGATCTGCTGCAGCACACCAGCCTGTCGATCGTTGGCGAGCTGACGATCCCTATCGATCATTGCGTGCTGGTTAGCACCTCGACGGATGCCGATAAAATTCAGACCGTCTACAGCCATCCGCAGCCGTTCCAGCAGTGCAGCCAGTATCTGAGCCGCTACCCGCACTGGAAGATTGAATATACCGAGAGCACCTCGGCGGCAATGGAAAAAGTGGCGCAGGCGAACTCCCCGGCCGTTGCGGCACTGGGCAGCGAAGCGGGTGGCGCCCTGTATAGCCTGCAGGTGCTGGAGCACTGCCAGGCCAACCAGACGCAGAACATCACGCGCTTCCTCGTCCTGGCGCGCAAAGCGGTGAACGTCTCCGATCAGGTTCCGGCCAAGACCACGCTGTTAATGGCGACCGGTCAGCAGGCGGGCGCCCTGGTGGAAGCCCTGCTGGTGCTGCGCAACCACAATCTGATCATGACCAAACTGGAATCTCGCCCGATCCACGGCAATCCCTGGGAAGAGATGTTTTATCTCGATATTCAGGCCAACCTGGACTCGCTGCCCATGCGCAAGGCATTAAAGGAGCTGGCGGAAATCACCCGCTCCATGAAGGTCCTCGGTTGCTACCCCAGCGAAAACGTGGTGCCAGTGGATCCGGTTTAACGTTCGCGGAACGGTAATTTCTTCATCCCTGCCACCGCAACCGGCAGGGTGAAGATGGCGCCTGACAGCGGGTACTTCGCCAGCTCATCGTCCTCCATGTTTTCCCGGGTTGTGGTGATATAGAGCGTTTTCATATCCGCCCCACCGAAGCAGACCATTGTCGGACAACGAACCGGCATCGGGTAAGTCTCCAGCTCCTCGCCCTGCGGCGAGAAACAAGCAATCCGCCAGCCGTCAAACATCGCGCTCCAGTAACAGCCCTCCACATCGATCGCCGCCCCGTCAGGGATGCCTTCGCCCGGCTGGAAACGGCGAAACACCTCGCGTCGTCCAGGCTCACCCTGTTCATCCAGCGGCGTACGGTAGATCACGGCGTTCGGCGTATCAGAGGTATACATCCAGCGCTGGTCGGCGCTAAACGCCAGACCGTTGGCGCCATGGATATCACACTGGATCACTTTCGGCTTCAGGTCATTATCGACTCGCATCAGCAGCGCGCCGTTGTAATCCCCCGGCCCCCAGAAGGTGCCGGCATAAAAACGCCCCTCGCGATCGGTCCCACCATCGTTAAACCGCGCCAGCTCCGGATTGCTCGGATTATCACAGACTTTCCGCCGCAGCAGGCCGTGGGCGTCGGTCAGCCAGATGCCACTGCGTAATGCAACGATAAATCCGCCCTTCTCACGCAGGGAGAAACAGCCGACCTCCTCCGGAAACTGCAGCACCTGGTGTTCGCCGCTGCGGGTATCGTAGCGGTGGATTTCACACTCCATGATATCGGCCCAGTAGAGGGCCTGTTCAGCCTCGCTCCAGGTCGGGCATTCCGGCAGGTATCCGGTGTAGTCAAACAGCGGTTGTGGTTCAGCCATCGTTGTCATCCCTATAAAAAAAGCCAGCGGTCGCTGGCTTTATTGTATACATCTTTTTCGCTTTACTGCCGATTATCGTTCGCCTGACGCAGCAGCGTGCGGCTCTCGCTCTGGAAACGCTGAGCGTAATCGCCAAACCAATGTTCGACTTTACGGAAGCTGTCGATAAACGCCTGCTTATCGCCCTGCTCCAGCAAGCCAATCGCTTCGCCGAAACGCTGGTAATAGCGCTTAATCAGCGCCAGGTTATTTTCCGATGACATAATAATGTCGGCGTACAGCTGCGGATCCTGGGCAAACAGGCGCCCCACCATCGCCAGCTCCAGCCGGTAAATAGGTGACGAAAGCGCCAGCAGTTGCTCAAGACGCACATTCTCTTCTGCCAGGTGCAGACCATAGGCGAAGGTGGCAAAGTGGCGCAGCGCCTGAATAAACGCCATGTTCTGATCGTGCTCAACGGCGCTGATGCGGTGCAGCCGCGCGCCCCAAACCTGAATTTGTTCGAGGAACCACTGATAGGCCTCCGGCTGGCGGCCATCACAATAGACCACCACCTGCTTCGCCAGGCTGCCGCTGTCCGGACCGAACATCGGGTGCAGGCCAAGAACCGGGCCCTGATGCGCTGCCAGCATCGCCTGCAGCGGCTCCGCTTTCACCGAGGCAAGGTCAACCAGAATGCAATCCGCCGGCAGCGGCGGCAGCCTGCCGATCGTCTCCACGGTGGTGTGAATCGGTACGCTGACGATGACCATGCCGGCATCGGCGACGATATCCGCCGCCCGGGCCCAATCGTCTTTTTCCAGAATACGCACCTGGTAGCCGGACAGCGTTAACATCTTCTCAAACAGACGCCCCATCTGCCCGCCGCCGCCGACGATGACCACCGGCCGCAGATTCGGGTGCAGGGTTTTGAAGCCTTTGTCGTTTTCGCTGGAATAGGATTCCCGCATCACGCGACGCAGAACATCCTCGATCAGATCCGGCGGTACGCCGAGCGCAGCCGCCTCTTCACGCCGGGAGGCGAGCATCGCCGCCTCGCGCTCCGGGACGTAAATCGGCAGACCATACTGGCTCTTCACCTCGCCGACTTCGGCCACCAGTTCCAGACGCTTAGCCAGCAGGCTAAGCAACGCTTTATCCACTTCATCAATTTGATCGCGTAACGCGGTCAGTTCAGCAACCATACTTTCCTCTTACACCAAACGGGCCGCCAGATGGCCGCGGAGATCCTTATCCAGTTCACGCAGCAGCGCATCGGTGGTTTCCCAGCTGATGCAGGCATCCGTCACCGAAACGCCGTATTTCATCGTCTCACGCGGCTGTTCAGAGGACTGATTGCCTTCGTGGATATTACTCTCGATCATCAGGCCGATAATGGAGCGGTTGCCATCTTTGATCTGTGCGACAACGGATTCAGCCACGGCTGGCTGGCGGCGGAAATCTTTATTGGAGTTCCCATGACTGCAATCTACCATCAGCGACGGTTTCAGTCCCGCCTGCGCCATCTCTTTTTCGCATTTCGCCACATCTTCCGGACCGTAGTTCGGCGCCTTACCGCCGCGCAGGATCACATGGCCGTTCGGATTACCCTGCGTTTGCAGCAGGCAGACCTGCCCGGCCTGGTTGATGCCGACGAAACGATGCGGCATCGCCGCGGCGCGCATGGCGTTGATGGCCGTCGCCAGACTACCGTCGGTACCGTTTTTAAAGCCGACCGGCATCGACAGGCCAGAGGCCATTTCGCGGTGCGTTTGTGATTCCGTGGTACGTGCGCCGATAGCAGACCAGCTGAACAGATCGCCAAGGTATTGCGGGCTGTTCGGATCCAGCGCTTCCGTCGCCAGCGGCAGTCCCATATTGACGAGCTCGACCAGCAGACGACGCGCAATCTTCAGGCCGCCTTCAACATCAAACGAACCATCCATGTGCGGATCGTTAATCAGCCCCTTCCAGCCGACAGTGGTACGGGGTTTTTCAAAGTAGACGCGCATCACCAGGTAGAGGCTATCGCTGACCTCTGCGGCAAGAGCTTTAAATCGACGAGCATATTCAATCGCGGCTTCCGGATCGTGGATCGAGCAAGGGCCGCAAACCACCAGCAGGCGCGGATCGCGGCCGGCGATAATATCGGAGATAGTCTCACGGGCATGCGCAATCTGCGCTTCCTGTTCAACGCTTAGCGGGAATTCCGCCTTCAGTTGCTCCGGGGTCATTAACACCTGTTCGTCGGTAATATGTACGTTATTCAGCGCGTCTTTTTGCATGATTGCGATCCTGTGTAGCTCGTTTGCGATAAAGGGTGCCTCAGCGGGCATGGCGTAACGATACCACACAAAGTAAAGAATTCAATCCATATTCCGTAAAATTTAATTTACACCAACAAATTAATTGCCACTTAACTCAACAAAATTCGTACAAAAATGTTTACACAACCAAAATTCACAGCAAACTTGCGCGCTATCGCGATCGCGATTACGAAAAATCCTGGTGAGATTTGTCCCAAAGCAAAGGGCGCATGTAATGACGGGTTTTGTTAACAGTGGTATTCTGCGCCGGGCATCGGCAGCGGCTTTTCCCGCGCTATGGCGAATTTGACGGAAGCGTTAATGACAGTATTACACCGTCTTTTATTGACTGTATTTTTTCTCATCGCGGTATCTCCTGTTTTTGCTGCCGGACCTTCAGAACATGTTCGCGCTATTGTTTCCGGGATCGTGACCTACACCCGTTGGCCGGCATTAACAGGGGCGCCGAAGCTGTGCATTTTTGCCTCATCACGCTTCACCCATAGCCTGGCTCATGAAGATCCGGATGCCTTGCCCTATCAACCGGTGATAGTACGTAATCGTGAAGAAGCGTTAAAAACAACCTGCGATGGTTTTTATTTTGGCAGCGAATCGCCGACCCAACAGTCGGAATTAACTCGCCGCTATGGCCCGAAGCCGCTTTTACTCATCGCAGAACAAAATACGGATTGCTCCATTGGTAGCGCGTTTTGCCTGATCATCAACGACGACAGGGTCCGCTTCTCCGTTAATCTGGACGTTCTGACGCACAGCGGGGTCCGGGTTAACCCGGACGTCCTGATGCTTGCCCGGAAAAAACCACATGAATAAGGACTTTTCACAGACCGCGCGCCCGACATTTAAACGCGCGCTTCGTCGAATTAGCGTGATAAGCGTGGTGATCTCCATGACGCTGGTCTGGCTGCTGCTAAGCACAGCCTCAATCTTCACGCTCAAGCAGTACGCGCAGAAAAATCTAGAGCTCACTGCCGCGACCATGGGTCGCAGCCTCGAAGCCGCCCTGGTGTTTGGCGATAGCGCGGCGGCGGAGGAGACCCTCGCTTCGCTGGGGAAGCAAGGGCAGATTTCCCAGGCGATTGTGCTCAACGGCCAGAAGCAGCACTTCGCCGCATGGCGCCATGAACCGCTGGCCAACAAAGAACAAGTGAGCGGCCTTATCAGTCAATGGCTGTTTCCGGAGCCCACGGTGCAGCCCATCTGGCACCAGGGCAAACAAATCGGCGAGCTGCGACTGACCGCGCTTGATGAACTGATCAGCCACTTTCTCGGTATCTCGATTCTGGTACTGACCGGCAGCATTCTGCTCGCCTCGTTCATTGCCCTGCTGCTGACCCACTCCCTGCACCGGGGGATCGTCACCGCCCTGCAGAGCATCACCGAGGTTGTGCACGATATTCGTGAAAACCGTCATTTCTCACGTCGGGTGCCCGAGGAGCGTATTGAGGAATTCCATCTTTTCGCCCAGGACTTTAACAGCCTGCTGGGGGAGATGGAGGACTGGCAGCGCCAGCTGCAGGCCAAGAATGCCCAGCTGTTGCGTAGCTCGCTACATGACCCGCTGACCGGCCTGGCTAACCGCGCCGCCTTTCGCAACGCGCTCGCCGAACTGATGAAGAACGAGGTGGATCACCAGACCTCGGCATTACTGTTTCTTGACGGCGATAACTTCAAGCTGATCAATGACAACTGGGGGCACGCGGCAGGCGATAAAGTGCTGACGGAGGTCGCCAGCCGCCTGATGGCCTTCGCCGGAAAACGCCATCTGGCATGGCGTCTCGGCGGCGATGAGTTTGCCGTTCTGCTGCGTGAGGTGCGCTCGGAAGCCGAAGTGCAGGCTCTGTGCCAGGCGCTGTCGGAACAATTTCTTCCGCCATTCAACCTGCACAATGGCCATAGCGCCACGCTCTCGCTGAGCGTCGGTTATGCCCTGGCGTGGGAGCACGCCACCGCGGAATCACTGCAAGAACTTGCCGATCAGAATATGTATCGCATGAAAAACCAACGTATCCAGCAGACGCTGAAATAATAAAGGACTCATTATGCTCAGAAAATATTTCGTCCCCGCCCTGATGGCGGCGGCGCTTTTGACAGGTTGCCAGGCTCCTCAGGGAAAATTTACCCCCGAGCAGGTGGCGGCGATGAAATCTTACGGCTTCACTGAAAGCAATGGCGATTGGTCCCTGGGCTTATCCGATAGCATCCTGTTTGACAAGAATGACTACCGACTACGTCCCGACAGCCGCCAGCAGATCACCACGATGGCCTCGCGGCTGGCGGCGACCGGGATCACCCATAGCCGCCTTGAAGGCCACACCGATAATTACGGTGAGGATAGCTATAACGAAGCCCTGTCGCTTAAGCGCGCCAATAGCGTAGCCGATGCCTGGGCGGAAGGCGCCCATGTCCCGCGCAGTCATTTAGTCACCCGCGGCCTTGGCAAGAAATACCCGATCGCCAGCAACGACACGGCGGCCGGGCGCGCTGAAAACCGCCGGGTCACGGTGGTCATCAGCACGCCGTAAGCCTTCGCTTAATCGCTGGACTTCGCCATCCTCATTGCCGTTGCCGCGCGCCAGCGCAGGTAGTCAACGGCAATGAACAGCACCAGACTTGCCCCCATCAATGGCATGGCCAGACCCAGGGCTAACGCTATCCCCAGTACCAGCCCACGGGCAGGCCAGGCGAGCGACAGCCATGCCTGCAGCAGCGAATGCGCCGGATCCCAGACCGCCTGAGGCGGACGGCGGATCCACCACAGCCGGTAGCCCACGCCGATGGTGACGCACAGCGCGCAGCCGAACCCTACCAGCAGCAACTGATTCGCCAGACCAAAGAGGACCCCCATGTGGAAATCGACGCCCCAGCGGGTGAGCTTCGCCATCAGCGGGAAGTCGGCGAACCGGGTGCGATCCACCACCTGCATCGTGGCGCCATCGATCGCCACCGCGTCCACCTGCGTCGGCCAGCGGCGGTCGATCTCATTTACCGTCCAGGCACGTTCCTTCGAAACCGGCGGACGGATCTCCAGCCGGCTGGCGTTCAGCCCCGCCTGACGGGCCACCGCCAGCACCAGGTCAAACTGCGCTGGCTGCAGCACTGACTGATGCTGCATGGCCATCCCGTCCATATGATGCCCGGCGTGGGGATCGTGCGCCATCGGCGCCTCACCGTGCAGCAGGGTATTCACCTGCGGCGTCCACCAGCCGAAAGCCGCCCGCATTTTATCCACATTACCGCCAGCCCATTGCGACCAGGTCAGGCCGGTGGCGGAGAAGAGCAGCATGCCCAGCAGTAAGCCCCAGCCCAGCGTCACGTGCAACCGACGATGATTCTGCAGGACGTTATTGATCCGCCGTTTTGGACGTGTCATCGCCCACAGGGCAATGCCACCCAGCGCGGCAACCCACATCCATGAGGCAGCCAGTTCGCTGTATAACCTCCCGCTGTCGCCCAGCAGCAGCGAACGATGCGCATAATCAATCCACTGGCGCAGCGGCAGGATGCCGCTGGTACCGTAGACCGTCATATCGCCCTTCACCCGTAGCGAGATCGGATCGACGAAAATGGCCCGGGATTCTGACTCGCCCAGGCTCGGGTCAACAAACATAATCCGGGTGGTCTCCCCCATCGCGGGGGCCGGCCGCACCGCCAGTAGCCGCAGATTACCCTGGGTCGCTTCTTCCGCCACTGCAATCTGGGCGCTGAGCGGCTGCGGGGCCCCGTCGGCAAGGCCATGCAGCGCGTCGTGATAGAGCCAGTTTTCCAGCTGCGGCGTCGCCACGTACAGCGTGCCGGTCAGGGCAGCGACAAAGATAAACGGCCCGATAAACAGTCCGATGTAAAAATGGAGGCGACGCAGCAGGTTTAACCATGCCGCGCGCGAGGTGCAGGTTGTCATACTCTTCCTTTTTTAAAGCAAAAGAGGTTATTGCGCCGTGCGCAGATTGATTTTTATTAAAGGGAAAAAGCAGACAGCCGCGGCGGGGCGCGGGTTTCAGGGTAGAGCCAGGGGAAGTAGTGCCAGTGTTTTAATACCGGGCGAGAAACCGGCAGGCGAATGCGCCGCAGGAGTATGGCGACGAACAGCGCCAGCGCGAAAAGCAGCCCCGGGACATGGGCTAACAGCACGCAATAGCCACACGCTTCGGCATGGTCCAGCGGCAGTTCGTGTCCGGTATGCATGGCGCCGTCTGTGCTATACATCATCGCCATCTCGTGGTCGGGCATTTGCGCCATGCTCGCGGACGAGCTGTCCATCATCATGGCGTGGTGCATGCCGGGCATGGCGCTCATGGGGTCTTTTTGCAGGGAGATGGAGATCAGGGGGGCCACGACGATCAACAGGATCGCCAACAGTGCCAGCCAGGCGGCTCGCCGTTTAGGTGTCGTTTGCTGGAAACTGTTGCTGACCACCGCCCCTCCGAATAGAGGGCGTATTGTAAATGATTTACATCACGATGGTTACAACAAAGATAAAAAAAGGGCCAGCCATCTGGCCAGCCCTTCTGTCAGGATGTCGCGAAAGCGAATCTTAGTTAAGACGCTCTTTGATACGAGCAGACTTACCAGTACGCTCACGCAGGTAGTACAGTTTAGCTTTACGTACAGCACCACGACGTTTAACAGCAATGCTGTCAACTACCGGAGAGTGAGTCTGGAAGACACGCTCAACGCCTTCGCCGTTGGAAATTTTGCGAACAGTGAATGCAGAGTGCAGACCGCGGTTACGAATAGCGATAACCACGCCCTCGAATGCCTGCAGACGTTTTTTGGAACCTTCAACAACCCATACTTTCACTTCCACGGTATCACCCGGACGGAAGGAAGGTACGTCCTGCTTCATCTGTTCTTGTTCAAGTTGCTTAATAATGTTGCTCATAATTTAATCTCTTATCCTGGGTAAACTGATATTGGGGGCTCACGCCTGCCCATCATGTTTATGCTGCTGTTGCGCGTGTTCGCTTTTGAACTGCGCCAGCAACTTTGCTTGCTCTTCAGTCAGAGCCAGGTTTTCCAGAAGTTCAGGTCTTCTAAGCCAGGTGCGGCCCAGCGACTGCTTCAGACGCCAGCGACGTATCTCAGCATGGTTTCCCGACAGCAATACTGGCGGTACTTCCATCTCTTCTAACACTTCAGGACGGGTATAGTGCGGGCAATCCAGCAACCCATCAGCAAAGGAATCTTCCGTTGCCGAAGCTTCATGGCCCAGTACTCCCGGAATGAACCGGGAAACGGAGTCAATCAGCGTCATTGCCGGTAACTCACCACCGCTGAGAACGTAATCGCCGATTGACCATTCTTCGTCAATTTCGGTTTGGATTACGCGCTCGTCTATCCCTTCGTAGCGACCGCACACCAGAATCAGTTTCTGATTCGTTGCCAGTTCGCTGACGCCCGCTTGATCAAGCTTGCGTCCCTGAGGTGACAGATAAATCACCTTCGCGCCTTCACCTGCCGCGGCTTTTGCTGCATGAATAGCATCCCGTAAAGGTTGCACCATCATTAGCATCCCCGGTCCGCCGCCGTAAGGACGATCGTCCACGGTACGGTGCCGGTCATGAGCGAAGTCGCGAGGACTCCAGCTTTCGATGCTCAGCAGGCCATTTTTTACTGCCCGGCCAGTTACCCCGTAATCGGTAATTGCGCGGAACATTTCAGGAAACAGGCTAATTATGCCAATCCACATAGCGCCGTCTTTTACCGTTTATCCGGAGAATTTAAAAACCAGGATCCCAATCTACTTCGATAGTACGCGTAGTGAGATCGACTTTCTTGATAACCTGCCCATCGAGGAACGGAACCAACCGCTCCTTGATGCCAAATGCATCTTTCAGGTTTGCCTTGATGACGAGTACGTCATTAGACCCGGTTTCCATCATATCAATGACTTTACCGAGGCTATAGCCTTCCGTTGTCACTACCTGGCAGCCCATCAGGTCTTTCCAGTAGTAGTCACCCTCTTCCAGCTCCGGCAACTGCGATGAATCCACGATAATTTCGCAATTAGTCAGTAGATTCGCGGCATCACGATCGTCAACGCCTTTCAGCTTGATGATGATGTCCTGATTGTGGTGGCGCCAGCCTTCCAGCTCAACAACCTGCCACTGACCCGCCTTCTGGATTAACCAGGGCTGATAGTCAAAAATGCTTTCGGCGTCTTCGGTGGAGGAAAACACTCTGAGCCAACCACGGATACCGTAGGAAGAACCCATTTTCCCCAATACGATCGGATCAACAGGTGCTTGTGCGGTGTGTTGCTTGCTCATCATGACCACCGTGACAGATTAAGCTGCTTTGTTAGCGGCTTTGATCAGCGCGGCAACGCGATCGGAAACAGTAGCGCCCAGGCCAACCCAGTGAGCGATACGATCCAGATCCAGGCGAGTTTCTTCTTCCGCGCCGCTAGCGATCGGGTTGAAGAAACCAACGCGCTCGATGAAGCGACCGTTGCGTGCATTACGGCTGTCGGTGACAACAACCTGGTAGAACGGACGCTTTTTAGCGCCGTGACGTGCTAAACGAATAGTTACCATAACATCCTCTTGTGTGAATAAAACAACCGGGCCCCATCGAGGAACGGAGCCCGGTGTCATATTAAAAGCCCGAAAATTTTACTGATTTCTGTGCAAAAATCAATTCAAAACTATATACGCTAAATAATTCGAGTTGCAGGAAGGCGGCAAGTGAGTAAATCCCCGGGAGCGTACACAAGTACGTGACCGGGGTGAACGAACGCAGCCAACGCATCTGCGGCTTGAATTATGACGCGTATTAGCGGCCCGGGAAGCCTGGCGGCATCATCCCTTTCATCCCGCGCATCATCTTCATCATGCCGCCTTTCGACTTCATCTTCTTCATCATGCGCTGCATGTCGTCGAACTGCTTGAGCAGACGGTTCACATCCTGCACCTGCATCCCGCAGCCGGCGGCGATACGGCGCTTACGTGAACCTTTGATGATTTCCGGTTTGGCGCGCTCTTTCAGGGTCATCGAGTTGATGATGGCTTCCATACGCACCAGCACTTTGTCGTCCATCTGCGCTTTCACGTTGTCCGGGATCTGGCCCATACCCGGCAGCTTGCCCATCAGGCTGGCCATGCCGCCCATGTTTTTCATCTGACGCAGCTGCTCAAGGAAGTCCGTCAGATCGAAACCGTCGCCTTTCTTCAGTTTGGAGGCCAGCTTCTCGGCCTGCGCGCGGTCAACTTTGCTCTCGATATCTTCGATCAGCGACAGCACGTCGCCCATGCCGAGGATGCGGGAAGCGACGCGGTCCGGATGGAACGGCTCCAGCGCTTCGGTTTTCTCGCCGACGCCGAGGAATTTAATCGGTTTGCCGGTAATATGGCGAATCGACAGCGCCGCGCCGCCGCGGGCGTCGCCGTCCACTTTAGTCAGCACCACGCCGGTCAGCGGCAGCGCTTCGTTAAAGGCCTTCGCGGTATTCGCCGCATCCTGACCGGTCATCGCATCGACGACGAACAGGGTTTCAACCGGGTTAATGGCGGCGTGGACGTGCTTGATTTCGTCCATCATCGCTTCGTCAACGTGCAGACGACCGGCGGTATCCACCAGCAGCACGTCGTAGAATTTGAGTTTCGCTTCTTTCAGCGCCGCGTTGACGATATCAACCGGCTTCTGGCCGACGTCAGACGGGAAGAAATCGACGCCGACCTGCTCGGCCAGGGTTTCCAGCTGTTTGATCGCCGCCGGGCGGTAAACGTCCGCGGAAACGACCAGCACTTTCTTCTTGTGCTTCTCGCGCAGGAATTTCCCCAGCTTACCGACGCTGGTCGTTTTACCGGCACCCTGCAGACCCGCCATCAGCACCACGGCCGGCGGCTGCGCGGCCAGGTCGAGCGTCTGGTTCTCTTCGCCCATCGCCGCCACCAGCTCGTTGCGGACGATTTTGACGAACTCCTGACCCGGGGTCAGGCTTTTATTGACTTCATGGCCGACCGCGCTCTCTTTCACGCGGCTGATGAAATCACGAACCACCGGAAGCGCAACGTCCGCTTCCAGCAGCGCCATGCGCACTTCGCGCAGGGTGTCTTTAATATTGTCTTCTGTAAGGCGTCCGCGGCCGCTAATGTTGCGCAGCGTACGCGACAAACGATCGGTTAAATTATCAAACATTGTCTCTCGCCTGAGGTGGAAACGGTCGGTCGCCGCAGCGACACACAAAACGAATGTGGCGGAGTATAACACGACATCAATCTGAATGTGCTGCAACGGTTGGAGCAGAGGCCTGCTGACGTTATACTGCTTCTCTTTCTTATTTAGCCAACAGCCGACACCTATGCCTGTTTTTGCTCTACTCGCCCTTGTCGCCTACTCCGTCAGCCTCGCGCTGATTATCCCCGGCTTGCTGCAAAAAAACAGCAGCTGGCGGCGAATGGCGATTTTATCTGCGACTATCGCGTTGATCTGCCATGCTTTTGCGCTGGAAGCACGGATATTCCCCGGCGGCGAGAGCGGGCAAAACCTCAGCTTACTGAACGTCGGGTCGCTGGTCAGCCTGATGATCTGTACGGTGATGACTATCGTGGCCTCGCGCAATCGCGGCTGGCTGCTGTTGCCTATCGTCTATGCCTTCGCGCTGATCAATCTGGCCTTCGCCACTTTCGTGCCTAACGAATATATCACCCACCTGGAAACCACCCCGGGGATGCTGGTGCATATCGGCCTGTCGCTCTTCTCGTACGCCACGCTGATCATCGCCGCGCTGTATGCGCTGCAGCTGGCGTGGATCGACTACCAGTTAAAGAATAAAAAGCTGGCCTTCAGCAGCGAAATGCCGCCGCTGATGAGCATCGAGCGCAAAATGTTCCACATCACTCAGGTCGGCGTGGTGCTACTGACCCTGACGCTGTGCAGCGGCCTGTTCTATATGCACAATCTGTTCAGCAGCGAAAACATTGATAAAGCGGTGCTGTCGATTATTGCGTGGTTCGTCTATATCGTTCTGCTGTGGGGCCACTATCATGAAGGGTGGCGCGGACGTCGCGTGGTCTGGTTCAGCGTCGCTGGCGCCGGTCTGCTGACGCTGGCCTATTTTGGTAGCCGCGTGCTGCAGCAGTTCGTGAGCTAAGTCTTTTAAGGAATCCTACGTGGAACATATCTCCACCACCACGCTGATCATAACGCTGATCGTCATGGTGATTATCTCTGCCTATTTCTCCGGCTCCGAAACCGGCATGATGACGCTGAACCGCTATCGGCTGCGTCATATGGCGAAACAAGGCAACCGCCCCGCCAAGCGCGTGGAGAAGCTGCTGCGCAAGCCGGACCGCCTGATTAGCCTCGTGCTCATCGGCAATAACCTCGTCAACATTCTCGCCTCGGCGCTGGGCACCATCGTCGGCATGCGCCTGTACGGCGACGCCGGCGTCGCGATCGCCACTGGCGTGCTCACCTTTGTGGTACTGGTATTTGCCGAGGTACTGCCGAAGACCATCGCCGCGCTCTATCCGGAAAAGGTCGCCTACCCCAGCAGCTTCCTGCTGGCGCCCCTGCAGGTGCTGATGATGCCGCTGGTGTGGCTGCTGAATACCATCACCCGCATGCTGATGCGCATGATGGGCATCCGCACCGATACCGTCATCAGCAGTGCTTTGAGCAAAGATGAACTGCGCACGATTGTGAATGAATCCCGTTCACAAATCTCCCGGCGCAACCAGGATATGCTGCTGTCGGTCCTGGATCTGGAAAAAGTCAGCGTTAACGACATCATGGTGCCGCGCAATGAGATTGTCGGCATCGACATCAATGATGACTGGAAATCTATCGTCCGCCAGCTGACCCACTCGCCGCATGGCCGCATCGTGCTCTACCGCGATTCACTGGACGATGCCATCAGCATGCTGCGCGTTCGCGAAGCCTACCGTCTGATGACGGAGAAGAAAGAGTTCACAAAAGAGATCATGCTGCGGGCGGCAGATGAGATCTACTTTGTTCCGGAAGGGACGCCGCTCAGCACCCAGCTGGTGAAATTTCAGCGCAATAAAAAGAAAGTCGGTCTGGTGGTCGATGAATACGGCGATATTCAGGGGCTGGTCACCGTAGAAGATATTCTTGAAGAGATTGTCGGCGACTTCACCACTTCCATGTCACCCACCCTGGCGGAGGAAGTGACCCCGCTTAACGACGGCACGGTGATTATCGACGGCAGCGCCAACGTTCGCGAAATCAACAAAGCGTTTAACTGGCACCTGCCGGAAGATGAAGCGCGCACCGTCAACGGTATCATCCTCGAAGCGCTGGAAGAGATCCCGGTCCCGGGCACCCGCGTGCGCATTGAGCAGTACGATATAGATATCCTCGACGTGCAGGACAACATGATCAAACAGGTGAAAGTGATGCCGGTGAAATCATTACGCGAGAGCGTCGCGGAGTAGCGCGAGCGAAGGAATTAACATCACGGTGGGCTGCGGCCCGCCGTTTTTTTATCTCGCGCCGGGAGCGGTGGCATAAAAAAACGGCCGCCCGCGGGCAGCCGTTGAGCAATGCAGCAGACGTTATTTCGCTTTCGCTACCGTCACCATCGCGGCGCGAATAGTACGGCCGTTCAGGGTATAACCTTTCTGCATCACGGCCAGCACGTTGCCCGCCGCCACGTCTTCAGATTCGACCATCGCAATGGCCTGGTGGACGTTCGGATCCAGCGGAACGTTGGTGTCGGCGATCACTTCCACGCCGAACTTACGCACCACGTCCAGCATGGATTTCAGGGTCAGTTCGATCCCTTCCACCATCGGCGCCAGGTCCGGATTAGCCTTGTCGGCCACTTCCAGCGCGCGGTCCAGGCTGTCGATCACCGGCAGCAGTTCATTGACGAATTTTTCCAGCGCGAATTTGTGCGCTTTCTCGATATCCTGCTCGGTACGGCGACGCAGGTTATCTTCGTCGGCTTTGGCACGCAGCATCACTTCACGTTCACGTTTCTGCGCTTCAGCCAGCTGGGCTTCCAGATTCGCAATTTTTTCATCGCGCGGATCCACCTGCTCAGCCGAAACTTCAGGCTCTACTGCCTCAACGTCGTCGTGCTGCTCCGTGATAATTTCTTCCGGGGCTTGCCCCTCAGGCGTTTTCTGTTCTTTACTACTCATGAATTTCTCCGCGTTTTTTTCGCATTCATCTCGCTAACTTCGCTTATTATGGGGATCAGTTTCCGGGTTTCAAGGGAAGCGGACAGATTGTCACTATTTCATTTAACGCAAGGACATCCAGATCATGAAGAACCATTTCAAGTGTATCGGCATTGTGGGACATCCTCGTCACCCCACCGCCCTGACCACACATGAAATGCTCTGGCGCTGGCTGTGCAGCAAAGGGTATGAAGTGCTGGTTGAACAGCAGATCGCCCATGAACTTCAGCTCAGCAACGTGAAAACCGGCACGCTGGCGGAGATTGGCCAACAGGCCGACCTCGCGGTGGTGGTGGGCGGCGACGGCAATATGCTCGGCGCGGCGCGGACCCTGGCCCGTTACGACATTAACGTCATCGGCATTAACCGCGGCAACCTCGGCTTTCTCACCGACCTTGACCCGGACAACGCCCTGCAGCAGCTCGCCGACGTGCTGGAAGGCCACTACATCGCCGAGAAACGCTTTCTGCTGGAGGCCCAGGTGTGCCAGCAGGATTGCCAGAAACGCATCAGCACCGCCATCAACGAAGTGGTGCTGCACCCCGGCAAAGTGGCGCATATGATTGAGTTCGAAGTCTATATCGACGAAGTCTTTGCGTTCTCTCAGCGCTCTGATGGCCTGATAATCTCCACCCCGACCGGCTCCACCGCCTATTCGCTGTCGGCCGGCGGCCCGATCCTCACCCCGTCGCTGGACGCTATCACCCTGGTGCCGATGTTCCCGCACACCCTTTCAGCGCGACCGCTGGTGATCAACGGCGACAGCACCATTCGCCTGCGCTTCTCTCATCGCTGCAGCGATCTGGAGATCAGCTGCGACAGCCAGATTGCCCTGCCGATCCAGGATGGCGAAGACGTTCTCATTCGCCGCTGTGATTATCACCTCAATCTGATTCACCCTAAAGATTACAGCTATTTCAATACATTAAGCACCAAGCTCGGCTGGTCGAAAAAATTGTTCTGATTTACATCGCTGCCTCTTTACTGGATAAAAAACCAGTCTATACTGTACGAAAACACAGTATTGGTTTTTCATACAGGAAGGCAGCTATGTTGGCGCAACTCACCATCAGTAATTTTGCTATCGTTCGTGAACTGGAAATTGATTTCCACAGCGGCATGACCGCCATCACCGGGGAAACCGGCGCCGGGAAATCCATTGCCATCGACGCGCTGGGGCTGTGCCTCGGCGGCAGAGCGGAAGCCGACATGGTGCGTCGCGGCGCCACCCGCGCCGACCTGTGCGCGCGCTTCGCGCTGAAAGATACTCCGGCCGCCCAGCGCTGGCTGGAAGAGAACCAGCTGGAGAGCGGACGTGAGTGTTTACTTCGTCGGGTGATCAGCGCTGACGGCCGCTCTCGCGGCTTTATCAACGGCACCGCCGTCCCGCTCTCGCAGCTGCGCGAGCTGGGCCAGCTGCTGATCCAGATCCACGGCCAGCATGCGCACCAGCTGTTGACCAAACCCGAACACCAGAAAACGCTGCTCGACGGCTATACCGGTGAGTATGCGCTCACTCAGCGCATGGCCGAGCATTACCGCCAGTGGCACCAGAGTTGCCGCGAGCTGGCCCTGCACCAGCAGCAGAGCCAGGAGCGCGCCGCCCGCGCCGATCTGCTGCAGTATCAGCTTAAAGAGCTGAACGAATTTAACCCGCTGCCGGGAGAATTCGAGCAGATTGACGAAGAGTACAAGCGCCTGGCCAACAGCGGCCAGCTGCTCAGCACCTGCCAGCACGCCCTGACGGTACTGGCGGACGGCGAAGAGGCCAATCTGCAGAGCCAGCTTTATACCGCGAAGCAGCTGGTCAGCGAGCTGGTGGGTATGGACAGCAAGCTTTCCGGCGTGCTGGATATGCTGGAAGAGGCGGCCATTCAGCTCAGCGAGGCCAGCGACGAGCTGCGCCACTATCACGACCGTCTGGATCTCGATCCGAACCGTCTGTTCGAACTTGAGCAGCGGATTTCCCGGCAAATCGCGCTGGCGCGTAAACACCAGGTAATGCCGGAAGAGCTGCCGGTGGTTTATCAGGCGATGCTGGAAGAGCAGCGCCTGCTGGACGATAGCGCCGGCTCGCTGGAATCCCTCAGCCAGCAGGTAGTCGAACATCATCAGCTGGCGCTGGAGACCGCACGTCAGCTGCACGCCCTGCGCCAGGCCAGCGCCGACGAGCTGACCCAGCTTATCACCGAGAGTATGCACTCACTTTCGATGCCCCACGGGATCTTCGCGATTGAGGTCGCTTTCGATGAACGCCATCTCACCGCCGACGGCGCCGATCATATTGAGTTCCGCGTCACCACTAACCCCGGTCAGCCGCTGCAGCCGATCGCGAAAGTTGCCTCCGGCGGCGAACTGTCGCGTATTGCGCTGGCGATTCAGGTGATCACCGCGCGTAAAATGGAAACCCCGGCGCTGATCTTCGACGAAGTAGACGTCGGCATCAGCGGCCCGACCGCCGCCGTGGTCGGCAAGCTGCTGCGTCAGCTGGGCGAGTCCACGCAGGTGATGTGTGTGACCCACCTGCCGCAGGTTGCGGGCTGCGGCCACCATCATTTCTTTGTCTGCAAAGAGACCGATGGCGAGATGACCGAAACCCATATGCAGCCGCTGGATAAGCGCGCTCGTCTGCAGGAGCTGGCTCGCCTGCTGGGCGGCAGCGAGGTCACGCGCAACACCCTGGCGAACGCGAAAGAGTTGCTTGCGGCGTAAACTTTTTGATTTTCACAGGGTCATAGTGAACAGCAAATTGCCTGCTGACCTGCAGCCGGAGGTTTCCATCGGCGCGAAGGTCTATTATTATCGGCATATTACAGATGAGCCACGTACTGCTCGGGCCCAAAAAGGAATCAAATCACTATGCGCTGTAAAACGCTGACTGCTGCCGCAGCGGTTCTTCTTATGTTGACCGCAGGCTGTTCCACTCTGGAACGAGTGGTTTACCGTCCTGACATCAACCAGGGTAACTATCTGGCCCCTAACGATGTAGCAAAAATTCGTGTCGGTATGACGCAACAGCAGGTTGCTTATGCTCTCGGAACGCCAATGATGTCGGATCCGTTCGGCACCAACACCTGGTTCTATGTATTCCGTCAGGAGCCGGGCCACGAGAAAGTGACTCAGCAGACCCTGACCCTGACCTTCAACAGCGGCGGCGTGTTGACCAACATTGATAACAAGCCCGCGCTGACCAGTCAGTAAGGCCCGGAAAAGCAAAAAGCGCTCAGTGAGCGCTTTTTTTATGGCTGATAGCCGGTCTGCTGCTGTGGGTTACTTCGCAGCGCTTTTCTCTGCCCGCTGGCGACGCAGTTCTTTCGGGTCTGCGATCAGCGGGCGATAGATTTCGACCCGGTCGCCGTCGTGAACTTCGTCATGCAGCTTAACCGGACGACTGTAGATACCCAGCTTGTTCTTCGCCAGATCGATATCATCACGCAAGGCCAATAGCCCGCTGGCGATAATCGCCTGCTCGACCGTCGCTCCCTCATCCAGGGTGACTCGCTGCAAATACTGCTTTTCAGGCAGCGCGTAGGCGACTTCAACACGAATATTAGCTGGCACTGTAGACCTCTTTGGCGCGCGAAGTGAACGCCTGCACCATGTTGGCGGCCAGCTCTTTGAAGACCCGGCCAAAGGCCATCTCAATCAGCTTATTGGTAAACTCAAAATCGAGATGGAACTCGATTTTGCACGCCTCGGGGCTCAGCGGAATAAACTTCCAGCCGCCAATCAGTTTCTTGAACGGGCCATCCACCAGGCTCATCAAAATGCTCTGGTTGCTGGTCAGTGTATTCCGGGTCGTGAAGGTCTTACTGATGCCGGCTTTGGACACATCAACCGCCGCCGTCATTTGCGTCGGCCCGAATTCCAGCACGCGGCTACCGGTGCAGCCTGGCAGAAAATCAGGATAGGACTTCACATCGTTTACCAGTTGATACATCTGTTCCGCGCTGAAAGGCACCAGCGCAGTACGGCTAATCTGAGGCATAGCAGGTTCCACATTTAAACACAGTGCAAATAATATCATTTATCTGCTGCTAAAAAAAACGCTGTGCCGCAACTCGTGCTAAGATGCGCAGTACACCTCGCAGGATGCGATCGAGGTAACTGTGTATAAGACGATGACTTCAGGACATTATGACTAAGAAAAAAGCCCACAAACCTGGATCAGCCACCATTGCGCTGAATAAACGCGCCCGTCACGAATACTTTATCGAAGATGAATACGAGGCTGGTCTCGCCCTGCAGGGCTGGGAAGTCAAATCCCTGCGTGCAGGCAAAGCCAACATCGGCGATAGCTATGTCATCCTGAAGGATGGCGAAGCCTTCCTGTTCGGCGCCAACTTTACGCCCATGGCCGTGGCTTCCACCCACTATGTGTGCGACCCGACGCGCACTCGTAAGCTGCTGCTTAACCAGCGCGAACTCGACACGCTGTACGGCCGCATTAACCGCGAAGGTTATACCGTTGTCGCCCTGTCGCTGTACTGGAAGAACGCCTGGTGCAAAGTGAAAATCGGCGTCGCCAAAGGTAAGAAACAACACGACAAGCGTACCGATCTGAAAGATCGTGAATGGGCGCTGGATAAGGCGCGTATTATGAAGCACGCCGGACGTTAATTTCCCCTCCCCGAGGGCCAGCTCTCGCTGGCCCTTACGCTATATCCTTGTTGATGCTGCTTTTTCGTCCACCCTGCTGAAATAATCCTGCGTGATGGGGCTGGTAACGACATTCACAAATCTGTTATACTTGACCTACACATTGGGGCTGATTCTGGATTCGACGGGATTTGCGAAACCCAAGGTGCATGCCGAGGGGCGGTTGGCCTCGTAAAAAGCCGCAAAAAATAGTCGCAAACGACGAAAACTACGCTTTAGCAGCTTAATAACCTGCTCTGAGCCCTCTCTCCCTAGCTTCCGCTCTTAAGACGGGGATCAAAGAGAGGTCAAACCCAAAAGAGATCGCGTGGATGCCCTGCCTGGGGTTGAAGCGTTAAATCTAATCAGGCTAGTTTGTTAGTGGCGTGTCTGTCCGCAGCTGGCAAGCGAATGTAAAGACTGACTAAGCATGTAGTGCCGAGGATGTAGGAATTTCGGACGCGGGTTCAACTCCCGCCAGCTCCACCAAATAAAACAAGGGGTTACGTGAAAGCGTAGCCCCTTTTTTTTGGACCGTGGCGGCAAAATGGCGGCAGACATTTAACCATGCAAAGGACTACTGATATGAAAAAATCTCTTTTGATGCTGTTACTCTTGGCTTCATGTAACGCTTTCGCCGACAAGATCCCGGACTCGATAGAAAATTTAATTGCTGTATTTGACACAAGGACGCATAGCCTGGAACGTGGGGTACTCTCGATCAAATACAGCAAACAGAAGTTGCACATTGATGCAGCTGATGCAATGTTTAATGGTATTTGCACTGACCTATCCATGCACAAATGGAAACCCGAAACAATCAAGAAGATAAGACTGCTTAACGTCTCTCTCGACCAGGGTTTTGAGATAGATGCTGGCGGTATTGAATGCCAAAAAGCAGGAGCAATGCAATTTGATGAGGCACAGGCTTACAGGCAAAGTTTTATAAAACCCATTCCGTAAACCCCTTTGGTATACAGGTCGTTGGATTAAAAATTCATATGCCCCTGCCCGCCTAACATCGGATGAGGAGGGGCATTATCAATTACACCTGGGGTCATGATGAATCGTACTACGGTTTCATGAGTGATAAAGGTTGTTCCGCAATTGATGTTCTGGCACTGACAATAACGCTCTTTCGTTTGGTCCGTTACCCGAAAGCTACTCCGTGTATGCGCCGCATGTCCGCATTTTGGGCAATTCATCATGTCCGTTTCTCCGCTGATGCCTCTGAAGTCGCGTTAATAATACACAATATCAATATTGAGAACCACTCATTCAATATTGAGATCATCAATTTTCACTTCTAGTTCGATACTGGTCGTAAATCCGCTATCCGGGTTGACCGTGTGCGTTAACGTTGTGATGGTCCATTCCGCATCATCAATGGGCTGTTTAAAACCGCTGACCTTAACGGGCATTTCTGTATACAGATCCGCGCGGCCTTCTGCCAGCTGGAGAGAAAATGACGCCACACCGCGCTGCAGCCGCTCCCAGTTCATTTTTGCAGCCCGTTCTGCATTACTGCGGTTCGCATAGGTACGGTTCAGAACCAGCACATTCTCATCCGTTCCGACCAGGTAATCCCCCTGCTTTGCTTCCGGCTCTTTGGGTTTTGTCGTCCTCCGGCGGCGCTTCACCTTTGCCGTTTCTTTCTTTTCCGGTTCCCGGGTATGCAGCCAGTGAGCGATAACACCCGTATATGCTCCCCTGTCAGCCAGGCTAAACCGGTGACTGTCTCCGTCCTTACGGGTAATAGTGATGACCGGCAACGGTTTACCACTTGCTGTTTTCCCCTGTCCCTGCCGGATAAACAGCAGATTACCGTCCTTGACTGAGGCAATCGCGCCATACTGCCGCGCCAGCTTCATTAAAAAGCTGGCGTCGCTTTCGTTGGTCTGGTCCAGGTGATCCAGCGCCATCGCAGCAACATCTTTTCCTATAGCTACTTTAAGGCTGTGCCGCGCGGCAATGTCTTTCACCACATCGCCCACCGTCGTTTTGTGCCAGGACTTCTCACGCCGGACATTCAGCGTTTCCCTGAAATCAGCACTACGGGCACGGATTGTCAGCCTGTCCGGGCTGCCGCTATGCTCTATTTCGTCAACGGTAAACTTACCTTTTGAGTACAGCGGCTCGCCTTTCCATCCCAGCGCCAGAGAAATCACTGCGCCACGACGCGGCATAATTACCAGGCCGTCGGCGTCGTCCAGCTCCAGATCAAGCTGGTCAGCTTCAAATCCGCGGTTGTCGGTCAGTGTCATACCCAGCAGACGTTTATCCAGCGTCTGCGTGGCATCTTTACCTTCAATCACGATCCGAAATGCCGGGGTCTTGCTTCCGAGGTTGAGTAAATCAGCCATCTCGCTCACTGCAGCAACCCTCCTACCGTGGATCTGATGTTCCCTACTGCGGCGGCGGCAGAATCCTGCAGACTGCTAAGCTGATCGCTCAGACTGCCGAACATTTCAGACAGGGACTCATCCACCCGTTTAAGCCCCAGCGAAAACTCTATTTTCCTGGCTTCCCCACTGGCGAAAAATTCCGTTTTCGTCTGGTTAAGGCTCTCAATCACATACATGCCGTAGATAGTCCCACCACCCTCGATCAGCGGCCACGCCTTCCCCTGCTCTGCCATCAGCTCCAGCGCCAGCAACGACAACCGGCCGCCGGTCACTTCCGGCATGAGAACGCCGGAGAGCGTCAGCTGATCGTTATCTGGCCCCAAAAATTGCGTTGTCGGACGGCGATTAACGCGGTTGTTGGTCACATGGCGCCAGTTCCGCTGATACTGCAGTTGCTGATAGGGAACCGTGCGCAACTGAAACACAAACAAGCCCAGGACCATCATCATGAATCGTACCCCCCTTGATCACTGAAATTGCTGCGGGCCTTCGCCTTCATGCGTCGCTCGCGCGCATCAAGCTGCCGTGCAACTTCCTGCGCAATATCCTGCGCGCTCTGACCGGGCAGAGCCTGGATAATAATTTGCGCATGGGTTTCAAACTGGAATACAGGCTGGCTGCCTGCTGGCTTATCAGTTACAGGACGGTATGAAGCTGCCGGCAGACTCATGGGATGAAGCGGGGCGGCCTCTGCTGGCATTGCTCCCCCCATCATTCCGGCGACTACGGACGCCAGCGCGGCCGTTCTCCTGCGGCTGGTCACATAGGCCGGACCGTTAATCAGCTCCGGGCCATTCTCGCCAGCAATACCCACCTGCCCACGTGGAATATAACCACCGCTGTCATACATCCCCGCGAAAAATCTTGGGGTCTTTTTCTGCGGTGAGGCGCCCTGCGAATTATCGCCGCCGGTCATCCAGTCCGGGAGATAGCTTTTGACCGATGCCAGCTTGCTCTTAAGCGTTTCCCATTTCTCATTGATACCACTCAGGATGCCGTCAATAATCGCCCCGCCCACCGCTTTAAATTTTGCGGGCAGCGCGGCAACATCACTCAGAATTTCATCCCATTTGCTGCTTATGGTCTGCTTAATCACAGCCCAGGCTACTGACCCCCCTGACGTGATGGCATCCCAGAGTGCTTTAAACTTCGGCCCCAGCGTTTCCCAGTTCTGCCAGATATAGATGGCTCCCATCGCAATCAGGCCAACTATCGCCAGAATGGGGTTAGCCATCATCAACCGGCCTAACCAGATGACCGCCTGGCCTGCACCGCCAATTACTCTTGTGACCAGACCAAACGCAGAAGCAAATTTCAGCTGGAGAATGCCAGCACTTACCCGCACTACCGCCATAGGACCCAAAATGGATGCCAGGGCCAGTGACACCACACCCGCTGCGGTAGCTACCACGGCAAATACGGCCGCAATTTTAAATAGCGCCGCCGTCAGTTGCGGATGACGCTTCACAAAACCATCCAGCGCGGACGCCAGATTACCCAGCCAGTCCGCAATATTTTTCAGCACCGGCGCGACGGTTTCACCGATGCTCGCCATGGCGTTGGTAAAGGAGCCGCCAGCGGCTTCCCATTTGTTGCCCAGAGTATTAAGCGATGCATCGACGCGCTCGCGCAGAGTTGCCTGGTTCTCCAGCTTCGCTACTGTTTCACGATAACCATCAATACCTTTTTGGATCATGATATCCAACGCCTGCAGCGTTTCTGAATCATTGCCAAACAGGTCTTTTTTTGTTGCCATCTGCTTTTCGGGAGTAAGTTTGCTCAGCTTACTTAGCTGGACATACATATTTTCCAGCCCACCAAATCCTCCCTTACCATCAGAAAAATTAAACTTAATGCCGGTCCCTTTTAGATCATCATTAACAGCTTTAATTTTCTTTGCATCCAGGGCAGCCTGGAATATTTTCCGGTACGCATTCCCAGCAGACTCCCCGGCCATACTTGCCTGGTCAGCCATAACCAGCAGGGGGGCAAAGGTTTTAGCTGCATCTATCCCTTTCTTATTTAGAATACTCATCGCGCTACTGATTTTTGAAAAACCCTGCAGCATATTCCCGGGGTCTACGCCCGCATAAAAACCACGCTGGATAAGATCCATCAGGCTCATCATGTCTTTTTCGGTGGTCTGCGTGGCGTCCTGCAATTTTGCGGCAAACTCTGCGGCCTCCGTCGGCGCCATCTGCAGCTGCACGCCAAGGTAAGCCGCCGACTCACCCAGCCCGCCCAGGATAACCTGCGCTGACATCCCCTGACGTCGTAACATGGTCATCATGTTCTGAAAATCTGCCGTAGTACCGGGCAACCGGTCCCCCAGGGCTATCGCCAGCTTGTTCAGCTTCAGGAACTCAGGCGCCACCTTTCCGCCAGGTCCCATCATTGATCCTGCCAGCTGGTTAGCGGCGTTCTCTGATTTCGAGTAGGCGCGAATAGGCGCCAGCAGCGTCGCGCCCGTTGTCACCCCGGCGGCCATCATCCCGGCACCGTTCCCCGCCAGGTTGTTACGCACGTCGCGCATCTTGTCAGCTTTGGCCCTGATCGCATTCAGCTTGCGCTGGCGCTCGCCCACGTCCCGTAAGCGCCGCTCCTGCTCTGCCAGCTGCTGGTTATAGCGATCCGTTTCGCGGGTAATGCGGGCTGTTTCACGGGCACCGCCGCCCGCAGAGATGCCAAGGCGGTACAGCTCCGCCTTGGTTGCCGCCATCTGCCGCGTTTCCTGCTGCTGCTTTTGTTCCAGGCGTGATACGGCGCGCCATTGCGCCTCAAGCGCCTGCGTCTGTTTTTTCGTGGGGGATTCGAGCGCTGCCAGTTCGCGCGTCATCATCTGCGCACGCAGCCGCGCCTGGTCCAGCTCGTTGCTGGTCCGGTTCAGGCTCTGTGAGAGTTGATCAAAAGATTTTAACTGGCTCCCCGCGTCGTTAAGCCGTTTAAGCTGATCACGGGTCTGCCGGATGCCGGAGGCCAGCTCCTTCGAGCCAGCCAGCGCATTTTTTAAAGGGCGGGTGAGTTTATCAACCGCATTCAGAACCACCTGCAGGCGCAGGTTTTTATCACTCATCGCTGGCCCCGCTACGCATTATCGCTCTGTGCCGCCACTCCAGCACTTCCGTCAGCGGCATAACGTCAGTGACGGACGGCGGCCAGTGAAATATCGTGGCGATATCCGCCACCAGGTCATCTACCGTCAGGCTGTCGGCAAATCGGCAAGTGCCGACTTCGGCAACAAAAAAAGGACCACCTCGACAGACATCGCGGCCAGGTCTGCCGGGTCGAGGTCCGCCATTTCCTGCGGGGTCAGCGTTGGTGTGGAGATGCGGGGGATCACGGTCATCATAGAGGCCACGTCCATCTCCATCACCGCCTGCAGTCGCGTACCGCGCAGCGCGCCGGATTGCGGCTTACGCAGCACAATTTCCGTAATCGTGGTATCACCGCGCTTAATCGGGCTATCCAGTTTCACCGTTGCTTCTGTTTTCTCACTCATGCTCTTTTCCTGTTATGGGTTGGCTGGCGCGACCTCGCGCGCCAGAAAAAAATTACAGACCAATGGCGTTACGGTGTTCTTCCATCAGGTCAACACCATCAACAACTTCAATCATGTTGATCGCATCGACCTCATAGAGCACTTCACCGTTAATGGTCAGCTTCGCGTAACAGTTAACGCTGCTGACTTTGGTGGAATTGCTCTCGCCGGTTTTCCACTCGCCGGAATCCACCTCTTTGTGGCGCCCACGGACGACCAGCTCAACGGCCTGCACTTCGCCGGTGTCGTCGCGCTGAATAGACCCGGTAAAGCGCAGCTGCACGCCGTCCACCGTGGCTTTGCCCATCTGTTTAAACAGAAGCGCCTCAGTGCCGCCGATGGTCATTTCCGTATCCAGCGCGCCATCATCCAGCCCCAGATCAATACCGACTGAACCTGGCATACCGCCGCCGCGGTAGTTTTCCAGCTTGCGGGTGAATTTCGGCAGGGTGACGGATTCAGCAATGCCCATCCAGTTGTTACCGGCGTTAAAAATATTCAGGTGTTTTAACTTGCGTGGTAAGGCCATGGGTCCCCCTTATGCGCTTACGCGGGTGGTGAAATCCACCAGGTAACGGTCAGTGATGCGCTGGCGAAGCATCAGGTTTTCCAGTGGCGGCACTGGCGTATAGTCGTAGTCGATCCAGAGTTTCCCGGATTTCAGCGTGTCTTTGTCATTCACACTGTCATCAATCCAGCAGTCACCGCCGATGAGGTAGCCCTGATTTACCAGGCTGCGCATTTTGGCGCGGATACCTTCGATAATGTCGCGAGCCAGCGAAGGGTTAAGCGGCTGGTCCACCGCCCACATATGAGCCTCCGCCATGGTGTCTGCCAGCACCTGCGCGGTACGGGTGTAGTTTTCAAACTGGAATAACGGGTCATCGCTGAGGCAGCGGGAACCCCAGAAGCGGAAACCATCCTTGCGGATCAAGGTGGTGACGTCGTTCTGGTTCAGCAGTCCGGCATCGGTTGCCGAGTCCTGCAGATCCCAGAACACATCCGCAGACAAGCCGGTTACGCCGTTGACGCCCACGTTAGAAAGGGTTTTATGCCAGCCGGTCTGCTCGTCGATTTTTGCACGCAGACCCAGCGCACGGGCAGTGGCGTAAGCAGTCGCATCCGCCTGCAGCACAGTGTCAAAGTTGATGAAATCAGGCCAGATCAGCATCCCTTCTCGCTGACTGAAATTTTCGCGGTAGGCAATCGCTTCTTCCACGGTTTTACAACCGTAGGCAGACAGATACGCAAAACCGCGCAGGCTCTGCGCCACGCTTAACAGCTCAGTGGAAACAGCCTGCGTGTCATGGCCCGGCACGCCCAGAATGCGCGGCTTCACGCCCAGCTGCGACTGCGCCGAAAGCAGCGCTTTGATGCCCGTTTTCTTACCGTCAGCGGTTACACCGCCGATAATATTGGAGGTGGTTTCCGCTTCGGTTTCGCCCTGGGCAACACGCACCACAACGGTGACGGGTTTTGCCTGGTCGGCGATGGCGTCCAGTGAGCGGGCCAGCGTGCCGGACTCGCCCGCTTTGCCGCTGGCGGTCAGTACATCGGTAAGCAGAACCGGCTTATTGAGCGGGAACACAGAGGCATCGGCATCATCGCCGGTGCATACCATGCCCACAATCGCCGTACTCACCGTCGTGATAGAGCGGGTGCCGTTGTTAACTTCAACAACACGCACGCCGTGGTGATAGTCTTGCGCCATGAATGAATCTCCTGTTTAGGGGTTCACCCATGGTAGGGAAATCATTCACCGCAAGCCGTTGATGGCCGTTGTACCGTCAATGGCACAACCGCAGACAGAAAAAAGCCCCTTATCGGGGCAGACTGATACCGGGGTTTATCAGGCAACGCGGCTCCAGCACATCAGCAGTGTGTGGGCTTCCACCACGCTGAACGATTTGCCCTCGCCAAGGCTGGCTGTTTTGCCGCTGGTCGAGTGTTTGTGCGGCGGGATCGTGACGCCATGCTGATGGTCTTCTGCATAGTCGGTATAGTTCCACCCCGTATATTTCTGGTTATCCGTTCCGTGGGTGGCATCCTGCCAGGTATCCCCCGGCGCCCCGTCACCTGCCCTGTGCCGGTGCCTTCCGTTGCCCGATGTCGTCAGCTCCTGCTGCTCCTGTTCGCTGGTTTCGCCGCTCACGTCAATCTGAACGGCGGGCAGGTTGGCCTGCTGAAGTGTGACGGTATCGCTGCCGCCGCTCTGCCCGACGTCCGAACCATCAGCCTTGCCGACGCGGATCGTTTTGTTTTCGCCGGTGTACACCCATTTCGACCACGGCCAGCGCTCATTGGGATTAAGGTTCTGGTTAAAAAAGCGGGTGGTTCCAACCGGGTTATCATCTTCCCAGAAATCTCGCTTTGCCGCCGTTATCGCATCGGCAATCACCTGCTGAATATCCGTATCCAGCTGGCCCGCAATCTTGTCGGCATAATCCTTTGCCTCATTTTTCGCACGATCAACCTCCTCCACCGAGGCAATAATGACCGTTGGATCGGTTTTAAGCTCCACCGCGGCTGTTTTGCTGACGGCTATCCACAAATTGATGGCCTGCAACCGCCCGGCCCCTTCTTCCAGAAGCGGCTTATACACTGGCGGGAGACTGGCTACCGCCAGACACTCCCCGGTATCGTCATAGAGCGCTGCCTCTCGCAGCCAGAAACCTCCGGTTTGCGGCAGGATTATCATTTCCGTGCGGATAACACTCGCGCTCTGGTCTGCAATGACTACACGGTTAAGCGGGCCGCGATACACTTCATTCACCAGACCTGTGCGCGTTCTGTCCGGCTGCGGGATGATACCCGCGCCATCACCGACCGCCATTTCTGCAAAATTCACAGGCTCACCGGATGCCACCGCCTTAGTAAACGCCGCCTCCCCGTAATCGGTCAGAATGGCATAGTAATTCATGCTCACGCTCTCCCCTTACGGCAGCGCTGCCGGCGAGGTTGGAATACTGTCACCGGCATACTTGCCGCCTTCGCCAAAGTTGGCGCTGAATACCTGCTGTTCGGTTGCTGCGATTTCAGCAAATGACATCCCTGAGGCGTCAATATCCACAAGGTGCAGGCGGTAAAGCACATAGGACTTACAGGCATTATTCACCAGGGAACCAAATCCCGACGCCGCCCCCCATACCGGTAAATCCTGGTAGTAAATACTGCCGGTGAAATCATTGCCATTTTTGTCCGATTGCAGACTGAACAGCGCCGGGCCAGCTGATACCGCGTTAGGCAAACGCCCCACAATCAAACGGTTCGTTGAAGGGGAAACCTGCGTGGCAATCAGCATTTCCGTGGTCTGGGTTGCCGGTGTGCCACTTCCCACCCGCGTGACCTGATAGTGCGCAAACACGGCAAATTTATGATCGTTCTGGTGCTCAGCGATGTACGGCATGATACCCGGACAGGTAAACCGGCCACGGTGTCCCAGCGTCTGGTTAACCAGCGATACAATCCCGTGAACACCGCCGCGCGGCGTGCGTTCAAACTTCGCCTCCGGCGTGGCACCCGTGGTGATCAGCGTGTTATTCCAGCTAAATTCCAGCTCCGCTTTTGTTTTCCCTGTCAGGGTGGCAGCTTCTTTGCTTGCCAGATTATTCAGGGGGATATTTTTCCCAATGCCCGAAAAATCAAAATCGGCAGGAATTTCTGAGACATCCATTAATGCCAGCGATCCGAGCGTCAGGCCGGGATAGTCCAGAATAATCGGCAGTCGCGGGTCAGTGAAATTTGCGCCAATGAGTTCATTAAGCAGGCCCATAGTTACCTCATTTAAAAAAATAATTGTTCATCAGAATTCCGGCGATACCGTCACGTGCCGGAATGGATTTGTACCCGTCACCCAGGCTGAAACCCGGCCCGCCATAAGCCAGCGCCCGCCCTCCTGCCTGGCTCATGTGGGTGATATCAATCGCCACCTCTGACCATGTACCGCCGTTATTCACCAGAACATTTCCCACGGTGCCGCCTGCAATCCGCAGATAATAATCGGCGTGATTGCCGCCGGACGGCAGGCCGGACGCGCTCCAAGTACCCACATAGTGAATGTCGGATGTTGTCATCCCCCCAGGCAGCACCGCGTTATTGAAGAATGACCAGGGCAACACACCGTATCGTGCCGCCACCTGCTTTTCAGTCATGCCCGGGTGTGTCGGATCGATGGCATCCGTTGCAGCAGAAAGCATAATTTCGTACACCACAGCATGACGGCCCGGCAGAATGCGCCGGTACCACTCAGTCAGCTCATACAGGTATCCTGTTTCCGCAAACTGGTTTTCATGCTGGGGAAACACCAGTCGCTCGCCGTTCCAGGTGGCCTCTCGTTGTCCCATGATGGTCAGGAACAAACAGCGGATATCGCGCGCACCGGCCAGTGCCGCAATCTGCAGTGACGCTTCACGGATTTGCGAGGCGTTCACATCGGTTTTCGGCTGATTGTTCTGACCGTGCCAGACCACAATCACCTGGCCCGCCCAGCGATCCCCCCAGGAAATCACCTCCTGTTTAAACATGCCCAGCACCTGATCAGAGGTGGAGCCACCGTAAGAGCGCACCTCCCCGGTGCGGTTAGTGGCGGCGATAATGGTGCTGCCCGATGTTCCGCTGCCGAACATCGAGTCACCGATGAGCAACAGCTTTTTACCCAGCCCGGTTTTCATCGCAGAGGCCACCTGCGACGTCAGGCGAATACCGACGGCAGCGGCTGACTTGTCCAGGCGCCGAAACTCCCATTCGTCAGCACTGGCGGTACACCGCAGGCTGATGCTTTTCCCGTCTGGAACCTGTTCAGGGGCATCATTGGCAATCATCACCCATGCATTACCGTCAAACAGGGCATAGTCACCGGCGCGAAAATTCTCTGTACCGGCCACGCCCCCGGCGGACGCCTGCCAGATGACATTTTGCAGAGGACGAGACGGCATCCCCTCCGACGGATTAAATTCACCGGCGTAAAAAAGCAGGTCAGCCCCGGCACTAACGGCAGCAAACTGCGGCTGCAAAAAACCGCCCCCTGCCGTCTGGAGAGTGAGAAAAAGGAGTTTGTCCCCGGCGGCCAGTGTCATACCCGCAAACACGCCCGGCGCGGTGACTTCATACCAGGTATCGTTTTTACGCGGCGCGCCGGAGCCTGGGGAGCGCTGGATATTCCACCCGATGCCATCGTATACAAGCAGATCACCGAGATAGACCTGCATTCCGTTCCAGATGCCTGGCGTTTTCTCTGACACGCTGGAATTTGTGTTGTACGCCTCATAGCTGTAGTAATCACCCGCCACAAACTGGCCGGACGGCGTGGCAATGGTCGGACTGGTCAGCCGCCCGCGACGACGCAGGGAAGCCAGAGAGCCGGGGTTAAATGGGGTGCCCTGTGCTTTCCCGGCGATTTTCAGGCCAAACGCGCGACGATATTCAACCGCTGTACCGGTATGGTTTACCCCGTACAGCGCGCGACAGGCTCGCGGTGACAGCGCCACCCAGCCAGAACCATCCGCATCATTCGTCCGTGCGGTAACATCAGCCAGCACCGCGCGTACAGCATCAGGTGGAACATCAACCACGTCCTGTGCAAACGGCAGAACGGCGCTTTTCAATTCCTCGGTCAGGTTGTCCAGGGTAATCACGTTTTTACCAATGGACAGCAGCGGGATTTCAACCACGCCATTCTGTTTCACCCGCAGTGCGCAGCGTTTGGTTTTCGGGTCAACCCAGGCGAGGACAAAACCGCTTGCCGGGTCGAGTGTCACCGGCATTAACCCCTGCACCTCTGGCGCCAGTTTCTCCAGCGCGATCGAACCATCACCCAGCTTAATCAGTGGGATTTCCACTTCTCCTGAAGTTGTCACCCGCAGGGCGCAGCGGCGGGTTTTCGGATCAATCCAGGCGAGAGAAAACCCGTAGGCCGGGTCGAGTTTTGTCGGCACCACCTCCTGTAAACCAAGATCGAGATTACTGTGAGAAATCACCCCCTTCTCAATTCTCAGCAGGGGTGCAATCACTTCCCCGCTTCTCGTAATTGCCAGCGCGCCGCGCTGCGTGACCGGGTCGCGGAAAGCAACAATAAAGCCACTCGCCGGGTTAAGGTATTCGGGAATAAACCCGGCATCAATAAATCCCTGTAACGTCGAGTAGCCAATAATATCGGACACCCTTTCCGCCACACCTTTATTATTTTTATATACCGTGAACGGAGAGGTTTTATCGTCTGGATTAATTACCAGAAAATGCTGTTCCGGCTTTGTCGCGGATAATCCCGCCGCTGTTCCGTCGGTGTCGTTATCGGAAACCCTTACTGTGACCATCTGCATTAAATCAGACAGAATAGTTTTCCCGGTCAGCGTTACCGCCCCATTTGTATTCTTTGCCTCTTCAACCCAGTAGGCAGGGTTGGTTGACCGGATAGAGAATACACCTCCTTCCGGTATTTTCCCGGCAGCAATCGCGGCCTGTGCTGCCGCCGCACTGGTAAACGGTAATTCGCCCGATTTTAACAGGCCATTATAGGCATTAAGCTGATCTCTAAGGTAGGCTGTGCGGTCGGCTAGAATACTCGTCTGAACGTTCACCAGACCATCCGTCCCCCCGGCCACTTTGTCACCGCGCTTAATTAACGGAATGTCGCTTTCCCACTGTGCTGTTTCGCTGATTAAAGACATATATCAGTCCCCGGAATATTGATAATTTTCGTCGTAATGCGCAGTGGCATCGTAATAAATACTTTCATCCGGTTTATATCCCGGCGGATAAACGGTAATCACATCACCATCAAAAACGGCGGCACCAATATTTGCCGGGCCATAAGTTGATGCCGATAACGTCAACTGTGATATATGGCGACTGACTGGCTTCGCATCGCCAATAATTCGCTCAAGCTCGTAAATCATCGACTCCGTGATGCCGATTTCATTCAGAGCGATCTCAAGACGAAACGTCCCGGCGGGGTCGGCCACCTCCCACCATTCCTCAAGGGTCATTGAGTAACCCAGCCCCTCGATCACCCGCTTAACTGCCGCCACCGTACCTTTGCGTTGATGGATCCAGAACGCATCGCTGACCGCCTGCCGCTTAGCGGTTTCTGTCCAGGTCTCCTCCCATCGGTCAACGGAGAAAGCCCAGGCCAGATACGGCAGAAACTTTGCCGGGCATTTCCACGGGTTCCACAGGTCACGCAGCGGCACGTTTAAATCACTGATACCTGAACAGGCTTGCGCCAGCCTGCGCTCCAGCGCAGACGACCCCGGCGGTAACAGGCTGTTACTCATCAGAGCCACCAATTTCTGCTTTAAAATCGGTGCAATATGACGCCTGCGTTTTATCTAACACCATGTCCGCCAGGGGCTTCATCAGCTCAACGCGCTGGACGCCCTGAACATGCAGAGCGGCATAGATCGCAGACAGCCGCACGTCACGCCCCAGGCGACGCTGCTCGTTGATATATGCTGTACCCTGCGCTTTCGCGGCCGCCAGGATGGGTTCCTTTGCCGGGCCGGGATAGACATAAAGAACCGCATCAATTTCATAGGGGACAATCTCAGCAGATCGGACACTCACCCGATCCGCCACCGGCCGCACAGCCTCATCGTTCAGGGCCTCACCGACGACCTGCAGTAATTCTTCCGGCGCAGTACCATCGCCGTCGCGGGCCAGAATAGTCACCACGACTTCCGCCGGTGACGGGCTGAACGCCGACGCGTCCGCCACCCGACCATCCGAGCTAAGCGCGTGATATTCATAAGCTCCGACTGGCCCGGCAACGCTCATCCCCTCAAAGGCCGCCGGGATGCGCTGGCGATAATCCGCGTCAGATTCCATGACCGCCTCCGTGGGCGGCGTTGCGGTGTCATCTGCAGCTGTAATCACCCGGCGCTGCACGTTGTTATTCGCGCCTAAATTGTCCAGGTCATCCCCGCCGGAATAGGCCACCATCACGGCTTTCGCCGCCTCGTTAATCCGCTGGCGCAGCAGCAGCTCCCGGTACACATTTTCCTGCAGCATTTTCACCACCGGCTCAGATTCAAGCGTTAAGGTACGGGCCACGGCCTCCTGCTCTTCTGCCGGAAATAACGCGACAAATTCAGCCTTGCGCTCAGACAGCAGGGTTTCAAAATCCGGCACATCCACAATTTGCGGCGGCGGCAGCTGGGAAAGGTCAATAACGGCCATTGTCTGCTCCTGTCGATACGGAAAGGGACACGGGCACGCCGTCATTACGCTGGCCTGCCAGCTCAATAACCATTGCGCCATCCATGCTGCTGCTGTTAACCGTGATGGTGTCCAGCTGCAGCCGTGGCTCCCAGCGCCGCAGCGCCACATACACCGCAGCCATGATCTGCAGGCGCAGCCCCGGGTTTTGCGGCTGGTCAATGAGCGCTGAAAGCAGGGAACCATACTCCCGGCGCGCAAGCCGGCTCCCTTGCGGGGTCAGCAAAATGTCACGCACCGACTGGCGCAGGTGGTCAGTTTCCGTTATGGCTGTGCCGGTATCGCGGCTCATCCCGATATAAAGCGTCAAAATGGACCTCCCGTCGTTCCGCCACTGTCGCCAGGGTGTTTATGCTTATCAGCAACGACGCCGTTTGACGTCATCGCGCCGCCGCCGTGGGTCACATCGCCATTCAGGATCACGTTGCTGTTAATACGGGTGGTGTCAGCCTCGATCACAAACTCACCGGTTTTGCAGGAGACAACCTGCGAAGATTCAATCAGCACGCTTTTCACGCCGCGAATAATCCAGCGCCCGGTGGCGGGGTCGTATTCGAACCAGCCGCCATCCTCGTATGCGGTCACGTCCGCACTTTCAGAGTCTGACGGCGGCGGGCAGGCGTTGGAGTAGATGGCCGGAAGCGCAAAGGCTGTCTCCAGATTGCCTCCCAGGCTGAACAGCACCACCTGCTCCCCTGGAGACGGGCACCACCAGGTGCGTGATTTACCTGCACGGTAGGTCAGCCAGTTAATCCAGTTGGTTTCAAGGTCGCCTGTTTTCACCCGGCAAAGCCAGCCGTCCCGGTCCACTTCGGTCACAATGCCGGTGCGGATCAGATTGGTGATAAGGCGCATGATTTCTGTTAGTTGTGCATTCATGGGTAGATAGTTAAACAAAAGAAAGCTACTTTCCTTTGGATTCGGTTGTGTGGTAAATAATACAAAACAGATAAGGAGGGTCATCATGAAGAAACAGACACACGAAGTCTTTGGTATCTCACCAACAATACTTGCTGATTCGTATGTAGATAGGGGAAATCTCGATAAAGAAATCAGTAGAAAATTACGAAGACCAATACATCTAGCACTAAGAGGTGAATCAAAGTGCGGTAAATCTTGGTTAAGACAAAGAAATATACCTGATGCTATAGTTGTTCAATGCCGATTAAAGACAACCGTTCTAGACATCTATATTGACATACTTTCTCAACTTGGCATCAATCTTATACTGGAAAGAACAGAAAAAGACACAATTAAAGGCATAATGGAGGGTTCAGCAGAAGGCGGAATTGGTTTGATCGCCAAGTTAAAGGTTAGATTAGGACTTGAAACCTCTGAAGAAGAAGTAATAAAAAAAGGCAGCGTTGGGCAAGATATAAATGATTTAAGATTTATTGCAGAAATAATTAACGAATCAAAAAGAAAAGTCGTTATTGAAGACTTTCATTACTTAAATACAAATGAAAGACAAGTATTCTCATACGATTTAAAAGCCCTTTGGGATTACGGCTGTTTTTTTGTAATCATCGGCGTCTGGACGAAAACTAATTTACTAATATTTTTGAACGCCGATCTTGGCTCTCGCATTGAAGAAATCCCTATCTCATGGTCCAGAGCCGATTTGGAGAAAGTAATAACCAGTGGTTCAGAAAGCTTAAATGTAAAATTTTCAGATCATATAAAAAGATGTATACTTGATGACTGCTACGGCAATGTTGGCATCTTGCAACAATTAGCTTTAAATATTCTAGATGAAACTGGAATTGATGAAGAGTGCGAAACACTTACAGACGTAAATGATAAAGACAAATTCATTGATGCAGCAATGAAATACGCTGAACAATTAAATTCAAGATATCAAAAATTCGCAAAAGATATTTCTTACGGAATACGCAGACGGACAGAAACAACTGGCATATATGCACATGCCATGGCTGTAATCATGGATTCTAGCGATGATGAATTAATACAAGGTCTAGAGTTGGATAAAATATTCAAAATTGCCTCAAAAAGACAAAGCAGAATATTAAAAGGGAACTTACGCACAGTTCTTCAAAAAATTGAAGAATTGCAAGTTGATGGTGATGATAGAGGTTTAGTTCTCTCATACAATGATGCAACCGATGAAGTTACTGCTATCGACAGGACCATTTTAATTTATCGAAAATATTTAACTATAAAATGGCCTTGGGAAGACTTGATTAGCGAAGCCAAAGACGGCTATGGCGAACAAGGTAGAATTATTACTCCTTAACCACAAACTGAAGTAAATTCACCCTATTTTTTCATAATTCATAATCACCCTGCAAGCCAGTTCAGCAGGGTGTCATGTATGCTTATTTTTACCTCATCATTCATACCTAGCAAACGGCGCTCTGAATACTTCACCTCCGGCCCTTTACGGCTGACCCGATCACGTAAGCCATAGTGATGCACGCGGGCTATGCGCTGCACCCGGCTCCCAAACTCGACGCTTGCCGCGTCCTGGCTGGCGAGGGCTTTCAGGTATCTTGTGGTGCGGAGTTTTGCAAACATCTGCCGACGGATGCGGCCCTGTTTCGTTCTGGCCGTCACGCGACGCGGCTCGTAAGCCGTCCCGTCTGGGTTGCGCTGCATCCTGATATTTTTCTGCTGGCTGCGGCGCAGCTGCTGCGCCAGCTCCCGCATCATGCGCTTACGTGCGGCAGGCTCCAGACCCGCCAAGAGCGCATCTAACCAAGCTTCAACTTCCTGCAGCTCAGCCATGGCTCACCGCCCACATTTCGTCCGGTTCGTCCGGTTCCGGCACCGCTTCGACGCTGAACACGTCACCGTCAGCGCTGACTATCACACGCTCTGTCAGTTGCAGGTTCAGGCTGATATCACAGATATCATTGCGCAAAATATCGACTTCAAAGGAAAGCAACTTTTCCCGCAGTTCCGGGTTATGAATGGCATCCGGCTGATTTTCCCTTAACCAGGCCACCACCGGCGCCATCAATAACCCCTGATCGCCGCTAAAATCCACAATCACCACATTCAGGGTGTAACGATATTCCCATGAAAGTGACGCTGCCCCGGTTGCCACCACCGATCCGTTATCAACGAACAAATGCAGCTTATCCGGGTTATCACGGACATATGGCACCGCGTTATTCAGGGCGCGGCGTAAGGATTGAGGCTTGTTCACTGTTTCGCTCCTGACAGGAAATTATCGTGTCCACTTTGTCGGCGCAGACCGCCCAGGCAGCCTCTGCTTCATCCAGCGCAGTCAGCAGATCACCGTTAGTGCGTGCCGCCGACTTTTCCAGGCGACACTGCGCCACTCTGGGGCAACCATTCACGGTAAGCAGCACCTCCGGCGAGGGCTGGACGTTCGCGCATCCTGATAATGTCAGCAGGCAGAAGAGTGTCAGCCCAGCGGCGTAAATCCTCATTTTCACGTTTTAACTCCTCAATTCTGCGCTGACGGCTTCGCAGCAGCGCGTTTGTACTTTCTGCCGCCGCGTAAAGCCTTGCCTGTTCCCGGTTATTGGTTTCGGACAGGATGGACAAGGCGATCAGCTGGCTGTTCGTTTTTGCCAGTTTTTCGCCTGTCGTTTTCAGATCCCGCCCTTGCTGCTCGATGGTCTGGCTGGCCTCCTTCATCCGCCATGACTGCCAGCCAAGCGCCAGCACTACCAGTGCCAGAATTACCGCCAGCGCCTTCGTCATACCGTCACCGGCTCCACATCAATAATCTGCGCACGCAGAACCTTAAGCGCGACCAGCGTCAGCAGATAAAATACCAGGGTGACAACGTGGCCCGTAAAGGCGAGAAAAATCACAAGCAGTGAACACCAGGCCCATCTGATCACCTGGTTTCCTGGCGTACTGAAAAAGCGCGTCAGCGCCTGCTTTGCCTCTCCCCGATGAGTGCCGCCCGCATACCACCCAGCCATGCAAAGCAGCACCGCTCCCCAGCTCAGCAGGCAGGCTACCCAGGTCAAGGCTGTAACCAGTGCCGGAACAATACTGTTTGGAACAAAGAGACTAAAAATCATCAGCGCCGTGTACAGCACCGAAAATAACCCACCGATCAGTTTCTTTTTCATTTCGTTACGCTCCTTTTAAGCACCAGGACAGCTCCCGCGCGCGGCGGTTGTCCAGCCCCGGATTAAATACGCCTTTGACGTATACCCAGCGCGGCAACTGATAGCAGGCATCGCGCCAGCGCTTCTGATTGATAAATTTCACCATGGTTGAACCGCAGGCATTGCCGGTTCCCACGTTGAAGGCCAGCGATACCAACGCGTCATAGACGTTCTGCGGTACGCTCACCAGGACACAGCGATCCAGCGCCTTCTCCACCCTTAAAACGTTGGTGATGAAACTCCCGGCGGCCTGCCGTTCCGTGATGGTCTTCCCCGGCACCACGCCGGACGTATTGCCAATGCCATCGGTCCACACCCCCGCATCACACTGATACGGCTGCAGGCGGCAACCCTCGTAATCGGCTATCAGCTTCAACCCTTCCACTGAGGTATGAAGTTGCTGAAAGCCCGGCAGGGTGGCGGCAATCACCAGCACCGCCCCTACCAGGCAGCGTTTAACGGTTGAAGGATTCATATTCCCCCTGTGTAATTTTTCCGCCGCGCAGCAGCTGGTAGGTTTTGTGTTTGTAGTACCAGTTGATGGCCAGCATCAGCACGCCAATCAACACACCGCCCACTGTCGACACATCCTTAAGCGATAAATCTCCCATCCATGCCAGCAGTACAGCGATGCAGTACGTGATGAAGGCGCTGATCCGTTCAAGCGTCATATTTCAGTCCCATAACTGGACGGTCTGCACCGTGGAAGTGGTGGCAATATCCGGCAGCTCCACCTGCAGCCCGTGTGGTAAGAACGGGCCGTGCTCAGCCAGCCCCGGATTTGCCTGCAGTACCTGCTCCGTGACGCCCTGCGTGCGTCCGTAATGACGCCAGCAAAGCGCGTCCACCGTGTCACCCTGGTACGCACGCACTTTCATCAGATCAGCTCCACCGTACAGTGAGGCGCATCCTGTACCCGGCTGATTGCCCAGCGAGCATCACGCCACAGATCGCCGCTGGCCTCCGCCAGCTCATCCCCCCTTTTCACACCGGAGGCCGTGGCGTCGTAGTCCTGGTAACGCTCATTCACCTGCGCACGTGCCCAGCAATAAACGGCGTTGTGGTAGTGGTGAATACGTTCGCTTTTACCGTCCAGCAAGTCCGCCGGTACATCGGCCAGCGTCATAAATCCCAGCGCCTGCTGGCGCTTGCGGAAGTCGTACAGCTCCGCATTGACCTCTGACATGGCAGACCGGATGAGTTGTCCGAGACGGGGTGACGTCACCGTGCCATCCGTCCGCATCACGCTGCGAAACTCTGATAAATCAACATCGGGCCAGAACGGCGTATTTTTGATAATTTCCGCCTGTTCCGGCGCCTGCTCAGGCGCAACAAACTTCATGCGGGCTTTCTCCTGAAATAGTGGGCGGTGGACGGGGGTTTGATGTGGCAAAAGCCTTTCGCCACCCCGTGCCGCCCGTGCGCGGGGCACGTTCCGTTAACGGCTGTCATTGCGCAATCTGCGCTCCAGCTGCTGTTTTTCTTTTTTGACGCCACAGCGTGGATCAAGCTGCAGCGCATGATTGATGTGATTCAGGGCGGAGGCCGGGCTGGTTTCGGTCAGTACAGCGCCAATCGCTTTATGCAGGCGTGCCCGTGACTGGTCTGGCATATCCTGGCCGTCTGTCAGCTCCAGTGTCTGCAGTAACAACCCGGCATCGAAAGATTCACCTGCCAGCAGGGCGGCCTGCGCAGCGTCTGCCATTTCCTCTGCCAGCACTGTCTGGACGTTACGGTTTCCGATGGGCATCACCCATCCGTGCCGCAGCGCATGACGCCCTGCATCGAGCGCACCGGCATAATCACCGGCATCGATACGCCAGAGCATTACAAACATCACCACGTCATCCTGCCGGGCACCATCAGCAGCCAGCACCCCCTCCACCCAGGCGGAATAACGGGGCAGCAGTTCCACTTTGATTTGGGCTTTCTTCACGGTGGACTGGATACCTCTCAGGCGGCGGCGGTCCTCCGCCAGCTGCATCAGCATCAGGTCATACCCCGTCGCGTGGCGAACATTGCCGCCCTGCCGGGCGGCCTGTTCAGCCTGGACGCGCAGGCGGTGCTGCCGTGCGGGACTCAGGCTCATGCGTTATGCCCCCTCGCCTTCCGGTACAGCTGGCGCGCTGAAATCCCCCATCTGGATGTTTTCGACCAGCGCCGCGCAGCGGTAATCCTCAACCACATACGCTTCATTGACGGACTCGAAATTCTCGACACGGTCACGTTTCGGGTTATCGATAACAGAACGACGGCGGGTATCTTCCTGCCAGTAAATGGACAGGTTATCCAGGCGGGTGATCAGCAGTGCATTCGCAGGGAAATACGGCGCGCGTACAGCCTGCAGGCCACCCATGCGTTTCTGGCTGATGATCAGATCAGCGGCCAGCTTCTCCGTGTTCTCCTGGTCTTTGTTAACCAGCGGGAAATACTTGTCAGACAGCAGCTCACGGCCACAGACCACCACCAGATCATCATCATCCTGATACACCGGGTCGATCAGCTCGTTGACCGCATCCATCACCACGGCATCCAGGTTGGCATAATCGCCACCCTTACCAACCTTCACGGCGCCTTTGGTGGTCACGCCGTCTTTGGTTTCGCTGCCCATGACATGATCCGGCGCATCTTCGCGGATTTTTTGCAGCCAGCCCTTATTTACGTCCTGCAGCATCGGGTTGGCGTCGCGGTCAGAGGTTTTGGCACGCTTCACGCCGTTAAACCCGATCATGATGCGGTCCAGAGCCTGGCGCTTCACGATGGCGTTACGGATCCGTACCTGGAAATCCTGGAATTTTGCCCACAGGTCCAGCTTTGCGTAGGTCAGCACCGTATCAAAGTTGGTCTGCTCGCATTTGTATTCCACGTCCGCCATCACTGTCGGGTCAGTTGGTTCGCGCTCTTTGGTGGTGGTATCCGTGGTACCGGCAATCGTGCTACCGACACCCAGCCCCAGCAGCTGGCCTGACTGCTCATCCACCGGGGTGATGTTAATCAGTGTCAGAAAGGCAGCGGACTGCTGGATCTGGTCTTCCAGCGTCTGCTGTACCGACGGCTCAACGGTGAATTTGCTGGAAAGTTCTTCCACTTCCACGTTGTTCAGGCGTGCCAGCTGCTGCAGGTAGGCGTTAAAGGCAAAACGGGTTTTCTTTTTCATTGGTTCTTATGCTCCATCAGCAATTGGTCAGTGTGCCTGCCGGTGCGTTTCCGCCCGGCGCGCGCTGGCGATAATCTTTGCGGCTGTCTTCCTGGCTCAGCCGCTGCTCCAGTTCAGCAAAAGCGGTCTGCTGTTCCTGCAGGGAGGCTTCCAGCTCAGCAATGCGCGTATCCTGCGCAGACAGGGAGTTATTAGTGCGTTCGCTCAGGTTTTGCTGTTCAGTAGCAATCAGCTCAACCGCGCGATGCACGTCAGAAAAACGCTCTTCATCGTTCTGTTCTTTTTTGGTGAACATCGCGGCAACGCGGGAAAACAGGGAGGGTTTATCGTCCTGGACTTCTTCCCACTCGATCAGCGTTTCTTCGGCGGCGGTAAAGAGGTTTTCAGGGTTTTGCTTGCGGCCTGCCAGGGGGTTACTTCTGGCGCTGGCGCTAAACTGCAGCATTTCAGTACCCAGGCTTGCGGGATCATCCGTCGCCGCCAGGCCAACCAGGTAGGCTTTGCCGGTATCGGCAAAACTGGTATTGACTTCCATCGAGGTAAACAGCTTTTGCAGATTACGGGTATACGCTACCAGGTCCTCTGACGGGGTGATCCACGCATACAGGGCCAGTTTCCCTTTCAGCGGGCCGTCTGCAATCTCCTCTGTTTCCAGCTTATCCACTGTCCCGAAACGGCGGAAAGGGCTATCAGGGGTGTAACCCTTGATGTGCTCCAGATTAATCAACGCGGTATACAGCTGCGGGTCATAGCTCGCCGCCATCTGTTCCAGCCAGGCACGCTCAATATTGCGCCCGTCTGTCGTTGCCCCTTCCACACCGATGCGGAAGCGCTTTGCTTTTACAGCCATGTGACCGACTCCATCAAATAACTCTGTGAGGCCTTATGGTTGCTGCGATGGAGGGGGTGAAACAACGCGCGGACCTTGTGCGGTAAACCATACAAAGGCCAGCCGGGGAAAGGTGCCAGGCAAGGCCGTATGTTTGTGCCATGGAAACGATGACCCCCGCAGACCTCGATCCCCGCAGGCAGGCATTACTGCTGTATTTTCAGGGATACCGCGTAGCCCGCATTGCTGAAATGCTGGGCGAAAAAGTTGCAACCGTTCACAGCTGGAAAAAGCGCGACAAGTGGGGCGAATACGGCCCACTCGATCAGATGCAGCTCACCACTGCCGCCCGCTATTGCCAGCTCATCATGAAGGAGCACAAGGAAGGGAAAGACTTTAAAGAAATAGACCTGCTGGCTCGCCAGTCTGAACGACACGCCCGTATCGGTAAATTTAACAACGGTGGTAATGAGGCGGACCTTAACCCCAACGTGCAAAACCGCAACCGCGGCACCCGCAAACAACCTGAAAAAAACCAGTTCAGCGACGAACAGATCGAAAAGCTGGAAGAAATTTTCCGCAACGGAATGTTTGAATATCAGCGCCACTGGTGGGAAGCAGGAATTAAGCACCGCATCCGCAACGTGCTTAAATCGCGCCAGATCGGCGCTACGTATTATTTCGCGCGTGAAGCGCTGATGGACGCCCTGATGACAGGGCGAAACCAGATTTTCCTGTCAGCCAGTAAAGCCCAGGCGCATGTTTTTAAGCAGTACATCAGCGAGTTTGCCAAAGAAGTCGACGTGGAATTAAAAGGCGATCCCATGGTGCTGCCAAACGGCGCCACGCTGTATTTTCTCGGGACCAACGCCCGCACCGCGCAGAGCTACCACGGCAATCTGTATCTTGATGAGTATTTCTGGATCCCGAAATTTCAGGAGCTACGTAAAGTCGCCTCCGGCATGGCGCTGCACAAGAAATGGCGCCAGACCTATTTCTCAACGCCTTCCAGCCTGACGCACAGCGCTTACCCGTTCTGGTCCGGCGCCCTGTTCAATCGCGGGCGGGCAAAAGCTGATCGCGTTGATATCGACCTGACCCACTCAGCCCTTGCTGCCGGTCTGCTTTGCGCTGACGGTCAGTTCAGACAGATCGTGACGGTGGAGGACGCCGTGCGCGGTGGCTGCAACCTGTTCGACCTCGACCAGCTGCGCCTGGAGTACAGCCCCGACGAGTACCAGAACCTGCTGATGTGTGAGTTCATCGACGATCTCGCCTCAGTTTTCCCACTGGCTGACCTGCAGGCCTGCATGGTGGACAGCTGGGAAGTCTGGGAAGACTTTCAGGCGCTGGCCCTGCGTCCGTTCGGCTGGCGCGAAGTCTGGATCGGCTATGACCCGGCGAAAGGTACCCAGAACGGTGACAGCGCTGGCTGCGTAGTCATTGCTCCACCGACGGTTCCCGGCGGTAAGTTCCGCATCCTTGAGCGTCACCAGTGGCGTGGAATGGACTTCCGCGCCCAGGCAGAGGCCATCCGCAAACTGACGCAGCAGTATAACGTGACCTACATCGGCATTGACTCCACCGGCGTCGGCCACGGTGTTTATGAAAACGTAAAAGGCTTTTTCCCTGCCGTGCGGGAGTTTGTCTATAACCCCAACGTCAAAAACGCCCTGGTGCTCAAGGCATACGACATTATCAGCCACCGCCGTCTGGAGTTTGACGCCGGGCATACCGACATTGCGCAGTCATTTATGGCTATCCGCCGCGCCACCACCGCCAGCGGAAACCGCCCTACCTACGAAGCCAGCCGCAGCGAAGAAGCCAGCCACGCAGATTTGGCCTGGGCAACGATGCACGCACTGTTTAACGAACCGCTGCAGGGCGAAGCCGCCAATACCAGCAACATTGTGGAGATTTTTTAATGACTGAGAATACCGCACAGGATGTGATGCCACCTGACGTACAACCCAATGATGCAGCGACTACTCAGGCGTTCAGCTTTGGCGATCCCATTCCGGTACTGGACCGCCGAGAACTTCTGGACTACGTAGAATGCGTGCAAATGGACCGCTGGTATGAGCCGCCGGTGAGCTTTGACGGGCTGGCGCGGACCTATCGCGCAGCCGTACATCACAGCTCACCGATTGCCGTTAAGCGTGACATTCTCAGCAGCACCTACATTCCGCACCCACTGCTTAGCCAGCAAGCTTTTACCCGTTTTGTGCAGGATTATCTGGTATTTGGTAACGCCTACCTGGAAAAACGGACTAACCGACTTGGCGGGGTCTTGTCACTGGAGCCATCACTGGCGAAGTACACCCGGCGAGGTCTTGACCTCGACACTTACTGGTTTGTGCAATATGGGCTTACTACACAGCCCTATGAGTTCACAACGGGTAGCATCTTTCACCTGATGGAGCCGGACATTAACCAGGAAATCTACGGACTGCCCGGCTACCTCTCAGCTATCCCTTCAACTCTGCTTAATGAGTCGGCAACGCTGTTCCGCCGGAAGTATTACATCAACGGCAGCCATGCGGGTTTCATCATGTACATGACCGACGCAGCGCAGAATCAGGAAGACGTGAACAATATCCGCCAGGCAATGAAAAGCGCTAAAGGGCCGGGTAACTTCCGCAACTTATTTATGTACTCTCCCAACGGAAAAAAGGACGGCATCCAGATCATCCCGTTGTCGGAGGTTGCGGCAAAGGATGAGTTTTTAAACATCAAAAACGTGAGCCGCGATGACATGATGGCAGCACACCGCGTACCTCCGCAAATGATGGGCATTATGCCAAACAATGTTGGAGGATTTGGTGATGTTGAGAAAGCTAGCAAAGTGTTTGTTCGAAATGAATTGTTCCCACTTCAAAAAAGGCTAGAACAAATTAACGAGTGGCTTGATGATGAAATTATCATCTTTGAACCTTATAATTTAGAATTTAATTAGATACGACTGAGGCGGCTCTTACGAGCCGCTTTCGTTATGTCTTTTTTGTCGTCTTAATTTAGCCTCTTCTAAGCGTGCTTTTTCAGTGTACAGGCGTTCTAATAAGACATATGTAAACTCCTCTAGGTCAATTGCAGATGTTTTATCAAGGAGCCCATCATGGGCACCATCATTTCCATCATCTTTTACGCATTCGGCTAAATCTCTCATAGCCTGAGGTAAGACCTGGTTGTCAAACAACCATCCCATACGCAATCCCAAACTACGTCTGATTCTGCTTCCCGGCTCCTGCCCCTCTGGCGGTAGTAGTTCCTTTGTAGCCATATCCAGACATAGCCTGTACATTGTTGCAGCAGCGTTGTAACACCCAACGGACAAGCATTTTGCCCCTTCTATAAAAGCATCATTTATTTTCTCTGGAAGAAACTCAGGTGGTGGGCTTACTTTCAAATCTGCTGGACCAACCGTACCTGTAATAGTGCCAATAGCATTTAAATTAAAAGCAGAACGCCACTCAACTCCCTCAAAGGTTTTTTGCTCTGCCGAAGGTTGAGCAATAAAAATTGTGCCACGCATGCATTGCCGGCAAATACAATATAACTCATAAATCTTTATAGTAATATTGAAGCCTATATGTCGATCCTGTATATAATTCCCATCTTGAATATTAAATGTAATTCTCTGACTTCCGCAACGTGGACAATCATTAACCATAATCGCCATATAACAAGTTCCTCTATTTATTAGTAGCAATGCGATAACACTTTTACTTTAAAGAACTCATTTCAATTTTTCTACGACCTTTTGTCATAGTTTTGAGCTTTTGCGCGCGCTCGTATCCCCGCCACGCCTGCCCGCTTTGTATAGTGGTTTTCATGCACCTGCATGAGACATGCAAAAGCCCGCCAGAACTGGCGGGCCGGAGCTAAAACGATCCTCAAACGATCATGCAGATTCATGCGGCATAGCCATGCACTCTCGTTTTTTCAGGTTAGCCTGAAATCCTCGTCAAAATCCATGAAGTTTTCAGCCACTCGAGATGAGAGGATGATGTACTTAACTCCCTCACTAAGGGGAACGGGGCGATCAAGTTCAAACATAAAAACACCATCATAGGTTTTACCCAGCCAGAACCCGCCGCCGCAGGATTTTGGCCGCTGAAACAGCACCCAGCCACCCGGGACATACTTTATTAATGACTCATAGCGATAAACGACCTGATAATTGCTGTCTTTAGACCCCATAGCCTAACGCCTCGCCTTGCTCGTTGTTCAACCTTGCAGGCGGTAAAAACCAGTTTTATCGCCTGCAACGTTTTGTTAATGCATCCAGCTGTCGTCTTCCCAGACCTGCTGCATAATTTCCATTACCCGCTGTTTATCCTCATCAAGTTTTAAGCCGGTCAACTCGATACCGTTGGCACTGCCTTTACGAATGCGGATCGCCGTCTTGGGATACAAAGGGGTCAGGTTGCGGTAAAGCTCGGTTTCGAGTGCTTCCAGTGTCGCCTGGCTAATTTTCTGCTCTTTATCAATCATTATTTCGACACGCATGGAGATCATCCCTTCTAACTGGAAACATCCATTGACCGGCTGTACTCATGGCTACGGATTTTCGCCATTAATTCATCTGTCAGCTCTGAGACCCACTGGATAGCAAGCCGCTTCTCTTCATCGCTGCACTCACTAGCCGCTACAAGCTTGATAAAAAAATCAATACGCTGGAGCTTCAACGACTCCAAAAGATAGTCCTGCATTTTCCCTCCGATCCTCACTACAGGATATGTAATGCCACATCCCTACATACGGACAACCAAACACTGTACATACATACAGTATAATACGTTTTTTAAGTTGTAAAATACTTTTTATCATTCAATCAGATGTGTCCGATGTAGCAGAAAAAAGGCGAAAAATGCGCCCCCTTCATCAGTACCACTGGCGCCACTTATCATCTTCCTGCAGCCTTTGGTTCCGGTAAAAGACACGCAGACCGGCACCGGATGGAATACTGCCGCCGCGCAGAAGCAGATCGATCTCCGCCTCCGAACCATCAAAGCCTCTCGATTTAAGTTCATACTCCAGCTGCAGGCGCTGCTGATTATCCACATCCTGCCTGTACCCTTTCCGGCGCTTAGGCTTAACCATCCGAAGCCGCGCGTTTAGCTCCCTCAGCTCCTTTTTGCTCATGCTATGGAGATATTCCTGCAGCTCCCGCTCATCCATACCCGTAATATCCGGTAAATCCTGTCCGCTTACGGACCCGTTTTCGTTCATTTTTTCCACAGGGGGACAGTTATTGCCACGAGTCCAAGGGGCGCAAGCGCCCAGGTCGGCTGGCGCCTCCTGAACGTCAACGGCCTTACGAACCATTTTCCACTTCATCGCATGCGTGCAAATCCGGCCCTCAATAATCGGGGACCAGATGCCATAAATACGGATGCCGTGATCGCCATAGGCTGATGGCTCGTCATTGAGTTCATAAGCCGTGCGGACCAGGTGATGTTTACGCGGAACCAGTACGCCGCCCTGTTTCATGATGTAGGTGGCAAAACACCCGGCATCGGCTGCCGCCAGCACGGCATCCAGACGCGGGTTATCCAGTACCGGCGCACCGGCTTTTTTATCGCCCTGCTGTCGTGCAGCCTGGCCTGCCAGCAAACGCAGCTCGCGGTATGCCTGACGCCCCGGAATACCGAAAAAGCGGAATTGCTGGACGCGATGCAGTGAAGCCCAGGCATTGACATGTTCGGCGTTGTCCCGCAGTGATCTGCCGGTTTCTTTGCTGATTTCGTTAGCCAGGCCGCGCCCGTCGATGTTCTTACTGATGTACTTCGCGATGTAGCTGGTAGGCGTACCCTTGCGCGGATTGATCAGCTCAGACTTAAATCGCGGGCCGGTAGTGTTGCCCAGCTCCTCGCGGTCCTCACGGATGGCAAATTTACGCAGCAGCGCGGTGATGGATTTGCGGTCTTTTTTGCGCATGAAGCACAGCAGGTGCCAGTGCACGGTGCCGTCATGGTGTGGCTCAGCAACGCGGACGCCATACCAGCGCAGCCCAGCTTTGTGCATCGCCTTACGGAAGGCGGCGAACATATTCACCAGATAATCGCTGCTCTGCCGGACCGTGGCACTGGTCCATTTCGGGTTTGGCCTGCCGTTATTGAGCGTTGCGTGAAAGCGTGACGGGCAGGTGATGGTATAGAACACGGCGCATTCACCACGCATTTCTGCGATCAGCTCCAGCCCTTTAACGCAGGCCATCATTTCGTTGCGCCGGTGCGCCGGATTGCTGCTGCTGGCGTTTACCACGTCTTCCATATCCAGCGTATCGCCCTGCTCATTGGTCAGCTCATGCGAGCGGAAGAATTCCAGCGATTTGCGGCGCTGTTCGCGTTTATGGATCACGGCCTCATAGCTGACATACGGGGACGCCTTTTTGTTAACCAGGCAGACGGCGCGCAGCTGTTCTTCCCGCCATTCACACCGCATCTGCCACAGCTTGCGATACCACCAGTCAGCACAGAGCATACGAGCAAGCGAACCCGGAATAAGTTCGTATGGGACCGGGTTACGGCGGTGCTTTTTACGGCGCAGCTGCTCGAAAGCAGGCGGGATAACATCAAGGCGCATGGCCTCAGTGGCCACCCTTTCCCATGACCGGCGGATCTCTTCCAGCGTAACGTCTTCATCCGCAAATAGCTCACCGCAGGCAGCATCCAGACACATGCTCATGTGTGCCGCCACCAAGGTAGATAACCGCTTAACCTGATCCTGGTTCATTTCAGGAAGAACCAGCAGGCCCTCCAGCCCGTCGTGGCGCGCCATAAAACGGAATGACGCAGAAACCTGGCTGGTACGCACGCGCTCCAGGCGTTCAAGGCACGGCCTGATGGTTTCACGTAGATAGCGGGAATATGCCTTCGGCTTGCCCAGGCCCTCGAAATATTTGATGCGCTCAAGCAGTGGCTTGCTGATATGTGATGCTTCAGCGCTTACGTCTGCCAGAATCACCAGATCGGGATTAAACCGCTGCTGCTCGCGGGCCATTTTGGCACGGCTGATCAGCAGGTCCTTCTCCATTTCCCGCTGAACAGGATCACGGGATTCATTGAAGAAATAGCGGTCCCAGACCTCATTACTCAGAGCCTCGCGGCGCAGCTGTTCCTGCTCGTTATCCGCAGCATAGAGAGTAATCAGGTTTGAAAGCGCAGAAACCGGCGCTACTTCTGCCGGGCCCAGATAGGGGTTAATCGCCTTTTTAGGTACATTCCAGGCAAAAGCAGCGGCGGAATCTTCTGCTCCGCCGTGCTTTTCAACTTCGTGATGACTCACGCGCGCCCCTCATGCACGACAGAGCAATCAGGGCCGCCAGCTAGATCAAAGCCAACCCATACCCCCGGCTTCAGTACAGCAATAAGTTCGTCAGCACTTTTTCCTTCGCCCGCGGCAACGCCGATGCTGCGCTTTACGTTAATGCGGTCATGAGTGAAATTTCGATACAGGGAACGAGTCAGAACAGTGTCGCTGTTCGAAACAATGACCGGATGGCCTTCTGATGCCCGGCGCTCAAGAATAGAGGCCAGCTGATACTGATCGTCCTCTGTAAAACCGGCAGTGTGATAGTTGCTGAAAGTACCGTCATAGGGCGGATCGCAATAAATAACATCCCCAGGCACTAATAACGCCAAAGTTTCGTCATAGCTGGCGCAGATAAACGTGGCACGGGTAGCTTTTTCAGCAAAAGCGCGAATTTCATTTTCAGGAAAATACGGTTTTGTATAATGACCGTAAGGCGCGTTGAATTCGCCCTTTTTGTTATAACGACAAAGGCCCCGATAGCAATGACGATTTAAGAATAAAAAGAGAGGCGCTTGCCACTCAGGATCTTTATCATGATTGAATGAATCCCGGCCATCATAATAACCATCTGCACTATTGAAAATTTTAAACAGGTGTTTGGCACGCTCAATAAAATCTGATGCGTTTGTAGCTATCTCCCGATATAGATTTATTAAGTCAGGGTTAATATCCGCGACAAGATAATGAGGATACTCTGTCGCCATCATCACGGCGCAGGAACCCGCGAAAGGTTCAACCAGTCGCTGGCCTGCAGGCAGGTGCTTTTTCAGCTCATGCATGACGGCGGTTTTATTGCCCGCCCATTTCAGGATGGTGCTCATACAGCACCCCCATTGTAGTGTTTGCCTTTCAGCTCTGCGATTTCCTGACAGGTGATGCAGCACTGCACGCCAGGAATAGCGCGGCGGCGGGCTGGCGGTATTGGTGCGTCGCAGTCAATGCACAAGACACGGGAAACGCCCGGCGCTTTACTGCGGGCGGTGTGGATGTGCCGCTGGCGTTCTTCTTCAACGCGCTGCTGTACGAGGTCCATAGAATCAGCCATCAGTGGATCTCCTGCGCTTCGTTCTGGATGTTTTCCGCAGCAACGCGCAGCAGCTCCGCCGCCTCAACGTGATTAAGCTGGCGCGATGTGATGTGACACGCCAGACTATCAAGGCGGGCAGCCATTGCCGCAGCACGTGCGCGGCGTTCTTCCATGCGGGCCTCTGTCAGTATCTGGTTAAGACCTGCATCATCCGGGCCGATTTTGTTGGAACGGGTTTCGATATTTCTCATTGTTGTTTCTCCTGAATTTGGGCAAAAAAATGCCCGGCGGGTTTACGCCATTAATTTCACTTACTGGTTAATTCGGCATGGCTAGCCGTTTTGGAAATAAACTCACGACTGCGCGAAGATGGTTCATCACACCAATAAGTGCGGTTACCTCGTCACTCGTCAGCTCACTAAATTCAACGCAGTGACGCTCCTTGCTAATATTTGCAAGAAAAAATAATGCAGCAAGCACACGATTATTCAGCTCGTACTTTTCATCACGCTTATCACGCATTTCGTTAATAAAACGATTAAGTTCTTTTTCACAGTCGCCATATAGAGCGGTACGTAATACAGATATATGATTTAACGCACTGGCACGCTGCCCGGCGCTCATATTGATAGTGATATCTTCAGCTTTGAAAGCCATGACATTCTTTTCCTGTTACCGGTTAAACCTTCCAGCAGCGCATCCTGAGAGCGGCACGGATGCCAGCGCTTGCCATCCTTCCCCATGATCCAGCCATGCCCGAAATGAGGTGATGGGCTTTGCTTAACGAGCAGCGATGCGAGTGATGGTTGTTTAGTGAACATAGCCACCTCAGATCAAACCAAACGAGGCACCCAGGCCAGTGACTGTATCAATGGTGCTGGCCATCGCCGGGCTTGCCTGCAGGCGCGCCTGCAACGTCACTGCGGTTAATGCCATCAGTCGAGTAACTGAATTGATGCTATCAACAATCTGGCGGCGCCCTGCCGTTGTGTGCGCTTCGCCGGAAACAGCGCCGGCAGCCACGCGGCCGATTTCTGCCGTAGCTTTTAGAACATAATCCGGCATCTTTTCGCGCGCGACTTCGTTTAGCGGCACGCACGGGAGACAGTGGATCTGCGCCAGGAAACCATCAACCAACGCTGAATCCTCGGTCAGATCAGTAAGCAGCCAGATTTCCGGTGCGGTAAGTTGGTGCGGCTGGTCCGGGTTTAGCTTATTGCGCAGTGTCTGGACATTCATTCCCGCGCGTTCTGCCAGTTTCGCCATGTTGTGACGCAGCGCGAAAGCCCGGCAGGCTTCATCAAAATGCGGATGTTTGGAAATCTTATAATCAAACATGTGAGCCCCTTAAAAAGTTCTCATAATCGAACTCACTAACCTACAATGACGCGGAAGTTGGAATGACCAAGAGACTCACGGACCTGATCGGTTTTGTACATTAAGTAACGCAGGCTTACGCGACCTTTATTTTTCTCTTTTTTAACCATGTACTTAGCAAGCTGACCATGATGAATTTTTTGGTATACAGAGCCACGGGAAATACCTTCCCACTCCGCGAACTCTGCAGGCGTAGCCATCTCTTTTGGTACTCGAATTGAAATATCTGTGCTCATAGTGCAGTATCTCTTAGTTTTAGTGCGATTTATGATGTTCAACCCCAACTTCCAAACTCTCACTTTAGAAGTTGGACATAACTTACGATCCCGATATTAGATTGTCAAATGGAGAGTTCAACTTGAAGATTAACAGCGGTACAAATACGGGAGGAAGGGAAGCTATCAAAAGGCTAATGACTGCCTACGGTTTCAATACTCAGATTGCTTTAGTTGAGCATCTTCAAGCCTCTAAAAGTACTATGGCAAACAGGATGTTACGTGACAGCTTTCCTGCTGACTGGGTTATCCAATGCGCTCTTGAAACAGGCATTTCTCTGCTCTGGTTAACAACAGGGCAAGGCGAAATGTACCCTCAGGCAGACGAAAAAAATAAGTCCAAAAACGAGAGTCAGCCCACAGTACGCCCCCTTTCTAAGATTGTCGTCCCGCCAGTGAAACAGGTAACGATAGAGGGCGGTACTTTTAATGAACTGGAGGATATTTATCTTGATCAGGGGCTGATTTCAGGTAAAGCAGAAGACTGTTTGTACGTAAAAACGACTGAAGGGGATTACGTTATTGATACCTCTACAAAACAGCTCAGTAACGGAATCTGGCTTATCGATATTGATGGAATGAAAAGTATCGTGAAGATTGCCCGCATCCCCGGGAATAAAATTATTGTTCATCAAGATGACACCTCTTTTGAATGCTCTGTCGACGACGTTGAGGTAATTGGCCGTGCAGTAAAAGTCATTAAGAGCATTTAATTATGACGATCAGAAAGCAGCCGAACGGAAAGTGGTTATGCGAGTGTTATCCGAACGGACGTGACGGGAAGCGCGTGCGCAAGCAATTTGCGACAAAGGGCGAGGCTGTAGCATTCGAAAATTTCACCATGGATGAAGTGAACAAAAAACCGTGGCTGGGTGAAAAGGAAGATCGGCGGCGTTTGTCAGAATTGATTGAGCAGTGGCACTCCCTTTACGGCCAGACGCTGGCAGACCCTAAGCGCCTAATGGCGAAATTGAATATTATCTGCAATGGCCTGGGCGATCCCGTGGCCTCTGAGTTAACCGCCGGTGATTTTACAAAATATCGTGAAGCCCGATTAAAAGGTGAAATACGAAACGAAGAAGGCGCGCTAATGTCGCCAGTAAAGCCCCGCACGGTAAACCTGGAACAGCGTAACTTATCATCCGTTTTTGGCACCTTGAAAAAGCTGGGTCACTGGTCAGCCCCTAACCCACTCGCCGGGCTGCCAACATTCAAAATCGCAGAGGGAGAACTGGCTTTCCTGGCCCCGGACGAAATTAAACGCCTGCTTGATGCCTGCGCTGACTCTCAAAGCCCGAGCTTGCTGATGATTGCAAAAATATGCCTGGCCACTGGCGCACGCTGGAGTGAGGCCGAAAACCTGCAAGGCCACCAGTTATCGAAATACCGCATCACTTATACCAAAACGAAAGGCAAGAAAAACCGTACCGTACCAATATCTCAGGATCTATATGACGAACTCCCAAAAACTAGAGGGAAGTTATTCACACCATGCAGAAAAGCCTTTGAGCGGGCAGTTAAGCGAGCCGGTATCGATTTGCCAGAGGGGCAATGTACTCACGTTCTGCGCCATACATTCGCAAGCCATTTTATGATGAACGGCGGAAATATACTTGTTCTGCGCGATATTCTGGGCCATGCCGATATAAAAATGACTATGATTTATTCTCATTTTTCGCCCGAACATTTAGAAGATGCTGTTACTAAAAATCCATTAGCCACTTTGGAGATTTAAAATGGAAAAATACATCATTAGCATTATATACTTTTCACTACTTATATTTTTATGTTGTATCTTTATAAAAAAAAGATACTACAAGATTAATCATAAAAGTCTTTTAGAACAACCTATTTTCTGGGTTTCAATTGGTGTTCCTTTGGCTACATGTATTTTTTTAGGTGCTTTAATTTGGGTAGGTAAATGGCACTCATTTAGCCTGACAAGTCATGGCTATAGTCGATTCCTAGAAATATCAAAATTACCGTTATTAGTACTAGCTTCTGCGGTTCCGTTTGCCTCCATTATAAACAACCTCCACCGCACAATCCAAACAGAGAAACAAATCTCTGAATCTGAAAAGAAAAATAAGACTGACGGATATTACGCTCATGCTAAATTCCAAACTGATTACCTTAAATCCTTACCTGAAACAAAGCTAACAACAAACATCTTACAAATCAATGGTAGATTAGCTGAGGAGTCAAAAACTTTTAAAATTACTTACCCCCTATCTTTGTATAAAAAATTATATCCCAATTGTGATCCTATAAATGGGGCAGAATATGATGCAGATAAAAATTACACTGCGTTAATCCTCAAGTCATGGGTAAAAATAAACAGAACACTTAATGAACTACATAAAAACACTAATAAAATAGCACATGTAAAACTGGATGATGCAAGTATTTTATTAAAACTATGGTATGAGTTAGAGATGGAGGCAATTAATATTTGCAATCACCTTGAAATAATATACCCAACTTATCAAAAATCTTTTTCAATAGAATACGGCAATTCAAAATTAATCACATACGTCTCTTCTATGAATGAGATGTATAAAATACTTGAAGCTTTAGAGAATATTTCTGTAGGAATTATTGACGCCGTAAATCAATTCACGATGGTTGGTGCACATGTATTTACCAAAACTAAAAAATTGTTTTCCGTATGGGGAAGACCCATTGAGCTTAATCAATTAAGTCCTGATTTTAAAATACAACAAATAATTTCACCCGATGTTCCTTTGCTGATTTTAAATGGTAAACGCTATGTAGATATGGCTAGATATGGCGACATTTTGGCGGCAAAGCATTAAAATAGTATAAAACAGACAAGCACAACATAACACTAACCAACTGTTTTTAGTCACAATATACTGTTTTTGTTATAGAAAGGATGGTATGTAGGAATTTCGGACGCGGGTTCAACTCCCGCCAGCTCCACCAAAATTCTCCATCGGTGATTACCAGAGTCATCCGATGAAGTCCTGAAAGCCCGCACGGCGCAAGCCCTGCGGGCTTTTTTGTGCCTTGAATTTATCCCGCGAAGTCCGAAGAGAACTCATTAAATCCGAACCTTTTAGGCCCATTGATAGGCCCAACGAAAAGCCCTGTTGTTTTCGCGCTACCAATTACCCGCCAACCCCCCCTCTCAGAATTAGACCTCCCACGACACTCGCACAACCCTTTCACCCTCCGGCCGCGTCCGCGGCCGGAGAGATAGATTTACCCCTTGGCAGAATACACGTCCAGCATGGCAAGGACCGCCCGACGCGCTGCATCGTCTGCGATATTGTCAGGCAACGCATCAGCCCGCAGAGTGACATAAGCGTCAGCAGCCCTTCGAATGGCAATCCCGACGGAGTGACGATCGTGCGTTGCCAGGGTGGAAGTCAGCAGGCCATCGGGATCAATGCCGAGGGCTTCTATTCGGCGAACACCGCGTTGCGGTAGATTGGCGCGACGGAACAGCATCGGCCCCAGCACTTGTTCCCGGAAGAAAGACAGCATCCCCATCGCTTCGAAGAGTTCCCCCCTGCCCAGTTTAACCACGGCATAATGCAGCCAGATCCAGGCTCGGGACTCAAACCACTCCGGCGTCATATCCGGCCAGTGCGCGCTAAATTTTGCCAGTTGTCGCTCTAGAGCATCGTTATCTCGGGTAAATAACACGGCAGGCTCTTCAACGCGCTGAGTGAGCATGTCCAGAGTGATAAATTTCAGATCGACATGCAGAAGTTCCGGGCCAAACAGGCAGATCAGCAGGCGAGGCTCACCGACGTGTTCCCCGGTGAAAGCATGTAGCAGATGGCCGAGCGTTCCGGCGAACGCCATACGCTGAGCCATGATTTCGTCATAATAGAGAGGGTCGACCACCACCACGAAATCCAGATCGGAGTATTGATCAAACCCGCCATGGATAAACGAGCCGCCAGCGAGAAGGGAGTGGATCCGCGAATCAGACTGTAATTTAAGCTTCAGTTGCTCTGCAAAACTTCTGTGTAAATCGGGTAGCGTATTAAGCATACTTTTTCCTGTTCACAAAAAAGACAAAGCATTACAGAATATCGAGCGATTCATCAGCAGACCAGATATTTCTGCTGGAACCCTACGCTCCATCGCGAAGCGCTAAATGCAAGCAATACCTCCCTCAGACCACCTCGCTCATCCACTCAGCAAACGCCCGCACAGCGGGAGAGAGAAAGCGCTGGTGCGGATAGAGCAATGTGACGGGTACCGGGGGCGGCTGCCAGTCCGTCAGCACTTCCACCAGTCTCCCCTCCTGCAGGTGGTCAGCAACGATATTCTCCGCCAGCTGCGCCAGCCCGAAGCCCGCCAGGCACATTTTTATATAGAGCCCCGTTTCATTCACCGCGGCGTTGCCGCTGACGGGTACAGAAAAGGTCTCCCCGTGGCGAACAAAGCGGAACTCATCGGCCCGTCTCGCCTGGCCGGAGAAATAATGCACCGCCCGGTGCTTAGAGAGCGCCTCCGGTGACGACGGCACGCCATATTCCCTGAGATAGTCCGGCGACGCGCAGGTTACCCAGCGAAAGCGGCCCAGAGGGCGGGCCACCAGGCTGGAGTTGTTCAGCTCTCCCATGCGTATCACGCAGTCGACACCTTCCTGAATCAGATCGACCTGCCGATCGCTGACGCCGATCATCAGGTAGATATCGGGATAGCGCCGGTAAAAGTCCGGCAGATGCGGCATGACGATGAAATGCGCGATGCCCGCGGGCATATCAACCCGCAGGCGCCCCTGAGGCCGCGCGACAGACTCGCTGAGGCTGGATTCGCTATGTTCGATGAGGGCGAGAATTTCCCGGCACTGCGCCAGATACTGCAGCCCTTCCGGAGTGAGACTCACGCGCCTTGTGGTCCGGTTCAGCAGCCGCACCTTCAGGTATTGCTCAAGGTTTTTAATGGTACTGGTGACAGTGGAGGCAGGCAGGGAAAGGGTTTCCGCGGCGCGCACGAAGCTCCCTGCCTCCGCGACGCGCATAAACATCTGCATAGCCTGGATACGATCCACCTTCTTTCTCTCCTGAAGCAAGCAACTTACCGACAGACGGCATGATTATTCGTTAATTATGAATAATGAAAACAATTTACGCACCTTTTTGCGCTTAATAGCCTGGCGTATCGTTGCGCTATGGGTATCGCGTGAGGGGCCAAAAATGGCCATGCCCTCAATAAATATCCAGAGAATCATAACGTTAAATAACACGCATAAAGGAAAAACCATGTCCGTTCAGCCTGTCGAATTAAGTAAGGCCTATCGTTTATTGCAGGTCGGGTCCACCACCATGATTTCCGCAAAATATGATGGCGTCGAAAATGTCATGTCAGCCGCCTGGGTTGGGCTGGCAGGCGAGCGAAAAGTGGTGGCCTATATCGGCCCCCAGGCCTTCACTCGTCAGCTGGTGGAAAAGAGCGGCTATTTCGTGGTGCAGATCCCCGTAGTCAGCCAGATGGCAACCGTCCTCTACGCTGGCGGGCGCAGCTATGCCGACGCGCCGGATAAAAATGACTCCATCCCCTTCATTTATCAGCCGGGGTTCGACATCCCCCTCGTGGCAGGCTGCGCGGGCTGGCTGGTGTGCAAAGTGATGCCCTACCCGGACATTCAGCAACAGCACAATCTGTTTATGGGCGATATCGTCGCCGCCTGGAGCGATGATCGGGTATTCCGTAACGGACACTGGATTTTTGATGATGCGCCGGACGAGCTGCGGACCGTTCACTATGTCGCAGGCGGGCAGTTCTATGCCATCGGCAAAGGCAGCAAATTTGATCATGGACCGGGTCAGGACTGATCCTCCCCGGTCATGAAGATCACTGACGAGATGCCTGCCCTGCAGAGCGGCTGATACTCCGGCGCCAGACGCCGGGCGCCTGGCCATACTGGCGCTTGAAGCTGCGGTTGAAGGACTGCTGGGAGTCAAAGCCGAGGGCGATCGCCACGTTGAGGATCGGCTCGTTGCTGTGGGCTAAGCGTTCGACCGACTTTTGCAGCTTTTGCGCCCGAATATATTCTCCGAGGGGCTGCCCGGTATGTTCTTTGAAGATCCGCTGCAGGTGCCACTTCGAATAGCCGGATCGTCGGGCAACGGTGTCAATATCCAGACGGCTATCAAGATGGTTGTCGATCCAGTCGATCAGATCCTGAATGATGGCGCCAGTGTTCATCATGTTACCTCCGCGCAGCCGGTTAAAAGCATCTTTGTCAGTTGCATTTAAAGGTGGCCTGTTTTTACACAAAATGCAAGTTTTATTGTTACATTTAAATCCACGCCGGGATCGCGGTTTTTGTCTCCCCCCTGGACCGCACATAAAGTGCAACAATTATTCTTGCACTTAGTTAAGCGCCTTCCTACAATCGCCGCGATAGTGTATTCGAAATTGTTACAGTTTTGTGGCGATGATCGACACAAATGGCCTTAAGCCAGCCCGGACAAAGGAAGTGGCGCGGCCTCTCACGCTGCGTCTTGCCCGGCGGCTACAATTACCGGAATAAAAATAATGAGCCTGCAAAAAACCTGGGGAAACATTCACCTGACCGCGCTCGGCGCGATGATGCTCTCCTTTCTGCTCGTCGGCTGCGACAACAGCGTCGCGCAAAACGCCGCGCCTCCCGCCCCGACGGTCAGCGCCGCTAAGGTGCTGGTGAAGTCGATCAGTCAGTGGGATAGTTTTAACGGTCGCATTGAAGCGGTGGAGAGCGTTCAGCTTCGCCCTCGCGTCTCGGGATACATTGATAAAGTGAATTACACCGACGGTCAGGAGGTGAAAAAGGGCCAGGTGCTGTTCACGATAGATGACAGAACCTATCGCGCCGCGCTGGAGCAGGCGCAGGCGACGCTGGCGAGAGCCAAAACGCAGGCCAGCCTGGCGCAAAGCGAGGCGAACCGCACCGATAAATTAGTCCATACCAATCTTGTCTCCCGTGAAGAGTGGGAGCAGCGCCGGTCAGCCGCGGTTCAGGCGCAGGCTGATATTCGCGCCGCGCAGGCGGCGGTGGATGCCGCGCAGCTTAACCTCGACTTCACCAAAGTGACCGCCCCTATTGACGGCCGCGCCAGCCGGGCGCTGATCACCAGCGGTAACCTGGTCACCGCGGGCGACACCGCCAGCGTGCTCACCACTCTGGTCTCGCAGAAGACGGTGTACGTCTACTTTGACGTCGACGAGTCAACCTACCTCCACTATCAAAACCTCGCCCGCCGTGGGCAAGGGGCGTCCAGCGATAATCAGGCGCTCCCGGTGGAGATTGGCCTGGTTGGCGAGGAGGGTTACCCCCATCAGGGCAAAGTGGATTTTCTTGATAATCAGTTAACGCCGAGTACCGGCACCATCCGCATGCGCGCGCTGCTGGATAACTCGCAGCGTCTGTTCACACCGGGGCTGTTTGCCCGCGTGCGTCTGCCGGGCAGCGCGGAGTTCCAGGCTACGCTGATCGACGACAAAGCGGTACTGACCGATCAGGACCGTAAATACGTCTATATCGTTGATAAAGATGGTAAAGCACAGCGACGCGATATTACCCCGGGGCGTCTGGCAGACGGTTTACGCATCGTTCAGAAGGGGCTGAACCCTGGGGATAGCGTCATCGTCGACGGGTTACAAAAAGTGTTTATGCCGGGTATGCCGGTGAATGCCAAAACCGTTGCCATGACCACCAGCGCCGCCCTCAACTGATCCCTAATCAGAGAATCCAACACATGGACTTTTCCCGCTTTTTTATCGACAGGCCGATTTTCGCCGCGGTGCTGTCGATTTTAATTTTTATCACCGGGTTAATCGCTATCCCGCTGCTGCCGGTGAGCGAATATCCGGACGTCGTCCCGCCGAGCGTCCAGGTGCGCGCGGAGTATCCCGGCGCCAACCCGAAAGTGATTGCCGAGACCGTGGCGACGCCGCTGGAGGAAGCGATCAACGGCGTTGAAAACATGATGTACATGAAATCGGTCGCTGGCTCCGACGGCGTGCTGGTCACCACCGTCACCTTCCGCCCGGGTACCGACCCGGATCAGGCGCAGGTTCAGGTGCAGAACCGGGTCGCGCAGGCGGAAGCGCGTCTGCCGGAGGATGTACGCCGTCTGGGCATCACCACCCAGAAACAGTCTCCGACGCTGACCCTGGTGGTGCATCTGTTTTCGCCAAACGGTAAGTACGACTCGCTGTATATGCGCAACTACGCCACGCTGAAAGTGAAGGATGAGCTGGCGCGCCTGCCCGGCGTCGGCCAGATCCAGATTTTTGGCTCCGGTGAATATGCGATGCGCGTCTGGCTGGATCCCAATAAGGTCGCGGCCCGCGGTCTGACAGCCTCGGATGTGGTGACGGCGATGCAGGAGCAAAACGTCCAGGTGTCTGCCGGACAGCTTGGCGCCGAGCCGCTGCCGCAGGAGAGCGATTTCCTGATCTCCATTAACGCCCAGGGCCGTCTGCATACCGAAGAAGAGTTTGGCAATATCATTCTGAAAACGGCGCAGGACGGCTCGCTGGTCCGCCTGCGCGACGTGGCGCGCATCGAGATGGGTTCCGGCAGCTATGCGCTGCGTTCCCAGCTCAACAATAAGGATGCGGTCGGGATCGGTATCTTCCAGTCGCCGGGGGCTAACGCCATCGATCTGTCGAACGCGGTACGCGCCAAAATGGCCGAGCTGGCCACCCGCTTCCCGGAAGATATGAAATGGGCGGCGCCGTACGACCCGACGGTTTTCGTGCGCGACTCCATCCGCGCGGTGGTGCAGACGCTGCTGGAAGCAGTGGTGCTGGTGGTGCTGGTGGTGATCCTGTTCCTGCAGACCTGGCGCGCGTCGATTATCCCATTGATCGCCGTGCCGGTATCGGTGGTGGGTACCTTCAGCATTCTCTATCTGCTGGGCTTCTCGCTGAATACCCTGAGCCTGTTCGGGCTGGTACTGGCTATCGGTATCGTGGTGGACGACGCCATCGTGGTGGTGGAGAACGTTGAGCGTAATATCGAAGAGGGGCTTGCGCCGCTTGCCGCGGCGCATCAGGCGATGCGTGAGGTCTCCGGGCCGATTATCGCCATTGCGCTGGTGCTGTGTGCGGTGTTCGTGCCGATGGCGTTTCTCTCCGGGGTCACCGGCCAGTTCTACAAACAGTTTGCGGTGACCATCGCCATCTCGACGGTGATCTCGGCCATCAACTCGCTGACGCTCTCCCCGGCGCTGGCGGCCCTGCTGTTAAAGCCGCACGGTGCGAAGAAAGACCTCCCTACCCGGCTGATCGATCGTCTGTTTGGCTGGATTTTCCGTCCGTTTAACCGCTTTTTCCTGCGCAGCTCGAACGGCTATCAGGGACTGGTGAGCAAAACCCTCGGACGCCGTGGCGCGGTGTTTGTGGTGTATCTGCTGCTGCTCTGCGCCGCTGGGGTGATGTTTAAAGTCGTCCCCGGCGGGTTTATTCCCACCCAGGATAAGCTGTATCTCATTGGCGGCGTGAAGATGCCGGAAGGGTCGTCGCTGGCGCGCACCGACGCGGTGATCCGCAAAATGAGCGAGATCGGGATGAATACCGAAGGGGTCGATTATGCGGTCGCTTTCCCGGGGCTTAATGCGCTGCAGTTCACCAACACGCCGAATACCGGGACGGTCTTTTTTGGCCTGAAACCGTTCGACCAGCGCAAACACACGGCGGCGGAAATTAATGCGGAGATCAACGCCAAAATCGCGCAAATCCAGCAGGGCTTTGGCTTCTCCATCCTGCCGCCGCCGATTTTAGGACTGGGTCAGGGTTCCGGCTACTCCCTGTACATCCAGGATCGCGGTGGGCTGGGCTATGGCGCGCTGCAAAGCGCGGTGAATGCGATGTCCGGGGCGATTATGCAGACGCCAGGGATGCACTTCCCGATCTCGACTTACCAGGCTAACGTGCCGCAGCTGGACGTGCAGGTCGATCGCGATAAGGCGAAAGCGCAGGGGGTGTCGCTAACCGATCTGTTCGGCACGCTGCAGACCTATCTCGGCTCGTCTTATGTCAATGACTTTAACCAGTTCGGGCGTACCTGGCGCGTGATGGCCCAGGCCGATGGGCCATTCCGCGAGAGCGTGGAAGATATTGCTAATCTGCGCACCCGCAATAATCAGGGCGAAATGGTGCCGATCGGCAGTATGGTGAATATCAGTACCACCTACGGGCCGGATCCGGTGATCCGCTACAACGGTTATCCAGCGGCGGACCTGATTGGCGATGCCGATCCGCGGGTCCTCTCTTCTTCACAGGCGATGACGCATCTGGAGGAGCTGTCGAAGCAGATCCTGCCGAATGGGATGAATATTGAGTGGACGGATCTCAGCTTCCAGCAGGCCACCCAGGGCAACACGGCTCTGATCGTCTTCCCGGTGGCGGTGCTGCTGGCGTTCCTCGTGCTGGCCGCTCTGTATGAAAGCTGGACCCTGCCGCTGGCGGTGATCCTTATCGTACCGATGACGATGCTCTCCGCGCTGTTTGGCGTCTGGCTGACCGGGGGCGATAACAACGTCTTCGTGCAGGTGGGTCTGGTGGTCCTGATGGGCCTGGCCTGTAAAAACGCCATTCTGATCGTCGAGTTTGCCCGCGAGCTGGAGATCCAGGGGAAAGGCATCATGGAAGCGGCGCTGGAGGCATGCCGCCTGCGTCTGCGCCCGATCGTGATGACCTCCATCGCCTTTATCGCCGGGACCATTCCGCTGATCCTCGGCCACGGTGCAGGAGCGGAAGTCCGCGGTGTCACCGGGATCACGGTGTTCTCCGGGATGCTGGGCGTGACGCTGTTTGGTCTGTTCCTGACGCCGGTGTTTTACGTGACGCTGCGGAAACTGGTGACCCGCAGGAAGCCGGTCCAGGAGGATCTGCCCGCCTAGCCTGCAGCAGATAACAAAAAACCGCCTTCACATTTGAAGGCGGTTTTTTTTCGTCACCAGAAAATGATTAATGCGCTTTTTTAAAGCGGGCGATCATTTCCGGCACCGGGTCGCAGCCGCTGCTATCGCCATTTTTGACCGCCTCCAGCGCGCTGGCCACGGTGTGACGAGCAAGGACGTTTAGCGAAGCCTGCTCTGCTTCATCGGCAATCGATTTGAAGTACCAACAGGCGTTGGCGCTGACCACGCAGCGAGCCGGAACTTCAGGACGCGACGCCCACAGCTTTTTATCTTCAATAACCGAAAGATAGATATCACGCAGGGTGATCTTGTCCGCCGGGCGGCCAAGATGAATAGAGCCGTTGCGGCCAAGCGTGGAGACGATGATGCCGTCACGAGTAAGCGGAACCATTAGTTTACGGATAAAGCTCGGGTTCGCTTCCAGGCCGTAGGCCAGAATCGCACTCGTCGAACGTTCACCCATCTGCTCCGCCATTGCTACGCTGAGAACCATCTGCAAAGCTGTCGGGAAGCGGTAATCTAACATGGTATTGTCCTGGGTTGCGGTGAATCTTGTTCTTTTTGGCACCGCAGAGGTGAATAATCAATGAACAACAATATAACAAATACGGGAATTTTTTTGAAGCAATCTGCGGTTAGCCTGCGAAGTAAATTTTCTGATTTCACGGGCAAAGGCTGCCGGATGACAAACCCGGCAACCACATACCGTGCCATCTAAAAACCGCGAAGATCATCCACCGGTACGTTCAGCTGGTTATTCTCAACAATGCGTTGCAGGGTCAGGCTGATCACGTCAATGTTGTTATCGAAACTGCCGTGGGAAGCATCGATCATCACGCCTGGGCCGCCACGGACCTTATCGATATCAATGATGTTGGTTCGGCCGCGCTTTTCCAGCCCCGCCTCAGCCGCAGCATGACGCCAGTTACGCAATGCTTCCCCGGTGCTCGACGAACCGTCCCAACCTGAGTAGTTTTTATCGTGTATCTTGTCCATTCCCAGCAGCGGTGTTCGCCGATCCCCTTCTAACGCGTTGGAGACGAAATAGAGGAGCGACTTGCGATAAATAGCTGCCACATTGTCGGCTCGTTCAATGCGATCGGACAAGATATGGAGATACATACGTTTCATCAGCAATTCATGCGGGGCATAGTGTCGGTTGGCAAACTGTACCGTACATGCCGGCGCATAGAGATGCGCAGACTTGAGAGCGTCACCCAGGCCGCGGGATGACAACAGATCGACGAAATGGCCGAGAATAATACTGCCCGCCGAGTGACCAATTATATGAATTTCAAGCGCTTTCCCCCAGGTTTCCACTAACTTTTGCAGGGCCGTCACCAGCAGATCGCCTGCGCGTCCTGAAACGCAACTAAATTCAGCGTTCTCCTTCATTTCGCTCCACAGAGGCTTCGCGGCCGGCCGACCAATAGTTTCCTCAATCAGCAGATCGGAAGCCTCAGTCAATGCCTCACGCACGCCACCCGCGCGCGAGGGTTCACGGCGAAAATGGTCGGAGAAGATATCGCCAATGGACTCCAGGATCCCTGTTTTCCACACCAGAAAGAGTGGATAGCAATCGTTGCCAGTGAAATAACGTCCCATCGCCCGCGCCCGCGCAATCGACCCCGCCTCATTGTTGAGCCCGCCATGCGCATAAATTACTAAGCGTTTAGTCTCTGCGTGTTGTAAGCGAAACCAACGATCGGGCAATACGCATCCCTGATACATCAGCGTACGCGTCATCTCGTCCTGGGTCAGGTAGCGGTCCACCCGACCATCGTTGCCGATAACAATACTGTGCTGATAGGCCGTGGTTTCGTCCCACCACTGCGGGTGATTACCCGCGGCGGCCTGTGTGGCAAGGGCTGGCGAACCCGTTGCAAGCTGCCCTGGCACCACGCCGGGCACGCCCAGCGCCGCCACCCAGGCATCCATCGCGTTGGTCAGCCAGTCGGCATAACTCAGTACCGCGAAGCCACCGCATCCCCACTCTGTACCCCAGGAGTTTTGTACGATAAACCCGTCGCGGTTAAACCCAACCAGAGCAAACGCATGACCGCCCGTTTTAGTAGGCTTGCCATTGAACGCGATGACCGCCAGCGAGTCATGATTGGTGGGCGCCTTTTTCGCTGTCGGGACCGTCTGCCAGCCCTCATGGGTAAAGGCGGAAACGTAGATAGCCCCCACGTCATGGATGGCGGCCTGCATATCGGTAATATTTTTGATATCAATACGATAGTAGACCCCCAGCGTCGTATTCACCGCGCGCTCTGCGTATCCGTATTGCGGCGGGATATTTTCCTGCTCCCGGTAAGGCCAGTCAGACTCCAGACACACGCCGTGATGGAACCACCCTTTAAGCGCACCACGGCAGCTCGAACCGTCATAATCTTCCCCGGCGTATTCGTCGTATCGCCGGGCAAAGTTGTAAAGCATGCGGGGGCTCACTGAATCGAGTTTTTTCGGGAAACCAGCTTTACGCCAGCGCAAATAGTTCACCACGCAGGCTAAGCCAAAACCCGTGCAGGCGCCTTCCCGCCCCTGATCGAGGATCAGCTGCGCCTGGGTGTAGACGGTCAGTAGCGTGGCGATATCCTTATCAACCGGAAAGCGGTCCGGTAGGCTCACCGGCGGCGGCGTATAGGTACGATCGCGCAGATCAAGCGGATCCTTCGACGCATTGAGAACCGGTCCCTCTGCCGGGGCCGCGATCGCGGCGGCGCCCGCCTGCTGTCTGGCCCCTCTGCCAGCTCCCGCGCCCTGAATCTGGCTGGTCTGCTGCATAACCGCTGGCAAGACCGCTGCAAGCGTGAAGACTTTTTTGAAACTATCCAGCCCGTGCGCCCCGCCATTCACCAGCCTGCGCGCTTTCCGATAGTCGGGGGGCGTGGCTGTCAGGGCCGCGGTTAACGCCTCTCGACGATCGCCGAGGAACATCGCCAACAGTACCGCCGCCACCTCGGGTGCATTAGCTAAATCGGGAGAGCCGATAATGTCCACACCTATGCGGGAAGCATATTTCTGGTAGTTCGACCGCCCCGTAAGCTGTACGAAACCACGTCCGCGAAACCTGGCGCCATCGCCAGGGTTGATGTTACCAAGATTCTTGCCTTTGTCGGTCCCTGCGTCGTAGGCGCTGAACGCCGGCAGCCCTGGCAGCATGTTGAACTGCGAGGGATATTCGGAAATCGGCACGAAGCCTTCGGTCTCCGCGCGGATGGTCCCCAGGGCGGCCAGGATCAACGGGATCGTCGTGAGTCCTTCGCTGGTTAACGCTGCCGCGACGTACGGCAGATAGCGCAGCACATTGGATGGTTTGGTGGCGGGGAATAAATGCTGCACCTCATCTGCCCGCAGCGCAAACGCAGGCAGCTTGATAAGCGCCAACAGGCTCTGGCAATAGGGACCGACGACGCCATCGGCGATGATGCCGATATTCGACTGCCAGTGTCGGACCGCCGAGGCGAGCGTGGCATCGAACGTGTCGCTATTCGACGGCAATGCAAACATCTTCGCATCCGCCCCCAGCGTTTTCGCCAGACGCTCGCGTAACTGGACAACCTCCGGGCCGGATGAGCCCTGCAACAGCAATTTAACCATGACAATAATCCTCGAAAAGCGATGACCGTGCGGCGATATTGATATAGGCCGCAGTACGCAACATGACGTTGAGCTGTCCTTGTGAAATGAGGCTGACAAGTGGTATTGCTTCAGGCTGCAAAGCGACCCGGCGGCCGCGGATGATATCCCTCGACAAAGATGGCGCGTGTCGCCCTCTCGTTTGAGGCGGGCAAACTTCGTCTGGGCAGGCGTTCCGGCATGCTCGTATGAGTATAGGAGAAGCGTAACGGCACCCGAGGATTTATTACTGGTTGAAATCTGGCACGGGTCAGCCGTTGACGGGCGGTTCAGGAGACATCATTCTCTCCCCGTTCGCCAACTATCCGCTGCCATAACGGCAGCGGATCCTGCGGGATTTGTCTGGCGCTGATCTGCCTGCACAAACTCTCCACCATCGCGATTGCGGAAAAAACCATTAAAGCGAATCGCTAACGACTGCGCTGCCCGGCGACCTGTCCACACCAGCGGCGCCTAACCCTGTGGATAACCTGGAGGCAGTTGCCTGGCAGCCGCAGCCCGGGCGGGCTACCGGCTGCTGTTCGTTTTTTAAACAGGAGAAATGCCACCGCCGGGCTGCGCGCTGAGCGCCAGAGCCACCACCGCGGCGGAGGGAAGCCCCTACCCCACTCAGTAATTCCACTTCGGCCGCGCCACCGTGTTTTTCTTCAACAGGTCGCGGAACGCTTTCAGGTAGGGCTCATTGCTGCGCCCGCGCTTACAGATAGCCGAGAACGGTGACTGAAAGCCAAACTCGTTGGGCAGCAGCACCCGCAGGCGGTTCTCTTTGATCCACGGCCAGGCGTAATGCTCCGGCAGATAGCCAATATATTTCCCCGAGAGGATCAGCAGCAGCTGGGCGTCGACGGTCTCGACGGTGGCGCTGCCTTTGCTGAAGCCCCGGCGGCGCAGGTCGCTGGTGTTCCAGTAGCTGCGGGTCACCAGCGGGCACTGGCTGATCTGCTCTTTATCCAGCTGACGGCTGAAGAACATCGGGTGCAGATCGCTGCAGTAGAGCCAGTGCTGTTCGCGGTACAGCGGCTCGCTGATGATGTTATGCACCTGCGAGTTGTAGCTGCCGATGGCCAGGTCGATATGGTTGTTCAGCACGCCGTTCAGTTGCTCCGCCGGGGTGCGGATAATCAGTTTGATATGCACATGGGGAAATTTGTCGCTGAAGCTGCGCAGAACCACCGGCAGCGAAAGCGCCGTTTCGGTCTCGATGGAGTCGAGCGTCGAGATGCACAGGGTGCCGCTGTGCTCCCCTTTGAGCAACGCCGACTGCCGCTCCAGCTCATTGAGTTCGCTCAGCACGCGGATCGCCTGCTGTAAAAACTGCTGACCTTTCTCAGTCAGAGAAAAGCCGCCGCGCCCGCGCTGGCAGAGGGTAAAGCCAAGCTGTCCCTCCAGCTGCGACATGGCATTGCTGATGGCGGAGACCGAAATGCCCAGCTCCTGCTGGGCCCGGCTATAGCTCTCCAGGCGGGCCACCGCCTCGAAAACCTGCAGCTGTCGAATATTAAGGCTGGCGTCGTGATGCATCGTATTTAGTTCACCAATAAATGAACTGAGTATTTACGTCAGACGATGTAAAGTCCAGCGCGGGTTGCGCACTATCTCTCCTGTTACGTTTCATCCGTCAGATTCAGGAGCAGACATGGATAACCTCTTTCACCAACCGCAGGGTGGCAATGAGATGCCACGCTTCGCCGGCCGCGCCACAATGATGCGCCTGCCGTTTATCGAAGATTTACAGGGACTTGATGCGGCATTTGTCGGCATTCCGCTGGATATCGGCACCTCGCAGCGCTCAGGTACGCGCTACGGACCGCGCTATATTCGCGCCGAATCGGTGATGATCCGTCCGTACAATATGGCAACCGGCGCCGCGCCGTTCGACTCGCTGTCGGTGGCCGACATCGGCGATGTGCCGATCAATACCTACAGCCTGCTCAAATCGGTGCAAATTATCGAAGATTACTACACCGGTTTGAATAGTTATCCGCTGATCCCGCTAACCCTCGGCGGGGACCACACCATTACCCTGCCGATCCTGCGGGCGCTGACCAAAAAACATGGTCCGGTGGGGCTCATCCACGTCGACGCCCATACCGATACCAATGATGAGATGTTCGGAGAGAAAATCGCCCACGGCACCACCTTCCGCCGCGCCGTTGAGGAGGGACTGCTCGACCTCAAACGGGTGGTGCAGATTGGCCAGCGCGCCCAGGGCTATGCCGCCGGCGACTTCCAGTGGGGCGTTGACCAGGGCTTTCGCCTGGTGCAGGCGGAGCAGTGCTGGCATACCTCGCTGGCGCCACTGATGGCCGAAGTCCGCCAGCAGATGGGCGACGGGCCGGTGTATCTCAGCTTTGATATCGACAGCCTCGATCCCATCTGGGCCCCGGGAACCGGGACGCCGGAAGTCGGCGGCCTGACCTCCATTCAGGCGCTGGAGATCGTCCGCGGCTGCCGCGGCCTGAACCTGATTGGCGCCGATCTGGTCGAGGTCTCGCCCCCCTACGACGTGAGTGGTAATACCTCCCAGCTGGCGGCCAACCTGCTGTACGAGATGCTCTGCGTCCTGCCCGGCGTGAAGTACGCCTGAGGAAGCCGCCATGGAGCTGAAATGCTTTCGCACCCTCTGGGGAGTCACCACCCCCTGGTCGCAAACGCTGGATGAGCTGCAGCGCGTCGGCTGCTGCGGTATCGAAGCCCGCGTGCCGTTAACGGTGGCCGAACGGCGGGAGCTCGCCGACCGCCTGCAGGCGTCGGGGCTGGAGTATATCGCCATTCTTTTCAGCGGCGGCGGAGTGCTCCCCGCCCAGCATGAAACGCCGGAGCAGCATCTGGCGCGCCTGCAGACCCGCTTCGCCGAGGCCAGCAGCCTCAACCCGCGCTTTGTCAATCTGCTGGCGGGCAACGATCGCTGGCCGCTGGCGCAGCAGGTCGATTTTCTCGGCAAGGCGCACGAGCTGGCCGCCGGGTTTGGTTTGACCTGCAGCTTTGAAACCCATCGCGCCACCTCGCTGTACAGCCCGTGGCTCACGCTGGAGATTATTCAGCAGCTCCCCCAGTTGCGCTTTACCGCCGACATCAGCCACTGGGTGGTGGTCAGCGAGCGCCTGCTGGATGACCCCTGCGATGACTTCAGCGCCTTTATCGACCGCGTGCATCACGTGCAGGCCCGGGTGGGCTACGACCAGGGGCCGCAGGTGCCGCACCCGGCGGCGCCGGAGTATCAGCCGGCGCTGGCTTTTGCCGAGCGCTTCTGGCAGCAGGTCTGGCATTCACAGCGCCAGCGCGGCTACCCGCAGACCACGCTGACCCCGGAGTTTGGCGCCGACGGCTATCTGCACCATCTGCCGTTCACCAACGTTCCGGTGGCCGACCTCTGGTCGCTCAACGCCTGGATGGCCGCGCGCCAGCAGGCCCACTTTCAGCAGTTTTTAACGCTCACTGAACAGGAACCGCAGCCATGACCGCCGTGAAGCACGCTTTTACTGAACTCCCGACCATCGATATCCGCGATCTGGCCGGCGACGATCTCGCCAGGCGCCAGGCGGTGGCCGACGCCATCGGCCGCGCGGCGCGCGAGGTGGGCTTTTTCTACATCACTGGCCACGGCATCGACCCGGCGCTGATCGCCGGCGTCCGCGAGGCGGCGAAGCAGATCTTCGCCCTGCCGATGGAGGAGAAGATGAACTATTACATCGGCCACTCCAAAAGCCATAAGGGCTACGTTCCGGAAGGAGAAGAGATCTACGGCTCCGGCAAGCCGGACCATAAAGAGGCTTTCGATATCGGCTTCCAGGCAGCGGATGACCATCCGCTGGTGCTCGCCGGCACGCCGCTGATCGGCGCCAATGAGTGGCCCGATCTGCCGGATTTCCGCGCGCGGGTGCTGGCCTACTACGACGCAGTCTTCGCCCTCGGCCACCGTCTGTTCGACGCTTTCGCCCTCGCGCTCGGCCTGCCGGAAGGGTATTTCAAACCGATGGTGACCTGCCCGCCGGCCAAGCTGCGGCTGATCCATTACCCGTTCGACGCCAGCGTCGAAGATGTTCCCGGAATTGGTGCACACACCGACTATGAGTGCTTCACCCTGCTGCTCGCCGACCAGCCCGGCCTTGAAGTCCTCAATGAAGAAAGCGTGTGGATCGATGCACCTCCCGTCAAGAACGCCGCCGGAGAAGAGGCGTTCGTGATCAATATCGGCGACATGCTGGAAGTGCTCAGCGCTGGCACATTTGTTGCTACAGCCCACCGGGTGCGCAAAGTGCCGCAGGAGCGGTACTCCTTCCCGCTGTTTTTCGCCTGCGATTACCACACGCTGATCCGCCCGCTGCCGACCTTCCTCGCCGCCGGCGAAGCCGGTGAATATCAGGCGCTCAGCATCGGGGAGCATATGTGGAGCCAGGCGCTGCAAACCTATCGCTACCTGCGCGAGAAGGTCAATCGCGGTGAACTTCAGCTACCGGAGCGCGCGCGCGGCACCAATACCTTTGGCCATTTGAAAAAACAGGCACAGCAAAAAAACCCCTAACCACCCGTGAGGAACCATGATGACTAGCACCCTGAAAAAAATCTCGCGCCGTGTCGCGCTTACCCTCGCCGTCAGCGCCTGTTTTTCCCCTGTCACCCAGGCGGCGGAACTGCTGACCGAGGGCGTCTTTAAGGTGGGGATGGAGGTCACCTACCCGCCGTTTGAGTCCTATGACAGCAATAACAACATCGTCGGTCTCGACCCGGATTTCGCCGCGCTGATCGCCCAACATCTGCAGGCCAAACCGCAGCTGATCGACACCAAGTTCACCAGCCTGATCCTCGGCATCGGCAAGAAATATGATGCGGTGATCTCCGGGATGTACGTGACGCCGGAACGCCAGAAACAGGCCGACGCCATCCCTTACGCCCTCTCCGGCGCGTCGATCATCGCCCTGAAGGGCGGCGCGGTGCAGCCGAAAACCGAAGATGAGCTGTGCGGCGTGAAGGTCGGCCTGCAGGCAGGCACCACCTGGGTGACCAGCCTGAAAAAACACTCCGATGAGTGGTGCCTGAAAAACGGCAAACCGGCCATCACCATTCAGGAGTTCCCGACGGCGCCGGAAGCCTCGCAGGCGCTGCTGTCGAAGAACATCGGCGCCCAGCTTGAGATTGCCCCGGCGGCGCAGATCATCGTCGACAAGAGCCGCGGCCGCCTGGGGATAAGCTCTACGCGCCTGGTCTACCCGCTGCCGTTGGGGATCTACGTCGCCAAAGGCAACACCGAGCTGGCGGAGGCGATTAAGGCTACCCTGGCCGCGCTGAAAGCCAACGGCCAATATGCCGCGCTGATCAAAAAATACAACTTAGAAAGCATCGATTAAGACAATAAGCACTGCGCAACAGGAGTCGGTATGGCGTTCGATTGGGGATACTTTTTTTCACTGTTTAGCATTGGAGCATTCTGGCAGGCGTGCGTGACCGTGATCGTGGTCAGCACCTTGTCCTGGGGGATCGGCCTGGTGGTCGGTTTTCTGTTAGCCTGCGCGAAGCTCTCCGCGCCGCGCTGGGTCAAGATCCCCGTCGAACTCTATATCTGGTTTTTTCGCAGCGTGCCGCTGATGGTGCTGCTGGTGTTTGTCTACAACCTGCCGCAGCTGTTTCCGGTGACCCAGCCGCTACTCGGGGTGCCGTTTATCGCCGGGCTGGTGTCGATGACCGTCACCGAAGCGGCCTATATGGCGGAGATCCACCGCGGCGGCCTGCTGTCGGTGGCCAAGGGGCAGAGCGAGGCGGGCCATGCGCTGAGCTTCAGCTTTATCGGCATCCAGCGGCTGATTGTTATTCCTCAGGCGTTTCGCATCTCGCTGCCGACGCTGATCAATGAATACATCACCATCATTAAGCTGAGCTCGATTCTGTCGGTGGTCTCCTTACCCGAGCTGCTGCTCACCGGCCAGCGCTTGTATGCGCAAAATTTCCTCGTGATGGAGACCCTGCTGGCGGTGGCGGTGTACTACGTGATGGTGGTTACCGTCTTCACCTGGCTGTTCCGGGCGCTGGAAAATCGTCTCGATATTCAGCGCAAGCGTCCGCAAACCCTCAGCGAGGCGGAATGCCAGGCGCTGCGCCAGAGCCTGCCGGCGCTGACGGAGGAGATCAAAACGCCGGCCGTCAACGGCGCGCCGCCAGCGCTCGATCTGCGGGGCATCCGCAAATCCTGGGGTCAGCATGAGGTGCTGAAAGGCATCGATCTGCAGGTGGAGAACGGGGAGGTGATCAGCATCATCGGCCCGTCCGGCTCCGGCAAAACCACCCTGATCCGCACCATCAACGCCCTCGAAAGCCTTGATGGCGGGGAGATCATTCTCTACGGCGAGGACTATCTGAAGGGCGGAGCCATCGTCGACAAACGCCAGATGCGCGCCGGGGTGCGGCGCATCGGCATGGTCTTCCAGAGCTTCAACCTGTTCCCCCACCGCACGGTGCTCGACAACGTGATGCTGGCCCCGCGCTATCACCAGCTGCTTGACCAGCCGGTCGCCCGCGAGCAGGCCCTGGCGCTGCTCGACCGCGTCGGCCTGCTGGCCCATGCCCACAAATACCCCTGGCAGCTCTCAGGCGGCCAGCAGCAGCGCGTGGCGATCGCCCGGGCGCTGGCGCTGAAGCCGGACATTATGCTGTTTGACGAGCCAACCTCGGCGCTGGATCCGGAGCTGGTAGGCGAAGTGTTGAAGGTCATTCAGTCGCTGGCCCGCGAAGGCATGACCATGCTGATTGTCACTCACGAGATGGACTTCGCCCTGTCGATTTCCGACCGCGTGGTGCTGATGGAGAACGGCGTGGTGCAGGCCGATATCGCCCCGCAGGTGATCCGCAGCCCGCTGGAGGCCCCTTCTCTGCAACGAATCCGTGAATTTATGGGAGTACGCTAAATGGCAACTGAGCAACACCTGCGCCAGCAGTTGGCCGCCGCCTACCGGCTGGCGGCGCTGTTCGGCTGGGAGGATACCCTCTACACCCACTTCTCCGTGCGCCTGCCCGGCGATGGCGAGCCGCGTTTTTTAATTAACCCCTTCGGCATGATGTTTGACGAAGTCACCGCCAGCAACCTGATCGTGGTGGATATGCAGGGCAAGGTCGTAGAGGGCGACGCGCCAGCTAACTCGGCGGGCTTTACCATCCACAGCGCGGTGCATATGGCCCGGGAAGACGCCCACTGCGTGATCCACACCCATACGCTGCCGGGAATGGCGGTGGCCGCCTGCGAGGACGGCCTGCTGCAGCTTAACCAGATCAGCACCGAGTTTTACCAGCGCGTCGGCTACCATCCCTATGAAGGGGTGGCCTTTGACCTCGACGAACGGGCGCGCATCCAGCGCTCGCTGGGGAATAATATCGCCATGATCCTGCAGAGCCACGGCCTGCTGTCGGTGGGCCGCACCGTGGCTGACGCCTTTTATATCATGTACTACCTGAACCGCGCCTGCGAGATCCAGATGGCCACCGCCCAGCTGGCGGCCCTCAGCCCGATCCACACCATCGCTCCGCACCTCAGCCAGCACGCCTGCGAGCAGCTGATGGGCGTGGAGCATGAACGTCAACAGGTCTGGCAGGCGTGGCTGCGCCGTCTTGACCGTCTCGATACCTCTTACAAAGACTAACGCCTATGTCTGTTATCACTATCGTTGTGGATTGTAACGACGCGGATTTCGCCCGCGATATTTGCGCCGCCCTGCAGCAGTTTCCCGACGTCACGGCGCTTCTGCCCCATCACCAGGCGGCGCGCGACGCCCAGTACGCCAGCTGCTGGTTCCCGGACCCGCAGCTGCTGAGCCGCTCGCCGGGGCTGAAGCTGATCCAGGCCGCGTCCGCCGGGGTCGATCATCTGCCGCCCGCGCTGTTCGCCAGCGAGATCCCGCTGTGCCGGGTGATCGATGAAGATTTTCGCCACGGCATGTTCGAATATGCTCTGTGGAGCGTCCTGTGGTTTCAGCGCCATTTCGACCGGGCGCTGGCCCACCAGCGAACCCAAACCTGGAAGCTCTATCCCCAGCGCGCCGCCGCCGACTTCCATATCGGCATTATGGGTCTCGGCGAAATTGGCGGCTATATCGCTGACCAGCTGGCCCGCCTCGGCTATCGTGTCTCCGGCTGGTCGCGCAGTGAAAAGCAGCTGGCTGGTGTCACCTGCTATCGCGGCGAGGAGGCGCTCGACCACTTTCTTGGGTCGCTTGACGGGCTGATTAACCTCCTGCCGCTCACCGCGCAGACCCGAGGTATCCTCGCCGCGCCGCTGTTCAACCGGCTACCCGCCGGGGCGGTGTTGATCAATTGCGGCCGCGGGGAGCATATGGTCAATGACGATGTGCTGGCGGCGCTGGAGAGCGGCCAGCTCGCCGGGGCGGTGCTCGACGTCTTCCCGCAGGAGCCATTGCCGGCGGACGATCCGCTGTGGCGCCATCCGCAGGTGGTCATCACCCCGCATATGGCCTCTGCGGCCCCTGCCGAGGTGATCGCCCGCCAGTTGCTGGAGAACATTCAGCGCCAGCGCCGCGGGCTGCCGCTGAAGAACCTGGTCAATAAGCACGCCGGTTACTGATCCCCAGCCATACTGCCGCTGCTACGCTTAATGGGAGATCCACAACCAGAAGGCAGGAACATGAAGATTGATTTATCGGGGAAAGTCGCGCTGGTCACCGCCTCCACGGCGGGTATTGGCTTCGCCATCGCCAAAGGCCTGGCGGAGAGCGGCGCAGAGATCATCATTAACGGGCGCAGCGAGCAGAGCGTGAACGCCGCCATCGCTCGTCTGCAAAATGAGGTGTCGGGCGCGAAGGCGCGACCCGCCATCGCCGACCTCAGCGACGCCGACGGCGCAGCCCAGCTGCTGCGGGCGGTGACCGGCGTCGATATTCTGGTCAATAACGCCGGGATCTATGGCCCGCAGGATTTCTACGCCACCGACGACGCGACATGGGACAACTACTGGCAGACCAACGTCATGTCCGGCGTACGCCTGTCACGGGGGCTGCTCCCGGCGATGGTCAGTAAAGGCTGGGGGCGGGTGGTGTTTATCTCCTCAGAATCGGCGCGCAATATCCCGGCGGACATGATCCATTATGGCGTGACCAAGACCGCGCAGCTGTCGCTGGCCCGCGGCCTGGCGAAATATGTCGCCGGCAGCGGAGTGACCGTTAACAGCGTACTGCCAGGGCCGACGATTTCCGACGGCTTTGCCGAGATGCTGAAAGACGACGTGGCGAAAACCGGCAAGTCGCTGGAGGAACTGGCGAAAGCGTTTGTCATGACCCATCGTCCGAGCTCGGTGATCCAGCGGGCGGCCTCGGTGGAAGAGGTCGCCAATATGGTGGTCTACGTCTGCTCGCCGCAGGCATCGGCCACCTCCGGTGCCGCACTGCGCGTCGACGGCGGCGTGGTGGATGATATTCTCTGACGCCCACCTCATTCAGGGGAGTCACCCTCCCCTGTCGCCTTCGCCGGCGCTAAACCGCGCAAAATGTTAAAAAAACGCGGCAAAGTCGCACAAAGTGAGCAGGAACATGCATTCCCAAAACTTATGATATTTCTTTTAAGTATAAGTTGTGGTGTTAATGTCTCTGTTACGATGCTTGCTATTCTTTCTCGGCGCGGCGGTCGCAGCCGCCCTCGCGGTACTCTGTCTATGGGTGGATATTCGGGTGTTTGGCAACGACATCCCGGAGGTGTCGCTCACCGAAGTGGTGCAGGAGAGCGTGCTGGCCGTCATCGTACTGGTTCACTTCCTGCTGGCGCGAAAATATACCCACCTGCGCTATAGCAATATCCTCATCGGCGGCTTCTTCCTCGCCATGCTGATCCGTGAACTGGATGGCCTGTTTGATTTGCTCTCCCACGGCAGCTGGGTGTGGTTTGCCCTGCTGGCCACCGTAGGGTCGCTGCTGGCGCCGCTGCGCCATCTGCGTCAGACCCTGTCGCAACTGGCGGAGTATACCCGCACGCCCTATTACGGGATGATGATCAGCGGCCTGCTGGCGATTCTGGTCTTCTCGCGGCTGTTCGGCATGCACGGCCTGTGGTACGCCGTGCTGGATGAGAACTACGCCCGGGTGGTGAAAAACACGGTCGAGGAAGGCAGCGAGTCGTTTGGCTATATGCTGTGCCTGACCGCCACCCTCGGCTACGCCTGCTACTTCCGCGGCCTCGCGCGACAGCCCCTGTCGCCGCAGCGCTAACCGTGGACGATAACCACCGCCGGACGCGTCTGCCGGCGGTGGCGCGCCGCCGCGTTAACCGCGAATTTTCCACTTCCGTTTGAGAACCTCTTTGTCCTGGCTATCCAGCCACTGGTTCACTTTCTCCAGCAGCGCCGGGTTATCCTTATTCATCATATACACCTTGTCGCTGGCGGTGCCGGCGAACGGTGTTTCGTTAGCAACGCAGAACACGCCGGGCTCTTTGCTTTGGTAATAGTCGCCTTCGATCAGGTCTGTCACCATCATATCGGCTGTTTTCTGCCGCAGCGCCTCCAGATTGTCGACGTTGTTCTGTACGCGAATGATCTGCGCCTGCTTGATATGCTCATCGACAAAGCTCTGGTTTGTGCCGCCAGGGTTGACGACCACCTTCACCTCCGGGCGGTCAATCTTCGCCAGCGAGCCGAGCCGCGGGGCGGCCTGGCAGTTGGCTAAGGCGATTTTACCGTTCGCCACTACCGGGTGGCTGAGGGCGAAGCCCTTCGCCCGCGCCGGAGTCTGCGTCACGCCGCCCATCGCAATATCAAACTTGTCCGCCCGCAGATCGGCGGCGAGCGCTGGCCAGCTGGTGTAGACGAAGCTCACCTTCAGCCCCAGCGTGCGCCCGAGATCGCGGGCCATGTCCACGTCATAGCCCTGCAGCTCGCCGGCGGCATTGCGAAACGCCAGCGGGGCGTAATCGCCCGGCACGCCCACTTTCAGCTCACCGCTGTGCTCGATGGTTTGCATATCGCGCGCCTGGGCGCCGCAGGTCATTATCGCCAGCGTCAGCGCCAGCCCCACCGTCAGTTTCATCTCGCCATCCTTATCGTTATCGATTTTTCGCGCCGGGGTGATCGGCCGCTTATCAGTCCACACCATCCGCAGCATACGCCAGGGCATTCATCCTATTTTTAATCATCGTGACATACAACCCGGCAGCACGGTTGCCGATCGCAAATCTGGCGATAAAAAACAGCCCCCTCCGGTGAATGATCCCTCATCTGCCGGGCGTAGCCTTACGTGAACGATCGTATTTTCCACCATGAAGTGGGTTCGAACACCTGGCAAAAAAGAGCAATAAGCTATTTCTAATGCATTGAATTAAAATAGCAATTTATTTTATCGAGCGATATTTGGCATTCAACTCGCGTTAATAACCGTCTTATTTACGTCGCAATTCCCCCACGCTACTATCCCGACAAAAGCAGCCCCTAAATAACAAGCCAGTTTATTTCCTGGTATTAATAAATTTGTCAGTCAGATGAATTAATAAAAAACATACCTGGCGTAAATAAGACTCATCAAAATAACGGCCCTGGCGCCAGCTTTACGGGCAATAGAGAAGGAAAGAAAATGAAAATAATCACGCTGTGTCTGGCGACGGTCTTTGCCGGGCTGGCCGCTGTCCCTGCACTCGCGGCAGAGGGCAAGCTGAATTTCATCGGCAAGGTCGTGAACGCCTCCTGCAAGCTCGAAGGGGTGAACGACAGCGGGGTCATCGACGTCAGTATGGGCGCTATTCCGCTGTCGAGACTGAAAAACAGTCAGTCTGGGACCGGGCCGGCGGTCGGCATCGACATTCGCGTTAAAGATTGTGAGAAAGGCACTTACTACATTGTGGTTGACGGCCCCTCGCCTGCCGACACACCTGAAAACCGCGTGCTGGCGCTCGACGGCAGCGGTAAGCCGGCCAGCAAGGTAGGTATTCTGCTCACTGACCGCACGGGCACCCCGCTCAGCCTCGATGAACGCCTTGATCCGCAACACGATCCCCGCATAGAGATCCCGGTGGACGGCGGCTCCGGAACCTTCAGGCTGAACGCCTTCTATTACACCTGGGACAAAACCCACGCCGATCCCGGCGACGGCAATGCGACGGCCCGATTTACCATTATGCAGGAATAGCTTCCCGGTCAGGGATGAGACGTCAAGGGAGTCCTCATGAAAACACAACTGGCGGTTCTGCTCTGCGCAGTGACCTTTCAGGCCTGCGCCGGGATCACCATTAATGCCACGCGGGTGGTCTATTCCGGGAAAGAAAAGGTCGCCAGCCTGAACATTCACAATCGCAGCAGCACGCCTTATAAAGTGCAGATCTGGCTGGACGCCGGACTCAATACCTCGCGCGTCGGCCTGCCGATAGTGGCGACGCCGCCGCAGGTCTATTTATCGCCGCAACAATCCGCCCAGCTGCGCTTTATCTATCTCGGCGGCGGGCTGCCCGGCGATCGGGAAAGCGTGTACTGGGTCAATATCCAGGAGACGCCTCCCGCAGCCGTCGGCACGCATACGCTGCAATTTGTCGTCCGTACCCGCCTGAAGCTCTTTTATCGTCCGCCCGCCATCACCACCACCCTCGCCAGAGAGGTGCAAAAGCTGCAGTGGCAGCAGAGCGGGAATCACCTGCGCTTTACCAACTCAGGCCCACTGCATATCACCCTGGTCAACGGGACGCTGATCGATAATAAAGGCCACCTCTCGCCGATGAGAAACGTGATGCTCCGGCCATACAGCAGCCATACCGTGATGACCACCGACAGCACTCGCCTGTACCAGCTGAACTATATCGACGACTACGGCGCGGTGGTGCCCATCCCCCTGCAGAATGCCCATGCGCCAGCGTCAGGCTAGTTATACTCCAGGGCGAAGGTCACCATGCTGTTGGCCGTGCCCGCCCCCACCGTGGCGTCAGTTTGCACATACTGGGCGTTAAAATTGATCGCCTCGGCGGTACCGGCGTTTGTGCCGGTCACCCTTTTCAGGATCGGCAAGTTGCTGGCCTCATTGATCTTAACGCTGGTGCCATCAGAGACCGCCGCGCCGGGGTTATTACCGTAGGTCAGCTTCACGCCGACGCCGCTGGCGCTGTTGCTGGCCTTGCTCAGGGCCAGGGTATCGCTCTCCACGCTGACGCCGAAAAAGCCGATGCGCACGTCGGTCGGCGACGGGCAGAACACCGGGATCGAAAAGCGCTTCGCCTGGCCGCCGGTGCTCCCTTTACCGTGAAACTCCGCCCGGTTTACCGTGCCCAGAGTGACCTGGATCGTCGACGTCGCTACCTGACAGCTGCCGCTGCTGCCGATGTCCACGTTCAGGGCCGCCATATCGATACTGACCGGCGCGCTGGCGACATAGCTGGCGCTCCCGCTGGCCTGCTGCTCAATGGTCATCTCCCCCACCTGCGGCAGCGACGGCGAGTTGGTGTGCGTCCCGTCCGCCAGCTGCACCGTCCCGGTTTTATAGAAGGTCACCGCGATCCTGACCGTGGTTTGCTGCTGCGTCATCAGCGCCGGAAGCATTGCGCTGTCGCACACCACCACCGACTCGCCGCCTGCGGAGTGGCTGCCGTCGATAGCGCGCATCGGGCCGCCCGCGCACTGAAAGCTGAGCGAGTAACCGATGCCGTCGATGGCGCTGGGGTAGACGTGCTGTCCGTTAATCACCACCGGCGAGCCGCCGGTTTTCAGTTGCTTATAGACGATGCGTTTGGCGCTCGCCGTCGGCAGCTGCAGGTCGCAGGAAAAGGGGATCCCGCTGCCGTTATCCGCCATCGCGCTGGTCATCTGGGTATTGACCGGCAGCGTGGGTAAATATTTGATATTGGGAATATTGACCGTGGTCTGGCCGATATTCGCGCGGCAGGTTTCAGCCCGCACGCCGGGGAGGTAACCACTCAGCGCCAGCAGAAAGAGAACAGGAAGTAGACGAAAAACAGATTTCATAGCCGCCTCAGCGTGTCTGGCACAGTCCGGAGACGGTTTTCACCGTATTCAGACTCTGCTGTGGGTTATCCGGAAGTTGAAAATGCAGCGTGCAGCTCTGCGACTGGTTGTTAACGACCCAGCTCACCGCCAGGGTCCCCTCCTGCGGCACGCCGCTGAGGTACACCTGCCCACCGTCGGCCACCATGCCGCCCGGCGCATTGCCGCTCTCCTCCGCCGTGACCAGCCGCGCGCTGGCGCCAAACGGCAACGGCCCCTGGGCATTGCGCAGGGTAAACAGCACCCGGTTGCCAATGTGGGTCCGGTAGTTGGCCATCACCACCGCGCCGCCGCCGGGGATCACGGTCTGCCCCTCCTGATCGACGTCGGTATCGTCGGCCATCGACTCTGTGTCGAGGGTAATGACATTTTTTCGATAGGCGGTCAGGGATGGCACCACGGCATAGCCGCGCCAGTCGGTGTGCACATTGTTGCCGTTTTGTACCGCCACCCCAGCGGCCCCCGGCGCGCGGACGATGGCGAAGCTCTCGCCCACCGTCTGGCCGAAGGTGACGCCGTGCGGATGCGCGACCACCGAGCCGGCGCCTCCCCAGGTCAGCTGGTTGCTGGCGGCGTCATGACGATAGCCGAGCTGGGCGTTGCCGAAGCCGCCGTGGTAATCCAGCGCGACGCTGCTGTTGCTGCCTCGCCCCTGGTTGCCATAGCCCTGCTGGACCGAATAGAACAGATTTGGCCGCGTCGGCACCGCGCCATACAGCAAGACCTGCTGCGAGGTATAGCCATTGCTGTCCGAGGTGGTGTTATAGCTTACCGCGCTGTCGGACAGCGGGCCGCCCAGCGGGATGTTGATATTAAATGACCAGGAACGGTCATTTTTTTCCTGATTGCTGGCGCGGGTGTAGTAATAGCCCACGCCCCAGGAGATCCCCTTCCAGGCGCTGTAGAACCCGAGGTGTACCGTCTCATCCCGGCTCTGCCGGTGCCAGTAATCCTGCGACCAGGCGGAGATCGCCAGACTGCCGAGGCCGCCAAGGCTTTGTGTCACCGACAGCTCTTCCCGGCGACGCCGGTTGTCCACCTGCCCCTGCGCGCTTTCCAGCGCGCTGGCTTCGGCAAAATCGTAATAGCCGCTGGAGGAGTAGCGGTAGCTGGCGAGGCTGAATGAAGTCCCCGAGCTGACAAAATCTTTCTGATACTGGGCGCGCAGCGAATGGCCCGCGTAGCGCTTGCCCGACGGCGTGCGGGTGATGGCCTGGGTCACGTCGCCTCCCAGCGATCCGAACTCGCCGAAACCGCGCCCCAGGCCCAGCGCCCAGGACTGATAGTCCTGGGCCAGTTGCGTACCGCCGTAGAGAGTAAATCCCGCCGACAGACCGTAGAACAGGGTTCCCTGCAGGAATTCCGGCGAGCGGACGGTATCCGCCCCCGAATGGTAGCGCCCGGCGCTAAGGCTGAATTTGCCGCGCCCTTCGCGCAGCATAAAAGGAACTGCGGAATAGGGCTGAGTAAAAGTGCGCACCGAACCATTGCTCTCGGTCACCTTCACCTCCAGATCGCCGCTCTGCGAGGTGGGGTAAAGATCGCTGATGGCAAATGCCCCCGGCGACACGAAGGTTTCGTAGATCACATACCCGTGCTGAGAGACGGTCACTTTGGCATTGCTGTGCGCCACGCCGCGGATGGTGGGGGCAAAGCCGCGCTGGCTGTCCGGAAGCATCTCATCGTCAGACATCAGCTGGACGCCGCGAAAGGGGATGCTGTCAAACACATCGCCGGTGGTGTAGGTATCGCCGATCCGCAGCAAGCTCTTCAGCGAGCGGACGTCGCGCTGCAGCCAGGTGCTCTGGGTATCCCAGTGCCGGCGCTGCTGGTCGTACTGCATTGAGGAGACGTTGCGCAGCCGCCAGGCGCCCAGGTTCACGCCGCTGCGTAAATTGAGGTAGTTTGAGCGGCTGCTCTCCCCGTCATCGGCGTTCTTTATTTGCGCGCCGGAAAAATAGTAATCGACAAACGCGGCCGGCACGCCATCGTCCCAGCGCGAGGGATCGACATAGCCGCGGCTTTGCACGTTCATCGCCGCCTGGGGAATACTCAGCGTCAGGCGCTGGTTAGCAAAGGTGAACCGACTGCTGGCGTCGGGAATAAACTTCTCGATCCGGGTGAAGGTTTCTCCTTCATGCAGCGTTTGAAAGGCGGGAAAGGCGCTGACGTTGACCCCATAATCCGCCAGCTGACCGGGCGTCAGCACCGGCTGCAGCTTCCCGCCATCGTCAACAAACGTAATATCAGCCTGACCCAGCTCCTGATCGTTAACCACCACGGTGACAGAGTAAGTGCCCGGCTGCTGCCCGCCGGGTTTGGCGAAGTAGTGCAGGTCGGAGGTTTGCTGCTGCGGGTCGGCAAACTCCAGCGCCGCCGGGTCAAAATAGTCGTCGGCCAGCGCCCGGTTCAGCGGGCTGAGACAAAACATCATCGTCGGCACTGTCGCCAGCGCCAGCGCCCGTCCTGCGGTCACTGGCATTGCGGCATACTCCCGCACCTTCGCTGTTGTTGTTCTTTTCATGCTGGCGCCGTCCGGTCATGTCATCACAAAAGGGAATTACTGCTGGGCGAAATCGCTGACGCCACCGTAGTCGTTAATCGCCCGCCATTTGACGGCGCCGTGCCCGCTCACCGGCCACGTTTTCTGGCCGAACGGAGCCACCATGCCTGGCTCATCGATGCTCTGCCCGCCCACCGCGACGGAGTAAAAAGAGACAAAATAGGGAGTGGGGTTTGCCACCGTCAGATGACCGCCGGACTGGGTAAACTTCAGTTGCTGCCAGGCTTTTGCCGGGTCGCCTGCCAGACCGTTGGGGCGATAGAAAATTTTGAATTTCGACTTAATATTGACCTGCAGCTTATTCACCTCGCCCTGCGGCGTCGGAGAAATACTTTTGACGTTCAGCCAAAACACCGACTCACGATCGCCGGGCAGCGAGGCGCCAATAAAGTTAATACGCAGAACGTTATTCTGCTCCGGATCGAGACGGAACAGCGGTGGGGTCACAATAAAGGGCACCTTGCTCTTGTCATTTTCCGCGTAATTTTCCACCCACGACTGCACCAGATAGGGTGTGTGAGTATCGGCATTGGTGACTGAAATAGCGGCTTCACGCTTCCCTTCCTGATAAATCACACGGGTTCCCCCCATGACAATACCGGCCTGCGCTGCCGTGGAGCACAGCAGAAAAGCCGCAACGGCAATTATTTTCTTCATCATTAATAACCATCAGGTAAAGGTTGAACAGACAATAAAATAAAGCTGTGAATAACAGAGCCAGTAACCATTGAGATAATTAGCAGGAACAACAATACCGTCACGAATATATATCGCGACTGCTTCGCCATTAATATTTCAACAGACTGCTATGGATCCAGACGCAATGGACTGGCTCTGAATAACGCGCAATATGCTTAGTTATAAATCATATTGAAATTAGCCGTACCGTTGGCATCGCCCGCCGCCACGGCTCCGGTAGAGACATAGTCGGCGTAAAACTCGAGGTCAGCAGAGCCGGTGCCGGCAGTGGCGCCCGCGACGACCGGGTGATCTTTGGACACTTTGCCGAGGCTGACCGCCGTGTTCTGGTCGTCTTCATACAGCTTGATCGCCACGCCGGTGGCGCCGCCATTGGTGGCCAGCAGAGTGGTATCAGACTGATCGCGCGCGCCGTCAAACAGCACCGCAACCTTGGCCACGCTGGCCGGGCAATCTTTGACTTTGATATGGAAGGGAGTTTTGGTGGTTTCGGAGCCGGTGCCGGTAAAATAGCTGCTGGCCCATTTGCCCAGATCCACGGTCTGGCCGGTTGAACCGCTGTCGACGTTGCAGGAGCTGTCGGTAATAGAGCCGTTAAAAATTACCTGCCCACCGGTACCCTGAGTGCCTGCGCTGGCGCCTGGGTTAACGGTCATTGTCGATCTTGCCGGTTGCGTATTGCCTGAAATTGCCGCGCCCGAAACCAGCGCGCCCATGAGAATTGCCATAATACGAAGTTGGGTTTTCATTATTTATCTCATCGTTAACGAATATATCGCACAGTCATCGGCAATAGCGCTTGGCTATCGCGAAGCTGCTCATCAGTTCCTCCTTGTAAATGTTCATTGCGTTCCTTCCGCAGGATAGTAGGCACACGCCCTCTCACTCTGCTTTATTCCGTCAAAAGGTGACCATTAATAAAAAACAGAAGCTAAAAAAGTTATTTTGGTGTGCGAAATAAATATATTACCGCACCTACCAAAAGGCAACCCGGCACAATGTTACGAATAAGTTAATGATTATCAGAGGCATAAAATTTATTTTTGAAATGCCTTTTCAATGTTAATTTACATATCTATACAAACGGCAATAAAACACTTTCAAACAACAACAGATCAAAACCATTAACAAATTTAAAGATAATTACTCAAAAAGTTGTCTTGTTTTATTGTGCTTCCGATCGACAGCACAGGAAAATTAGGAATTTTCCTGGTATTAATATTCATCATTTCTACATAAATGAAGCACAAGTGTCCGCCTCACTGCGCATAATTTCTTGTTGTGGAACCCTTTTTATTTTCAAGTGAAAGATATTACATCAGCCGTGTGAATGTGTTGGTCATGCCGCTCAATAAAACCGGCTAAATAGCAGGGTTATTTTGCAGTTAAAAAAAATCCGCAACCCGGACGGATTGCGGACAGAGGTTGGAACAGAAGCGCGGGGTTGTATTTAGAACAGACCCAGCGGGGCGGTGCCGTAGCTCACCAGCAGATTTTTGGTTTGCTGATAGGCATCCAGCGCCATCTTGTGCGTTTCCCGGCCAACGCCAGACTGTTTATAGCCACCGAACGCCGCATGCGCCGGGTAGACATGATAGCAGTTGGTCCATACGCGGCCGGCTTTAATCCCGCGGCCCATGCGATAGGCGAGGTTGGTATCCCGCGTCCAGACCCCGGCGCCAAGGCCAAACTGGGTCTCATTGGCGATGGTCAGCGCTTCCGCTTCGTCCTTAAAGGTGGTCACCCCGATCACGGGCCCAAAGATCTCCTCCTGGAAGCTGCGCATATCGTTGCGGCCTTTAATCAGCGTGGGCTGAATATAAAAACCGTTATCCAGCGCCGGCGCGATAGCCGCCCGCTCGCCGCCGGTCAGAATTTGCCCGCCCTCTTCCCGCGCAATCTGAATGTAGGAGAGGATCTTATCGAACTGCTGGCGGGAAGCCTGCGCGCCGATCATGGTGTCGGTATCTAACGGGTCACCACGGCGGATCTGCGCCACCTTCTCCATGACCCGCGCCATAAAGGGCTCATAGATGGATTCATGGATCAGCGCCCGCGACGGGCAGGTACATACCTCCCCCTGGTTGAAGAAGCCAAGCACCAGTCCCTCCACCGCCTTCTCAATAAACTCCTCTTCTCCCTCCATTACGTCGGCGAAGTAGATGTTGGGCGATTTGCCCCCCAGCTCGACAGTGCAGGGGATAATATTTTCCGCCGCGCAGGCGAGAATATGCCGCCCGACCGGCGTGGAGCCAGTGAACGCCAGCTTGGCGATACGCTTGCTGGTGGCCAGCGCCTCGCCCGCCTCTTTGCCGAATCCCTGTACCACGTTAAGCACCCCGGCCGGGAACAGATCGCCAATCAGCTCCAGCAGCAGGGTAATGCTCAGCGGCGTCTGTTCAGCCGGCTTGAGCACCACGCAGTTACCCGCCGCCAGGGCCGGGGCCAGCTTCCACGCGGCCATCAGCAGCGGAAAGTTCCACGGGATAATCTGCCCAACCACCCCCAGCGGTTCATGGAAATGATAGGCCACCGTCGTTTCGTCAATCTCGGCGGTGCTTCCCTCCTGGGCGCGCAGGCAGCCGGCGAAGTAGCGGAAATGGTCCACCGCCAGCGGCAGGTCGGCATTCAGGGTTTCGCGGATCGGTTTCCCGTTGTCCCAGCTCTCCGCGACGGCCAGATACTCCAGGTGCTGTTCAATACGATCGGCGACCTGTAGCAGCAGCCTGGAGCGCTGCTGCACTGACGTTTTACCCCACGCCGGCGCCGCACGGTGAGCGGCATCCAGGGCGAACTCAATGTCTTTGGCGTCCGAGCGGGGAAATTGCGCAATGTTGCTGCCGTCGACCGGGGAGGTATTCATAAAGAATTCACCGCTCAGCGGCTCGACAAATTTACCGTCAATGAAGTTGCCGTAAGCGGATTTAAATGAAACCAGGGCGCCGGGCTGGCCAGGATGTGCATAACGCATCGCAAATCTCCTTCTGTAGGGTTGAGACGCAGCGGCATATTGATTTTTTAAACTTGCCGCCGAACGCTTCTCACTTTGCAGGGGTTATGCCAGTTTTTTATTGCCAACAATTTATATTATTTATTAATGAGTTAGGATTATTTATTTACCAGGATGGCAGGCGCTGTCGCACAGATGTCCACTTCTGTGTTGCAAATCGCAACACCAAATAAACCAAATGGCTACAATATTGCAACACAGCAACATCGACCCTGAGGTGCCCTGTGCCAGGTAATCCCTATCTTCTCGCACCAGAGGTTAACGCTAACCCCCTGCTCAGCGACTCGTGGTCTCGCTGCCAGCGCTATGGTCTGGATCCCGCTACCGAGGATTTTCCCCGTCTGCGCGCCGGGGAGCTGGCAGACCGGCTCGCCAGCCACCGCAGCCTGCAGCAGCTGGCGCAGCCGGTGGTGGATGCCCTGTCGCGCCAGGTGGCGGACCTGCAGTCGGTGGTGGTCCTCTCCGACCCCAGTGGCCTGGTGCTGCACACCGTCGGCGATACCCAGGCGATGCAGAAGGCTCAGCGCGTGGCGCTGGCCCCCGGCAATCTGTGGAGCGAAAGCGGGCGCGGGACCAACGCCATTGGCACCGCGCTGGTCATTGATGACGGCTGCGAAATCGATGGCCGCCAGCATTTTCTTACCCGCAATCAGAATCTGTACTGTGCGGCGATGCCGCTCCAGCGGCCGGACGGAAGTATTGCCGGGGTGCTGGATATCTCCGGCCCGGCGGATTTTCCCCACCAGCATACCTTCGGCTGGGTGAAGGCGGCGGCAAAGCAGATTGAGTATCTGTGGGTGAAACAGAGCCTGCATCCGGAGCAGTGGCTGATGAGCCTGCACCGGCAGGTGGACAAGCTCGACAGCGTCGAGGAGCTGCTGCTGGTCTTTTCTGACAACGTCCTCACCGCCGGCAACCGACTGGCGATGCGCGAGTTCGGCCTGAGCGCGGCGCAGTTTGGCCAGCTCACCTTTGCGTCGCTTTTTCCGACGCTGGCGCAAAGGGCGGTCAGCGTCCCGCTGCCGCTGACCACCCCGCAGGGCCGCTATCACTATCGCCTGCGGGAGCCCACCCGCCGCCGGGTGGCGGTAAGCGCCCCGCCGGTCATGCATCTCCCTTTCACCAGCCCGCGCGAAGGCGAAAAGCTGCTGCGGCTGCTCAACGCCGGCATTGCGCTATGCATTGAGGGAGAAACCGGCAGCGGCAAGGAGTATGTCAGCCGTACGCTGCATCAGCACAGCCGCTGGCGCAGTGGCAAATTTGTCGCCATCAACTGCGCGGCCATCCCGGAATCGCTGATCGAATCCGAGCTCTTCGGCTACCAGCCGGGGGCATTTACCGGCGCCAGCAAAAACGGCTATATCGGTAAAATCCGCGAGGCTGAGGGCGGGGTACTGTTTCTCGATGAGATCGGCGATATGCCGCTGGCGCTGCAGACGCGGCTCCTGCGGGTGTTGCAGGAAAAAGAGGTGGCCCCGCTGGGCGCCAGCCGCAGCGTGCCGGTGAATTTCGCCTTGATCTGCGCCACCCACCGCAATCTGACGCAACGGGTCAGCGCCGGCGAATTCCGTGAAGATCTGCTGTGGCGCCTGCGGGAGTATGCCCTGGCGCTGCCCCCGCTGCGCGAGTGGCCGGCGCTGGAAACCTTTATCGCCACGCTGTGGCGCGACCTGGGCGGTGTTTCACGCCGGGTGACGCTTTCAAATGCACTGCTGGTCCACCTCAGCCAGCTGCCGTGGCCGGGAAACGTGCGCCAGCTGCAGAGCGTCCTGAAGGTGATGCTGGCTCTGGCCGATGAGGGCGACACGCTGACGCCCGACGCGCTGCCGGAGGCGTATCGCACCGCGCCTGCGCCGCTGCCGCGCGGAGGATTGCAGGCCCATGACGAGCAGTTGATTGTCGATACCCTGGCCAGCGTTAACGGCAACGTCAGCCGGGCGGCACAGATACTGGGTATCGCCCGCAGCACGCTATACCGCCGCGCCGCCCGTACCGGACGGCCTCGTCGCTGAGGCTATGGCGTAAAGCGCGCCGGCAGCCAGGAGAACATCCGCCGGCTGACGGCCTCGCACAGCAGCACCAGCCGTGGGCCGACCGCCTGCCAGACCCGCTTCGCCACGATGACCCCGCCAATGGAGACCAGGGCTGCGCCCACCATATCCAGCGGAAAATGCACCCCAAGATAGATCCGCGACCAGGCCACCGGCAGCGCAGCCAGCAGCATCAGCAGACCAGGCGCCCGCAGGCGCAGCGACAGCAGCGCAAACGCGGCGCTGAACATCACCGTAGCGTGATCGCTGGGGAAGCTGTTATCCGCCGGATGACTTATCCAGGTATGGCCGAGGGGGATCATAAACGGCCGCGGATGAAACCAGAGCGTCCCGCACACCATCCCCAGCCCGAGGGAAATCATCACGGCCAGGGTCATAAACAGCGCCTGGCGGTGTCCCTCACGACCACCGAGAAACCACAGGCCGAGCGCGATCGCCGGCATCATAAACACGATGCCGCTGGCGCAAAAACGGGCCAGCGACAGCAGGCCCTCCGCGGCGCCAGGCTGCGCGTTAAGCGCGAAAAAAACAGATTGATTCAGGGTTTCCAGGGCGTTCATGGCGATAGCTCTCAGTCGTCATCTTTCTGTCATTATCGCCCGGTCGCCTTAAGATACCCTTAACCGCTGGGCGGTGTGCTTTTAGCAAGGCGCAGTCCTTCCCGCAGGGCATCGATCGCCACCCGCGTTTTTTGCGGCAGCCACGGCCCCTCCGGCCACACCGCGTGGATAGCGAAACGCACCTGAGCGCTGGGCGCCAGCACCTGCTGCAGCGTCCCGTCGGCGAGCGCCTGCGCCACCAGCCAGTCCGGCAACCAGGCGATGCCCATCCCCTGCTGCACCGCCGCCGCGATGGCGGCAAAATCATCCTGTACCAGCCCCGTCTGCGGACTGAAGCGCACTTCGCCCTGCTGCGGGTCGTACAGTTGCCATTTTTGCAGTTGGCCGTTGTGCAGATAGCCGAGGGTGCGGTGCTCGCTCAACCCGGCGATGGTCTGCGGCGCCGGCTGGCGGCGCAGGTACTCCACCGCCGCGCACAGCACCATGCCATGCTCCCCCAGCGCCCGCGCCCGTAGCGACCCGGTATCGGCCAGGTTTCCGATACGCACCGCAAGATCAAACCCCTCCTCCAGCAGATTGACCTGCCGGTCGCTGTAGTGGAGCTCGAGCTTCAGTAACGGATAGCGCTGGCTCAGGCGGAATAGCACCGGCGCCACGCAGCGCTGGCCAAAGAGCACTGGTAGCGAGATCCGCAGCCGCCCCTGCACCTCGCCCTTCCCGCGCTGGAGCGCCTCTTCGGCCTCGCGGATGCGCGCCAGCGCTTCCCGGCACTGGTGGTAAAATTGCTCCCCCTCTTCCGTCAGCAGTTGCCGACGGGTAGTGCGCTGGAATAACGCCACGCCGAGGCGCGCTTCCAGCCGGGCAATGGTTTTACCCACCGCCGAACGCGTCACGTGGAGGATCGCCGCCGCGCTGGCAAAGTTACCGCTCTCGACCACGGTAACAAACACCGGGATCGCGTTCAGATCGTCACGCACAGATTGGTTCCTTACGGGATACAATAGAGGAAAATAATGTCACTCCAGAGAGAAAAAAGACAGTGTTAGTCTCTGCCTCTCCCCTTCACTTGAGGCACTCATCATGGCTAACGTTCTGGTATTAAAATCCAGCATTAATGGCGAAACATCCCTGACCAATCAGCTGATTAACGAATTTCTCGCGGCGCGCCGGGCAGCAGGACACCGCGATCGGCTCACGGAACACGATCTCAGCGCCATGGCGCTGCCAACGCTGGATCGCCCCCTGTTCGCCGCCCTGCGCGGGGCAGTGGATCCGCAGCCAGCCATCCGCGCGGCGGTTGCGCGCTCCGACCAGCTTATCGCCGAGTTAAAAGCCAGCGACCTGCTGGTGATCGGGGCGCCGATGTATAACCTCAACGTCCCGACCGACCTGAAGAAATGGTTCGACCTCGTGGCGCGGGCGCGGGAAACCTTTCGCTACACCGACAGCTGGCCGCAGGGGCTGGTCGAGGGCGTTCGGGCGGTGGTCGTCAGCAGCCGCGGCGGTATTCACCAGGGAGAGACCACCGACGCCATCACCCCCTATCTGCGCGCGGTACTGGGGCTGATGGGGATCCATGAGGTGGAATTTATCTATGCCGAAGGGCTGGACAATCGTCCGCATGGTCGCGACGCAGGGATCGCCAGCGCCCGGGCGCAGATTGCCCAGCTCGCCGTTCCGGCCTGAGTCACAGATAAAAAGTGCTGGCGCAGGGGATGTTTTTATTTTAGAGTTATCTAAATTTAGAAAAAGCTAAAATATATGACCACACCTGAAGACCTGCAGGCCCGCGCCGGAGAAGCCGCCGCGCTGATGAAAGCCATGAGCAATCCTCACCGATTGCTGATCCTGTGCATGCTGTGCGATGCGCCGCGGGCCAGCGCCGGTGAACTGGCCCGCGCTACCGGCCTGAGCCCTTCCGCCACCTCGCAGCACCTTGCGCGGATGCGTGACGAGGGGCTGATCGACAGCGAGCGCGATGCCCAGCGTATCCACTATTTCATCACCCACCCTGCGGTACAGCAGGTGATCAACACGCTGAAAACGCTCTATTGCCCGTGAGGATCCTATGACCATCGCTACCTTAACCCCGGCCGAAGCCCGGGCGCTGATTGCCCAGGGCGCCAGACTGATTGATATCCGTGATGCGGATGAATACGCGCGCGAACATATTCCCGATGCCGAACTGGTGCCGCTCGCCAGCCTGACCAACGGTGCGACCCTCAATGCCCGGGCCGGAGAGACAGTCATCTTTCACTGCCAGGCGGGTTCCCGGACGCAGAATAACGCGATTCGCTTGGCCGCCGCCGCCGCACCGGCGCAGGCAAGCCTGCTGGCCGGGGGGATTCAGGGCTGGAGGGCCGCGGGGTTCCCGGTTGAGGAGGATAAATCCCAGCCGCTGCCGCTGATGCGCCAGGTACAAATTGCCGCTGGCGTCCTGATTTTACTCGGTGTACTGCTGGGCTATACCGTGAGCAGCGGCTTCTTCCTGCTCAGCGGCGCGGTCGGCGCCGGGCTCACCTTCGCCGGGGTGACCGGCTTTTGCGGCATGGCGCGTCTGCTGGCGATCATGCCCTGGAACCGGCGTCATGAGGGTTAAAACGCACTCCAGATAAGCCAGGCAATGCCGCCGAACAGCAGCCATTTAACGATGTAATAGACCGTCTTATTCCATTTTTTCAGCCGCTTGCCGACAATGCGGATCTGGTAGATATAGCGAAACGCCCGGTTAATCCCGCCAATGCGATCGCCGGTATCATTGGGCGCCGAGGCGGCGCTCATCAGATGACGTCCCAGCCAGTGGTTCACCTGCTGCGCCCAGCGGTAGCGCATGGGCCGTTCAATATCACAGAACAGAATCAGCCGATTCTCACCGCTGGTATTTTCCGCATAGTGAATATAGGTCTCATCAAACAGCACCCCTTCCCCATCGCGCCAGCTGTAGCGCTGGCCATCCACCTCGATAAAGCAGCGGTCATCGTTCGGCGTCGCCAGGCCGAGATGAAAGCGCAGCGAACCGGCGTAGGGATCGCGGTGGCGCGGCAGACGGCTGCCGTCTGGCAGGGTGGCGAACATGGCCGCTTTCACCGACGGGATATCGCGCAGTAGCGCGGTGGTGTGTGGGCAGAGCTGGCTGGCGGAGGGATGGGCCTCCTCATACCATTTCAGATAAAAACGTTTCCAGCCGGTTTTAAAAAATGAGTTAAATCCGGCATCGTTATATTTATCGGCCGCTTTAATCTGCTCCAGCTGCTGAAGGTGGAGACCTTCATCGCGAATTACCTGCCAGTTCTGCTGCAATATCGCCAGCTCGGGAAACATCTCCGGGCGCAGATATGGCGTATTCGGCACGCGGGAAAATAAATACATAAATCCATTCAGCGGAGCAGTAAATGTTGAATGATCGGAGAGCTGTCGCCAGAAACGATAGCGCACCCGCCCGCGATAATGGACATACAGAACAGCAATAACAATGATCAATAGAACGATATACTTCATGGTGTCTTTCCTGACCTGATTGATGGTAACCCTACCCTCGCCGTCCCCCCTTCTCAGCAGCGGTATGGCGCCAGCAAAACATTAACAACATTAATACATATACCCCCAAATTGTTTTAACAAAAAACAGCACAGCCAGTGTTCACTGGCCAGTCGTTGAGCTATGGTTGAGGTTCATCCAGGATGTTAACCGTGAGGAGTGAATGATGTTTTCTGTCGGCGATCTGGTACAACCGCGTGCGGGTGGACCAAAACTGAAAGTGGTTGAAGTACAGGGAGAACAGCTGGTGGTGGTTCAGGCCGCGCAAGAGCAGGGCGAGCGCTATACGCTGAACTCAGAAGAGGTGACGCCATACCAGGAAGAGGGCGACTTTGGCGTCTGCTAAAGCCCCTCTCCCGGGAAGTGATAAGGCCGGACGGAACGGCGGGTCTCCCCCACTGTCCTGATACCGGCCGGATCGGCTTTAAATGAGGAAACTGTCCAGCGATTTGCCCTGAGCAACCGCCTGAGCAATCGGCTTCGGCATTCTTCCCTGACCGGTCCAGGTTTTTTCTGCGCCAGTATGATCGGTATAACGATATTTCGCCGGGCGCGGTTGCCGCTTTTTCCCTACCGCCATCGACGGCTGAATATCGGCCACGAGGTCGTCAGGAGAAATACCGTCGGCGCGCATCAGCTCAAGCCAGGTATTCACTTTTTCCTGATATTCCGCCTGCTGCTGCGCCGCCAGCTGCTGTTGCGTACGTTTTTCTTCAGTGACGATCCTGAGCTTTTCCAGCATCTCTTCAAGCACGTCAATGGAGAATTCACGGGACAGGGCACGCAGTGAACGGATATTATTCAGTTTGTGTAACATTAAAGACATAAAATTAAGAAATCCCAGATAACCAATTAAAAGATACAACGCGGCAAGTGTAATGGAAACACTTATTTATTTCCAGCCTTCGGTTGTCCAGATAAATATATTATGCAAAGAGTAAACCTTTTCCGCCTGCCCTATATCGGCAAATCCCCGGTTCTTTTTCGCCAGCGCAGGCCAACAAGACCATGAATAAATAAAAGCGGCGGATGGTAAGATATGAAAATATATTCAGCAGGCGATATTACCTTTATGGTCAGCGGTTTATCCTCTTATCGTCGGCGGATACGCAGGCCCTCTCCACACGGCCTAATGAATAGTTACCCAGCCAATCAGAATAAAACGCCACACGTCATTTTAGAATTTTTCACCACAAAAACCGGCATAATGGCATAAAAACATCTAAACGAGACCTTCATCACAGGCTCACGCGATTTTGCGCCACAGCGGGCGGTCAGACGCCGCCTCCCTGGTCAGATATCATGCAAAAACGTCAAGTAACCAACTGAAATTAAACACATTTCACAAAACCAGCAATAAAAGTAGCGTAACGGGCAGAAAACCAACTGTCGCAGAGTATTTTATCGACAAAAAGGCAATAAATAAAAATTTATAGCTAGTTGCCACTTTTAATGCAGAGATATACTCTACGCACATCAAAACAGGCAGCCCAAAAACGCTATACCAACGCGCATTTTTCGGCGTTATTGACTTCATTTTCGAGGAGCACTCCGATGTTCTCTGCGCACTCCCGCTTGCGGCATGCGGTTGCAGACACCTTTGCGATGGTGGTTTACTGCACCGTCGTCAACATGATGATCGAAATTTTTCTCTCTGGTATGACGTTTGAGCAGTCGTTATCGTCGCGCCTGGTGGCGATCCCGGTCAACATTATTATTGCCGTGCCCTATGGTTTTTATCGCGACTTTGCGATGCGTCAGGCCCGGCGCATTAGCCCGGCAGGCTGGATGAAAAATATGGCCGACGTGCTGGCCTACGTCACTTTCCAGTCGCCAGTGTATGTCGCAATATTGTGGAGCGTAGGTGCAGACTGGCACCAGATTGTCGCTGCAGTGAGCTCAAACCTGGCGGTATCGATGATGATGGGCGCTGCTTACGGCTACTTCCTCGACTATTGCCGCCGCCTGTTCCGCGTGGCCCCCTACCAGCAGGCGAAAGCCTGACCGACGCTATTCCAGCGACTGGCCCTGCCAGTCGCTCTCTCGCCAGCCTGCTCCGCCCCGGTCTTAACCGTCGTATTAATTTGTCGACATCGCCGGTTGGGCTTCGCCAAATAGTCCATTCAGAAAACGCTCAAGCGCCATCCGTGAGCTAAATCCGTGCGGAATACCATAATGCTGCTGCGCATCTCCGGCTAAATACAGCGGAAATTGTTCATAATGGTCGCAGGTTTTGATATCTGAGGCCGGTTCGGCCAACATATTGCTACGCTCTTTTAGCGCTGGATGAATAATTAACGCTGTCCGCCCCATGCGCGCTTCGCGGTTCACATAAACATAATTATCGCCTCGGCGATAGCCGTACGCTTTTTGCGTCACAACATCCATGGTGAAGCCGGCTTTTTCAAGAACACGCGCCACCTCATCGGGTCTTAAATACATACTGATTCCTCGTTATCTTTTACCGCACATTGACCTTACCTTATTCGTTAAGCGCAGTGCTTTCGGAATATTCCAGAAACCACAGCAGTAAGCATAATTCAAAATCTTGTCCTACACTTACTCACTCGATGGAATTAAGGGAGATAACGATGGCTAACCATGTGAACCGCAACAATTTTGACGAGAATGCTGAGGATATCCATAACGATGTCAGTCAATTAGCGGATACGCTGGAAGAGGTGCTGAAATCGTGGGGCAGTGACGCGAAAGAGGAAGCCGAAGCGGCGCGCGTTAAAGCTCAGTCGCTGCTGAAAGAGACCCGTGCCCGCCTCAATGGTCACAACCGGGTGCAGCAGGCGGCGCTGGATGCCCGTCAGGCAGCCTGTGATGCGCTGGGCTGCGCCGATACCTACGTGCGCAATAAACCCTGGCACAGCGTCGGCGCCGCAGCCGCCGTCGGGGTATTTATTGGCGTATTGCTCAATTTACGTCGATAATAGAGACAGCGTCAGCTTCCGCGCGCGCCTGGCGAGCGGAAGCCCGCGAGCTTCACGGAATCTAATGAAGATAACAAATACGCGTCAGCCCCTGCGCGCCTCTGGCCGCAGGGGTTTTTTATGCGCCATCGTTCGCGATCGCCTCTCTGAGCCGCCGGGCCAGCGCATCGGCCATCGCCGCTGAGCGAATATTGGTAAAACTCATCAGTAATCCCCCCTCGCCTGCATGGCGAAGACGCCAGTCGCTCAGCGCCTGCACCGCCAGCCCGGCCTCAACCGCCTGCCGGGCCAGCAGGCGATCGTTGCCGCTGACCGGCATGACCAGCTGAATGCCCCCCTGCTGCGGCGTGACCTGAAAGCCCTGCGCCTGCAGGGCCGACTCCAGCCACTGTCGGCGCTGGCTATAGCTGGCGCGCATTTTTTTCAGATGACGCCAGAAATGTCCCTGCTGGATAAAATCCGCCAGCGTCTGCTGCCACAGAGTAGGAACGGTGCAGGGCTGGCGCTCCGCCGTCTGATGAAAACGCGCCGCCAGCGGGGTCGGCACCACAAGCCAGGCGGTGCGCAGCGCCGGAAACATCGACTTACTGAAAGTGCCGGCGTAGATAACCCGCTGCGGCGCATCGAGGCTTTTCACTGGCGGCAGCGGTTTGCCGTGATAGCGAAACTCACTATCGTAATCGTCCTCAATAATCCACGCGTCGCGCGCTGTCGCCCACGCCAGCAGCTGGCGACGCCGGGGCAGCGACAGCGCGACCCCCAGCGGGCTCTGGTGTGCCGGGGTGAGCAGGGCAAACCGCGCTTGAGGGTGATGCCGCAAGCCCCAGCCAACATCCATTCCTTCGTCGTCCACCGGGATCGCATCCACCACCAGCTGCCTGGCCTCAACGACCGGGCGGATAAAGGGATACCCCGGATCCTCCATCCACATATGCTGCCCCGGCTGCGCCAGCGTACGCAGGATAAGATCCATGGAGGTAGCATAGTTGCCGGTAATCAGCACCTGCTCCGGCTGGCAGTCAATACTGCGCGACAGGCGCAGATACTCCACGATCGCCTGGCGCAGAAGCGGGTCGCCGCCGGGATCGCCGGGGGCAAGGTCGAACCGCGACTGCGTCCGCAGCCGACGACCCATCACTCGCGCCCACAGCCCGCGCGGAAAGAGATCCAGCGCCGGCAGCCCCATCTGAAAGGGCAACGGGTCCGTCGAGGCGGCTGATTGCGCTGGCGTTACCGGCGCCAGCTGGCGCGGACTGAGCCGCTCGCTGACAAAGGTCCCCGCCTGCCCACGCCGCTCAAGCCACCCCTGGGCGACCAGTTCACCCCAGGCGTTTTCGATAGTCGCCCGGGAGACGCCCTGCTCCTGGGCAAACACCCGGCTGGCGGGCAGACGGCTGCCCGGGGTCAGTTCGCCCCGTTCAATTGCCGATTTCAGCTGGCGGGCAATACGCTGATAAAGAGGGAGGTGGATCGCTTCCATTATGGTCTGCTTTTTTCATCACAATATGGCTATCTTTTGCAGTCCATTATAGTGCTATTTTAGCTGCCGTCTTAGAGAGGAGAACACCATGAGCCAATTACGTCAGCCATTCAGTGAACTGAGCCCGGAAGTCTATAAAGGGCTGGTACAGGCCAGCATCGCGCTGGAGAAAAGCGAGCTGGGCAGCGCCCTGGTAGAGCTGGTTTATTTACGCGTCTCGCAGATCAACGGCTGCGCCTTCTGCCTTGAGAAGCACAGCCAGGCGCTGCGCAAGGGCGGTATGGCGCAAAGCAAACTGGATGCCCTGGCGGGCTGGCGGGTAAGCGCCCACTTCACACCTGGCGAACGCGCAGCGCTGGCGTGGGCCGAGTCGGTCACCGACATTGCCGCCAGCCATGCGGAAGATGACGTTTACCTGCCGCTGCGCGAACATTTTACCCCGCGTCAGATAAGCGATCTGACCTTAGCCATCAGCCTGATGAACGCTTTCAACCGACTCGCCGTCGCCATGCGTCTGTAGTTCCGCACAGCCTTCCCCCTCCTCCGCCGAATTGTCCTGGCGGGGGATTTCCTTGCTAAAAACGCTATATATTGAGTGGTTGAACTTTCAAACAACTACATCTAGTATTTCCTTATCGAATGACCCACAACGTTCGACGCTGCGTTTAGCGCCGTGCTGTTATCTTAAATGGAAATACGAATCATGCGCATTATTATTTACACTCGAAATGACTGCGTGCAGTGCCATGCCACACGGCGAGCCATGGAGAGCCGAGGACTGGCCTTTGAAATGGTGAACGTCGACCAGCAGCCGGATGCAGCTGACACCCTGCGCGAGCAGGGATTTCGCCAGCTGCCGGTGGTGATCGCCGGTGAGCTACGCTGGAGCGGCTTCCGCCCGGATATGATCAATCGCCTGCGCCCCTCCGTCACGGCGGCCAGCGCATGAGCCTCATCGTCTACTTCTCCAGCCGTTCGGAGAATACCCATCGCTTTGTGCAGCGCCTGGGGCTGCCGGCGGTGCGCATTCCGCTGAACGAGCGCGAACATCTCCAGGTAGACGAACCCTATATTCTCATCGTTCCCAGCTATGGCGGCGGCGGTACGGCCGGCGCGGTACCGCGTCAGGCGATCCGCTTTTTAAACGACGTGCATAACCGCCAGCTGATCCGCGGGGTGATTGCCGCTGGCAATCGCAACTTTGGCGACGCCTGGGGGCGTGCCGGGGAGGTCATCGCGCAAAAATGCGCCGTGCCCTATCTCTACCGCTTCGAGCTGATGGGAACCCCCGACGATATCGACAACGTGCGTAAAGGAGTCAGCGAATTTTGGCAACGACAACCGCAGAACGTATAACCGCCGCGGCGGATTTTCACGCCCTCAACGCGATGCTGAATTTGTACGACAGCGAGGGTCGCATACCGTTTGAGAAAGATCGCCAGGCGGTGGAGGCCTTTATGACCGCCCAGGTCCGGCCCAACACCCTCACCTTTGCCAGCCAGGAGGATAAACTCACCTGGCTCGTCCGCGAGGGCTATTACGATCCGCAGGTGCTGGCCGGCTATGACCGCGCGTTTGTGCTGGCATTGTTCGCCCATGCCCGGCGCGCCGCGTTTCGCTTTCAGACCTTCCTCGGCGCCTGGAAGTTCTATACCAGCTACGCGCTGAAGACCTTTGACGGCAAGCACTACCTCGAGGATTTTGCCGATCGCTGCGTAATGGTGGCACTGACGCTGGCCCAGGGGGATGACCAGCAGGCGCGGCAGCTAATGGAAGAGATGCTCAGCGGCCGCTTCCAGCCCGCGACCCCCACCTTCCTCAACGCCGGCAAACAGCAGCGCGGGGAGCTGATCTCCTGCTTCCTGCTGCGCATTGAAGATAATATGGAATCCATCGGCCGGGCGGTTAACTCGGCGCTGCAGCTGTCGAAGCGCGGCGGCGGCGTGGCCTTTTTACTCTCCAACCTGCGCGAGGCCGGGGCGCCGATCAAGCGCATCGAAAATCAGTCCTCCGGGGTGGTGCCGGTGATGAAGATGCTGGAGGACGCCTTCTCCTATGCCAACCAGCTTGGCGCCCGCCAGGGGGCGGGAGCGGTCTGGCTGCATGCGCACCATCCCGATATTTTGCGCTTCCTCGATACCCGGCGTGAGAATGCCGATGAGAAAATCCGCATCAAAACCTTGTCGCTGGGAGTGGTGATCCCCGATATCACCTTCCAGCTGGCAAAAGAAGACGCGCAGATGGCCCTGTTCTCGCCGTATGACGTCGAGCGGCTGTACGGTAAACCCTTCGCCGACTGCGCCATCGGCGATCTCTATCCGCAGCTGGTGGCCGACGAACGGGTCCGCAAGCGCTGGATCCGCGCCCGCGACCTTTTCCAGCGCCTGGCGGAGATCCAGTTTGAATCCGGCTATCCGTACATCATGTTTGAAGATACCGTCAATCGCGCCAATCCGGTGGCCGGACGGATCACCATGAGCAATCTGTGTTCGGAAATTCTGCAGGTCAGTACGCCATCCACCTATGATGAGAACCTCAGTTACGCCCATATCGGCGAGGATATCTCCTGCAACCTCGGCTCGCTGAACATCGCCCATACCATGGACTCGCCGGATTTTGCCCGCACTATCGCCACCGCGGTGCGCGCCCTGACCGCGGTATCCGATATGAGCGACATACAGTCGGTTCCCTCGGTGGCGGCCGGCAATGCGGCCTCCCACGCCATCGGCCTGGGGCAGATGAATCTGCACGGCTACCTGGCGCGAGAAGGGATTGCCTACGGCAGTCCGGAGGGGCTGGACTTCACCAATATCTATTTTTACACCGTGACCTGGCATGCCCTGCACACCTCGATGCTGCTGGCCCGCGAGCGCGGCCAGCGCTTCGCTGGCTTCGAACAGTCACGCTACGCCAGCGGGGCGTACTTCGACAAATATCTGCAGGAGGAGTGGCAGCCGAAAACCGAACGGGTGCGCGCACTGTTCGCCCGCGCCGGTATCCCCCTGCCCGACCGGGAAAGCTGGCGCCAGCTGCGCGACGATGTCATGCGCTATGGCATCTATAACCGTTATCTGCAGGCGGTGCCGCCCACCGGGTCGATCTCGTACATCAACCATGCCACCTCCAGCATTCATCCGATCGTCTCGAAGATTGAGATCCGCAAAGAGGGGAAGACCGGGCGGGTGTACTACCCCGCGCCGTTTATGAATAACGACAATCTGGCCCTTTATCAGGATGCGTACGAGATAGGGCCCCAGAAGATCATTGACACCTACGCCGAGGCGACGCGCCACGTCGATCAGGGGCTGTCGTTGACGCTGTTCTTCCCGGATACCGCCACCACCCGCGATATCAACAAGGCGCAAATCTACGCCTGGAAGAAAGGCATTAAGACCCTCTACTACATCCGTCTGCGCCAGCTGGCGCTGGAAGGCACTGAAATTGAAGGCTGCGTGTCCTGCGCACTGTAAGGAGAACAGGATGACCCATTTAACGCGCATCAGCGCTATCAACTGGAACCGCATTGATGACGACAAAGATCTTGAGGTCTGGAATCGTCTCACCAGCAACTTCTGGCTACCGGAGAAAGTGCCGCTGTCAAACGACATTCCCGCCTGGCAAACCCTCAGCGCGGCGGAGCAGCAGTTGACCATTCGCGTCTTCACCGGGCTGACACTGCTCGACACCATTCAGAACACGGTCGGCGCGCCGGCGCTGATGGCGGACGCGCTGACCCCGCATGAGGAGGCGGTGCTGTCGAACATCAGCTTTATGGAAGCGGTTCATGCCCGCTCTTACAGCTCCATTTTTTCCACGCTGTGCCACAGCAAAGAGGTGGATGCCGCCTTCGCCTGGAGTGAAAGCTGCGAACCCCTGCAGCGCAAGGCGCAACTGATGCTGGGCTACTATCAGGCCGACGAGCCGCTGAAGAAAAAAATCGCCAGCGTGTTCCTCGAATCCTTTCTCTTCTACTCCGGCTTCTGGCTGCCAATGCACTTCTCCAGCCGGGGAAAACTGACCAATACCGCGGATCTGATCCGTCTGATCATTCGCGATGAAGCGGTACATGGCTATTACATTGGCTACAAGTATCAGAAAGGACTGGAGATCGTCAGCTCCGGAAAGCGCGAAGAACTGAAAAATTTCGCCCTCGATCTGCTGATGGATCTTTACGACAACGAGCTGGCCTACAGTCGGGAACTGTATGGCGAGAGCGGCTGGTTTGACGACGTCAGCGCTTTCCTGTGCTACAACGCCAACAAAGCGCTGATGAACCTCGGTTATGAAGCGCTGTTTCCGGCGGAGATGGCAGCGGTTAACCCGGCGATCCTCGCCGCGCTGTCGCCTAACGCCGATGAAAACCACGACTTTTTCTCCGGCTCCGGCTCCTCGTACGTGATAGGCAAAACGGAAGAAACCGCCGACGACGATTGGGACTTTTAACCGTACTTTCACCAGGAATATGGCGGGCTGGTTCCTGGTGATCTATTTCGCAGAAAAGTGGGTTCATCTGCCAAATATTCTCTCCATCGCATAACCGTCATCACTCCGTCATATTTAAAAGAAAACTGGTCCATTTCAGTCGAATTATCCAGAGATAATCAAAAAATATTACCCACAACAAATTGACGCTCAGCCCTTATATCACGGGGGCTGCGCCGCTCTGTCCCTCACGCCATTTTGCCGAGAGTTTGCCATTGAGGGTTGTCACAGAATCTGAGTATGTTAGGGTGTAAAAAGATCATAATCACCATCGGGTATCGTATCGCAATAAACAAATAACAGGAACTTCTCTATTGCATGGCAATTAAATTAGAAATTAAAAATCTTTATAAGATATTTGGCGAGCACCCAAACCGGGCTTTCAAATATATTGAGAAAGGACTCAACAAAGCGCAAATACTGGAAAAAACGGGGCTGTCGCTTGGCGTCAAAGACGCCAGTCTGGCCATTGAAGAAGGCGAGATATTCGTCATCATGGGGCTCTCCGGCTCGGGGAAATCCACCATGGTTCGCCTTCTCAATCGCCTGATTGAACCCACCCGCGGCCAGGTGCTGATTGACGGGGTCGACATCGCCAAAATGTCGGATGCCGAGCTGCGCGAGGTGCGTCGCAAGAAAATTGCGATGGTATTTCAGTCCTTTGCGCTGATGCCACACATGAGCGTGCTCGACAACACGGCGTTTGGCATGGCGCTGGCCGGCGTCCCGACCGCCGAACGAGAACAAAAAGCGCGGGAGGCGCTGCGGCAGGTGGGGCTGGAGAATTATGCCCACGCCTGGCCGGATGAACTCTCCGGCGGGATGCGTCAGCGCGTCGGTTTAGCTCGCGCGCTGGCGATTAATCCCGATATTCTGTTAATGGATGAAGCCTTCTCCGCGCTCGACCCGCTCATTCGCACCGAAATGCAGGATGAGCTCATCAAATTACAGGCGAAGCATCAACGCACTATCGTCTTTATTTCTCATGACCTTGATGAAGCCATGCGAATTGGCGATCGCATTGCCATTATGCAAAATGGCGAAGTGGTCCAGGTCGGTACGCCGGATGAAATACTGAATAATCCGGCCAATGATTATGTGCGCACCTTCTTCCGCGGCGTGGATATTAGCCAGGTCTTTAGCGCCAAAGATATTGCCCGTCGCAGCCCGGTTGGATTGATTCGTAAAACCCCAGGTTTTGGCCCCCGCTCCGCGCTGAAATTATTACAGGATGAAGACCGGGAATATGGCTATGTCATCGAACGCGGAAATCGCTTTGTCGGGATTGTCTCGATCGATTCTCTGAAAACCGCGCTCAGCGTCGGCCAGGGGATCGAGGCGGCGCTGATTGACGCCCCGCTGGCGGTGGAGGCGCAAACGCCGCTCAGCGATCTGCTCTCCCACGTCGGCCACGCCCCGTGCGCCGTCCCGGTGGTGGATGAAGAACAACAATACATTGGCATCATTTCCAAACGAATGCTGCTCCAGGCTTTAGATCGCGAGGGGGTGAATCATGGCTGATCAAACTAATCCGTGGGACAGCGCCCCGGCAACCGACAGCGCTGCGCAGGCCGCCGATGCCTGGGGTGGCGCCTCTACTGCCGCGCCGGCCAACGGCGGCGGCGCCGACTGGCTGCACAGCGCCCCAGCGCCGCAGCCGGAATCGTTCAACATCATGGACCCGTTCCATAAAACGCTGATCCCGCTCGACAGCTGGGTCACTCACGCTATCGACTGGATCGTGCTGCACTTCCGTCCGCTATTCCAGGGGATCCGCGTGCCGATCGACTACATCCTCAGCGCCTTCCAGCAGCTGTTGTTGGGGATGCCGGCGCCGGTGGCGATTATCGTCTTCGCGCTGATCGCCTGGCAGATCTCCAGCCTCGGCATGGGGGTCGCCACCCTGGTTTCGCTGATTGCCATCGGCGCCATCGGCGCCTGGTCGCAGGCGATGGTCACCCTGGCACTGGTCCTCACCGCCCTGCTGTTCTGCATGGTTATCGGCCTGCCGCTGGGTATTTGGCTGGCGCGCAGCCCGCGGGCGGCGAAAATTATCCGCCCGCTGCTCGATGCCATGCAGACCACGCCGGCCTTCGTCTACCTGGTGCCGATCGTGATGCTGTTCGGCATCGGCAACGTGCCGGGCGTGGTGGTGACGATTATCTTCGCCTTGCCGCCGATCGTCCGTCTGACCATCCTCGGGATAAACCAGGTGCCAGCGGATCTGATCGAAGCGTCGCGCTCGTTTGGCGCCAGCCCGCGCCAGCTGTTGTTTAAGGTTCAGCTGCCGCTGGCGATGCCCACCATCATGGCCGGGGTAAACCAGACGCTGATGCTGGCCCTGTCGATGGTGGTGATCGCCTCGATGATTGCCGTCGGCGGTCTTGGCCAGATGGTGCTGCGCGGCATCGGCCGCCTGGATATGGGTCTCGCCACCGTCGGCGGCGTAGGGATCGTGATCCTCGCGATTATTCTTGACCGCCTCACCCAGGCCGTCGGTCGCGACGCCCGCAGTCGCGGCAACCGCCGCTGGTACACCACCGGCCCACTGGGGCTTATCACTCGCCCTTTCTGTCGATAAGTCGATAACAGCGCCGCTCCCCGGCACCAGCCGAGGCCGGGGGGTCGCTCTTCCCGTTAAACAATAAGAGGAACCACCATGCGACATCGTACGATGATGGCCACCGCCGCCTTTGCCACCCTGATCGCCACCAGCACCTTCGCCGCCGACCTGCCGGGCAAAGGGATTACCGTGAAGCCTGCCCAGAGCACTATTTCGGAAGAGACCTTCCAGACCCTGCTGGTCAGTCGCGCGCTGGAGAAGCTTGGCTACACCGTCGAGAAACCGAGCGAAGTGGACTATAACGTTGCCTATACCTCGATTGCCGCCGGGGATACCACCTTTATCGCCACCAACTGGCAGCCGCTGCACGATGACATGTACGCCGCGGCGGGCGGTGATAACAAATTCTATCGTAAAGGGGTGTATGTCTCTGGCGCCGCCCAGGGCTATCTGATCGACAAAAAAACCGCCGAGCAGTACCACATCACCTCCATCGATCAGCTTAAAGATCCGCAGATCGCCAAACTGTTTGATACCAATAACGACGGTAAAGCGGATCTCACCGGCTGTACGCCAGGCTGGGGCTGCGAAGCGGTGATTAACCACCAGATTGACGCCTATGGCCTGAGCAAAACCGTCACCCATAACCAGGGCAACTACGCGGCGATGATGGCTGACACCATCGCCCGCTATAAAGAGGGTAAACCGGTGCTCTACTACACCTGGACGCCGTACTGGGTCAGCGACGTGCTGAAACCTGGCAAAGACGTCGTCTGGCTGCAGGTGCCGTTCTCCTCCCTGCCGGGCGAGCAGAAAAACATCGACACCAAACTGGCCAACGGCGCCAACTATGGCTTCCCGGTGAACACAATGCACATCGTCGCCAACAAAGCCTGGGCGGAGAAAAATCCGGCCGCCGCCACTCTGTTTAGCGTCATGAAGCTGCCGATCGCCGACATCAACGCCGAGAATGCAATGATGCATGAAGGCCATGCTTCCGAAGCCGACATTAACGGCCACGTTGATGGCTGGATCAAAGCCCACCAGCCGCTGTTCGACAGCTGGGTGAAAACCGCCCTCGCCGCGCAGCAGTAAACCCGCTCACGGATAAGGCCCAGCGCCTTATCCGGCCCCCTTGCCCCCTTTCTCGTGGCCAGGTCATAGAAAAGCGATTCCAGGAATTTCCATAGTGTTAAGGCGCATCGCGCTCTGTTAAGGTGGAGACATCGGTCAAATTGCCACCTTCACATGGATCCAGCGATAAGTTATTCATATGGAAAACCCCGCGCCCTTAACCTGTGCCTTACCTGAACGTGTCGCCACCGTCGGCGAAGGCATCAAAGACAGTCTCCCCATCGTTATCAGCTACCTGCCGGTGGCTTTCGCCTTCGGACTGAACGCCACCCGGCTGGGATTCACCCCGCTGGAAAGCCTGTTTTTCTCCTGCATTATTTACGCTGGCGCCAGCCAGTTTGTGATCACCGCCATGCTGGCCGCCGGCAGTTCGCTGTGGGTCGCCGCCCTGACGGTGATGGCGATGGATGTCCGCCACGTGCTGTATGGTCCCTCATTGCGCAGCCGCATTCGCTCAGCGCTGGATAAAAAGAAAACCGCCCTCTGGGCCTTTGGCCTGACCGATGAGGTTTTCGCCGCGGCCACCGCCAGGTTGGTTCGCGATAACCGCCGCTGGAGCGAAAACTGGATGCTCGGTCTCGCTTTTACTTCCTGGGCATCGTGGGTATGCGGCACGCTGGCCGGCGCCTGGTCCGGCAACGGCCTGCTGGTGGATTATCCCGCGGTGGAGGCCGCGCTCGGCTTTATGCTGCCGGCGCTGTTTATGAGCTTCCTGCTGGCCTCATTCCAGCGCCAGCAGTCACTCTGCGTCACGGCAGCCCTGGCAGGCGCGCTGGGTGGCATTTTGTTATTTTCCATTCCGGCGGCCATCCTCGCCGGGATTGTCTGCGGGTGTCTGACGGCGCTGGTCCAGGCCATGCTTAAGGGGATGCCGGATGAACAGTGAGGTCCTTCTGCTCGGGGTGATAGTCGGCAGCGTGAATTATCTGTTTCGCTATCTTCCCCTGCGCTTGCGCGCCGGCCATGCCCGGCCTGCCCGCCGTGGCCCGGTCAGCGTGCTGCTGGATACCATCGGCATCGCCTCGATTTGCGCGCTGCTGGTGGTCTCCAGCGTGCCGGAGATCCTCGCCGATGCCCATCGCCTGGCGCCGACGCTGATCGGCTTCCTGGTGCTAGGGGCCGCCTTCTGGAAAACCCGCAGCATTATTGTCCCGACGCTGCTGTCGGCGTTGGCCTACGGTCTGGCATGGAAAATCACCAGCGGACTCTAAGCTTTACGTATCAATTTTAGTCAATAATTCATTTGATTTATTTGTCACAATAGTTATTATATCGGCTGTAATTAATGAGGTCATACCCAAATGGATAGTTCGTTTACTCCCATTGAGCAAATGCTCAAATTCCGCGCCAGCCGCCATGAAGATTTCCCGTTCCAGGAGATCCTGTTAACTCGTCTTTGCATGCATATGCAAGGTAAGCTGCTGGAAAATCGCAATAAAATGCTCAAAGCGCAGGGAATTAACGAGACATTATTTATGGCGCTGATTACGCTGGAGTCACAGGAAAACCACAGCATCCAGCCGTCCGAGCTGAGTTGCGCGCTGGGCTCGTCGCGTACCAACGCCACCCGTATCGCTGATGAACTGGAAAAACGCGGCTGGATTGAACGTCGCGAGAGCGATAACGATCGCCGCTGTCTGCATCTGCAACTGACCGAAAAGGGCCATCAGTTTTTGCGTGAAGTCCTGCCACCGCAGCATAACTGCCTGCATCAGCTGTGGTCTTCACTCAGCACCAGCGAAAAAGATCAGCTCGAACATATCACCCGCAAACTCCTGAGCCGCCTTGACCAGATGGAAGAAGAAGGCGTGCTGGCGGACTCTCTACGCTAAGGGCGGCGTCGCTCAGCCCATTTTTACGTTGCAAGGAAAACAGCCAGGCCAGCAGATCTCTGCTGGCCTTTCTGATAAACAGGTCGGCTCAGCCGATGTGAAATAATAAGATCGTGGAGAATAACATGAGCGCAAATGCGGAGAGCCAAACCCCGCAGCAACCAGGCAGCAAAAAAGGAAAGCGCAAAGGCGCACTCCTGTTGCTGACATTGCTCTTTATTATTATTGCCGTGGCATATGGGATTTACTGGTTTCTGGTACTGCGTCATTACGAAGAGACCGACGATGCCTACGTGGCAGGGAACCAGGTACAAATTATGGCCCAGGTCTCAGGCAGCGTGACCAAAGTCTGGGCTGACAACACGGACTACGTGCAGAAAGGCGATCCGCTGGTGACGCTCGATCAGACCGATGCCCAGCAGGCGTTTGAGAAAGCCAAAACGCAGCTGGCCGCCAGCGTGCGTCAGACCCGTCAGCAGATGATCAACAGCAAGCAGCTGCAGGCGAACATCGACGTCAAAAAGACCGCCCTCGCCCAGGCGCAGGCTGACCTGAACCGCCGCATTCCGCTGGGCGCCGCGAACCTGATCGGTCGCGAAGAGCTGCAGCACGCCCGCGACACCGTCGCCAGCGCGCAGGCCGAACTCGACGTGGCAATCCAGCAATACAACGCCAACCAGGCGATCGTGCTGGGCACCAAACTGGAACAGCAGCCGGCGGTGCTGCAGGCGGCCACCGAAGTACGTAACGCCTGGCTGGCCCTGCAGCGTACGCAAATCGTCAGCCCGATTAGCGGCTACGTTTCCCGTCGCTCCGTACAGCCTGGGGCGCAGATCGGCACCACCACGCCGCTGATGGCGGTGGTCCCGGCGACCAACCTGTGGATCGACGCCAACTTTAAAGAGACCCAGCTGGCGCACATGCGCATCGGCCAGCCGGCCACCGTGATCAGCGACATCTATGGCGATGACGTGAAATACACCGGCAAAGTGGTCGGCCTGGATATGGGCACCGGCAGCGCCTTCTCCCTGCTGCCGGCGCAGAACGCCACCGGTAACTGGATCAAAGTGGTACAGCGCCTGCCGGTCCGTATCGAGCTGGACGAAAAACAGCTGGCGGAACACCCGCTGCGCATCGGCCTCTCCACGCTGGTGGAAGTCAACACCACCGATCGCGATGGCGAAATGCTGGCCAGCCAGGTGCGAAGCTCCCCGGTTTACGAGAGCAATGCCCGCGAAATCGCGCTTGAGCCGGTTAATAAACTGATCGACGAGATCATTCAGGCCAACGCCGGATAATTCGGGGTGAGCGTAATGCAACAGCAAAAACCGCTCGAAGGCGCGCAACTGGTCATTATGACCATTGCGCTGTCGCTGGCGACGTTCATGCAGGTGCTGGACTCCACGATCGCCAACGTGGCGATCCCAACCATTGCCGGTAACCTTGGCTCGTCGCTGAGCCAGGGGACGTGGGTCATCACCTCGTTCGGGGTGGCCAACGCCATCTCCATCCCCATTACCGGCTGGCTGGCGAAGCGCGTCGGCGAGGTGAAGCTTTTCGTCTGGTCGACGGTGGCATTCGCTATCGCCTCCTGGGCCTGTGGGGTGTCGAACAGCCTGACGATGCTGATTTTCTTCCGCGTCATTCAGGGGATCGTCGCCGGTCCGCTGATCCCGCTGTCGCAGAGCCTGTTACTCAGCAACTACCCACCGGCGAAGCGTTCTATTGCGCTGGCGCTGTGGTCAATGACCGTGATCGTCGCGCCGATCTGTGGCCCGATTCTCGGCGGCTATATCAGCGATAACTACCACTGGGGCTGGATCTTCTTCATCAACGTGCCGATTGGTATCGCAGTGGTGATCATGACGCTGCAAACCCTGCGCGGGCGCGAAACCCGTACCGAACAGCGACGTATCGACGGCGTCGGGCTGGCGTTGCTGATTATCGGTATCGGTAGCCTGCAGGTGATGCTCGACCGCGGTAAAGAGCTCGACTGGTTCGCTTCCAACGAGATTATCATCCTGACCATCGTGGCGGTGGTGGCGATAAGCTTCCTGATTGTCTGGGAGCTGACTGACGATAACCCGATAGTCGACCTGTCGCTGTTTAAGTCGCGCAACTTCACCATCGGCTGTTTGTGTATCAGCCTGGCCTATATGCTCTACTTCGGCGCTATCGTACTGCTGCCGCAGCTGTTGCAGGAGGTCTACGGCTACACCGCTACCTGGGCCGGTTTGGCGTCGGCGCCGGTGGGGGTGATCCCGGTCATTCTGTCGCCGATTATTGGCCGCTTTGCCCATAAGCTCGATATGCGTCGGCTGGTCACCTTCAGCTTTATTATGTATGCCGTCTGCTTCTACTGGCGCGCGTGGACCTTTGAACCGGGTATGGACTTTGGTGCATCGGCGTGGCCGCAGTTTATCCAGGGCTTCGCGGTGGCTTGTTTCTTCATGCCATTGACCACCATCACCCTCTCCGGCCTGCCGCCGGAGCGGCTGGCGGCGGCGTCGAGCTTGTCAAACTTTACCCGAACTCTGGCCGGCTCCATCGGGACCTCGATCACCACCACCATGTGGACCAACCGTGAGGCGCTGCACCATGCGCAGCTCACCGAGTCGGTGACGCCGTTCAACCCCAACGCCCAGCAGATGTACGATCAGCTGCAGGGCATGGGAATGACCCAGCAGCAGGCTTCCGGCTGGATAGCGCAGCAGATAACCAACCAGGGGTTGATTATCTCCGCCAACGAAATCTTCTGGGTTTCGGCGGGGATCTTTATTCTTCTGCTCAGCCTGGTGTGGTTCGCCAGGCCGCCATTCAGTGCCGGCGGCGGCGGCGGGGGCGCACACTAAGCATCAGACTAAGGGACCTGCGGGTCCCTTTTTTATGGCGTCAGATTGTCCAATTCTCGCTAGTTTCTGTCTCGTTTGCGAAAGCTCGCCACCCGGTGCTCGGGCAGGATAAAGGCTGACCATTAAGGAGAACACTATGCTGAGCCATCCTGCTGAAAAGTACCGTCCCTATCCGCCGATTGCCCTGCCCGACCGCCGCTGGCCCGACCGGCAAATCAGCCACGCCCCGCGCTGGCTGTCGACCGACCTGCGCGACGGCAACCAGGCGCTGGCGGAGCCCATGGACAGCGCCCGCAAACTGCAGTTCTGGGATCTGCTGCTGGAGTGCGGTTTTAAAGAGATTGAGGTCGCCTTCCCTTCCGCTTCGCAAACCGATTTCAACTTCGTCCGCCAGCTGATCGACGAGCAGCGCATCCCGGAAGATGTCACCATCCAGGTGCTGACCCAGGCGCGGGATCCGCTGATCCTGCGCACCTTTGAGGCACTGCGCGGCGCCCGCCAGGCCACCGTCCACCTCTACAATGCCACCGCGCCGCTGTTTCGCGAGCTGGTCTTCGGGATGGATAAAACCGAAGTGATCGCCCTGGCGACCCGCGCCACCCGACTTATCCGCCAGCAGTGCGAACAACAGCCGGAGACCCGCTGGCAATACGAATACTCACCAGAGACCTTCTGCTTTACCGAACCCGAGTTTGCCCTTGAGATTTGCGAGGCGGTGGCGGACGTCTGGCAGCCCTGCGCCGAACGGCCGATGATCGTCAATCTGCCGGCGACGGTGGAAGTGAACACCCCCAACGTCTATGCCGATCAGATCGAGTATTTTTGCCGCCACTTCTCCCGCCGCGGCGAGGTCTGCATCAGCGTGCACCCGCACAACGACCGCGGGACCGGTGTCGCCAGCGCCGAGCTGGCGGTGATGGCCGGCGCCGATCGGGTGGAAGGCTGCCTGTTTGGCAATGGCGAACGCACCGGCAACGTCTGCCTGGTGACGCTGGCCATGAATCTCTACAGCCAGGGCATCGACCCTGAGCTTCGCTTCGAGCAGATGAACCGGGTGGTGGAGGTGGTGGAAAACTGCAACCAGATCCCCGTTCACCCACGCCACCCGTGGGCGGGAAGTCTGGCTTATACCGCCTTCTCCGGCTCCCATCAGGATGCCATCAAAAAAGGGTTTGATGCCCGTCAGCCAGGCGATCCGTGGCAGATGCCCTACCTGCCCATTGATCCACAGGATATTGGCTGTAGCTATGAGGCGGTGATCCGCGTCAACAGCCAGTCGGGAAAAAGCGGCAGCGCCTGGCTTATCGAACAAAACCATGGTCTCAAGCTGCCCCGCGGGCTGCAGCAGGACTTCAGTCAGCATGTACAGCAGGTAACCGATAGCGACGGCAAAGAGATGACCCACCACGCGCTGTGGCAGCTGTTCCGCACGCGCTACGGCCTGCTGGCGCAGCCTGCGCTGACGCTGCTTGATTATCAGAGCGCCAGCCAACAGGATGGCCAGCTTTCGCTGCAGGCGACGCTGCGACACCACGGCGAAACCCGACGCCTGCAGGGCCAGGGCAACGGCCTGCTGTCGGCCGCCGCCAGCGGCCTCAGCGCGCTGCTCAGACAGCCGTTTATGATCAAGGACTACCATGAGCATACCCTTGGCGCGCGCAGCGACAGTCGGTCGGTCGCCTATATCCGCTGCGTTTTTCCACAAGGTGAAAGCTACTGGGGAGTGGGTATTGATAATGACGTGGCGCGCGCTTCGCTGCAGGCATTGTGCAATGCGATCAGCGTCGCCGATCAGGTCGAAGGGCGAAAATAGTCGCTGGGGGCGACGCCCATCACCCGACGAAACATGGCGCTGAAGGCGCTGTGGCTGCCGTAGCCCAGCTCCAGCGCCACCCGCAGCACGGAGTGACCCTGCGCCAGGCGAATCAGCGCTTCCATTAGCTTCGCCCGGCGCACCCACTCGCTCCACGTCAGGCTAGTCTGCTGCTGAAAATGGCGGTTAAGGGTTCGCTCACTCATGCTGCACACCTTTGCCGCCTGGCCGCTGCTCCAGGCTTCGCCCGGCGCCTCGCGTACCTGCTGGCACAGCCGACGCAGCGTGTCACTTTGCGGTTCCGGCAGGCCAAACGGCAGGATCGCCATCCCGCGGATCTCATCGAGGATCAGCTCATAAATCCGTTCGTCACGGCTGGCGGGGGCATAGCACTCGGCCAGTCCCAGGGATGAGACGATCAGTTCCCGCAGCAGCGGCGTGATCTGTACGATCTGGCAACCCGCCGGGAGATCGGCGCGCGCCAGCGGATCGATAAACAGGGTGCGCGCCGCCACGTTGCCGGTCATACGCAGCGCGTGCGGCGTTCCCGCCGGCAGCCAGACGCCGCGCCCGGGAGGCACCACCCAGTAACCTGCCGGTGTCGCGACCCGCACCACGCCGCTTAAAATATGCAGCAGCTGGGCGCAGTCATGCTGATGCCAGTCTTCCTGGTCACCGTGGGCATAATCATGGGCAAAAGGCACCAGCGGGCGGTGCTGAAAGGAGAAAGTCGTGGTGGTCGTCATGGCGGCGTCAGGAGAGCGGCCCGGCGACAGGCGTCGGGCCGTGGCGGAAGCACTAGATGTGCAGTTCCTGCAGTTTTTCTTTCGGCAGCGCCAGTTCGTCGTTGCTGTTGATGCGTACATCGCGCTCAATGATATGACGAGCGATGTCCTGGGCCTCTTCCAGCGAGTGCATGGTATAGGTTCCGCACTGGTAGACGTTGAGCTCCGGGATCTGGTTCTGATCTTTCACCTTCAGCACATCGGCCATCGCCGCTTTCCAGGCGTCAGCGACGCGCTGCTCGTCCGGTGTACCAATCAGGCTCATATAGAACCCGGTGCGGCAGCCCATTGGCGAAATGTCGATAATTTCCACGCCATTCCCGTTCAGGTGATCGCGCATAAAGCCCGCGAACAGGTGCTCCAGGGTGTGGATACCGCGTTCCGGCATCACTTCCTGGTTCGGCACGCAGAAGCGCAGATCGAAAACGGTGATTTCATCGCCATGCGGCGTGTTCATTTTCTTCGCGACACGCACCGCTGGGGCTTCCATTCGGGTATGGTCGACTGTGAAACTATCTAACAACGGCATTCGTCACCTCCGGGAGTGATTTTTTTTAAAATAAAATGAACTCTTTGTTCAGCCGCGAGTCTCAGTATATGAAAGACGCGCATTTATTATCATCATCATCCCTGAATCAGAGATGAAAGTTTGGCCACATTGATGTGGCCTTTTTCTTTTGTATCGTCAGCGGCTACGCGTGTCGTGCCAGCAGCGCTTCGAACGGCTCACTGTCTTCCGCTTCCACTTTCTTCTGCCGCGCCACCGATGCCTCGCGCTCGGCGATGAAATCGGCTTCGCTCAGGATCTCCAGCGGCTCTTCCCGCAGCTGCGTCCGATAGCGATCCGCCAATTCACGGCCAGTGCCGCCAATCCCTTCTTCAATCATAGAACGCAGAATGCGGGCTGAGAAGGTTAATTCCGGATCGTCAAAGCAGGCCAGCAGCTCGTCGCAGACCTGCTGATATGCCTGGCCACCATGGATACTGTCAAGGGTCTGCGCCACGCGGCGTAAATCGCGGAACAGATCTTTGCCCACCTGAGCCAGCGGGAACTGCGCGCTTTCGCAGCCAATCCCCAGCGTTAAGCCCGGCTTACGCCCTTCCAGAATCACCCGATTCCAGTTGGTGCGAGTGCACAGCAGCTCATCGCTGCTCATCTCCGGCGCGTCGGCCAGCGCGCACCAGACCATAAACAGATCGAGGAAACGCACCTGCTGGGCGTCAACGCCGATCGGCGAGAACGGGTTGATATCCAGCGAACGCACTTCAATGTACTCAATGCCGCCGCGCAGCAGCGCATCGGACGGGGTTTCGCCCCGACGGGTCACGCGTTTCGGACGGATCGGCGCATAGAGTTCGTTTTCAATCTGCAGGATATTGCTGTTGATCTGCAGATACTTGCCGTCTTTCTGCAGCCCGATTTTAGCGTACTCTTCCGACGGCGTTTTAATCGCCCGCTTCAATCCTGCCACATACTCATGCAGATCGTTAAACGTAATTCCGAGATTGCTTTGCGACTTATTGGTATAACCGAGGTCGCTGAGGCGCAGCGAGGTGGCGTACGGCAGGTAGTACATACCGTTACCCGCTTCCTCAAAAGGCAGCGTCGTCGGTTTCCCTTGCAGGAACGAGGAGCAAATCGCCGGCGAGGCGCCGAACAGATAAGGGATCACCCAGCCAAAACGATAGTAGTTACGAATCGAGCGGAAATAGCCCGCCGAGATAGCTTCTTTACCGCTTTCGACGTCTTCCACGCCACACTTCGCCTGCCAGAACGCCATCGGCAGCGAGAAATTATAGTGCACGCCGGAGATAGTCTGCATCAGCGCGCCATAGCGGTTCTTCAGCCCCTCGCGATACAGCGTTTTCAGACGCCCCACGTTTGAGGTGCCGTACTGCGCCAGCTCAATATCCTGACCGGGAGCGATATAGCATGGCATACTCAGCGGCCACATTCGCTCGTCGCCCAGCTGACGCGCGGTATAGCGATGGACATCGCGCATAAAGGTCAGCATATGCTCAATATCGCCATCCACCGGCGTAATGAACTCGAGTAAAGCTTCGGCAAAATCGGTGGTAATCCATTTATGCGTCAGCGCTGAGCCTAACGCCAGAGGGTGACCGGTCGTTGCAAGGGTGCCGTCTGCGTTCACGCGCAGCGTTTCCCGCTCCAGACCACGTTGAATACCCTGCAGAGCCTGCGGATGTTTTTCCAGCCAGGCCAGCGCCTGTGATACGTCCGGGATCAATTTGACCTCCCGCCTGTCGAAATCGTTTGAATAAGCATAATTGTAATGGATGAACTATCAGTCCAATTAGTGCCACCACGTCATACCCTGAAGCGTCGCTGCTGCAATAACGATATAGCGCAGCGCCTTACCAAGGCATAAGAAAAAGAGTACCGGTCCCCAGGAAATGCGCATCCATCCCGCCAGCAAACACAGTAAATCGCCGACAACCGGCGCCCAGCTCAGTAAGAGCGTGACCGCGCCGTAGCGCTTAAGCCAGCCAGCCGCCCGCTCCTGCCAGCGCGAGGTTTTGCGCAGCGGAAACAAGCGCCCCAGAATAACGTTAGTTACCCCTCCAAGGCTATTGCCGATTGTTGCTATTAATACTAACCACCATGGATGACTGACCCCTGCAAGTAGCATAGCCACCAGCACAACCTCCGAATTACCGGGAAGCAGCGTGGCGCTTAAAAAGCTACTGGCAAACAGCGAGGTGAGTGACAGCGCGTCACTCACAGCAAACGCACGTCAACAGCGTCCATGCCTGCACGCTTCGCCGCCTGCAGACCAAAGTCGGCATCTTCGAAGACCACGCATTTTTCCGGCGCGACGCCCATGCGCTCGGCGCACAGCAGGAAGGTATCGGGCGCGGGTTTATGGTTGACCACATGATCGGCCGCCACCACCGCAGAGAAGTAATGACGCAGGCCCAGGTGCGCCAGCAGCGCCTCGGCGACGGCGCTTTCGCTGCCGGTACCCACCGACATCGGGCGACGACCATGCCACGCCTTGACCACCTCAATTAGCGGCAACGGGCGTACGCTGTCCAGCAGCATCGCCTTAACCGCCTGGGTTTTTTCCTGCGCCAGGCGATGTGGATCGAGATCCGCCTGGTTGAGTTCAATAATCGCCTGGGCAATCCGCCAGGTTGGTGAGCCATTGAGCGCGACCATCGCCTGTTCGTCGAAACGCATACCGTAGCGGCCCAACACCTCGTTCCATGCCTGCCGATGGGTCGGCTCGGTATCGAGAATGGTGCCATCCATATCAAAGATCAGTCCTGCGTAACCTTCGTACATTGTCTTCTCACCAACCGGTTAATGAATAGTTACTCTATCGCAAAAGCCCGTCGTTGTCGCGGCCAGCGGCTCAAACGACAAAGGCGCCCTCAGGCGCCCTCAGGCGCCTTCAGGCATAAACCGGGTAGTGGGTCTTATTTAATACGCAGATCGTTCTCGACCATACGCACGCCCTGCACCCGACGGGTGACTTCCACCGCACGTTTAGCGCTTTCCGCAGAGGAGACAAACCCGCTCAACTGCACGCGGCCTTTAAAGGTCTGGACGCTGATTTCTGAGGACTTGATATCTTTATCGTTAAAGAGCGCCGTTTTCACCTTAGTGGTCACCACGGTATCGTCAATGTAACCGCCGGTGCTTTCTTTGGTGGACGAACCGGCACAGCCAGTAAGGGCCGTCGCCACCAGCAGCGTCGCGCAAAAAGCAGGTATTGCTTTGAACCATTTCATGGATTTCTCTCCTTGCATTTAACTCAGCCTGATAACGCTGATATACAAGGATAAATTATAGTGGAAAGCGCGGCTTGCCAATAAAAAAGTCAGTATGAAACCGGTGATGGAAAACGAGGTTATAGGGATGGTGAGGAGAGAGTAAAGAGTGAAGATGGTGCATCCGGGAGGATGACTCGGCTAAGCCTCGCCCTTCGGGCCGTTGCTTACGCAACGTTATCCTTCCTGGTGCTGACGATAATTTCGCAGACCATGCAACAACATCGTCGCTGCTACTAAGGAGAATATGGTGCATCCGGGAGGATTCGAACCTCCGACCGCTCGGTTCGTAGCCGAGTACTCTATCCAGCTGAGCTACGGATGCATCGGGAAAGCTATTTTACTGCGGGGTTACTCTCCTGGCACTTACGATGGTTTCGCAAACCAGATAACAACAATGTTGCTGTTACTAAGGAGAATATGGTGCATCCGGGAGGATTCGAACCTCCGACCGCTCGGTTCGTAGCCGAGTACTCTATCCAGCTGAGCTACGGATGCATCGGAATAACTAGTTTACTACAGAATTCATCTGAATAATCAGAATCGGGCAAGAATGGTGCATCCGGGAGGATTCGAACCTCCGACCGCTCGGTTCGTAGCCGAGTACTCTATCCAGCTGAGCTACGGATGCATCGGGAAACTTGCTTTACTACGCGTCAGTGTCACAACTAACACCTGCCACACTGAGTATGATGGCCTAATCGGTAGAGTGACTCGATTATGCCTCGCACTGCGGGCCGCTGCTTTCACAGCGTTCTTCTCTCTTAATTCAGAAAGAAGATGGTGCATCCGGGAGGATTCGAACCTCCGACCGCTCGGTTCGTAGCCGAGTACTCTATCCAGCTGAGCTACGGATGCAAAATGGCGGTGAGGCGGGGATTCGAACCCCGGATGCAGCTTTTGACCGCATACTCCCTTAGCAGGGGAGCGCCTTCAGCCTCTCGGCCACCTCACCACACACGCCTCTTTCGAGTGCTTCGAAGAACTTGTTTCTGCTCTTCGTCGCTGCGATGGCGCACATATTACTTTCTGGTACTTATAAGTCAAACACTTTTTCGAGACCTTTTTTCGTTTGCACACTTCGCACGCAATTCGCGTGCAAAAACGGCAAAAAGGGCAATTTATCAACAGGAAATCAGACCTGACGCAGGCATAACGCCAAACAGCCAAAGCGGCAAAGGGTGATGAAAACCGGTATTGCGCAGGGGAAAAAGTGAAAAAGGCAAAAATAACGGCGGGAAGGGATGCGCCTCACTGAACAGCGAGGCGCGGAAACCTTAGTAACTGGACTGCTGGGATTTTTCAGCCTGAATACGCTGGTAGATCTCTTCACGGTGAACAGATACTTCTTTAGGGGCGTTTACGCCAATACGAACCTGGTTACCCTTCACCCCTAAAACTGTCACAGTGACCTCATCTCCAATCATGAGGGTCTCACCAACTCGACGAGTCAGAATCAGCATTCTTTGCTCCTTGAAAGATTAAAAGAGTCGGGTCTCTCGTATCCCGGCATTATCCATCATATAACGCCAAAAAGTAAGCGATGACAAATACCTTGCGGTATAAGGCAGTCATGGCATCACATTCTGTTAAACCTAAGTTTAGCCGATATACACAATTTCAACCCGACTTTATCGTTATCAGTACTTATGACGCAAGGTGCCGTTTCCCCGAGGTTACGGCACCTATACCCGCCATACTTCAAGTTGCCTGTGTGTTGGCTTCCCTCACTCACCCCAGTCACTTACTTGAGTAAGTTCCTGGGGATTCGCTGCGTCGCCGCCTTCCTGCCACTCGAATTATTTAGGGTATAGGCGTTTATAGTTATTACAGTTTTGCGCTGACCCAGCCTTTCACACTGGCTAACGCTGCAGGGAGAGCAGACGCATCGGTACCACCGGCCTGCGCCATATCCGGACGACCGCCCCCTTTACCGCCCACCTGCTGAGCGACCATACCAACCAGCTCCCCTGCCTTCACGCGATCTGTCACATCCTTAGACACACCGGCAATCAGGGAAACTTTACCGTCTGCGACCGTAGCCAACACCACAACCGTCGAACCCAGTTGGTTCTTCAGATCGTCAACCATGGTACGCAGCATCTTCGGCTCCACGCCGGCCAGCTCGCTGACCAGCAGCTTAACGCCGTTAATCTCTTCCGCTTTGCTGGAGAGGTTTGCGCTCTCCTGCGCCGCAGCCTGCTCTTTCAGCTGCTGCAGCTCTTTTTCCAGCTGACGGGTACGCTCCAGCGCGGCGCGAACTTTCTCGCCGAGATTGTGGCTGTCGCCCTTCAGCAGCTGTGCGATATCGCTGAGCTGATCGCTCTGCGCATGCAGCATGGCTATCGCGCCCTCACCGGTCACCGCTTCGATACGGCGCACGCCAGCGGCGGTACCGGACTCAGACGTGATGCGGAACAGGCCGATATCACCGGTACGCGCCGCGTGAGTCCCGCCGCACAGTTCAGTGGAGAAATCGCCCATCTGCAGCACGCGGACACGGTCATCGTATTTCTCGCCGAACAGCGCCATGGCGCCGGATGCGCGCGCAGCATCGATATCCATAATGTTGGTTTCGATAGCCAGGTTACGACGGATCTGCGCATTGACCAGATCTTCGACTGCACGGATCTCTTCCGGCTTCATCGCTTCGAAATGCGAGAAGTCAAAGCGCAGCGCTTTATCGTTAACCAGCGAGCCTTTCTGCGCCACATGGGTGCCGAGCACCTGGCGCAGCGCCGCATGCATCAGATGCGTCGCGGAGTGGTTCAGACGGATACGCTGACGGCGAGCCTCGTCCACATCGGCCTGCACCGCGTCGCCCACTTTCAGGGAACCGCTGGCGACTTTACCGATATGACCAATGGCCTGACCGTACTTCTGCGTGTCGCTGACGGCGAAGGAGAAGCCTGCGCCTTTCAGTTCGCCTTTATCGCCCACCTGGCCACCGGATTCCGCATAGAACGGGGTCTGGTCGAGGATCACTACCGCTTCCTGGCCCGCGCTGACACTATCCACCGCTTTACCGTCGATAAACAGCGCAGTCACTTTGCCGTTCAGCTCCAGATGATCGTAGCCTTTAAATTCAGAGACTCCGTCAACGCGGATCATCGCGTTATAGTCAGCGCCGAAACCGCTGGACTCGCGCGCACGGCGGCGCTGCTCTTCCATGGCGGCCTCAAAGCCAGCTTCGTCAACTTTAATGTTGCGTTCGCGGCACACGTCCGCCGTCAGGTCGACCGGGAAGCCGTAGGTGTCGTACAGACGGAAGGCCGTTTCGCCATCCAGCGTGTCGCCTTTCAGCTTCGACAGCTCTTCATCCAGCAGCGCCAGTCCGCGCTCCAGAGTACGGGCGAACTGCTCTTCTTCAGTTTTCAGTACCTGCTCAACCTGAGCCTGCTGCTGTTTCAGTTCTTCACCGGCGGAACCCATCACGGCGATCAGCGGGGCAACCAGTTTCCAGAAGAAGGTGTCCTTCGCGCCCAGCATGTTGCCGTGACGGATCGCACGGCGAATGATGCGACGCAGCACGTAGCCGCGGTTTTCATTCGACGGGATCACGCCGTCAGCAATCAGGAATGCACAGGAGCGAATGTGGTCGGCAATCACACGCAGCGACTTGTTCGTCAGGTCGGTCGCGCCGGTGACTTTCGCCACGCTGGCGATCAGATCGCGGAACAGGTCGATATCATAGTTGGAGTTAACGTGCTGCAGCACGGCGGCAATACGCTCCAGCCCCATACCGGTGTCGACGGACGGCTTCGGCAGCGGCTCCATGGTACCGTCAGCCTGACGGTTGAACTGCATGAAGACGATGTTCCAGATCTCGATGTAACGGTCGCCGTCTTCTTCCGGGCTTCCCGGAGGGCCGCCCCAGATGTGATCGCCGTGGTCAAAGAAGATTTCGGTGCACGGGCCGCACGGACCCGTGTCGCCCATCTGCCAGAAGTTGTCAGAAGCAAACGGCGCGCCTTTGTTGTCGCCGATGCGGATGATACGCTCGCGCGGAACGCCTACTTCGTTAGCCCAGATGTCGAACGCTTCGTCATCGGTCTCGTAGACGGTGACCCACAGCTTCTCTTTCGGCAGGGCGAACCAGTTTTCACCGGTCAGCAGTTCCCATGCGTATTTGATGGCATCCTGCTTGAAATAATCGCCAAAGCTGAAGTTGCCCAGCATTTCAAAGAAGGTGTGGTGACGCGCGGTGTAACCGACGTTTTCCAGATCGTTGTGTTTACCACCCGCACGCACGCAACGCTGCGCGGTGGTCGCGCGCGAGTAATTACGTTTATCGAGGCCAAGGAAGACATCCTTGAACTGGTTCATCCCGGCGTTGGTAAACAGCAGGGTTGGATCGTTGTGCGGTACCAGGGAGCTGCTGGCAACTACCTGATGTCCCTTACTATGGAAAAAGTCGAGAAACGCCTGACGGATCTCAGCGGTGCTCTTGCTCATAATTATCCTGAAATCAAGCTACACGTCATCCTTCAAGTCGCCTCTGTCCTGGCTGCGCTTGCTCTCCCGGCACCGAACTGACGTGCGTTCCAGAAGATGTTCTCTCTTGCCGCCCTGATGCAGCTTGAATGATTTTGTGTATAAGGAATAATCGCCCTGGACGCTGTCTGTACTGTCACAACCAGCGGCCCGACGGAATAAAGTGGGAATAAGATAAGTTTTCTTTACGGCGAAGTAAAATCCCCGATGGGTCAATCTGCAAAATTTCGCCAGATTTCCTGGATATCTTCCATCAGGTAGCCGCGGTAAAGCAGGAATCGCTGAACTTTCACTTTTTCAGTAAAGGCGGAAGGTAACGGTTCGCCGTATTTACGCTGCGCCTGCTCCCTGGCAAGGCTCACCCAGTCGATATCACATTCGCGCATCGCCTGTTCAACGTCCTGGCGGGCAATCCCTTTCTGGCTGAGCTCCTGACGAATGCGCGCCGGGCCATAGCCTTTGCGGCTCCGGCTGGCGATGAACTGGCCGACAAAACGGTGATCGTCGAGATAGCGGTTTTCGATACACCAGGCAACCACCTGCTCCAGCTCTTCGGGGGTGACGTCCAGCGCCTCGGGGCCATTTTTGCTCATTACTGGTGCAGCCAGTTTGCGCCGCAGCTCCTGTTCGCTGTGGTCGCGCATGGCCAGAATGCGGATAGCGCGGTCCAGCAGGCGGGCGTAGCCGGAGCGGCGTGATGAAGGTTCAGTCACAGGCACCTCAATAATCTAAAAAATGCAAAAGGGCCGCATAAGCAGCCCTTTATCACTCTGTTAGACGATATCAGAAATCTTGTTCCGTTTCTTCTGCGTCGTTGCCGTCAACGGCGAAGTCCGGCGTAGAGTCCTGGTTGTTGAGCAGCAGTTCGCGAACTTTCTTCTCAATTTCTTTCGCCGCCGCCGGGTTCTCTTTCAGCCAGGTGATCGCGTTCGCTTTACCCTGACCAATTTTGTCGCCGTTGTAGCTGTACCAGGCGCCCGCTTTCTCAATCAGCTTCTCTTTCACGCCCAGGTCAACCAGCTCGCCGAAGAAGTTGATGCCTTCGCCGTAGAGGATCTGGAATTCAGCCTGTTTGAACGGCGCGGCGATCTTGTTCTTCACCACTTTGACGCGGGTTTCGCTGCCGACGACGTTGTCGCCCTCTTTCACCGCGCCGATGCGACGGATGTCCAGACGCACGGAGGCGTAGAACTTCAGCGCGTTACCGCCGGTGGTGGTTTCCGGGTTACCGAACATTACGCCGATTTTCATACGGATCTGGTTGATGAAGATCAGCAGCGTGTTGGACTGCTTCAGGTTACCCGCCAGCTTACGCATCGCCTGGCTCATCATACGCGCCGCGAGACCCATGTGAGAATCGCCGATTTCGCCTTCGATTTCCGCTTTCGGCGTCAGCGCCGCGACGGAGTCGACGACGATAACGTCAACCGCGCCAGAGCGTGCCAGCGCGTCACAGATTTCCAGCGCCTGTTCACCGGTATCAGGCTGAGAACACAGCAGGTTGTCGATATCCACGCCCAGTTTGCGCGCATAGACCGGGTCCAGCGCGTGTTCGGCATCGATGAACGCACAGGTTTTACCTTCACGCTGCGCTGCGGCGATAACCTGCAGCGTCAGGGTGGTTTTACCGGAAGATTCCGGCCCGTAGATCTCGACGATACGGCCCATTGGCAGACCGCCGGCGCCGAGCGCAATATCCAGAGAAAGCGAGCCGGTGGAGATGGTTTCTACGTCCATAGAACGGTCTTCACCCAGGCGCATGATGGAGCCTTTACCGAATTGCTTTTCGATCTGGCCCAGTGCAGCCGCCAACGCTTTCTGTTTGTTTTCGTCGATCGCCATTGTTACTCCTAATCATGCAGGGTGAAGCGTGTTCGCTTCGCCGTTAATATTTGTTCAGTTGAGGCAATTATACTGTATGGTCATACAGTATCAAGTGTTTTGTAGAAATTGTTGCCAGAGCAGATTGAGCGCATAGGCCGTCGCCTGACGACGCACCGCTTCGCGGTCTCCGGCAAAGCATTCGCGCCGCGTCACGCCTTGCCCGCTCACGCTGGCGACACCAAACCACACCGTGCCGACCGGCTTTTCGTCGCTGCCGCCATCCGGCCCGGCGACGCCGCTAACGGAGATGGCATAGTCCGCGCGCGCCGCGCGCAGTGCGCCGATCGCCATCTCGACCACCACCGGTTCGCTCACTGCGCCGTTCTCCCGCAGCGTCGCTTCGCTGACGCCGATCATTTGCGATTTGGCTTCGTTGCTGTAGGTCACAAAACCGCGTTCAAACCACGCTGAGCTGCCGGCAATATCGGTGATCGCTTTCGCTATCCAGCCGCCGGTGCAGGATTCCGCCGTGGTCACCGTCGCACCGCGCGCCTTCAGCGCCCGGCCCACCTTCTCGCTTAGCTGCATTAATTCTGAATCGGTCATTATCGCCCCGCTTTGGTCTGGATAAAGAGGCCATCAAAGATAGCACTTTCCACAGAGATATGGGGACGAGGTGTGGAATTTACGAGGGGACATCCAAAATGAATCATCCCGGCGACGCCGGGATGATAAATCGCACGATTACTTCATGCTGGCGGCGATCAGCGCCACGTTATGACGCATCATTTTCACATAGCTATCCGCGACGCCACCCGGTGCGGAGAGCGCCTCCGGATAGAGTTCGCCCCCCGGCTGGGCGCCTGTCGCGCTGGCGATTTGCTTCACCAGCCGCGGGTCAAGCTGGTTCTCCATAAACCAGGTATGGACGCCATCGGCTTTGATTTGCTTAATCAGCGCCGCCACCTGCGCCGCGCTGGCCTCGCTCTCTGAAGAGAGCCCCTGTGGCGCGAGGAATGTCACATTGTAAGCGCGGCCAAAATAGCCGAAGGCGTCATGGCTGGTCAGGACCTTGCGCTTTGCCAGCGGAATGGCGCTGAACTGCGCTTTCGCCCAGCCGTCGATATTCGTCAACTGCTCGATATAGCGCTTGCCGCTGCTGGTCAACGCCGCTTTATCTTCCGGGTCGGCTTTCACCAGACCATCGAGGATATTCTGCGCATACAACGCACCGTTCGCCGCGCTGTTCCAGGCGTGGGGATCGGTCACCGTTTTGCCATCCTCATCAAGGGTATGGGTCTTGACGCCTTTCGAGGCCACCACCAGCTCGCCCTTAAAACCAGAGGCCTTAATCAGACGATCCAGCCACCCTTCCAGCCCCAGGCCGTTGACCACCACCACGTCGGCCTTGCTGAGCAGCGCACTATCTTTCGGCGAGGGCTCGAAGGTGTGTGGATCGCCGTCCGGGCCGACCAGCGTATCGACATGGACATGCTCGCCGCCGACCTGCTGCACCATATCACCCAGCACCGAAAAACTGCTTACCACGTTCAGCGTTTTTGCCATCGCCCCCTGCGCCATCAGCCCCAAAGCCAGCGCCACAACCATTGCACTACGTTTCATCATTTCCTTACCCCATCAATTTGCGCCAGCCGATCAGCAGCCGGCTATGCGTGCCAAAAAACAGCGAAATAAAAAACAGCGCGCTGGCGGTCAGCACGATGGCGGGCCCGGCGGGAAGACTGGCCGCCCAGGAGAGACTTAATCCCAGCCAGGCGCAGAGTGCGCCGGAGAGCGCCGCCAGCAGCAGAATGCCCGGCAGCGTTCGCGCCCAGCAGCGCGCGGCAACCGCCGGAAGCATCATCACCCCTACCGCCATCAGCGTGCCGAGCACCTGAAACCCCGCCACCAGATTAAGCACCAGCAGCGCCAGAAACAGTCCATGCAGCAGCGCGGGAAGGCGGGGGTGGTTCACCTGCAGCCAGGCGCTGTCGAACGCCTCGCTGACCAGACCGCGGTAGCACAGCGCAATGCACAGCAGCGTCAGGCTGGCGACGCCGCTGACAAATAGCGCCGCGTCACGATCGACCGCCAGAATAGAGCCAAATAACAGATGCAGGAGGTCGACGCTGGAGCCGCGCAGCGACACCAGGGTGACGCCCAGAGCCAGCGATCCCAGATAAAATCCGGCAAAGCTGGCGTCCTCTTTTAACGGTGTCCGCCGGCTCACCCACCCGGCCACCAGCGCCACCACGATGCCGGCGATGAAGCCGCCCAGGGTCATGGCCAGCAGCGACATGCCGCTCAGCAGATACCCCACCGCCACCCCGGGGAGAATGGCGTGCGACAGCGCATCGCCCATCAGGCTCATACGCCGCAGCAGCAGGAAGACGCCCAGCATGGTGGTGCTCAGCGACAGCGCCAGACACACCACCAGCGCCCGGCGCATAAAACCAAATTCAATAAAAGGCTGAAAGAAGGTGTGCCAGATCATGCCGACCTCGCATGACTGAAAGCCGGAAGTACCGCCCGGGTGACGCCCCAGCAGGCGCGTTGGGAAGTCAGCAGCAGCGTCTCGGGGAAAAAGTCGGCCACCCGCTGGTTATCATGCAGCACCGCCAGGATGGTCTGCCCCTGCTGATGCATCTCGAGGATCAATTCCATCAGTTCCCGGCAGGTCGCTTCGTCGATGCCGGTGAAGGGCTCGTCGAGCATCACCAGCGGCGCCTGCTGCACCATCACCCGGGCAAACAACATGCGCTGAAACTGGCCGCCGGAGAGCGCCTCAATCGGCGATTTCGCCAGACCCGCCAGCCCGACCCGCTCCAGCACCGCGCTGATACGTCGCCGGGTATCGCCGCCCAGACCGCGTAGCAGCGACACGCCGGGCCATGCGCCCTGACTCACCACATCCTGCACGTTGAGAGGAAACTGCGACTCGAGGGCATGGCGCTGCGCCAGCCAGCCAATCACCGGCCGTTTCCCCTGCCAGCGCAGGCGGCCACTGACCGGTGGTAGAAACCCGGCGAGCGTTTTCAGCAGCGTTGATTTTCCGCAGCCATTGAGGCCAACGATTGCTGTCAGGCTGCCGGGGCATATCATCCCGCTCAACGGTGGGGTGATCGCCACCCCGTCATAGCCAGCGACCAGTTGCTCCAGCTCAATCATGGCAGCGCCACCGCCCACCAGGTCGCTAACCATAGCGCCACCAGCAGCACGCCTGCGATGGTCGCGCGCGTCGCGCCGGAGGCCATAAAAACTGATGTGAACATATTTCACCTCTTTTAATGTTATAACATAACAATACAGAAGCGAAAAAAGAATGTAAATCAGTGTCAGTGGGCAGAAATGTAACAAAGGTCAACAAGAGGCATGCGGGCGGGAAAAAACGAGAGGTTAAGCGCGGCCTCCCCGGCGTCATCCCCCGGTCGCGCTGCGCTTACCGGGGCTAGCAACCGGATACCGCATCGTAGCCCGGATAAAGCGCTGCGTGCCGCTATCCGGGGAGGCGCGGAATCTGTCAGTAACGTAGCCGCAGTGTTACCGATGGGCGACAAGCTGTCATTGAACTCTCCCCCGGTCGCGCTGCGCTTACCGGGGCTACCAACCGGATACCAGACCGTAGCCCGGATAAGGCGCTGCGCGCCGCTATCCGGGGAGGCGCGGAATCTGTCAGTAACGTAGCCGCAGTGTTACCGATGGGCGACAAGCTGTCATTGAACTCTCCCCCGGTCGCGCTGCGCTTACCGGGGCTACCAACCGGATACCAGACCGTAGCCCGGATAAGGCGCTGCGCGCCGCTATCCGGGGAGGCGCGGAATCTGTCAGTAACGTAGCCGCAGTGTTGCCGATGGGCGACAAGCTGTCATTGAACTCTCCCCCGGTCGCGCTGCGCTTACCGGGGCTACCAACCGGATACCAGACCGTAGCCCGGATAAGGCGCTACGCGCCGCTATCCGGGGAGGCGCGGAATCTGTCAGCCGGATGAAAATCAGTACCCGCCGCGGGCCTGCGAAACCGCCAGGCCCAGTTGCCAGACGGCCATCGCGTAGTGGGTGCTGTGGTTATAGCGGGTGATGGTGTAGAAGTTCGGCAGCCCGTACCAGTACTCATAGCCGGTGCCGACATCCAGCCGCAGCAGACTGGCCTGCTGATGGTTACCCAGCGGCTGGGTTGGGGTTAGCCCCGCCGCCGCAAGCTGCGACACGCTGTATTTGGTTTTGAAACCATTCTCCAGCCCCGGCGCCTGGCCCAGCGCCTGCACCGCCACCAGATCGCCGCTCACCCAGCCATGCTGTTTGAAGTAGTTGGCCACGCTGCCGATGGCATCCACCGGGTCCCACAGGTTGATATGGCCGTCACCGTTAAAATCGACCGCATACTGCTTATAGGAGGACGGCATAAACTGGCCGTAACCCATCGCCCCGGCGAAAGAGCCTTTCAGATCCAGCGGGTCGTCGCTTTCGCTGCGCGCCATTAACAGGAAGGTTTCCAGCTCCGACGAGAAGTATTCGGCGCGGCGTGGGTAGCTAAACGACAAGGTCGCCAGCGCATCAAGGATACGGGTTTTGCCCATCACCCGGCCCCAGCGAGTCTCCACGCCGATAATGCCGACGATGATTTCCGGCGGCACGCCATAAACCTGATAAGCGCGGTTCAGCGCATCCTGATACTGGTTCCAGAACACCACGCCGTTCTGCACATTATCCGGGGTAATAAACTGTTTCTTGTAGCGCAGCCAGGCGCCGGTCGGCCCGGTCGGCGGCAGGCCAGTCGGCGCCTGACGATCCATCAGCCGCAGGACGTAATCCAGGCGCTTAGCCTGCGACAGGATCTCCTGCAACTGCTGTCTGTCGAAGCCGTGCTTCGCCACCATCTTATCGATGAACTGCGCCGCCGCCGGATTGTTGGCGAAGTCGCCGCCCATCTGCATCACGTTATGCTGCGGTTCCAGCAAAAAGCCGCCGGTTCCACTCGCCATCTCCGTTTCCGCGGGGGTCTTGGGTTTGCTGCTGCAGGCAGCGAGGAGCACACAAAGGGGAAGTAAAGCCAGATAGCGACGCTTCAACATGGGAATTCCGTTTAACAAATTCAGCAAGGGATAATTATGGTAAAGCATGCGACGACCAACAAGAAAGCGACAATCCGTTTGTAGACAAAATAGTCCTTCATCGCCCCTTCCCTACATACTGCCATGCGCCTCATCGTTTCATCCTCTTGCCTTCAAACTTTCAAAATAAAATATTTATCTTTCATTTTGCGATCTATTTAACACTTTAAAACCTTTCAAAATGATTAAAATCAGCCTGCAGTTAGCAAGAAAAATAACACGCTGAAGGAGAGAACAATGATTGACGTCGTTACCCACGGCGCGGAGTGGTTTATCGGCCTGTTTCAGAAAGGCGGCGAGGTATTTACCGGCATGGTGACCGGGATCCTCCCCTTACTGATCAGCCTGCTGGTGATCATGAACGCGCTGATCAACTTTATCGGCCAGCAGCGGATCGAAAAACTGGCGCAGCGCTGCGCCGGAAATCCGATCTCCCGCTATCTGCTGTTGCCCTGCATCGGCACCTTCGTTTTTTGTAACCCAATGACCTTAAGTCTCGGCCGCTTTATGCCAGAGAAGTACAAGCCCAGCTATTACGCGGCGGCGTCCTATAGCTGCCACTCGATGAACGGTCTCTTTCCACATATCAACCCCGGCGAGCTGTTTGTTTATCTCGGCATCGCCAACGGCCTCACCACGCTTGGCCTGCCGCTTGGTCCCCTGGCGGTGAGCTATCTGCTGGTTGGCCTGGTGACCAACTTCTTCCGCGGCTGGGTCACCGACCTGACCACCTCTATTTTCGAGAAAAAAATGGCGATTCAGCTTGCCCGGAAAGTGCATCTGTCAGGAGCGACATCATGACCCGCATTCGTATTGAGAAAGGCACCGGCGGCTGGGGCGGCCCCCTTGAACTCGACGTCGTCGAGGGCAAAAAGATCGTCTATATCACCGCCGGCACCCGCCCGGCGATCGTTGACCGCATCGCCAGCCTGACCGGCTGGCAGGCGGTGGACGGTTTTAAAGAGGGCGAACCGGCGGAAAGCGACATCGGCGTGGCGATTATCGACTGTGGGGGTACCCTGCGCTGCGGGCTCTATCCCAAGCGCCGTATCCCTACGGTGAATATCCATGCCACTGGCAAATCGGGGCCGCTGGCGCAGTATATCGTCGAGGATATTTACGTCTCCGGGGTGAAAGAAGAGAACATCAAACTGCTGGAAGATAGCGGCGAGACGGCAGCGCAACCACTCCCTGCCGCGGGCCGCGATTATGACGCCAGCAAAAAGATCACCGAACAGAGCGACGGCCTGCTGGCGAAGGTCGGGATGGGGATGGGATCGGTGGTGGCGGTACTGTTCCAGGCCGGACGCGACACCATCGACACGGTGCTGAAAACCATTCTGCCGTTTATGGCCTTCGTCTCGGCGCTGATCGGCATCATCATGGCCTCCGGCATCGGCGACTGGATTGCCCACGGCCTGGCGCCGCTTGCCAGCCATCCGCTGGGGCTGGTGACCCTGGCGCTGATCTGCTCCTTCCCGCTGCTGTCGCCGTTTCTCGGCCCCGGCGCCGTTATCGCCCAGGTCATCGGCGTGCTGATCGGCGTCCAGATCGGCCTTGGCAACATTCCACCGCACCTCGCCCTGCCCGCGCTGTTTGCCATTAACGCCCAGGCCGCCTGCGATTTTATCCCGGTAGGCCTGTCGCTGGCCGAAGCCCGTCAGGATACCGTGCGCGTCGGCGTGCCGTCGGTGCTGGTCAGCCGCTTCCTCACCGGCGCGCCAACCGTGCTGATCGCGTGGTTCGTTTCCGGATTTATTTACCAGTAAGAGGTTCCTGAAGATGACCGTCATTTACCACACCACCATTACCCGCATCGGCGCCTGCGCGACGATGGCGCTGGAAGAGCAGATGCTGATCACCTTCCGCGAGGGCGCCCCGGCGGATATCGAAGAGTATTGCTTTATTCACAACCACGGCGAGCTTGCCGGCCCCCTGACGCCGGGCGCAGAGCTGCAGCTCGGCGACAGGCGTTATCCGGTGACCGCCGTCGGCGAGGTCGCCGAACAAAACCTGCGCGAGCTGGGCCACATCACCCTGCGCTTCGACGGCCATCGTGAAGCGGAGTTTCCCGGAACCGTTCACGTCGCCGGCCCGGTGCCGGATGCTATCGCGACCGGCTGCGTACTGAAATTTGTTGCTTAGAAGGAGAGAAAGATGAATCAGGTTGCTGTTGTCATTGGTGGCGGACAAACCTTAGGAGAGTTTCTGTGCCGCGGTCTGGCCGCCGAGGGGTACCGCGTGGCGGTGGTCGATATTCAAAGTGAAAAAGCCAGCCGCGTCGCCCAGGAGATCAACGCTGAATATGGCGAAGGCACGGCATACGGCTTCGGCGCCGACGCCACCAGCGAAGCCAGCGTCACTGCCCTGGCTCACGGGGTGGATGAGATTTTCACGCGCGTCGATCTGCTGGTGTACAGCGCCGGGATTGCCAAAGCGGCGTTTATTAGCGACTTCGCGCTGGGGGATTTCGACCGCTCGCTGCAGGTGAACCTGGTGGGCTATTTCCTCTGCGCCCGCGAGTTCTCGCGGCTGATGATCCGCGATGGCATTAAAGGTCGCATCATTCAGATCAACTCGAAGTCCGGCAAAGTGGGCAGTAAGCACAACTCCGGCTACAGCGCGGCGAAGTTCGGCGGCGTCGGGCTGACCCAGTCGCTGGCGCTGGATCTGGCGGAGTACGGTATTACCGTCCATTCGCTGATGCTCGGCAATCTGTTGAAATCGCCGATGTTCCAGTCGCTGCTGCCGCAGTATGCCACCAAGCTCGGCATTGATGAGAGCGAAGTCGAGCAGTACTACATCGATAAGGTGCCGTTGAAACGCGGCTGCGATTACCAGGATGTGCTGAACGTGTTGATGTTTTACGCCAGCCCGCAGGCGTCGTACTGCACCGGGCAGTCAATTAACGTTACCGGCGGCCAGGTGATGTTTTAAAAGGTTCCCGGATGGCGCTGCGCTTATCCGGGCTACAAAAATGTCGGTCGGGTCAGGCGCTAGCCGCCACCCGACAAAAAACGGTACCCGGGTTTTACCCGGTACCCCACCTTCAGGAGACATTATGGTTACCACATTAATCACCGTCGCCGCTATCGCCTGGCTGACTCAGCTGGCTTTCGGCGGCTGGCAAATTCGCCGCTTCAATCGCGCTTTTGATAGCCTTTGCCAGCAGGGCCGCGTTGGCGTCGGCCGTTCCTCCGGGCGCTTTAAACCACGCGCGATTGTCGCTATCGCCGTCGATGAAAACGATCGTATTTGCGATACGCTGTTGATGAAGGGTCTCACCGTCTTCGCCAGCCCGCAAAAAATCCCCACGCTTAGCGGTAAACATCTCAAGGAATTGCAGCCTGATGTGATCTTTCCCAATGATCCGCTCTGTCAGAATGCACTATCATTAGCGCTTAATCCGAAACATGCATAATTTCGTTGTGAAAGTTAATATCTTGCGAAATTATCACTTCGAAACTTAAACGCAGGATACAACGCCTATGAAACCACGTCAGCGCCAGGCAGCCATTCTCGAGCACCTGCAATCGCAGGGCAAGTGCTCGGTCGAAGAGCTGGCGCAACACTTCGACACCACCGGCACCACTATCCGCAAGGATCTGGTGATTCTGGAGAATGCCGGGACCGTCATCCGCACCTACGGCGGCGTAGTGTTGAATAAAGACGAGGCCGACCCGCCTATCGACCACAAGACGCTGATCAACACCCACAAGAAAGCGCAGATTGCCGAGGCCGCCGTGCGCTACATCCACGATGGCGATTCAATCATCCTCGACGCCGGCAGCACCGTGCTGCAGATGGTGCCGCTGCTGAGCCGCTTCAATAACATCACGGTGATGACCAACAGCCTGCATATCGTCAACGCCCTTTCCGAGTTCGATAACGAGCAGACCATCCTGATGCCGGGCGGCACCTTCCGTAAAAAATCGGCTTCATTCCACGGCCAGCTGGCGGAAAACGCCTTCGAACAATTCAGCTTCGACAAGCTGTTTATGGGTACCGACGGCATTGATCTGGTGGCGGGCGTCACCACCTTTAACGAGGTCTATACCGTCAGTAAGGCGATGTGTAACGCCGCCCGCGAAGTGATCCTGATGGCCGACTCATCCAAGTTTGGCCGTAAAAGTCCCAACATTGTCTGCGGCCTTGAACGCGTGGATAAATTGATTACCGATGCCGAGATTGACCCTGAATTCCAGCGGGCGCTGGAAGCCAAAGGTATTGAAGTCATTATTACTGGAGAACATCATGAGTAACTTTTTGTTAGAGGCCGGACGCCAGACCCTGATGCTTGAGCTGCAGGAGGCGAGCCGCCTGCCGGAACGCCTGGGCGACGACTTCATCCGCGCGGCGGAAACCATCATCCACTGCGAGGGCAAACTGATTGTCTCCGGTATCGGTAAATCCGGCCACATCGGTAAAAAGCTGGCGGCAACCTTCGCCAGCACCGGCACCCCGGCCTTTTTCGTCCATCCGGCAGAAGCCCTGCACGGCGATCTCGGTATGCTCGATAGCCGCGACGTGATGCTGTTTATCTCCTACTCCGGTAGCGCAAAAGAGCTGGATCTCATCGTGCCGCGGCTGGAAGAGAAATCCATTCCGCTGCTGGCGATGACCGGCAAATCCACCTCGCCGCTGGCGCTGGCGGCGAAAGCGGTGCTGGATATCGCCGTGGAGCGCGAAGCCTGTCCGATGCATCTGGCGCCGACCTCCAGCACCGTTAACACCCTGATGCTGGGCGACGCGCTGGCGATGGCGGTGATGCAGGCGCGCGGTTTCAATGAAGAAGATTTCGCCCGTTCCCACCCGGCGGGCGCCCTCGGCGCGCGTCTGCTGAATAAGGTGCATCACCTGATGCGCCGCGACGAAGAAGTGCCGCGGGTCGATGCCGGGGCCAACGTCATGGACGCCATGCTTGAACTCAGCCGAACCGGGCTCGGCCTGGTGGCGGTCTGCGATGAAACCAACCGCGTGCAGGGCGTTTTCACCGACGGCGACCTGCGCCGCTGGCTGGTTGCTGGCGGTACGCTCAACGATAGCGTCACTCGGGCGATGACCCGCAACGGCGTAACGCTGCAGGCGGAAAGCCGCGCGGTGGAAGCCAAAGAGCGGCTGATGAAACACAAAATCAGCGCCGCGCCGGTGGTGGATGAAAACGGCCAACTGGTCGGCGCCATCAACCTGCAGAATTTTTACCAGGCAGGGATCCTTTAAGCCCCAGACGTTTCGCCAGCCGATGCAGGTTGGCGACGTCCAGCTCCAGCGCACGGGCGGTCGCCGCCCAGTTGCGCTGGTTCGCCTCCAGCGCGCGGCTAATCGCTTCCCGCTGAAAAGAGTCGGTCGCCTCGCGTAGATTGACGTTTCCCGTCGCCGGCACCGCTGCCGCCGTCTCAGTCGGCAACATCGGCGCGGCCACCGCAAACTGGAAATGCTGCGGCTCCAGCACCACTTCATCGCCGGCCTGGGTGGCCCGCGCCAGCACCACCGCCCGGTGAATAGCATGCTCCAGTTCGCGCACGTTGCCCGGCCAGGACCACTGCTGCAGCCTGTTTCGCGCCGCTTCGCTGAGTATCACCCGCGCCAGCCCCATCCGCAGGCGGCACTGCTCACAGAAATAGCCCGCCAGCAGCACCACATCGCTGTCCCGCTCGCGTAGCGCCGGAACCGACAGCGGGAAGATGCTCAGGCGATGGTACAGGTCGGCGCGAAAGCGCCCTTCCACCACCTCCTGGCGCAGATCGCGGTTCGTCGCCGCCAGCACCCGCACATCGACCCGCAGACTGCGGTCATCGCCGACGCGCTGAATATCGCCATACTGCAGCACGCGCAGCAGCTTCGCCTGCAACGCCAGCGACAGTTCGCCAATTTCATCAAGGAACAGGGTGCCGTTATCAGCCATCTCAAATTTACCGCTGCGGTTGCTGATAGCCCCGGTAAACGCCCCTTTCACATGGCCAAACAGCTCGCTCTCCGCCACGCTTTCCGGCAGCGCCGCGCAGTTGAGATAGACCAGCGGGTTAGCCGCCCGCGGAGAGCCCTGATGCACCGCCTTCGCCACCAGCTCTTTCCCGGTGCCGGTTTCGCCGCTGATCAGTACGTTTAGGTCCGAGGCGGCGACGATATCGATCTCTTTTTTCAGCTGCAGCATGGGCGCTGACAGGCCGATAATCTCCTGACGCTCAGGCTGCGCGTCATTCACCGGTTGCACCGGCAACACGTTTTGCGCCTCAAGGCGGGCAATAAGCAGCGCGTTATTCAATGCCCCGGCCACCAGCGCGGCAATCAGCCGCAGCTCTTCATCGCTGAAGCTATCGAAACGGTCAGCATCCATGCCGTCAAGAGTCAGCGCGCCAATCAGCGTCTGCCCGGCAAACAGCGGCAGGCCAACGCAGGCGTGAACCTTCAGGCTCTCATGACCGGGGATCAGCCCGTCATAGGGGTCGGGCAAATCGCTATCCGCCGGGAAGCGCACCACATCCCCGGCACGCGCAATCGCCTCAAGCCGCGGGTGTCCTTCCAGGGCAAAGCGCCGACCAAGCACATCCTGCGCCAGGCCATCGATCGCCAGCGGCACAAACTGATGCGCCTCATAGCGCAGCAGCGCCGAGGCATCGCAGCCGAGGATCTGCCGCAGGGTAGTAATCAGGCGCGAAAAGCGGTCGGTGTGACCAATATCGCTTTGTAAATCAATGGCGATTCTCGCCAGCTCGTCGACGGAAAAACTCATTGCCGCTCCATTGTCATTTTGACAACACGCATTGTCATATCGACTATTTTAGCCATTGTCATTTTGACAGCAATCAAAATCAGAAAAAATTAAAAATAGCTAATTATCAATGAATTAAAAAGTTGGCATGCAACTTGATATAAGCCAGTCAACTGAGTTTAAACACACTGTATTGATTGAGGTTGCTATGTCTATTGCGGTTAAAAATAACATTCTTTGGGTTGGCCAACGTGACTGGGAAGTGCGTGATTTCCACGGCACCGAATATAAAACGCTGCGCGGCAGCAGCTACAACAGCTATCTCATCCGCGAAGAGAAAAACGTGCTGATTGATACCGTCGATCATAAATTCAGCCGCGAGTTCGTGCAGAACCTGCGCAGCGAAATCGATCTCGCCGACCTCGACTACATCGTCATTAACCACGCCGAAGAGGACCATGCCGGCGCGCTGACCGAACTGATGATGCAGATCCCGGATACGCCGATCTACTGCACCGCCAACGCCATCGACTCGATCAACGGCCACCATCATCATCCTGAGTGGAACTTCCACGTGGTGAAAACCGGCGATACTCTCGATATCGGTAATGGTAAACAGCTGATCTTCGTGGAAACGCCGATGCTGCACTGGCCCGACAGCATGATGACCTACCTGACCGGCGACGCGGTGCTGTTCAGCAACGACGCCTTCGGCCAGCACTACTGCGACGAACACCTGTTCAACGATGAAGTGGACCAGATTGAACTGTACGAACAGTGCCAACGCTACTACGCCAACATCCTGACGCCCTTCAGCCGCCTGGTGACGCCGAAAATTACTGAAATCCTCGGCTTCAACCTGCCGGTGGAGATGATTGCCACCTCCCACGGCGTGGTCTGGCGCGATAACCCGACGCAAATCGTCGAGAAATACCTCGAGTGGGCGGCGGATTATCAGGAAGATCGCATCACGATTTTCTACGACACCATGTCCAACAACACCCGTATGATGGCGGACGCCATTGCCCAGGGGATCACCGAAGTTGACCCGCGGGTGGCGGTAAAAATCTTCAACGTCGCCCGCAGCGACAAAAACGACATTCTCACCAACGTTTTCCGCTCGAAAGGTGTGCTGGTGGGCACCTCCACCATGAACAACGTGATGATGCCGAAAATCGCCGGGCTGGTGGAAGAGATGACCGGGCTGCGTTTTCGCAATAAACGCGCCAGCGCCTTTGGCTCACACGGCTGGAGCGGCGGCGCGGTAGACCGCTTGTCCACCCGCCTGCAGGATGCCGGCTTTGAGATGTCACTGAGCCTGAAAGCCAAATGGCGCCCGGATATCGACGCACTGGAACTGTGCCGCCAACACGGTCGTGACATCGCCCGCCAGTGGGCCCTCTCTCCGCTGCCGGTTGCTGAAGCAGCGACAACGCCGGAACAACAGGACTGTGCCTGTGCCGCCGCCGCGGCCGCTGACCTCGGTCCCATGATGCAGTGCAGCGTGTGCCAGTGGGTCTATGACCCGGCGAAAGGCGAACCTAACCAGGATGTCCAGCCGGGTACGCCGTGGAGTGAAGTGCCGGACAATTTCCTCTGCCCTGAGTGTTCTCTTGGCAAAGATGTCTTTGACGTACTGGCGACGGAGGCAAAATGAGTGATGGCATCGTCATCATCGGCTCGGGCTTCGCGGCCCGACAGCTGGTGAAAAATATCCGTAAGCAGGATACGCAAATCCCGCTGACCTTAATCGCCGCCGATAGCATGGATGAATACAACAAACCCGACCTCAGCCATGTCATCAGCCGCGGGCAGAAGGCCGACGATCTGACCCTGCAAAGCGCCGGCGAGTTCGCCGAGCAGTATAATCTGCGTCTGTTTCCCCATACCTGGGTGAGCGATATCGACGCCGAAAACCGGTTAGTGAAGAGCCAGGATAACCAGTGGCGCTACGACAAACTGGTACTGGCCACCGGGGCGACGCCGTTTATCCCGCCGGTACCGGGACGCGAGCTGATGCTGACGCTGAACAGCCAGCGCGAATACGGCGCGGCGCAGAGCCAGCTGCACGACGCCAGGCGGGTGCTGATCGTCGGCGGCGGCCTGATTGGCTGCGAACTGGCGATGGATTTCTGCCGCGCCGGTAAAGCGGTAACGGTAGTCGATAACTCAGCCAGCGTGCTGGCGGCGCTGATGCCGCCGGAGGCCAGCAGCCGCCTGCAGCATCGGCTTACCGAGATGGGCGTACATCTGATGCTGAAAACGCAGCTCGAAGGGCTGGAACACACCGCCGACGGCATCCGCGTCAGCCTCGATCGCCAGCGCGCGATAACCGTCGATGCGGTGGTGGCCGCCGCCGGCCTGCGCCCGGAAACGTCGCTGGCGCGCCACGCTGGATTGCAGATTAACCGCGGCGTGGTGGTCAATAACCAGCTGCAAACCAGCGACCCGGCGATTTACGCCCTCGGCGACTGCGCGGAAATCAACGGTACGGTACTGCCGTTCCTGCAGCCGATTTTACTCAGCGCCATGTGCCTGAGTAAAAACCTTCTGGCGCAGACGGGCGAGCTCACATTGCCGCCAATGCTGGTGAAAGTGAAAACCCCGGATCTGCCGCTGCATCTGGCCGGCGACACCCGCCGCGACGATCTGACGTGGAATATCGTGGCCGCCAAAGAGGGGCTGGTGGCGAAAGGCCTGGATGCAGAGAATCAACTGCGTGCCTTTGTGGTCAGCGAAGACAAGATGAAAGAAGCCTTTGCGCTGCTCAAGCAACTGGTGAGTTGATTACCGTCCAGGCAGCCCTGTTTTGCCGGGTGGCGCTACGCTTACCCGGCCTACGGAGGCCGCCCGTAAGCTCATATACTGTAGGCCCGCGCAAGCGCAGCGCCGCCGGCGCAGGGGCGGCGTCTGGCCGCTCCCTGCGCCACGGAAAACAGAGTGCCGAAAAATTAACCGGGAGCGCAGGTTCGGTTAACACTCAAAACGTTGTTTCTGTCTGAGCCGACTCCTGCAGCACCTGCAGAATGTTGGCTGCGGCGGCGGTCCCCATTTTCACGTAAGAGGCATCGCTAACGCCACCCACATGCGGAGACAGAATGACATTATCAATCGCCTGCCAGATATGCGGCGTGGTGAGTGGTTCACTGTGAAAGCTGTCGAGCGCCGCCCAGCGCAAGGTCCCCGCTTTTAATGCTGCGGCCAGCGCCACATCGTCAATCAACCCGCCGCGCGCAGTATTCACCAGGATAGCGCCCGGCTTACACTGCGCCAGCGTGGCGGCATTGATCATTCCTCTGTTATGTTGCGTCAAGGGACAATGAAGGGACAGAACATCGGCCTGCATCAGCAGGTCTTTGAGTTCGTCAACACGTTCACATTCCGGCGGGACCGTTTTCGCGTAGGGATCGTAAGCCAGAACCTTCATACCAAAGGCGACGGCAATTTTCGCCACACGGCTGCCAATAGCGCCGAGGCCGACCAGTCCCAGCGTTCTGCCCTCAAGTTCGAGTGATTTATGCGTTGATTTATCCCAGTGCCCTTCACGCAGGCGGCGGTCAAGCGGAATGACCGACTTGGCACAGGCCAGAATTAACGCCCAGGTGTGTTCGGAAACCGCGGCGGCATTGGCCCCCGTCGCCGCGCGAACCATTATGCCGCGCGCGGTGGCCGCCTCAACGTCAATGACATCAATGCCGCTGCCATGTTTGGCAATCACCTTCAATGCCGGGGCGGCATCCATGACGGCGGCCGTGATTTTGCCATAGCGCACCAGTATCGCGAGCGGATTGTGCTGCTGGCACAAGGCTATCAGCTGGGATTCTGTTGGCTGGCGGCCGGCAAAGACAAGCTCGTAATCTTCCAGCATCTCCAGCGCTGCTGCAGCCAAATCGCTGCCGGTAATCAGGATGACGTTTTTAGCGCTCATGGCAGTGTCTCCCCTTCGCTCAGCATCCCTGCCTGACGCAGAGCGCTCTCCAGCCAGTGCGGACGAAGGTCGCCGTCGCGGATAGCAACCAGACGTTTTGATTCCATCGCCAGTTTGCCTTTCGCCAGTTCGATGATGGTGCGAACTTCATCGCGCGGGATAACGACCACGCCGTCAATATCCCCTACCACTAAGTCACCTGCCTGCACGGCGGCGCCACCGACTGAAATAGCGTGATTGACCCTGCCTGGAATGAACTTGGTGGGGCCGCACGGATTCAGGCCGGCGGCGAAAACCGGAAAGAGTTGGTTACTTAAGGTTTCCGCATCGCGAACGGCACCGTCAATGATAATCCCTGCGATACCGCTGGCCTGGGCCAGCGTGGCCATGATCTCTCCCAGCAGCGCGCAGGAGAGATCGCCCTTCCCGTCGATGACCAGCACATCGCCAGGTTTGGCGACGGCCATTGCGGCGTGAATAGCGAGGTTATCCCCCGGGCGGACCTCTACGGTAATCGCTGGCCCGGCAACCGCCATATGCGGCGCCAGCGGCTTGATGCGGCCATGTAATGTGCCACGGCGTCCGGCCACGTCAGCCAGAATGGCGGCCTGAAATTCGGCGGCCTGGCGGACCTCTTCCGCGTCAACACGCGCAATATCAAAGTTGATGAGTTTCTGTTGCGAAGCAGGCATGGTTACTCTCCATTTGTTTTACTAGATACAACTCACGTGTACTATATAAAACAACTATACGAACATTGCTTCGCTTTTCGCCAGTGTTGCGAAGTTGTTTGTGATGTAAACACGAAGTTACTCACAAAATTCAGGTACAATTTTGTTCGGCAAAAAGGAGAACATGATGGGGAATGAAGGCGTAATTGCCGTTGAAAAGGCGCTGGCTTTACTTGATTGCTTCCGTCCCGGTAATGACAGTCTGACGTTAACGGAGCTGGCCCAGCTTTCGGGATATCACAAAACAACCGTTTATCGCCTGATGAATTCGCTTGAGCGAATGAACTACATCATCCGGCACGACGATGGCACCTATACGCTCGGCCACCGTCTGCTCTATCTCGGCAAGCTCTATGAGCAATCATTTGAACTTGCCAGAGTCGTACAGCCGGAATTGCAGGCGCTGTCACAGGCCTCCAGCGAAAGCGCGAGCTGGTATGTGATTGAGGGGGGACAGCGCCTGTGTCTGTTCCGCGCCGAAGCCTCCCAGGGATTACGCCACAGCAACCTGCCCGGCAGCCAGTTCCCGCTGGATGGTTCCGCTATCAGCAAGGTTTTACGCCACTGGGGATTGGGTGAATCGTTGCAGGAAGACGAACCGACGCTGCCGTTCTATACCTCCGGCGCGCGCGACCCGCACACCGCGGCCTTCGCAATGCCGGTGTTTGGCGTCCACGATAAACTGATCGCGGCGCTGGCCCTGACCGGGCCGGCATCGCGTCTGACGGAAGATCGTAAAGAAAACGGCATCAGCCAGCTCATGCAGGAGACGGCCAACCGCCTGTCGCTCAAGCTAGGCGCCAGCAAGCCATTCTGCGAAAGGTTTTACGGTCTGAAAGAGTAAGATTGGCTAAGAAGGCGGGAAAAATCCCGCCTTTGCTTATTAATGGGTCATCTGTTTTTCCTGCCTGGCAGTCTGCGAGTAACGCCGTCCCATGGCCAGCACCGCAATGCCGCCTGCCAGACACAAGGCGGCCAGCGGCAGCATCGCCAGCGTATGGCTTCCTGTCCGTTCGCTAATAATGCCATAGGCATTCACCATCACCGCGCCGCCAATCAGGTTGGCGATCGCGCCGATGGCCGCCAGCCCGGCGGCGGCTGACGTGCTGCTCATCCAGCCCGATGCCAGCGCCCAGAAGGGGCCCTTCGCCGCATAAGCGCCAATCAGTATGGTACTGAGGATCATAATGGTGGCCGGAAGCGACAGATTGATAAACGCCGCGAACACGCCAGCCGCAATCATAAAGAGGGTAAGCGCCGTGTGCCAGCGGCGTTCATTTTTCCGGTCCGAACTGCGTCCCCAGACAATCATCAGCACCGACGCCAGTCCATAGGGGATGGCATTCAGCAGCCCGGTGGTCAGGTTATCAAGATGGAACGACTTCAGCAGCTGTGGAGACCAGACGCTAAGCGTGGTGCCGGCAGACGACGCACCGGCGTAAATCAACGCCATCAGCCAGATTTGGCGATGCTTCAACAGTTGCCATGTGGTGGTATGGCCGATCTGTTTCTGCTGTTGGCGCTCCGCCTGAAGCGTGTTTTCCAGCCACGTCTTCTGCCGGTCGTTTAACCAGCCAGCCTGATGCGGGCGGTCGCGCAAAATAAAGAAAGCGGCAATCCCCAGCAGCACCGCCGGCAACCCTTCAATAATGAATAACAGATGCCAGCCGCGCAGCCCTAACCAGCCATCCAGCATCAGGATCAGCCCTGAAAGCGGTGAGCCGATAAAGTTAGCCAGCGGAATGGCCACCATAAAAGAGGCAATAATACGCGCACGGTAGCGTGACGGGATCCACCAGGTAAGATAGAGTACCACGCCCGGAAAAAAGCCCGCTTCGGCAGCGCCCAGTAAAAAACGGACGATGTAAAGGGAGGTGGTGTTCTGCACCAGCGCCATACACATCGATACCACTCCCCAACTGATCATAATGCGCGGGATCCACAAGCGCGCCCCCACCTTCTGCATCGCCAGGTTGCTGGGCACCTCAAAGATAAAATAGGCGACAAAATACAAACTGCTGGCGAAGCCAAAAGCCGCCTTACTCAGGCCCAGATCCTCATTCATCTGCAGCGCAGCCATACCAATATTGCCCCGGTCAATAATCGACACCAGGTAGCTGACAACCAGGAAAGGCAGGATGCGCCAGATAACCCGCCGCATGGTCTCTTTTTCCAGCGCATCGTTATCGATAGCGCGGTTCGGTAATTGATCGGTCATGGTTTCCTCGCAGGGTTTCATTATGTTTATCAGGAAAACGATGTAGTGACGAAATAAGTGACTTCAGCCTGATGCGTCCGTTTTGCCGCGTCCGGAGATGAGGATGGGCTGCCTGGGTTGTCATGTTGCTTCACCAGGTAACGCAAGCCACACGTTTCTGGCCGCAAGGTGCGGCGCGGTAACGATCTCCATGAACATCTCGCCATTGTTGCACTCTGTACAACTTAGTTTTATTTTACAAAACTACTATAACGAGGCTGTCGTGTTTTTATCCAGTTAACGAGTGGTTTAAATTATGTAAATAAGAGGTAAATCACAGATGCTTCGGGTCGTTAAAACGGGGGAAAATGAAGATTTGATAAAAAATAATAATTTTTCAATGAGTTAAGTAATTGAGATTATTGACGCAGAGCGATGCATCGCCAGGACCTGGGTCAGAGCAGCGCCGCCGGGCAGGTAGGGTAGCCCGGCTAAGCACAGCGCAAGCCGGGAAAATATCCAGATTAACGCGCCAGATTGTCGTAGCCGCGCCAGCGGTAGTTAAGCACCGACAGCGCCCAACAGGCGACAAACAACCCGACCACCACAAATCCGGCATCGCCAAGGTTATCGTTTAACATCCCCACCCAGCGCCATATCCCGCCACTGAGCGCAAACTTATCCATTAGCAGGCCCAGCGCTTCCAGGCCGCCGATAAACAGCGCCACCACCACCGAGGTGCCGGTGATGGTCATATTGTAATAGAGCTTGCGCTGCGGTTTGCTGAACGCCCAGCCGTAGGCGCCGACCATCAGCACGTTATCGAGGGTATCCACCAGCGCCATACCGCTGGCGAACAGCGCCGGGAAGACCATAATCGACCAGACGGAAATCCCGCTCGACGCGCCGGCGGCGGAGATACCCAGCACACCGATTTCGGTAGCGGTATCAAAACCGAGGCCGAACAGGAAGCCGACCAGGTACATCTGCCAGCTGCGGCTGACCAGACGGAAGGTTTTACCAAACAGCCAGCTCATTATGCCGCCGCCGCTGACGATTTCGTCGCTCACCTTCTCACCGCGCTTCCACGCCCGAAAGCTGCGCCACACGCTGCGTAAAATCACCAGGTTGATAAAAGCCATCGCCAGTAAAAACAGGGCCGACACGGCGGTGCCGATGACGCTACCGGTGTCATGCAGCCAGCTCATCTGCGCGCTGAAGGCCGTGGCGGTCGCGGCAATCGCCGCCGAGGCCAATACCACAATCGATGAGTGGCCCAGCGAGAACCAGGCCCCGACGGCGAAAGGCCGCCGCCCCTGCTGCATCATTTTGCGGGTCACGTTATCAATCGCCGCGATGTGGTCGGCATCCACCGCGTGGCGCAGACCGTAGCCCCAGGCCAGAAGGCTGGCGGCCATCAGCGCGCCGCTGTCGCCAAAGGCCTGCAGCGCCCAGCACCAGGCCAGTAAGTTCGCCGCGATCAACCCCAACACCAGTCCCGCAGCGCGCGGCTGCTGGCGTAAAACTGTCATTATCATTGTTGTGTTCCTTGAGCCTGCCCGCGGGCGGCGGCGATCACCGCCTGACCATATGCGATTGCGCCGTCGCCGGCCGGCAACTGCTGCGCCAACAGCAGAGTAAAATCCGCCAGATAAAAGGTCAATCGCGCCGCCAGCAAGCGGTTATGCAGCACCCCGCCGCTGCAGACCATCGTCTCGATACCGCGGGCAGTGGCGCAGTCGCGGGCCATCGCCGCCAGCCCACAGGCCAGGGCGTCATGGAAGGCCCAGGCTTTCTGCGCCGGGGTGGCCTGCCAGCCCAGCCATTGTCGCCAGAAGGTGGCTAAGTCCAGCACGTCGTCGCGCCACGGCAGCGTAACCGGGTGGCTGACGCCGGGGCAGCTGACGGCCAGCGCTTCCAGCCGACAGGCTGCTTCGCCTTCATAGCTCAGGCTCTCCGGCGCGCAATCCAGCGCACAGGCGACGGCATCAAACAGCCGTCCGCAGGACGAGGCGCGCGGCGCGTTAATACCGCGATCGATGGCCTGCGCCAGCAGCGGCCAGTTGCGCTGGCGCAGGGGGGCGGTCTGCGGATAATCCTGCCAGTCAGGGACAAAGGCCAGGCACTGAGCCAGCAGATTTCGCCACGGCTGGCGCGCCGCCAGGTCACCGCCCGGCAGCGCGACGGCCGGCAACCCGCCAAGATGTTCGCACTGGCGATAGTTAACCCGCAGGCACTCCCCTCCCCACAGCGCGCCGTTCTCCCCCATGCCGATGCCGTCGAGGGTCAGGGCGATAACGTCGCCGCCGTCAAGCGGCCAGCGGTGCTCGGCCAGGCACGCCGCGGCATGAGCATGGTGATGCAGCACCGTCTCCACCGGCAGCGACAGGGACGCCGCCCACTGCGTTGAGCGATAGCCGGGGTGGGCATCAACCACCACCCGCTGCGGCACAAACGCGTAAATGCTTTGCATCAGCTGCAGGGTGCTGCGCCACTGCTGTTCAACGCCTTCCTCGCCAAGATCGCCAAAGTGCTGGCTCAGCAGCGCTTCGCTGCCGCGCGCCAGGCAGAAGGTATTTTTCATATCCGCGCCGAGAGCCAGCAGCGGCGGGATGTCTCGTAGCCCCGGCGGCAGCGGCAGCGCATCCGGAACGTAGCCCCGGGCGCGGCGCAGCATTTCACCGCTTGACCGCACCAGCGAATCATCCATTCGCTGCAGGATGTCGCGATTATGCAAGAGAAAGCCGTCGGCAATGTCGGCTAAGTCGTTGAGCGCCTGAGCATTACTTAACGCCGGCGGACGGCCGCTAAGGTTGCCGGAGGTCATGACGATGGGGCGCGCCAGGGCCTGCAGAAGCAAATGCTGCAGCGGATTAGACGGCAGCATCACCCCTACTTCCGCAAGTCCTGGCGCAATCTCGTCACACAGGCCGGAGACCTGCGCTTTAGCAATCAGTACGATGGGCGCCGCCGGGGAGCCCATCAGCGCCGCGGCATCGGCGGGTAAGCCCGCCGCTGACGGCAACATCACCGCCAGCGGTTTCGCCGGACGGTGTTTCCTCGCCCGCAGCGTGGCAACGGCAGTAGGATTACCTGCATCGCAGGCCAGATGAAAGCCGCCGATGCCTTTTATCGCCACGATGTCGCCTGCCGCCAGCCGCGTGATGGCCGCCTGCAGCGCCGCCTCGCTGTTCAGCGTTTCCCCCTCTGCCCGCCATTCCAGCCGCGGTCCGCAGTCGGGGCAGGCCACCGGCTGGGCGTGAAAACGGCGATCCGCAGGATCGCGGAACTCCGCCTCACAAGGGGAACAGAGCGGGAACGGCGCCATTGCGGTGAAGGGCCGGTCGTAGGGCATGGCGCGGATAATGGTTAACCGCGGCCCGCAGTGGGTGCAGTTGATAAAGGGGTAGCGGTAGCGGCGTGCCCGGGGATCGTTCATCTCCGCGAGGCACGCCGGGCAGGTCGCGGCATCGGGCACAATCTGAGTGCGCATGCATCCCGCCCCGCTCTCGCGGATGGTGAAATCCTGCGGCGTGGCCGTCCAGCAATAAGGGGTGCAGTCGGTGCTGTCGATACGCGCCAGCGGCGGGCAGTGGTCAGCCAGGGCGGCAGTAAAACCATCGTCGCCCCCGGCCAGCCGCACCAGGACGCCGTCACCGTCATTACAGACATCGCCGCAGCGCGCCTGCCTCCGGGCCATCTGCCAGACAAAGGGGCGGAACCCCACCCCCTGCACTTTACCGCGAATGCGGATTTGCACCCCGTTCATGCCACGACTTACCAGGCCAGCGCCGTACGACGACGTTTCTCGATATTCATCTGCTCGAGTTTATTGCGGTCAACGCACACCAGGGCGTGCGTCGGGCAGACTTCCATGCAGGCCGGGCCGCTCTCGCGGTGGAAGCAGAGGTCGCACTTGTTGGCTTCGGCTTTTTCCGCCACGACGTTCAGTCCGGCGCCGCTATGGCGGATCACCGGGCGCACCACCACCTCCATCGCCCCGTACGGGCAGGCAACAACGCAGGTTTTGCAGCCGATGCAGCGCTCCTGCATCACATGGACAAAGCCTTTATCGCGGCTGATGGCGCCGTTCGGGCAGACGTTGGCGCAGGGGGCGTCTTCACACTGACGGCAGGCGGTCGCCGTGGAGACATTGACCCCTTTGATCACGTGAATACGCGGTTGAAAGGTGTGAGGCGTCAGGGCGGCGCAATCCTGATGTTCCTGATGGGACACCACGCAGGCCACTTCGCAAGTGCGACAGCCGATACATTTGCTCGCATCGGCGATAATGAAACGGTTCATCCATTTCTCCAGCAGTAAGAAGGTTAGGCGCCGGAGTATGCATAATACGTTCCAGTTTTTATATTATTGATAGTTAAGAGAATTAAATCGAACATTTGCTGTCATCGTCAGTAGTGACGATGACAGCTGACGACGTCAGGCACAGGGACCCGCCACCAGTGAATCACGCTCAATTAGCGCCCCGGGGAAGCTCTGCTGAAAGTTGAACTCCCCACCATCCAGCATAAATATCAGCCGATTGATGCTCTCTTTAATCATCTCCGTCACCGGTACCCGAACGCTGGCGAGCGACGGCACCATATACGGCGCCAGCACAATATCATCAAACCCCACCACCGAGACCTGATCCGGAACCTTAACGCCCAGCTGGTGAAGCTGCTTCATCGCTCCGATCGCCATATCGTCATTGCTCGCCACCAGCGCGCTGTAGGTCACCCCGCGCTGACGCAGGATCTCCACCGCCGCCGCGCCGGTTTCCGGCGTCCAGCGCCCCTCCGCGATGAGCGCCTCGTTCAGGGCGATGCCATGGCCAGCCAGCGCGTCTTTGTAGCCGGCAAGGCGTTCGACGCCGGTGGGTGAGTCAAGGGAGCCGGTAATAAAGGCGATATCGCGATGGCCAAGCGCAATCAGCCGCTCCACCACCCGCATCGCCGAGGCTTTTTGATCGGACCAGACACAGTGGCTGGCGTGGCGGCGCAGGCGGCGGTTAAGCACCATGATCGGCTGCGAGTGGTTCTCGACGATCTCGTCCATCTCGTCAACGGTGAGAAAGCGCGGGTAGATGATGATCGCATCGCAGCGCAGGTCCAGCAGGTACTGGATCGCCTCCCGCTCCTCTTGCGCGCTGTGCTTGCCGTCGGCCAGGATCAGCTGTCGTCCCTTGTCTTCCGTCATCCGCGCCACGTGATACAGCAGCTCGCTGAAATAGACGCCGTGGTACAGGGTGTTGGTCACCACCAGGCCCAGGGTTTGCGTCGTTTTGGTCGCCAAGTTGCGCGCCAGCAGATTAGGCCGATAGCCGCTCTCCGCCACTGCCTTAAACACCCGGTCTTTGGTCTCCTGACTGACATAGCCGTTGCCCGACAGTACCCGCGAAACGGTTGCCTTCGATACCCCCGCGCGCTTTGCGACCTCCAGCATCGTTGCCATGTGATTCTTCCTGTTGCAAAAGTTGCAGGCAGTGTACTGCACGTTTCCCGCTTTTACAGCATTCCCCTGTTCACCACCGCGATCCGGCTCACGGCGACGCTTCGCGATCAAAATCACAAAATTGAGATCATCTTTTTTTATTCCTTGTGCAATCAAATGAAACTCACCATGATTTTGTGGAACCGGTTTCCTATATAAACATGGTATCGCCCGGCGATGCGGCGCGGTAGCAGATCAGTACCCTATTGATAAACAGGATAAAATCCGATGTCGAAAAATTATGCAGCCCTGGCGCAACAGATAGTCGCGGCAATCGGCGGAGTCGATAACGTCGCCGCCGTGACCCACTGCATGACCCGTCTGCGCTTCGTGGTCAAAGACGACGAAATGGTCGATAGCCCCACCCTGAAAGGCCTGACCGGGGTACTCGGCGTTGTGCGCAGCGATAACCAGTGCCAGGTGATCATCGGCAATACCGTTTCCCAGGCCTACCGCGAGGTCGTGAATCTGCTGCCTGGCGACCTGCGCCCGGCTGAGCCGCAGGGCAAAGCGCCGCTAACCCTGAAACGCATCGGCGCCGGGATCCTTGACGCGCTGATCGGCACCATGTCGCCGCTGATCCCGGCGATTATCGGCGGATCGATGGTCAAGCTGCTGGCAATGATCCTTGAGATGAGCGGCGCACTGCCGAAAGGCTCGCCGACGCTGACACTTCTGGCGCTTATCGGCGATGGCGCATTTTTCTTCCTGCCGCTGATGGTGGCCGCCTCCGCGGCGGTGAAATTCAAAACCAATATGTCGCTGGCTATCGCCATCGCCGGGGTGCTGGTGCATCCCGGGTTTATCGAATTGATGGCCAAAGCCGCCCAGGGCGAACACGTTGAATTTGCCTTTATTCCGGTTACCGCGGTGAAATACACCTACACGGTGATCCCGGCGCTGGTGATGACCTGGTGCCTGTCGTATATCGAGCGCTGGGTGGATCGCATTACCCCGGCGGTGACGAAAAACTTCCTTAAGCCGATGCTGATCGTGCTGATCGCCGCCCCGCTGGCGATCCTGCTGATTGGCCCGCTGGGCATCTGGATCGGTAGCGCCATTTCCGCGCTGGTGTATACGATCCACAGCTATCTCGGCTGGCTGTCGGTGGCGATCATGGGCGGGCTGTGGCCACTGCTGGTGATGACCGGGATGCACCGCGTCTTTACGCCAACCATCATTCAGACCATCGCCGAAACCGGCAAAGAGGGCATGGTGATGCCATCGGAGATCGGCGCCAACCTGTCGCTGGGCGGATCGTCGCTGGCGGTGGCGTGGAAAACCAAAAACCCGGAGCTGCGCCAGACGGCGCTGGCCGCCGCGGCATCGGCGATTCTGGCCGGGATTTCCGAACCGGCGCTGTACGGCGTGGCGGTGCGCCTGAAGCGCCCGCTGATCGCCAGCTTAATCAGCGGCTTTATCTGCGGCGCGGTGGCGGGAATCGCCGGTCTGGCCAGCCATTCGATGGCGGCGCCAGGGCTGTTTACCAGCGTGCAGTTTTTCGATCCAGCCAATCCGATGACTATCGTCTGGGTATTTGGCGTGATGGCGCTGTCGGTGGTGCTGTCGTTTGCCCTGACGCTGATCCTCGGCTTTGAAGATATTCCCGTTGAACAGGCCGCTGCCGACGCCAGAGCGCGCCAGGCCCGGGCCCAGGCATCCCACGCCTGAACACACAATTGATAATGAGGTAATGCATGGCGAGTTTCCCACAGGGATTTTTATGGGGCGGCGCACTGGCCGCCAACCAGTCTGAAGGCGCTTATCTTGAAGGCGGTAAGGGGCTGACCACCGTGGATACCCTCCCCCACGGCGCTCACCGCCTGCCGGTAAAATTAGGCCTGGAGAAGCGCTTTACGCTGCGTGAAGACGAATTTTACCCCAGCCATGAGGCGATCGATTTTTACCATCGCTATAAAGAAGATGTTGCCCTGATGGCCGAGATGGGGTTCAGCGTCTTTCGCACCTCCATCGCCTGGAGCCGCCTGTTCCCGCGCGGCGACGAGCAGCAGCCGAATCCGCAGGGCATCGCCTTCTATCGCTCACTGTTTGAGGAGTGCAAAAAGCACGGTATCGAGCCGCTGGTCACGCTGTGTCATTTCGACGTGCCGATGCATCTGGTGATGGAGTACGGCTCCTGGCGCAACCGCAAAATGGTGGATTTTTTCAGCCACTACGCCCGCACCTGCTTTGAAGCTTTTGACGGTCTGGTGAAATACTGGCTCACCTTCAATGAAATCAACATTATGCTACATAGTCCCTACTCCGGCGCCGGGCTGGTGTTTGAAGAGGGTGAAAATCAGGAGCAGGTGAAGTACCAGGCCGCGCATCACGAGCTGGTGGCCAGCGCGCTGGCGACAAAAATCGCCCATGAGATTAACCCGCAAAATCAGGTCGGCTGCATGCTGGCGGGCGGCAATTTCTATCCTTACTCCTGCAAGCCGGAAGATGTGTGGATGGCGCTGGAGAAGGACCGCGAAAATCTGTTCTTTATCGACGTCCAGGCGCGCGGCGCCTATCCGGTGTGGGCCGCGCGGGTGTTCCGGGAAAAAGGGGTCACGATTGCGAAACAGCCGGGCGATGACGAGATCCTCAAAAACACCGTCGATTTCGTCTCCTTTAGCTACTATGCGTCGCGCTGCGCCTCGGCGGAGATGAACGCCAGCAACACCAATGCCGCCAATATCGTCAAGTCGCTGAAGAACCCGCACATCCCGGCCAGCGAATGGGGCTGGGGCATCGACCCGCTGGGCCTGCGCATCACCATGAACATGATGTACGACCGCTATCAGAAACCGCTGTTCCTGGTGGAAAACGGGCTTGGCGCCCGCGATGAGATCGATGCCAATGGCGACATCAATGACGACTATCGCATCAGCTACCTGCGCGAGCACATCAGGGCAATGCGCGACGCTATCGGCGACGGTATTCCGGTGCTGGGCTACACCAGCTGGGGCTGCATCGATCTGGTCTCGGCGTCAACCGGCGAGATGAGCAAGCGCTACGGCTTTGTCTATGTCGATCGCGACGATGCCGGCAACGGCACCCTGGCGCGTAAGCGTAAAAAGTCATTCTTCTGGTACCAGAAGGTGATAGCCAGCAACGGCGCCGATCTCGACTAAGCGTCCTCGCCCACGCGCGCCCATTCCCCGCGATAAACGGGGGACGGGCGTCTGCTTTCTGTTGCATCTATTACATGCTTTTTTCTCGAGCCTGATTCCAGTTTCTGGTTTGCCTCCTGTTCACAATAACTGGTATTTTATCCAGTACTTTTACAGGGGTATCTTCAGCAAGGAGCACATCATGAGCGCACAGCACACTACCGCAGCCAGAGGGATAGCCAGGGCCATTCGCCAGTTAACCGTGGGATATGTCAGAAAACGCCATGAAGACCGCAAAACGCGGGAGACGCGGCGCTACACCCGCCACGCAGCCCTGAACCTGAACGGCGACTGGCTGGAGCAGGCGGGGTTTCCGGTCGGCACGCAGGTCAGAGTCTCGGTGTCGCCCGGGAAATTAGTGATAGAGAATCTTGAGCTGGCGCCGCCGGGAACGGGGCTCCCGGCAGGTCAGTCGTGCGCCGGCGGAGAGCCCGGTTCGCCGCTGGGTTAATCGTCTTCAGCCTCCAGCCGGGCAAAGCCGCCCTGGCCCTGCCAGTCTGCCAGCTGCTGGTACACCCGGGCAACGGCCTCTTTTACCGGCTGGGTCATCGGATAATAAAAACCGACGATATCCGGCTGAATGCCGAGGAAAATCACCTCGCCGACGTCCTCTTTCAACTGATCGACCAGATAGTTGAGCGGCATGTTATGGGTGGTCATCATAAACATCTCGGCGATGTCGTCGGGGTCGATGACGCGAATGTCGCCGGGGTTAAGGCCCATATCGGTGGCATCGACAATCAGCAGGCGTTCGGGGCGTAATTCGCGGATCGCCACGATGTCGTTTTCCGGCGCGCTGCCGCCGTCGATGACCACCCACTGGCCGGCCGTGTTCGCCGCGCACATCTCCGCCAGCAGCGGGCCGGCACCGTCGTCGCCCATCATGCTGTTGCCAACACAGAGTAAAACGTCAGTCACGTAATCTCCTCACCATCAGATAGATGGCGCTCTCCTGGTGAATATCATGCAGCATGCTGAGCATCGTTTTACTCCACGCCTGCTGCTGCGGGGTCTGCGCGGACTGCGCTTTATCAAAGGCGTTGGCCAGCATCGCCACATGGCTGCTGTCGATGACGATCTCGCCATACTTCGGCACGCCCTCCATTTTGCGCCGCGCGGCGCTGCCCGCCTCAAGGGTGGCGATCCATGCCAGATACGCGTCCCACGGGCAGCTCAGCGCCGCCTCGAGACAGTCGATGACGCCGAGGTGGTGGCCAATCGCCAGGCTGTAATAGACCACCTGCTGCGCCTGATCCGGCGTGGCGTCGTTCTCATCAATAAATTTACGGCTCAGCTGACTGAACACCACCGTCTCGCTCATCGGATACGCGCCCCCTCGACCACCTGGTTGAGATGGGTGACGATCTCGGTCAGACGCGGATCTTTCTCCGCCTCCAGCCAGCGCAGCACCTGGCTGTCGCCCTGGCCGAGCAGACGCATATAGTCGTCAGCAATCTGCCGGCCATAGCGATAGCCCGCCAGACGCCGCGCTTCGCGATCGATGCGCACCCGCAGGGGCTGCACCATATCGGCATGCAGCAGCTCGGTCGGCTGTTCGTCGAGTTCGCCTGGCAGACGAGCATGGATTTTCTGCTCCAGCAGGCCGAGCGCCATGGCGAAGCCGTACAGGGTGGCGGCGGGCGTCGGCGGGCAGCCCGGAATATAGACATCGACCGGTACGATTTTATCGGTACCGCCCCAGACACAGTACAGGTCGTGGAAGATGCCGCCGCTGTTGCCGCAGGCGCCGTAGGAGATACAGATCTTCGGATCCGGCGCCGACTGCCAGGCGCGCAGCGCCGGGGAGCGCATGGCGCGGGTCACCGCCCCGGTAAACAGCAGAATATCGGCATGGCGCGGCGAAGGCACCACTTTGATCCCGAAGCGTTCAGCGTCGAACAGCGGCGAAAGGGTAGCGAAAATTTCAATTTCGCAACCGTTGCAGCCGCCGCAGTCGACGCGGTAGACGTAGGCCGAACGTTTAATTTTCTTCAGCAGCGAGGCCTTCATGCTGGCGATGGATTCATCCACCGTCATCGGCACGGGTATGCCGTTTTCATCGCGCGGGCCAAGTAAAGTACTCATCAGCTGGCCTCCCTCATATGGCGGGTCAGTTCAATACGATCGGACGGCACCAGGCATTTCTGGCGCTTGCATTCCGGGCAGGTTTCGAAGCTTTCACGGTGCAGCTCGGCGCGGGTATCGCCGTTATGCTTGAGCAGCGCGATGGCGTAGTCGATCTCCTTCTGCACCGCGAACGGACGCTGGCACTCCCGGCAGTGGCAGATAGCGAAGCGCGACTGCTGGAGGAAATCCTCTTTCTTCCACACCGCCAGCTCATACTCCGGCGACAGCTTAATCGCCGCCGTCGGGCACACCTCTTCACAGCGGCCGCAGAAGATGCAGCGCCCGAGGTTAAACTGCCACGCCAGCTGTTTAGTGGCCAGATCGGTCTCGACCGTCAGGGCGTTCGACGGGCAGGCGTTCACGCAGGCCGCGCAGCCGATACACTGCTGCGGCGTATGCTCCGGCTTGCCGCGGAAGTTTTTGTCCACTGGCATCGGCTCCAGCGGGTAGGCGTGCGTCGCGGTGCCGGTCTTAATAACTTTTTTAATAAAGGTAAACATGGCGATTCCTTATTTCAGCGGCGAGTTTTTACGCTCGATGCTGTAGCGCTCCAGCTCTTTGTACGGCACCACTTTGCTCTTCTTCTTGCGTACGTCGACAACGGTCATGCGGTCGGTACAGGAGTAGCACGGGTCGAGGCTGCCGATGATCAGCGGCGCATCGGAAACGGTGTTGCCGCGTAGCATATAGCGCAGGGTCGGCCAGTTGGCGTAGGTCGCCGCCCGGCAGCGCCAGCGGTACAGTTTCTGGTTGTCGCCGGTCATGCTCCAGTGGATATCGTCGCCGCGCGGCGCCTCGGAGAAGCCCAGTGCGAAGCGGTGCGGAATATAGGTGAACCCTTCCACCATCAGCGGGCCGCCCGGCAGGTTATCGAGACCGAAATCAATCATATTCAGCGCGGTATAAACCTCGTTGATCCGCACCTTGAGGCGAGATATCACGTCGCAACCCTGCTCGCTGTGGACTTCCATCGGCAGCAGGCCGTAGCCGACAAACGGGTGGTCGGCGCGGGTGTCGCGGGCGTGGCCGCTGGCGCGCACCATCGGGCCGACGTTACTAAAGTCGCGGGCGATTTCCGGATCCAGACGGCCAATACCGACGGTACGCTGTTCCATATTCGGCGTGCTGAGCAGCATATCCACCAGCTCCTGCACGTCGCGGCGCATCTGCTGCGCCAGCTGACGGGTCTGGATCATGTCCTCTTTCAGCAGGTCGCGGCGGATCCCGCCGATCAGGTTCAGGCCGTAGGTTTTACGCGCGCCGGTGAGAATTTCCGCCATCTTCATTGAGGTTTCGCGCACGCGGAAGAACTGCATAAAGCCGGAGTCAAAGCCGGTAAAGTGGCAGGCCAGACCGAGGTTCAGCAGGTGCGAGTGCAGGCGTTCCACCTCCAGCAGAATGGCGCGGATCATCTGCGCCCGCTCCGGCACCACGATGCCCATCGCGTTCTCCACCGAGGTGGTGTAAGCGGTACTGTGGGCGAAGCCGCAGATGCCGCACACCCGGTCCGACAGGAAGGTCACTTCGTTATAGCCCATGCGGGTTTCCGCCAGCTTTTCCATCCCGCGATGGACGTAGAACAGGCGGTAGTCGGCATCGATAATGTTCTCGCCGTCAACGAACAGGCGGAAGTGGCCAGGTTCATCAGAGGTGACGTGCAGCGGGCCGATCGGCACCACGTTGTTTTTCTTGCTGCCGAGCTCGTTAATGAACTCGTAGGTTTCCGCGTCGGTGGTCGGCGCCGGACGCTGGCGATAGTCCATGCTGTCTTTGCGCAGCGGATAGAGTTCGTCCGGCCAGTCGTCCGGTAGCACCAGACGACGTTCGTCCGGCAGGCCGACCGGCACCAGGCCGTACATATCGCGCACTTCGCGCTCGCCCCACACCGCCGCCGGGACGCGCGGCGTCACCGACGGGTATTCCGGTTTGTTGGCGTCCACTTCCACACGCACGGTGATCCAGCATTTGGTGCCCTGCTCCATCGACAGCACGTAATAGACCGCGTAGTGGCCGTTGAGCTTACGTTCATCGTTGCCGAACAGCACCGACAGCCAGCCACCCTGCTGGTAGTAGAGAAACTCCACCACTTCCGGCAGGTAGTTGACCTTCACGGTGATAGTTAACTGGTCTTTGGTCTGCCAGGCTTCGTCCAGCACCACGCCCGGAAAGGCCTGGTGCAGCGCCGCAAGATAGTGTTGACCGATTTTTTCTTCAGACATGCTCAAACTCTCTTAATCACGCCACCAGCAAGGAGACGAAAGCTAAAAAGGCAAAACCAAACCCGGCCCAGGTGACGCGGGAGGTGGCACAAAAACGCAGACGCGCCATGCTGTTTTCAAACAACGCGATAATCAGCACCCCGACCACCAGCTTGACGATGGCGACCACCAGCGCCAATAGCAGGCCGCCGACGCTGAAGCTGGTCATCTGACCCCACGGGAAAAAGACCCCGACAAACATCTGCAGCACCACCAGCTGTTTGAGGCTGATGCCCCACTTCAGGATGCCAAAGCCGCTGCCGCTGTATTCCGACAGGGGGCCCTCCTGCAGCTCCTGCTCTGCTTCCGCCAGATCGAACGGCAGTTTGCCCATCTCAATAAAGGTGGCGAAGGCGCAGGCGCACAGCGCCAGAATCAGTGGAATGCTGCGCGCCGCCGGCCAGTGGTAAAGGGTATCGGTGATGGTGCTGATATGGGTCGAGCCGGCGACCTGCGCCGCCACCCACAGGCCCAGCAGCAGGATCGGCTCCACCAGCACGCCGAGCATCGCTTCGCGACTGCTGCCCAGCGCGGTAAACGGGCTGCCGGTGTCCAGACCAGAAATGGCAAAGAAGAAACGGGCGATGGCGAACAGGTAGATCAGGGTGATGAGATCCCCGAGCACCGGCAGCGGAGAGTCCACCGTCACCACCGGCAGCGCGGTGGCGATGGTCAGCATCACGCCCACCATGACGTACGGCGTCAGGCGAAACACCCAGCCCGAGGCGTCAGGGCCGACGCTCTGGCGGCTCAGCAGTTTCAGGATATCGCGATACTCCTGCAGTACCCCCGGTCCACGGCGGTTATGCAGCCGCGCGCGGGCGACGCGAACGATCCCGGACAACAGCGGCGCGACGGCAAACAGCACCAGCGCCTGTAGCAATGCAATTAACAGACTCATTCTCAGGCTCCTCGCGAAATGACAATCACCACCAGCACCGCCAGCTCAACCAGCGCGATCCCGCGCAGCAGCGCCGGCGCCGAGGCCGATTGCCAGCCCGGCACCAGACGCACCGGGTTCAGCCAGTGACGCAGCTTCAGCAACGGCGCAAAGGCCTCTTTCACCGGCATGGCAAAGCCGTGGGCCGTTACCACCATCGACTGCTCGTGGTCGTAACCGCAGACCCACGCCGCGCCGCGCGAGCGCGCCGCCAGGCGATCGCCTTTAAAGAAGATCATCAGCAGGAACGGCAGCAGCGGGCAGGCGATAAGCAGCAGCGCGATCATCGGCTGCGATACCACGCTCGATACCTGAGCCTGCACCGGGAAGGCGCCGCTCACCAGCGGCAGCAGCCACGGCGCGGCGATGCCGCCAACGAGGCAGAAGACCGCCGCCAGTATTACGCTCAGGGTCATCAGCCAGGGGGCGCAGGTGGCGTTTTCCGCCTCTTTCGTCCGCGGCGCGCCGAGGAAGGTCACGCCATAGACTTTCGCCATACACATCACCGCCAGTGCGCCGGTGATCGCCAGGCCGACGGCCAGCAGCGGCCCCAGCAGACGGCCAATAAACAGGTCGCCGGTGCTCATTTTGAAGAAGGACTGGTAGATAACCCACTCGCCGGCGAAGCCGTTCAGCGGCGGCAGGGCCGCCATTGCCATCAGTCCTACCAGCATGGCGAGGGAGATCAACGGCATTTTTTTACCGATGCCGCCCAGCTTCTCGATATCGCGATGGCCGGTACGGAACCACACCGCCCCGGCGCCGAGGAACAGCGTGGTTTTGAACAGGCTGTGGTTAATCAGGTGATACATACCGCCGATAAAACCCAGCACCATCAGCGTGCTGTTGCGGGTTGCCACGCCGGTAACAAAGGCGCCCAGCCCCAGCAGGATGATGCCGATGTTCTCGAGGGTGTGATAGGCCAGCAGACGCTGAATGTTATGCTCCATCAGGGCATACAGCCCGCCGATAAAGGCGGTGATCATCCCCAGCGCCAGCAGCATGACGCCCCACCACAGCGGCGGCACGCCGCCGGCCAGCGAGACGGTCAGCATGCCGTAAAGACCGACCTTCATCACCACGGTGGAAAACAGCGCGGCGGCTGGCGCGCTGGCCCCGGCGTGAGCCTGCGGCGCCCAGCCGTGCAGCGGGATCGCCCCGGCCAGCAGGGCGAAACCCACCAGCCCCGGTAGCCACAGCAGCGGGTTCTGCATCATATCCACCGCCTGCAGGTTGATCTGCGCCAGCTCGAGGGTGCCGTAGGTCGACCACACCAGCCAGCAGGTCCAGGCCATCAGCAACGTGCCGAGACGCCCCAGGGCAAACCACAGCTTACCGGAGGCGGCGCAGCCGGTGAGAAACGCCGCGCAGAGCGCCATGATCTCCGCCATCACCACCAGCGAACCGATATTGGTCACCACCACCGCGCAGGTGGCGGCGGCCAACAGCAGGTTGACCAGCAGGCCGTTGGCCTTCACCTGCGGATGGCGATGCCAGCTAATATTGAACAATGACACCGGCAGCGCCGACAGGCCGATGGCCAGCAGCCACAGCGCGTTGACACCGCCCACCCGCATCGTCAGATGCAGAAACTGCAGCATGCCGCCGTGGATCCGTTCCGGCATCAAGAGCGCTGCGCCGCCGGCAACCACCAGCATGGCGCTGGCCACCGCGCCGCCGATCCCGGCAATAGCGCCGCTGAGCGGTTTACGCATGGCAAACACAAAGGCCAGCACGGCGCTGGCGGCGTACCACATTACCGCCTGATTGACTAATCCCATTACACTCATTCCCTCTCCCCCTGTTGCGCCTGGAACAGCGACAAGTCGCCAAGGTCGGTATTAAAGGTCAGCTGGCGTTTACGCTTGCTGGCCTGGGCGATATCCCGGCTATCCACCAACAGCAGCGCGTTGGTCGGGCAGGTCCGCACGCAGGCCGGGCCCTGGTCATCGAAGTGGCAGAGGTCGCATTTCACGGCAATGGCGCGCACGCCGGGCACCCAGTCGAGCAGCGAGCTGACACGGGCCGGCGCCGGCGGCGCGGGGGGCGCCAGTCGGGTATTGGCATTGGCCGGAATATCCAGCGGACGGCTGCCGGAAAATTCGATGGCGCCAAACGGGCAGGCGATGCCGCACAGTTTGCAGCTTACGCACAGGCTCTCGTTGAGCTGGACGGCGCCATCGACGCGCTGGATGGCGTTAACCGGGCAGACGGTGGCGCAGGGGGCATCTTCGCAGTGGTGGCACATCTGCGGTGCCGATTCTTTTTCATTACGCATCACCTGCAGCCGCGGCATAGCCTGCAGGCCGTGCTGGCGATGCGTCTCAGAGCAGGCGGCTTCGCAGGTGCGGCAGCCGATACAGACAGTGGAGTCAGCAATTACAAAACGGTTCACCGGGTCATCCTCGGGTGAAAGTCATTTTTGACGAAATCAGGTTGCGCAGGTGTCATTTTCGACACGTGTCGACACCTCGCGATCAGTGGGTCAGGGCCAGATGGCTTAAATCCACCGGTTGGTCTTGCTCCATGGCGTCATACAGACGGTCATAGACGGTGGCGATAATCGCCAGATAGTGCTCCAGCACCTGGTCGCGGGAGCGGTTGCTGATCCGCCCGTCCACCGTGCCATCTGCCGCCAGCGTGGCCTGAGCAATCAGGTACTTATCACCGCCGCCTTTGTTTTCGACGTAGTATTCGATGGTGTGGCTGTTAAAGCCTTCCGCCAGCGCGACAAACACCTGAAAATGGCCGAACAGCACGAAGCACAGCTCTTTATCCGGCGCGCAGCTCATCGCGTGATGCAGGCGGGCCTTCGACAAGGTGATCCCCTGAACCAGCGAGTTACAGTAGATGTGCCACTGCTCCTGCTGCTGCCGGTGACGGTCGGCGATGTAATCCGCCTTTTCACTTATTTCCCAAATAGTCATATCGGTTTCTCCGTTGCATGAGATGCACCCTCTAAGCATTTTTCATGCCAGGTTTTATTTAATTGATTTAACTATGTTTTTGTATTCATCCCTGCCGACGCGACATGTCGATGACAGCCCCGGGGCGTCGACATCGACATCGACGGCCACGACGATTTCATTCTGGCATCGTTATTGCATACAAGGCGCATTGCGATACGGAGGCGACTATGCACGAAATCACCCTCAGCCAGCGGGCGCTGGAAATTATTGAACAACAGGCGCAGCAGGCCGGCGCGCGACGGGTGACCGGCGTGTGGCTCAAGGTCGGCGCATTTTCCTGCGTGGAAGCCAGCGCCCTGACCTTCTGCTTTGAGCTGGTCTGCCGGGGCACGCTGGCGGAGGGGTGCGAACTGCATATCGCCGAACAACAGGCTGAATGCTGGTGCGAACGCTGCCAGCAGTACGTCCATCTTGTCTCGCAGCACGTCCGCCGCTGCCCGCTCTGCAATAACGACCAGCTACAGATCGTGGCGGATGACGGCTTACAGATTCAGCGTTTAGAACTGGAGTAAACTATGTGTACAACATGCGGCTGTGGCGAAGGCAACCTCTATATTGAAGGAGACGAACGAAACCCGCATTCCGCGTTCCGCAGCGCCCCCTTCGCGCCCGCCCCACGCCAGACGATGACCATCACCGGTGTCAAAACCGATCACTTCGCCCCCACCCGCACGCCAGAGGGCGACCTGCATTACGGCCATGGCGAAGCTGGGACTCACGCCCCGGGGCAGAGCCAGCGGCGGATGCTGGAAGTGGAGATCGACGTGCTGGATAAAAACAACCGTCTGGCGGCGCGCAACCGCGCACGCTTTGCGGCGAAACAGCAGCTGGTGCTGAATCTGGTTTCCAGCCCCGGCTCCGGTAAAACCACCCTGCTGACCGAAACCCTCACCCGGCTGAAAGGACGCGCCGACTGCGCGGTGATTGAAGGCGATCAGCAAACGGTCAATGACGCCGCCCGCATTCGCGCCACCGACACCCCGGCGATTCAGGTCAATACCGGGAAAGGCTGCCATCTCGATGCCCAGATGATCGCCGACGCCGCCCCGCGCCTGCCGCTGGCTGACCACGGCATTCTGTTTATCGAAAACGTCGGCAACCTGGTCTGCCCGGCCAGCTTTGATCTCGGCGAACGCCATAAGGTGGCGGTGCTGTCGGTCACCGAAGGCGAAGACAAACCGCTGAAATATCCACATATGTTTGCCGCCGCCAGCCTGATGCTGCTCAACAAAGTCGACCTGCTGCCGTATCTCAATTTCGACGTTGAGAAGTGCCTGGCCTGCGCCCGTGAGGTCAATCCGCATATTGAGATTATTCTCCTCTCGGCCACCAGCGGCGAAGGCATGGAGCAGTGGCTCACCTGGCTGGAGACGCAGCGATGTGCATAGGCATTCCGGGACAAATTTGCGCCATCGACGGCGTGCTGGCGAAGGTGGAAGTCTGTGGCATTCAGCGCGACGTCGACCTGACGCTGGTGGGCGCCGTTGACGAGCAGGGTCAGCCGCGTCTCGGCCAGTGGGTGCTGGTGCACGTTGGGTTCGCCATGAGCGTGATCAATGAAGCCGAAGCGCGCGACACTCTCGAGGCGCTGCAAAATATGTTTGACGTGGAGCCGGACGTCGGCGCCCTGCTGTACGGCGAGGAGCGATAATGCGTTACGTTGACGAATACCGCGCCCCCGAGCAGGTCATGCAGCTGGTGGCCCATCTTCAGCAGCGTGCCCATCTGCTGCCGCACACCGCCGCGCGACCGCTGCGCATTATGGAGGTCTGCGGCGGCCATACCCATGCCATTTTTAAGTTCGGTCTCGACCAGCTGTTGCCGGAGAATATTGAATTTATTCATGGGCCCGGCTGCCCGGTATGCGTCCTGCCGATGGGGCGTATCGATGCCTGCATTGAGATCGCCAGCCGCCCGGGGGTCATCTTCTGCACCTTCGGCGACGCCATGCGCGTGCCAGGTAAAAACGGCTCGCTGCTGCAGGCGAAATCCCGCGGCGCCGATGTCCGCATCGTTTACTCGCCGATGGACGCCCTGCGGCTGGCGCAGCAAAACCCGCAGCGTGAGGTGGTCTTTTTCGGCCTCGGTTTCGAAACCACCATGCCCGCCACCGCCCTCACCCTGCGTCAGGCGCGGGAGCGCAACGTCGATAACTTCTACTTTTTCTGCCAGCACATCACCCTGCTGCCGACCCTGCGCAGCCTGCTGGATCAGCCGGACAACAGTATCGACGCCTTTCTCGCCCCGGGCCACGTCAGTATGGTGATCGGCACCGAAGCCTACGGCTTTATCGCCAGCGACTATCATCGTCCTTTAGTGGTCGCTGGTTTCGAACCGCTTGATCTACTGCAAGGCGCGGTGATGCTGGTTGAGCAGACAATAGCGCAGCGCAGCGATGTGGAAAATCAGTACCGTCGCGTGGTGCCGGATGCCGGCAACCCGCTGGCGCAGTCGGCGATAGCCGACGTCTTTCGCCTGGATGGCGACAGCGAATGGCGCGGCCTGGGGGTCATTAGCGACTCCGGCGTGCAGCTTACGCCAGCCTATCAGCGCTTCGATGCCGAGGTGCATTTCCGCCCGGCGCCGCAGCGCGTGTGCGACGACCCGCGGGCCCGCTGCGGCGAGGTGCTGACCGGCCGCTGTAAACCGCACCAGTGCCCGCTCTTCGCCCGCACCTGCAATCCGCAAAGCGCCTTTGGCGCGCTGATGGTCTCCTCAGAAGGGGCCTGCGCCGCCTGGTATCAATATCGCAGTCAGGAAAATGAAGCATGAAAAGCGTCCAGTTAGCCCACGGTAGCGGCGGTCAGGCAATGCAGCAGCTGATCGGCGACCTGTTTATGCAGGCCTTCGCCAACCCCTGGCTGGCGGAGCAGGAGGATCAGGCGCGCCTCGATCTGGCGGCGCTCGCCGCCCAGGGGGACCGCCTCGCCTTCTCCACCGACAGCTACGTGATTGACCCGCTGTTCTTTCCCGGCGGCAATATCGGCAAGCTGGCCGTCTGCGGTACCGCCAACGATGTGGCGGTCAGCGGCGCCATCCCCCGCTATCTTTCCTGCGGCTTTATTCTCGAAGAAGGGCTGGAGATGGCCACCCTGGAAGCGGTGGTCGCCAGCATGGCCGACGCCGCCCGGGCGGCAGGGATCGCCATCGTCACCGGCGACACTAAAGTGGTGCCGCGCGGCGCGGCGGATAAGCTGTTTATTAACACCGCCGGCATCGGCGCCATCCCGGCGGACGTTCGCTGGGGGACGCAGCAGATTAGCGCCGGTGATGTGCTGCTGGTCAGCGGCACGCTGGGGGATCATGGCGCCACCATCCTTAACCTGCGCGAGCAGATGGGGCTGGACGGCGCGCTGTCCAGCGATTGCGCGGTGCTGACGCCGCTTATCCAGACCCTGCGGCCACTGAGTGGAGTGAAAGCTCTGCGCGACGCCACCCGCGGCGGGGTCAATGCCGTCGCCCATGAGTTCGCCGCCGCCAGCGGCTGCGGCATCGAACTGCAGGAGGCAACGCTGCCGGTCAACGATACGGTGCGCGGCGTCTGCGAACTGCTTGGGCTGGACGCCCTGAACTTCGCCAATGAAGGCAAACTGGTGCTCGCCGTCGCCCGCGAGGCCGCGGAAAACGTGCTAGCGCATTTGCGGTCTCACCCACTGGGACGCGATGCGGCGATAATCGGCGAAGTGGTCGACCGCCCGGGCGTGCGTTCCGTTGGGCTGTACGGCGTGAAGCGGACGCTCGATCTTCCCCACGCCGAGCCGCTGCCGAGAATTTGTTAACGACGGCGTCGGGTCCCGGATAGCGGCTGGCGCCTTATCCGGGCTACAAAACTGCGCGCACGTAGCCCGGCTAAGCGCAGCGCGAGCCAGGGTTAAAGCGGCAATAACCGCTTTATTAACATACTATTATTTGTACCATCATTTTCTTATGCGCCACGTTGTCGGCGCGTTTTGGACGTAAGCAATGTCGTATACACCGATGAGCGATCTCGGCCAGCAAGGGCTGTTCGATATCACCCGGCTTTTATTACAGCAGCCCGATCTGGCCGCGCTGAGCGAAACTCTCACCCGCCTGGTGCAACAGTCTGCGCTCGCCGACGAGGCGGCCATCATCCTGTGGAACGCGGGTAACCACCGCGCGGCCAGGTACGCCTGCGATGAAGCCGGTCACCCGGTGAGCTACGAGGACGAAACCGTGCTCGCCCACGGTCCGGTGCGCCGCTTACTCTCCCGGCCGGATGCCCTGCATTGCGACCACGAGACCTTTGCCGACACCTGGCCGCAGCTTATCCGCAGCGGGCTCTATCGCCCGTTCGGGTACTACTCGCTGCTGCCGCTGGCGGCTGATGGGCGGATCTTCGGCGGCTGTGAATTTCTGCGCCGTGACAACCGGCCGTGGAGCGAGAAAGAGTTCCAGCGGCTGCATACCTTCACGCAGATCGTCGCCGTCGTCACCGAGCAAATTCAGAACCGGGTCAGCAATAACGTCGATTACGATCTGCTGTGCCACGAGCGCGACAACTTTCGCATCCTGGTGGCGATCACCAACGCGGTGCTCTCGCGACTGGATATCGACGAGCTGGTCAGCGAGGTGGCGAAAGAGATCCATCGCTACTTCCGGATCGACGCCATCAGCGTGGTGCTGCGCAGCGACCGCAAAGGGAAGCTCAACATCTATTCCACGCATTATCTTGACGCCAGCCATCCGGTTCACGACCAGAGCGAGGTGGATGAAGCTGGTACCCTCACCGAGCGCGTGTTCAAAAGCAAAGAGATGCTGCTGCTCAACCTGCACGAGCATGACACCCTCGCGCCGTATGAGAAAATGCTCTTCGAGATGTGGGGCAATAAGATCCAGACCCTGTGCCTGCTGCCGCTGATGTCCGGCAATACCCTGCTCGGGGTGCTGAAGCTGGCGCAGTGCGACGAACAGGTCTTCACCACCACCAATCTCAAGCTGCTGCGGCAGATCGCCGAGCGGGTATCGATCGCTATCGATAACGCCCTCGCCTACCGCGAAATTCAGCGCCTGAAAGAGCGGCTGGTGGATGAGAACCTCGCCCTCACCGAGCAGCTCAATAATGTCGAGAGCGAATTCGGCGAGATCATCGGCCGCAGCGAGGCGATGAACAATGTGCTCAAACAGGTCGAGATGGTGGCGCACAGCGACAGCACCGTGCTGATCCTCGGCGAAACCGGCACCGGTAAAGAGCTTATCGCCCGCGCTATCCACAACCTCAGCGGGCGTAACGGTCGACGGATGGTGAAGATGAACTGCGCCGCGATGCCCGCCGGGCTGCTGGAGAGCGATCTGTTCGGCCACGAACGCGGCGCGTTCACCGGGGCCAGCGCCCAGCGTATCGGCCGCTTCGAGCTGGCGGACAAAAGCTCCCTGTTCCTTGATGAAGTGGGCGATATGCCGCTGGAGTTGCAACCTAAACTGCTGCGCGTCCTCCAGGAGCAGGAGTTCGAACGTCTGGGGAGCAACAAGCTGATCCAGACCGACGTCCGGCTGATCGCCGCCACCAACCGCGATCTCAAGCAGATGGTTATCGACAGGGAATTCCGCAGCGATCTCTACTATCGGCTCAACGTGTTCCCCATCCACCTGCCGCCGCTGCGCGAACGTCCCGACGATATTCCGCTGCTGGTGAAGGCCTTTACCTTTAAAATCGCCCGCCGCATGGGGCGCAACATCGACAGCATTCCGGCGGAAACCCTGCGCACCCTGACGCGGATGGAGTGGCCGGGCAACGTACGCGAGCTGGAAAACGTTATCGAACGGGCGGTGTTACTCACCCGCGGCAACGTACTGCAGCTCTCCCTGCCGGAGCGGGAGATCGTGGAAGTTCCTCGAACGCCGGCGGTCCTGCCTGAGGAAGGTGAGGATGAATATCAGCTGATCGTCCGGGTGCTGAAGGAGAGCAACGGCGTGGTGGCCGGGCCGAAAGGCGCCGCCCAGCGGCTGGGGCTCAAGCGCACCACGCTCCTGTCGCGCATGAAGCGGCTGGGTATTAATAAAGACGAACTGGTGTAACCTCGTGCGCTCCCCCTTTCCGCGCCGGTGAGAGGGAGCGCTGGCGCAGCGCGCTATTTATCGCTGGTAAAACCGTTGCTGGTCGCCAGTTCGGCAAACCACAGCGCATTGCGTTTTATCTGTCGCTCGCCGGTCTCCAGATCCAGTCGCCAGAAGCCGTAGCGTCGTTTGAAGGCATTGATCCACGACCAGTTGTCGATAAACGTCCACTGGTGTACGCCAAAGCAGTTCGCGCCGTCGGCAATGGCGCGGTGCAGCTGCACCAGATGCTCCTCCATCAGCTCGATGCGGAAAGTATCGTCTATCACCCCGTCCGCCCCGGGCTCTCCCTCTGATTGTCGATCCATCGCGATGCCGATTTCCGCGAGATACCACTTAATATTGCCGTAGTTATCGCGAATATTGGCGGCAATGTCATAGATCGCCTGCGGCAGGATCTCGTTGTTATCACGATAGGGGTTAAAGCGGCCCTGCGGGTTCACCGCATTTTCGAAATAGTATTCCGGGGTGAAATAATCGAGGTCATAGTCGCCCTCTCGCGCTTTTACCCGCCGCGGCACGTAATAGTTCACCCCAAGAAAATCGATTTCCGCGCTGAGGATCAACGCCACGTCGTCTTTGCTGGTCGTCGGCAGGCAGTCGTGGGCGGCGAGGATCTCGCACAGCGCTTTGGGGAATTCATGTTTTACCAGCGGGTCAAGGAAGCTGCGGTTAAAAAACAGGTCGGCATACCCGGCGGCTTTTTTATCCGCGTCGCTGTCAGTGAGGGTATAGCTCGGGGTCAGGTTTAGCACCACGCCGATCTCGCCCGCCAGCGCCAGTTCACGATAAGCCGTTACCGCTTTGGCGTGCGCCAGCATAATGTTAAACGCCACCTGCGCCGCCAGCCGGCCATCTTTCTTACATGGATAGTGGAAGTCGTACAGGTAGCCTCCCTCAACCGGCACAATCGGCTCGTTGAAGGTTATCCAGTATTTAACCTTATGGCCAAACAGGCTAAAGGCGGTGCGGGCAAAGCGGGCAAACAGCTCGGCCACGTGCGCCGATTCAAAGCCGCCGTACTGTTTCTGCAGCGCTTCCGGCATATCAAAGTGGTAGAGATTGATCATCGGCTCAATGCCGTTGGCGATCATCTCATCGAGATAGGCGTGATAAAAACGCACCGCGTCCGGGTCCGGCGCGCCGGTTTCCAAATCAGCGATCAGTCGTGACCACTGAATTGAGGTGCGAAACGAGTTGAAGCCGGTCTGTTTCATTAGCGCCACGTCCTGCGGATACTGATGATAAGTATCACATACGGTTTGCGGCCCTACCTGCTGATAAAATCGCTCCGGTTGTTCGGCAAACCAGCTATCCCAGATGGAACGATGGCGCTTATTGGTGACCCCTTCCGTTTGCGGGCCGGACGCCGCCGCCCCCCATAGAAACCCTTGCGGAAACTGATATTGCTGCATAACCTCTCCTTCGAAAAAGGCTGCGCCCGTCTGGCGCAGCCTGAACGTACTACTCTGCGACCACTTCGATCGATTTAATGAACATATAGCCCCAGTCGCCGGCGATGCGGCCGAAGTCAATCTGATTAGTCCCCGCGTTAAGCGTCACCGGTATCCGCAACTGCTGGCCCTGCTCATCCGTCTGCGGGAAGGCCACAGCCTGCGGAGCGCCCCCGTTGACGACAAATGAGTTCTGCTTACCGCCCCATTTGCCGTTGAAGGTTACATTGAGCAGGAACTGACCGCTCCACGGCGCCTGCACCTGCCAGCTGATCTTATCCCCCTCGTTGGCAAATGGGCCGAGGAAGCCGTCCTCGCCAACTGTCAGCGCGTCTTTATCACTCTTCATCACCGTCAGCCGACCCTCAGCCACGCCATAAACTTCGCCCTGATAACGACAAAAATCCGCTGGCGCTTTCCCCGTCGCTTCGCCCACCGTCACGGTCACGGTTTTGCTGCTTTTCAGCAGCCCATCGTCCGCCGTGAACGTCAGCGCATAGGTACCTGGCGCCGTAAACCAGGCCCGGGTTTGAGCCCGATCGGCATGGCAAAAATGCACCTGTCCCTCACCGGCGTGCTGCCAGCCCACCTTAACCTCTCGCGACGGCAGGCCATCGTCCTGCCAGCTGGCCGTAAGCTCGACGCCCTGGTCCTGCGTGGTGGTTAGGGCCGGTTCCAGCGTGACAACCGGCGGCTGATTCTCCTCGCTATGCTGCACGCTAATCACATTGGAAGGAGCCGAATGACCGCTCTCGTTTTTCGCCGTCACCCGGTAGTAATACGTATGCCCGAGCTGAAGCTGACGATAATCGTCGCGGAACAGAACCATGGTTTCCGGATTCCATTCGTTAACGCCATCGGAGATATCCCGGCCCACCACCGTCCACGGCCCGGTCGGCGAGGCGGCGCGTTCGACATCGTAGCTGCGTCCCACCGCGGCTCCCATCCAGTTGATCGCGAAGGGCGAGGTGGTCTCGCGCAGCAAAGGCGCGTCCGGCTTCGGCAGCGGCGCCATCGTCTGCTGCCCGGCCATCTGCGCCGCGGCCGTGCGCACCAGATCGACCACCGCCTGCTCCTGGTTCGCTTCGCCTTCTTTGGCAAACCCCGGCAGGTGGTAACTGTAGTGCCCGGTCGACTCCTTATGCCAGTAGAAGCCGCCGTCGTGACGATGGCCGCGGAAGCCCCAGATAAGCCCGCCGGCGGCTTGCGCCCCGTTGACGTCGCTGTGAACGATCGACTGCATAATGGCGTTCAGTTGATCCGCCGGCAGCAGGCCAAACTCGCCGACGAGATAGACTTTTTGCCCGCCGACGGCGCGCAGATCCTGCGTCACCTGCCCGGGATGGTTATTATCGGCATTGGTGTAATAGTGATTGCTGACGATATCCACATTGGGGTCGGTCAGCGCAAAGGAATTGATTTTCTTATAGGTACCATCTACCACCAGCTGATGAGGGGCCCATTTTTTAATCCACGCCGCGGTCTGATGCAGGAAATCGGCGTTGGTATCCTCCAGCTCGTTACCGGTTTCCCAGGCCATGATCGCCTTTTCATCATAATAGGCGCGGCCGGTGACAGTATTTGTCCGGGTGATAACCTGGCGGATCACATCCAGATAGGCTTTGAAGGTCTTGCTATCGGTCCGATAAAAGTCTTCCGCTTTTTCGTGGTAGAACGCCGCCAGCTGCTCACGCCCGCCCCACCACCACCAGTGGTCAATAAACGGCAGGATCAGTCGCAATCCCTGTTTATCCGCTTCGGCAATCATGTTGTCATACACCCGCATGGCTTTCTCATTCAGCCGCGGCATGCCGTCCGCCGTTTCCGGCGCCAGAATATGGGTCTCGCGCCCGCAGGCTTTATCAAATTCCTGCTGCACCGACAGCACGTAGACGCGCTGGGCTTTCGCCCCGGTTTGCACCATCGCCTGGATCCAGTTTTGCTGCTCCTGCGCCGTTGGCCATTTAAAGTATTGTCCCCAGCCGCGCGGGTCTGCTCTGCAGGGGCCACGGGCGTCGTCTTCAATGCGGTGCAGCTCCGGCGCGTGGATCCCGGCGAAACGAAACACCTTGTCCCCGTCCTTGAGGGCGGCGCCATCGCGAGTGATAAAGTGCGTAAAGTGCGAGCGCTCGGCGGCCAGCGCCCCGCCGGCCCCCAGCGCGGACAGCAGCCCCATCAGCAGCAGGTTTTTCATCGGCTTCATCGTTGTCTCTCCTTAGAACCAGACCTCGGCCTGTACGCCGAAGTTAACGGTGTCGGTAGAGCCACTGCGGGAATACCCGCCGGCGGTGATGGTATTGGTATCCCAGTTGTAGTTGCCGTCCAGCGCATCGGAGACACCTTTATCCCACTTCGCGTAGGTGACGAAGAAGCGCAGCTGCGGGCGTGCCCAGAAACCGGAGTCAAAGGTCAGCGTTGGCGCAACGGTGACTTTGGTCAGGCCGCCTTTGCCTTTGCCGTTTACCCCTTTGTAGTTTTTGTCATCCAGGTATTCGTAGCCCAGCTCGTACTGCATGGCAAAGTTGCGGGTAATCTGATGATAAGGGCGGATACCGGCGACCCACATCGAGCGTCCCCAGCCATGGTCATCTTCCGTCCACCAGCGGTAGTTTTTATCTTTCTGCCAGAAAGCGAAGGTCGAGATCTCCAGGTCGCCCATCGAGGCCACGCTATCAAGCACCACTCGCCAGGACTGAGTGTTTTCCAGATTGGCCCATCCCCAGCCGTTTTTACCCAGTGAGTCACCCGCCGCCAGCCCTTTCCCGTACTGCAATGCAAGGCGGGAGTAGCCTCCGGTCAGACCATAGAAACCGTCAAAGTTATAAATACCGGTCACGCCATAGCCCTTCTCGGCGGAAGTCGGGTGGTTTTCGTTACGGTTCATATGGTGGCCGATCAGCTCCAGATCGAAGCCTGTCCCCGCGATCTTTTTCAGCCACAGGTTGAGGGAATAGTCATCCGGGTAGCCCTGATCTCCCTTATCCACCGGGTAGGCTTTGGTTTCATCGGTGGGTGAAAAGGCGTACACCCCGGCGTCGAAGCGGGCGAAGCCGAGATCCATGTTGTCGAAGCCGCCGCCGGTGCCGTTGTACTGAATGTACTCCCAGTCGAACTGATGGCTGGAGGTGTTGGAGCTGCTGTAGCGCTTACCGGCCCAGAAGGTCATCTCCGGCGCAAAATCCAGATTGCTCAGCTCGGCGAACCCTTCGCGAAACTGTACGTCATGGCCATCGTCATCCTGACAGTTCCAGTCGGAGGTGCATTTCGACTGATGAGTGAGGTTGGCCTGCACTTTCGCCACCACGCCGCTGTCCGCCGTCAGCGTCACGGTGGGGATCAGTTCGATCTTGGTGTCTTCTTCGTTGCCCAGTCGCCACTTACCGTCCGGCATCAGGCCGACGGAGTCCGCGCGGTTGCCATCGGAGTTCGCCAGGATCCCGGAGCGGATATAGCCATGCAGCGCAAAATCATACTTCGGATCGGCGCAGGCCAGGCTGCTGGCCCCTGCCAGCGAGAGGAGAGCCAGAGGTATTGAATGTTTCAGCTTTATCATTATTTTTTTCCCACGTTATGTTTGTTAACACGAACCGATAACGGAGGGGAAATTTACGGATCAAAAATGGAAATGTACATCCGTTAATGGAAAGCGCTTTCCATAATTGCCTATCTGGTTCACAAAATTCGCTCCGCGACGAATATATTCGTGAGACTGATCACATAAAATAACAAGAATGCCGCCGGGAGCCGGCAGCAGAGCGGAAGGAGGAGCAGGTGAATGAGTGCCGCCGGGGGATAAGCCGCCGACGGCGAGGGGGTCAGCGTTCGGTTTCCGCGAGCTGGCGTTCGTACACTTTGAAGAAGGGGCGATAGAGCATCCAGGCGTTAAACATCGCGAACAGGCTCATGCACAAATTTTTCCAGCTACCGTTCGCCGACCATGCTGCCCCCAGCGGGGAAGGCATAGACCATGGCAGCATCGCCACCGCGCGGTCGAGGATACCCAGCTGAGTTAAATACCATGCGATACAGGCATTTATCAGCGGAACAAAGAGAAACGGCAGTAAAAAAACCGGGTTCATGATTACCGGAAAACCAAACAGTATTGGCTCGTTGATATTAAACAGCGACGGCAGCAGGCCAATTTTTGCCACGCTTTTCAGCTGCCGCGAGCGGCTGCGCATCGCCATCAGCACCAGCGGCAAAGTGGAGCCAATACCGCCGATCAGCAGGTAAAAATCCCAGAACCCCTGCAGATAAATATGCGGCAGCGTTGGCGAACCCGCCGCCAGCGCCTGCTGATTTTCAAACAGATAGGTCATCCAGAAGGGGTTCATGATCCCGGTGATGATCAGCGCGCCATGGATACCGATAAACCAGAGTAAGTTACAGATAAATAAAGAGATAAGTACCGCCATCAGCGTGTCGGACGCCAGCACCAGCGGCCGCACCGCTTCGCTGATCAACTCCGGTACGATGCGTCCGGTGGTCTGCAGCAGTATGGCATTCATCACGCTTATCGACAGCATCACCACCAGCAGCGGGATCAGCAGTTGAAAGCCATTGCGGGTCATCAGCGGCACTTCATCAGGCAAGCGAATACACCAGCCTTTTTTGTAAAAAAAGCGAATTATCTCAATGGAATAGGTGCTGGATATCAGGGCGGTAAATATCCCCATACCGCCGAGATAAACATTGCTCACCGCAGTCTCGCGAAAGCCGATAAACAGCAGAAAAGCCAGACACCCGGTTAAACCGCAGAGCCGTTCCGGCAGACGGTACTGCTTGGCGAGACTGGCGCTGGCGCCGAAGGCGACAATCAGCGCCACCAGGCCAATGGTTAACTGAAAGGTCGGCAGCAGGATAGGCCGCAGTAGCAAATAGACCTGGCCGAAACGCGAGGCGCCGTCGATGGAAACGGGCGGAAACAAAATGGGCACCAACAGGCTGCCAACAATCACAAAGGGCATCGCCAGCGCAAAGCTATCGCGCATCGCCGTAATGTGGTTGTTGCGCGTCAGAACATTCGCCAGCGGCGCCAGCCGCTGCTCGATGATGTCCACGGCCACATTCATTAACTGAATGTTCATACTCCTACCTTTGCGAATGGTTGTCTCGCCGGGATGATCGCCCACAACACCGGAAAGTGAAAGCCTGCCATAGGTGATCATGGTCACAATTAATAAATCCACAAACGGAAAGCGCTTTCCGTAATGCATCCATTTTGACTATAGTCCGCTCATCCAACCTCATCAGGAGCGGTACTTATGAAAAAAATTATGTTGTGTTGTTCGGCAGGCATGTCCACCAGCCTGCTGATGAAAAAAATGATTGCCGAAGCCGAACAGCGGGGCCTGCCGGTAGAGATCAATGCCTATGGCGTAGCGGAGTTCGCCGAACAGGTTGGCCATTATCAGGTGGTACTGCTGGGGCCGCAGGTGAAATACATGCAGCAGGATCTGCAAAAACAGGCGGATAAATACGGTATTCGCGTCGAACCCATCAATATGATGGACTACGGCATGCAAAAAGGCGCCGCGGTCCTTGATTTCGCCCTTTCCCTCATCGAAAACAAGAACTAAGGAAAGATCATGAGCTCTCTGTACGCTAAATTGATCGATGTGATCGAACGGCAGATCACGCCGCTGGCCGGCGCGATCGGCCAGCAAAAATACGTGACCTCGATCCGCGACGGTTTTATCACCGCCCTGCCCTTTATGATCGTCGGCTCGTTTTTGCTGGTATTTATCTTTCCGCCGTTTTCTCCGGATACGACGTGGGGCTTTGCCCGCGCCTGGCTGCAATTTTCGCTCGATCATCGCGATGCGCTGATGCTGCCGTTCAACTTCAGCATGGGGGTGATGACCCTGTTCATTGCCGTCGGGATCGCCGCCAGCCTCGCCAAGCACCATCACCTGGACTCGCTGACCGCCGGGATGCTGTCGCTGATGTCGTTTCTGCTGGTGGCCGCGCCGCTGAAAGATGGCCAGATCTCTACGGCCTACTTCTCCGGCCAGGGGATCTTCACCGCCATTCTGGTGGCCATCTATTCCACCGAGCTGTACGCCTTCCTCAAGCGGCATAACATCACCATTCGCCTGCCGCCGGAAGTGCCTGCCGGGGTGGCGCGCTCGTTCGAGATCCTGATCCCGGTGCTGGCGATCATTCTGACGCTGCATCCGCTGAACCTGTTTATCGAGGCTCAGCTGGGGATGATCATTCCGGAAGCGATCATGTCGCTGGTCAAACCGCTGGTCGCGGCTTCCGATACACTGCCGGCCATTCTGTTGTCAGTGCTGGTCTGTCAGGTGCTGTGGTTCGCCGGGATCCACGGCGCGCTGATCGTCACCGGGATCATGAATCCCTTCTGGATGGCCAACCTGTCGGTCAATCAGGCGGCCATGGCGGCAGGCACCGCTATTCCGCACATCTATGTCCAGGGCTTCTGGGATCACTATCTGCTGATCGGCGGCGTCGGCTCCACCCTGCCGCTGGCGCTGATGCTGCTGCGCAGCAAGGCCGTGCATCTGCGGACGATTGGCCGGATGGGGGTCGTGCCGGGGGTATTCAATATTAACGAACCGATCCTCTTCGGCGCGCCGATCATCATGAACCCACTGTTTTTCCTGCCGTTCGTGCTGGTGCCGATGGTCAACGCGACCCTGGCGTACTTTGCGCTGAAGCTGGATCTCGTCAGCCGCGTAGTATCGATGACGCCGTGGACAACGCCGGCGCCCATCGGCGCCTCGTGGGCGGCGAACTGGAGCTTTAGCCCGGTGATCCTGTGCCTCATTTGTATGGCCACCTCCATGGTGATGTACCTGCCATTTCTCAAAGCTTACGAAAAACAGCTGCTGGCCCAGGAGCGTGAAAACGCCGTCGGCCAGGCTGACAACGCGGCGCAAACCGCTTAACGCTAACGATTCAGAGGATAATCATGGAATTAGAAGAACAGGTGATGGGGATCATCATCAACGCCGGCCAGTCACGTAGTCTGTGCTACGAAGCGCTGCACGCCGCTAAAGCGGGTGATTTCGCCACCGCCGACGCCAAAATGCAGGAAGCGGCGCACTATTCCCGCGAAGCTCACCTTGTACAGACCCAGCTTATCGAAGCTGACGAAGGCGAGGGAAAAACCAAAATGACGCTGGTAATGGTCCATGCTCAGGATCACCTGATGACCTCCATTCTGGCGAAAGAGCTGATTGCCGAACTGATTGCGATTTACCGCGCGCAACCGCTTCACGCCTAGCGCGTTCCCCGGCCAGGCGCGCTGGCCGGGTCTGATTCCCCGAGGTCACTATGTTACATCTTGGAATAGATATTGGCGGCACCAAAATGGAAGCCGTACTGCTGGACCCGGCAGGCGAATGCGTCCAGCGCCTGCGCCGGCCGACCCACAAAGAGAGCTATGACGCCTTTATGCGTCAGCTGCTGACCCTGATTGCCGATATTCGCGCGGTCAGCCCGCAGCCATTCACCCTGGGGATCGGCCTGCCCGGGGCTATCGATCCGCAAAGCGGGCGCATTAAAAACTGCAACTGCCTGGTGCTCAACGGTCACGATCTGCGCCGGGATATCATGCAGCAGCTTGGCCAGCCGGTGTGGATGGCAAACGATGCCGACTGCTTCACCCTTTCGGAGGCGGTGGATGGCGCCGGCGCCGGGGCCTCCACCGTCTTCGGGGTGATTATCGGTACCGGCTGCGGCGGCGGGATCGCCGTTCATCAACAACTGCTCAGCGGCCCCAACGCTATCGCCGGGGAGTGGGGGCATAATCCGCTGCCGGGCTATACTCCTGAGCGCGATGGTCCGCCGCAGCCCTGCTACTGCGGCAAAACGAACTGCATCGAAAGCTTTCTCTCCGGCACCGGCTTCGCCCGCCGCTATGGGGAACAAGCCCGTGCGGAAGCCATTGTCGCCGCGGCGCAAAACGGCGATCCGCGCGCGCTGGCCCACTGGCGACACTTTATCGATGCCTTTGCCCGTAGCCTGGCGTCGGTGATCAATATTCTCGACCCGCAGGTGATTGTGCTGGGCGGCGGTCTGTCCAACGTCAGCCAGATCTATCGCGATCTGCCTGCCGCCATCGTGCCGTGGATCTTCTCCGACACCTGCCGCACGCAGATCAAACCGGCCCGCTTCGGCGACGCCAGCGGCGTGCGCGGCGCGGCCTGGCTGCCCCGTCTGCCCGGCGCCGCGGACGGGCAGCGGTAGACACTTTTTTCAGCAGGTATGTTAAGCTAGGCGAAAATGTTCAGACAGAAAAAGCCATGCCAACGATTGATGATGTTTCAAGATTAGCGAATGTCTCAAGAGCGACGGTTTCCCGCGTGCTGACCGGCACCCGGGGCGTGCGCGAAGAGAGCCGGGAAGCTGTGCTGCGGGCCGTTGAAGAACTCAACTATCGCCCGAGCTTTGCCGCGCAAAACCTCGCCAGTCAGACATCCAGCCACGTTGGTCTGGTGATTTCCGCGCAGGACGAAAGCCACGGCGCGCGTCTACTGCCGCTGCTCTCTCAGGCGCTGAAAGGGCTGAATAAAAGCCTGCTGGTCCAGTATGTCAGCGATCCGGTAGAGCAGGCGGCGGTGATCGACGATCTGCAGCGCCAGTGCGTGGCGGTGGTGGTGCTGGGCGCCGTTGCCGCCGACGCGCCGCGCAACGTTATCGCCTTTGACCGCTTCGGCGTCGCCGGGAGCAACAGCCAGGGCTACGACTTCGCCTTCGCCACCGAAAGCGCCTGCCGCTATGTGATTGGCAAGGGACACCGCAACATCGCCCTGCTGGTGGACAGCGATAGCGACGATGCCAGCCGTCAGATGCTGGAAGGCTACCGCAACGTCCTGCAAAACTACTCCATTCCTTTTAACCGCCAGCTGGTGCTGACGGCCAACGATGACGTCGAGCAGGCGCTGCTGACCTTAATTAACAGCTTCAGTAAATACTCAGTCATTATCGTTAAACGCGACCGCTACGCGGCTGAGGCGATGCGTCTGTTACGCGAATTCACCATCGCCGTCCCGCAGGAGGTCTCCCTGTTGAGCCTTGAGGATTCCCCGCTCGCCTCGCTGCTCTACCCGCCGCTGACCTGCATCTCCTGGCCACTGGAGGCGCTGCTGGATAACTGTATTCAGCGTATTCGCAGCCTGATTGACGACCGGCCAACCTTCACCGCCGAGGGCCGCTCGCTGGCTGGCCGCCTGATCCCGCGCCAGTCTGTCGCCGATATCTCTTGATCTTCGCCCGGTTCGCGCCGGGCCAGCCTTATCTCCCCCTTTCTTGTCGCTTTCGTTTCCCGGCTCATTATTACTCACGCATGCAAATAAGAATTATTTTCATTTGTAAATAGCTTGTGCTATATAACATAGCAATGGCTATAAACGCTGGGAAATTAACCACACCATTGCGAGGGATCCTATGCAACACCTGACACTGCTGAAATCATTGCTGCTGGCCAGCGCGCTGGCTCTGCTGGCCGCGACGCCGGCCACCGCGCAGGAGAAATTCAGGGTTATCACTACTTTCACGGTTATCGCCGATATGGCGCAGAACGTGGCCGGCGACGCCGCCGTCGTCAGCTCCATCACCAAACCGGGCGCGGAGATCCACGATTACCAGCCCACGCCAGGCGATATCAAACGCGCGCAGGGGGCGCAGCTGATCCTCAGCAATGGGCTTAATCTCGAACGGTGGTTTGCCCGTTTTTATCAGCACTTACAGGGCGTTCCGGAGGTGGTGGTCAGCAAGGGGATCCAGCCGATGGGCATCAGCGCGGGCCCCTATAGCGGGAAGCCCAATCCCCATGCCTGGATGTCAGCAGATAACGCCTTGATCTATGTCGATAACATTCGCGATGCGCTGGTGAAGTACGATCCGCCTCACGCCGACACCTATCGCCGTAACGCCGAGGCCTACAAAGAGAAGATCCGTCAAACGATGGCGCCGCTGCAGGCCAGACTGGCGCAGCTGCCGGCGGATAAACGCTGGCTGGTCACCAGCGAGGGAGCCTTCTCCTATCTGGCCCGCGACTATGGTCTGCGCGAACTGTATCTGTGGCCGATCAATGCCGACCAGCAGGGCACCCCGCAACAGGTTCGCAAGGTTATCGACATCATGAAGAAAGAACGCATCCCGACCATCTTCAGCGAAAGCACCATCTCCGATAAACCGGCGCGTCAGGTGGCGCGCGAAGCCGGGGCCCACTACGGCGGCGTGCTGTATGTCGATTCGCTGAGCGCCGCCGACGGCCCGGTGCCGACCTGGCTCGACCTGCTGCGCGTCACCACCGAAACCATCGTCAACGGTATCCAGGACGGGATGAGGAAGCAGCCATGAATGCAGCGCAAGCGGGACTGTATGTCGACCAGCTCACCGTCACCTGGCGCAACGGCCACACTGCCCTGCGCGACGCCTCGTTCAGCGTACCGCGCGGCTCCATTGCCGCACTGGTGGGCGTTAACGGCTCGGGTAAATCCACACTGTTTAAAGCGCTGATGGGCTTTGTGCGCGTCGGCCACGGCGAGATCGCCATACTCGGCCAGCCGGTCAACCGCGCGCTGCGCCAGAACCTGGTCGCCTATGTCCCGCAGTCGGAAGAGGTGGACTGGTCCTTCCCGGTGCTGGTGGAGGATGTGGTGATGATGGGCCGCTACGGCCATATGGGCTGGCTGCGGCGGGCAAAGCCGCGCGATCGCGAGATTGTCGATGCCGCGCTGGCCCGCGTGGGCATGAGCGAGTTCCGCCATCGGCAGATTGGCGAGCTCTCCGGCGGGCAGAAAAAGCGCGTTTTCCTTGCCCGCGCTATCGCTCAGCAGGGTCAGGTGATCCTGCTGGATGAGCCTTTTACCGGCGTCGATGTGCAGACCGAAGCGCGGATCATCAGCCTGCTGCGCGAGCTCCGCGATGAGGGCTGTACCATGCTGGTCTCCACCCACAACCTCGGGTCAGTGAGCGAATTTTGTGATTACACGGTGATGGTGAAAGGCACCGTGCTGGCCAGCGGCCCGACAGAAACCACCTTCACCGCCGAGAATCTGGAGCGGGCTTTCAGCGGCGTGCTGCGCCACGTCGCGCTCACCGGCGCGGAAGCGCAGGTTATCACCGATGACGAGCGGCCGTTTATCAGCCGGCGCGCGGCAGGAGGCCCACGATGAGCTGGCTGCTGGAGCCGTTTGGCTATCACTATATGATCAATGCGATGTGGGTGTCGGCGCTGGTAGGCGGCGTCTGTGCGTTTCTCTCCTGCTACCTGATGCTGAAGGGCTGGTCGCTGATTGGCGACGCCCTCTCCCACTCGATTGTGCCCGGCGTCGCCGGGGCCTATATGCTCGGCCTGCCTTTCGCGCTCGGCGCGTTTCTCTCCGGCGGCCTGGCGGCGGGCAGCATGCTGTTTTTGCAGCAGCGCTCGCGGCTGAAAGAGGATGCCATTATTGGCCTGATCTTCTCCTCCTTCTTCGGGATCGGGCTGTTTATGGTGTCGCTGAATCCGACGTCGGTGAATATCCAGACCATTATCCTCGGCAATATTCTGGCCATCGCCCCGGAGGATATTATCCAGCTGGCGGCGATCGGCTTTATCTCGATGGCGATCCTGCTGCTGAAGTGGAAAGATCTGATGGTGACCTTCTTTGATGAAAACCATGCCCGCTCGATTGGCCTGAACACCCGCGGCCTGAAGCTGCTGTTCTTTACCCTGCTGGCCGCCTGCACCGTGGCGGCGCTGCAGACCGTCGGCGCCTTTCTGGTCATCTGCCTGGTGGTGACTCCCGGGGCCACCGCGTGGCTGTTAACCGACCGCTTTCCGCGCCTGCTGGCCATCGCCGTGGCTATCGGCAGTCTGACCAGTTTCTTCGGCGCCTGGCTCAGCTACTATCTCGACGGCGCCACCGGCGGCATTATCGTGGTCGCGCAAACGCTGTTATTCCTCATCACCTTTATCTTCGCGCCGAAGCACGGCCTGCTGGCCAGCCGCCGCCGCGCCAGGGAGGCCGCATGCTGAACCTGTTCCTGGCCCCGTTCCAGTTTCCTTTTATGGTCAATGCGATAGCGGTATCGATCATCGTGGCCGTGCCCTGCGCGCTACTGTCGGTGTTTCTGGTGCTCAAAGGCTGGGCGCTGATGGGCGACGCCATGAGCCACGCGGTCTTTCCGGGCGTGGTGCTGGCCTACATTATCGGCATCCCCTTCGCCATCGGCGCGTTTATCGCCGGGCTGCTGTGCGCCGTGACGACCGGTTTTCTCGACGATAACAGCCGACTCAAGCGCGATACCATCATGGGGATTGTCTTCTCCGGCATGTTTGGCGCCGGGCTGGTGCTGTACGTAGCGATCCAGTCCGATGTTCATCTCGACCATATCCTGTTCGGCGACATGCTGGGGATCTCCCTCAGCGATATTGGACAAACGGCGGCTATCGCGCTGGTGATTGCGCTGATTATCGGTCTCAAATGGCGCGATTTTTTGCTGCACGCCTTTGACCCGACGCAGGCCAAAGCCAGCGGCCTGCGCGGCGGACTATTGCACTACGGCCTGCTGTGCATGATCGCCCTGACCATCGTCGCGACGCTGCAGTCGGTGGGGATTATCCTGTCGATTTCGCTGCTGATTGCCCCCGGGGCGATCGCGCTCCTGCTGGTGCGGCGCTTTATCCACGCCCTGCTGCTGGCGGTAGCGGTGGCCATCGGCTGCTCGGCGGGAGGGGTGTGGCTGGCGTTTTATCTCGACAGCGCGCCGGCGCCGACTATCGTGGTGCTGTTTTCCGCGCTGTTTGTGGTCGCCTTTGTGGCAAGCACAATTCGGGATAGTCAGAAACAGAGGGCTTCAGCAACCATCCCCGGTGGCGGCTAATGCCTTACCGGGGCCGACTTGTCGCCCGGCTACGCGCCGCGCTGACCAGGGAAAGGCCGCTATTTTTTCGGTCGGTATTTTTCCGGTAGCGCCGGCACCGGGCGCCTGTCGTCCAGCAGATGGCGAATAGTGAGGATCGGGTGGCGCCAGAGCATTCGCGGCCCGGCCCAGCGCATAATCTGCTTCATCTCTTCGCGCTTCGCCGGCTGGTAGCAATGCACCGGACACTGCTTGCAGGCTGGTTTATTCTCGCCAAACACGCACTTATCAAGGCGCTTGTCGGCGTAGGCGTTCAGCGCCTGATAGTGCGCATTATCGGCCAGCGCCCCGGGACAGCGCCGCTGGTAGAGGGCAATCATCCGCTGAATCGTCATCTTTTCCCGTTCGATACGCTTCCCCATCTCCCCGCCTTTCGCCTGTTATTAAGATGCATATATTATACACCTTATTGTTCGTGCCCGACCAGCCTCACTGCTTGAGATGCTGGATCAACTGCAGGGCTGCCCCGGACAGAACCCCGAAATGGCTATAGGCATAGAAATCGCGGATAAAAACGCTGCCCTCGAGTTCGAACGGACGCAGCAGGCCCAGCGCTTCCTCGTGCCGGTAAACCGGGGCCGGCATCGACGTTAACAGATCGCTCTCGCACAGAAAGGCCTTAATGGCCGAGGAGGACGCGCACTCAATCACCGGCTGCGGACAGGGTAGCTGATGGGCACGAAAGATATCCTCAAGGATGTTCATCGGGGTACTTAACGGCGGCGGCATGATCCATGGATAGTCCAGCATCTCCTCGAGGGATAAGTTCGCCGCCTGATGTAGCGGGTGGTACTGCCTGGCGACGATGCAGATCCGGTCCTGCCAGTTAATTTTACCGCGCACCACGATTTTCTCATCATGCGGTAAGGGGCCGCAGAGGGCGATATCGATGTCGTGCATCCGCAGGAGTTTAAAGAGCTCGGAGTCAATGCGGTCGACGATCCGCAGATGGATCCGGGGATGTCGCTGATGGAAAGCTGCCAGCTTATCGATGAAATGGCTGGTCAGCAGGCTGGAAACACAGCCAATCCGCAGGATACCTTTCCCGGCGCCGCGGATGAGCGCAATCTCCTCGCGGGCCTTTTGTTCGGTATTCAGCATCGTCAGCGCATAGGGTAAAAAGGCGCTGCCATATTCGCTCAACGCCATACCGTGTTTGTGTCTTTCGAATAAGGTCGCGCTCAGGTCCGCTTCCAGGCTCAATAACAGCCGGCTCAGTCCCGACTGAGTGATCCCCATCTTCTCTGCGGCCAGGGTCATATTGCCTTCGTGAGCGACAGTAATAAACGCCTGAATCTGCTTAAATTTCATTGGCATGATATTTACTCATTGAATAAACGGTTTTTGCATTTCCCTTGCGGCCTGTTTTAGCGAATAAATGTCGCTATCAATACGCTCAAAAATAGCTACCGCGCATCAGGAAAAACGGATTTATTAACCTCATCACGCACGGCAAAAACGAATTGCGGACCCGAAGATAATTTATAATGAGAATATATCACCATGACACAGAACAATATTCTATTAATTTCAGGCGCTATATTACCGGTCATCATTACCGTCATCATCGGCTATATTAGCGGTAAACGAAAAGACTTTAACTGGCAGCAGGCAGGAGACATCAATAAAATTGTGATGCTCTATGCATTACCACTAAGTATTTTCAGCAATATGGTGATGACGCCGCGTCACATCGTCATGACCATGGGCCCGGTTGCGGTGGCCATTATCCTCGCGCTGATTCTGAGCTTCGTCATTCCCTTACTGGTCGCCCGCTATCTGTTCCGACGCGACCTCGCCCTCAGTACGCTGCAGGCGCTGGCCATCGGCTCGCCGGCGGTTCCTTTCATCGGCACCTCGGTGCTGGCCTTTTTATTTGGCACCGTCAGCGCGTCGCTGATCACCGTGTCCAGCATCACGCAAAACGTCTTCCAGCTGCCGCTGGTAATGATTCTGATGTCGGTCGCCACTGGCGATAAAAGCCAGCATATCTCCTTTGGCACACGGGTGATAAACGCCATTAAACAACCTGTGGTCTGGTCACCGGTGATCGCCCTGATCATCGTGCTGGCGGATATCCATATTCCGCAGACTATCTCGATGTCGCTGGGTCTGCTGGGTAAAGCCTCTGGCGGGCTGGCGCTGTTTGCCGCCGGGATCGTGCTCTATACACGCAGCATTGTTATCACCACCGCTACCATTATCACCGTTATCGCCCGCAATATTTTGGTGCCCGGCGCCTGCTATCTCCTGTTATTAAAAATGGGCTTCAGCATGGAGCAAATAAAGGAAGTCGTATTGACGATGGCTATCCCGGTAGGCTCCATCGCGATAATTATTGCCATGCAGTATAAAACCGGCGAGCAGGAAATGGCCTCGACGATGGCGCTGAGTATTATTGCCTCCATCATTACGATGGGCGGATTTATTTTCTTAACCTTTTAATTATCGCGATTACACCGCGTGAATACGGAGAGAATATGGCCTCTATCACATTATCGGCTGCTGAACTGTTACTGCATCGGCTACAGGCGCTGGACGTGGCATATATTTTTATTAACTCGGGCACCGATTATCCGCCAGTTATTGAAGCCTGGGCAAAGGCCCGGGCGACCGGGCAAAAGGTACCCGAGCTGGTGATCTGCCCGCATGAAAACGCCGCCATCGGCATGGCGCACGGCTACTACCTCGGCACTGGCAAGGTGCAGGCGGTAATGGTTCATACCAACGTCGGGTTAGCCAACGCCGCCTGCGGTGTCATCAATCTGGCGAACAGCAATATCCCGGTGCTGATTTTTGGTGGTCGCACGCCGATTAGCGAACATTCCCACTTCGGCTGCCGCAATACGCCGATTGGCTACGGCCAGGAGATGCGCGACCAGGCGGCGCTGATCCGTGAATCCGTGAAGTGGGATTTTGAACTGCGGCTGGCCGATCAGATCGGCGAGCATGTTGACCGGGCCTGGGCGATTGCCAGCTCCCTGCCGAAAGGGCCGGTCTACCTGAGCTTACCGCGCGAGCCATTGTGCGAGACCTTTGCTATTGATGAGGCCGCACTGCAGGCCGGTCCTTCGCAGCAGCCGGTCCGCTATGCGCCAGTCCGGGAAGATATCGCCCGGGCCGCCGAGGCAATCGCCTGCGCCAGGCATCCCGTCATCTTCGCCCAGCGCGGCGCCCGAACGGCGGGTGGCTTTGCGCGACTTAATAGCCTGGTGCGCGAATGGGCGATCCCATTGGTGGAATACTGGGGTACCGAGGTGACCCTGAGCGCCGATAACCCACTGCTCGCCGGGGCTGATCCCAGCGCCTGGCTCGCCGACGCCGATGTGATTCTGGTGGTCGACTCGCAGGCGCCATGGATGCTCGCCGAGGGCGACTGTCGCCAGGACTGCACCGTGATCCAGATGGGCCCCGATCCGCTCTTCTCCCGCTACCCGGTACGTGGCTATCGCGCGGACATCAACCTGGCGGGCGAGACCGATGAAGTCTTCAGCCTGCTGGAAGAGGCGCTGCGCCCGCTGCAGGCCGCCCGCCAGCAACATGTGGCGGAGCGGGCGGCATATACGCAGAACCGCATCCAGCAACAGAAAAACCAGCGCGACGCGCTTCTCCATGCCAGCCAGACCGGGGTCATTACCAAACCCTGGCTCAGCTACTGCCTCGGCCATCTGGCGAATCAACACCGCGGCCGGATCGTTTCTGAGCTGACCACGCTGCCGCAATTTGCCGGGCTGATCCATGCCGAGAGCTATTACCAGGAAGCGCTGGCCGGCGGCCTGGGCGAAGCCCTGCCTATCGCGCTGGGGCTGCAGCTTGCGCGCCGGGAAGAGCTGATTATTGCCGCCGTCGGCGACGGGTCGTACCTGTTCGCCAACCCTGCGGTCTGCCACCATATTGCGGAGGTAATGAAGCTCCCTGTCCTCGTCGTGGTCGGAAATAACGGCGGATGGGGCGCCGTCGCGGGCGGCACCAAAGCGCTCTACCCGGACGGCTACGCCGCCCGCGCGGAGACCATTCCGGCCACCGCCTTTACCACCTCGCCGGATTTCGCCGCGATCGCCGCCTCCAGTCGCGCGGCGGCCCTGTCGGTTTCCCGGGCCGAAGATCTCCCCGGCGTGCTGGAAGAAGCGGTCACCCTCATACGCACCCGCCGACAAAGCGTGCTGGTTGACGTGCAGTTAGCCCGCTAACGGCTTCTCCTCCGGGCGCTTGTCGCCCGGAGGGGGTTGTCACCCCTTCTGCTCACCTTTATCCACATGGCCCAGCGGCTTCTCCGGGAAACAGACATCGCGCACCCGGCGTTTCAGCTCGGCCGCATCCGGAAAACCGCCATCCTGCTTGCGCTCCCAGATCTGCTGACCGTCGACATCGATCGTGAAGATCCCGCCGGTCCCCGGCACCAGCGTCACCGAGGCGATGTCGGTGCTGAAGGTATGTAACAGCTCCTGCGCCATCCAGCTGGCGCGCAGCATCCAGTTGCACTGGGAACAGTAGGTGATGGTGATGGCCGCTTTTGAGTTCATCGTCGTCTCGCTAAGTCTGAAAGGGCAAATTGTAAACAAAGTGCAGTTTAAATGAAGAACACATGATTATTTTGTTGCAAACGATAATACCTATCATTACCATTCGCAATCAATAAATGGAGTAAGACCCCATCCGCAACGGAAAAGACGGAGCAACCTGCAACTCTGGAAGTAACGCGTGAGCCGATACTAATAACGATCAAGGCGTGGCGACTATGTACAAATCGACTCCGTCAGCAGCATGGTGTAAAAAACGCCTGCTGGTGACCTCTTTGCTTGCAGCAATTTATCAGACTTCTGCCATCGCAGCAGACACTTCCGCCGTTAGCGGCGAGGCGGTGGATGACACCTCGGAACAAATGACCGTCACCGCCCCCGCACCGGTGCAGAAAGCCGGTAGTGAGCACAGCATCAGCGCCCAGGAGCTGGAGGATAAAGGCGCTAACGATTTCGGCTCGATCATGCGCTATGAGCCGCTCATCAGCGCCACCGGGGCCAGCGGCGGCTCCGGCAACGGCAAAAGCGGCTTCGACCGCGGAGGCTACACCGGCTACAACATTCGCGGTATGGAGAGCAACCGCGTCGGCATCGACGTAGACGGTATCGCGCAACCCAACGCCACCGGCCGCGGCTACGTCGGCCGCGCCGGGCTCAACACCTTCGGCATCGGCCGCGATTATATCGACCCGTATATGTACGGCAGTGTGGATATCCAGTCCGGCGCCACCTCGACGGAAACGGCCAACAGCGCTATCGGGGGAAATGTCTCCTTCCGCCCGAAATCGGCAGATGATTACCTGCGCCCGGGCAAGACCAGCGCCTTCGGCTACCGCAGCGGTTACGACTCTGCGGATCGCAGCTGGCACAACGGGGTGACCGTCGCCGGCGGCGATGAGTTCCTGCGCGGAATTTTGGTCTACAGCCACCGTGACGGTCAGGAAACCGAAAACAACAGCGGCACCGTCGACGCCTACCCGGCGAACTGGCACTCCGATGCGTTTCTGGCCTCCGGGATCTGGCAACCTAACGATGAACACAAGCTGACCAGCACCTTCGACTATTACCATAAAACCAACCACACCCACTACGATACCTGGGACTCCAGCGGCAACAGCACCATCGGCACCGCCAACCAGACCAGCCAGACCCGGCGCTGGGGCCTGAGCCTGAAGGATGACTGGACGCCGATGAACGACTACCTCGACAGCGTCTCCACGAAAATCTACTACCAGCATACCGAAGCCCATGACTGGACTTATATGCCGGACAGCGTCACCCGCAGAATGCAGACGGTGAACTCCAACTACGATACCGACACCTGGGGCCTGCAGACCGCGCTGGCGAAAACCCTGGGCCGCCACGATCTGAGCGCCGGCTTCAACGCCAGCACCAGCAAAACCCAGCGACCGTTCAGCCAGTCGCCGATCCCCAGCGTTTACAGCGAGATCATGCAGCCGGAGGCAGACAGCCGCAGCTACACTCTCGGCGGCTTTGTCCAGGATAAGATCAACTTCGACCTTGATAGCCACAACTTCGCCATTATTCCCGGCGTGCGCGTGGTGCATCAATCGACTAAGCCGGAAAATCTGTCCGACCTTGCCGCCAACAGCAGCGTACTGACCGAATCGTCGGTGGCGAATCTGTACGGCAAAAACAGCGATACCCAGGTTCTGCCGTCGTTGACCTTCCAGTACGACCTCACCCCGCGCCTGATGACCTACCTGCAGTACCAGCGCGGCGCGCAGTTCCCCAACGCCAGCCAGCTGTATGGCTCCTGGAACCTTGGCTCCAGCTACGCCGGCAGCCAGCAGTATGCCCTGATCGGCAATACCGATCTGAAGACGGAAACCAGCGATAATCTCGAGTGGGGGCTGAAGGGGGAAGTCACCGAAGGCATCACCGTGCGCACGGCGCTGTTCTACAACAGCTATAAGAACTTTATCGCCTATACGCGCTATACCCGCGCCAATAATCCGGGCCAGTTCACGAATGTGCCGTCGAACATCTACACCATTTATCAGGCGGAAAACCGCGATAAAGCCTATATCTACGGCGGTGAGATCAGTACCAAATTTAACTTTGGCACCTGGTTTGAGCAGGTGAACGGCCTGAGCACCACCCTCGCCCTCGGCTATAGCGAAGGGAAATCGAAATCCAGCTACAGCGGCGATAAATACGTCGACCTCGACAGCGTGGCGCCGATGAAAGCCATCGTCGGCGTGGCGTGGGACGATCCGGCGAAACGCTACGGCACCGCCCTGACGGCGACCTTTGTCAAAGGGAAACAGGCGACCGCCACCAACCGCGAAAGCTACAGCAACAGCGGGTCCGCCATTACCGATGCCAGCAGCGACTATATGCGCGTGCCGGGCTACGGCATGCTGGACTGGACCGCGTACTGGCAGGTGGCGAAAAACGTGCGCCTCAATGGCGGGGTCTACAACCTCACCGATCGTAAATACTGGGATTACCTGAGCAGCCGCAATATCGAGACCGGCACCAACCAGGACGCCAACGATAAAGCGCTGGCGGTGATGCCGGGCCGCACCTGGCAGCTGGGCGTCAACGTCGACTTCTGATTGCCCGAATAATAACGCACCTGCCCCCGGCCCGCCGGCCGGGGATATTCATCGTCGAGAAGGATATGATTATGCCAAATGCACACCCTGACCTGTGGCAGCGCTACCAGGCCACCAAAGCGGGCAGTACCGCGAAATATGCCCGCGATATTGCCGCGGAAATGGGGATCAGCGAAGCCGAGCTGACCGCCGCCCGCCTCGGCCATGATGCCGTGCGCCTGAGCGATGACGCCCGAGCGCTGATTGCCGATCTGGAGCGCGTCGGCGAAACCAAATGCATCTGCCGCAACGAGTATGCCGTGCATGAGCAGGTGGGCCAGTTCACGCACCAGCACCTCAGCGGCCACGCCGGGCTGGTACTGAACCCTCGCGCGCTCGACCTGCGTCTGTTCCTCAGCCAGTGGGCCAGCGCCTTCCATCTGAACGATAATGGCCGCCAGAGCATCCAGTTTTTCGACCACCACGGCGACGCCCTGCTGAAAGTCTATGCGACCACGCAGACCGACATGGCGGCCTGGGACACCCTGATCGCGGAACATCGGGTGGCGGCGCCGGCACCGCTGGCCCTGCGCCCGCTGGAGCCGGTGAAATATGCCGATACCGCCGACGGCGCCGCCCTGGAGAACGACTGGCGCGCGATGACCGACGTTCACCAGTTCTTCGGTCTGCTGCGTAAATATCAGCTTTCCCGCCAGCAGGCTTTCCGTCTGGTGAGCGACGACCTCGCCTGCCGCGTGGATCGCCATGCGCTGCCGTCGCTGCTGGAGACGGTGCGCCAGGAAGGTAATGAAATTATGATTTTCGTCGGCAATCGCGGTTGCGTGCAGATCTTCACCGGCGCCCTGGAAAAGCTGGCCCCCATGCGCGGCTGGCTGAATATCTTCAATACCACTTTTACCCTGCATCTGCGCGAAGAGAGCCTCGATGAAGTGTGGGTGACCCGTAAACCGACCTCAGATGGACACGTCACCAGCGTCGAACTGTTCGCCAAAGACGGCACCCAGATTGCCCAGCTCTATGGCCAGCGCAGCGAAGGCCACCCCGAGCAGGCACAATGGCGCCAGCAGGTAGATCGTCTGACCCGTGAAGGACTGCCCGCATGATGCGCTGGTTACTGCTCTTCATCGCTTTCCCGCTGCTGAGCCACGCCGCCGTTGAGCGACTCGTCACCCTCGGCGGAGATGTCACTGAGATCGTCTATGCCCTTGACGCGGAACAGAGCCTGGTGGCGCGGGACAGCACCAGCAGCTGGCCCCCGGCGGCGCAAAAGCTGCCGGACGTCGGCTACCTGCGACAGCTGAACGCCGAGGGGATCCTCGCGTTACGCCCGCAGCTGGTATTAGCGAGCGCCCAGGCGCAGCCCTCGCTGGTCTTACACAAAGTACAGGCGAGCGGGGTGAAGGTGGTTAACGTGCCGGGCGGCGAAAGTCTGTCCGCGATCGATAACAAAGTGGCTGTCATTGCCGAAGCGTTAGGCAAAACGGCGGCAGGCGACGCGCTGCGCCAGCAGCTTCAGCAACAGATCGCCGCCATTCCCACGCAGCCGGTTGCTAAGCGGGTGCTGTTTATTCTCAGCCACGGCGGAATGAATACCCTGGTGGCCGGACAGCACACCGCGGCCGATGGCGCCATTCGCGCCGCCGGGCTGCAGAACGCGATGCAGGGCTTCGACCACTATCGCGCCATGTCGCAGGAAGGGGTCGCCGCCAGCCAGGCGGATCTGGTGGTGATCTCCGCCGATGGTCTCAAAGGGATGGGCGGCGAAGCCGGGCTGTGGAAACTGCCCGGTCTGGCACAGACCCCGGCGGGGCGTCATAAACAGCTGCTGACGATCGACGATATGGCCCTGCTCGGCTTCGGGCCGCGCACACCGCAGGCGATAATCGCGCTGCGAAACAAAGCGGAGCAGTTGCCCTGATGCGCCCTGCCCTCGCCCCCCGTTTGCTGTTGATGACGCTGCTGCTGGTCTCCCTGACGCTGTTTGCCACCACCCTCGGCGCTATGCGCTTGCCGCTGGTCAACCTGCTGCCTTCCGGGGATGAGATGCTGCGCCACATCTGGCTGAGTATCCGTCTGCCGCGGGTGCTGCTGGCCCTGCTGGTGGGCGCGGCGCTGGCCCTCTCCGGTTGCGTGATGCAGGGGCTGTTTCGCAACCCGCTTGCCGACCCGGGCCTGCTGGGCATCAGCAGCGGCGCCGCGCTGGCGGTGGCCAGCTGGCTGGTGCTTCCGTTCTCCGCTACGGGGCTGATCGCCCTGTACATGCCGATGCTGGCGGCGTTTATTGGCAGCCTGGCGGTGATGGTGGTGATTTTCATCCTCAGCCGGGCGGAGGAGGGTTCGCTGTCGCGCCTGCTGCTGGTGGGGATCGCCATCAACGCGCTGTGCGGCGCGCTGGTCGGCGTCCTGTCCTGGCTGAGCAATGACGCCCAGCTGCGCCAGCTGTCGCTGTGGGGAATGGGCAGTCTGGGCCAGGCCGAATGGCCGACGCTGCTGGTGGCCGCGACCTTGATTATCCCGGCGGCGCTGGCGGTGTGGTGGATGGCGTCCCGCCTCAATCTGCTGCAGCTTGGCGATGAAGAGGCACACTATCTCGGGGTGAACGTGCAGGCGCTACAGCGCTGGCTGCTGCTGTGCAGCGCGGTGCTGGTGGCCGCCGCGGTGGCCATCAGCGGAGTCATCGGCTTTATCGGCCTGGTGGTGCCGCACCTGATGCGCCTGTGGCTGGGACCGGACCATCGCGGACTGATCCCCGGCTCGCTGCTGGCCGGCGCAATCCTGCTTCTGCTGGCCGACACCCTGGCCCGCACCGTGGCGGCGCCGGCGGAGATGCCGGTCGGTCTGCTCACCAGCCTGCTGGGCGCCCCCTGGTTTCTGTGGCTGGTCTTTCGTCGGGAGAACTCCAGACATGGTTAATGAATATTGCGCCCAGGGGCTGTCACTTCACCTTGGTAAACGACAGGTTATCGACAACGTCTCCGTCGCGCTGCGCGGCGGCGAGATGACGGCGCTTATCGGGCCGAACGGCGCCGGGAAATCCACTCTGCTGCGGCTGTTGACCGGCTATCTGACTCCGGACAGCGGCACCCGCCGCCTTGCAGGCAAGCCGCTGGAGGCCTGGTCCCCCGAGGCGCTGTCGCGCCGTCGGGCGGTCATGCTGCAGCGAACGGCCCTGCAGGCCGACTGGACGGTGGAAACGGTCATTGCCATGGGACGCGCACCGTGGGGCGCGACGGCAGATCCGGCGGTGCTGGCGGCGGTGATGGCCGTCACCGGCTGCGATGGCCTTGCCGGTCGCCGCTATCCCGGCCTCTCCGGCGGCGAGCAGCAGCGGGTGCAGCTGGCCCGCTGTCTGGCGCAGCTGTGGCGCGACGGCGCGCCGCAGGGCTGGCTGTTTCTCGATGAGCCCACCTCGGCGCTGGATCTTTACTATCAGCAGCACCTGCTGCGTTTGCTCAAACGGCTCACCGCCGGCGGGCAACTGCATGTCTGCGTGGTGCTGCATGACCTTAACCTCGCCGCCCTGTGGGCCGACCGCATTCTGCTGCTCCACCAGGGCCATCTGGTCGCCCAGGGCACGCCGCAGGAGGTGATCCAGCAGCCGGTTATCCATCGCTGGTACGGGGCGGATGTCCGCCTCGTCCAGCACCCGGACAACGCGGCCCCCCAGGTTTATCTGGCGCCATAATCCCCGCGCGGCGCAACTGGAATCCGGATCGCGCCGCGCTTACGCTTTCTGGCAATAATTGCCTGCATTATATTATTGAGGGTCATTTATATTTAAAATCTATACCAATGGCGTAATAACCCAATGAAATATTTACGACAGCTATTTTTAAATATAAACCATCATTATAGAGAAGATATTTCCCGTATTAATCCAAAAACGACACATTGATTATTTACTGCGCTTAATCAACTCGATACACTGTTTTCTTACTAATGATAATAGAGGGAAGAAGAAGCATGGCTATTCCAGGTAATATGTGGATATACGACGACGGTGGGGCACTAATCAAAGGTGGTTGTGATGTTGCAGACAGGGAGTTCAGCATCGAATTTAAAGGGTTTCATCACAATCTCTCCATTCCCACTGATAATGCCACTGGCAAGCCTACCGGCACTCGTCAGCACTCACCAATGATCATCGTTAAAGAATTCGACTATTCCAGTCCATACCTCTACAAAGCAGTAGCTACTGGTCAGAACCTGAAATCTGCTGAAATCAAATGGTATAAAATCAGCGATGCTGGTCAAGAAGTGGAATACTTCAATATGCTACTTGAAGGCGTCCGAATCGTATCAATATCTCCTACAATGGCTTCCCCAGAAGACAAGAACAACAACCATCTTGAATCTGTCGAACTTAGATATGAGAAGATCACCTGGAAACATTGTGACGGAAATATAATTTTCACCGATGCCTGGAATGAAAGACAAACAGCATAATAGATGAGCAAATGGATACGACAGAAGAACTAAATGGAACCTATTTCTATCACGGACAATCCAATCTTTCGGCTGGTGAACTTTTTGATGTCATTTTTCTTGAACAATTTTGTGACGAACTTGGCATTGGTATTGAATCTGGTGCCGCTATCCTCGCCGGGCAACCTTGGCTAAAAACCAGAACAAAGCCAGGAGAGGCAATAAAAGGAACAAGTGTTGTTTCTAAATATGGAAGGATGCTTCTGAGAAATGCAAAAACTCCATTTGGTATTAGGGTTCCTACACCCGTTGGTGTAAGAATGAGAAAAACGAATAGTCTTGCTGCTGTTATCGCCCGTTATGTTCCGTGGTTAGGTTGGATAGGACTTGTAAACTCAATTTATCAAGTTTCAAGAAAAACTCAGGAAAAATACAACCTAATAGCTCGCCCCAAAGACCGTATACAATGGACATCCTTTTAATGAAAAGCATTCAAGATCAGGTTTTAGACTTGTTTAAAGATGAGATCTCAACCCGTTTAGATAAAAATTGGAAAGAAATCCCATTGGAACTTGATTATGACTTATTTGATGCTCCCGGCGACGATCTGCATGACGCTTTAAATAAATTTGAACAAAAATTTAATGTTGATCTTTCCAGTGTTAAATGGTCGTGTTATTTCCCTTGGGAGAATACTCCAATGCTAACTCGGTGGTTTAAAGTAAAACGAGAAGATGTAGAAAAAACGCGTAAACCTTTAACCATCAAAATGTTTGCCGAATCAGCAAAAGCAGGTAAATGGCTTTACGACTAGCAACCACAAGCCGTTGTCGTAACGAGGTCTGCGGCCAGAAGGCAGAACAACATCGACGGCGAACGTAATGTATGAAGACGATCGCGTGGCGGCGGTTCAATCACTGTGACGGTACCCCGCCCCCTCTGCAACTGGAATCCGGATCGCGCCGCGCGCTTTCGTCGGTTTCCCTCACCTGCCCATCTCCGTTATCATGTCTCATCCATGTGATAACGACGACAACTACAAAATCGCAGCCATTTCAAATCAGGGATCTGGATAACACCCCATGAGCACAATTGACAATCTCGACGCCCACACGCCGATGATGCAGCAGTATCTCAAGCTGAAGGCGCAACATCCTGACATTCTACTGTTTTACCGGATGGGGGATTTTTACGAGCTATTTTATGACGATGCGAAACGCGCGTCGCAGCTGCTCGATATCTCGCTGACCAAGCGCGGCGCCTCCGCGGGCGAACCCATCCCGATGGCCGGCATCCCCCACCACGCTGTGGAGAACTACCTCGCCAAACTGGTCAATCAGGGCGAGTCGGTGGCCATTTGCGAGCAGATTGGCGATCCGGCCACCACCAAGGGACCGGTCGAGCGTAAAGTGGTGCGTATCGTTACGCCGGGCACCATCAGCGATGAAGCGCTGCTGCAGGAGCGCCAGGACAACCTGCTGGCCGCCATCTGGCAGGACAGCAAGGGCTTTGGTTACGCGACGCTGGATATCAGCTCCGGGCGCTTTCGCCTGAGTGAACCGGCCGACCGCGAAACCATGGCGGCAGAGCTGCAGCGTACTAATCCGGCGGAACTGCTGTATGCGGAAGATTTTGCCGAATCGTCGCTGATCGAGGGCCGCCGCGGTCTGCGCCGTCGCCCGCTGTGGGAATTTGAAATCGACACCGCGCGCCAGCAGCTTAACCTGCAGTTCGGCACCCGCGATCTGGTCGGCTTCGGCGTGGAAAACGCCCCACGCGGCCTGTGCGCCGCCGGCTGCCTGCTGCAGTATGTCAAAGACACTCAGCGCACCTCGCTGCCGCACATCCGTTCCATCACCATGGAACGCCAGCAGGACAGCATCATTATGGATGCCGCCACCCGCCGTAACCTCGAGATCACCCAGAATCTGGCCGGCGGCACCGACAACACCCTGGCCTCGGTACTCGACTGTACGGTGACGCCGATGGGCAGCCGGATGCTCAAGCGCTGGCTGCATATGCCGGTCCGCGATACCGCCGTGCTGGTGGAGCGCCAGCAGACCATCGGCGCGCTGCAGGAGCGCTATACCGAGCTGCAGCCGGTGCTGCGCCAGGTCGGCGATCTGGAACGTATTCTGGCGCGTCTGGCGCTGCGTACCGCCCGTCCACGCGATTTAGCCCGCATGCGTCATGCCCTGCAGCAGTTGCCGCTGCTGCGTGAGCTGCTGGCCGACGTTGACCGTCAGCCGGTGCAAAAATTGCGCGAGAAAATGGGCGAGTTCACCGAACTGCGCGAACTGCTGGAGCGCGCGGTGATTGACGCGCCGCCGGTGCTGGTCCGCGACGGCGGAGTCATCGCTCCGGGCTATAGCGAAGAGCTGGACGAGTGGCGGGCGCTGGCCGATGGCGCCACCGATTATCTCGATAAGCTGGAGATCCGCGAGCGCGAGCGGCTGGGCCTCGATACCCTGAAAGTCGGCTACAACGCCGTCCACGGCTACTACATCCAGATTAGCCGCGGCCAGAGCCACCTCGCGCCGATCCACTACGTGCGCCGCCAGACGCTGAAGAACGCCGAACGCTACATTATTCCTGAGCTGAAGGAATACGAAGATAAGGTGCTGACCTCCAAGGGCAAAGCGCTGGCACTGGAAAAACAGCTTTATGACGAACTGTTCGACCTGCTGCTGCCGCATCTCGCCGACCTGCAAACCAGCGCCAGCGCGCTGGCCGAGCTGGACGTGCTGGTCAACCTGGCGGAACGGGCGGAAACCCTGAACTACTGCTGTCCGACCTTTAGCGATAAGCCGGGCATTCGCATCAGCGAAGGCCGCCATCCGGTGGTCGAGCAGGTGCTGAAAGAGCCGTTTATCGCCAACCCGCTGCAGCTGGCGCCGCAGCGGCGGATGCTGATCATCACCGGGCCGAACATGGGCGGTAAAAGTACCTATATGCGCCAGACCGCGCTGATTGCGCTGCTGGCCTATATCGGCAGTTACGTCCCGGCGCAGAAGGTGGAGATCGGGCCCATCGATCGCATCTTTACCCGCGTCGGCGCGGCGGATGACCTGGCCAGCGGCCGCTCGACCTTTATGGTGGAGATGACTGAAACCGCCAATATCCTGCACAACGCCACCGAGCATAGCCTGGTGCTGATGGATGAGATTGGCCGCGGCACGTCCACCTACGACGGGCTATCGCTGGCGTGGGCCTGTGCGGAAAGTCTGGCCAACAAAATCAAGGCGCTGACGCTGTTCGCCACACACTACTTCGAGCTCACTCAGCTGCCGGAGAAAATGGAAGGCGTCGCCAACGTCCACCTCGACGCGCTGGAGCACGGCGATACCATCGCCTTTATGCACAGCGTGCAGGACGGCGCGGCCAGCAAGAGCTATGGCCTGGCGGTCGCCGCGCTGGCCGGGGTGCCGAAAGAGGTGATCAAGCGCGCGCGGCAGAAACTGCGCGAGCTGGAGAGCATCTCGCCCAACGCGGCGGCGACCCAGGTCGACGGCACGCAGATGTCGCTGCTCGCCGCCCCGGAAGAGACCTCGCCTGCGGTTGAGGCACTGGAGAATCTTGATCCCGACTCCCTGACCCCGCGTCAGGCGCTGGAGTGGATCTACCGTCTGAAAAGCCTGGTTTAGCCACCCATTAAGGTGAAAAACGGCAGCGCCGCTCAGCGCTGCCGTTTTAACAAACTAAAAATGGGTGCTAGAGGATGCGTCCTGACAACCCATACGCGGGGTTGCCCCCGCGCGGATGCTACTTCTTCGATTCGTAAGCGAGAACAGCTTTAAACTCAATATTACGCTCTTTAATACTCAGCTCGCATAGTGAGCTGTGCACCAACAGCGTAAATCCCAGTACCGTAATACAGAGTACGATGATTGCCACAAGGGCATATTTTGTCAGCATATCTTGCCTCCCTGCAAAGAAGAGACTAACATCTGAATTGTCTATGTTCATTCGCTAGCCTCAGTTGATAGAAATATCTCCTGGGGCTTTCGTCTGTCTGGGGTCCTGGTAATGCTCAAGGCCAGACAGCCTCAAGCACCCGCCGCTATTCTATACTCGTCATGGCGTGAAATTTATCTGCAAGGAATTAATCAGACGGATTTTATAATAATCTGGAAGCAGGCTCGCAAAGTCATCCCAGTATATTAACCCCTCACGTAATCTTTTAATTTAATGAAAAAATAGCTTCCATAATTGTACTAAATATAAAAAGGCCCGACTTAGCGGGCCCCTTTTATTAACGCTTATCTTCCGGCAATAGCGGCGGTACGTGTGGCACCTGCGGTGCCTCATCAATATCTTTCTGCGTCATGCGGAACGCTTCCGGATAGTGTTCGCGACTGGTGCGACGCAGCGGCTCGGTATCTCGCCAGGTGTAAAGACAGTGCTGGCACTGATACACGGTCCAGACCCCTTTCACCGGCGAGGTCGCCATGACTTCAATCTTTTCATCGGCGCAACGTGGACAAATCATCTTTTTCTCCTTATTTACGGTTGGCCAGCATAGCGGTCAGTTTTTCAGCCCAGGCTTTGGTTTCCGGCAGATCCTGCACCGGCTGGCTGTAGTGGCCGCGAAGGTCCGGCGCAACCGGGGTGGTGGCGTCGATAATCAGTTTGTCGGTGATGCCTGCCGGGCTGGAGCCTGGGTCAAGTTCAAGGACCGACATGTTCGGCAACTGCACCAGGTCTCCCGCCGGGTTAACCTTCGAGGAGAGCGCCCACATCACCTGTGGCAGGTTGAACGGGTCGACGTCTTCATCAACCATGATCACCATCTTCACATAGCCGAGGCCGTGCGGAGTGGTCATCGCCCGCAGGCCCACCGCGCGGGCAAAACCGCCGTAGCGTTTTTTGGTGGAGATGATCGCCAGCAGACCATGGGTGTACATGGCGTTGACCGCCTGCACTTCCGGGAACTCTGCCTTCAACTGCTGATACAGCGGCACGCAGGTCGCCGGCCCCATCAGATAGTCAATTTCGGTCCACGGCATACCGAGATAGAGCGATTCAAAAATCGGTTTGCTGCGATACGAGACTTTGTCGATACGCACTACCGTCATGTTACGACCGCCGGAGTAGTGACCGGTAAACTCACCGAACGGCCCCTCGATCTCACGCTTACGCCCTTCAATGACCCCTTCGAGGATCACTTCCGAGCCCCAGGGCACATCAAAGCCGGTCAGCGGCGCGGTGGCGATGGGATACGGGCTCTCGCGCAGCGCGCCAGCCATTTCATATTCTGACTGATCGTATTTCAGCGGCGTGGCGCCCATCAGGGTAATAATCGGGTCGTTACCGAGGGTGATAGCAATCGGCAGATCTTCCCCACGCTCTTCCGCTTTGTGCAGATGCAGCGCGATATCGTGCATCGGCACCGGCTGCAGACCGAGTTTGCGCTTGCCTTTCACTTCCATGCGGTAGATACCGACGTTTTGCTTACCGAAATTGTCAGGATCAAGCGGATCGCGCGAAACGACACAGGCTTTATCGAGGTAGAAACCGCCGTCACCATCGTTGAGGCGGAACAGTGGCAGAATATCGAACAGGTTGATATCGTCGCCATCCACGGTGTTTTCCGCCCACGCCGGGTTGGCGCGGCGCTCTGGCGTCACCGGGAAGTTATCCCAGCGGCGAATGAATTCATCAATCTGCTTTTTCACCGGCGTGTTGGGCGGCAGGCCCAGCGAGATGGCATGGTTCTGCCACGAGCCGATGGTGTTCATCGTCACGCGGGCGTCGGTAAAGCCGCGAATATTATCGAACCACAGCGCCGGGGCGCCGTCGCCGATGCGTCCGGTCGCATTGGCGGCCGCCGCCAGATCGGGCTCAGCGTTCACCTCTTCACTGATTTTCAGCAGTTGTCCCTGGTCATCCAGCGCCTGCAAAAAGCTGCGCAAATCATCAAAAGCCATTATTCGATCTCCTGTGCAAATTGTTCTGCCGTGCGTAAGCCGTTCCAGCGGCGCGCTTTGTGATAGTCGAGGCCAAACTGATCCAGCACCCGAGTCACAATATGATTGGTGATGTCGTCAACCGTCTCCGGGTGGTTGTAGTAAGCCGGCATCGGCGGCACCATCGCCACGCCCATGCGCGACAGCGCCAGCATGTTCTCCAGATGGATCGTGCTGAGCGGCATTTCCCGCGGGACCAGCACCAGCTTGCGCCCCTCTTTGAGCACCACGTCCGCCGCGCGGCCCACCAGCCCTTCGGCATAGCCCGCGCGAATGCCTGCCAGCGTTTTCATACTGCAGGGAATAACGATCATGCCGTCGGTACGAAATGAACCGGAAGAGATGGTGGCGGCCTGGTCTGCCGGGCTGTGGGAAAAGTCCGCCAGCGCGGCCACTTCGCGCGCTGTCCAGGGCGTTTCCAGCTCGATGGTGGTTTTGGCCCATTTCGACATCACCAGGTGGGTTTCCACCTCCGGCATATCACGTAGCGCCTGCAGCAATGCCACCCCAAGCGGAGCCCCGGTGGCCCCCGTCATCCCAATAATCAGTTTCATTCCAGACCTCATTCACTTTGTTCGTACACGAACTTTATATTTAAATTACCCTCTCCGGACGGGGATGACAAGATCGTTCGTATACGTGCGCATTTTTAATCAAAAACGCAGAAAGGGTATAAAATGGCGTACGAACGGCTATCATAGAGGTGACAGTTTTGTTACGGAGTATTCATGGAGTTACGAAACGAAGCATTTCACCTGCTGCGCCAGCTTTTTCAACAACATACCGCCCGCTGGCAGCAGGCGTTACCCGATCTGACTAAACCTCAGTATGCGGTGATGCGCTCGGTAGCGGAGCAGCCTGGTATCGAGCAGGTCGTGCTGATTGAAGCGGCGGTCAGTACCAAAGCCACGCTGGCGGAGATGCTCAGCCGGATGGAGGCGCGCGGCCTGGTGCGCCGGGAACACGACCCCGCCGATAAACGCCGCCGTTTTGTCTATCTGACCGAACAAGGCGAGGCGTTGCTTAACCGTTCGATTCCGCAGGGCAATGAGATCGATGACGAGTTTCTCGGCCGCCTGAGCGATGGCGAACGTGAACAGTTCACCCGGCTGGTGCGCAAAATGATGGCGCCCTGAACGGGCGCTTAACCGACCTTCTCGCGCAGGAAGTCAATAAACGCCCGCACCCGGGTCGGCATATGCTGCGCATCGGGATAAAGGGCATACACGCCCTGCTGTGGGAAATGGTATTCCGACAGGAGCGGCACCAGCTCCCGCTGCGCCACTTTTTCGGCTACCAGCCATGCCGGCAGCAAGGCGATGCCGCACCCGGCCAGGGCAAAGCTCATCAGCGCCGTAGCGCTGTCGGCTGAAAAGCGCGGCGCGCTGGCGATGGCGAAATCCACCTCTGTCTGTTGATCCGTGCGCAGCTGCCAGCGCAGCGGCGCCGACAGACGCTCATGAATAATCCAGTCAGCTTGCGCCAGATCGGACAGCGTCTGCACCGGATGGCTTGCCAGCCAGGCCGGAGAGGCGACGGGCAGGATCGCGAAACTGGCTATCCGCGTCGCCCGATAGCGGGAATCGGCCAGCGTACCGAGGCGTATCGCCACATCAAATCGTTCTGAAATGAGGTCCGCATGATGGGAGGACGAAACGTGGCGCACCCGCAGCGCCGGGTGACGACGGGCAAACGCGGCCAGCGCCGGAATGATAACCTGCGCGCCATACTCCGGCGTGGTGGTGATCCGCAGCTCGCCACTTAAGCCGGTATGGCTGGCCCGCACCTCATCCTGCAGATTTTCCGCCGCTTTCAGCAGCGCCACCCCGCGCTGATAGAACAGCGCCCCGGCGTCAGTGAGCCGCAGACGACGCGTAGAGCGCAGCAGCAGGGTCACCCCCAGCTCATTTTCCAGTTGCCGCACGTTAAAGCTGACCACCGCCTTGGTCTGCCCCAGCGCCGCAGCGGCCAGGGTGAAGCTGCCGGCATCCACCACGGCGATAAACATGGTCACACGCTGAAGATTAAGCATCGTCGTCCGGATGATTGTCAAAAATATTCAGACAGTATATCCCGACTAGCCCCGTTTATCCCCCATGGCACCGGGTTTACAGTAACCGCCTGTCTGAGGGAGTGAACCATGACCTATCGCCACCGCGTTGCCACCGTTTTTCTGTTCGGCTTTTTTCTCGATTTAATCAATATGTTTATCGCCAGCATCGCCTTCCCGGCCATCAGCCGCGCGCTGGCGGTTTCCGTCTCTCAGCTGGCGTGGGTCAGCAATGCTTATATTCTCGGTCTGACGGTCGTCGTACCGTTCAGTGCCTGGCTTAGTCAGCGCTGGGGGGCGAAACGGCTGTTTTTACTCTCGCTGGGGCTGTTCAGCCTCGGCGCGCTGGCGGCAGGGCTTGCCAGCAGTCTCGGCGAGCTGATTTTCTGGCGGACGCTGCAGGGGATGGGTGGCGGGCTGTTAATCCCCCTTGGCCAGGCATTGACGTGGCCGCTGTTTCAGCCCCATGAGCGGGCGAAACTCTCGGCGGCGGTGATGCTGGTCGGTCTGCTGGCGCCAGCCTGCTCGCCGTTGATCGGCGGCCTGTTAGTCGAGGCCTTCAGCTGGCGCTGGGTCTTTTTCGCCAGCCTGCCTGTGGCTCTGCTAACCTTTGTGCTGGCGGTGCGATGGCTGAACGACAGCCCCGGCCCGGTTCGCCCAACTCGCTTTCTTCCGCTGTCGTTGCTGGCCGATCCCCTGCTGCGCTTCGCGATGCTGATCTACCTCTGCGTACCGGGGATGTTTATTGGCGTCAACGTGGTCGGGATGTTCTACCTGCAACGCGTCACCGGGATGGCGCCGGGGGCCATCGGTGCCCTGATGGTGCCCTGGTCGCTGGCCTCGTTCGCCGCCATCACTTTTACCGGCAGGTATTTCAACCGTTTCGGACCACGACCGCTGGTCGTCATCGGCTGCCTGCTTCAGGCGGCAGGGATCCTGCTGCTGCTGAAGATCGATACGCACAGCCCGCTGGCGCTGTTGATTCTGGCCTTTACGCTGATGGGCGGCGGAGGCAGCTTATGCAGCAGTACTGCGCAAAGCAGCGCCTTCCTGCATACGCCTGCCGAAGAGATGCCTGACGCCAGCGCGCTGTGGAATCTGAACCGCCAGCTCAGCTTCTTTGCCGGCAGCGCGCTGCTCGCCCTGCTGCTGAGGGTGTTCCCGCCGGTCTACGCCTGGCAGGGGGTGTTTATTAGCGCCGCTGCCATCACCCTGTTGCCGCTGCTGTTTTGCCTGCGGCTGAACAATCGGGCGATTATCCATCGCCTGCACACCACTCTGGAGAAGTCATGAACCCTTATCTGCAGGAAGTCCTCGACGCCCATGTCCTTATCGAACGCTGGTTAAGCCAGGGGGAAGGAAGCGCTGAGGCGCTGATGACACGTTTTGCAGCCGAATTCATCATGATCCCTCCGGGCGGCGAGAAGATGGACTACCCGGCGGTGAGCCGTTTTTTCCACCATGCGGGGGCAACCCGTCCGGGATTACACATCGTGGTGGATCAGGCGAAAATCATTAGCGAGTGGCACGACGGCGCCGCAGTGCGATACCGTGAAAGCCAAACGCTGGCGGATGGCAGTGAGAACGTACGCTGGTCGACGGCGATTTTTCAGCAAGCGGAAGGAAAAATGATCTGGCGTCATCTGCAGGAAACCCGCCTCGGCTAGCGCAAAGAAAAAGGCCCCGACTGTCGAGGGGGCCTTTTTGAGAGAAAAGATCTTATTCGCGGAAGAGCGCTTCGATATTCAGCCCCTGTCCCTGCAGAATTTCCCGCAGGCGACGCAGACCTTCCACCTGGATCTGCCGCACACGCTCGCGGGTGAGGCCAATTTCACGGCCCACATCTTCCAGCGTGGCTGCTTCATAACCCAGCAGACCGAAACGACGCGCCAGAACTTCACGCTGCTTGGCGTTCAGTTCGAACAGCCATTTGACGATGCTTTGCTTCATATCATCGTCCTGCGTGGTGTCTTCCGGGCCGTTCTCTTTCTCATCGGCCAGAATATCCAGCAGCGCTTTTTCTGAATCGCCACCCAGCGGAGTATCCACGGAGGTGATGCGCTCGTTCAGACGCAGCATACGGCTGACGTCATCGACCGGTTTGTCCAGCTGTTCGGCAATCTCTTCCGCACTCGGCTCGTGGTCCAGCTTATGGGACAACTCGCGCGCGGTACGCAGATAGACGTTCAGCTCTTTAACAATGTGGATCGGCAAACGGATCGTACGGGTTTGGTTCATGATCGCCCGTTCAATAGTCTGGCGGATCCACCAGGTCGCATAAGTCGAAAAACGGAACCCACGTTCCGGGTCAAACTTTTCAACGGCGCGGATCAGTCCGAGGTTACCTTCTTCAATCAGATCCAGCAGCGCCAGACCACGATTGCTGTAACGACGGGCAATCTTCACCACCAGACGCAGGTTGCTTTCAATCATGCGACGGCGTGAAGCGACATCACCACGCAGTGCGCGACGCGCGAAATAGACTTCCTCTTCCGCGGTCAGCAGTGGGGAATAACCAATCTCTCCAAGATAAAGCTGAGTGGCGTCAAGTACGCGTTGTGTTGCGCCTTGCGACAGCAGCTCTTCCTCAGCCAGATCGCTATCACTGGGTTCCTCTTCTACTAAGGCCTTCTCGTCGAAAACCTCAATTCCGTTCTCATCAAATTCCGCGTCTTCATTTAAATCATGAACTTTCAGCGTATTCTGACTCATAAAGGTGGCTCCTACCCGTGATCCCTGAGCAAAGCACCTTCCACGGCACATCAACAAACGACGCCTGGACGATTTCCCCTGCCCTCTCTGTGAGAGGGACGTAGACACCGCCCTGGCGCCTGTTAGCTGATGCTTCGCTTATCCGTACTTTGCCAAATTATCGCTGCGGTAAGTACTGCAGCGGGTTGACGGATTTCCCCTTGTAACGAATTTCAAAATGTAATCTTGTTGAGCTGGTTCCGGTGCTACCCATGGTAGCGATTTTCTGCCCCGCTTTGACTTCCTGTTGCTCCCGAACCAGCATGGTATCGTTATGAGCGTAGGCACTCAGGTAATCATCGTTGTGTTTGATGATAATAAGATTACCGTAGCCGCGCAGTGCGTTACCGGCATAGACGACACGCCCATCGGCGGTCGCGACAATAGCCTGTCCCTTACTGCCTGCAATGTCGATACCTTTATTGCCGCCTTCCGCGCCGCTAAAGTTCTCGATAACCTTGCCATCAGTCGGCCAGCGCCATGATGAGATCGGCGAACTGGTTGACGTACTGCTTGCAGTCGGCTGGGTTGTGCTCACCGTTGTTGGTGCCGTCACCGGCGCGACAACCGTTGTGGTCGTGGTCGCTGGTTTATTATTAGGCAACATCTTGGTAGCACTCTGTTCACCTGAAGATTCAGAATACGTAATAGTCGGTTGTGAAGCAACCACCGCGGTCGATTTTTGTGCAGAAGTTGTGGTGGCTGTCGCACCGCCGCTCGCCCTTGCGCTGGCCTGAGAAACGGCGTTTTCACCAGTGATCGGCTGGCCTGAGGCGTTGCCGACCTGCAGCACCTGACCCACGTTCAGCGCGTACGGGGCCGGGACATTGTTGCGTTGCGCCAGGTCGCGGAAATCGTTGCCGGTGACCCACGCGATATAGAACAGCGTGTCGCCGCGTTTGACCGTATAGGTACTGCCGCCGGTGTAGCTACCTTTCGGAATATCGCCATATTTGCGGTTGTAAACGATCTTACCGTTCACCGTCTGCACCGGCTCCTGCGCCATCGGCGTCGGCTGCGGCTGAATGGTCTGGGTCTGTACCGGCTGGATCGGCTGCGCCTGAGGAGCAGACTTGACGCCGGAGGATGGCGGCGTAATCAGCATGCCGGAGTTGGTGCTGGAAGAGGCGGCACCGCCGGCAGAGCTAACCGGCGCTGGCGGATTATTGGTGTTGGTACACCCGGCCAGCCAGAGTGAAACCAGTGAAAGAGCCGCAATACGGCTGACGGTAAATTTGGTGCTTCCCGCGCTCATTTATCCCCCAGGAATATGTTAACTGCCAATATCTTGCTTACCGGGCGGCGCCCGGCCAGGACACTGAAAAATGCGTCCACCCTACGCCTAAAGTCAGGCAAAAAAAACCTGGAATAATCCGGGTCTCAGGCCAGCTCCCCCTTCACCAGGGGAACAAAGCGAACGGCCTCGACGGTATCAATGATAAATTCGTTGCCCCGGCGACGGATCCGTTTGAGAAACTGATGCTCTTCGCCAACCGGCAGCACCAGCACGCCTTCGTCATCCAGCTGCGCCAGCAGCGCGGTTGGAATCTCCGGCGGGGCCGCCGTCACAATAATGGCATCAAACGGCGCCCGTGCCTGCCAACCTTGCCACCCATCGCCATGACGGGTTGAAACATTATGTAAATCAAGTTGTTTCAGGCGACGACGCGCCTGCCACTGTAAACTCTTAATCCGCTCCACCGAGCAAACGTGATGCACCAGGTGCGCCAGGATGGCCGTCTGGTAGCCGGAACCAGTGCCGATCTCCAGCACGCGCGACTCCGGCGTCAGCGTCAGCAGCTCGGTCATCCGCGCCACCATGTAAGGCTGGGAGATGGTCTGCCCCTGGCCAATCGGCAGCGCGGTGTTTTCCCACGCTTTATGTTCAAAGGCTTCATCAACAAATTTTTCGCGCGGGACCCGCGCGATCGCCTCGAGGACACGCTCATCGACGATGCCCTGCGTGCGCAGTTGATTCAACAAACTTTCAACACGTTTACTTACCATTGCCCGTCAACCCCGACACGTTCCAGCCAATCGCTGACTACCTCATGCGCCTGATGGGCGGTTAAATCGACGTGCAATGGCGTCACGGAAACATAGCCTTCATCCACTGCCGCAAAATCGGTGCCCGGCCCGGCATCGCGCTTATCGCCCGGCGGGCCAATCCAGTACAGGGTGTTGCCGCGCGGATCTTTTTGCGGGATCACCTGGTCGGCCGGATGGCGGTTGCCGCAGCGGGTCACGCGAATGCCCTTGATTTGATCAAGCGGGAGATCCGGCACGTTGATGTTAAGGATCCGTCCGGTACGCAGCGGCTCGCGGCTTAAGGCGCGCAGAATGGTGCAGGTTACCGCCGCGGCGGTATCGTAATGCTGATAGCCGTTCAGCGACACGGCCAGCGCGGGGAACCCCAGATGGCGGCCTTCCATCGCTGCGGCCACGGTGCCGGAATAGATGACGTCATCGCCCAGGTTGGGACCCGCGTTAATGCCGGAAACGACGATGTCCGGACGCGGGCGCATCAGCGCGTTCACGCCGAGATAGACGCAGTCGGTCGGGGTGCCCATCTGGACGGCGATGTCGCCATTTTCAAAGGTAAACGTACGCAGGGATGATTCCAGCGTCAGCGAATTCGAGGCTCCGCTGCGGTTACGATCGGGTGCAACAACCTGGACCTCGGCAAACTCCCTTAAGGCCTTTGCCAGGGTCTGTATCCCCGGCGCATGGATCCCGTCATCGTTACTCAGCAATATTCGCATAGTCACCCGTTGTATTGATAAGCTCCCTGACCACGCTGGTGGCGAAGCTGCCCGCCGGCAGCCAGAAACGCAGTTCAACGGTTACGTCATCCCACCAGTTCCAGCTAAGCTGCTGCGGATAGAGGAGCATCGCCCGGCGCGCCGCCTCAACTTTCTCCCGCACCAACAGCGCCTGCAGCGACGTTTCTTCGGCGATGGCGGCCTGCTCGGCGGCCAGAGCGTCGCGCTGGCTTCCCCAGTCGCCGCTGCCCGGCAGCGCAGCCGTGATCATCAGTTCGCGGTTGTGCACCCGCGCCTGCGAAACCTCGAGTTCTTCCGGTGTGACGACAAACCAGCTCCCACGCCCCGCTAATTGTAGCGCATCGCCATCAACAACCTGATTAAATTCCGTTTTTTTTAATCTAATACTGACTTGCTGATTAAACAACGCACTGCGGGCCGCCGACAACCAAAAACTGCGCTTATTGCGATCGCGCACCGGCGCGTCGCTTTCCGCCCAGCGCAACGCGCCCTGCAGATTACTGCCGCCAATGCCAAAGCGCTGCGCGCCGAAATAGTTCGGTACGCCCCGTTCAGCGATGGCCTGCAGACGCGTCTCCACGTCCTGGCGATGGCTAATCTCGCGCAGGATCACGGTAAACTGGTTGCCTTTCAGCGCGCCTAAACGCAGCTTACGCTTATGGCGGGCATATTCCAGTACCTGGCAGCCCTCGAGCTGAAATTTGCTCAGGTCCGGCATCTCTTTGCCGGGCACCCGCGCGCACAGCCACTGCTCGGTGACGGCGTGCTTATCCTTTTGCCCGGCGAAGCTCACTTCACGGGCGTGGATCTTGAGGAATTTCGCCAGCGCGTCGGCGACAAAGCGCGTATTGCAGCCGTTTTTCAGGATCCGCACCAGCACATGTTCGCCTTCGCCGTCCGGCGCAAAGCCCAGATCCTCCACTACCAGAAAATCTTCCGGATTGGCTTTCAGCAGCCCGCTGCTCTGCGGCTTGCCGTGCAGCCAGGTCAGTTGGTCAAAGGCGATCATTTTTCGGCCTTACGCAGCAGCGCGACCGCTTCGCAGGCGATCCCTTCCCCGCGGCCGGTGAAGCCCAGCTTCTCGGTGGTGGTCGCTTTCACGTTGACGTCGTCCATATGGCAGCCGAGATCTTCAGCGATAAAGACGCGCATCTGCGGAATATGCGGCAGCATCTTCGGCGCCTGGGCGATAATGGTGACGTCGACGTTGCCGAGCGTATAGCCTTTGGCCTGAATACGACGCCACGCTTCGCGCAGCAGTTCGCGGCTATCGGCGCCTTTAAACGCCGGATCGGTATCGGGGAACAGTTTGCCGATATCGCCGAGCGCCGCGGCGCCCAGCAGCGCGTCGGTCAGCGCATGCAGCGCGACGTCGCCGTCGGAGTGGGCCAGCAGCCCTTTTTCATAAGGAATGCGTACCCCGCCAATAATGATTGGGCCTTCACCGCCAAAAGCGTGTACGTCAAAACCATGTCCAATTCGCATTAAGCTTTCTCCTGGTGTCGGGAACGGGTGAGGTAAAATTCAGCCAGCGCCAGGTCTTCCGGGCGCGTCACTTTAATATTATCCGCGCGACCGGCGACCAGTTGCGGATGGAAGCCGCAGTACTCCAGCGCCGAGGCTTCATCAGTGATGGTCGCCCCCTCGTTCAGCGCCCGGGTGAGGCAATCCACCAGCAGCTCGCGAGGGAAAAATTGCGGGGTGAGCGCATGCCACAGGTCATTACGATCGACGGTATGGGCGATAGCGGTTTTGCCCGGCTCGGCGCGCTTCATGGTGTCGCGCACCGGCGCCGCGAGGATCCCGCCGACACGGCTGGTTTCGCTGAGCGCCAGCAGACGGCTGAGGTCGTCCTGATGCAGGCAGGGGCGCGCGGCGTCATGCACCAGCACCCACTGCGCCTCCGGCAACGCCTTCAGGCCCGCGAGCACGGAATCGGCGCGCTCGGCGCCGCCATCCACGACGGTAATTTGCGGGTGCTGCGCCAGCGGTAGCTGGCTGAAGCGCCGATCGCCGGGGCTGACGGCAATCACCACGCGCTGGACGCACGCATTCGCCAGCAGTGCGGCGACGGCATGTTCGAGAATCGTTTTGTTACCGATTGAGAGATATTGTTTCGGGCATTCCGTTTGCATGCGGCGGCCAAAACCGGCTGCCGGCACCACGGCGCAAACGCCCGGAAAAGTGGCTGCCATGTCGTAATCCTGGGCCTGGTTATCGATTGTTCTGCTGTTGCCCCGATGCCTGGTTGCGTTTAGACGCATCCGGTACCAGACGATAGAAGGTTTCGCCCGGGCGGGTCATACTGAGTTCATTGCGCGCACGCTCCTCGATCGCTTCCTGCCCGCCGTTGAGGTCGTCAATTTCGGCAAATAGCTGATCGTTGCGTGCTTTTAATTTGGCGTTAGTCGCCTGCTGGGCGGTGACGTCGTCGTTAACCCGCGTGTAGTCGTGCAGGCCGTTTTTACCGAACCACAGTGAATACTGTAGCCAGACCAGCAAAGCTAATAATAGCAGCGTTAGTTTACCCATCCTGCCCCCTGAAAAACGGCATCATCATCCCAAAACTCGCCCGGGTACGCTACCGGGGCGCGCGGACGATGCCGCGTAACGCGGGGACTGTACCATATTTTTGCTGCCGATACCCATGCTTGATTCATCCCGGAAACGGGTTATCCCAACAGCCAGAGGAAGAGTAGCGCAAACATCAGCCCGACGGTCAGGATAGTCGCGCTGGCGCTATAGAGCAGTTTGCCATTGAGCAGAGAGTGCAGCGCAATACCGACCACTACCGCCACCGGCATCAACGCAAGGAAGAACGGCCAGGTGTAAAGGAGGAAGAAGAGCGTATTACTGCCATAGAGAAGGAAGGGAATACCCAGCGCCAGCAGCCATGAAATAAAGCCCACGGCAGCGCCCGACAGAGACCAGGTGGTCTCGTCGCCGATCGCCGGAGGCGGTTCTGAACGAATAATACTGAGGTTCTGGGTATTGCGCATATCGAATCCTGTAGACCGGGCAACCGGCACCCCTCGATGCCGCTGCCGTTTCAGGATCTGATAATATCGCTCTGTTGCAGCAGGTCTAATAGTTGGTGCACCAAATTTGTTACCAATTGTTCACCATCCAGATGAATTTCCGCCTTTTCCGGTGCCTCATAGACCGAGTCTATGCCGGTGAAATTGCGTAATTCCCCTGCCCGCGCCTTCTTGTATAATCCTTTCGGATCCCGCGCCTCGCAGATGGCCAGCGGGGTATCGACGAACACTTCGATAAAGCGTCCCTCCCCCAGGCGCTCGCGCACCATCTGCCGTTCCGCGCGGTGTGGTGATATAAATGCCGTCAATACCACCAGCCCGGCATCGACCATCAGCCTGGCCACTTCGCCGACGCGGCGAATGTTCTCTTTGCGATCCTCATCACTGAATCCCAGATCGCTGCACAGACCATGGCGCACGTTGTCGCCGTCCAGCAGATAGGTGCTGACGCCGCGCTCATGCAGCGCCTCTTCCAGCGCCCCGGCGACAGTGGATTTACCCGACCCCGAAAGGCCGGTAAACCACAGCACCACGCCGCGATGGCCGTGATGCTGCTCCCGCTGCTGCTGGGTCACAGGATGGGCATGCCAGACGACGTTTTCGTCATGCTGGGCCATTATTGGCCTCCCAGCAGGTCGCGGGCGTCCCAGTGTGGGAAGTGTTTACGGATCAGCTGGTTCAGCTCCAGCTCGAAGGCGCTGTACTGCGATGCCGAGGTCGACGCCTGCAGGTGCGGCTCGTTGACCATCCCGGCGCCCACGGTGACGTTGGTCAGGCGATCGATAAAGATAAGCCCGCCGGTCACCGGGTTTTGCTGATACGGATCCAGCACTAAAGGTTCGTCAAAGGTCAGCTCCACCAGCCCAATGCCGTTCAGCGGGAGAGACTCGACTTCACGCTGGGTCAGGTTGTTAATATCGACCTGGTAGCGGATAGCGTCGACGCGAGCGCGGGTCTTCTTCCCGGCGATTTTGATGTCGTAGCTCTGGCCCGGGGTCAGCGGCTGCTCGGCCATCCACACCACGTCGATGCTGGCGCTTTGCACCGCCGGCAGCGAGGCTTGCGCGTCAACCAGCAGGTCGCCGCGGCTGATGTCGATTTCATCTTTCAGCACAAGGGTAATGGCTTCGCCGGCGGCAGCTTCCTGCAGGTCGCCGTCGAAGGTGACGATACGCGCCACGCTCGATTCGACGCCCGACGGCAGCACCTTCAGACGCTGGCCAACGGTAACCGTACCGGAGGCGACCGTGCCGGAGAAGCCGCGGAAATCGAGGTTCGGACGGTTAACATACTGCACCGGGAAGCGCAGCGGCTGGCTCTCGACCACCCGCTGGATCTCCACGGTTTCGAGGACTTCCAGCAGGGTCGGGCCGCTGTACCACGGTATATTCGCGCTCTGGCTGGCGACGTTATCGCCTTCCAGCGCCGACAGCGGTACAAAGCGGATATCGAGGTTGCCCGGCAGCTGCTCGGCGAAAGTCAGATAATCTTCCCGGATCTCGTTGAAGCGCGCTTCGCTAAACTCGACGAGATCCATTTTGTTGACCGCTACCACCAGGTGCTTAATGCCCAGCAGCGTAGAGATAAAGCTGTGACGGCGGGTCTGGTCGAGCACGCCTTTGCGCGCATCGATCAGCAGGATCGCCAGGTCGCAGGTTGACGCGCCGGTGGCCATATTGCGCGTGTACTGCTCGTGCCCCGGGGTGTCGGCGATGATAAATTTGCGTTTTTCGGTCGAGAAGTAACGGTAAGCGACATCGATGGTGATGCCCTGCTCACGCTCAGCCTGCAGGCCGTCCACCAGCAGCGCCAGGTCCAGTTTTTCGCCCTGGGTACCGTGACGCTTGCTGTCGTTGTGCAGAGACGACAGCTGGTCTTCATAGATCTGGCGCGTATCGTGCAGCAGACGGCCAATTAAGGTGCTTTTGCCATCATCGACGCTGCCGCAGGTCAGAAAACGCAGCAGGCTCTTGTGCTGTTGCGCGTGCAGGTAAGCTTCTACGCCGCCTTCATTAGCAATTTGTTGGGCAATTGTGGTGTTCATGGCGGCTCCTTAGAAATACCCCTGACGTTTCTTCAGCTCCATCGAGCCGGCCTGGTCGCGGTCAATCACGCGGCCCTGACGTTCGCTGGTGGTCGATACCAGCATCTCTTCAATAATTTCCGGCAGCGTCTGCGCTTCAGACTCCACTGCGCCGGTCAGCGGCCAGCAGCCAAGGGTACGGAAACGCACCATCCGTTTTTCAATCACTTCGCCCGGCTGCAGATCGATACGGTCGTCATCGATCATCATCAGCATACCGTCGCGCTCCAGCACCGGGCGCTCAGCGGCCAGATACAGCGGCACGATTTCAATATTTTCCAGATAGATGTACTGCCAGATATCCAGCTCAGTCCAGTTGGAGAGCGGGAAGACGCGGATGCTTTCGCCTTTGTTAATCTGGCCGTTGTAGTTGTGCCACAGCTCCGGACGCTGATTTTTCGGGTCCCAGCGGTGGAAGCGGTCGCGGAAGGAGTAGATGCGCTCTTTCGCGCGGGATTTCTCTTCGTCGCGACGCGCGCCGCCGAACGCGGCGTCAAAGCCGTATTTGTTCAGCGCCTGCTTCAGGCCTTCCGTTTTCATGATATCGGTATGCTTAGCGCTGCCGTGGACAAACGGGTTGATGCCCATCGCCACCCCTTCCGGGTTTTTATGCACCAGCAGCTCACAGCCGTAGGCTTTGGCGGTACGGTCGCGGAACTCATACATCTCACGGAATTTCCAGCCGGTATCGACGTGCAGCAGCGGGAACGGCAGGGTTCCCGGATAAAACGCTTTGCGCGCCAGATGCAGCATTACGCTGGAATCTTTCCCGATGGAGTACATCATCACCGGGTTAGAAAATTCGGCGGCCACCTCACGAATAATATGGATGCTTTCCGCCTCCAGTTGCCGCAGGTGAGTGAGTCGTTTTTGGTCCATAACCGTTCCTTAAGCCAGATTGACCACCGAAGCGTTAAACCCTTCGGCGGATGATGTATGTTGAAACCAGGCGAGCTGCTGATGCAGCTGCACCACTTCGCCGACCACCAGCAGGGCGGGCATCGGGGCGTCTTTCGCCAGGTGTTCGAGTTGTTGCAATGTGCCGGTTATCGTCTGCTGATCGTCGCGGGTACCGCGGGAAATCACCGCGACCGGCGTAGCGCTGTCGCGACCGTGGGCGATCAACTGCGCGCTGATTTCCGCCGCCTTCATGGTGCCCATGTAGATCGCCAGCGTTTGTTGGCTCTTCGCCAGCAGCGACCAGTCGAAGGGGGCGCTGTCCGGCTTGTAGTGGCCGGTGACAAAGACGGCGCTTTGCGCATAGTCGCGATGGGTCAGCGGAATACCGGCGTAGGCCGTCGCCCCGGCAGCAGCAGTGACGCCAGGCACCACCTGGAACGGGATCCCCGCTTCGGCGGCAGCCTGCAGCTCTTCTGCGCCGCGGCCAAAAATAAACGGATCCCCGCCCTTCAGACGCACGACGGTTTTCCCTGCCTTCGCCGCCGCCACCAGCAGCTGATTGGTTTCATGCTGCGGCACCGAGTGCTCGCCGGCGCGTTTGCCGACACAGATCAGCTCGGCATCACGGCGCACCAGCTCGAGAACCGGCGGGGTCACCAGGTGGTCGTGGAAAACCACGTCCGCCTGCTGGATCGCCTGCAGACCACGAAGGGTCAGCAGCCCGGCATCGCCCGGCCCGGCGCCCACCAGAATAATTTCTCCCGTCTCGCGTTCGGGCTTATCCAGCTCATCCTGCAGCGCCTTTTCCGCCTCCGCATGATTGCCCGCCACCATCAGGCTGGCAAAGCGGCCGGTAAAGACGCGTTCCCAGAAGCGGCGACGCGCTTCGGTGGTCGTCAGACGAGTTTTCAGATGGTTACGCCAGTAGCTCGCCGATTCCGCCAGCCGCCCGAGGTTCGTCGGCAGCAGCGCTTCAATTTTCTCGCGCAGAATGCGCGACAGCACTGGCGCTTTGCCGCTGGAGGAGATCGCCACCAGCAGCGGCGAACGGTCGACGATAGAAGGGAAGACAAACGAGCACAGCGCCTGGTTATCCACCACGTTGACCAACCGGTAGCGCGCGTTAGCCGCCGCAAACACCCGCTGGTTAAGCGCCTCATCCTCCGTGGCCGCAATCACCAGAAAGACATCATCCACCAGCGACTCGCTAAATTCCGTCGCCCGCCAGCTAAGCGCCTGGCGCGCCGCCAGATCGGCCAGCGCCGGAGAGAGCGTCCCGGCGACCACCTGCACCTGCGCCTGAGCGCGCAGCAGGAATTTAATCTTGCGTTCAGCAATCTCATCGCCGCCGATCACCAGCACGGGCCTTTGTTTCAGTTCGGCAAAAAGGGGCAAGTAATCCACGGCGCAACAACTCTCTTACAATCAGCGATACTGCGACTATAGGGTGCGCCTGAGAGCAAATGAAATTACGAAATGGAATGAGTTGTGACGCAAAGGAATAACGCTGTGGAAATACAAATATCAAAAAGTGCTTAACGCGCTATTTTTCCGCTATTTAAGAGCAATTGAAATTGTTTAACCGCGGTCACAGTTTCATACTATACGCGTCAAATTGTCTTGTTCGTGTAAGGACCCCTTATGTTTTCCGCGTTGTGCCGCCGTCTGCTTCCTCTGGCGCTCGGCACCGGTTTTGTTTTCGCCGCCGCCCCCGCATTCAGCGCGCTGGGTGACGCCGCCAGTAGCCAGGCTCGTCATATCGCCACCGTCTTCCCGGGACGAATGACCGGAACACCAGCCGAGATGTTGTCAGCCGAGTACCTCCGCCAGCAGTTCGCCCAGATGGGTTATCAGAGCGACGTGCGCAGCTTCAATACCCGCTACATCTATACCGATAACAATCAGCGTAAGAACTGGCATAACGCCACCGGCAGTACGGTGATCGCCGCCCATGAAGGCCAGTCCCGCCAGCAAATCATTATTATGGCGCACCTCGATACCTACGCGCCGCAGAGCGATAAAGACGTGGAGAACAACCTTGGCGGCCTGACGCTGCAGGGCATCGACGACAACGCGATGGGGCTCGGCGTGATGCTGGAGCTGGCGGATCATTTAAAGAATATCCCCACCCGCTATGGCATTCGCTTTATCGCCACCAGCGGTGAAGAGGAAGGTCGTCTCGGGGCGCAAAATCTGCTGCAGCGCATGAGTGAGGCGGAAAAGAAAAATACCCTGCTGGTGATCAACCTCGATAATCTGGTGGTGGGCGATAAGCTTTACTTCAACAGTGGCCGCCGCACGCCGGCCTCGGTGCGTAAGCTAACCCGCGACCGTGCGCTGGCTATCGCCCGCAGCAAGGGGATTGTCGCGGCGACCAATCCAGGACTGAACCCAGCATACCCAAAAGGCACCGCCTGCTGTAACGACGCCAGCGTCTTCGACAGCGCGGGGATCCCGGTGCTGTCGGTCGAGGCAACCAACTGGTCACTCGGCAAAAAGGATGGCTATCAGCAGCGCCAGAAATCCCGCGCCTTCCCGGACGGCACCAGCTGGCATAGCGTGCAGATTGATAATCAGCAGTATCTCGACCACGCGCTGCCGGGACGCATAGAACGCCGCAGCCGCGAGGTAGTGAAAGTGATGCTGCCGCTGGTGAAAGAGCTGGCGAAGGTGGAGAAGAAAAGCTGATACGCACAAAAGAACGCGCGGTATCACCCGCGTGTTCTTCTTGAATTATCACCCAAAGAAAGCGCTAACAGCTTAACCCTCGTGCAATCCGCACTCGCGTTTAAGCCCGAAGAACCGGGTCTCTTCTTCTGCCATGCCTGGCTCCCATTTGCGCGTGGTGTGGGTATCGCCTACAGACAGATAGCCCTGATCCCACAGCGGGTGGTATTTCAGCCCGTGCTTTTGCAGGTACTGATACACCGTCCGGTTATCCCAGTCGATAATCGGCAGCACCTTGAACACCCCGCGCTGGATAGCCAGCACCGGTAAGGTCGCCCGGCTACCGGACTGCTCGCGGCGCAGACCAGCGAACCAGGTCTGGGTATTGAGCTCTTTCAGCGCCCGGTTCATCGGCTCGACTTTGTTGATCTCATTGTATTTCTCAATGCCCTCAACGCCCTGCTCCCACAGCTTACCGTAACGCGCCTCCTGCCAGGCGGCGCTCTCCTGCGCCCGATAGACCTTCAGGTTCAGCTTGAGCTTGTCGGTTAACTCATCGATAAACTGATAGGTTTCCGGAAACAGATAGCCGGTATCCGTGAGGATCACCGGAATATCCGGGCGCAGCTGATTCACCAGGTGCAGACTCACCGCCGCCTGAATGCCAAAGCTGGAAGATAAAGCATACTCGCCAGGCAGATTTTCCAGCGCCCACGCTACGCGTTCTTCGGCGCTGAGCTTCTCCAGCTTCGCATTGGTCTCCGCCAGCGCCAGGATACGTTCCACTTTCGGCAATGCATTAAGCGCGTTTAGATCGAGTACGGACATATAAACCTCGTTTGCCTGTTTTACCGGGCGGCACTGCGTTTGCCCGGCCTACGGGTTTTACAGGCCCGGGTCGCTACGCGCCACCGGGCACCAGGATGTTATTCCCAGAAATCGCGGGCTGGGTCGAGCACCGGGCGAATGATGCCCGCACGCACCGTAAAGTCGCCGAAGCCTTCACCCGCTTCGCGCTCTTTCGCCCAGCGCCCTACCAGTTCGTCTAGCGAGTCGAGAATTTCCGACTCGGTAATATTCTCACGGTACATCCGCGGGATGCGGGTGCCGCTGCGGTTACCGCCAAGGTGCAGGTTGTAGCGCCCCGGTGCTTTGCCCACCAGTCCCACTTCCGCCAGCATCGCGCGGCCACAGCCGTTCGGGCAGCCGGTGACGCGGGTGACGATATGCTCATCGCTCACGCCGTGCTTGTTCATCACCCCTTCCACCTTGTCGATAAACGACGGCAGGAAACGTTCGGCTTCCGCCATTGCCAACGGGCAGGTCGGGAAGGAGACGCAGGCCATCGAGTTTTCGCGCTGCGGAGTAACGGCATTCATCAGACCATGATCCCGCGCCAGCTTCTCGATCCGCGCCTTCTGATCTTCCGGTACGCTGGCAACGATCAGGTTCTGGTTGGCGGTGATGCGGAATTCGCCTTTATGGATCTTAGCAATCTCCAGCAGGCCAGTCTTCAGCGGACGACCCGGATAATCGAGAATGCGGCCGTTTTCAATAAACAGCGTCAGGTGCCATTTGTCATCAATCCCCTTCACCCAGCCGATGCGGTCGCCGCGGCCGGTGAATTCGTACGGGCGGATCGGCTCAAACTTAATGCCGGCCCGGCGCTCCACTTCCGCCTTGAAGGTTTCGACGCCAACGCGCTCAAGGGTGTACTTGGTTTTCGCATTCTTACGGTCGGTACGGTTGCCCCAGTCGCGCTGGGTAGTCACGACCGCTTCCGCCACCGCCAGAGTATGCTCCAGCGGCAGATAACCGAATTCGCTCGCCGTGCGGGCGTAGGTTTTCTTGTTGCCGTGTTCGATTGAGAGACCGCCGCCCACCAGCAGGTTAAAGCCCACCAGCTTGCCATTTTCGGCAATCGCCACGAAGTTCATGTCGTTAGCGTGCAGATCGATATCGTTCTGCGGCGGGATCACCACCGTGGTTTTAAACTTACGCGGCAGATAGGTCTGACCGAGGATCGGCTCTTCGTCAGTAGTGGCGACCTTTTTCTGATCCAGCCAGATCTCGGCATAAGCGCGGGTACGCGGCAGCAGATGCTCGGAGATCTTTTTCGCCCACTCGTAGGCCTCAGCGTGCAGCTGCGACTCGTACGGGTTGGAGGTGCACAGCACATTACGGTTCATATCGTTGGCGGTGGCCAGCGCGTCCAGCCCCACCGAGTGCAGCATCTGATGCACCGGTTTCACGTTCTTTTTCAGAATGCCGTGGAACTGGAAGGTTTGCCGGTTGGTCAGACGAATACTGCCGTAAATGGTGTTGTCCGCGGCAAACTTATCGATCGCCTTCCACTGGGTGGTGGTGATCACCCCGCCCGGCAGACGGCAGCGCAGCAGCATCGCATGGCGCGGCTCCAGCTTCTGGGCGGCGCGTTCCGCGCGGATATCGCGATCGTCCTGCTGGTACATGCCGTGGAAACGGATCAGCAGGAAGTTATCGCCTTTAAAACCGCCGGTCAGACCGTCGTTTAAATCTTCCGCAATGGTGCCGCGCAGGTAGTTGCTCTCAAGCTTCATGCGCTCGGCATCGGTCAGTTTACCTTCGACCACTAAAGGCCCCGGATGTTTTTCGCTCATTAGTAGACATCTCGCTGATAACGGCGCTCAACGCGCAGCTCACTTAAAAATTCGTCCGCCGCTTCGGCGTCCATCGCGCCGTATTCGGCAATCACTTCCAGTAAAGTATGTTCCACGTCTTTCGCCATACGATTGGCGTCGCCGCAGACATAAATGTGGGCGCCATCATTGATCCAGCGCCACAGCTCGGCTCCCTGCTCGCGCAGTTTGTCCTGCACGTAGATTTTTTGTTGTTGATCGCGGGACCAGGCCAGGTCAATACGGGTCAGCAGACCTTCCTTCACATAGCTCTGCCACTCTACCTGATAGAGGAAATCTTCAGTGAAGTGTGGGTTGCCGAAGAACAACCAGTTCTTGCCTTGCGCCCCGTCCGCTGCGCGCTGCTGCATAAAGGCGCGGAACGGCGCAATGCCGGTGCCCGGGCCAATCATGATCACCGGCGTCTCCGGGTTAGCCGGCAGACGGAAGTTGTCATTGTGTTCAATAAAGACGCGGACTTCGCCATCTTCTTCCACACGGTCGGCGAGGAAGCTGGAGGCACCGCCAGCCCGGGCGCGGCCTTCTATTTCATAGCGCACCACGCCCACGGTGACATGCACTTCGCTCTCCACTTCCGCCTGTGAGGAGGCAATGGAGTACAGGCGCGGCGTCAGCGGACGCAGCAGACCGATTAACGCCTCGGCGTCCAGCTGCGCCGGCGAGAAACGGACCATATCGACGATCGGCGTCGCAGCAGCATACTGCTGCAGCTGAGCTTTATCGCCCACCAGCGGCAGCAGCGATTCGCTGCGGGTCAGGGTGGCGTAGTTTTCGACGATAGTCGCGGTGTTAACCGTCAGCTCAAAATGCCACTCCAGCGCTTCCGCCAGCGGCAGAGTTTTGCCATCAACGGTTACCGGCTCGTCACCTTTCAGCCACAGCAGCTCCACCAGCTCTTTGACCAGTTGAGGATCGTTTTGATACCAGACGCCCAGCGCGTCGCCCGGCTGATAGCGCAGACCGGAATCACCGAGGTCAATTTCGATATGGCGCACATCTTTTTCGGAATCGCGGCCAGTGATTTTCTGGTTGACCGACAAGGTCGCCGACAGCGGAGCCTCTTTGGTGTACGGGCTGGTATGGATGTCGTTCACCGCGCCGCTGGTGGCCAGCTGGGCGGGCGCGGCAACTGGCGCACGGGCTTTCAGCACCTCAACGACGCGCGCGCGCCATTCCGCAGCCGCGGTCTGATATTCGACGTCGGCATCGACGCGATCGAGCAGGCGTTCCGCGCCGAGCTCGGCCAGCTTGCTGTCGAAATCTTTGCCAGACTGGCAGAAGAATTCATAAGAAGTATCGCCGAGGCCAAAGACAGCGAACGCGGTCCCGTCCAGCTTCGGCGCTTTTTTCGAGAACAGGAACTTATGCAATGCGACCGCTTCTTCCGGCGGCTCACCTTCCCCCTGGGTGGACGTCACGACCACCAGCAGTTTTTCCGCAGCAATTTGTTTGAATTTATAATCGCCTGCATTCACCAGCTTCACGTTCAGCTTCGCTGCCAGCAGATCGTCGCGCAGCGCTTCGGCGACGCGGCGGGCATTGCCGGTTTGCGAGGCGGAAATCAGCGTGATCGAGGGCACCTCAGCGGCCTGGGCAGGAACGGCCACAGCCGCGCCGGACTGCTGATTCAGCACGCCCCAGAAATAGCCAGACACCCAGGCAAGCTGAGTGGGCGTGAAGTCAGTGGTGGCCGCCTGAAGGCGCGCCAGTTGCTCCGGGTTGAGCGGCAGCAAGTTGGAAGGTGTGGCCTGTGTCGTCATGCGTCGTTTGTTCCAGTAAGCAAAGCTGTTGTTCGCGCCCTGTCAGCGCGACAAAAACAGAAGAGAATAGAAGGGTAACGGTGCTGATAGTAACAATTAAAGAAGGGATGGAAATAATAAATAACCAAATGGACTAACCTGTTTTAGTTGTAGTTATTAACAACAAAATCGATTAAATAACCACATGAAATATAACCATTTAATTCAGATAACCCAGATAAATGTGTCCATTTTCTGTTCAGGGCCGTTTTAGTTAATGCGAAAAAATGTGCTTTCCGGTACCCTACGGCGGTTTTTTTCGTCCTGTTGAGAGTCAATGATGTCCACCACGCTGTTTAAAGATTTCACCTTCGAAGCCGCCCACCACCTGCCGCACGTCCCGGAAGGACACAAATGCGGTCGCCTGCATGGCCACTCCTTTATGGTGCGTCTGGAGATCACCGGTGAAGTCGATCCCCATACCGGGTGGATCATGGATTTTGCCGAGCTGAAGGCCGCCTTCAAGCCGACATACGATCGCCTGGACCACTATTATCTGAACGATATCCCCGGTCTGGAAAACCCCACCAGCGAAGTGCTGGCGAAATGGATCTGGGATGAGATGAAACCGAGGGTACCGCTGCTGAGCGCCGTGATGGTCAAAGAGACCTGCACCGCTGGCTGCATCTATCGCGGCGAGTAAGCGAAAAAAAAGCCCGGTCAGTACGCTGCCGGGCTTTTTTATCAGGCAATATTCAAATATTTGTGCGTCTGCATGGACAGGCGCCAGTTACGGGCGATGCAGGTGTCGATACACAGGCGCGTCGCGTCTTCTTTCTGACTGATCGGCTGCAGGGCGATGATCCGCGGTTTGTCATCGCTCAGCGTTTCCAGCAGTTCGTCCAGCGCTTCGATGTCGCGGACGCGCCCTACCGGATGCTTGATCTCATCCGCCCGCTGCAGAGCCTGCGACAGCACATCATACCCGCCACGCATATTAACCTTCGGGGATACCGTCACCCAGGTGTTGTGGCTGCAGCGCACTTCATGGGTGCCGCTGGTTTCAATCTGACAGCTAAAGCCGTTTTGTTCCAGAAGCGAGGTTAACGGCGTTAAATCATGAATGCAGGGTTCACCGCCGGTAATGACCACGTGGCGGGCAGTCCACCCCTGGCGCCCAATAATCGCCAGCAGATCCTCGCTGCTTGCCGGCCCCCACTTATCGCTCTCTTTGGTTTTCGCCAGGATGCTGAACAACGACACTTCCCGATCGGCCAGCTTGTCCCAGGTATGCTTAGTGTCGCACCACGCGCATCCTACCGGGCATCCCTGCAGACGAATAAAAATGGCAGGCACGCCGGTGAAGTAACCCTCGCCTTGCAGGGTCTGGAACATCTCGTTAATCGGGTACTGCATAGTCATCTCTGTTTAGGGTCATAAACGTCCATTATCGCAGATTTCAGCGCACAGGTCTTGTCCTGAGCTGCGATCCCTTTTTTACCCCTTCGTCAATATCCGTGTCGGGAATAATATTATTGATTAAAGAAACAATCTTTTCTTTTGGCTTAATTTATTAGCATGATAAGAATTAAAATAATTAATATTCTGACACGTGGACTGAAAATGTGTAACAGAAAATGTTATTCCTGTCATTCAGGATAAAATAAAAGGTCCAGACAGCAAAATAAAAAACCTTAAAATACAGTGATGTACAAACTGATACATGAAAGAGTGAATTATCTGGCCGATCTGCGAGTCCAATTCAATCCGCCGGTGATAATAACCTTAAACTGGTCTTAATAAATCCCTGATCGGGCCCCTTCTTTATTTAATCGTCGTTTACTTTTGCCCGCCTAGAATCCCGCAGACCAACCATAATGAGATAGCGTTTATGACCACATTATTAATTACCGGCGTTACGGGGTTTCTGGGCGGTGCCGCGTTAGAGAAAATACTCCATCAGGAAACCCGGTTAGATCTGCTACTGCTCGTGCGTGCTGATAGCCCCGAGGCAGGCCTCGAACGGGTCAAAGAGAACATGCGTAAGTTCAACATCGCCGAGGAGAAGCTGGCGATGCTTCACCCGCAGCATATCCTGCTGGGCGATCTCGCTTCTCCGGAGCATTTTCTTAACGATCCGCGCCTCGATCAGGTGACGCATGTCCTCAACTGCGCCGCTGTCGCCTCGTTTGGCAGCAACCCGCTCATCTGGAAGGTTAACGTTGAGGGTACGCTGCGCCTGGCGCAACGGATGGCGCAGGTTGAGGGTCTGCAGCGTTTTCTGCACGTCGGCACAGCGATGTCATGTTCGCCTGAGCCGGATTCACTGGTCGCCGAAAGCGCGGAGTTTCGGGAACGCGCTGAGCACCTGGTGGAATACACCCACTCGAAATCAACCATCGAGCAGTTGATGCAGCAGCATTGCCCTACACTGCCGCTGGTCATTGCCCGCCCTTCTATCGTGGTGGGTCATACCCATCACGGCTGCCGGCCTTCCAGCAGTATTTTCTGGGTGTTCAGCATGGGGCTGATGCTGCAGAAATTTTTATGTTCCATGGAGGACCGAATCGATGTCATCCCGGTGGACTACTGCGCTGATGCCCTGCTGATGCTGCTTAACCAGCCGCTGGCTCACGGCGAAGTGGTGCACATCTCTGCCGGGGAGGAGAATAGCGTGAAGTTTGCCGAAATCGACCGGGCGATGGCTCAGGCCCTCGAACAGGCCCCGGTGGGGGATAAGTACGCCCAGGTCAGCTATGACACGCTGGTCAAAATGCGTCGTGAACTGAAAGGGATATTTGGGCCATGCAATGAACGTCTGATGCTGAAAGCCATGCGCTTATATGGCGCGTTCGCTACGTTGAATGTGCGCTTTAGTAACGACAAGCTGTTGAGCATGGGAATGCCAAAACCACCGCGTTTTACGGATTACATCGACCGCTGCGTGGAGACCACTCGCGGGCTGTCGATCCCCCAGCAAATGGCCGTCGATTTTAAATAATCGCCGACGAGGTAAAAAAAATGCCAGCCCTGAGGCTGGCATTATTATTTCACAAAGACAGGATTATGCCTGGCCTTTGATCTCTTTACGACCGTTGAACGGCGCTTGCTCACCCAGCGCTTCTTCGATACGAATCAGCTGGTTGTATTTAGCAACGCGGTCAGAACGGCTCATAGAACCGGTTTTGATCTGGCCTGCAGCGGTACCGACAGCCAGGTCAGCGATGGTCGCGTCTTCAGTTTCGCCAGAACGGTGAGAGATGACAGCGGTGTAGCCAGCGTCTTTCGCCATCTTGATGGCAGCCAGAGTTTCGGTCAGAGAACCGATCTGGTTGAATTTGATCAGGATGGAGTTAGCGATGCCTTTTTCGATGCCTTCTTTCAGGATCTTGGTGTTGGTTACGAACAGGTCGTCACCAACCAGCTGGATTTTGTCGCCCAGTACTTTGGTCTGGTATGCGAAACCGTCCCAGTCAGATTCGTCCAGGCCATCTTCGATGGAGACGATCGGGTACTGTTTGGTCAGGTCTTCCAGGAAGTGAGTGAACTCTTCAGAGGTGAACGCTTTGTTGCCTTCGCCAGCCAGAACGTATTTACCGTCTTTGTAGAATTCAGATGCTGCACAGTCCATCGCCAGGGTGATGTCTTTGCCCAGCTCGTAGCCAGCAGCTTTAACCGCTTCAGCGATAACAGCCAGTGCTTCGGCGTTAGAACCCAGGTTCGGCGCGTAGCCGCCTTCGTCACCAACGGCAGTGTTCATGCCTTTGGACTTCAGCACTTTCGCCAGGTGATGGAACACTTCAGAACCCATGCGTACGGCTTCTTTCAGGGTCGGCGCGCCAACCGGCTGAATCATGAATTCCTGGATGTCGACGTTGTTGTCAGCGTGCTCACCACCGTTGATGATGTTCATCATCGGAACCGGCATGGAGTATTTGCCCGGAGTGCCGTTCAGTTCCGCGATGTGCGCGTACAGCGGCAGGCCTTTGGACGCTGCAGCTGCTTTGGCGTTTGCCAGAGAAACAGCCAGGATAGCGTTCGCACCGAAGTTAGATTTGTTTTCAGTACCGTCCAGGTCGATCATGATCTTGTCGATGCCAGCCTGATCTTTAGCATCTTTGCCCAGGATTGCCTGAGCGATCGGGCCGTTTACCGCAGCAACAGCTTTGGTTACGCCTTTACCCAGAAAACGGGATTTGTCGCCATCGCGCAGTTCCAGCGCTTCGCGGGAACCAGTAGAAGCACCTGACGGAGCAGCTGCCATACCGACGAAACCACCTTCCAGGTGTACTTCGGCTTCAACAGTCGGGTTACCACGGGAGTCGATGATTTCACGACCGATGACTTTAACGATTTTGGACATTAGGTTTTCCTCAGTACAAGTTAAACTAAAACTCCAGACAAACAATGCACCCAGTTGGGTGCATTGCCGTTCTAACTCTTTTACTTCGCCTGACGCTTCTGGTACTCGCTCGCGGCTTTCACAAAGCCAGCAAACAGCGGGTGCCCATCACGCGGCGTCGAAGTAAACTCCGGGTGGAACTGGCAGGCAACAAACCACGGATGGTTCGGCACTTCGATGATCTCGACCAACTGATCATCCCCGGAACGGCCCGCAACGCGCAGACCAGCAGCTTCAATCGGTTTCAACAACATGTTGTTGACTTCGTAGCGGTGACGATGGCGCTCGGTGATGGTCGGCTCGCCGTACAGCTGGCGCACCAGAGATTCATCATCCAGCTGGCACTGCTGTGCGCCCAGGCGCATGGTGCCGCCCAGATCGCTCTTCTCGGAGCGGACTTCAACGTTGCCATCTTCGTCACGCCATTCGGTAATCAGGGCCACAACCGGGTATTTACAGTCTGGCACAAATTCCGTCGAGTTGGCGTTTTCCATACCCGCTACGTTGCGCGCGAACTCAATCAGCGCAACCTGCATACCCAGGCAGATGCCCAGATAAGGAATATTGTTCTCACGCGCATAGCGCGCGGTGGCGATCTTACCTTCCACACCGCGGTAGCCGAAGCCGCCCGGGATAAGGATAGCATCTAAATCCTTGAGGATTTCGACGCCGCGCGTTTCCACATCCTGCGAATCGATCAGCTTGATGTTGACGGTCACGCGGTTTTTCAGACCACCGTGTTTCAGCGCTTCAATCACCGACTTGTAGGCATCCGGCAGTTCAATGTACTTACCGACCATACCAATGGTGACTTCGCCTGCCGGATTGGCTTCTTCATAGATTACCTGTTCCCATTCGGCCAGGTTTGCTTCCGGACAAGTTAAGCTGAATCGTTTACAAATATAATCGTCCAGCCCCTGAGATTTCAACAGGCCCGGAATTTTATAAATGGAATCGACGTCTTTCAGAGAAATCACAGCCTTTTCCGGAACGTTACAGAACAAAGCAATTTTGGCTCGTTCGTTGGCCGGAACCGCGCGGTCTGAGCGGCAGATCAGGATATCTGGCTGGATACCGATGGAAAGCAGCTCTTTCACGGAGTGCTGGGTCGGCTTGGTTTTGACTTCGCCCGCAGCGGCCATGTACGGCACCAGGGTCAGGTGCATAAACAGGGTATGCTCGCGGCCGATCTCTACCGCCATCTGACGAATGGCTTCGAGGAACGGCAGGGATTCGATATCGCCTACGGTACCGCCGATTTCCACCAGTACGACGTCATGGCCTTCGCCGCCCGCCAGTACGCGCTCTTTGATAGCGTTGGTGATGTGTGGAATAACCTGAACGGTGGCACCCAGATAGTCGCCACGGCGCTCTTTGCGCAGTACGTCGGAGTAGATACGGCCGGTGGTGAAGTTGTTGCGACGCGTCATCTTGGTACGGATGAAACGCTCATAGTGGCCCAGGTCCAGATCGGTTTCTGCGCCGTCTTCAGTAACGAACACTTCCCCATGCTGGATTGGGCTCATGGTGCCCGGATCGACGTTGATATACGGATCCAGTTTCATGATGGTCACGTTGAGACCACGGGCTTCAAGAATGGCTGCCAGGGAGGCTGCGGCAATGCCTTTACCCAGAGAGGATACGACCCCGCCGGTCACAAAAATATAGTTCGTTGTCATGCTGAACCTGAGAAGTTAGGGTAAAACGATGGAATAACCAGGACGGGAAAGTAGTATACCCGAACATGCGTGACGCCACAAACTTTCATTCTTCCCCTCCCCTTCGTTCTTCAAGTTGCACCTGTGTTGCGACTCGAACAACTCGAAGAGGCAGGCTACATGGTGTTTCAACGACATAACGGAAAGAGAAAATAGACGCTTTTGGCGAAATGTTTTTGACGTAAATCAAGCGCTTGTTATTTATAAAATCACACAAATCGCGCTTGATCACGAAAACTCGTTAGAGATCAGTTTCCTGGCGTTTTACTTCCTGCCACACTTCTTCCATGGTATCGAGGTCGATGCCGGTCATTTCCAGGCCGCGGGCGGCGACAATGCGCTCGACCTCGCGGAAGCGACGCTCAAATTTGCGGTTTGCTTTCTGCAGCGCCACCTCGGCTTTGACCCCTAAATGACGGGATAAATTCACCGTGGCGAACAGCAGATCGCCCACTTCCTCTTCCAGTTTTGCTTCATCCACCACCGCCTGCTGCGCTTCATGCATCACTTCATCAATTTCTTCATGCACCTTGTCGAGCACCGGTCCCAGCGAGGTCCAGTCGAAACCCACTGCCGAGCAGCGGCGCTGGATTTTGTGCGCGCGCATTAGCGCCGGCAGGCTATGGGGAATATCGTCCAGCGCCGAGTGCTGGGCTTTTTCCGCCCGCTCCGCGCTTTTGATCTGCTCCCAGCGCGCCAGGACTTCGCTGCTGTTTCCTGCGGTAGCATCAGCGAAAATATGGGGATGGCGACGCTCCAGCTTATCGCTGATGGCAGCGCAGATATCGTCAAAGTTAAAGCGTCCTTCTTCCTGCGCCATTTGCGCATAGAACACCACCTGGAACAGCAGATCGCCCAGCTCACCGCGCAGGTCGTCAAAATCTTCCCGCTGGATAGCATCGAGGACCTCGTAGGTCTCCTCAAGGGTGTAAGGGGCGATAGTGGCAAAGGTCTGCTCTTTATCCCACGGGCAGCCGTTTTCCGGGTCGCGCAGGCGCTTCATAATGCCGAGCAGGCGGTCGATTTGGGTCATGTGAGGATCCTGGAAATGTAAAAAATGGTAGAAATTGATATCGGTTTGCAACTTTTGAGCCCGGGAAAAGCGTTTTTCACGTGTGACTCCAGCGTACTTTGCGCTCCCGGTAACTGTTCTGCCATATGTCTCCTGTGGTACAGGGAGCGCACAGGGGGCGGCCAGTCGCCGCCGCCCCCTGTACCCCCGGGCTCCGGCCAGCAAAATCGCCGCTGCGCGGTGCCTTCGACTTATCCCTGCAGGCTTCGGATCGGGCCGAGGCAGCGTCCCTGCAAAACACGGCCCTCAGCCCGCATCCATGCGGGCTGCCCCTGCCTTCCGGGAACGTCTCAGCGATTTTGAGGCCGCCAACGCCGGCAGTTTCAGCAGCCATTGCCCCAGCGGTCATTCATTGACCTGGCCTGGAGAGGGCTTAACCGCCGTGCAGACGGCGCGCGTCAATGACATCGGGCACCTGGTTGAGCTTACCAAGCACCCGGCCCAGCACCTGCAGGTTGTAAATCTCAATGGTCATATCGATGGTTGCCAGCTGCTGACGGGTATCACTGCGGCTGGCGACACCCAGCACATTCACCTTCTCATTGGCGAGGATGGTGGTGATATCGCGCAGTAAACCGCTGCGATCGTTCGCCTCCACCCTGACCACCAGCGAGTAGCCCGCCGAGTAGCTTTCACCCCATACCGCATCGACGATGCGCTCCGGAGCATGCGACTGCAGTTCAGCCAGCTGATCGCAGTCGGCGCGATGCACGGAAATCCCGCGCCCCTGGGTGATAAAGCCGACGATCTCATCGCCCGGGATCGGCTGGCAGCAGCGGGCAATATGGTGCATCAGGTTGCCTACCCCTTCCACCACCACCCGGCCATTGTCCTTGGTGCGGTTCTGTGGGGCGTAGGTTTTCTGCTGCAGCTGCTTCAGCGCGGCCGCATCCTGCTCAGCGGCGCTCGGTTTATTGAACTGCGCCTGCAGGAAATTGACCATCTGGTTGAGACGGATATCGCCGCCGCCAATGGCAGCCAGCAGTTCATCGAGCTCGTTGAAGTTGTAGCGCGGCAGCAGGTGTTTTTCCGCATCCTTAAGACTGATGCCCAGATGCTCCAGCTCGTCGTCGAGGATCTGCCGACCAGCGAGAATATTCTTGTCGCGGTCCTGTTTACGGAACCAGGCGTGGATCTTCGAGCGTCCGCGACTGGTGGTCACGTAGCCGAGGTTAGGGTTCAGCCAGTCGCGGCTCGGGTTCGGCTGCTTCTGGGTAATAATTTCGATCTGATCGCCCATCTGCAGCTGATAGGTGAACGGCACGATACGGCCGCCAATTTTGGCGCCGATGCAGCGATGGCCGACGTCGCTGTGGATATGGTAGGCAAAGTCGAGCGGCGTCGACCCCGCTGGCAGGTCCACCACGTCGCCTTTCGGTGTAAAGACATACACCCGATCGTCGAAAACCTGACTGCGCACTTCGTCGAGCATTTCGCCAGAGTCGGCCATCTCTTCCTGCCAGGCAATCAGCTTACGCAGCCAGGCGATGCGGTCCTCATAGCCACGGCCACCGCCGGTGCCCGCTCCCGCCCCCTCTTTGTACTTCCAGTGCGCAGCCACGCCAAGCTCAGCATCTTCATGCATCTGCCGGGTGCGAATTTGAATTTCCACCGTCTTGCCGCTCGGGCCCAGCACCACGGTATGAATAGACTGATAGCCGTTGGGTTTCGGGTTGGCCACGTAGTCATCGAATTCATCCGGCAGGTGACGATAGTGGGTATGGACGATCCCCAGCGCGGCGTAACAATCCTGCAAACGCTCGGCCACGATGCGCACCGCGCGAACGTCAAACAGCTCGTCAAACGCGAGGTGTTTTTTCTGCATTTTGCGCCAGATGCTGTAGATGTGCTTCGGCCGGCCATAGACTTCCGCCTTGACGCCTTCGGCTTTCATCTCCGAGCGCAGGTGACCGACGAACTCGTCGATGTAATGCTCACGGTCGATACGGCGTTCGTGGAGCAGTTTAGCAATGCGCTTGTATTCTGCCGGATGCAGATAACGGAAGCAGTAATCTTCCAGCTCCCACTTCAGCTGGCCGATACCTAAGCGGTTCGCCAGCGGCGCATAGATATTGGTGCACTCTTTCGCCGCCAGCACGCGTTCATCTTCCGGCGCGTCTTTGACCTCGCGCAGATGCGCGATCCGCTCAGCAAGCTTGATGACCACGCAGCGGAAATCGTCAACCATCGCCAGCAGCATGCGGCGAATGTTATCCACCTGCTCGGAAGATACCGAGTCGTTATGGGTGGCTTTTAGCTGGCGGATAGCGGCCATGTCCCGCACCCCGTGAATCAGGGTCACGACCGATTTACCCACGCTCTCCTGCATGACCTCTTCACTAACGACTTCACCGTCCGCCAGTGGGAACAACAGCGCCGCGCGCAGCGTATCGAGATCCATACTCAGGGTGGACAGAATCTCCACCATTTCGACGCCACGCCACAGCAGCAGGTCTGCCTGCGGGTGTCCTTGCGTTTTTTCGCGACAATAATCCCAGGTTTCGGCTAAGCGCTCACACGACTGCTGGCTGGAAATCCCCAGACTCGCGATCCATTTCTTCGGGTCAAATTCACCAGCTTTATTAAGATGTGCACTTCTTACCGCAACCATTGTCCTCTCCTTAAGGGACCGGCCTGCCGAAGTCGGCAAGCCTCAACTTTCTACATGTCATCCTGCAGGTCGCGTCAGCATTGACGGCCAGGGTGGCTCTTCTGCGACGTTGTGAATGACCTTATGTAAGCCTGCGCTCAAACAACACCATTGATTCCAGATGACCGGTATGCGGGAACATGTCCAGCATCGCCAGGCGTTGAATCTGATATCCAGCCTGCAACAGGGTTTCGCTGTCTCGCGCCAGCGTCGCCGGGTTGCAGGAAACATACACCACCCGCCGCGGTGCCAGTTTTATAATATGCGGCATCACGCCCGGCGCGCCGGCGCGGGCCGGGTCCAGCAGCACTTTATCAAAGCCGTGCTTCGCCCAGGCCTGACGGGTGACATCCTCTTCCAGATTTTCATGGAAGAAAGTGACATTTGATAAACCATTGAGGGCGGCGTTTTCCCGCCCCTTTTCTACCAGCGCGGGCACCCCTTCCACCCCCACCACCTGGGCGGCTCGCGTCGCCAGCGGCAGGGTAAAGTTCCCCATCCCGCAGAACAGATCCAGCACCCGGTCCTCCGGCCGCAGATCCAGCCATTCCAGCGCAGTACGCACCATCTGCTGATTCACGCCGTCGTTGACCTGGATAAAATCCCGCGGACTGAACACTAAGCGTAGTCCGTCTGAGGTGTACCATGGCGCTTCGCCATGAATATGTTCCAGTATCTCGCTTTGCGGCGCGAGGTACAGAGAAAGACCGTGAGTTTGCGAAAAGCGTTCCAGTTTTTCCCTGTCGCCCGCTGGCAGCGCGGCGGTATGGCGCAGCACCATCAGCGGGCCGTTGTCCGCCTGCACCAGCTCGACGTGGCCGAGGTGGCGTAATGCGCTCAGCGCGCTTAAGCACTCACGCACGGCGGGCAGCAATGCCTCAAGCTGGGGCACCAAAACAGGGCATTGCACCACATCGACGATCGCTTTGGCGTTGGCCTGGCGAAAACCCATCTGCAATTGTTGGGTCTTTGGCTGATAATTCAAGCTTAAGCGCGCGCGACGGCGGTAGCCCCACGGCATGCCGGCGATGACCTCATCCACCTCACGCTTCATCAGCCGCGCCAGCGCGGCGCGTTTACTTTGCTGCTGAAGCGCGACGCTGGCATGCTGCTGTTGGCAGCCGCCGCAGACGCCAAAATGCGGGCAGCGCGGCGCCTGGCGCTGCGGGCTGTCGGTTAGACGGCGTTTCACCTGGGCGCGGGCGTACTGTTTTTTGTCTTCCACCAGCACCACCTCGGCCTGCTCCTGCGGCAGCAAACCGCTCACGAACAGCGCCTTCCCCTGGTGACGGGCAACGCCCTGACCAAAGGGATCGAGGTCATTGACTGTAACGGTTATGATCTGGCGCGTCGTCACACGCCGTTTTGCAGAGTAGAATTGCGCCATCGTAGAGAGTTGTCTCAATCAAATAAAACGAGCTCGTTCAGGGCGGCAGTGCCGCGAAGCGCACCGACGCGCACAGAACGATGATGTCTATATTCTCCCATAATGGAACCGCATGACCAACTACAGCCTGCGTGCTCGCATGATGATTCTGATACTGGCGCCAACCGTCCTGATTGGGCTGTTGCTCAGTATTTTCTTTGTCGCTCATCGTTATAACGACCTGCAACGCCAGCTGGAGGACGCCGGCGCCAGCATTATTGAGCCGCTGGCGGTCTCCAGCGAATATGGGATGAATTTGCAAAACCGCGAATCCATCGGCCAGCTGATCAGCGTCCTGCATCGGCGTCATTCGGAGATCGTGCGGGCCATCTCGGTATACGATTCGCATAACCGGCTGTTTGTCACCTCCAATTACCAGCTTAACCCCAGCGAACTGCAGATCCCGAAAGGCGAGGCATTTCCCCGCCGTCTCAGCGTCATCCGCGACGGCGACATCATGATCCTGCGCACGCCGATCGTCTCGGAAAGCTATTCGCCCGATGAGTCCCCCGAATCTGACGCCAAAATGCCGGGCAATATGCTGGGCTACGTCGCGCTGGAGCTGGATCTGAAATCAGTCCGCCTCCAGCAGTACAAAGAGATTTTCATCTCCAGTGTGATGATGCTGTTCTGCATTGGCATCGCGCTAATCTTCGGCTGGCGCCTGATGCGCGACGTCACCGGGCCTATCCGCAATATGGTCAACACCGTCGACCGCATCCGCCGCGGACAGCTGGACAGCCGGGTCGAGGGTTTTATGCTCGGCGAACTGGATATGTTGAAAAACGGCATTAACTCGATGGCCATGTCGCTGGCGGCCTACCATGAGGAGATGCAGCACAACGTCGACCAGGCGACCTCCGATCTGCGGGAAACCCTTGAGCAGATGGAGATCCAGAACGTTGAGCTGGACCTGGCGAAAAAGCGCGCCCAGGAGGCGGCGCGCATTAAGTCTGAGTTCCTGGCCAATATGTCCCACGAACTGCGCACCCCGCTCAATGGGGTGATCGGCTTTACCCGCCTGACGCTGAAAACCGATCTCAACGCCACGCAGCGCGACCACCTGACCACCATCGAACGTTCGGCCAATAATCTGCTGGCGATCATCAATGACGTGCTCGACTTTTCCAAGCTGGAAGCCGGGAAGCTGATTCTGGAGAGTATTCCGTTCCTGCTGCGCACCTCGCTTGATGAAGTGGTCACCCTGCTGGCGCATTCCGCGCACGATAAAGGGCTGGAGCTGACGCTGAACATTAAGAACAATGTGCCGGATAACGTCATTGGCGACCCGCTCCGTCTGCAGCAGATTGTGACCAACCTCGTGGGCAATGCGATTAAATTCACCGAGCACGGCAATATCGACGTGCTGGTGGAGCAGCGGGCCATCAGCAACTCGCGGGTACAGATCGAAATTCAGATCCACGATACCGGCATCGGCATCCCCGAGCGCGACCAGTCCCGACTGTTCCAGGCCTTCCGTCAGGCCGATGCCAGCATTTCACGCCGGCACGGCGGCACCGGGCTTGGGCTGGTGATCACCCAGCGTCTGGTCAAAGAGATGGGCGGCGATATTTCGTTCCACAGTCAGCCGAACCGCGGCTCCACCTTCTGGTTCCATATCAGCCTTGATCTCAACCCGAACGCCATTCCGGATATGCTGAACACCGACGGGCTGACGGGCAAACGTCTGGCCTATGTGGAAGCCAACGCGACAGCGGCGCAATGTACGCTGGAGATGCTGGCCGCCACGCCGCTGGAGGTGATCTACAGCCCTACCTTCTCCTCGCTGGCGGAAGCGCAGTACGACATTCTGCTGGTCGGCATCCCGGTCTCAATGCGCGATTTGTCGCCGCACCGGGAAAAATTAGTCAAAGCCTGCGCGATGTCTGACAACGTGCTGCTCGCTCTGCCATGTCATGCCCAGGTCAGCGCCGAAGCCCTGAAGCGCGACGGCGTCGCTGCCTGCCTGTTGAAACCGCTCACTACCACCCGTCTGCTGCCGGCGCTGGTGGCCACCAATCATGCGCCGGCTTCCGCGCCGTTGACGCAAACCGACAGTCATAAGCTGCCGATGACCGTGATGGCCGTCGACGACAATCCGGCTAACCTGAAGCTGATCGGCGCCCTGCTGGACGACCTTGTGCAGCAGGTGATCCTCTGCGACAGCGGCCAGCAGGCCGTGGACCAGGCCAAGCGGCTGCAGATGGATCTGATCCTGATGGATATTCAGATGCCGGATATGGACGGCATCCGCGCCTGCGAGCTGATTCATCATCTGTCGCATCATCAGCAAACCCCGGTGATTGCGGTCACCGCGCACGCCCTGGAGGGCCAGCGGGAGAAGCTGTTGAGCGCCGGCATGAACGATTATCTGGCGAAGCCAATCGAAGAAGAGAAACTGCACGCTCTGCTGCTGCGCTATCAGCCCGGCCTGCTTAGCGTCGCTCCGGCGGCGCTACCGCCTGCAGAGCCGGTCATCGACCATAACCTGACGCTTGACTGGCAGCTGGCGCTGCGTCAGGCCGCCATGAAGCCGGATCTGGCGCGGGAGATGCTGCAGATGCTGATCGCCTTTATGCCGGAGGTGCGTAATAAAGTGGAAGAGCAGCTGGTGGGCGAGCAGCCGGAAGGGCTGGTGGATCTGATCCACAAGCTGCACGGCAGCTGCAGCTACAGCGGCGTGCCGCGGTTGAAAAAGCTGTGCCACACCCTGGAGAGCCAGCTGCGGTCGGGTACCGCCGCCGAGGACCTGGAGCCGGAGCTGCTCGAGCTGTTAGACGAGATGGATAATGTGGCCCGCGAAGCGTGCCGGATGGGCGTGTAAACCCCGGATAGCGGCACTACGCGCCTCATCCGGGCTACGCCCTACGGTCCGGTATTCGGTTGGTAGCCCCGGTAAGCGTAAGCGCCACCGGGGACGGTTCCCGGATCGCAGTGTTACGGTCCAGTACTCGGTTGGTAGCCCCGGTAAGCGTAAGCGCCACCGGGGATGGTTCCCGGATCGCGGTGCTACGCACCTTATCCGGGCTACAAATACCACTGCGCCAACCGGGTTACCGCTTATCGCCCATCTGCAAAACCGCGGCGACGTTACGCGCCGTCATCCGCAGGTTGGCGGCGGCATTGGCCAGCGCTTCATCCAGGGTACAGATGGTATATAACACGCTGAATACCGCATCCAGTCCGTGCTGATGCACCACCCCGACATCGGCGGTAAGGCTGCCGGCAATCCCAATCACCGGAACGTTAAAACGCTTCGCCACCTTAGCTACCCCCACCGGCACCTTGCCGTGGATCGTCTGGCTATCGATACGCCCTTCGCCGGTGATCACTAAATCGGCATCCGCCACCCGCGTCGCCAGCTGCAGCGCATCGGTGACGATCTCAATGCCCGGGCGCAGCGTTGCGCCACAAAACGCATACAGCGCCGCCCCCATGCCGCCCGCCGCGCCACCGCCTTCCAGGCTCAGCACATCGATATCTAAATCACGGGCGATTATCCGGGCATAGTGCAGCAGGCCGCTGTCGAGGCGGTCGATCATCTGCGTCGTCGCCCCTTTTTGCGGGCCAAACACCGCGCTGGCCCCCTGCGGGCCGGTTAGCGGGTTGGTGACGTCGCAGGCAACCTCAATCCGGCAATCTGCCAGCCGCGGATCGAGTTCGCTAAGGTCGATACGCGCCAGCGTCTCCAGCGCGCCGCCCCCGGAGGCGATTTGCTGGCCGTCGGCGGTCAACAGTTTCGCCCCCAGCGCCTGCGCCATCCCGGCGCCGCCGTCATTGGTCGCACTGCCGCCAATGCCAATAATGATCTGTCGCACGCCGGCGTCCAGCGCGTGTCGGATCAGCTCCCCGGTTCCCCAGGAAGTGGTCAGCAGCGGATTACGCTGCGCCGGCGGGACGCTCTCCAGCCCGCTGGCTGCCGCCATTTCGATAAAGGCGCACTGGCGATCGCCGGACAGCCCATAAAATGCCTCAACCGGTTCACCCAGCGGCCCGGTGACCGTCAGCGGAACCTGATGCCCGCCGGTCGCCGCCACCATGGCTTCCACCGTCCCTTCACCACCGTCGGCAACCGGCAGCTTGACGTACTCCGCGTCAGGATAAATCTCGCGAAAGCCTTGCTCTATCGCCGTGGCCACTTCCAGCGCGCTCAGACTCTCCTTCCAGGAATCCGGTGCGATCACTATTTTCATGTGCTGTCCTTACTCTGAGCCAACCCCTGGCGCTGTCGCGCAATGCCGGCCCCCGCAGAGGCCGGCGGCCATTTAGCGCACCATGCATGGACGCTTGTTGTCAAAGGTCCAGCCCGGGATCAGATACTGCATCGCCATCGCATCGTCGCGGGCGCCAAGACCATGTTTCTTATATAGCTCATTTGCCTGCATCACGCGGTCCATATCCAGCTCAACCCCCAGGCCCGGGGTACTCGGTACCTGCACCATACCGCCTTTGATTTCAAAAGGTTGTTTGGTCAGACGCTGATTGCCCTCCTGCCAAATCCAGTGGGTATCAATCGCGGTGATTTTACCCGGCGCCGCTGCCGCGACATGGGTGAACATCGCCAGCGACACGTCGAAGTGGTTATTGGAGTGCGATCCCCAGGTCAGGCCGAACTCATGGCACATCTGCGCCACACGCACCGACCCCTGCATGGTCCAGAAGTGCGGGTCCGCCAGCGGGATATCCACCGACTGCAGGGACAAGGTATGGCCCATCTGTCGCCAGTCGGTGGCGATCATATTGGTCGCGGTCGGCAGGCCCGTCGCGCGGCGGAACTCGGCCATCACTTCGCGGCCGGAGAAGCCCTGTTCGGCGCCGCACGGATCCTCCGCATAGGCCAGCACGCCCTTCAGCTGTTTACCAATCTGGATAGCTTCCTCCAGCAGCCAGGCGCCGTTCGGGTCGAGAGTGACGCGGGCATTCGGGAAGCGTTTCGCCAGGGCGCTGATCGCCTCAGCTTCTTCAAAACCGGCCAGCACGCCGCCCTTCAGCTTAAAGTCGTTGAAGCCATATTTTTCATACGCCGCTTCCGCCAGGCGGACCACCGCATCCGGCGTCATCGCCTCTTCATGGCGCAGGCGATACCATTCGCACTGCTCATCCGGCTGGCTCTGATAGGCCAGCGGCGTGGCGTGGCGGTTGCCGACAAAGAACAGATAGCCCAGCATTTCGACTTCGCTGCGCTGCTGGCCATCGCCAAGCAGGGAAGCGACATTGACGCCAAGGTGCTGGCCCAGCAGGTCCAGCAGCGCCGCTTCAATCCCGGTTACCACGTGAATGGTGGTACGCAGGTCGAAGGTCTGCAGGCCGCGGCCCCCGGCGTCGCGGTCGGCAAACTGGTTGCGCACCGCGCCCAGCACATTCTTGTACTCGCCCAGCGTTTTGCCCACCACCAGCGGCGCGGCATCTTCCAGGGTCTGGCGGATTTTTTCGCCGCCGGGGATTTCGCCGACGCCGGTATGCCCGGCGTTATCTTTGATAATCACAATATTGCGGGTGAAGTACGGGGCGTGCGCGCCGCTCAGGTTCATCAGCATGCTGTCATGGCCGGCAACCGGGATCACCTGCATGGTCGTAACAACGGGCGTTGAAGTGAAAGTCGTCATAGCATCATCCTTTTTAATTAGTGGCGGCCGAAAACGGGACGTTTGCGGTCGAATGTCCAGCCGGGGATCAGGTACTGCATCGGGCCTGCGTCGTTGCGCGCGCCGCCCGGCAGCGCTTTATAGGCCTCATGGGCTTTGCGCACCTGCTCCCAGTCAAGTTCCACGCCGAGTCCCGGCGCGTCTGGCACGGCAATCTTGCCGTGAATAATCTGCAGCGGATTTTTGGTCAGGCGCGCGTCGCCCTCCTGCCAGATCCAGTGGGTGTCAATGGCGGTGGGGTTGCCCGGCGCGGCGGCGCCCACGTGGGTAAACATCGCCAGGGAAATATCAAAGTGGTTGTTGGAATGGCAGCCCCAGGTGAGCCCCCAGTCGTCACACAGTTGCGCCACCCGTATCGCGCCGGAGAGCGTCCAGAAATGCGGATCCGCCAGCGGGATGTCGACGGCATTGAGCATCACCGCATGGCCCATTTCACGCCAGTTGGTGGCGATCATATTGGTGGCGACCGGCAGCCCGGTGGCACGACGGAACTCGGCCATCACCTCCCGGCCGGAGAAACCTTGCTCGGCACCGCACGGATCTTCGGCATAGGTCAGGACATCCTGCAGCCCTTTGCACAGCGCGATGGCCTCATCCAGCAGCCAGGCGCCGTTCGGGTCGACGGTGATGCGCGCCTCCGGAAAACGCTTTTTCAGCGCCCGCGCGGTGTCGATCTCCTGCTCGCCGGGCAGTACGCCGCCCTTCAGCTTAAAGTCTTTGAAACCGTAGCGATCCTGGGCGGCTTCCGCCAGACGCACTACCGCCTCGCTGCTCAACGCCTGCTGATGGCGCAGGCGGTACCATTCATGATCGCCCGGCGTATGGTCCAGATAGCCAAGGTCGGTTTTCTGCCGATCGCCAATATAGAACAGGTAGCCCAGCACGGTGACGGCATCACGCTGCTTACCCGGCCCCAGCAGCTCGCAGACCGGCACCTTCAGCACCTGGCCGAGCAGGTCGAGCAGCGCCGCTTCCAGCGCCGCCACCGCGTTAACCCTCAGTTCGAAGGTCCATGCCCCTTTGCCGAAGGTATCGAAATCCGCCGCCTGATTGCCTTTGTGCACCTGCTGCACTACGCGATTGAGTCGGGCGACCTCCTGGCCCACCACCTGCGGGATCGCCGCCAGCAGCGTCTGGTAGATAACCTCCCCGCCGGGCGCTTCGCCAACGCCGGTGTGGCCGGCATTATCGGTCAATACCACGATATTGCGGGTAAACCAGGCGTTGTGCGCCCCGCCGATGTTCAGCAGCATGCTGTCGTGCCCGGCCACCGGAATGACCTTCATCTCTGTGATAATCGGGCTGGATTGGGTAGTCATGATGAGCGCCCCACCACAGGTTTCAGTTCGATGCGTTTGATATCGCCCACCAGCACCAGGTAGCTCAGCACCGCCACCAGGGCATGGATGCCGACGTAGATCAGCGCGCCGTTGAACGAGCCGGTGGTGCCAACGATATAGCCGATGGCGATGGGAGTGACGATACCGGAGATATTGCCGAACATGTTGAACAGGCCGCCGGAGAGACCGCTAATTTCTTTCGGCGCGGTATCCGCCATCACCGCCCAGCCGAGCGCCCCGATCCCTTTGCCGAAGAAGGCCATTGCCATAAAGCCGATCACCATCCACTCCACGTTGACATAGTTACACATCAGCATGGTCATGGAGAGCAGCATCCCCAGCACGATCGGCGTTTTACGCGCGATATTCAGCGAGCCGGTGCGGCGCATTAACCAGTCGGAAATCACCCCGCCCAGCACCCCGCCGACAAAGCCGCACACCGCCGGAACGGAGGCGACAAAGCCGGCTTTGAGGATCGACATGCCGCGCGCCTGCACCAGATAAACCGGGAACCAGGTGATAAAGAAGTAGGTTAAGGCGTTGATGCAATACTGACCGATATAGATGCCGATCATCATCCGCGATCCGATCAGCTGTCTGATCTGTCCCATTTTGACGCTAAACGGCACTTTCTGCGCGCTGCTCTTCTGATCCATGTTGATCAGCGCCCCGCCTTCGGCGATATAGTCCAGCTCTTTCTGGTTCACGCCCGGATGGTTGTTCGGATCGTGGATCACTTTCAGCCACACAAAGCTGATCACAATCCCCAGGCCGCCCATAAAGAAGAACACGTGCGACCAACCCACCTCATGCGTCAGCCAGCCCATGATCGGCGCGAAGATAACGGTGGCAAAGTACTGGGCGGAGTTAAAAATCGATACCGCCGTCCCCCTCTCCTGCGCCGGGAACCAGGCGGCGACGATACGGCTGTTGCCCGGGAATGACGGCGACTCGGCAAGGCCGACGAGGAAACGCAGAGTGAACAGCGCGATGATAATGCCAAAGCCGCTGAAGATATCGACGAAGCCCTGCAGCAGGGTAAACATCGACCAGATGAAGATCGACCAGAAATAGACGCGCTTCGAACCGAAGCGGTCAAGCAGCCAGCCGCCCGGGATCTGGCCGATGACATACGCCCATGAGAAGGCGGAGAACACATACCCCATGCCAACAGGATCGAGGCCGATATCTTTGGCCATTTCCGAACCGGCGATCGACAGCGTCGCCCGGTCACCATAGTTAAAAGAAGTGACGATAAACAGCATCACCACTATCCAGTAGCGGGCGTTGGTGCGCTTTTCAGCCGCCGTCGCCGCCTGACTTAATGAACTCATTGTTGTACTCCTGAATCATAGCGTTTAGCTACGTTCATTCTGAACAGCACAACCTGTAGGGTAATCAGAATGACGTGGTCGTGTTTTGATAGTTGTCGTTATATCTGGCACTGCATTTATCACTGGCTGGAGCAGTATATGAAGAGGCACACCGCGGCTCACCGTGCATCTACACAGCTTTTACGCCGCTATTGCAGGTGGTTTGTGGCGAATGCCTGAAAGAATGGGGGGAAGTTCACGGAAATGAAAAACCAGCGCCGCTGGAGCCGCAAAGCACAGCAAAAAGGGCCGGAGTGTGAAATACCTCACTTGACCCGGTGAAACTGGCTGGCTTAAGCCATGATATTGCTAAGGATATTGTGGCGTTTGCCTAAAGGCGTGGCGCCAGGAACGCGCTACCATTTTGACGTCCGCGTATCTGGCCGCGACGTATTGAAAGAGCGCCCTCTGCGTAGGGAGAGGGCAGCGCTTTTATTCGAGCAGGGTGGCCCACTGCTCAACCCACGGATTGGAGACGCTCTCCGGCTCCGGGTCTTCGCTGGCGTCAATCTTCAGCATCTCGCCGATGCGCTTCGCGCCCTGCTCCTGCAGTAGCTGGTCGAACTTCAGCCCGCCGCCGCAAAAGTTAGCATAGGTGCTGTCGCCGAGCGCGATAATGCCGTAGCGCAGATGGGGCTGATACATATCTTTCATCCCCTCATACAGCGGAACAATGCTGTCCGGCAGATCGCCCTGCCCGGTGGTGGAGGTGACCACCAGCACATATTTACCCGTATAGGATTCCCAGTCGTTGACCTGCGGATCCTCGTACACGGTTGCCTTGTGCCCCAGTCCGCTGAGGATCGCTTCCGCTTCTTCCGCGACCAGCAGCGAGTTGCCGTACATGGTGCCGACAAAAATTCCGACTTCCGCCATGCTATTATCTCCCTGGATTGACCTTATTCCCTTCATCCTGACCGCAGTCGTCGGCAAACTCAACCCTTTCATTTAGCGGGAGAAGCCCGCGCCAGCCAAACTGCGACAGGGCGCGCATCCAGACCTCGTCAAAACCAGCGCGCAGGGTCAGAGGCTCGCCGGTAAAAGGATGGGTCAACGACAGCTCGCTGGCGTGCAGCATCAGGCGGTGACAGCCGAAATGTTCTGCGGCGCTGCGGTTTTGCCGCAGATCGCCGTGCTTGCTGTCGCCAAGGATCGGATGACGCAGATGAGCAAGATGGCGGCGCAGCTGGTGCTTGCGGCCGGTTTTCGGCTCCAGTTCCACCAGCCCGTAGCGCGTGGTGGGATAACGCCCGGTTGCCACCGGCATCTCCACCGTCGCCAGGCCGCGGTAGTGGGTCACCGCCGGCTGCGGATCTTTGTCCTCACGAGCAAATTTATCGGCGATTTTATCCAGCTCTTCCACCAGCGGGTAATCCAGCAGCGCTTCGTCCATCAGCCAGCCGCGGACGATCGCATGGTAGCGCTTCTGGATTTGATGCTGTTCAAATTGCTGCGCCAGCAGGCGGCCCGCCTCGCTCGACAGCCCCATCAGCAGGACGCCGGAGGTGGGCCGGTCGAGACGATGAGCGGTAAAAACGTGCTGGCCAATCTGGTCGCGCACGGTCTGCATCACCACCACTTTCTCGTCGCGATCGAGCCAGCTGCGATGCACCAGCCAGCCCGAGGGTTTATTGACCGCCACCAGCCAGTCGTCCTGGTAGATAATCTCCAGCATCAGGCCTGCTCACCGGCAAACAGCGCGTCTAACAGCAGAAGTTCCGCCAGCATGGATTCGCGGACCGGGTGGGCCTGATCCAGAGCCATCTCGTAATAAGGCGCAACGGCAAAATTTTGCGGCAGCGGCTGACCGCTCTCCAGCAGCTGGTGCATACGCGGGATCAGGACCCACTGCAGCCACTCCAGCGGCTCCAGGGTATCCAGGCAAAACGGCTTATCGCTGGCGAAGGCGCTGCTGTCCGGCGCCGTCGCCTGCCAGTGCTCTGTTTCGCGCAGCAGGGCTTCAATGGCGCGCAGGCGATCGCGCACGCTATCGTGAAGAGTCATGGGGAAACCTCGATGAGTTAAAAACCGGGCGCAGGATAGCAAATCCGCAGAAGAAATAAAAAAAGGGAGCACTGTATAAACAGTGCTCCCGGTTCGTTTTGCAGCATTCCCGCTACATTGGTGCTCCCTGCTCGTCCTTGAAAACTTTTCCTGAGGTCTCCTGACCAATGTTCATCCATAAACTCGCGCATCCTGCTTTCACACCACCCCGATGCGAAATGACTTATCCTTAAGTTTGTCCCGATCTTCCTGATCCACCGTTCATCCTGAGCGGCTCTCGTTCTCCATCCTGGAGGTGTCCATTACGCGTTCCTGCGTTATCCTTGCTTCATCCTGAAGCCTGTCCTTGCAACGCCATCCTGGCGGGTCCTGCAGAAGCGCCATCATCCTGATGTTCGCTTCATTTCGCGACTTCCTGTCGACAGACATAGGATCACTGATTCTGCCTCGTCTTACAACCCTTCTTGAGACAATCTCTTAAGATTAGTCCCCACTCAAAAGGACGAAAAAATTAAGATCTGATTTGATACCAATGACTTATAAAAAAAAGAAGGGATTAAATTTGCCTTAAATGATGACGATCTCTTACAGGTTTTGTAAGAGATCTCTCACAAACGACCAGGTAGACTGGATTACAGAACCGGCTCAAGGTGGCTGAGGAAACTCGCAAGCGAGGGGGAAAGCGTGATGCGTTTGGCGGTGCCGAGGGTCTCTTTGATCACCTCGCCGCTGAGATTACAGACGGAAATCACATCCCGTTCACTCTCGAGGGTGGCGATAAACAGCGTCGGCGCCAGCTTCAAGCGCTTCTGTACCACCAGGTGCCCGATTAAGTTTTCCTGCACCCGCTGGAAATCCTCTTCACTCCAGGTCTGCAGCAGCGTCAGCGTTTCGTCGGCAAACCGGCCGGTCATGTCGCCGGCAAACTGAGTGGTATAATAAGAATGAAGCGGTTGTTGTACCACAATATCCAGGGCGCGTTCAACCGCGCTGATATTTTGCGCCAGCGAAAACGGCTGCGGCTGCCAGAATACGGCCTCGCCCTGGGTATCAACGACGCAAGGCGACGGAACGCCGTAAAGCTCTTCACTGCGCGGCAGGCTGTTGCGCTGTTGCTGCCAGGCGGCGCAGTAACGTTGGGTAAAAGCGCGCAGCGCTTCTGCGGTCTGATGGTCCACCGGTTTCTCTCTTCACGTTAGACAGGATACACTGGAGAGACAGTGTACCCGCTTTACTATGGTGAAACATGTCTTCTTACGATAATCATCAGGCGCTGGCCGGCCTGACGCTCGGTAAATCAACCGATTACCGCGATACTTATGACGCCTCGCTGCTGCAGGGTGTCCCGCGCAGCCTTAACCGCGATCCGCTGGGCCTGCATGCCGATAACCTGCCGTTCCACGGCGCCGATATCTGGACGCTGTACGAACTCTCCTGGCTGAACGGCAAAGGCCTGCCGCAGGTGGCCGTCGGCCACGTCGAACTCCCCGACACCAGCGTCAATCTGGTGGAGTCAAAAAGCTTTAAGCTCTATCTCAACAGCTTTAACCAGACGCGTTTCGCCAGCTGGCAGGACGTTGCAGAGACGCTGACCCGCGATCTGAGCGCCTGCGCGCAGGGCGAGGTCAAGGTGGCGCTGTATCGGCTGGATGAACTGGAAGGCCAGCCGATTGCCCACCTGCACGGCGCCTGCATCGACGATCAGGATATCGAGATCGATAACTATCAGTTCAGCACCGACTATCTGCAGGGCGCCGCCAGCGGCAAAATCGTGGAAGAGACGCTGGTCAGCCATCTGCTGAAATCCAACTGCCTGATCACCCACCAGCCGGACTGGGGCTCGGTACAGATCCAGTATCGGGGGGCGAAAATCGACCGCGAGCAGCTCCTGCGCTATCTGGTCTCATTCCGCCATCATAACGAATTCCATGAGCAGTGCGTCGAGCGCATCTTTAACGATATTCTCCGTTTCTGCCAGCCGGAATCGCTTTCCGTTTACGCCCGCTATACGCGACGCGGCGGTCTGGATATCAACCCCTGGCGCAGCAACGGCGACTTTTCCCCCGCCACTGGCCGCCTCGCCCGACAATAATAAATAATTTCACAATATGCGTGCGTTTAGGCGCGCGCAAGGTTGTGGAAACGCCGCTCGCAGGGCTATTGTAATCACAGGAAGACCATAAGCGTCCTGTAAGGAGTTCACTTGATTACACATGTTAGCCCGCTTGGTTCAATGGATATGCTGTCGCAGCTGGAAGTGGATATGCTTAAGCGCACCGCCAGCAGTGACCTGTATCAACTCTTTCGCAACTGCTCGCTTGCTGTGCTTAACTCGGGGAGCCTGACCGATAACAGCAAGGAGCTGCTCTCCCGTTTTGAAAACTTCGATATTAACGTGCTGCGTCGCGAACGTGGCGTGAAGCTGGAACTGATCAACCCGCCGGAAGAAGCTTTCGTTGACGGGCGTATTATCCGTTCCCTGCAGGCCAACCTGTTCGCCGTGCTGCGCGATATCCTGTTCGTTTACGGCCAGATCCACAATACCGTTCGCTTCCCGAACCTCGATCTGGAAAGTTCGGTCCATATCACCAACCTGGTGTTTTCGATCCTGCGCAACGCCCGCGCGCTGCACGTCGGCGAAGCACCGAACATGATCGTCTGCTGGGGCGGTCACTCCATTAATGAAAACGAATATCTCTACGCCCGCCGCGTCGGTACGCAGTTGGGACTGCGCGAACTGAACATCTGCACCGGCTGCGGGCCTGGCGCAATGGAGGCCCCGATGAAAGGCGCCGCCGTCGGCCACGCGCAGCAGCGCTACAAAGACAGCCGCTTTATCGGCATGACCGAACCGTCCATCATTGCCGCAGAACCGCCGAACCCGCTGGTCAACGAACTGATCATCATGCCGGATATCGAAAAGCGTCTGGAAGCCTTCGTGCGCATCGCCCACGGGATCATTATCTTCCCGGGCGGCGTCGGCACTGCCGAAGAGCTGCTCTATCTGCTGGGTATTCTGATGCATCCGGAGAACAAAGCGCAGGTGCTGCCGCTGATCCTCACCGGACCGAAAGAGAGCGCCGACTACTTCCGCGTGCTGGACGAGTTTATCACCCATACTCTGGGCGAGTCCGCCCGTCGTCACTATCGGATCATCATCGACGATCCGGCGGAAGTGGCGCGGCAGATGAAAAAAGCGATGCCGCTGGTGAAAGAGAGCCGTCGCGAGACCGATGACGCCTACAGCTTCAACTGGTCGATTCGCATCTCACCGGACCTGCAGATGCCGTTTGATCCGACCCATGAAAACATGGCCAATCTCAAGCTCTCCCCGGACCAACCGGTGGAAGTGCTGGCCGCCGACCTGCGTCGCGCCTTCTCCGGGATTGTCGCGGGTAACGTCAAAGAGGTGGGCATCCAGGCCATTGAGCAGTACGGTCCTTACAAGCTGCATGGCGATCCGGAGATGATGCGCCGCATGGACGATCTGCTGCAGGGCTTCGTCGCCCAGCATCGTATGAAACTGCCGGGCGGCACCGCCTATATTCCTTGCTACGAAATCATCGCCTGATTTCTCACTCTCCCGCCGGGGTATCTTCTACAGCCTGCCCCCGGCGGGCTCTCTTCCTCTGACTTCCAGAACACGCTAAAAACCTTTCTGTTATTATTCATTCACCTGAATCATTTCTACATAGCCAATCGTTTGCGTTGGTAAAAACTGCGACAATTATCACTGCAAAAAATGGTTTTAAGCGCAAAAACGTCGACTACATCTCTTTTTTACAGTAAATCCCTCGTTATTACGCCGCTCCGCTTTTATCTCATATGCTGCAAATGGTAGCCTGCGCGCCACAAATCGCTGGCTGATCACCAGAAACAGGCTGTTGGACTAAAAATACGCACATTGAAAGTGGATTATTGCATTTGAGATCGCGATCACTGATGCATAAACCATATAAATGTATCTTTCCGGCCCAATTATTACGGAGAAAATTTCTAAAAAAACCGTAATTAAACGAATTTCATGTTACGCAATTGTATTTGTTCATTAGATTTTGTTGATTCCTCCAGGAGATACAGATGGAAACCACTCAAACCAGCACCATCGTTTCGGGCGAAACCCGCAGCGGATGGCGTAAAACCGACACCATGTGGATGCTGGGCCTGTACGGTACAGCGATCGGCGCGGGCGTCTTGTTCCTGCCGATCAACGCCGGCGTCGGCGGCATGATCCCCCTGATTATCATGGCGATTCTGGCCTTCCCGATGACCTTCTTCGCTCACCGCGGTATGACTCGCTTCGTCCTCTCCGGGAAAAATCCGGGCGAAGACATCACCGAAGTGGTGGAAGAACACTTTGGCGTAGGCGCAGGGAAGCTGATTACCCTGCTCTACTTCTTCGCTATCTACCCGATCCTGCTGGTGTACAGCGTGGCGATCACTAACACCGTCGAAACCTTCATGGCGCACCAACTGCACATGACGCCGCCGCCGCGCGCCATTCTGTCGCTGATCCTGATCGTCGGCATGATGACCATCGTGCGTTTCGGTGAGCAGATGATTGTGAAAGCGATGAGCATCCTGGTGTTCCCGTTCGTTATCGCCCTGATGATTCTGGCGCTGTACCTGATCCCGCAGTGGAACGGCGCGGCGCTGGAGACGCTCTCCCTGAGCAGCGCCTCCGCAACCGGCAATGGCCTGCTGATGACCCTGTGGCTGGCGATCCCGGTGATGGTCTTCTCCTTCAACCACTCGCCGATCATCTCCTCCTTCGCGGTGGCCAAGCGTGAAGAGTACGGCGCAGGCGCCGAGAAGAAATGCTCCAGCATCCTGGCCCGCGCTCACATTATGATGGTGCTGACCGTGATGTTCTTCGTATTCAGCTGCGTCCTGAGCCTCTCTCCGGCGGACCTGGCGGCGGCGAAAGAGCAGAACATCTCGATTCTGTCTTACCTGGCAAACCACTTTAACGCGCCGGTTATCGCCTGGATGGCACCGATCATCGCGATGATCGCCATCACCAAATCCTTCCTCGGCCACTATCTGGGCGCCCGCGAAGGCTTTAACGGCATGGTGATTAAATCCCTGCGCAGTAAAGGCAAATCTATCGAAGTCAACAAACTGAACAAGCTGACCGCGCTGTTCATGCTGGTGACCACCTGGATTGTGGCGACGCTGAACCCGAGCATCCTCGGGATGATCGAGACCCTTGGCGGCCCGATTATCGCGATGATCCTGTTCCTGATGCCGATGTACGCGATTCAGAAAGTGCCGGCGATGCGTAAATACAGCGGCCATATCAGCAACGTCTTCGTGGTGATTATGGGTCTGATTGCCATCTCCGCGATCTTCTACTCGCTGTTCAGCTAATTCAGTCAATACCTCCCCCCGCGCCGCTTAACGGCGGCGCGCTTTCCGACAGCACGGGAATACATATGATCAGCGTATTCGATATCTTTAAAATCGGCATTGGCCCTTCCAGCTCCCATACCGTTGGACCGATGAAAGCGGGCAAACAATTCACTGACGATCTGATCGCACGCGGCCTGCTGGCCGACGTCAGCAAAGTCGTCGTCGACGTCTATGGCTCCCTCTCCCTGACCGGTAAAGGCCACCATACCGACATCGCGATTATCATGGGACTCGCCGGCAACCTGCCGGACACCGTCGACATCGACGCCATTCCGGGCTTTATTCAGGACGTTAACACCCATGGCCGCCTGATGCTGGCCAACGGTCAGCACGAAGTGGACTTCCCGGTCGATCAGTGCATGAATTTCCATGCCGACAACCTGTCGCTGCATGAGAACGGCATGCGCATTACCGCCCTGGCCGGTGACAAGGTGATCTACAGCCAGACGTATTACTCTATCGGCGGCGGCTTTATCGTCGACGAAGCGCACTTCGGCCAGATCGCCGATGCGCCGGTTGCGGTTCCTTACCCTTATAAAAACGCCGCCGACCTGCAGCGTCACTGCCGTGAAACCGGGCTGTCGCTCTCTGGGCTGATGATGCAGAACGAACTGGCGCTGCACAGCAAAGAAGCGCTGGAGCAACACTTTGCCGCGGTATGGGAAGTGATGAGCGCCGGTATCGAACGCGGCATCACCACCGAAGGCGTTCTGCCGGGCAAACTGCGCGTGCCGCGCCGGGCCGCCGCGCTGCGCCGCATGCTGGTGAGTCAGGACACCACCAACAGCGATCCGATGGCGGTGGTCGACTGGATCAATATGTTCGCCCTGGCGGTGAACGAAGAGAACGCCGCCGGTGGCCGGGTCGTTACCGCGCCAACCAACGGCGCCTGCGGTATCGTGCCGGCGGTGCTGGCCTACTACGACAAGTTTATCCGCAAAGTGAACAGCAACTCTCTGGCCCGCTATATGCTGGTCGCCAGCGCGATTGGTTCGCTGTATAAGATGAACGCGTCCATCTCCGGCGCCGAAGTCGGCTGCCAGGGTGAAGTGGGCGTCGCCTGCTCGATGGCGGCGGCCGGTCTGGCGGAACTGCTGGGCGGTAGTCCGGGTCAGGTGTGCATCGCGGCAGAGATCGCCATGGAGCATAACCTCGGCCTGACCTGCGACCCGGTTGCCGGCCAGGTGCAGGTACCGTGTATCGAACGCAACGCTATCGCCGCCGTGAAAGCGGTCAACGCCGCGCGAATGGCGCTGCGCCGAACCAGCGAGCCGCGCGTCTGCCTCGATAAAGTGATCGAGACCATGTACGAAACCGGTAAAGACATGAACGCCAAGTACCGGGAAACCTCTCGCGGTGGCCTGGCGATGAAGATCGTCGCCTGCGATTAATCCTCAGACCCGGCACGCGTCGACGTGTCGGGTCATCGTCCTGAATAACTCTTTTTGTTATATCAATAAAATTTTAGTTATTTAATGGTTATAAGCGCTGTTTGTTACCTTACGCAAAACCGCTAAGGAGAACAGACAATGTCCAACCGATTCCGCCCCGCCTGGCTGCTGGTCCTCGCCGCCCTCTCTACCTCCGCGCTGGCCAAAGCGCCGGAAACCGTCAACATCGGCTATCAAAAGGCGAATATCTTCGCGCTGCTGAAGTATCGCGGCACGCTGGATAAGAGCCTGAAAAAACAGGGTATTGCCGTACGCTGGGTCGAATTCCCCGCCGGACCGCAAATGCTGGAGGGGCTGAACGTCGGTAGTATCGATCTGGCCGCGACCGGCGATGCGCCTCCGGCCTTTGCCCAGGCGGCGCAAGCCGATCTGGTCTACCTTGCCCATTCCCCCGCTAACCCGAAAACGGAAGCGATTGTGGTGCCTGAACAGTCGGCAATCCACAGCGTGGCCGACCTGAAGGGCAAGCGCGTGGGGTTGAACAAGGGGTCTGACGTCAACTACCTGCTGGTTGCCGCACTGGAAAAAGCGGGCCTCAGCTATAAAGACATCACCCCGGTCTATCTGCCGCCGGCGGATGCCCGCGCCGCTTTCCAGCGCGGGGCGATTGATGCGTGGGTGATCTGGGATCCGTTCCTCGCAGAAGTGGAAACCAACGCGAAAGCCCGACAGATCCGCAATGCCGAGGGGCTGGTGCCTCACTACACCTTCTATCTCGCCAGCCGCAAGTTTGCAGATACCTACCCGGAGACAGCAAAGCAGGTGGTGGATGAGCTGGGTAAACTCAGCGCGTGGGCGAACAGCCATCAGGACGAGGCCGCCGGGCTGCTGTCGACCTCAACCGGACTGGATAAAGCCATCTGGCAGAAGACCCTGGCCCGCCTGCCCTACGGTGCCGAACGCATGACCCCGGCGGTGTATAACGAACAGCAGGCGCTGGCGGATACCTTTACGCGCATCGGCCTGCTGCCGGTGAAAGTCGACGTGCGCAGCGCCACCTGGTCGCTGGATAAACCTTGATTTTCCTGACGACGGGAAGCACTGCGCCTCCCGTCGCCGACAGGCTTACCCCGCCGTTTTCTCACCATTGCCTATCTGCCAGATAAAGGTGGGCGCTTCACCGTTCACCAGCCAGTTACCGATATTACGTGCCTTATAAATCACCGGATTATGCGAGGCGACCGTCCGCGCATTGCGCCAGTGGCGATCCAGCGCAAGGCGAGTTCGCGTATCCGACGCCCCGAGGGCATTAAACAGCTCCGTCGCCGCCCGCGGGATCCAGTCGCTGGCGATCACCTGCGCCTGCGCCGCTTCCACTTCCGCCAGCTGGTTACGCCGGGCAATCAATGCTTCGTCGTCGCTGACGTGCGCCACATAGGCCTGCTGCAGCGATTCCGCGGCCTGCAGGACCGCGGCCCGGGTCGCCCATGCCCAGCTGCTGATCTGCCCAACGACCTGCAGAACCTGAGCGTCATCGCGCGGCACGGCGGCGTTGCCGTGGCTGTACATCCGGGAGCGATGTTTGACGCCCTGCGCGGCATCCCGCTCAACCGCCAGGCCAATGCCCGCGAGGGTCGCCAGCAGCACATGCTGGTAGAAGGCGGTCTGATAGCGAAAGCGCTGGGCAAAATCATAGACATGTTCGGTTTCCACCCGAGCGCCGGTAAAGCGGGTGGTCCCGCTGCCGGTCAGCCGCTGGCCAAAGCCATCCCAGTCATCTTCCCGCGCCACGCCGGTCTGCTGGGTGCTGACCAGGGCTATCACATCGCCGGCGGTATCACTGCGCCGGGCAAACACATCGATCCAGTCGGCGTACAGCGCGCCGGTGCTGTAAAACTTCTCGCCGTCGAGTCGCCAGCCGCCCTCTGTCGGCGTCACTCTGGTGTTCACCTCTCCCAGCTTAACCGCGCCGATCTCGGTCCAGCCGCTGCCCACCAGCTCACCGTCGAGGAAGCGACGAAACCAGCGGTCGCGCCCGGCGGAATCCGGCTGATTCAGCTGATCTTCCACAAAGGCAAAGTGCGCGCGCAGGGCCTGCGGCAGGTTAGAGTCCGCTTGCGCCAGCTCGATCAGCAGCGCGCTGAGCTGCGGCAGCGAAGCGCCCCAGCCGCCCTTCTCGCGCGGGATACGCAGCGTGCCGAAGCCCGCTTCTTTCAGCCAGCGGATCGGCTCATCGGGCAGAATGCGCTGCTGTTCGCGCTCCGCAGCGCCCTGGGCGATACGGGTGAATATCGGGCGGAAGGCGGCCGCCAGCGCGTCATAATCGGTGCCAGTGGAGAGCAGGGTCATTGTCAGTTCCTTATTCATGGAGTGCGTCGATATCTTCTCGCGTCGGTTCATGACGGACCGCCAGCAGGAAGAAAATGGGAATAATGGCGGCAAGCGAGACCACCCAGAACATCTGCGTGCCGAGGGAGGCCTGCAGCAGCGGCAGAATAAACAACGCCAGCGCGCTGCCGATCCCGGAGAGTGCCCGGCTGAAACCGACCCCGGTGGCGCGAATGGCAGTAGGATAGGAGAGCGCCGGGTAGATCATCAGCTGCGCCCCCGGGCCAAACCCTTCGGCGAACAGCCACAGCCCCAGCATCGCGATAGCCAGCACGATACCTGCCGTCGCGTGCGGTTGCCCCACCAGCGCCAGCACAATCAGCGCCACAAACTGCAGGGCGAAGCCGGCTATCGCCACATGACGCGAAGGATATTTCCACGCCAGATGCATACCGAGCAGCCCGCCGGTAAAAGCAAACAGGGCGTTCAGCCCCAGCGATGCCGAAATAGTTTCGAAGACGCCAGCCCCGAGGAACTGGGCAAGAATTGACGGCAGGAAAAAGGCAATCGCCGTGTACTCGAAGGAGATACAGATATTCATCACCCCGGCGACGATAGTCCGCTCGCGGTAGGGTTTTTCGAACAGCACGCGGAAGCTCACTTTCGGCGCGGGCGCGGGCTTCGCCGCCGGGACCTCATGGGCATGGATCCCCCAGGAGTCGCGTAAAATACGCACTGCAGAGGTCAGATCGCCCTGGTTCGCCGCCCACAGCGGGGATTCATTCATAAATCGACTGCGGACGGCAATAATCAGCAGTGCCGGCACGGCGCCGAACAGCAGGGAGGCGCGCCACAGCCAGTCAAGATGCTCCTGCGGCAGCAGGAAATAGAGGCCGAAGATAATGAGAAAGCAGACGGTTGAGGCGGCGTACCACATCGGGCACCACGCCGCGAGGCGAGCCGCTTTGTTGCCTTTGCCGGCAAAGCGGGAAAACTCGGCCAGATAGGACATCGCTACCGGCAGGTCGATGCCAACGCCGATGCCCATCAGGAAGCGGGCGCCAATCAACACCCAGACGTTCGGCGCCAGCCCGGCGGCGATAGCCGAAATCACGAAAAAGAACATATCGGCCATAAAAACCGAATAGCGACCATATTTATCGGTCAGCCAGCCGCCGATAATATTGCCGACGATAGTCCCGACCATAATGGACGAAGTCACCAGGCCGGTCAGCAGCGGTGAGAGCTGAAATTCACGTACAACGTCATCAATACCGTAGGAGAGCGTGGTTAAGTCATATGCGTCGAGAAAAACGCCCCCCAGCGCGAGGAAGACAATCATCCGCGCATATTTCGCTTGTTCCTTGCCGGAATTAATTAGCCGCGCCACATCCCCGACGCTACTGACCGGTACCGAAGCGATACCGGGATTATCCACTGGTAATGTACTCATTTTTTCACCTTATTATTTTGTGCAGGTCATCAGCGGTTATAGACCGCGCGCGACGAGAATCAAAACAACAAATCATTCTATAAAAATCAATATAATCAATAAGTTAATAAATATTACCAGCACAAAAAGGACGCGCTTTCGCGCATCCTCAAGGGAAATAAATAACAACGAAAATAGACGTCGTGCAGGACGCTTATTCCGCGGACACTGGAACTAATACGTCTTTTACCAGCGGGTCATCGGTGGTTTGTAACCACGTCTGGATCCGCGGGTCAGAAAAAGCCTGTTTTAATTTGACGATATTTTCCTGCGATAAATACGGTGTACCAATCACTAATTGCGAAGCAAAGGTGCGCGGCGCCGGCGGGAATAATATGCCTTTCTCACGCGGCACTTTCCCGGCGTCAAATTGCGAGACATAGCCGATGGCGGCATCCACCGAATTTAACGCCCGCGGCATGGTCAGCAGATCCAGCTCTTTAAAGACAAACTGATGCGGGTTACCGACAATATTTTTCAGCTTCGCCGTACGCGGCTCCACCGCCGGGTCGAGCGAGATCAACCCAATGCGCTGGAGCAGCCACAGGGCCTGCCCCTGATTGGCGCCATCGTCAGGCACGACAATGGTCGCGCCGTTGGGCAACGCCTGTACCGACGAGTAGCGGTCGGAATAGATGCCAAACGCCCACTGGAACACCGGCACCGTGGTCGACAGCGCAAAGCCGTTAGCGTCCACCACCTGTTTAAGCCACCACTGATGCTGATAGATCGTCCCGGCATACTGTCCTTCCGCTACCGCGCGGTCAGCCTGGACCGGATCCTGCACCCCCACCGCCTCCAGTTTCAGACCGTAATCGGGCGCAATATGCTGATTAATATACTCAATGATCCGCTGCTCGCCGGCCATCGCCGGCTCGTAGTGAATTTTTAACGTGCTGCCGAAGACCACCTGCTGGCTTTGGGTATGTCCCCGCCACCACCAGAAGGCGATGGCGAGCAGGATAATCACTGCCAGCGCCGCCAGCCAGGGCCAGCGCCGCGCTTTACGTAACTCAAATTGCTCTGTTGTCATACAAGGTTCCCCTGCGTGTGGCGTAAACGGTTGACCAGACGGTCACCCAAAAATTGAATCAACTGGATCGTGGCGATCAGGGCAATGATCGTCGCGATCATGATGTGGTTGTCGAAGCGCTGATAGCCGTACACCACGGCCAGGTAGCCGATGCCGCCGGCGCCGATGGTCCCGGCGATAGCCGAATACTCAATCATCGAGACCAGGTTCAGCGTCACCGCCGCCACCAGCGCGGGCAAGGCTTCACTGAGCTGCGCGCTGGCAATGATTTGCCAGCGCGACCCGCCGCAGACGACCCCCACTGCGGTGACCTCCGCCGGCAACTCGCGCAGCGCGTTCTCCACCAGACGGCCAAAGAACGGGACGCCGGCGGCGATCATCGGCACCACCGCGGCGGGGATGCCAATCGTGGTGCCGGTCAGCCAGTATGTGAACGGGATAATGGCGGCCATCAGCACCAGAAACGGCAGCGAACGTCCCATATTGACCACCCAGTTCAGCAGTCGGTACAGCAGTGCGTGCGGAAATAAGCCCCGCGGCGAGGCATTAAACAACACCACCCCCACCAGCCCTCCCAGCGTGACGACAAACAGCATCACAATGGCCACCATCAGCCAGGTTTCGCCATAGGCGGGGAGCAGCAGCGAAGGGATTTCGCCCCAGGGGGTATCCTGACTGATGACTGTCGGTTTCATACCGCCTCCCTGAGCAACGGCGCGCTGTCGAGGATCTCCGCCGTTATGCCGAGCTGCGCCAGCAGGCCCTGCAGTCGCGCGGGCGACAGGCGTTCGCCCTGAAAGCGCACTCCGGCCTGCAGGCGACCGGCCAGCCGACCATTGATCACCTCGACGTGACCGCCAAGGAGATCGATCTGCAGCGCCCACTGCTGGCTCAGGCGGCTGATCCAGTCGGTGGCCACCGGCACATCCCAGCGGTAGCTCAGACGCAGCAGAAGATCGCTGTGGGTCGCTGCCGCCGGCGTCAGCGGCAACAGCTGCTGGCCGAGCAGAGAATCGGGGCGCGCCAGCAGATCTTCGATCCGCCCGTACTGGACGATCGTCCCGTCGCGGATCTCCGCCACCGCATCCGCCGCCGTGCGCACCGCGTCCATTTCATGGGTGATCAGGACGATCGCCAGCTGGTACTCGTCACGCAGCCGCTTGAGCAGAGCCAGCACCGAGGCCGTGGCCTGAGGATCGAGGCCGGAGGTGGCTTCATCCGCCAGCAGAACGGACGGGCGCAGCGCCAGCGCGCGGGCAATGCCGATCCGCTGGCGCTGGCCGCCTGAGAGCTGGGCCGGCCAGGCATCCGCTTTGTGGCTCAGGCCGACGCTCTCCAGCAGCTCGCCAACCCGCGCCTTGATATCGCGCTCCACCACACCCAGCCACGCCAGCGGCAGGGCGACATTCTCCCAGGCGGTCCTGCGGCTCAACAGCGCCGAAGACTGGAAAACGGTGCCAATCGCCCGCCGTTCCCGGCGCAGCGCCTCGCCGGACAGCGCCGACAGATCCTGGCCATTGATACGAATGCTGCCGCTGTCCGGTTGCTCCAGCAGGCTGATGCAGCGCGCCAGGGTTGATTTACCGGCGCCGCTCGGCCCCACCACCGCGGTGATGGAGCGCTCAGGCACCTGCAGCGACAGCCCTTTCAGCACCGCGCTGAGCCGGCCATCCGCCGTGCGGTAACTTTTATGCAGGTCATCGATAGCGATCATGTCACCTTCTCCTCTACCGATGCCGCCGTGCGCGCATCGCGGCGGTAGCTGGCGCCCGGGTGAGGCGCGGCCAGACGCGGGCCGGCGCCGAACAGTTTTTCGCGCAGGGTCCCCTCGCGGTACTCCTGCTTAAAGACGCCGCGCTTTTGCAGCTCAGGCACCAGCAGCTCGACGACGTCGCGGAAGGTTTCGTGAGTGACGGCATAGGCGAGGTTAAAGCCATCGACGTCCGTCTCTTCGACCCAGGACTGCAGTTCGTCCGCCACGGTTTGCGCGCTGCCAACCACCAGCGGACCGAAGCCGCCGATCCCCGCCCAATCGGCCAGGGCCTGCACCGTCCACTGGCGGTTCGGATCAGCGGTCGAAAAGGCCTCCACCGCCGACTGAATGGCGTTGGTGTGCAGATACTTCAGCACCTGATCCGGCTGATACTGGCCGAAATCGATCCCCGTCCAGCCGGAGAGCAGCGCCAGCGCGCCTTCATAGCTGACGTACTGCTTATATTCCTGCCACTTCGCCTGCGCCTCGCGGTCGGTGTCGCCGACAATCACCGTCTGCAGGTTGAAGATCAGGATGCTGTGCGGATCTCGCCCCGCTTCAGCTGCCCGGCGGCGAATATCCGCCACCGTCTTCTTCAGCAGCACCTTCGACGGCGCTGCGACGAAGACGCATTCGGCATGGCCGGCGGCGAACTGTTTGCCGCGGCTGGACGCCCCCGCCTGATACAGCACCGGCGTGCGCTGCGGGGATGGCTCGCAGAGGTGGATCCCCGGCACGGAAAAGAACTGTCCCTGATGGTTAATGGGATGGATTTTCCGCGGATCGCTGAAGATCTTCCGCTCTCTGTCGCGCAGCACCGCCCCGTCCTCCCAGCTTCCCTCCAGCAGTTTGTAGATCACCTGCAAATACTCATCGGCATAGTCATAGCGGGTGTCATGATCGGTCTGAGTCTGCTGGCCGATATTGCGCGCCCCGCTCTCCAGATAGGAGGTGACGATATTCCAGCCCACCCGCCCTTTGGTCAGATGATCGAGCGTCGACAGACGACGAGCGAAGGGGTAAGGATGCTCAAACGACAGCGAGGCGGTCAGGCCGAAGCCCAGATGCTCCGTCACCAGCGCCATCGGGGTGATCAGTGCCAGCGGATCGTTGACCGGAACCTGCGTCGCCTGGCGGATCGCCGCGTCGCCGCTGCCGTTCAGTACGTCATAGATCCCCAGCACGTCGGCGATAAACAGCCCGTCGAACTTGCCGCGCTCCAGCAGCCGCGCCAGATCCACCCAGTACTCCAGATCTTTATACTGCCAGGAGCGATCCCGGGGATGCGCCCACAGGCCCGGCGACTGATGGCCGACGCAGTTCATATCGAAAGCGTTAAGACGAATTTCACGTTGTGATGACATAGCAATCTCCATAGCGCGGCCCGTCGCCGGGGCGCACGCGGCAAAATGAATCAGGGAAAATAAAGGGAGGTATTCAGTACGCAGGACATCGGGAGTCCTGCGGGATCCCGAGCGTGAGTAACGCTTGCGCCGCCACGTCGGCGGCATGGTCGGCTACCTGCGGCAGGCCCATCAGTTCGCCAAAACGCCCGCGGGCGGCCGGACCGGCCACCAGCACCGGCGGCGCCTCAACGTGCGGCTCAGCCACTGCCCGGGAACGGCTGTCCACCTCCAGGCCCATGCCGAGGGCATCGGCGCGAATCAGGCCGCGGCGGGCGAGGTCCTGTAAAAATGGCTGGCTGTCGGTCAGGGCGCGGTGTGCGGGTCCGGTCGTCAGGATCAGGTGATCGACGCTCAGGGTTTGCACACCGCCGCCGCGCCGCGCCAGCGTCAGACGCAGCGTTTCGCCTTCACCGCTTATCGACAGTAGCCTGGCCGCCTGCACCTGCAGACTGCCCGTGCGCTGGCGCGCCTCCAGCACCTCGGCGACCTGCGGCGCCACGCGGTAGCGGTGGACATCCCAGTAATGGCGCAGATGGCGCAGAAAACGCTGGCGATCGGCGACGCTGAGCGCCTGCCAGATCCGCTGCCCCTGCTGACGAACCGCATCCAGCACCACCTGCCAGCTCAGGCCCTGCTGCGCCGCATACGCGACGTCGAGGCGGATCTGACGCAGGCGCTGACGCAGGTTGCCCTGCTGATAGTCGCCGGGCCAGGTTGTCCCTGCGCCGCTAAGGTTGCCGCGCGACAGCAGGCCGTGGCGCGAAAAGGCGACGATACTGCCGCGGTGGCCCAGCCGGTCCAGCGTCGCGACCGTATCGGCCATGGTTAATCCGGTGCCCATCACCGCCACCCGGGCGTGCGGGGCGATGGCATCGAGCGCGCCGGGCTGCCACGGGTTGGCAATCAGCGCCGGATGATGACGCCAGGCTTCGGCCTGCGGCGGCAGCGAAGGCGGTGGATGACTGATCGCCAGCACCAGCAGATCGGCCTTAAGCTGCAGGCCGCCGTCGGTGGTCACCGTCCCCTGATGAAAAGCGAGCGCCCGATCGCGCAGGTGGCGAAGCCGTCCGCCGCTGGACGCCACGGCGTCGGCAAAACGCTGCGCCACATAGCGACCAAACTGGCCGCGCTGAGGGTAGACGGAACCGTCCGGGCGCAGCGCCTGCACATCGACGGCAAAGGCAGGCTGATGGCGGTACCAATGATCGAAGGCGCCCTCTTCGTCGCCGGCCAGCTGCATGCGAGCGGCCGGAACGTTAATCCGGTGCGTCGGCTCCGCAGTGGAGTAGGCCACCCCGGCCCCGGGGGACTGGCGCGGCTCCAGCAGCGTCACGCGCACCCCGTTCGGCGCCAGGCGCAGCAGCTCAATCGCCACCGCCGCGCCGCTAAAGCCGCCGCCGATAATCACGATATGCGGTTCTGCACTCATCGCAGCCCTCCTCCGGTATGCTGTCTCATGGTCGCGCTCCGGGCCATCAGCTGGCGCTGACCTGGCGCACCGGGCGCTTATCGCCGCCGATGGTTTCGCCAAACGGACCGGTGTTCACGCTACGCGCCTTCGACGAGGCCGCGTTTTCCAGCGGCAACAGAGGCATCACCAGCTCAGCAAAGCGGTGCGCTTCTTCCAGATGTGGGTAGCCGGAGAAGATAAAGTTGCTGATGCCGAGCGCCTGATATTCGCGGATGCGTTCCGCTACCTGCTGCGGATTACCTACCAGCGCGGTACCCGCGCCGCCGCGCACCAGTCCGACGCCGGCCCACAGATTGGGCGCAATGCGCAGATTATCGCGCGACCCCTGATGCAGGGCGCTCATCCGCGCCTGGCCGGCCGAGTCCATGCGGGCGAAGATCTTTTGCGCCTGGGCAATGGTATCGTCGTCAAGATGGGCGATCAGCCGGTCGGCGGCGGCCCATGCCTCTTCTTCCGTTTCGCGCACAATGACGTGCAGACGAATGCCGTACTGCAGGGTGCGTCCGCGGGCCGCGGCGCGCTCGCGCACCACCGCCAGCTTCTCCGCCACCAGTTCCGGGGGTTCGCCCCACGTCAGATAGCTGTCGATCTGCTCGGCCGCCACATCAATGGCCGCCTCAGAAGAGCCGCCGAAATAGAGCGGCGGGCCATTCTCCTGTACCGGCGGGAACAGCACTTCAGCGCCTTCCACGTGAATATGCTCGCCGTGATAGTCCACTTTTTCCCCGCGAAGCAGGCGGGTGTAAACATCAAGAAATTCGCGGGTCACCTGATAGCGCTCGCTGTGGCTGAGGAAGATACCGTCGCCTTTGTTTTCCACCGGGTCGCCGCCGGTAACGACGTTGATCAGCAGCCGACCTTCCGATAAACGGTCGAGGGTGGCCGCCATCCGTGCCGCCAGGGTTGGCGGCTGCAGGCCCGGCCTGACCGCCACCAGATAGCGCAGACGGCGGGTCAACGGCGCCAGCGCCGAGGCCACCAGCCACGAATCTTCACAGCTTTTACCGGTGGGGATCAGCACGCCGTAGTAGCCCAGACTGTCGGCCGCCAACGCCACCTGCTGCAGATAAGGTAAATCGACCGGGCGTCCACCCTCGGTGGTACCCAGATAACGGCCATCGCCATGGGTAGGTAAGAACCAGAAGACATTGATCTTGTCGGGAGCTTGCTGCGTCATTATCTATTTCCTATATAACCATATCCGATATTTATCGAAGAGATGTTTTAATTTGGTTATATGGGTGTTAGCGATAATCATGCCAATGGTGAATAAAAAATTAATCTTTTAAAATCAAGGCACTGAAAACAGCTTCGCCGCGCCGCGCTGTTGCAAATCGCGCAGCCGCCGCGCATCCGCTGGCGCATTTGCAACAGCCGCGGGCCTTCCCCCTCTGGTTTCTGCGGCCGCCGCAGGATAAGTTCAGAGCGTCAACGATCGGAGGCCCGCTATGCTGAACCCAGAATCCCCTTCCACCGCTCCCGCGCTGATCGACCCGGCGTCGAAGGCCTTCCAGAGCCTGCTGGACAAGCTCGCGCCAACGGAGGCGACCGTGCTGATCGTGGGCGAAACCGGCACCGGCAAGGAGGTGGTGGCCCGCTATCTCCATCATCACAGCGCCCGTCGCCAGCAGCCGTTTCTGGCCGTTAACTGCGGCGCGCTGACCGAGAGCCTCGCCGAAGCCGAACTGTTCGGCCATGAGAAAGGCGCCTTCACCGGCGCGCAGCAGGGACAGCCCGGCTGGTTTGAAGCCGCAGAAGGGGGGACGCTGCTGTTGGACGAGATCGGCGAATTAAGCCTGCCGCTGCAGGTCAAGCTGCTGCGAGTGCTGCAGGAGCGTGAAATTACCCGCGTCGGCTCACGCAAAGCGATTAAAGTGAATGTCCGGGTGATTGCCGCCACCCACGTCGACCTGGCCCAGGCGATCCGCGAGCGCCGCTTTCGCGAGGATCTCTACTATCGACTGAATATCGCGGTGGTGCCGCTGCCGCCGCTGCGCCAGCGTCGGCAGGATATCCCGCTGCTGGCGCACCACTTTTTATCACTCTATGCCCGGCGCCTAGGGCGGCCAACCCTGCGTCTGGCGCCGGAATCACTGGCCCGGCTGATGGACTATTCGTGGCCGGGCAATATTCGCGAGCTGGAAAACACCCTGCACAACGCGGTGCTCCTCAGTAAAGAAGAGGAGATCAGTCCTGCCCAGCTGCGCCTGGCGACGCTCAACGACGCCCCGGCGCCGGCGAGCGATCATGAACTGGACGACTTTATTCGCCACCAGCTAGCGCTTCCCGGCGAGCCGCTGTGGCAGCGAGTGACCAGCGCCCTGATTCGCCACGCCATGGCGCATTGCGACGATAACCAGAGCCAGGCGGCCGCGCTGTTGGGGATCAGTCGGCATACCTTGCGCACCCAGCTCGCTAACCTCGGGCTGATCAAAAGCCGCCGCCGCCCGCCTGCGCCGCCGCGGGCGTTCGCCAACGCAGCCGGGGCCGATCGCGAACTGCGCATTGGCTACCAGCGCTTCGGCAGCCTCGGGATCCTGAAAGCCCGTCAGAGTCTGGAAACCGCCTTCGCCAGCCTCGGCGTCAACGTGCTGTGGAGTGAGTTTCCTGCCGGACCGCAGCTCCTCCACGCCCTCGCCTGCAACGAGATCGACTTCGGCACCACCGGAGAAGCGCCGCCGGTGTTTGCCCAGGCCAGCAATAGCGAACTGATGTACGTGGCGTGGGAGCCGCCGGCGCCGCGCAGCGTGGCGATGGTCGTCCCGCAGGAGAGCGACATTCGCCAGCTCAGCGATCTGCGCGGTAAACGCATCGCCCTCAATAAAGGGTCGAATGTCCACTGGCTGCTGCTGCAGATCCTCGAGGACGCCGGCCTGGGTCTGAACGACGTGCGGGTGGTCTATACCCCGCCGAAATATCCGCTGACCGCCAGCGACTACCTGGCGGTTGACGCCTGGATGATGTGGGACCCGCTGCTCAGCGACGCCGAACACACCGGCGAGCTGCGGGTGGTCGCCAGCGGCGAAGGACGAGTCAACAACCATCAGTTTTATCTTTCGCGACGGGACTATCTCGCTCAGCATGGCGATATCATGCGCCGTCTGTTGACGGAGCTGACCCACACCGGGCAGTTTATCGACTCGCATCGTGGTGAAGCGGCCCGCTTACTCTCGGCAGAGCTGGGGATTGACGCCCGGTCGCTGAGCATGGCCCTCGCCCGCCGCAGCCATCGCCCGCGGCCGATGGATCTGTCGGTGATCCGCGCCCAGCAGACCATCGCCGATCGCTTTTACGCCCTCGGGCTTATCGCCAAACCGGTCCCGGTGCGCGAAGCGGTGTGGTACGGCGAACCCGCGCCGGGCGTCATCAGCCCGCTGATGGCGGTCAGTTAGCGAAATTTGCGCGTTATCTTCCTGATTGTTCAGGCGCAGATAGCCTCGATCCGATGGCGATGTTACCCTAAAGACGCTGAGAATAAGGGGGTATCTGTGGCTGTTCATCTGTTAATCGTCGACGCGTTAAATCTGATCCGCCGCATCCATGCGGTGCAGGGTTCGCCCTGCGTCGATACCTGCCTGCATGCGCTGGAGCAGCTGATCGTCCACAGTCAGCCCACCCACGCGGTGGCGGTGTTCGATGATGAGGATCGCGCCCACGGCTGGCGCCACCAGCGCCTGCCAGAGTACAAAGCCGGCCGCGCGCCGATGCCGGAGACGCTGGTGGCCGAGATGCCAGCGCTGCGGGCGGCCTTCGAACAGCGGGGGATCCGCTGCTGGGCCTCGCCGGGCAGCGAAGCGGACGACCTCGCCGCCACCCTGGCGGTAAAGGTGGCCCAGGCGGGCCATCAAGCCACCATTGTCTCCACCGACAAAGGCTACTGTCAGCTGCTGTCGCCCACCATCCGCATCCGCGACTACTTTCAGAAGCGCTGGCTGGACGCGCCCTTTATCGCCAGCGAGTTCGGCGTCACTCCGGAGCAACTGGCGGATTACTGGGGGCTGGCGGGGATCAGCAGCTCGAAGGTGCCGGGCGTGGCGGGCATTGGACCCAAAAGCGCCGCCCAGCTGTTGAACGAGTTTCAGGACCTGGAGGGGCTGTACGCCCGTCTGGCCGAGGTCCCGGAGAAGTGGCGCAAAAAACTGGCCGCGCATCAGGAGATGGCCTTCACCTGCCGGGAAGTGGCCCGCCTGCAGACCGACCTCCAGCTGGATGGCAATCTGCAGCAGCTGCGGCTGACGCGCTAACCATCGTTAAGAGGTGCGCCGGTGCAGGGTAACTGCCTCCGGCATTGCCTGCTTTACCCGGGCCAGGCAATCACCAGGCCGCCTGATATAACCCGACGATATCGGCCAGGCTCGCCTCACGCGGGTTACCGCCGGTACACACATCCTCCAGCGCCGCCTGCGCCAGCGCCGGAATATCCTCTTTCCTGACGCCCACCTCGCGCAGATGGCCGGGAATACCGACATCGCGGTTTAGCTGGCAGACCGCCTCCACTGCCGCCTGGCGCGCGGCAGTCAGGCTTAACGCTTCCACCCTGACGCCCATCGCCCGGGCGATATCGCGATATTTTTCCCCCGTCGCCTCAGCATTAAAGCGCATCACGTGCGGCAAAAGGATGGCATTCGCCACGCCGTGCGGCGTGTTGTAAAAAGCGCCGAGCGGATGCGCCATGCCGTGCACCAGCCCGAGCCCGACGTTGGAAAATCCCATCCCCGCGACGTACTGGCCCAGCGCCATGGCTTCGCCCGCGCCGGCATCCCCGGCAACCGAGCCGCGCAGCGCCCCGGCAATGATCTCGATGGCCTTGAGGTGCAGCGCATCAGTCAAAGCCCAGGCGCCGCGGGTGAGATATCCTTCGATAGCGTGCGTCAGGGCGTCCACGCCGGTGGCCGCCTTCAGCGCCGGCGGCATGGCGTCCATCATATCGGCATCGATAAAGGCCACCTGCGGGATATCATGCGGATCGACGCAGACGAACTTACGCCGCTGTTCTTCATCGGTGATGACATAGTTAATCGTCACCTCCGCCGCGGTACCCGCGGTGGTCGGCACCGCGAAGATCGGCACGCTGGGCTGACGGGTGGGCGACAGCCCCTCCAGACTGCGGACATCGGCGAATTCCGGGTTACACTGAATAATACCGATCGCCTTACAGGTATCCTGCGGCGAACCGCCGCCAATGGCGATCAGGTAATCCGCCCCGCTGCGCTGAAAGGCCTGCAGCCCCTGCTGGACCACGGCAATGGTCGGGTTAGGGATCACGTCGCTGAACATATCCCATGCCAGCCCGGCGGCATCCAGTTTATCAGTGACTTTCGCCGCCACGCCGCACCGGGCGAGGGTGCTGTCGGTGACGATCAATGCTTTGCGATAGCCGCGCCGCGCCACTTCATCGGTTAATGCGTTTATCGCCCCCCGGCCAAACCACGCCGTTTCGTTGAGGATCATTCGGTTTGCCATCGCGTCTCTCCTGTTAGCGTTGCGGCATCACTCTTCAATACGTAATCCGTAGGTTTTGAACTTCTCCAGCACGATGGCGATCGCCTCGTCATCCAGCACCGGTACCGGGTCGATAATCGCCAGCGTGCTGAGGTAGAGCTGGGCCAGGACTTCCACTTCATGCGCCAGCCAGAGCGCTTTCTCCAGGCTGGCCTCGCAGGCGATCAGGCCATGATGCTGCAGCAGCGTGGCTTTGCGGTGCTTCAGCGCTACCGCGACATGCTCAGACAGCTCGCGGGTGCCGAAGGTGGCATAGGGCGCGCAGGGGATCGAATTCCCGCCGGCCGCGGCGATCATATAGTGGATGGCCGGGATGGGCCGGTTGAGGATCGACACCGCCGTACAATGGACAGCGTGATTGTGGACCACCGCCTGGGCATCGGGCCGCGTCTGGTAGGCCGCCTGATGAAAACGCCATTCGCTGGAGGGCAATTTTCCCTGCTCATGCTGGCCATCGGCATCAATAAAGACAATCTTGTCTTCCGTCAGCTTTTCATACGGGATACCGGTGGGGGTGATCAGCATTCCTCCCTGATAGCGCACGCTGACATTGCCGGCGGTCCCCTGATTTAACCCCAGGCGGGTCATTTCCAGGCAGGTATCGATAATCTGCCGGGCCAGTCTGTTTCTTTCCATTGCGTTCCTCTTGTGGTGACTCATCATCCGTCAACGGCAGGGCAACAGAAATATCGTCGGCTACCGTGGGATAGGGTGAATAATGGTCTTCATCATCAACCTGAATAATCAAAGGGGAATTTTCATGACTATATTTTGTGAACCGCGTCAATAATTCCGCCATGAATAAAGCAACCATGCCCATTAAGAGAGTGTTTAAAATGCCCGTTCTTAATAATATTTCATCAAGCGGGCATTTTATTTCTTTGTAACATTTGCCCGTTTTCCACGATATACATTCATTCGGTCATTAGCGTTGTGGTTTTGTGAATTTATTTTCTCAAACGGTCAGCGTTTTTGAAAAATTAAAGTGACAATTATCACATAAAATGGCCCGCAGATCGTTAAGTGTGACCATCATCATATTAACAGGCGGTTTTTATTTGAAAATGAAGTCATGAGTTCCGCCGTGACTTTCATTTCACTCACCGGCGCGTCACCTGAGCTCACTTAATTTTGCGGTCTGCTGCAGCACCAGACTGCGCCCTGAATGCTGTTGTAAATGCTTCTGAACTGATGAGGACGCTATGGGAAACACAACGATACCAACGCAAAGTTACCGCGCCATGGAGAGCGGGCAGAGTAAGAGCTACATTATTCCTTTTGCTCTGCTGTGCTCCCTCTTTTTTCTGTGGGCGGTGGCTAATAATCTGAATGATATTTTATTACCGCAATTTCAACAGGCCTTTACCCTGACTAATTTCCAGGCCGGATTAATTCAGTCGGCCTTTTATTTTGGCTATTTTATTATTCCCATCCCCGCTGGGATGCTGATGAAAAAATTCAGCTATAAAGCAGGCATTCTTACGGGTCTGTTTTTATATGCCTGCGGCGCCGCGCTGTTCTGGCCTGCCGCCGAAGTGATGAACTACACTTTATTCTTGATTGGATTATTTATTATCGCCGCCGGGCTTGGCTGCCTGGAAACGGCGGCCAACCCGTTTGTGACCGTTCTCGGTCCGGAAAGCGGCGGTCACTTCCGCCTTAATCTGGCCCAGACCTTTAACTCATTTGGCGCCATTATTGCCGTGGTATTTGGCCAGAGTCTTATTTTGTCTAACGTCCCGCATCAGCCGCAGGATGTGCTGGATAAAATGACGCCAGAACAGCTCAGCGCCTGGAAGCACAGCCTGGTCCTGTCGGTACAAACCCCCTATATGATTATCGTGGCCATCGTCCTGCTGGTCGCCCTGCTGATCGTCTGCACCCGCTTCCCCTCCCTGCAGAGCGATGACCACAGCGACAGCGCGCAGAGCACCTTCCTCGCCTCGCTGACGCGCCTGATGCGCATCCGTCACTGGCGCTGGGCGGTGCTGGCCCAGTTCTGCTACGTCGGCGCGCAAACCGCCTGCTGGAGCTACCTGATTCGCTACGCTATCGAAGAGATCCCGGGCATGACGGCCGGTTTCGCCGCCAACTACCTGACCGCCACCATGGTCTGCTTCTTTATTGGCCGTTTTACCGGCACCTGGCTTATCCGCCGCTTTGCACCGCATAACGTGCTCGCTATCTATGCGTTTATCGCCATGCTGCTCTGTTTGCTCTCCGCCTTCAGCGGCGGCCACGTCGGTCTGCTGGCCCTGACCCTGTGCAGCGCCTTTATGTCCATTCAGTACCCGACCATCTTCTCGCTGGGGATTAAGCATCTGGGCCAGGACACCAAATATGGCTCGTCCTTTATCGTCATGACCATTATCGGCGGCGGGATCGTCACCCCGGTGATGGGCTTTGTCAGCGACGCCGCCGGCAATATCCCGACCGCCGAACTGGTCCCGGCGCTGTGCTTCGCCATCATCTTTATTTTTGCCCGTTTCCGTTCACAAGCGGCGACGAACTAAACCTGTTATCCGCATAACCTGAGGGATCTGTAATGAAAAAAATCAGCTTACCGAAGATCGGTATCCGCCCGGTAATCGATGGTCGTCGCATGGGGGTCCGCGAGTCGCTGGAAGCGCAAACCATGAACATGGCGAAAGCCACCGCCGCGCTTATCAGCGAGAAACTGCGCCACGCCTGCGGCGCCCGGGTGGAGTGCGTGATTGCCGATACCTGCATCGCCGGCATGGCCGAGTCGGCCGCCTGTGAAGAGAAATTCAGCAGCCAGAACGTCGGCGTCACCATCACCGTCACCCCCTGCTGGTGCTACGGCAGCGAAACCATCGACATGGATCCGCTGCGCCCGAAGGCCATCTGGGGCTTTAACGGCACCGAACGTCCGGGGGCGGTCTATCTGGCCGCCGCCCTGGCGGCCCATAGCCAGAAAGGGATCCCGGCGTTCTCCATCTACGGACATGACGTGCAGGATGCCGATGACACCTCGATCCCGGCGGATGTCGAAGAAAAACTGTTGCGCTTCGCGCGCGCCGGCCTGGCCGTCGCCAGTATGAAAGGGAAAAGCTATCTGTCGCTGGGCGGCGTCTCAATGGGCATCGCCGGCTCCATCGTCGACCACAATTTCTTTGAATCCTGGCTCGGCATGAAGGTCCAGGCTGTCGACATGACGGAGCTGCGCCGGCGAATCGATCACAAAATCTATGATGAAACCGAGCTGGAGATGGCGCTGGCGTGGGCGGATAAACACTTCCGCTACGGCGAAGATCAGAACGCTGAGCAGTATAAGCGCAATGAAACGCAGAGCCGCGCGGTGCTGAAAGAGAGCCTGCTGATGGCGATGTGCATCCGCGACATGATGCAGGGCAACCCGAAACTGGCGGAAAAAGGGCTGGTGGAGGAGTCGCTGGGCTACAACGCCATCGCCGCCGGTTTCCAGGGTCAGCGCCACTGGACCGATCAATACCCCAATGGCGATACCGCTGAAGCGCTGCTCAACAGCTCTTTTGACTGGAACGGGGTGCGCGAGCCATTTGTCGTCGCTACCGAAAACGACAGCCTCAACGGCGTGGCCATGCTGATGGGTCATCAGCTCACCGGCACCGCCCAGGTGTTTGCCGACGTGCGCACCTACTGGTCGCCGGACGCCGTTGAGCGGGTCACCGGGCAGCCGCTCACCGGGCGGGCGGAGCACGGCATCATTCACCTGATTAACTCCGGCTCTGCGGCGCTGGACGGCTCCTGCCAGCAGCGCGACGCGCAGGGCAACCCGACGATGAAACCTCACTGGGAGATTGAGCAGAACGAGGCGGATGCCTGCCTCGCAGCGACCGAATGGTGCCCGGCGATCCACGAATACTTCCGCGGCGGCGGCTTCTCTTCCCGCTTCCTGACCGAAGGCGGCGTGCCGTTCACCATGACCCGGGTGAACATCATCAAAGGCCTGGGGCCGGTGCTGCAAATTGCCGAAGGCTGGAGCGTGGCGCTGCCCAAAGCGATGCACGACCAGCTCGACGCCCGCACCAACTCCACCTGGCCCACCACCTGGTTTGCCCCACGTCTGACCGGCAAGGGTCCGTTCAGCGATGTGTACTCGGTCATGGCCAACTGGGGCGCCAACCACGGCGTGCTGACCATCGGCCACGTTGGTGCGGATTTCATTACCCTCGCCGCCATGCTGCGCATTCCGGTCTGCATGCACAACGTGGAAGCGGAGAAAATCTACCGCCCCTCCGCCTGGGCTGCGCATGGCATGGATATCGAGGGCCAGGACTACCGCGCCTGCCAGAACTACGGGCCGCTGTATAAGCGTTAACAGGTTGGTTTCGCCCGGTGGCGCAGGCTTACCTGGCCTACAGATGCGCGCGGTCTGTAGGCCGGATAAGCGCCGCGCCATCCGGCGATGTTGTTTCGGGAGTCACTATGAAGCAAGACGTTATCCTGGTCCTCGACTGCGGCGCCACCAACGTGCGGGCGATGGCCGTTGACCGACAGGGAAACATTATCGCCCGCGCCGCAACGGCGAACGCCAGCGACATCGCGGCGGAGAACAGCGACTGGCACCAGTGGTCGCTGGAGGCCATTATGCAGCGCTTTGCCGACTGCTGTCGGCAGATCCATGACCAGCTGGCCTCCTGCACGGTGCGCGGCATCACCGTCACGACCTTTGGCGTCGATGGCGCGCTGGTGGATGAGCAGGGTGCCCTGCTGTATCCGATCATCAGCTGGAAATGCCCGCGCACCGCGGCGGTGATGGAGAATATCAGCCAGTATATGCCAGCACACCAGCTACAGCAGATTGCCGGCGTCGGCGCCTTTGCGTTCAACACCCTGTATAAGCTGGTGTGGCTGAAAGAGAACCACCCGCAGCTGCTGACGCAGGCCCATGCCTGGCTGTTTATTTCGTCGCTGATCAACCACCGGCTGACCGGGGAGTTCACCACCGACCTCACCATGGCGGGTACCAGCCAGATGCTCGATCTCCGGCAGCGCGATTTCAGCGCGCCGATCCTGCAGGCGACCGGCCTGCCGCGCCGCCTGTTCCCGCGGCTGGTTGAAGCAGGCCAGCCAATCGGCGCCCTGCTGCCGGAGGCCGCTGCGCTGCTGGGCCTTCCCATCGGGATCCCGGTTATCTCGGCCGGGCACGACACTCAGTTCGCTCTGTTTGGCGCTGGCGCCGGGCAGGATGAGCCGGTGCTCTCCTCCGGGACCTGGGAGATCCTGATGGTGCGCAGCGCCCAGGTCGACACTTCGCTGCTCTGCGACTACAGCGGCTCCACCTGCGAGCTGGACAGCCAGCCGGGCCGCTATAACCCGGGAATGCAGTGGCTGGCCTCCGGCGTGCTCGAATGGGTGCGCAAGCTGTTGTGGAGCGCTGACACGCCGTGGCAGACGCTGATTGCCGAAGCGCAGGCGATCCCGCCCGGCGCCCAGGGCGTCAGGATGCAGTGCGACCTGCTCGCCAGCCAGCACGCCGGCTGGCAGGGCGTCACGCTCAACACCACCCGCGGCCATTTTTACCGCGCCGCGCTGGAGGGGTTAAGCGACCAGCTGGCGCAGCATCTGCAAACCCTGGAAAACATCGGCCGCTTCAGGGCGAAAGAGCTGCTGCTGGTGGGCGGCGGCAGCCGCAACGCGCTGTGGAACCAGATCAAGGCCGACCGGCTTGGAATACCGATCAAAGTTCTCGATGATGCCGAAACCACGGTGGCCGGCGCGGCGATGTTTGGCTGGTATGGCGTGGGCGAGTTCTCTTCGCCGGAACAGGCCAGAGCGCAGGTCGCGTACCGCTACCGCTATTTTTGGCCGCAAACTGAACCTGAATTAACAGAGGAAGCCTGAGATGCTCAAAACCATTTCCCCGCTGATATCGCCGGAGCTGCTGAAAGTGCTGGCCGAAATGGGCCATGGGGATGAAATCATTTTTTCCGATGCCCATTTCCCGGCGCACAGCATGGGGCCACAGGTGATCCGCGCCGATGGCCTGCGGGTCAGCGATCTGCTGCAGGCGATTATCCCGCTGTTCGAGTTAGACAGCTACGCGCCGCCGCTGGTGATGATGGCCGCCGTCGAAGGCGATGCGCTGGACCCGACGGTGGAACAGCGCTATCGGCAGGCGCTATCGGCGCAGGCCCCCTGCCCGGATATCGTGCGGATTGACCGCTTTGCCTTCTACGACCGGGCGCAAAAAGCCTTTGCGATCGTTATCACAGGAGAGCGTGCTAAGTACGGAAATATCCTTTTAAAAAAAGGAGTCACGCCGTAATCTCATGCCGGAGCGTCTGCCTGATGCAGACGCTCAATCAATGATGGGATGAGAATAAATGAAAGCAGCCCGCCAGCAGGCGATCGTCGATCTCCTGATCAACCACAGCAGCCTGACCACCGAAACCTTGTCAAAACAGCTCAACGTCAGCAGGGAAACCATTCGCCGCGATCTGAGCGAGCTGCAGGCGCAGGGCAAAGTGCTGCGCAACCACGGCCGGGCCAAAGTGATCCATCAGCGCAGCCAGGACAGCGGCGACCCTTTTCACATGCGGCTGAAAAGCCATTACGCGCATAAAGCCGATATCGCCCGCGAAGCGCTGGCCTGGATTGACGAAGGGATGGTGATCGCCCTCGATGCCAGCTCCACTTGCTGGTATCTCGCCCGCCAGCTGCCGGACCGCCCGCTGCACGTCTTTACCAACAGCCAGCCCATCTGCCAGGAGCTGGCCAAACGCGACCAAATCACGCTCACCTGCTCCGGCGGCACTCTGCAGCGGAAATATGGCTGCTACGTGAACCCGGCGCTGATTTCCCAGCTGAAATCGCTGGAGATCGATCTGTTTATTTTTTCCTGCGAAGGCATCGACCCGCAGGGCGCGCTATGGGACTCCAATGCGTTCAATGCCGACTTTAAATCGATCCTGCTTAAGCGCGCGGCGCAGTCGCTACTGCTGATCGACAAAAGCAAGTTCAACCGTTCCGGCGAGGCGAGAATTGGTCATCTGGATGACGTGACGCATATTGTGTCGGATGCGCCGCAGCCTTAAGGGGAAGGCCGGAGGACGCGCACGCGTCTCCGGCCTGAGGGGGAAGGATTAACGCTCGTCGCGACGTCCGCCGACGGCGGCCCACAGGCGACGCACGTGAACGGTCACCTCTTCACGATCGTGATACAGCTGACGCGCCTGGATCTGGGCGTTGATGCCGTGCTCGTCCAGTTGGGCCTGAATATAGGCCAGATTCTGCGACACCTCTTCATAGCGCTTTTTCATCGGCAGCTTGAGGTTGAAGATGGTCTCCCGGCACCAGCCGTTGACCAGCCACTGCGCCATCAGCGCCGCCACCTTCGCCGGTTTCTCCACCATATCGCAGACCATCCACGAGATGTTGTTGCGGTTCGGACGATAGCGGAAACCGTCTTCGCGCAGCCAGGTCACCTGGCCGGTATCCATCAGGCTCTGGGCCATCGGGCCGTTATCGACCGAAGAGACCCACATGTTGCGCTTCACCAGCTGATAGGTCCAGCCGCCCGGGCAGGCGCCGAGATCGACGGCATACATGCCGTTCGCCAGGCGCTCGTCCCACTCGTCCGCCGGAATAAAGACGTGGAACGCCTCTTCCAGCTTGAGGGTGGAACGGCTCGGGGCATCGGACGGAAACTTCAGCCGCGGAATGCCCATATAGAACGGTGAGTTGTTGTTGCTGTACGAGTAGCCGGTATAGCAGCAGCCGGGGGCGATAAAGAACACATGCACCACCGGTCGCTTTGGCGTTTCATAGTTGGTCAGCACGCCCGCCTCGCGCAGCGCCGCGCGTAACGGCACCGTGAACTTGCGGCAGAACTTCATCAGCTCTTTGCTTTCGTTGGTATCCGCCACTTCCACACGCAGCTCGCCACCCTTCTCCACCACGCCCTGCAGCATGCCGACGATCGGAGTAATGCGATCCTCCGGCGGCAGGTCGCGCAGCAGTTCGCCGACCACGAACATCTGACGGGCGAAAATCAGCGAGCTGAACGGCAGATCGCGTACCAGCTTCTCACCGTCGTCTTGCTGATAACCTTCAAAAATCACATAACCAGAGTCTTCTTTGACCCGGGCAAAACCAAACACCTCAAGGCGGGCGGCCTTATCGGTAATTTCTGCTGCGCACTCTTTCTCAAACCCAGGGCGACAATAGAGGACAACCTTATTCATGAACAACGCCCTTACGTTTCAGACGAATTGCACCAATTAACATTAAAACCCAACCGGCGAGGAAGCTTACGCCGCCCACCGGGGTCACGAACGCCCACAGACGTAAATGAGACAGCGCCAGACAATAGAGGCTGCCGCTGAACAGCACGGTCCCTAACGCCAGAAACACGCTGCTCCAGTAGAACCAGATACTGATCCGACGCTGCATCGCCACCGCCAGACCAAAAATCGCCAGGGTATGGAAGGCCTGATACTCCAGGCCGGTATGGATCCAGGCCATCTCCGCCGCGCCGAGCGATTGACTTAATACATGCGCGCCAAAGGCACCCAGAGCCACAAAGATAAAGCCGCTAATCGCGGCGAATATCAGCATAAAACGGCTGGTCATGTTTTTACCCTACAAGTATTTATTGTTCATAACGAAAGCGGAATTTTTCTTGCTCACTTGCCGCTTTCGCCAGGATCCATTGCCGGAAAGCGGCTATTTTACCCAGTTCTGCCTGACTGTCATGGCAAACAAGGTAAAACGCATTCTTACTGACCAGAACATCATTAAACGGACACACCAGACGACCGGCTTCAATTTCGGACTGCGCCATCACGTTGTTGGCCAGCGCCACACCCTGCCCGTGAATGGCCGCCTGCAGCACCATCGCGCTATGGCTGAAAATCGGCCCCTGTTGCACATTAATATGGCTTAGACCAAGCTGGCGGGTATAAGTTTGCCAGTCGCGACGGGACGCATCGTGAAGCAGCGTATGTTGCGCCAGATCGGCAGGCGTTTTCAATGCTTTGTCGCCGGTGAGCAAGAGCGGGGAACAGACCGGCAGCAGATACTCGGCGTACAATTTTTCCACACGCAGGCCCGGCCAGTTGCCGCGGCCGTAAAAAATCGCCACATCGACATCGTCCGCCAGCTTATCCTCCTGGCGGTCTACCGCCTGGATCCTGACGTCGATTCCCGGATAAGCTGAGTTAAAGCTTGTCAGTCTCGGCACCAGCCACTGAATGGCGAAACTTGGCAATAAACTGACCGTTAATGCCCCTTTGGCGCTGCGCGCCTGCAGTTTACGCGTCGCTTCCGTCAGTTGCGAAAAAATCTCTTTAATATCCTGAAAATAGCTCTGCCCTTCTTCCGTTAACAGCAGCGAACGATTGCGCCGCCGGAACAGCTTAAGGCCCAGAAAATCCTCGAGAGACTTGATTTGATGGCTGACTGCGGCCTGCGTCACAAAAAGCTCATCGGCTGCCCGAGTGAAGCTGAGATGACGTGCGGCTGCATCAAAAACACGTAATGCATTCAGAGGTGGTAATCGCTTCGACATGGTTATTCTGGCTTAGATGTTAACTCAATTTAACAAATAGGAAACAATGATTAACCTATTAGTTTTTTTTATCTGAGCCATTATAAATTGTCCGTTGAGGTTCTACCAGCAAATACCTATAGTGGCGGCACTTCCTGAGCCGGAACGAGAAGCTTTTTTTGGAATGCGTGTTCCATCAAGCTTTTGGCTTACGGTTGTGATGTTGTGTTGTTGTGTTTGCAATTGGTCTGTCTTTGCAGACCCTGGTAGCAAAGCTACCCCTTTTCACTTCCTGTACATTTACCCTGTCTGTCCATAGTGATTTAATGTAGCACCGCAACGCGCGGTGCTTTTTTTTGCCTTTTTACTGCCTTACTCGTCCAGCTCACCCAGCTGTTTCACGTCAGAGCGATTGATCTGCTGTTTGTTGCCCCACGCGTCCTTATACGAGATCATGCCAGTATCATTATCGGTTTGCGGTTTCCCGTCGGTAACGATGGTTCGCCCATCATTGGTATGCATCACATAGTTAGAGGAACAGGCGCTCAGGCCTAAAGTCAGCATACAGGCAGAGATAATCGCAGCGGCCTTAGTCATTTTCATTTTTCTCTCCTTACGGCTATTTATACTATTCGTGACTCGTTAAGTAATAGGTTAAAACACAAACCCAACACTTTTCAGCATAACCCTCTTTGACCCACCTGAAGTCACATTCGGACAATTCCACAGGGCGCAGAGGCCTTGTCACGCCCGGCAAATTGCGCGACGATCGCGGGATTGATACGAGGAATTCCATGAACGCATTCAACCCGGCGCACTTTCGCGCGCAGTTTCCGGCTCTGGCCGATGCCGGCGTCTATCTCGACAGCGCGGCGACCGCGCTCAAACCGCAGGCGGTGATCGACGCCAGCGACCAGTTTTATCGCCTGAGCGCCGGCAACGTCCATCGCAGCCAGTTCGCCGCCGCCCAGCGGCTGACCGAGCGCTACGAGGCGGCCCGCGAGCGCGTGGCGGCGTGGCTTAACGCCCCGTCCGGCAAAGATATCGTCTGGACGCGGGGAACCACCGAGGCCATCAATATGGTGGCGCAGAGCTACGTCCGGCCGCGCCTGCAGCCTGGCGATGAAATTATCGTTAGCGAAGCCGAGCATCATGCCAACCTCGTGCCCTGGCTGATGGTAGCCGGGCAGACCGGCGCCAGAGTGGTCAAACTACCGCTTGGCGCTGACCGCCTGCCGGATATTGCCAGCCTCAGCGCGCTCATCACCCCGCGCAGCCGGGTGCTGGCCATCGGTCAGATGTCCAACGTCACCGGCGGCTGCCCGGACCTGGCGCAGGCTATCCGCCTTGCTCACGCCGCCGGGATGGTAGTGATGGTCGATGGCGCCCAGGGCGCGGTGCATTTCCCCGCTGACGTGCAGGCGCTGGATATCGATTTTTACGCCTTTTCCGGCCATAAGCTGTATGGCCCGACCGGGATCGGCGCCCTGTACGGCAAAAGCGAGCTGCTGGCGGCGATGTCGCCCTGGCTCGGCGGCGGGAAAATGATCGCCGAGGTCAGCTTTGACGGCTTTACGCCGCAGCCGGCCCCTTATGGTCTCGAGGCCGGCACGCCGAATGTCGCCGGGGTAATCGGCCTTAGCGCCGCCCTGGAGTGGCTGGCGCAGAGCGATATCGGCCAGGCGGAAAACTGGAGCCGCAGTCTGGCGAGTCTGGCGGAAGAGGCGCTGGCGAAACGGCCGGGCTTCCGCTCTTTCCGCTGCCAGCAGTCAAGCCTGCTGGCCTTTGAGTTCGACGGTGTTCATCACAGCGATCTGGTGACGCTGCTGGCGGAGTCCGGCATTGCTCTGCGCGCCGGGCAACACTGCGCCCAACCGCTGCTGGCGGCCTTAGGGGTCAGCGGCACGTTGCGGGCCTCTTTCGCCCCCTACAATACCCAAGACGATGTTGCGGCGCTGGTCCACGCGGTGGATCGCGCCCTGGAAATTCTGGTGGATTAATGACAACTCTGCACCCCTTCGGCACAACCATTACCGACGCCACGCTGCGCCAGACCTTCGCCCCGCTGAACCAGTGGGAGGATAAATATCGTCAGCTGATTTTATTGGGCAAAAAGCTGCCGACGCTGACCGATGAGCGCAAAGCGCAGGCCCGGGAGATTGCCGGGTGTGAAAACCGCGTCTGGCTGGGCTATGAGGAGGATGCCGAGGGCAGGCTGCACTTCTTTGGCGACAGCGAAGGACGGATTGTGCGCGGTCTGCTGGCGGTACTTTTGACCGCCGTGGAAGGCAAAAGCGCCGCTGAGCTGCTGGCGCAGGATCCGCTGGCGCTGTTCGACGAGTTGGGGCTACGCGGCCAGCTCAGCGCCTCGCGCAGCCAGGGCCTCAGCGCCCTCAGCGAGGCAGTGCTCGCCGCCGCCCGCGAGGTTGAGGTTTAAGCTCATCCCGGGGGCGGCGCTTGACGCGCCTTGCCCGGGCTACGGGCTCATGCAGTTTTGTCGCCCGGACAGGTGCGCAGCGCCGCCTCCGGGGAATTGTCCTGTAGACCGGGTAAGGCGCCTGCGCCGCCTCCGGGGAATTGTCCTGTAGACCGGGTAAGGCGCCTGCGCCGCGGCCCGGGATTTACGTCGTCTGCCGCTCCGCCTTCGCCAGCATCTTCTTCAGAGCATGCGATACCGCGACGAAGCCAAAGGTCGCGGTCACCATGGTAGCCGCGCCAAAGCCGGAAGCGCAGTCCATCCGTTTCGGCCCTTCCGCCGTGCTCTTCATCGCGCAGACGCTGCCGTCCGCTTGCGGGTAGACCAGCGCTTCCGTAGAGAAGACGCAGTCCACGCCGAGCTTGCCTTTGCTGTTTTTCACCACCCCAAACTGGCTTTTCAGCCGCTCGCGCAGTTTAGCCGCCAGCGGATCCTGGATGGTCTTCGCCAGGTCAGCGACCTGGATCTGCGTTGGGTCAATCTGACCGCCCGCCCCGCCGGTGGTGACCAGCGGCACTTTGTAGCGGCGACACCAGGCGATAATCGCCGCTTTCGGCCGGACGCTATCGATCGCGTCGATAACATAGCTAAAGCCGACGCCAAGATATTCCGCCACGTTTTCCGGGGTCACGAAATCATCCACCACCGTCACCCGACACTCCGGGTTGATGAGACGAATACGCTCTGCCATCACTTCCGCTTTCGCCAGCCCGACGTTGCCGCTCAGGGCGTGGATCTGACGATTGGTGTTGGTGACGCAGACATCGTCCATATCGATAAGGGTGATCGCCCCGATGCCGGTTCGCGCCAGCGCTTCCGCCGCCCAGGAGCCGACCCCGCCGATCCCGACCACGCAGACGTGGGCATCGGCAAAACATTGCAGCGCTTTTTCACCATATAAACGTGCCGTACCGCCAAAACGCTGGCGCCAGGCATCGCTGATAACAACAGACATAGAACCTCAGAACAAAATGACAGCGCCCGGAGGCCGCCGTAAACGGCGTCATCCGGGCGCCCTGGTCAACAGGCATGGCCAGGGGAGTTAGCCGCTAAAAACATTCCCCGCGCCCGGGGCGTTTTTCAGCACCCATACGCGGCCATAGTGGTTATACCAGCCGGCACGGTGGCCTGCGTCAGGCCCAATGCCCTGATAAATGTCGAAATGCTGGCCTTTGATGGCCCCGCCGACGTCGAGAGCGACCATCAGGCGCAGTTCGTACTGGCCGTTAAACTTGCCGTTATTATCCAGCAGAGGCACCTCGGCCAGCAAGGTGGTTCCCGGCGGAATAATCGACCGGTCGGAGGCCACCGAGGCGCGGCCGATCAGCGGCACAGCGCTGGCCCCTTTCACCGGCGCGAAAGACTGCGGTTTAAAGAACACGAACGACGGGTTCTGCTCCAGCAGCTCGCGCACTTCCGCTTCGCTGTGCTTTTCACCCCACTCGCGGATCGCCTGCATCGACATATCTTCTTTCTTCACTTCCCCGCGGTCGATCAGCACTTTGCCGATGCTGCGATAGGGCCAGCCGTTTTTCCCGGCATAGCTAAAGAAGTTGAGCGGCGAACCATCGCCAAAGTCGATATAGCCGCTGCCCTGCACGTCCATGATGAAGTTATCCATCAGCGAATTGCTGTACGCCAGCACATAGTTATCGCTCAGCGCGCCGGCATAGATGCTGGCGCGGGACGGCAGCTTACCGCGTTTCGGCGGCATCCGGTAAATGGGGTACTGGAATTCGCCCTGACGGGTGTGGCGCGCCTGCACTACCGGCGTGTAATAGCCGGTAAACTGGACGTTGCCATAGTTGTCGGTGCCCTGCATCTGCCAGGCGTCGATGCCAAACTGGCGCAGCGTGCGGGTATCGCCGCCCGCGCGCAGCCACTCCTGCAGCGCGTTATAGACGTTGCTCTGGCTATTATAGAGGCGCGGCGAGGCGTTACGAATTTGATTAACCTGCTCGGAGAAGTCGCCGGCGTTGATCGGCGCCCCGACGGCATCCGGCTGGTTTACCAGTGAAAACGGCTGGGTGAACTTGCCATCGCTATATTGCTGACCGCGGTCGGTCGGTTTTGAGGAACAGGCGGCAAGCATAGCCAGCATTGCCCCCGTCGCTACATATTTTGCCCAACGTCCTTTCATGGTGTCTCATCTTTTGCTGCGAAGCCTTAGTGCGTGTTGAAGATAACAAAGCGCCGGGGCTATTGAAATGCGCGATCTCATCGATGGCACAGATTTGTGTAAAAAAACACCACAACGTGGCGTTTTATAAGCCAATTCTTACAAAAATGTCGATTTGGTCGAAAAAAGGTTGCATCATCTCGCTAGCGGAGTATAGTGCGCTTCCACGGACGCGGGGTGGAGCAGCCTGGTAGCTCGTCGGGCTCATAACCCGAAGGTCGTCGGTTCAAATCCGGCCCCCGCAACCAATTAAAATTTGATGAAGTACAAAGCAGTACGGTGACGCGGGGTGGAGCAGCCTGGTAGCTCGTCGGGCTCATAACCCGAAGGTCGTCGGTTCAAATCCGGCCCCCGCAACCAATCAAATTTGACAAAGTAAAGCAGTACGGTGACGCGGGGTGGAGCAGCCTGGTAGCTCGTCGGGCTCATAACCCGAAGGTCGTCGGTTCAAATCCGGCCCCCGCAACCAACATCATAAACACCCTCAAGGGTGTTTTTTTGTTTCTGCCGCCGGCAAACCTCTGCCGAAAACGGGAACGGCCATTGCCGCCCCCATCTCCTGCTTACCCCTTCGGTAACACAATATTGCTTGCCGCCAGCATGCCCATGCGATGGTACATCGCGCAGGCTGCCTCGACGATCGGCATCGCCAGCGCCGCGCCGCTGCCTTCTCCCAGACGCATACCCATATTGAGATACGGTTCGAGGCCCAGATGCGCCAGCGCGATACGCGCCCCCTTCTCCGCCGAAGAGTGGGACGGGATCAGATACGGTTTTACCTCCGGCGCTATCTGGCACGCCGCCAGCGCTGCGGCGTAGGAAAGAAAGCCATCCAGCACCACCGGCAGCCCGCAGGACGCCGCCCCCAGCATCACCCCCGCCATCCCCAGCAGATCGAAACCACCGACTTTGCTCAGCACATCGAGACCATCATTCGGGTCGGGCTGATTGACGGCGATAGCCCGCCGCACCACCTCCACCTTGTTGCCAACCTTCGCCAACGGCAGATTGGCGCCAACCCCAACCACCTCCTGCGCATCACTGCCGGTCAGAACGCTGACCATCGCCGCCGCCGGCGTGGTATTGGCCATCCCCAGCTCGCCGACACCAAACAGAGTAACGCCCTCCTGGGCCAGCGCGCGGGTGTAGCGCATCACCTCCAGCAACAGCTCCTGCCCCTGCTCACGGCTCATCGCCGGACCGCGGGCAATATTGCCGCAGCCCCGCGCCACCCGCATATTCACCACGCCGGGGAGCGGTTCGCTATCGATACCGACATCAATTACATGCACTTGCGCCCCGGCCTGGGCGGCGAGCACGCAGACGCCGGTGGTGCCGCGGGTCATATTGGCTGCCTGAATGGCGGTGACCGCTTTCGGCGAAATCGCCACCCCTTCGTCCCACACCCCATGATCGGCGCACATCACCAGCAGGGCCTTTTTCGCCACCTGCGGTTGGCCGCCCAGGCCGGGCATTCCCGCCAGCTGAACCGCCAGCGCCTCCAGACGGCCGAGGCTGCCGGGGGGCTTAAGCAAGCCGTCGATATGGTGTTGTGCCCGCACCATGGCGTCAGCGTCCGGCGCGGGGATCGCCCGCAGAACCGTGTTTAAATTTTCCATACAGAATCCCTGCCAGGGCTGGCCCGGTCAGCCAGCGATTGAGTTATTTGATTTTGACGCCGATGCCGGAGACCACCAGCCAGACCGCATCCGCCGCGGCCGCCAGGCGCTGATTGACCCGCCCGGCGATATCGCGAAAATGCCGCGCCAGGCGATTCTCCGGCACAATGCCCATCCCCACCTCGTTGGTCACCAGCACGACGTGCGCCGGGCAGCGCTGACAGGCGGCAATCAGCACACCAATTTCGTCATCAATAGCCCGCTCCATGGCGGCGTAATCCCAGCCGTCGGGGTCGCTGTCGCCGCCGAGCGCGAACAGCAGGTTGGTGACCATGGTGGTGATACACTCCAGCAGAATCGCCTCCGCTGGGGCGATATCCGGGGTGATCAGTTCATCAAGCTGCTGCCAGCGCTCGGCGGTGCGCCAGTGGGCGGGCCTGCCGTCGCGATGGTGCTGGATCCTTGCGGCCATCTCGTCGTCAAAGATTTGCGAGGTGGCGATATATAACACCTGCGGCGCATCGGCAATCAGCGCCTCGGCATGGCGGCTTTTGCCGCTGCGCGCGCCGCCGGTAACCAGAGTCAGCATAGGGGCTCCTGATGTTGGCGCATGATGGCGTAAATTTTATCGATGGCGATATGTTCGCGCATGGCGTCCGCCAGCCGATCAAACTGCCGGGTTTTATAGCGGGCATACTCCAGGGCGCTATCCAGCGGCGCCAGCCCTTTGCGCTGGCGCAGGCCGTTGAGCAGCGCCCGGGTAAAGGCATCGCTGTCGAACAGGCCATGGAGATAGGTGCCGAATGCCAGGCCGTCGTCGCTTATCGCCCCGTCCTCTACTGACTGTCCCGCTTTATGCAGCTGCAGCAGCGGCGGGATGCCGGCCTCGCGGCGCGTCTCGCCCATATGAATTTCGTAGCCACTGACATGCAGACCTGCCGCGTCGGCTAACCATTCCGGGAGGTTAGTTCCCAGGGTCGCCTGCACCTGGGTGGTGGTTTTGTGCTGGGCGAAGTGGGTCACGGTCTTCAACACCCCCAGTCCGGGCTGGGTGCCAAGGCCAGACTCCACCTCATCGATAATGGTTTCGCCGAGCATCTGATAGCCGCCGCAGATCCCCAGCAGCGGCACCTTGCGCTGCCGGGCCTGCTCGACTGCATGCGCCATGCCGCTCTCGCGCAGCCAGCACAGATCGCCGAGGGTATTTTTACTGCCCGGGAGAATGACCAGGTCGGCGTCGGCCAGCGCCTGCGGGTCGCGGACATAGCGCACCCGGACGTCTGGCTGCGCCGCCAGGGCGTTAAAGTCGGTAAAATTGGCGATATGCGGCAGGTGAACCACGGCGATGTCGATGTCGCGCCGGTCGGTGCGATGGTATTTCCCGGCCTGCAGCGCGACGCCGTCCTCATCCTCGAGATCCACGTCAAGCCACGGCATAACGCCCAGCACCGGCACCCCGGTCAACGCCTCGATTTGCTCTATCCCCGAGCGCAGGAGCGCCACATCGCCGCGGAATTTATTGATGATCACCCCTTTCACCCGCGCCCGCTCCTGAGGCTGCAGCAGCGCCAGCGTGCCGTAAATCGCGGCAAACACCCCGCCGCGGTCGATATCGGCCACCAGGATCACCGGGCATTGCGCCATCTCGGCCATGCCCATATTGACGATATCGCGGTCGCGCAGGTTAATCTCCGCCGGACTGCCGGCCCCTTCCAGCACCAGCGCCTCATACTCTCCGGCCAGGCTCTGGTAGACCGCGAGGATCTGTTCGCGCAGGCGCGGCTTGTACTGGTGATAGATCACCGCGTCCATGCTGGTCGCCACCTGCCCCATCAGGACCACCTGCGCCTGACGGTCGCTGGTGGGCTTGAGCAAAATCGGGTTCATGCGGACATCCGGCGCGATCCCTGCCGCTTCGGCCTGGAAAATCTGCGCCCGGCCCATCTCTTTGCCATCCGGCGTAATGCCGGAGTTCAGCGCCATATTCTGTGATTTAAACGGCGCGGTACGCAGCCCATCCTGATGAAAAATACGGCACAGTCCCGCCACCAGTACGCTTTTCCCCACGTCGGAAGCCGTGCCCTGTAACATCACTGCCAGCGTCATGACGCCTCCTTTATCGCGCCTATCGCGTTGTTGTGCATCCGCTGAAAAAACTCCGCTTCGGTTTTACACAGCGGCAATCCCAGTTCGCTATGAAGTTTCACCAGCCACGGCTGCGTCAATCCCGCCTGGGCCATGATCGCCGCGCAGGCAAATACCTCGCCGGGATCCCCCGCGGCCAGCACTTCGCCGTGACGCAGAACGTAAACGGCGTCGCTCACCTCATAGATCAGATCGATATCGTGGCTGGAGATCACCACGCGCCGCCCCTGCCCGACAATGCGCCGGATGATGGCGATCATCTGCGCCCGCCCCCGGGGATCGAGGCCCGCGGTGGGCTCGTCAAGCAGCAGGTAGCGCGCCTGCAGCACCAGCGCCCCGGCGATCGCCACCCGTTTTTTCTGCCCATGGCTGAGACACTGGATCGGCTGCTGGCGAAACCCCTGAGCATCAACGAGGGTCAACGCTTCATCCACCCGGCGGGCGATCTCCTCTTCCGCCACCCCGAGATTACGCAGGCTAAAAGCGATATCGCTGTCGATATCGGTATAGAAGATCTGCTGATCCGGATCCTGAAACACCGTCGCCACCTGCTGGCGCAGCGCCAGCAGACCGCGCTTGCTGTAATTCAGCGCCTCTCCCTGCCACAGCACCGCCCCCTGCTGCGGGCGCAGCAGGCCGCTCAGGTTCATAAACAGCGTCGACTTTCCGCAGCCGTTGGCCCCCACCAGGCCGGTCACCGCATGGCGGGAAAAATCCAGCGTCAGCCCTTTAAGTACCGGCTCATCCTGATAGCGAAACCAGAGATCGGTTGTGGCAAGCATACTTATCCTTAGAGGTGAAAATCACCCTGGTACAATTTGATATCCAGCGCGGTGCTCATCTGCTGATAGCGCAGGAGGACGCGAGTGAACAGCAGTCCCACCAGCATCGCCAGCGAGCGATAGCCCTGCGGCACGCTACCATAGCCAAAACGTAGGGTTTGCGCGCGGTGAATCGCCATCGCCTCGTCCAACAGAATAAAAATGAAGCGCCAGGTCAGCAGGATCTGCTCCGTCAACAGTCGCGGTACGCGACCGCGCTTGAGCAAGATAATCAGCTGTGGGAAAGGCAGATTAAGCACCAGCCAGAGCGTGGCCGCCATCGCTGCCAGGCTGCGCCAGAAGGTCTCCCCGGCCACGGCCAGCCCCGGGGCGGAAATCCCTATCGAGAAAGCGCCCAGCCGCAAGCTCGCTAACAGCATCTGCGGGTCGCGGCTGACGCTGAACACAATGGTCAGCACGCCGACCAGCAAAAAGCCAAAGGGTAGCGCCATCCAGCGGCACCAGCGCCAGAATGAGACCCGCAGCAGCCAGCAGGTCAGCGCGGCGGTCAGCGCCAGCGTCAGCGCCTGGCCCCACGTCGGCAGCGTAAAGGCCAGCACCATCAGCAGCAGCCAGAGCAGAAACTTCCGCTCTGGAGCCACCTGCAACCAGCGGCTCTGGTAGCTGAGTCGGTCAAACCCGGTCATCACGGCGCTGTCTGCCCCTCGCATAGCCGAGAATGTAAAAAATCACCGCTGCGCCCAGCGAGCCCTGCAGGGTAAACAGCAGGCTCTCAATCTCGCCGCTCGCCGGTTCGTACAGCGGCTGGAACCAGGGTTGATAATCCGGCGCCACCACCTGGATCTGGCTCTCCGCTTCGCCGTCCGAACCGCCAAACTCACCGCCATGATTAATAAAAAAGGGCAGGATCATCAGGGCAACCACCATCGCCAACAAGATCAGGGGCTTTTTCATATTAATGTCCCTCAGCGGCGATCAGCCGCCGTTTGGTCAGTTGATCGTAGATCATCACGGTAAGCAATCCTTCCGCGATGGCGATCGGGATCTGCGTCAGGCAGAAGATCCCCATAAACTTCAGGATCGATCCACCTGCCCCGGTGGCCGGATCGGGAAAGGCCACCCCGAGCTGGACGGAGGTGACAAAATAGGTCATCAGATCCGCCAGCATGGCGCAGAGAAAGACCCCGACATCGCGACGGATCCCCGCCCGGCAGGCCAGCTTCCACACCAGATAGCCGACCATCGGGCCGATCACCGCCATCGACATCCCGTTAGCGCCAAGGGTGGTCAGGCCGCCATGCGCCAGCAGCAGCGCCTGGAACAGCAGAACGATCGCCCCCAGCACCGCCACCACGCCCGGCCCGAAGAGGATCACCGCCAGACCAACGCCGGTCGGGTGCGAGCAACTGCCGGTCACCGACGGGATCTTCAGCGCCGAAAGAACAAAAATAAACGCCCCGCACAGGGCCAGGAGCACCTTCTGATTGCTCTCCTCCTGGACGATACGCCGCAGGCGCACCAGGCCGTACCACAGGCAGGGTAAAAACAGCAGCCACCACGCCAGCGCCCACATCGGCGGTAAAAAACCCTCCATGATATGCATGGCGAACGCCTCCTGCGGGACGATGATCAGCAGAACAGCCGCCGCCAGCCCCCCGTACGAAAGCTGCTTCAGCGATTTCACCTGATTCATTACGCCTCCTCCCACTGTTTGTTAACCAGGATGGTCGAGAAATAGGGCAGCGGCTGGTCATCGCTGACCTCGCGCAGACGGCGCCAGCACTGCTCGCCCGGCAGGGTGGCCTCTGACATCATCAGCGCCGCATCCAGCAGCCCCGCCTGCGCCAGCAGCGCCTTAATGCGGGCGAAGCGGCCGTAGACTTTCATCAGCACCAGACTGTCATGCTGGCGCAGCGCCGCGGCAATGTCCGCTTCCGGCGCGGTACAGGAGATCACCGCCAGCGACTGCTGCTCCATAGCCAGCGGGGTTTTCGCCCGCGCGGCAATGGCGGCGAAGGAGGTAACGCCAGGGACAATCTCCAGCCAGTCCGGGCAGCCAATCCGCTGCAGCAGAAAGACCCAGGTGCTGAACAACATGGCGTCGCCGAGGGTGATAAATCCGACCTGCCTGCCCGCCGCCACCTCCTGGGCCAGCGCCGCGGCAACGTCGTTCCACACCGCCTCTTTTTCCGCGCTGTCGGCGCTCATCGGAAAATGGCAGCAGCGGACCTCCGTGTGTGCGCCAAGGTACTCGCGCACGATGGAGAGCGCGAGGCTGTCGCCGCCTTTGCGGCCGGCTGGCGCATACAGCACATCCAACTGGCCGAGGATCCGCGCCGCACGCACGGTGATCAGATCGGCCGCCCCCGGCCCGGTGCTCAGGGCGTAGAGTTTGCCGCTCATGCTGCTTTCTCCATCGCGTTATTCAGCGCCTGCTGCAGATGGGCAACAAACATTGCCCGCACCGCCGGATTTTCCCCTAACCCGTTCAGCCACGGCGTGGCAGGAATACCGGCGGCATTAAAGCGGGTTTTCCACGAATCGTCTTCGTCGGAGGCCATATCATTAATGGCATGATCGCCGGCCACCAGCATCAGGGGCATCAGATGCACGCCGGTCACGCCCTGGCGGGAGAGTTCGTTAATCACGATGTCCACTTCGGGATAGCTTTCCACCGCCCCCACCCGCGCCGGAAAACCCTGCACCGCCATCATATGATCCAGACAAGCGTAGGCCGCGAAGGCGTGGTGGCTGGCGCCGTGCCCCATAAACACCACTCGCTCCGTCGCCGCCAGCGGCGGCATCTGCTGGCGCAGGGCCTGCATCAGCTGAACATAATCGCCATGACCGCTCAGTAGCGGCACGCCCAGCGTCAGGCGCTGAAAGCGCGGGCGCAGGCTCTGCACTTCGCGAACGATCTTCTCGTACTCGTCGCCGTTGATAATGTGCAGGGACTGGATCGCCACATCCTGGTACCCCTGCTCAGCCAGCTTTTGCAGGGCCTGCAGCGGGGTATCGATATGGATACCGTCGCGCTGCCGCAGTTTGCGAATAATCATCCCCGAGGTGAAGGCGCGGAACAGCGTGCGATCCGGACAGCTGGCGGCAAGATCGCGCTCGCAGGCGGTAATGTTCTTCTCGCGGGTGTCGTGATAGCTGGTGCCGAAGCTCACCACCAGAAGTGCTTTTTTCATATCCTGTTCCTCAAGTCGCCGACAGCCAGCGCGTCAGCCGCGTAGCGAAATCGGCCTGGCTTTCCAGTAATTCATCGCCCTTCACCAGCGGCGCCGGGCGGGTAATGACGATGCAGGGGATCCCCGCATCAAGACAGGGTTGTACTTTTTCCTGATAGCCCCCTTCCGCGCCCGAGGCTTTCGTGACCACAACATCAGCCCGGCACTGGCGATAAAAGGCGGCGTTAAATTCGGCGCTGAACGGCCCGCAGAGGGCAAAGATTTCCCCGACGCCAAACCCCAGATCGCTACAGTGCTGAACCACCTCCGGCACCGGCAGCACCCGGGCGAGCAACGTTTTCTCCGCCAGTCCCGCCCGCCAGGCCGCCAGATCTTTGCTGCCGGTGGTCAGCAGGATCCGCTCCCCGAGGCGACGGGCCAGCACGCAGGCCTCGTTCAGATCGCCGACCACGTGAAGTAGCGGATGGCGCAGATCGCTCAGCTGCTCCGGCCTTTGATAGCGGCTGAGCAGGACCCCGACGCTGGCGCAGGCGCGCACAATATTCTGGCTGACCACTTCGGCGTAGGGGTGAGAGGCGTCAATCACCCAGCGGGTGCGCTGCGCCCTGAGCCACTCCGCCATCTGCTGCCACTCCATGCGCCCGCAGCGTATCCGCCCGCGGATATCGCCGGCCAGCCGCTCGCCGGTGGGGGTCGCCACCGACAGGGTGTAGCGCACGCCGGCGGCGTCCAGCTGCTGGCAGATCGCCCGCGCATCGCTGGTGCCCCCGATAACCAGCACGTCGCCGTGGTTCACAGCGCGTAGCCTCGCGGGGTGATCATCAGACCGTTGTCGATGTAAGTCGCTTTGTTGCCGACGATGACCAGACTGGTCATATCCACCGGGGCAAAATCCATCTCTCCGAGGGTGGTCAGCCATTTCTCCTGCTTTTTGCGCCCGGCGGATTTGACTACGCCGACCGGCGTGTCCGGGCTTTTGCTGGCCGCCAGCAGCGCAAAGGCGCGCGCCAGATGCCCTTCGCGGCCGCGGCTGCGGGGGTTGTAAAAACAGATAACGAAGTCTGCTTCCCCTGCGGCGACAATGCGTTTTTCAATCACCGGCCACGGCGTCAGCAGATCGCTGAGGCTGATATGGCAGAAATCATGCATCAGCGGCGCGCCGAGCAGCGAGGCGGCGGCGATACTCGCCGTCATCCCTGGGATCAGACGGACCTCAATGTCCAGCTGCTGCTTATTGACCAGCTCCAGCACCAGCCCCGCCATGCCGTAGATGCCGGCGTCGCCGCTGCTGATCAGCGCAACGTTGTTCCCGGCCTGCGCCAGCTCAATGGCGGCCTGGCAGCGTTCAATCTCTTTGCACATGCCGGTTTTGATCACCTGCTTGTCACCGGTAAAGGCTTTTACCAGGTGGGTGTAGGTCTTGTAGCCCACCACAATCTCTGCCGCCTGCAGGGCCTCCACGGCTTCCATGGTCATCATCGCCTGCGAGCCAGGGCCAATTCCGATTACGCTTAACATCAGTGTGTTACTCCCAAAGTAATGGTCACGCCCTGCTCACGCAGGGTTTCGCCGGACAGGTTTCCCTGACTCAGCAGCCAGGCCACCGGGCCGGAGACGCTGCCGACGCCGACCGTATCCCGGACAAAAGACGAGGCTGGAAAGCGGTGCTCGTGCTCGCGCAGCGCCTCGGCGCTGAAGGTTTCGAACGGCACCCGGCAGCGGTGAGCCAACTGGCGCAACCCCGGCTCGTTTGCCTTCAGGCTCACGCTGCCGATCGCTTTCAGCGCCAGCGGGTCAAGACGCTGAGCGGCAAGCTGGCGATCCAGCAACGTACAGAGCAAGGAACAGGGGGTGTCGCGCCGACAGCCGATGCCCGCCACCACCCGCTGGGGCACCAGCTTCCAGTGAGGTACCGGCAGCGACGGCAGCGACCGGCGCAGGGTGACGCAGATCAGCGCGTCGAGCGCCGGCAAGCGCGCCAGGTCGCTTACCGGGATAAAGCCGCGTTGGTCGCACCGGCTTAGCGCCTCGGTGAATTCGCCGTCGCACCACAGCCCCACCCGCTTGCCGCTCACCAGCATCTGGTTGACGGTTTTCACCGCCGCGCGAAAATCGGTCATCCGGGCGTTCAGCTGGAAGGCCAGCGTGTCGAGGGCGGCCAGCTCGTTGACATCGGTGGCGGTGGTGATCACCGGGTCGGCGTCGAGCATCCCGGCCAGATAGCGGGTCAGCGCATTCGCCCCCCCGGCATGGCCGGAGAGCAGGCTGATGACGTGCCGGGCGCGCTCATCAATCACCACCACCGCCGGGTCGCTGAACTTGTCATTCACCAGCGGGGCCAGCACCCGCACGGCAATCCCGGTGGCGCCGATAAAAATCAGCGCCGAGAAGCTGCTGAATGCCTCGCGGGCTGCGCTGGCAAAGCCGCCGTTGAAGGGGATAAACCCCTCTTCCTGCAGCGCTTCGCTGGTGTAGCAGGTGAGCGGCAGCATGGCCGCCAGCCGTTTTGCCAACCGCACGCCGCCGGGCGTCAGGCAAAACAGGGCAATGGATTCAGGCTTTACGGTATTCATGGCTAAAATCCGCTGCGTACAGTTTTGAGTAGTGATACTCATCGCCGAGGAAGGGACCGACCAGGATCAGCGCCGTTTTGCGGATCCCGGCGTCGCGTACTTTGTCGCCGATGTCCGCGAGGGTACCGCGGACGGTCTGGCTTTCCGGCCAGGTGGCCTTGTAAATCACCGCGACCGGGGTGGTCGCGGGGTAGCCGCCCTCCACCAGCCGCTCCGCCACCCGGTGAATACGTTGCACCGACAGGTAAATCGCCATCGAGGTTTGATGGCTGGCAAAGGCCTCCAGCTGTTCGCGCGCAGGAACCGGCGTGCGCCCTTCCAGACGGGTAATAATCAGACTTTGCGATACCTCAGGCACCGTGTACTCCACCCCCAGCTCGGCCGCCGCGCCGAGGAAAGCGCTGACGCCCGGCACCACCTGCCAGCGGATCCCGCGGCGGGTCAACTCTTCGCCCTGCTCGCGCACCGAGCCGTACAGCGAAACATCGCCCGTCTGCAGACGCACCACCGTTTTTCCCGCCTTCACCCCCGCCTCCATCAGGTCGAGGATCTGCTCCAGATGCAGCGCGGCGCTGTCGTGGCACTCCGCCTGTGGCGGACAGTAGGCCAGCAGCTCGGTGTTGATCAGCGACCCGGCGTAGATCACCACCTGCGCCTGCTGCAGCAGACGGTAGCCTTTGAGAGTAATCAGTTCGCGATCGCCCGGACCGGCGCCGACGAACCACACGCAATGGGGATCAAAAGTCTCAGCCATGGTTTTCTTCCTTCTGACAGGCGATGACAAAAACGGGATTATGGGGTTTGAAATAGTGGCCGCTGCCCAGGGTAGCCAGGGTGGAGACCGCCAGCTGCTGGCAGTCCACCTCGTGGATGCCGCACTGCTGCAGGTGCCCCAGGGCGCTATGAAGGTTTTCCTGCAAAATAAAAGTCATCACCAGCCGGCCGCCGGGATGCAGCTGCGCCAGCGACCAGTCGATCAGCGCCGTCAGGTGGCCGCCGCTGCCCCCCATAAAGATCGCGTCGGCTTTGTCGGCGACCGCCAGCGGCGCAACGCCCGCCACGATAGCGATGTTGTCGCAGCCAAAGCGCTGCCGGTTCTCCGCCAGCAGGCGCAGCGCGTCGGCCTGACGCTCAATCGCCGTCACCCGCAGCGCCGGGTTCTGCAGGGCGGCCTCAATGCTGACGCTGCCGGTGCCCGCGCCGATATCAATCAGGTGGCGCGCCCGGTGCAGCTCCAGCTTCGCCAGCGCCAGTGCGCGCACGGCCTCTTTGGTCATCGGCACCTGGGCGCCGCGCAAAAACAGCTCATCTTTCATCGAGGATCACCACCGCATTCATCTCATATTCGTCCTCCACGGCGCTGACCGGCAGCCAGTGGATCCGCTCGTTTTCCATCGCCAGATTTTCGCCGATCACCATCCAGCGGTGGCCTTTGCCGCGGGCCGTCAGCTGGGCGGCAATCTCCCGCGGACCACAGCGGCCGTCGGTCACCATGGCGACTTTCCGGTGGGCGGCCAGCGCATCGAAGCTCACCGCCCGGCCATGGCTGCTGGTCAGCCACATGTCGTTCATGTCGATGCCCGCCCGGGCGCAGAGGTACTGCACCGCGCTGATGCCGGGGATCACCTGCACCCGTTCCCGGCCAAAATGGGCAATCAGCCGGGTGCCAATGCCATAGAACAGCGGGTCGCCGGAGGCCAGCACCACGACGTGGCGCCCGGTACGGGCCTCGATCCACGCCAGCAGCGCCGGCATATCGGCCCCCAGCGCAAAGCGCTCGCCGGCGAAGTTGGGAAACTGCCGGAGGTGGCGGCTGCCGCCCACCAGCGCCTCGGCGGCGGCGATTGCCTCGCGCGCGGCCGGGGCCAGCCACTGCAGCCCCGCCGGGCCCATTCCCACGACCGTCAACATGTCAGCTCGCGGGCAATGGCCTCCAGCGGACGGCTGCTGCCCAGCACCTGGTTATCAAAAGAAAACAGAACCGCGTCGCAGGTGGGCGGGTGCTGAGTGAAGCGCAGCATCTCAAGAACACGCTGGCAGATTCGCTCAGCCAGATGGTTATAGAGGCGCTGGTATCCCCAGGCGTCGATATGCTCCATTGCCGCTTCGGTGGTGTCGCACTCGCTGACCAGCGTCAGCAGCGGCAGCGGCGCGCCAAGCAGCGCCAGATGAGCGACGAGGGTTTCCATCCGCGCATCGGCGATATGGCTGTGGGTATGAAAGATCCCGGCGGCGATTTTGATCAGTTTGCCGGGGTGGCCGATGAGCACAATCTGGCGGAAACCAAGCCGGACCGCCTCTTCAATCATGTAGCCGACGAAGTTGCTCATGGTGACGACTATCTGCGGGTCGATGCCCATCTGTTCGCGGACAAAGCGCTCACCGTGGTTGCCCGGCACCAGCACTACGCGATCCAGCCCGGCGGCGCGTTTTATCTCCAGCTCGAGGGAGAGCGAGCGCTTCCAGCTCTCTTCCGACATCGGGGTGACGATCCCGGTGGTGCCGATAATCGAGATGCCGCCGAGGATCCCCAGCCGCGCGTTATAGGTTTTTTGCGCGCGAAGTACACCTTCCGGGGCAAAGATCTCCACCTGCGCGCCACGGGAAGGGCCAATCGCTTCGCGAACGGCGGTCTCGATGGTGTGCCGCGGAGTACTGTTTATCGCCGGGCTGCCTGTCGGCAGACCGATCCCTTTGCGGGTCACCGTGCCGATGCCCTCGCCGCCCTGCAGGCTAATCTCTCCGCTGTCATTGAGGGTCACCCGGGCAAAAATCAGCATGCCGTGGGTGGCGTCGACATCATCGCCGCCGTCTTTACGGATCGCGGCGACCGCCTGCTGCCCTTCGACGTGCGGAGACTCGACGTTCAGGCACAGGGTGACGCCGGAGGGGGTGACGATCGAGACCTGGTGGATCAGATGCTGGCGCATCACCATCAGCGCCGCCACTTTTGCCGCCGCCGTGGCGCAGGAGCCGGTGGTGTAGCCCTTGCGCAGCGCTTTGCCGTGATGCCACACCGGGGCGTCAAAGGTCTGATCGCTCATTGCGCCTCCCGCAGGTGGTAAAGCAGAGCGTTCACAATCGCTGCCGCCACGTTGCTTCCCCCCTTGCGGCCGAGCGCGGCGATGGCCGGCAGGCCGCTCTCGCTGAGCGCCGCTTTCGACTCCGCGGCGCCGACGAACCCGACCGGCACCCCCACCACGCCGCCGATGGCCGTCTCGCGATGTTCCAGCAGGCGAAACAGCGCGGTTGGCGCATTGCCGAAGACGAACACTTTCTCCCCGGGCTCCTGCACCGCAATATCCACCGCCGCCATCGAGCGGGTCATCCCCCGGCTTTGCGCCTCGCGCACCACCCGTGGGTCGCTGATATAGCAGCGGCATTCGCCGCCAAAGCGGGCCAGCAGGGTTTTGTTGATCCCGGACAACGCCATGGTGGTATCGGTATACAGCGTGCAGGGCCGGCTCAACGCCTCGCTCAGCGCGATCAGGGCATCCGGAGAAAACCACAGAATATCCAGCCAGTCGAAGTCAGCGGTGGTGTGGATCACCCGCTTGATAATCGCCTCGTGCAGCGGGCTGGCGAAACGGTAGTCCGGTCGCGTTTCGGCGATGATCTCGCTGATGATGTCGAAGCTTTTCGCCTCGATCGCCTGCGGTTGTTGGATGTACTGCATCAGGTTCTCCTCAGGCCGCGCCGACCAGCCAGTAGCGCACGCCGATAAATAGCGCCAGCGCCAGGCTTGACGCCACCCACATTAATCGAATGGTTCGGGAAATATCGTCCACCGCGATGTCGCGGACGGCGTCGCCTATCCAGGGCTTTTCAACGCGCTGGCCGAAGTAATCGTTCGGGCCGCCAAGGCGGATCCCCAGCGCGCCGGCGACGGTCGCTTCCGGCCAGGCGCAGTTAGGACTGCTGTGCTGATAACGATCGCGCCAGCCCGTACGCAGCGCCCGGGCGCCATCTTCCCGGCATAGCACTGCGGCAAGGCTGAGCAGCAGCCAGCTCAGCCGGGCGGGAAGGAAGTTGGCTACATCATCAAGACGGGCGCTGACCATGCCGATCGCCCGGTATTTTTCGTGTTTATAGCCGACCATGGAATCGAGGGTGTTGACCGCTTTATAGGCCATGGCCAGCGGCGCGCCGCCCAGCAGCAGGAAAAAGAGCGGCGCGATAATGCCATCCACCGTGTTTTCCGCCACGGTCTCCACCACCGCACGGTTGATCTGCGCTGGCTGGAGCTGAGAGGTATCGCGCCCGACAATCCAGGAGAGCTTATGCCGGCTTTCGGCGAGATCCCCGGCCTGCAGCGGCCGGGCCACCGCCATCGCCGACTGTGCCAGACAGCGTCCCGCCAGCACGGTGAAGATCATCCACACCTCCACCAGCCATCCCAGCCAGGGATGGAGCCTGTGCGCCAGCGCCAGTGCGCCCCAGGCCACGCCCCATGTCAGGCCGGTCACCACCAGCCACATTACCCCGCCGCCGATGCGCAGCGCCCGGTCGCTATGGCAGACGCGCCGCACCACACGCTGGCTGACGGTGATCAGGCGACCTATCCAGCGCACCGGATGCGGCCAGTGCGGCGGATCGCCAATGAGCACATCAAGTATCCAGGCCACACACCAGGCGAGAAGAGTCATTGCGCCCTCCTTGCCGCTCGCAGCCAGTGGTTGAGCATGGTGGGGCGCTGGGCAAAGTGGACATGGAGATAGCTGGCAAAGGCGCTGCCGGACTGCCATCCTCCCGGCCACTGCTGGAGCGTCTTACCGTCTCGCTGTTTACGGCAGGCCAGTACGGCAGGGGTGGCGGGCGAAAAATCGGAGTAATGAAATTCATGGCCGCGCAGCCACTCGCCAGGAGCGGCCAGCAGCGTCTGCTGCTGCGCCTGCGCTTCGCAGTAGCCGAACCGGGTCAGACGCGTCCCCATTCGGCTGTGTCCAGGAATAATATCCGCCATGGCGTAGCGCTCGCCTCCGGTGACTTCCAGGGTCGTGCCCAGATACATCAGGCCGCCGCACTCGGCGTAGATCGCCACCCCGCGCCGGTGCGCCGCGCGAAGCTGCGCCAGCATCTCATGGTTGGCGGACAGCCCGGCCGCATGCAGCTCCGGGTAGCCGCCGCCGAGCCAGATCATCTGGCAGGCCGGCAGCTGGCGATCGCGCAGCGGGCTAAAGCGCACCATCTTCACGCCGCAGCGCGCCAGCAGCGCCAGGTTATCGGGGTAATAAAAATTGAAGGCCTCATCGTCGGCGAGGGCCAGCGTCAGTCCTTCGCCGGCGTCGGCGGCAAGCGGTTCCCCCCACTCGCCGGCCGGCATGGCGGCCAGTTCGCTGAGGGCCAGTAGCCGGTCTATGTCGAGGGTGCGCCCCAGCAGGCTGGCAAAATCCCGCCATGCCTGCTGATTGACCACCGACTCGCGGGCGGTCACCAGCCCCAGATGCCGTTCGGGCAGCGCCACGCCTTCCACGCGCGGCACATAGCCGAGCACTGGCACCTGACAGTAGCGCTCAATGGCGCTTTTCAGCAGCTGGAAGTGCGCGTCGCTGTTAACCCGATTGACGATAACGCCAGCGATGTTGAGGGCCGGATCAAAGTGTTGAAAGCCCATCACCGTGGCGGCGATGGAAGTCGACACCGCTTTGCCATCCACCAGCAAAATCACCGGGCAGCCAAGCTGTTTAGCCATCGCCGCGCTGCTGCAGTAGTTGGGGTCGATGCCGTAGCCGTCATACAGGCCCATCACCCCTTCGATAACCGCGATGTCGGCCTGCTGCAGTTGTTCGGCAAACAGCGCGTTGAGTATCGGGGCGGGAAGCATAAAGCTGTCGAGATTGCGGGAGGCGACGCCGCTGATGGCGGTGTGCCAGGCGGTGTCCAGGTAGTCTGGCCCCACTTTACAGGGTTGCACCCGCAAACCGCGCTGTTGGAGCAAGCTGAGCAGGCCAAGCGTAACGGTGGTTTTGCCACAACCGCTGCCGGTACCCGCAAGAATAAACGCACGCCTGGTTGCCATACCCTGTCCTGTTCAGGTGGTCGGGGTATAGCTGCGCGCATGCCTGGTCCTGCGACCACGCACCGCTAAGCCACCCACTTCCCACCGAAGTTGTTGGTCAGTTACCGGCAGGCAGGTCTTCTGGCTTAGCCTCGTTCTCGCCCGCCCTTCCCAATCTTTCGATCAGTGGTTTTTGCGGGGTCGTCAGCATCACAGCAGCGGGGGCTGCGGGGGATTTACACCCCCTTCCCTGACACCAAACTGGTGTCGAACCTGTCGGTTGTATTCGCCGATGCGCCATGCATCCGCGGTTAATGTTTCACGCTTACTTTTACCGCCTCATCGCCTGCAAAATGACGTCCGCGAGGTGAAGCGGTGTTGTGATATTCATCAGTCTCGTATTAACGGACACTCTATCCCATCACAAAAATAAAAACTGGTGTAGTTTATCCCTCGAATATCACTATTTTGTTGCGCTATGACAATTTATTGCTCTACTGTCGTTTTTTTCATTTTATAATGATGAAGATACTCCGGGATATCAAAAATCGGCAATAGCAAAATATTGTCATTTAAAAAGACTCAGTTTGTGATCCGGCATTAATTTGCTGACGAAATGCCTGCGGCGTTACCTGATAGGTCTGGCGAAACACTTTGCAAAAATAGCTGGTTTGCGAAAAACCTAAATTCCGCGCGATGCTGGCAATGCTCCAGTCGCTGTGGCATAGCAGCTCTTTTGCGCTCGCCATCCGCTGCTGATTGACCCAGGCGTTAAAGCCGATCCCCTGATACTTTTTAAACAGTTTGCTGAAGTAGTACGGGCTGAGATAGACGTGCGCCGCCACGTCCTCCAGACGCAGCTCATCGGAGAGATGCGCGTCGATATAGCGCAGCGCCTTCTTCATTTTGCCATCGTGCGGCGAGGCCGCCCGGCAGGCCTGCGCCGGGTCGTTCTGCGGCGGGTTATCTTTGATAACCACAAAGTTGAGCTGTTTTTTCAGGCAATTCTCGACGATCAGCTTCAGCAGATCCGCCGAAGCGATAACCCGCGAATAGTCCATCTCAGGCACATCGCGAAACGCCTGGACCAGCGCCGGATCGTCCTGCCAGCGGTCATCCACGTTCAGAATATCAACCAGTTCAATATCATTGCTCAGACGCACCTGGCCGCACAGCACGAAGCCAACGAGGTGGCCGGCGATCACCAGCGGGATGGAAAAATCAGTTAACCCCGCGTGACAGCGGTAGATACACAGCTGGTCATTTTTCGAGGCTTCCAGCCCGCCGCAGCGGTCGCTCATGCGACAGCGTCCGCTGTGCTCCGGGTGCTGACGCATGAGTTGGCAAAACGGCGTGAAATTAAACAGTTCAGAAATCTCATCACCGTGAATATTGACGACCACAACCGCCAGACTGGTGGCTTGCGCAAAATCCTGTGCGATTTTATTGATGAGTTCTGAGTTCAGGGTACTCGCAGAAATCATGATAAAACCCCTCAGTTAATTTTTTGTTATAAATAAAACATATTATTCATATTTCCCTTTTTTAGCATCAGATCCCGTCGACGATAAAAAAGTGCATTGACAATAACAAAAGTCTCCCACCCCGGGGAGACTTTTTGAGCGGTTCGTGATATCGGTTCATGAAATAGTTTTGCTATTTCAGTAATACATTTTTCACTGGATGCTAACGCGTATTTTTCTCCTCAACGCAGGTATGACAGGGAAGATTATTGGCGATGAGAAAACGATAAATTGCGGCGCCGAGGCAGGCGCCCAGCAATGGCGCGATGATGGGCACGATAAAATAGGGAATATCCCTTCCGCCAGTCATCGCGATGTCGCCCCACCCGGCGAGCCAGGCAAATAATTTCGGGCCAAAATCGCGCGCCGGGTTCATCGCAAAACCGGTAAGCGGCCCGGTCGAGGCGCCGATCACCGCTACCAGAATGCCAATCAACAGCGGCGCCAGCGGGCCCTTGGGTACGCCATTGCCATCATCGGTGAGCGCCATGATCATCCCCATCAACATCGAGGTGATCACCACCTCCACCAGCGCCGCATGCCAGATGCTGAGCTCAGGCGCCGGGTAGGTACTGAAGATACTGGCCAGCTGCAGGCTTTCCAGGCTGCCACGCACCATATGATGTACCGTTTCAAATTGCGTAAACAGGGTGCTGTAAAGTATCCAGGCCAACACGGCGCCGCCAAACGCGCCGGCGACCTGGGCCACGATATAGGGCAACACTTTTCTGCCCGGGAAGCAGGCAAACAGCCACAGGGCGACGGTGACGGCGGGGTTCAGATGCCCCCCCGAAATGCCGGCCGTCAGGTACACCGCCAGAGAAATACCCAGTCCCCAGATAATACAGATCTCCCACAGCCCCAGGCTGGCGCCAGCCAGCTTCAGAGCACTCAGGCAGCAGATACCAAAAAACAGAAATAGCCCGGTGCCTAAAAACTCGGCGATACATTGCGCACGTAAAGAACCATTCATTGTGACACCTCTTGACGTAGTTCGTGTCCAGGCCAGCCAACCATCCGCTGGCTCGTTGGGTACGGCGAGGCCCACTATAGAAACCGGCGGCAGCAAAGTGTTGGCATCCTGCGGAAAACGGGCGGCGTAAAGTCGCTGAAGAAGAGCAATTTATTGCTATTTGCTCGCGAATCCATGCAGCAATGGCGGGCGTTCAGGGGATATTTTTATTTCCAACTCAATAATAAAAAATTGCAAAAGCGCAGTGCTTATTTTCCAACAAATATCACACCACGCAAAATATCGCATAGCAAAAACAATTTAAAAAATCACGCCAAAAAATGTAAATACGGAACAGCACCCGCAAGATAATCACATTAATAAGTAAAATAAAAACCAATAAAAACAACAATATAAAATAAATCATGACTATTTATTATTATATAAAAACCACTATTTTTTCGTTCTACACCATCAACTCAGCCATTCTTTTTCGCCGCCCCGCCATATAGTTCCCTCACTGGAACATACCCTGCGAGGTCTTTATGCAACAAGAAGCATTAGGAATGGTAGAAACCAAAGGCTTAACCGCAGCCATAGAGGCCGCTGACGCAATGGTTAAGTCGGCCAATGTTTTATTAGTTGGCTATGAAAGGATCGGTTCAGGCCTGGTGACCGTCATCGTGCGTGGCGACGTGGGAGCCGTAAAAGCCGCCACCGACGCCGGTGCCGCCGCAGCCCGCCACGTGGGCGAGGTGAAAGCCGTACACGTCATTCCCCGCCCCCATACCGATGTTGAAAAAATCTTACCGAAGGGGAATAGCCAATGAGCAGCAATGAGCTGGTTGAACAGATCATGGCGCAAGTCATAGCCCGTGTGGCGACGCCAGAGCAGCAGGCGCTTCCCGATACCCCCCATCCCACAGGAGAGACGGCTATGGCAGAGAAAAGCTGCAGCTTAACGGAATTTGTCGGGACCGCCATTGGCGACACCCTCGGGCTGGTCATCGCCAACGTGGATGCCGCATTGCTGGAAGCCATGAAGCTTGAAAAACGCTATCGCTCTATCGGCATCCTCGGTGCGCGCACCGGCGCCGGGCCGCACATTATGGCCGCCGATGAAGCGGTCAAAGCCACCAACACCGAAGTGGTCAGCATTGAGCTTCCTCGCGACACCAAAGGCGGCGCCGGCCATGGCTCGCTGATTGTGCTGGGCGGGAACGATGTTTCCGACGTCAAACGCGGGATTGAGGTCGCGCTGAAAGAGCTGGACCGTACTTTCGGCGATGTCTACGGCAACGAGGCGGGTCATATCGAGCTGCAGTATACCGCGCGCGCCAGCTACGCCCTGGAAAAAGCCTTCGGCGCTCCGCTGGGCCGCGCCTGCGGGATTATCGTCGGCGCGCCGGCGTCAGTTGGCGTGCTGATGGCCGATACCGCGCTGAAATCAGCCAACGTCGAAGTGGTGGCTTACAGCTCACCGGCCCACGGCACCAGCTTCAGCAACGAAGCCATCCTGGTGATTTCCGGCGACTCAGGGGCGGTGCGCCAGGCGGTGATCTCCGCCCGGGAGATCGGCAAAACCGTACTGGGGACGCTGGGCGCCGAACCGAAAAACGATCGCCCCTCCTACATTTAATATCCGCGAGGCTGATTCATGAGATCGAAAAGATTTGAAGCACTGGCGAAACGCCCTGTGAATCAGGATGGTTTCGTTAAGGAGTGGATTGAAGAGGGCTTTATCGCGATGGAAAGCCCTAACGATCCCAAACCCTCTATCCGCATCGTCAACGGCGCGGTGACCGAACTCGACGGTAAACCGGTTGAGCAGTTCGACCTGATTGACCACTTTATCGCGCGCTACGGCATTAATCTCGCCCGGGCCGAAGAAGTGATGGCCATGGATTCGGTTAAGCTCGCCAATATGCTCTGCGACCCGAACGTTAAACGCAGCGACATCGTGCCGCTCACCACCGCGATGACCCCGGCGAAAATCGTCGAAGTGGTGTCGCATATGAACGTGGTCGAGATGATGATGGCGATGCAAAAAATGCGCGCCCGCCGCACGCCGTCCCAGCAGGCGCATGTCACTAATATCAAAGATAATCCGGTACAGATTGCCGCCGACGCCGCTGAAGGCGCATGGCGCGGCTTTGACGAGCAGGAGACCACCGTCGCCGTGGCGCGCTACGCGCCGTTCAACGCCATCGCCCTGCTGGTCGGTTCACAGGTGGGCCGCCCCGGCGTCCTCACCCAGTGTTCGCTGGAAGAAGCCACCGAGCTGAAACTGGGCATGCTGGGCCATACCTGCTATGCCGAAACCATTTCGGTCTACGGTACGGAACCGGTGTTTACCGATGGCGATGACACCCCATGGTCGAAAGGCTTCCTCGCCTCCTCCTACGCCTCGCGCGGCCTGAAAATGCGCTTTACCTCCGGCTCCGGCTCTGAAGTGCAGATGGGTTATGCCGAAGGCAAATCGATGCTGTATCTCGAAGCGCGCTGCATCTACATCACCAAAGCCGCCGGGGTGCAAGGCCTGCAGAATGGCTCCGTCAGCTGTATCGGCGTGCCGTCCGCCGTACCGTCGGGTATCCGCGCCGTACTGGCGGAAAACCTGATTTGCTCAGCGCTGGATCTGGAGTGCGCCTCAAGTAACGATCAAACCTTTACCCACTCGGATATGCGGCGTACCGCGCGCCTGCTGATGCAGTTCCTGCCAGGCACCGACTTTATCTCCTCCGGTTACTCGGCGGTGCCGAACTACGACAACATGTTCGCCGGTTCCAACGAAGATGCCGAAGACTTCGACGACTACAACGTGATCCAGCGCGATCTGAAGGTCGATGGCGGCCTGCGGCCGGTGCGTGAAGAGGACGTGATCGCCATTCGTAATAAAGCCGCCCGCGCGCTGCAAGCGGTATTTGCCGGCATGGGTTTGCCGCCAATTACGGATGAAGAGGTGGAGGCCGCCACTTACGCCCACGGTTCAAAAGATATGCCTGAGCGCAACATCGTTGAGGACATCAAGTTTGCCCAGGAGATCATCAACAAGAACCGCAACGGCCTGGAGGTGGTGAAAGCCCTGGCGAAAGGCGGCTTCCCCGATGTCGCCCAGGACATGCTCAATATTCAGAAAGCCAAGCTCACCGGCGACTACCTGCACACCTCCGCCATCATCGTCGGCGAAGGCCAGGTGCTCTCGGCCGTGAATGACGTGAACGATTATGCCGGTCCGGCAACAGGCTACCGCCTGCAAGGCGAGCGCTGGGAAGAGATTAAAAATATCCCGGGCGCGCTCGATCCCAATGAACTTGGCTAAGGGGTGAAAAATGGAAATTAACGAAACGCTGCTGCGCCAGATTATCGAAGAGGTGCTGTCGGAGATGAAATCAGGCGCAGATAAGCCGGTCTCCTTTAGCGCTCCTGCCGCTTCCGTCGCGTCGGCCGCTGTTGCGCCTGTGTCCAGCGACAGCTTCCTGACGGAAATCGGCGAAGCCAAACCCGGCACGCAGCAGGATGAAGTCATCATTGCCGTCGGGCCCGCCTTTGGCCTGGCGCAAACCGCCAATATCGTCGGCATTCCGCATAAAAATATCCTGCGCGAAGTGATCGCCGGCATTGAGGAAGAAGGCATCAAAGCCCGGGTGATCCGCTGCTTTAAATCTTCTGACGTCGCCTTCGTGGCGGTGGAAGGCAACCGCCTGAGCGGCTCCGGCATCTCGATCGGTATTCAGTCGAAAGGCACCACCGTCATCCACCAGCGGGGCCTGCCGCCGCTTTCCAATCTGGAACTCTTCCCGCAGGCGCCGCTGCTGACCCTGGAAACCTACCGCCAGATTGGCAAAAACGCCGCGCGCTACGCCAAACGCGAGTCGCCACAGCCAGTGCCGACGCTCAACGATCAGATGGCTCGTCCCAAATACCAGGCGAAGTCGGCCATTTTGCACATTAAAGAGACCAAATACGTAGTGACCGGCAAAAACCCGCAGGAACTGCGCATGGCGCTTTAACAAAGGATATCCCGATGAATACCGACGCAATTGAATCCATGGTACGCGACGTGCTGAGCCGGATGAACAGCCTACAGGACGGGGCAACGCCCGCGCCAGCCGCATCGACAAACGACACCGCTCGCCAGCCTAAAGTCAGCGACTACCCGTTAGCCACCCGCCATCCGGAGTGGGTCAAAACCGCTACCAATAAAACGCTCGATGACCTGACGCTGGAGAACGTATTAAGCGATCGCGTTACGGCGCAGGACATGCGCATTACCCCGGAAACGCTGCAGATGCAGGCGGCGATCGCCCAGGATGCCGGACGCGATCGGCTGGCGATGAACTTTGAGCGGGCCGCCGAGCTCACCGCGGTTCCCGACGACCGGATCCTTGAGATCTACAACGCCCTGCGCCCATACCGTTCCACCCAGGCGGAGCTACTGGCGATCGCTGACGACCTGGAGCATCGCTACCAGGCCCGGATCTGTGCCGCCTTTGTTCGGGAAGCGGCCGGGCTGTACGTCGAGCGTAAGAAACTGAAAGGCGACGATTAACAGGGGGCAAGCATGCGCTATATCGCTGGCATTGATATTGGCAACTCATCGACAGAGGTCGCCCTGGCGACGGTCGATGACGCAGGTGTGCTGAACATCCGCCACAGCGCGCTGGCTGAAACCACCGGTATTAAAGGCACATTACGTAATGTGTTCGGTATTCAGGAGGCGCTAACACAGGCGGCAAAAGCGGCAGGCATTCAGGTCAGCGATATCTCGCTTATTCGCATTAACGAAGCCACGCCGGTCATTGGCGATGTGGCGATGGAGACCATCACGGAAACCATCATCACCGAGTCCACCATGATCGGCCACAACCCGAAGACACCCGGCGGCGTCGGACTGGGGGTCGGCATCACCATCACACCGGAGGCGCTGCTGTCCTGCGCTGCGGACGCCCCCTATATTCTGGTGGTCTCCTCAGCCTTTGACTTTGCCGATGTCGCTGCGATGGTCAATGCGGCGACGGCAGCGGGCTATCAGATTTCCGGCATTATTTTGCAGCAGGATGACGGCGTGCTGGTCAATAACCGGCTACAGCAACCGCTGCCGGTGATCGATGAAGTTCAGCATATCGACCGTATTCCACTTGGCATGCTGGCGGCGGTCGAGGTCGCTTTACCCGGCAAGATTATCGAAACGCTCTCCAACCCCTATGGTATTGCCACCGTTTTCAATCTCAACGCCGAAGAGACCAAAAATATCGTGCCAATGGCGCGGGCGCTGATTGGCAATCGTTCGGCCGTAGTGGTGAAAACCCCCTCCGGCGACGTCAAGGCACGGACTATTCCGGCGGGGAATCTGCTGCTCATCGCTCAGGGGCGCAGCGTACAGGTTGATGTGGCCGCCGGGGCGGAAACCATCATGAAGGCAGTTGACGGCTGCGGCAAACTGGACAACGTCGCGGGAGAAGCGGGCACCAATATCGGCGGCATGCTTGAGCACGTGCGCCAGACCATGGCGGAGCTTACCAATAAGCCAGCTCAGGAGATCCGCATTCAGGATCTGCTGGCCGTTGATACGGCGGTGCCGGTCAGCGTGACCGGTGGCCTGGCGGGGGAGTTCTCGCTGGAGCAGGCGGTGGGTATCGCCTCGATGGTCAAGTCGGATCGCCTGCAGATGGCCCTGATCGCCCGTGAAATTGAGCACAAACTGCAGATTGCGGTTCAGGTGGGTGGCGCTGAGGCGGAAGCGGCCATTCTCGGGGCGCTCACCACTCCCGGCACCACGCGCCCGCTGGCGATCCTCGATCTGGGCGCCGGGTCGACCGACGCCTCCATTATCAATGCGCAAGGAGAGATCAGCGCCACTCACCTGGCCGGCGCCGGCGATATGGTCACGATGATCATCGCCCGCGAGCTGGGGCTTGAGGACCGCTACCTGGCGGAAGAGATCAAAAAATACCCGCTGGCGAAAGTCGAAAGCCTGTTTCATCTGCGTCATGAAGACGGCAGCGTCCAGTTTTTTCCGTCGGCCTTACCACCGGCGGTATTTGCCCGCGTCTGCGTGGTGAAACCGGATGAACTGGTTCCCCTGCCCGGCGATCTGCCGCTGGAGAAAGTGCGCGCCATTCGCCGTAGCGCCAAATCACGCGTCTTTGTCACCAACGCCCTGCGGGCGTTACGCCAGGTGAGCCCTACCGGCAACATTCGCGACATCCCGTTCGTAGTGCTGGTGGGCGGCTCGTCCCTCGATTTCGAGATCCCCCAGCTGGTCACCGACGCGCTGGCGCACTACCGGCTGGTTGCCGGGCGCGGCAACATCCGCGGCAGTGAAGGCCCGCGCAATGCGGTCGCCAGCGGATTACTCCTTGCCTGGCAAAAAGGAGGTACGCATGGAGAGTAGCCTCGTCACCCCCGCCATCGTCATTGCGGTCACTGACGAATGCAGCGAACAGTGGCGCGATGTCCTGCTGGGCATTGAAGAGGAAGGCATTCCTTTCGTTCTGCAACCGCGGACCGGCGGCGATCTTGTCCATCACGCCTGGCAGGCGGCGCAGCGTTCGCCGCTGCTGGTGGGCATCGCCTGCGACCGGGAACAGCTCATCGTGCACTACAAAAATTTACCCGCATCAACTCCGCTGTTTTCGCTGAGGTATCACCAGGACAGGCTGGCCCGGCGAAACACTGGCAACAATGCGGCTCGTCTCGTCAAAGGGATCCCATTTCGGGATCGCAATGCTTAATCCACAGGAGAACACAATATGAATAACGCACTAGGACTGGTTGAAACGAAAGGCCTGGTTGGCGCCATTGAAGCCGCTGATGCAATGGTGAAATCCGCCAACGTGCAGTTGATTGGTTACGAAAAAATTGGCTCCGGGCTGATTACCGTGATGGTCCGCGGAGACGTCGGTGCAGTGAAAGCCGCCGTTGACGCCGGGAGCGCGGCGGCCAGCGTGGTCGGCGAGGTCAAGTCCAGCCATGTGATCCCACGCCCGCACAGCGATGTCGAGGCCATTCTGCCGAAATCCGTCTGACCTTGAAACAAGGAGCACTGCGTGAAGCAATCACTGGGATTACTTGAGGTCAGCGGCCTGGCCCTGGCCATCACCTGCGCCGACGCCATGGCGAAAGCGGCCGCCATCACGCTGCTCGCCCTGGAAAAGACCAACGGCTCCGGCTGGATGGTGGTGAAGATCGCCGGTGATGTGGCCTCTGTCCAGGCGGCGGTGATGACCGGGGCCGAACTCGCCGACCGGCAGCAGGGGCTGGTGGCGCAGAAGGTTATCGCCAGGCCCGGCGCAGGCCTGCTGCCAGCCCGCGTCGAAGCGCCTTCACCAGCACCTGACGCTGCTCTGGAAGAGGAGAACGCCACCGTAATGGATGAGCGCAGAGATCCCGCAGACACCCTCCCCCGCCCTGCGGAGCAGGTGACCTGCAACCTGTGCCTGGACCCGCACTGTCCACGGCAAAAAGGCGAACCTCGCTCGCAGTGCCTGCACGCCGGTAAACGAGGTGACGCGTAATGGATAAACAACAGCTGGCTTCAACAGTCAACAAAGTGCTGGATGAGATGCGCCAGCGTCCCATCCCTATCGGTATCTCCAGTCGCCATATCCATTTAGCGGCGGCTGACTACGCCAGGCTCTTTCCCGCTCAGCCCATCCAGCCGAAAAAAGCGCTGCTGCAGCCCGGACAGTATGCTGCAGAGCAGACGGTGACCCTGGTTGGCCCCAAAGGACGATTAAACAACGTGCGCCTGCTCGGCCCTTTGCGCCAGACCAGCCAGGTGGAAATCTCACGCACCGACGCCCGGACCCTCGGTATCGCCGCGCCGCTGCGCATGTCCGGCAATCTGCAGGACACGCCGGGGATCCGCCTGATAAGCCCCTTTGCCGAACTGGAGCTGAGCAGCGGGACGATCGTCGCCCAACGACATATTCATATGTCCCCGCTCGATGCCCTGATCCTGCGCGTCGCCCATGGCGATAGCGTCGCGGTGGCGATCGAAGGCAGCGACAGGCGGCTTATCTTCGACAATGTAGCGGTCCGCGTAGCCCCGGATATGCGTCTTGAGATGCACATCGATACTGACGAAGCCAATGCGGCAGGCGCTGACGCTGCGCAGGCCTGGGCTACGCTGGTGACGAAGCCATGAACCACGCGATGCTGCAGCGTATCGTCGAAGAGGTCGCCGCCCGTCTGCGCCGTCGCGCCCGGAGTACGGCCACGCTCAGCGTGGCCCAGCTCGGCGAAGCGGATATCCACAGCCTGCTGTGCCAGCACGCTTCGCTGCGCATCGTGCAGGTGGATTTACCGCTGCTGGAGCAGCTTACCGGCCAGCGCGCGCTGACGGCCGCCGGTTGCGCGTTGCATGAGGCGATGGCCTGGGGCGTTCGGGTACAGCTAACGCTGCTTCCCGCCCTGCTCCCCGCGCTGGCGGTAAAAAAACTCGCCCGTTTGCCGCTGACGTTCAGCGACCCGCCTGGCCAGCCCGTCAGACTTCACGCCGCGTCGGTGCTCACCTATGCCGATGTAGCCCGTCTCAGGGGAGGTTATCTGGTGCTGCGCCGCCGCCCCATTATCACCGCCCTCGCCCGCGAAGCGGCCGTCGCGCGGCATGTTCAATTGATTACGCAGGAGTGAACTATGCATCTGGCACGCGTGACCGGCGCCGTCGTCTCGACGCAAAAATCGCCCTCTCTGAACGGCAAAAAACTGCTGCTGGTGCGCCGGGTAAGCACAGACGACGAACATCCATTTCAGCCCGCGAGCGGCGATGAAGTGGCGGTAGATTCGGTTGGCGCTGGCGTCGGCGAGCTGGTGCTGCTCTGCAGCGGCTCGAGCGCACGCCACGTCTTTAGCGGCCCGAATGAGGCTATCGATCTTGCCGTTGTGGGCATTGTTGACTCACTTTCACGCTAAGGGGGCGCCTGTGGCTATTTATACCCGAACCGGCGATGCCGGCAGTACATCACTCTTTACCGGCCAGCGGGTCAGCAAGACGCATCCGCGCGTCGAAGCCTACGGCACCCTGGATGAACTGAACGCGGTGCTGAGCCTGTGCGTCTGCGCCGTCGCTGAAGAGGAACATCGCGTCCTGCTCGAAGCCCTGCAGCAACATATTTTCTGGTTCAGCGCGGAGCTCGCCAGCGACAGCGAACAGCCATCACCGGGTAAGCGCTATATCAGCAGCGAAGAGATTGCCCTGCTGGAGCAGACCATCGATCGCGAGATGGCCCGCGTGCCGGCGCTGCACCAGTTTGTGTTGCCCGGACGGTGCGAAGCCGCCAGTCGTCTGCACCTGGCCCGCACCGTTTCCCGTCGGGCGGAGCGCCGGCTGGTCGAGCTGGCGGCAGAGGTCACTATCCGTCAGATACTGCTGCGTTATCTGAACCGCTTATCTGACTGCCTGTATGCCCTGGCGCGCAGCGAGGATCATGCCGATCACCAGCGCCGGCTCGTCGCGGAGATCGCGGCCCGCTACCTGGCCGCCAGCGGGTCGCCTGCGCCCGACGCGCCCAAAGCCCAGGCCGGGTCGCTCTCCTTTCACGAGCTGCATCAGCTTACCCGTCAGGCCATCGAACACGCCCGCCTGCTGCAGGTGCCGGTGGTGGTGAGCATCGTTGACGCACACGGTACCGAAACCGTGACCTGGCGAATGCCCGATGCGCTGCTGGTCAGCAGCGAGCTGGCGCCGAAAAAAGCCTGGACCGCCGTCGCCATGAAAACCGCCACCCACGAGCTCGCGACGACCGTACAGCCAGGCGCTGCGCTGTACGGTCTGGAGAGCCATCTGCAGGGCAAAGTCGTCACCTTTGGCGGCGGATATCCGCTGTGGCGCGATGGCCAGCTAATAGCCGGCCTCGGGATTAGCGGCGGCAGCATCGAGCAGGATATGGCTATTGCACAGGCTGCTATGGCGGCCATTAACGTGAGAACACATCAATGAATACAGCAGAACTGGAAACCCTTATCCGCACCATTCTCAGCGAAAAGCTCGCGCCCGCCCCCGTTTCTCAGGAACAGCAGGGCATTTTCCGCGACGTCGGCAGCGCCATCGACGCCGCCCATCAGGCTTTTCTCCGCTATCAGCAGTGTCCGCTAAAAACCCGCAGCGCCATTATCAGCGCGCTGCGGGAGACGCTGGCCCCCGAGCTGGCGACGCTGGCGGAGGAGAGCGCCACGGAAACCGGCATGGGCAACAAAGAAGATAAATATCTGAAAAATAAAGCTGCCCTTGAGAACACACCGGGCATTGAGGATCTCACTACCAGCGCCCTCACCGGCGATGGCGGGATGGTGCTGTTTGAGTACTCACCGTTCGGGGTTATTGGCGCCGTGGCGCCCAGCACCAACCCAACGGAAACCATTATCAACAACAGTATCAGCATGCTGGCGGCGGGTAACAGCGTCTATTTCAGCCCCCATCCCGGCGCGAAAAAGGTCTCGTTAACGCTTATCGCCAGGATCGAAGAGATCGCCTACCGCTGCAGCGGGATCCGTAACCTGGTGGTGACCGTTGCCGAGCCGACCTTTGAAGCCACCCAGCAAATGATGGCCCACCCGCTGATTGCCGTTCTGGCTATCACCGGCGGCCCTGGCATTGTGGCGATGGGCATGAAAAGCGGTAAAAAAGTGATCGGCGCTGGCGCCGGCAATCCGCCGTGCATCGTTGATGAAACGGCCGATCTCGTCAAAGCCGCCGAAGATATCATCAGCGGCGCCGCCTTCGATTACAACCTGCCCTGTATCGCCGAAAAAAGCCTGATCGTCGTCGCCTCCGTCGCTGACCGCCTGATCCAGCAGATGCAGGATTTTGACGCGCTGCTGTTGAGCCCGCAGGAGACCGATACCCTGCGCGCCGTCTGCCTGCCCGACGGCGCGGCGAATAAAAAACTGGTCGGTAAAAGTCCGGCTGCGCTGCTGGCGGCCGCCGGTCTCGCCGTCCCTTCCCGCCCCCCTCGCCTGCTGATAGCCGAGGTGCAGGCGAACGACCCCTGGGTGACCTGCGAGCAACTGATGCCGGTGCTGCCGATCGTCCGGGTCGCCGATTTTGATAGCGCCCTGGCGCTGGCCCTGCGCGTTGAGGAGGGTCTGCACCACACCGCCATTATGCACTCGCAGAATGTCTCGCGGCTCAATCTGGCGGCACGCACGCTGCAGACCTCCATTTTTGTCAAAAATGGTCCGTCTTACGCGGGTATCGGCGTCGGCGGCGAAGGGTTTACCACCTTCACCATCGCCACGCCAACCGGAGAAGGCACCACCTCCGCGCGGACGTTCGCCCGCCTGCGGCGCTGCGTGTTGACCAACGGTTTTTCCATTCGCTAGCCGGGGGCGCCATGCACACCTTTTCTCTGCAAACGCGCCTCTACAGCGGCCCGGGCAGCCTGGCCGCGCTGCAGCGCTTTAGCCATCAGCACATCTGGATCGTCTGCGACGGCTTCCTGGCGCGCTCGCCGCTGTTCGAGCGGCTGCGCGCCGCGCTGCCCGCCAGCAACCGCGTCAGCGTGTTCAGTGATATTACACCGGATCCGACCATTCACACCGTGGCGAAAGGGATAGCGCAGATGCAGGCCCTGCGTCCGCAGGTGGTGATCGGCTTCGGCGGCGGCTCGGCGATGGACGCCGCCAAGGCGATCGTCTGGTTCAGCCAGCAGGGCGGGCTGCCTGTCGACACCTGCGTGGCGATCCCCACCACCAGCGGTACCGGGTCGGAAGTGACCAGCGCCTGCGTCATCAGCGATCCGGAAAAAGGGATCAAATACCCGCTGTTCCATGAGGCACTCTGTCCCGATATGGCGATCCTTGACCCGTCGCTGGTGGTCAGCGTACCGCCCACCATCACGGCCCATACCGGACTGGACGTCCTGACCCACGCCCTTGAGGCATGGGTATCGCCGCAGGCCACCGATTTTACCGATGCACTGGCGGAAAAAGCCGCCAGGCTGGTATTTCGCGCCCTGCCCGTTGCGGTTCGCCAGGGCGACTGCGTCGCGACCCGCAGTAAAATGCACAATGCCTCAACCCTTGCCGGCATGGCCTTTAGCCAGGCTGGCCTCGGACTCAATCATGCTATCGCCCATCAGCTTGGCGGCCAGTTTCACCTCCCCCATGGCCTGGCCAACGCGCTGCTGCTGACCGCGGTGATCCGCTTCAACGCCGGCGAGCCGCGAGCGGCGAAGCGCTATGCGCGCCTGGCCAGGGCCTGCCGGTTCTGCCCGCCGGAAGCTGGCGAACAGGAGGCTCTCCAGGCGCTGCTTGCCGCGGTGGAAACACTGAAACAGCAGTGCGCCATTCCCACCCTCAAGGGCGCCTTGCAGGAAAAATATCCCCTTTTCTTATCGCGAATTCCCGCCATGGTGCCGGCCGCGCTGGCTGACGCCACCCTGCGCACCAACCCGCGCCCGGTCGATGGTGAGGCCATCGCGCGACTGCTGGAGAGCCTGCAATGAGTGAAGCGATAGTGCCACTACCAGACATTGACGCGGCGGAGATCCGCGAGCGCGTCCGGGCCGCCGGCGTGGTGGGCGCCGGTGGGGCGGGCTTTCCGACCCACATCAAACTGCAGGCCAGGGTGGATACCGTGCTGGTGAACGCCGCTGAATGCGAACCGATGCTGAAGGTTGATCAACAGCTGATGGCGCAGCAGGCTGACCGGCTGATTCGCGGCCTGGGTTACGCAATGACCGCCACCGGCGCCCGGGAAGGGATCATTGCCCTGAAGGCGAAATATACTCCGGCGATTGCGGCGTTAACCCCGCGACTACCGGAATGGGCCCGGCTGCATATTCTGCCTGATGTCTATCCGGCCGGGGATGAGGTACTCACTATCTGGCTGGCGACGGGGCGCCGCGTGCCGCCTGCCGCGCTGCCGGTCAGCGTCGGCGTGGTGGTCAATAACGTGCAGACGGTACTCAATATCGCCAGAGCCGTGGAGCAGGGCTATCCGGTGACCCGCCGGACATTGACCGTCAATGGCGCTGTCGCCCGCCCGCTGACGCTGACCGTACCGCTGGGCATGTCGCTGCGCGAGGTGCTGGATCTGGCCGGCGGCGCGACGGTTGCCGAACCGGGGTTTATCAACGGCGGTCCGATGATGGGCTCGCTTATGACCTCCCTGGAGACACCGGTCACCAAAACCACCGGCGGCCTGCTGGTGCTCCCGGGCAACCATCCGTTGATCCAGCGACGGCGGCAGGATGAACGCACCCTGCTCGCCATCGCCCGCACCGTCTGTGAGCAGTGCCGTTTATGCACAGATTTATGCCCCCGGCACCTGATCGGCCATGAGCTTTCTCCCCACCTGCTGGTGCGGGCGGTGAACTATCGCCAGGCGGCCACCCCGTCGCTGCTGCTCAGCGCCCTGACCTGCTCGGAGTGCAACGTTTGCGAGAGCGTCGCCTGCCCGGTGGGGATTTCCCCCATGCGCATCAACCGTCTGCTGAAACGTGAGCTGAGGGCGAAAAACCTGCGCTACGAGGGACCGCTACGTCCGGCGGACGAGATGGCGAAGCACCGCCTGGTGCCGGTCAAACGGCTCATCAGCAAACTGGGGCTTGATCCCTGGTATCAGGAGGCGCCGCTGACGGCGGTGGAGCCGGAGGTGGGCTGCGTCACCCTGCCGCTGCGCCAGCATATCGGCATCAGCGCCGTTCCCTGCGTCGCACCGGGAGAGCGAGTAACGCGCGGCCAGCTGCTGGCAGACATCCCTGCCGACGCCCTCGGTGCGCCGGTACACGCCAGTATTGACGGCCAGGTCTCCGCCATCACGGAGCAGGCCATTACGCTTGTAAGAGGTTAATCATGACCCAGGCTATCGGAATTTTAGAACTGACCAGCATCGCCAGGGGAATGGAGCTGGGCGACGTCATGCTGAAAAGCGCGAACGTACAGCTCCTGCTCTGCAGAACCCTTTGTCCCGGGAAATTCCTGCTGATGCTCGGCGGCGACGTCGGCGCCGTGCAACAGGCAATCGCCGCCGGCACGGCGCGCGCCGGGGAGATGCTGGTGGACAGCCTGGTGCTGGCCAACATTCACCCCAGCGTACTGCCGGCGATCAGCGGACTCAACGTGGTCGAGCAGCGGCAGGCGGCGGGGATCGTCGAAACCTGGAGCGTGGCAGCGTGCATCAGCGCCGCCGACCGCGCGGTGAAAGCGGCCAACGTCACCCTGGTTCGCGTTCATATGGCGTTTGGTATCGGCGGCAAATGCTACATGGTGGTGGCGGGTGATATCGCCGATGTCGACAACGCCGTCACGGTGGCCAGCGACAGCGCAGGCGAGAAAGGATTACTGGTTTACCGGGCAGTGATCCCGCGACCGCACGATGCGCTGTGGCAACAGCTGATGGAGGGATAATGGAACCGCAAACCCCTACCGAACGCATGATCCAGGAGTATGTCCCGGGCAAACAGGTCACTCTGGCGCATCTCATTGCCAATCCGGGCAAAGATCTGTTCAAAAAGCTGGGCCTGCCGGACGCGGTCTCCGCTATCGGCATTCTCACCATTACCCCCAGTGAGGCATCAATTATCGCCTGCGACATCGCCACCAAGTCTGGCGCGGTGGAGATCGGCTTTCTCGATCGCTTCACCGGCGCGGTGGTGCTGACCGGCGATGTCTCCGCGGTGGAGTACGCGCTCAGGCAGGTCACACGCACCCTTGGTGAGCTGATGCGCTTCACCGCCTGTCCAATTACCCGGACCTGAGCCCATGAAACGCCTGATGCTTATCGGACCCAGTCAGTGCGGCAAAACCTCGCTGACCCAGGTATTGCGTGGCGAAACGCTGCGTTATCAGAAAACGCAGGCCATCGTCTGGACGCCGGCCGCGATCGACACCCCGGGGGAATATCTGGAAAACCGCTGCCTGTACAGCGCGCTGCTCACCAGCGCCTGCGAGGCAGATGTCATCGCGCTGGTACTGAATGCCGATGCGCCCTGGTCACCTTTTTCTCCGGGGTTTACCGCCCCGATGAACCGCCCGGTTATCGGGGTGGTCACCAAAGCCGATTTGGCCGCCCCGCCCCGTCTGGAACAGGTCCGGGCATGGCTCGAGGCGGCAGGCGCCGAACATATCTTTATCACCAGCGCGTTAACCGGCGACGGGCTTGATGACCTGCTCGCCTGCCTGAACGCAGAGGAATATCAATGACCTATAAAATCATGGCGATCAACGCCGGCAGCTCCTCCCTGAAGTTTCAGCTGCTTAACATGCCGCAGGGAGCGTTGCTCTGCCAGGGGCTGATCGAACGTATTGGCTTGCCCGAGGCCCGCTTCATGCTGAAAACGTCGGCACAGAAATGGCAGGAGACGCTGCCCATCGCCGATCACCATGAGGCAGTGACCCTGCTGCTGGAGGCGCTGACCGGCCGCGGGATCCTGAGCAGCCTGCAGGAGATAGACGGCGTTGGCCACCGCGTCGCCCACGGCGGCGAACGCTTCAAAGACGCCGCGCTGGTCTGCGACGACACCCTGCGGGAGATCGAACGCCTGGCGGAGCTGGCGCCGTTGCATAACCCGGTCAATGCGCTGGGCATACGTCTCTTTCGCCAGCTGTTACCCGCGGTACCGGCGGTGGCGGTCTTTGATACCGCCTTTCACCAGACCCTGGCGCCGGAGGCCTGGCTCTATCCCCTGCCCTGGCGCTATTACGCCGAGCTGGGCATTCGCCGCTACGGTTTTCACGGCACCAGCCATCACTATGTCAGCAGCGCGCTGGCGGAAAAGCTGGGCGTACCGCTGAGCGCCCTGCGGGTAGTGAGCTGCCACCTGGGCAATGGCTGTAGCGTCTGCGCCATCAAAGGCGGGCAGTCGGTGAATACCTCAATGGGTTTTACTCCCCAGTCCGGGGTAATGATGGGCACCCGCAGCGGCGATATCGACCCGTCGATCCTTCCCTGGCTGGTGGAGAAAGAGGGGAAATCCGCCCGGCAGCTCAGCCAGCTGCTGAATAATGAATCCGGGCTGCTGGGCGTCTCCGGCGTGTCCTCTGACTACCGCGACGTCGAACAGGCAGCCGACGCCGGCAATGAACGCGCAGCTCTGGCGCTGTCGTTGTTTGCCGAACGCATTCGCGCAACTATCGGCAGCTATATCATGCAGATGGGAGGCCTGGATGCGCTGATCTTTACCGGCGGCATAGGCGAGCATTCCGCCCGGGCGCGGGCGACGATCTGCCGCAATTTGCATTTTCTCGGCCTCGCACTGGACGACGAGAAAAACCAGCGGAGCGCGACCTTTATTCAGGCGGATAATGCGCTGGTCAAAGTGGCGGTGATCAACACCAATGAAGAGCTGATGATTGCCCGCGACGTCATGCGTCTTGCCTTGCCGCAGGCGCGCGAGCTGGCGGTGTCGGCCTAAACGACGTACCTCCTCTTGCGGAGAATCATGGTAACCGGCGGGTCGCCATGCCACTATGCGCCCTGGCGAAGGTAAGCGGAAAGGTGAAAACGTGGCTGTTGCACAATGTCCCGCCTCGTGCGGAGAACTTATCCAGGGCTGGATCCTCGGCAGCGAGAAACTGGTCTCCTGCCCGGTGGACTGGTACAGCACCGTCGAGGTCGAGACCGGGGTGCCGCGAAAAGATGAGCGGCCGCTGTCGCGGGCGATGGTCGACCAGCTGCTGGCCCACTGGGGCTACCCCCCAGCGCTGAGCCAGCAGATCCGCATTACCCTGCACTCAACGATCCCGGTGGCCAAAGGGATGGCCAGCAGCACCGCCGATATCGCTGCCACCGCCGTCGCCACCGCCCATCATCTGGGCCATCTACTGGATGAGCCGACGCTGGCGCGCCTGTGCGTCGCGCTGGAGCCTACCGACAGCACCCTGTTTCGCCAGCTGACGCTGTTCGACCATAATACCGCCGCCACGCAAATCGCCTGTCCCCCTCCGCCAGCGCTCGACCTGTTAGTACTGGAGAGCCCGCTGACGCTGCGCACCACCGACTACCACCAGCTGCCGCGCGAGGCGGGTCTGTTGGCTAACGCCTCCCGGCTGCAGCTGGCGTGGGAGAAAGTACAGCAGGCCTGCCATTGCGGCAGCCCACAGCTGCTGGGCGAAGCGGCGACCATCAGCGCCATCGCCAGCCAGCAGCTGTTGCCCAAACCGGGGTTTGACGCGCTACTGCAACTGGTGGAAAGCGCAGGATTGTATGGCCTTAATGTAGCGCACAGCGGCAGCGTCGTCGGCCTGCTGCTGGACCGCCTTCGTCATGACGTCGAATTTCTGCAATGGCGGCTGGCAGAGAGCGACATCGCCGCCCACTGGCCGCAGCAGCATCTGCTGGCGATGGTGCCCGGGGGCGTCACCCTGCAGTAGGCCTCAGGCCAGCGCCCGGCGCAGCGCCGCCAGCAGCTGGTCGTTTTCGCTGGCGCTACGGATCGCCACCCGGAAATAACGGCTATCCAGCCCCGGGTAGTTGGCGCAGCTGCGGATCAGCACATGCTGGCGCAACAGGGCGTATTGCAGGTCAAGCCCTTGCCTGTCGCAGCGCAAGAACAGGTAGTTAGCACGCCCGGGCCACACGGTCAGCCCGGTAATCTCTTTCAGTCGTGAACAGAAACGCGCCCCCTCCTCCTGCAGCCATTGCCAGGTGGCCCGCTGATACGCCCGGTCCTGGAGGATGATCTCTCCGGCCAGGGCGGCATAGGCATTGATGGACCACGGCATTTGTCGCTCGCGCAGCCGGGCCACTGCCTGGGCGTCAGCGTTGAGCAGGTAGCCGAGACGCAGCCCCGGAATAGCATAAAATTTGGTGAGCGAGCGCAGAACCCAGACGTGCGGGTGCTGCGCCAGCAGGGGAATAAATCCCGGCTGGTCGGGGATAAAGTCGAGGAAGGCCTCATCGAGGATCAGGCTGATGTTCAGCGCCCGACAGCGCTGCGCAATGGCTTCCAGCAGGCCCCGCTCCGGCAGCAGGCCGGTGGGGTTGTTCGGGGTGCAAAGAAACAGGCAGTCCAGCGCCGGAGTCAGGGCATCGAGGATGGCGTCAGTCAGCTGCCAGCCATCGCACTCCCGGAGGGCATACTCCACCAACTCGCAGTCCACCGTCTGCAGCGCCCGCCGGTACTCCGCGAAACCAGGAATGACGATCATCGCCCGCCGCGGCTTAAGGCCGTGGACGAGGGTGAAGATCGATTCAGTTTCGCCGTTGCCGGCAAGGATATGCGCCGCCGGCAGCTGATGGTGGGCAGCCAGCGCCTGATGCAGCTGTTGATATTCAACGTCAGGGTAGCGCTCGGCGCAGCCTGGGTTGTCGACGATCGCCTGCCTGAGCGAAGCTGGCATCCCCAGCGGATTGATGTTGGCGCTAAAATCCAGCAGCTCGCCGGGCGCAATACCCAGCAGGGCGGCGGCCTCGCGGATGTTACCGCCATGGGCGCTTTTCAGTAAGGCCATATCCCTTTCCTGTGTGGTTATCCGCGACGGGCCAGCGTCGCGCCGTCGGCGAAGTAGGCTTTAATCCCGGCGAGGATCGACTCGGCTACCTCCTGCTGGAATTTGGCCGTTTTCAGCTTCCGCTCTTCTTCCACGTTGCTGATAAACGCCGTCTCCACCAGAATGGAGGGGATATCCGGCGCCTTCAGCACCGCAAAGCCCGCCTGCTCTACCCGATTCTTGTGCAGGTTATTGATATTGCCCATTTTCTCCAGCACCGCCTTGCCAAATTTGAGGCTGTCGGCGATGGTCAGGGACTGCACCATATCGAACATGGTGTGGTCGACATAGCGGTCGCCGCTCTTGCTGACCCCACCGATCAGATCCGAGGCATTCTGCGTCTGGGCGAGATATTTTGCCGCGGTACTGGTGGCCCCCCTGGTGGAGAGGGCAAACACTGAGGAGCCGCTGGGCTGGCGGCTGGTAAAGGCGTCGGCGTGAATCGATACGAACAGGTCGGCGCGCTGCTTCTGCGCCTTGGCGACACGCACCTTCAACGGGATAAACACGTCTTCGTTGCGGGTCATATAGGCCTTCATATTGCCTTCTTTGTCGATCAGCGCCCGGAGGCGGCGGGCAATCTGCAGCACCACATCTTTCTCGCGGGTGCGATACTTCCCCACGGCGCCGGAGTCTTCGCCGCCGTGTCCGGGATCGAGCATAATGACAATCGGCCGGTCACGCCCGGCTTTGCCCGGCTGCGGTCCGCTTTGCGCCGGCGGCACCTGACGCTCCAGATCGCCTTTGTTGTAATCCTCGAGCAGCGCCAGCAGCGGATCCTGAACATCGGTGGCGTTGGCGGGGTAGAGGTCCATCACCAGACGCTCTTTAAAGCCGGCCACCGGCGCGAGGGCAAACAGCTGCGGCTTGACGTTCTGCTTGAGCTCAAAAACCATGCGCACGGTTTGCGGATCAAACTGGCCCACGCGGGCGGACTGAATAAAGGGGTCGTCATCGCGGATCTGCCCCCCCATGCCCTTCAGCACAGAGTTAAGGTTAACCCCTTCCAGATCCACCACCACCCGCTCCGGGTTACTGAGGGCAAACTGCCGGTATTTCAGCACATGATTCGATTCTACCGTGACGCGCGTGTAGGTCGATGCTGGCCAGACGCGAACAGCGACCACCCGCGCATCGGCAGCCAGCCCCACAGGGCTCACGCTCATTAACCACATGGCGCCCGCGCCCTGCAGCAGACGGCGACGGCTTAATCCAGAGTTGTTTCCCGACATGCCACTCCCAAGCAATAAAAACGCATTTGTACCCAAAACAAACAGATTGACCAGAAACTTTAACGAAAGGCATATAACCTGTCATCTATAAAAGGGTAAACATTCATTGACACCCTGCGCCGGGTCACATGTTTTTCGTGGCTTAGCCTAAAATTGGCACTTGCGTTTAACAGCAAAACAGAATAAAAATACAATAATTACGAATAATCATGCATTGAGGGTTTGTCATGGTGAAGGAACGTCGCACTGAACTGGTAGAAGGATTCCGCCATTCTGTTCCCTATATTAATGCCCATCGGGGAAAAACGTTTGTCATCATGCTGGGCGGCGAAGCCATTGAGCATGAAAATTTCTCAAATATTGTCAATGACATAGGATTATTGCATAGCCTGGGCATTCGCCTGGTCGTGGTCTATGGCGCCCGCCCGCAGATTGACGCTAACCTCGCCGAGCACCACCACGAGCCGGTCTATCACAAGCAGACGCGAGTGACTGACGCTAAAACGCTTGAGCTGGTTAAGCAGGCGGCGGGGATGCTGCAGCTGGAGATCACCGCCCGCCTGTCGATGAGCCTCAACAACACCCCGCTGCAGGGGGCCCATATCAACGTCGTCAGCGGCAACTTTATCATCGCCCAGCCGCTGGGCGTCGATGACGGCGTCGATTATTGCCACAGCGGACGCATTCGCCGCATTGACGAAGAGGCGATTCATCGTCAGCTCGACAGCGGCGCCATTGTCCTGATGGGGCCGGTCGCGGTGTCGGTCACCGGCGAGAGCTTTAACCTGACTTCGGAAGAGATCGCCACCCAGCTGGCCATCAAGCTGAAGGCGGAGAAAATGATCGGCTTCTGTTCGTCGCAAGGGGTTTACAACCAGGCCGGAGAAATCGTCTCCGAACTGTTCCCTAATGAAGCGCAGGCCCGCGTCGAAGAGCTGGAAGCGGACGAAGATTATAACTCCGGCACCGTGCGCTTCCTGCGCGGGGCCGTGAAGGCCTGCCGCAGCGGCGTGCGGCGCTGCCACCTGATCAGCTATCAGGAAAATGGCGCGCTGCTGCAGGAGCTGTTCTCACGCGACGGCATCGGCACCCAGATCGTCATGGAGAGCGCGGAGCAGATCCGCCGGGCGACCATCAACGATATCGGCGGTATTCTTGAGCTGATAAGCCCGCTTGAGCAGCAGGGCATCCTGGTGCGCCGCTCCCGCGAGCAGCTGGAGATGGAGATCGACAAATTCACCATTATTCAGCGCGATAACACCACTATCGCCTGCGCTGCCCTCTATCCTTTCCCGGAAGAGAAGATCGGCGAAATGGCCTGCGTGGCGGTGCATCCGGATTACCGGAGCTCGTCGCGGGGAGAGGTGCTTCTGGAGCGTATTGCCGCTCAGGCCAGACAGATGGGACTGAGCAAGCTGTTCGTGCTAACCACCCGCAGCATCCACTGGTTCCAGGAGCGCGGCTTCACGCCGGTGGATATCGACCTGCTGCCGGAGAGTAAAAAGCAGATGTATAACTATCAGCGCCGGTCGAAGGTGCTGATGGCCGACCTCGCTTAGGCCCTTCTTCACCCTTTCTAACGGCCCGGGATAGCGCGACGCTTATCGCTTTATCCTGGGCCGGTCTCCCGCCACTCTTCGCGCCAGCGCTCGTCTGCGGTACGCGGGCGAAATTCCTGGTTTCCGCACAGGCCATTTCTTTCTCGCTGGCTCACCGATATGCTATTGGCTGTCGACAGGACGTCGACTGGCGCCACGGCCGCCACCCGCCCTGCAAGGATCGCTGAAATAATGGAAACCAAACCGAACTGGCTGGTCAGACATATCAACCTCATTACCGCCGCGGTCGCCCTCTATCCGTGGTTGCTGATGATATTGCTGCTCTGGGATAACCAGCGCCATCATCAGCATGGTTATGCCGCGCTCGGCGCCGCCATCGCGATATTATTCCTGCTGGCCCTGACGTCCGGCATGAATGTTCTCATCTCCTCGCTGGTGATTTTTGTTGCCCGCTGTTCCACCCCACCGCTGGCCAGCGGCGCGGCAGTCCGCTTTTGCGCCATGAACTCGATATCGGTGCTCTGGCTCATCCCCCTGGTCTTCAGCTACTGATTTTTCTGCCAGTCCGGGCAACGGGCTGCAGCATTTTCCATCGCCCGGATGCGGCCTCTCAGGGGGCTTCGCGCCCGGCGAAAATCTCCGCCAGGCCGCTGCGCCGCTCGGTGCGCGTCACAATGGCCTGGGAGAGCACCTGCTCGTCGGCATAGAGCGACAATCGCTTTTTCGCGCGGGTGATCGCCGTGTAGACCAGTTCGCGGGTCACCAGCGGGACGCTGCGCGCCGGCAGGATCAGCGCCGCATGTTCGAACTCGGAGCCCTGCGATTTATGCACGGTCATCGCCCAGGCGGTATCATGCTCCGGCAGGCGACTCGGTTGCACCGACTTGATGGTGCCGTCGGGCATCAGGAACCACACCCGCAGCTCGCCGTTGCGCTCCAGCGCTATGCCGATATCGCCGTTAAACAGCCCCAGCGCGCTGTCGTTGCGCGATATCATGATCGGTCGGCCGTCATACCAGCGGGAGTGGCGCGGCAGGGCGATCGCCCGCTGGCGGTTGAGCCGCTGCTCCAGCCTCTCATTGACGCCGCTCACGCCGTACGGCCCTTCACGCAGCGCGCACAGCAGCTGGAATTCGCTGAAAGCGGCCAGCATGGCCTGCGGTTCGGCCCGCTCGCGGCGCAGTTGCAGGTAGCGTTCATAGCCCTGCTGGGCCGCGCCGAGCATGGCCTCGTACTCTTCAGTCGTGCTGAGGGGATGAAGCGCGATATCGTCAAACGGCTGGCGCAGCGTGGCCTTCACCTCCGCGCGCGCGCCAGCATTCACCGCCCGCGCCAGGCTCCCGATACCAGAGTGACTGCCGAAGCGATAGCTCTTTTGCAGCAGGCACAAACTGTCTCTCAGCGCGCCAGCGATAGTCCCCTCGCCCGCCGGCACCGGCGAACCGGTCAGCCGGGTCAGCTCCTGCGCCCGCGCGGCAGTGTAACCCGAGCTCGCCCAGGCGCAGATATCCCCCAGCACCGCCCCCGCTTCCACGGAGGCCAGCTGGTCGCGATCGCCGAGGAAAATCACCCGCCCGTGGGCCGGCAGCGCGTCGATAAGCCGCGACATCATCGGCAGGTCAATCATCGAGGCTTCATCCACCACCAGCACGTCCAGATGCAGCGGGTTGCCGGCGTGATAGCGCATGCGCTGGCTGCCGGGCTGGGCGCCCAGCAGACGATGCAGCGTGCTGGCCTCGGTGGGAATTAACGCTTTCTGCGCGTCGGTCAGCGGCAGCTTTCTCAGCGCCGCGCCCAGCGATTCGGTCAGGCGCGCCGCCGCTTTCCCCGTCGGTGCCGCCAGGCGAATACGACAGCGTGGACTGTCGTCAATCTGGATCAGCGCCGCCAGAAGCTTCGCCACGGTGGTGGTTTTCCCGGTCCCGGGACCACCGGAGATCACCGAGATACGGCGGGTCAGCGCCACCGCCGCGGCCACTTTTTGCCAGTCGGTTTCGCCAGTGGCGGGAAACAGCGCATTTAGCGTTGACGCCAGCCGCGCCTCATCCATCTCCAGCACCCGGTTGGCTTCGTTAAAGAAGCGGGCGACGGTCAGCTCGTTGCGCCACATCCGGTTCAGATAGAGCCGGTCGCCGCATAAAATCATCGGCGCCGGAGCATCGCCGCAGCTCACTGCCGACGAAGCGAGCAGTAGCGCGGGCCAGTCCTCCGGCGCGCCGGCTTCGGCCAGCAGCCGATCGCGGATCTCCCCCGCTTTTCCGCTCAGCACCTCGTCGCCGCTCAACCGCGACAGCGGCAGGCAAACGTGCCCCTCGCCAGCATCCCGGCTCAGCAAGGCCGCCGCCAGCATGACCGCCGGCGGGTCGTTTTGCGCCACCATCAGGGCAAACTGGACGTCCAGCGGCCGCAGCAGACGCTGCTCCACCGCCGCCAGCAGTAATTGTTCGAAAGTCATGAGGTCTCCTCCTGAGTTTCTCCGGCAAAAAGCTGATCCAGACCGTCAATCAGCGGTCTCACCGGCCGGGTGGTGAAGATCCCCTGCCCCCCCTCCTGCCCGTCCATGCCGCGCAGGAAAAGATAAATCACGCCGCCGAAGTGGCGGTCATAGTCATAATCGGCCAGCCGGTGGCGCAGATAGCGGTGCAGCGCCAGGCTGTACAACTGATACTGCAGATCGTAGCGGTGGGCACGCATCGCCTGCTCCATTGCCGGCCGGGTGTAGGCCTCGCGGTCTTCCCCCAGCCAGTTGGATTTGTAATCCAGCAGGTAATAACGGCCTTCGTGGCGGAAGACCAGATCGATAAAGCCCTTCAGCATGCCACGCACCTGGCGGAAATCCAGCGGTGGCGTGTCGGCGGAGAGGGGATCGTACTGGCGGATAAGCGCGTCAAGGCGCTCCGCCGTCAGCAGCTGAGCGATAGGCAGATAAAACGCCATCTCCACCTGTTTATCCCGCGCCGCAAGCTGATTGAGCGCAATATCCGCTCCCGGCAGGCGAGTCTTCAGCACGCCCCCCAGCCAGTCGGTCAGCACCGGCGCCCACTGCGCGTCAAACCCGCTCAGCTGCAGCTTCTCCGCCATCCACCCTTCCGGCACCGGCTGGGTGAAGTCCAGCTCCTCAAACAGGCTGTGCAGGAAGGTCCCCGGCGCGGCGCCGCGCGGAAACTGGTGCGGAGTCAGCTGCGGCTCTTCCACGACTTCGCCGACGCCGGCGGCATCGACATCCAGACGCGGCAGCAGATCCTGCCCGCCGCTGAAACCATGCTGTTGCAGTCCGGAGTAGCTGGTCACCCGCCAGTCGTCGGCGATGCGGCGCTGCAGCTCGCGCGCCGACAGCGGGGGGATGGTCGCCGCGGGCGCCTGCCACGGGGTCAGATCCAGCTCGCCCGGTCTCTGTAATGCAATATCGCCATGACAGAAGTCCGCCAGCCGCGCGGCCAGCCCGGCGGCGTCCATGGCTTCGCCCGCCTGCAACAGCCGCCCCAGCGCGCTGAGGTGGAAATCGCTGTTGCCGGATTTCCGGCTGCTGAGCGGCGCCACGCCGAGGCTGCAGTGCCAGACCGCACGGGTCAGGGCGACGTATAGCAGGCGCAGATCTTCCGCCAGCCGTTCCGCCTCCGCCAGCTCGAGACTGGCCTCATCCTGGCCCAGATCCAGTACCGCCGCGAACGTCTCGCGATCGTGGTAGAACGCCTGGTCCTGTTTACGAAACCGGGCGATAAACGGCAGCCAGACCAGGGAGTACTCCAGCCCTTTTGACTTGTGAATGGTGACAATTTGCACGAGGTGCTTATCGCTTTCGAGACGCATCTGCTGGCTGGCGGCGTTGCTGTCCGGCTCGGCGATATGCTGCGCCAGCCAGCGCACCAGGGCATGCTCGCTTTCCAGCTGGCTGGCCGCCTCCTGCAGCAGTTCGCTGATATGCAGAATGTCGGTTAAGCGCCGCTCGCCGCCGCGGGTCGCCAGCAGATTCTCGGCGATATGCCGGGCCGTCATCAACGCCCGCAGCATCGGCATCACTCCGCGCTGACGCCAGATCTGGCGGTAGTCGCTGAACTCTTCCACCAGCGCGTCCCACGCCTGCTCATCCTGGTTCAGGTTTTCAATATCCAGCGCGGTCAGGCCAAACATCGAGGTCGCCAGCGCGCTGCGCAGGGTATTTTCCCGCTCCGGGGCCAGCACCGCCTGCAGCAGCCAGAGCAGCTCCTGGGCCTCCAGCGTCTCAAAAACGCTGTCGCGGTTAGAGAGGTAGACCGAGGGGATGCCCAGCGTCTGCAGCGCTTCACGCACCTGCGCCGCCTCCAGCCGGTTGCGCACCAGCACGGTGATATCCGAGGCCTGCACCGGGCGCGAGGTTTCCCCGCGCCACAGCAGCGCGCGCCCCTGCTGCCCGGCGCTCAGCCAGTCGCGGATCTGCGTGGCGCAGAGCTGCGCCATAAACGTTTGATAATCGCCAGACCCGACGGTGTCGCCGGGCATCAGCCAGACGTTCATCGCCGGTACGTCCGCCGCGTCAACGGTAAAGCACAGCCCCTGATTCTTTGCCGCCGCCTTCACCGGCAGAAACGGGATCTCGCGGAACATGAAGGGGTTATCGCTGAGGCTGAACAGCCGATTGACGCTGCCCACCATGCCCGGCGAGGAGCGCCAGTTGGTATCGAGGGTGTAGTGCGCGGCAACGTCGCCGCGCGCTTTCATATAGGTAAAGATATCGGCGCCGCGAAAGGCGTAGATGGCCTGCTTCGGATCGCCGATCAGCAGCAGCGCCGTCTCCGGCTGCTGGCGCCAGATGCGGCGAAAAATCCGGTACTGCTGGGGGTCGGTGTCCTGAAATTCGTCGATCATCGCCACCGGAAAACGCTGGCGAATGGCGCTGGCCAGCGCCTCGCCGCTGTCGCCGCGCAGCGCCTCGTCAAGCCGGCTGAGCATATCGTCAAACCCCAGCTCGCCGCGGCGGCGCTTTTCGCGGGCGACCGCATCGCGGATCTCGACCATCGCTCTCGCCAGCACCAGATCGGTGAGCGTCAGCGAGGAGGCCAGCAGCGACTCCACGGCGCTAAACAGGGGATGCACGGGTGGTTCGCCACCGGCTTTGGTGCGCTCGAGCAGAAACGACTGGGCAAATTTCTCCAGCGCGTCGGGCAGCTGGTAGCTTAACGTCTCTTCCTGCGCCCAGGCGTTCACTTTCTCAAGCCATTTGCCCTGGTTGCCACGATTGTATTTCCGCCGGTCGAGCCCGGAATTTTCCAGCACGCCTTCGATCTCGCCCACCTGCTCGCGCCACTGCTGCTTGAGCGAGTCAATGCGGGCGATGATCTGCTGATGGCGTTCAGCCAGCGTCTCGTCGGGGGCCGGCGGCGACTTAAGCTGCGGCGCTTCGCCCTGCAGCCAGCGGTCAAGAGACTTCAGCAGATCGCGCGGCCCTTTCCAGACGTCGTGGATCACCGCCGCGATATCGCGGGTCAGCGGATAGCAGTGGCGGCGCCAGAAGTCAGCGCAGGCCTGATAGCGCAGGCGGGATTCATCCTCGATCAGTTGCTGCTCGAACAGCATGCCCGACTCGAAGGCGTTAAGGCTCAGCATCCGTTGGCAAAAGCCGTGGATGGTGAATACCGCCGCCTCGTCCATCTGCCGTTCAGCCAGCAGCAGCGTCTTCGCGGCGTCGTCTTTATCATCGATCTCCGCCAGCAGCGCGCTGTAGAGCGGATTGTCGGATTCGCCGCGCAGGCAGGCGATGCGCAGTTCGTGGATGTTGCTGCGGATACGCCCGCGCAGCTCTTCGGTCGCCGCCTCGGTAAAGGTCACCACCAGCAGCTCTTCAACGCTGATAGCGCGGGAATAGGCGGACTCGCCGCCCAGCCCCAGCAGCAGCCGCAGATACAGCGCGGCGATGGTAAAGGTTTTTCCGGTGCCCGCAGAGGCTTCTATCAGGCGCTCGCCCCTCAGGGGCAAGCGCAGGGGATCCAAAGACTCAGCGGTGTCGGTCATTCATTCTCTCGCATCAGGGGTAAGGATTGCTGCAATGCGCTGACGTTTTCCCACACTTTGCCGCCTTTCGGCTGGGCATAGTCCGCTTTGCCATTCTGGCTACCGGAAATCTGGGACAATATCGTCATGCCCTGCGGATCCACCACCGTCTGATGGAAGAAGTCGGCAAGTTTTTGCGGCGTCAGCAGTTTAATCTGAGCCACTACTTTATCACGTGAATCAAAACGCATATTACCGCGATCGAAATCTTTGCTCAGTTTCGAGGCTTCATCGCCCAGCGTCTGCGGCGCCTGCAGCATCTGGCTTATCACCGCCTGCTGGAGCTGAGCAAACTCTTCCGGCTTCATCGCCCGCAGCTTCGCCTCCGCGGTGGGAAAGAAGGCCTGGAACCGCTGCCAGAGGAAGGCCGGCTGCTTATCGCTACTCTGCAGCAGGAAGCCCATGCCCCACTGGCGCCCCACGTTCATCGGGAAGGCAAAGACCGCATAGCCGAGCTGCTCTTCGGTACGCAGCTGGTTGTAGAACCACGGCTGAATAATCTGCCCCAGCAGGGTGCTGGCGGCGGTGCTGCTGAACTCATCCACGTTGGGCGGCGCGAACACCGCGGCCAGCGCGGAGTCGGTGCTGTTGCCCGCTTTGTTGAAGATCGCCAGCTGCTGCCGGTTCACCACCACGTCTTTATTACGGCACCATTCGTTGCCGTCGGCGCCCAGCTGCTGCTGGATCTGGCGGGCCAGCGTCGTGGCGGCATCGGAGGTCATATTGCCGATCACCATCAGTTCAGGACGCCCCTTGGTTTTCAGGTTGGCGCGGTAGTCGAGCACCTCTTTAAGGGTGATGGAGGGCAGCAGCGCCCGGCGCACTTCGCGCTGGAAGTACGGCACCTGGGAGACCATCTGGATCGGCATTATCGCCTGATCGTAGGCTTTGCCTTTCTCGGCGGAGTCCATCATCTGCGCATACCAGGATTTGGCCTGCTCCAGCTGCTCCTCGGTCGGCGTATAGCTGAAGTATCCCTGCAACAGATCGCTGAACAGTGCCGGAAGGTGCTGGGTATAGCCGTTGGCATTAACCATTAATCCGTTATTAGCGCCGGTGGAGAACGAAATGCCGCCGACCGCCGCCTGGTTACTGAGCTGATCGAGGGCGATGCCGGCGAGATAATCGTTGAGGGCAAACATCACCTGCCGGCGAGCGCTGTCCATCGCCTGGGGATTACGCAGCACCAGGGAGATATCCGCCTTCGGCTCGCTGGCAAAATACTGGCTCGGGGCATACACCACCCGCAGCGTCGGTTCATCAAGGATCAGCTGCGGATGCGGCCAGGCTTTATCGCTTTTGATGAGGGTGAAATCATCCGGAATATAGGGGTTGAGCACCGGCAGCTGCAGCTGGATGGCCTGCGATTTTTGCTGCCAGTCAGCGAACGTCTGCTCGCTAATCTTATCCACCTGATACGGCGCATCGACAAAATAGGCCGTCTTGTTATGCGGCTCCTGGGGGCTGATATACCAGATACGGGCGTTCTGTGGGGTCATCATCGCCAGCCGGTCTTTGATCGCCTGCGGGTCGTACTGGTCGGCAATATTCACCACGTCCAGCGCATGCTCGACCGGCACCCGGATCATGGTATCCGCCAGCCATTCCACGTAGTCCATGTCGCGGTTGATCGACGGATAGCGGAAATCCAGCGCCAGCACATGCGCCAGTTCATCGAAGTACCGTTTGTCGATGCCCTGAGTACGCAGGAGGTCGAGATAGCTGAAAATGGCCGCCGTCACTTCGTCGCGGTGCGCCAGGCCTTTATCGGTGAGGGTGGCAGAGATCGCCAGTACGCCGCTGTTGCCGTTTACCACCGGATCGGAATCGGCGCGGATACCTTCCGCCAGCCCCTGCTTTTGCAGCCAGTCGGAGAGCGTGCCCGGGCTGCGGTTGCCGATGAGATAGGTGACCAGCTCATCGGTTTTGCTGCGGAAGCGATCGCTGTTGTTGTCGATGCGAAACTCGACGCGCAGCACTTTGCGCGGCATCGCCGGCACATAGTGAATAATGATGCCTTTTTGCGCATCCGTTACCACCGGGACGGTAATTTCCGGCCTGCTGATCTGACGATTCGGCACGCGGCCAAAGGTGTCAGCAGCCATCCGCGCCAGCGCCGGCAACGGCTTGTTGCTGTAGATCACCGCTTTCATCAGGTTGGCGGAGTACCAGCTATCGCGGAAGGTATGCAGCGCATCAAGTACCGGGCTGCCGGGCTTATCGCTGAGCGTCTCGAGGTTACCACCGGAGAAGTGGGCCGCCGGGTGGGCCGGGTTGATGGTCTCCGCGCTGACCTGGGCCATGCGCATCCCGTCTCGCGTCCGGGCCATCGTCAGCTCGGCGTTGACCGCGTTACGTTCGCGGTCGGCATATTTTTTATCCAGCAGCGGCGCGGCGATGGCGTCGGCCAGGCGGTCTACGGCCCCGTCCAGCGCATCATTTTCCACTTCGAGATAAAACGCGGTGCGGTAAGGCGCGGTGCTGGCGTTATGGCTGCCGCCGTGCAGTTTAAGAAACTCTGCAAGGCTGTCAGGCTGGGGATATTTTTGCGACCCCATCAGCGTCATATGTTCCAGAAAATGCGCCAGCCCCTGATGATCGGCCGGATCCTGCAGGGATCCCACCGGCACCACCAGCGCCGACAGCGATTTCACCGCCTGCGGATCGGAAACCAGCAGCACGACCATGTCGTTATCAAGGCGGATCGCCTGATACTGACGCGTATCTTTTTCGCTTTTGCGGATCGTCTCCTGAATCGGCTGCCATCCGGTGTCGGCCTGACTAAACGGCGCCCAGAGGGCGGCCAGCACAACAAAAACCTTGAACCATAAACTGCGGGGCATTCACGAACCTCATCATTAACAAACTTGCGCTGCACAGCGTGCAGCCTTTTATGTCCATCAGTCCGTGATACGTTGCGCATAATAAATGAACCGCCATTCACTGCGCAATTTTTATACTATTTAAATTTGTGTGGACTGATGGTAACGATATAGCGGTAACAGATAACGCTGCGTCTGAGCAATAATTTCTTCGTAATGCGCCGGCTCCAGCGAACGCCACAGGCGTTGATACCAGATATCGGCGCCCTCCCCGCTGACCACCATATTACCTTCGTAGGTCTGCAGGAATTTGCTCCGCGCTTTCTGCTGCGTCTCTTCGTCCATTAAGATGACATCCTTTTCGGCGTCGTAACAGGCTTTCAGCCAGGCGCCACCGCTTTCCGGCAGCAGCAGCAGCGGCTGCGACATCCCCAGCAAATAGCCATCCACCAGCGCATTAAGGTACGCCTGCGCCTCGGCGGGCGCCAGCGCCGGGAAGCGCCACTCTCCCTCTTTCCGCACAAACAGCCGGCTCTCGCCGGTGCCGCCGCTGGCACAGTAGACAAGGTGTTCCAGCCAAAGTTGCATCCCCTGGGAGACGCTCAGCAGCGAAGGCCGCCAGCGCAGCAGACCGTCCGGCTGCACCTGCTGCAGCCAGCCGGTCAGGTTCACGCCGCCGCACTGCAGATCGATCTCCATACTCTGCGCCTGCTGGCGCTCGGCCATCACCCGCTCGGCCAGAGCCTGCATCTCCAGGCGCTGCGTCTCCCAGACCAGCTCGCCAAAGGCGCCATACGGCAGCTCGCCGGCGGCGCGGAAGCGGCGGAACATGGCTGAGTCGTCCTGCTCCTCGATAAGCGTATTGAGCAGTTGCTGATTCAGTTGATAACGGCTCAGCCCTTCAAGAGTGAAGGGCTCGTCGTCTGGAATATCGTCCTCTTCGGCGCGGAAATTGACCCGCAAACGCTGCTGAAAGAACGCGCGAACCGGGTGCTGCCAGAAGCGTAAGAGCTGCTCGAACGGCAGGCTGTCAATCGGCGGCGCGGTGAGCGGCTGTATAAAATCGCTATGCGCCTCTCCCTGCTGGCCGGCGGCGGCCAGCCATTCACGAGCGTAGCTCTTGTTCTCGTCTTCCTGGAAATTAGCGACGTCGAACGGCATGCGCGTATGCAGATGGGTGATATAGGCTTTGACCCGGGCTTCGCTGGCGTCGCAGTCAAGCTCTTCGTCGCCAGCAAGACAGTGGCTCTGGCCAATGTAATCCACCAGCTCCTGCACCAGCACCGAAGGAAAGCGCTCGCTGTTGTCCTGGATCGAACGTCCGATATAGCTGATATACAGCGTCTGTTCGGCGGACATCAGCGCTTCGAGGAACAGATAGCGGTCATCATCGCGCCGGCTGCGGTCGCCGCGCTGCGGCTTCTGGCTCATTAAATCAAAGCCCAGCGGCGGTAGCGTTCGCGGATAAACCCCGTCGTTCATCCCCAGCAGGCAAACCACTTTGAAAGGAATAGAGCGCATCGGCATCAGGGTGCAGATGTTGACCGGGCCAGCAAGAAAGCGCTGGCTGATCCGCTGCTGATCGAGACGCTGGGCCAGCTCATCGCGCAGTAGCGTCAGCGGCACCTGGTCGCCATACTGTGCTTCCAGACCGCTATCAATAACCGCCAGCCATTGTTGCTCAATCAGTGCCAGCGCCGCTTCGGTCTCGCTGTCCGGCAGGAAAAAGTCATTCAGCAGATCGCGACAGACCGGCAGCCACTCCGCCAGCGGCCTCTGCTGGGCAAGGCCGCGTCGCCACAGATTAAGCTGCATCAGCAGCGACGCGAGGTTGCCCACCAGTTCGGCGATCAAACCGCTGGATTCGTCATACGGCAGCACCGACTGCCACTCTCCCTCGCGGCTGTCCATGGCGTAGCCCAACAGCATACGGGTGAGGCCGAACCGCCAGGTATGCTGCCCGGTCGCAGGCAGGTCCAGCTCGCGGACGTTGTCGTCATCCATTCCCCAGCGGACGCCGGACTCGTTCACCCACTGGCGCAGGTAGCGCAGCCCTTCTTCCGTGATATTAAAGCGCGCCGCCAGCACCGGCACGTCCAGCAGCGCCAGCACATCTTCGCTGGCGAAGCGGCTGTCCGGCAGCGAGAGCAGCGTGATAAACGCCTGCAGCACCGGGTGCGACTCGCGGGCGCGACGGTCGGAGATCGCCCACGGCAACCAGCGATCGCCGCTGGCCGCGCCAAACACCGCCTGAATATAGGGACTGTAGCTGTCGATATCCGCCACCATGACGATGATATCCCGCGGGGTGAGCGTCGGATCCGCCTCCAGCATCGCCAGTAGCCGATCGTGCAGAACCTCCACTTCGCGCTGCGGACTGTGGCAGACGTGAATGCTCAGGCTGCGGTCATCCAGCGCCAGCGGACGTTTGTCGCGACTGTGGGCGAACGCCTCTGCGCTCTGCCCGGCCACCGCCGCGTTGCGCAGTTCGAGGATATCCGATTGCAGGTTATGCAACAGGTTATCGGGGGCAATATCGACAAAGGCGTCCAGCTCCTCATAGCGCTCCAGCCCCGCCAACAGGTAGATATAATCGCGCCCCAGTTTGCCCCAGGAGGCGAGCAACGGGTTGCCGACATCCTGTTCCCCAGCGTCATTAAACAACCCCGGCGCCTGCTCGGTGTCGCGAAACAGGGGTAGCGCGCGCGCCTCGCGGTGATGGCGCCGCTGGCGCGACAGCAGCTTCGCCAGGAACGCCGGATCCTTAATGTCTCCCCAGTAGTAGCGGCAGGGGTTGGTAAACAATACGTAGACATCGACATGCTTACCCAGCGCCTGCAGGGCCTGAAGATAGACCGGCGGCAGCGCGGAAATCCCGCAGATGAAGACGCGCGACGGCAGCCCGGCGGGCGGTTCGTCCGCTTTTTCCAGGGTACTGATAAAGCGCTGGTAGAGATTGGCGCGGTGCCACTGCGGTTGCCCCAGCTCGGCGGTATAGCTCACCAGCGCCTGCCACAGCGGCGCCTGCCACTGCTGGGCATCGCCGAGACCTTCCACCCGCTGGCCGGCCTCCCAGCGCATCAGCCACTCCGGGCGATAGACGAGGTACTGGTCATAGAGGTCCGCCACCCGGGCGGCGAGTTGAAACAGTTTGCGCTTGTCGCCGTCATCGCTCAGATACTGGCGCAGCAAGATAAAATCGTCTTCCTCCAGGTGCTGCGGCAGGAGGGTCATCAGCTTCCAGCTCATGCTCTGCTTGCTGAAGGCGCTTTCGCCAGGAATATCTTTCAGGACGCGCACGAACATGTCCCAGATAAAGCTCGCCGGCAGCGGGAACTCGATATTGGCGGCAATTCCGAAGCGCGAGGCCAGGGTCATCTGCAGCCACTGCGCCATACCGGTACTCTGCACCAGCACCATTTCGGCCTGAAAAGGGTCATCCAGCCGCTGGCGCTCGACGATAAATTCCATCAACGCCTCGAGAACATCCAGCCGGTTTGAGTGGTATACCCTTAACATAATTGCTCCTGACTACTGACTAACCGGGCAATGCAGCCGGGTCATCTGCACCCGCTTTGCAACGGGCCTACTGATCGTTACCGTGATGCTGACACATCTTTGCGTCGATGTCTGCATACGGCTTACCTGCCCGTGTTCCGGCGAGGGCGGCGCGGAGAGCTGGCTATAGCGCCACGCGTCCCGCCACAGCTGACGGGTCTGGTTCAACTGGACAATTCCTTGCGCCATTCCGCGCTGATAGCCGCCCAGCGCGGTGACCGTCAGCACCATCAGCGCCATCGCCAGCACGGTCTCCGGCAGGCTAAACCCCCGCTGATGCTTCAGGGCATTTGACATAAGCTCGCCTCCCTGAGCGGGCAAAAATCGCTCCAGCCGTGGGCGGAAAAACGCACCTGCCCGCCGCGCACCTCGCCGGACTGCCAGACCTGCACCTCGCCGCTGGCGCTGCTGAGCAACAGTGAACCGTCGCCGAAGATACGCAGGCAGGCACGCCAGCCCTGCGGCGTCTGCTCCCGGCAGGCCAGCGGCAGCTGCGCCGACCAGGCCTGTTGTTTTCCCCACTGCAGCGCCGAATGGGCTATCGCCGTATCGCGGATCGCCTGCGTTTCGCTGGCGGTTTGCGCCAGCAGCGCCCGCTGCTGCAGGTTAAGCCCCTCGAGTAACAGGCTGCCGAGGGTCAGCAACAGGAGCACCATCAGCAGCGACGACATTCCACGCTGACGGCTCACAGGTTATACCCCGTCACCCGCTGCTCAACCTCGCTCGTCAGGCCCCTCTGTTGCGCGGAGCGCGCCGCCAGCGTCACGCTCAGCTCCGGCGCGAAGCCCGAGGTGACCTGACGTTGTACCGAGAAGCGCGTCACCACGATGGCGGCCGGGTTGGTGATTTTCTCCCATCCGCCCCCGCGGCAGTCGCTGGCCCCGCGCAAGGTCTCCAGCGCGCCGTCGCGCAGGCGAAAGCCGGTGCTCTCCGCCGCTGCCGCGGGGGAGGTTTCCCATCTCCCGTTGCTGTTCGCATCCCAGCGCACAATCAGACACTCGCCATCAGCGGCTAGCTCCAGCCCGGCTCCGCCGCACGCTCCCCGGCAGTACCCGGCGCGCTGGAGATGTTTTCCCACGGCATGCACGCGCTGCCACAGCTCGTTCTCCAGGGCCAGCTGTTCGCCCTGGCGCAGAATATGACGCTGCAGGGCAGGCAGAAAACGGCAGGCCCCCATCAGCAGCAGCGAGCCGATGGCCATGGCGATAAGCGCCTCCGCCAGGGAAAATCCTCGACTGTTCACTGACACCCTCCTGCGCTGTCGCTGCGGCATAAACGAATCCGCCCCCAGTGTGAGATCACAATGCTCCAGCTGCCGGCCGCGCTCTGCAACCGCAGATTCCCCGCCCAGGCGGTGCTGCGCAGACCATAAAACCCCAGACCAGGCGTAACGCCAGCCAGCGTGATCCCCGGCCAGCGCGGGCGCAGCGTGAAGGATGTCCCCGAGGCGCATTCCGGCCCCTCCCCCTCCGCGCTCAGGCACCAGCCCACTTCGTCCTGGCCGACGCGAAGCACGCGGTCCCGGTTGTACGCGTTGGCGTCATCGCGCAGAAAGAGCAGAAAATCCCGCACCTGGACGGCGGTTTGCCACAGTTGTTGCTGCTGCTGCCAGCGCTGCCAGCCGTACAGGCCGCCGACGCTGAGGATCATCATCAGTGTCAGCGTTACCAGGGTTTCCATCAGGGTGTAGCCATGTTCTCTGTTCATGGCGTCGAGTATGCCGCGGCGGTTGACCCTGGCGCGACGACGGAAAATAGCTTTCCCGGCCAGATACGCAAAAAAGGTTTGCATACTCGACAGAGGAACATTTTTTTGCGAGCGTCTACCCAACTTCGCCCACCGCAACCGCCGGGGGGGCAGTGGGCAGGCTGAAGCGACCTTATCCCTGTGGCTATGGAGATAGCCTCCATTCTGATGGTGCAAAAGGCATAAAAAAACCGGCGCCATCGGGCGCCGGTTGATCATCTCTGCAGGGGGGGTTAAATCGCCACCGGCGCTTTAATGCCCGGGTGCGGATCGTAACCTTCAATCTCGAAGTCTTCAAAACGGTAGTCGAAAATCGACGCCGGTTTGCGTTTGATGACCAGCTTCGGCAGCGGACGCGGTTCGCGGCTCAACTGCAGGTTGGTCTGCTCAAGATGGTTGCTGTACAGATGGGTGTCGCCGCCGGTCCAGACGAAATCACCGACCTGCAGATCGCACTGCTGCGCCACCATATGCACCAGCAGCGCGTAGCTGGCGATGTTAAACGGCAGGCCGAGGAATACGTCGCAGGAGCGCTGATACAGCTGGCAGGAGAGCTTGCCGTCGGCGACGTAGAACTGGAAGAAGGCGTGGCACGGCGCCAGCGCCATTTTATCCAGCTCGCCGACGTTCCACGCCGAGACGATGATCCGGCGGGAGTCCGGGTCGTTTTTCAGTTGGTTCATCACCGTGGTGATCTGGTCGATATGACGACCGTCCGGCGCAGGCCAGGAACGCCACTGTTTGCCGTAGACCGGCCCCAGGTCGCCATTTTCATCTGCCCACTCGTCCCAGATGGTGACGTTGTTGTCGTGCAGATAGGCGATGTTGGTGTCGCCCTGCAGGAACCACAGCAGTTCATGGATGATGGAGCGTAAATGACAGCGCTTGGTGGTCACCAGCGGGAAGCCTTCCTGCAGGTTAAAACGCATCTGATGGCCGAAAATAGAGATCGTGCCAGTGCCGGTGCGGTCATTTTTTGGCGTGCCCTCGGTGAGCACTTTCTGCATCAAATCAAGATACTGTTTCATGGTTCCTCAAGAATTCTGTTGCTGCGGACGATGGCGGTAAGCCCAAACCATCATGATGATACCCGCAAGCACCATCGGGATCGAAAGAATCTGCCCCATGCTGATGTACTGCACCCAGCCGCCGGTGAACTGGGCGTCGGGCTGGCGGAAGAATTCCACGATGATGCGGAACAGGCCGTAGCCAATCAGGAACAGACCGGAAACGGAGCCGGTCGGGCGCGGTTTACGGATAAACAGGTTCAGGATCAGGAACAGCACCACGCCTTCCAGCGCCAGCTCGTACAGCTGCGACGCGTGACGCGGCAGCGCGCCGTAGGTATCGAACAGCGATTGCCATTCCGGATGCGTCGGCAGCAGCGCCAGGTCTTCGGCACGGGAGCCCGGGAAAATCATCGTGTAGTGGAAGCTCGGGTCCACGCGGCCCCACAGCTCACCGTTGATGAAGTTGCCCAGACGTCCGGCGCCAAGGCCAAACGGGATCAGCGGCGCGATAAAATCGGAGACCTGGAAGAAGGTGCGTTTGGTGCGTCTGGCGAAGATAATCATCACCAGGATCACGCCGATCAGGCCGCCGTGGAACGACATGCCGCCGTCCCAGACGCGGAACAGATACAGCGGATCGGCAAGAAATACCGGCAGGTTGTAAAACAGCACGTAGCCGATACGGCCGCCCAGGAAGACGCCGAGGAAGCCCGCGTAGAGCAGGTTTTCCACTTCATTTTTCGTCCAGCCGCTGCCCGGACGATTCGCCCGACGGGTGGCCAGCCACATCGCAAAGACAAAGCCCACCAGGTACATCAAACCGTACCAGTGGAGGGAGACCGGGCCTAGAGAAAAAATGACCGGATCGAACTCCGGAAAATGCAGGTAGCCACTATTCATCTGTCACCATAAAGACTTGTTATTCCGCCGAAAGTGGACAGCGGTGATGATCTATGCCCGATAAAAACGGGCACGCCGAAGGAGGCGAATCATAGCATAAGCCTGGAGTGCGATCCGCGCCGAACGTGTAAAAGATATGTATACGGATGCTAACAGAATGCCGTTTTCCCGGCGGTACCCTATTTTGCCGGATGGTGCGAGCAGAGGATCCCCGGGTTACGGCTTACGCCTCACCCGGGCTACCGCTACCGCCCGCCGCGGATCAGGCCGCCGAGACCGCGACGCTCCATAAAGGCCGCCACCTGATGGCGCACCTCAGCGGTCATCTGGGCATCAAGGCTGCGACGCGACAGCTCCTGCGCCTCTTCGATATCAATGCGGCGCAGCAGATATTTCACCCTCGCCACCGAGCGGCCGTTCATCGACAGATGGCGATAACCGAGGCCGATAAGGATCGTCACGCACATCGGGTCGCCCGCCATCTCGCCGCACAGTCGCAGATCGATGCCAAAGCGCTCCGCGTCATGGGCGATCATCGCCAGCGCCCGCAATACCGCTGGATGCAGGCTGTCATACATGCTGGCGACCCGGGTATTGTTGCGGTCGACGGCCAGCAGGTACTGGGTCAGGTCGTTCGTCCCTACCGAGATAAAATCGATCCGACTGGCCAGCTGCGGCAGCATAAAGACCATCGACGGGACCTCCAGCATCACCCCCAGGCGCGGACGTGGGATGGCGTAGCCGATCATCTCTTCCACTTCCCGGCTGGCGCGGTCGATCAGCCGACGGGCCTCATCCACCTCCTCCAGACTGGTCACCATCGGCAGCAAAATGCTGAGGTTGCCGGTGGCGGCGTTGGCGCGCAGCATCGCCCGCACCTGGATCAAAAAGATCTCCGGCTGATCGAGGGTGATGCGGATCCCGCGCCAGCCGAGGCACGGGTTCTCTTCGCTGATCGGCATATACGGCAGCTGTTTATCCGCGCCGATGTCCAGGGTACGCAGGGTCACCGGTTTGCTGTTAAACATCTGCAGCATGCCCTGATACTGGGCGACCTGCTCCTCTTCAGAGGGGAAGCCGCTCTGCAGCATAAAGGGAATTTCGGTACGGTAGAGGCCAATGCCGTCAACAAAGCTGCCGAGCTTCTCTTCGTGCTCCGGGCTTAAGCCGGCGTTGAGCATGACTTTCACCCGCTCGCCGCTTTTCAGCTCCGACGCGCGCTGGAGATCGTCCTCCGCCAGGCGGCTGAGCTCGTTCTCTTCGCTAATAAGGCGCTGATATTCCTGCAACAGGACAGGTTCGGGATCCACCAGCAGCTCACCGCGATAGCCATCGACAATCAGCGTATGGCCATGCAGCAGAGAGGGCTGGATATCGGCGCCCATCACCGTCGGGATCCCGAGGGCGCGTACCATAATGGCGGCATGGGAGTTGGCGGCGCCATCGCGCACCACCACACCGACCAGACGATCCTGCGGCACTTCGGCGAGGGTGGTGGCCGACAGCTCGTCCGCCACGAGGATAATGCGCGCCGGCCAGGTGTTGGGCCCCTGAATGCTGTCGTCGAGATGGAACAGCAGACGCTGACCCAGGGTACGCAGATCGCCGGCCCGCTCTTTCAGATAACCGTCGCTGAGCGCGGCAAACTGTTCGGCGAACTTCTCAATGATCTTTTTGACCGCCCACTCGGCCACCGCGCCTTTGTCGACTTCGGCAAACAGCTCGCGACGCAGGCGGGCGTCGGAGAGGAGGTGCGAGTAAAGATCGAAGATCGCCGCCGTCTCTTTTTGCGCGCCGGCAGCGTAGCGTTTGCTGTAGCGACGAAATTCGTTAGCCGCCTCTTCCAGCGCGCCGGTCAGGCGTTCGCGTTCCGAGGCGGTGTCCAGCGTCGAGGCTTCATACACCTGCTCCATCAGCGGCAGGCTGACGTCCATCCAGCCCTCGGCGATCGCCACCCCGGAAGAGGCCGGGAGGGCGCGAATGCGCGTCTGACGATACTGGCCGAACAGGGCGTTCAGCTGGGACTGGGAGAGGATCGCCGCCATCTGGGTGGCGAGGGTGACGAGGAAAGACTCTTCGCTTTCATCAAACTGACGCAGCTCGCGCTGCTGGACCACCAGCACGCCCAACAGCTGGCGGCGCTGAATGATCGGCACGCCAAGGAAGGCGCGGAAGCGGTCCTCTTTGACGGCAGGGATATATTTGAAGCTGGGGTGTTTTTGCGCATCGGCGAGGTTGATGGGCTCCGCCAGGCGGCCAACCAGACCCACCAGGCCTTCATCGAACGCCAGCGCAACGGTGCGCCCGCGAGGTTTTTTTAACCCGCGGGTGGCCATCAGGTAATAGCAGCGTCGGTCATTGTCAGCCAGGTAAACCGAGCAGACTTCCGTCTCCATCGCCTGGCAGACATCCGTCACCAGAATATCCAGCGCCTCGTTTAAACGCGGCGCACTCGCGACCTTCTCGACTATTTCTCGCAACCGAGTGAGCATAATGTGCGTGGCTTAACCTCTTTTACGTCGATAAGCAGGCGCGCTTTGCGGCTTAGGTGCACTCTCCGCCAGCGACATGGTCACGCTGGCGAACTCTTTCATCACCCGGCGGTAGACGTCGCGCTTGAACGACACCACCTGGCGGACCGGGTACCAGTAACTCACCCAGCGCCAACCATCAAATTCTGGTGTACTGCTGGTTTGCATATTGATGTCCGCATCGTTGCCGATCAACTGCAAAAGAAACCACTTTTGTTTCTGGCCGATACAAACCGGCTTTGTGTCCCAACGCACCAAACGTTTAGGCAACTTGTAACGCAGCCAGTTACGGGTTGAGGCAAGGATCCGCACATCTTTACGGCTTAACCCGACCTCTTCAAACAATTCCCGATACATCGCCTGCTCTGCGGATTCTCCTGGATTTATGCCCCCTTGCGGGAACTGCCACGAGTGCTGACCATAGCGCCGGGCCCACATGACCTGGCCCTGACGATTACAGATTACAATACCGACATTTGGGCGGTAGCCATCGTCATCAATCACCGGACTACCTCAAGATAAGCTTCAATGTGAATGATTGTTTCACACTCGCCGGAAACGGTAAACCACTCTGTTCGCACACTGAGAACGGATAACATTTGAATAACTCACAGTAATGGCCAGAGTTATAAACAACGAATGCGGCTTAGGCCCTATTTTATTCACTTTTTCTGTGGATAGAGTTGTGAAGAAGTACGGAATTACCCCGGGAAAACCCGGAGTAATCTGAACATCGCACCGCTAACACCTTAAAATAATGATAGCATATTCATCAAGTTAGAATATATTCCTTTCATTTATTACAACGTAACGTGACGATCATCACATATGCGATCCGCTGACTGATGAAAGATCGAGCAATGTCGATTTTATCCACAGATTACGCGCAGACCGCGGGCAGGTTTTCTCTAAAATTTCGATTTTCGTCGCACGTCAAGGCTGTAAATCGAACCAGTAGTGAGGCTTTTCCCCAGTTATCCCAATTTTCTGTGGATAACATGGTGTAAGATCCTGTTTATTGTCAGTGACCAGTTCTGGAAAACCTGTTTTCACGGTTTTCACCCGCGGCGCAATAAGTTTAAAAACTCATATAAATCATGACATTGGTATAGTTACTCAGAAAACGGTAAACTCTATCCACAACGCGCAAAAATAGCGCTCATTTTTTAGCCAAAGGTAGCGCCCTATGCCCACTATCGCCCCTCTCTCCTCGCCGCCGCAAAGTCAGGAACAGTTGCTGGCCCAGGCCCGTCAGCTGGCTGGCTATTCGCTGGGCGAGCTGGCGGCGCTGGCCGGGATCCCCATTCCGCGCGATCTGAAACGCGATAAAGGCTGGACGGGCATTCTGCTGGAGCTGTGGCTGGGCGCCAGCGCAGGCAGTAAACCCGAGCAGGATTTCGCCGCGCTGGGGGTCGAGCTCAAAACGATCCCCATCGACAGCCGGGGGCGTCCGCTGGAGACCACCTTCGTCTGTGTCGCCCCGTTAACCGGCAATAGCGGCGTCACCTGGGAGAGCAGCCATGTGCGGCATAAGCTGCAGCGCGTCCTGTGGATCCCGGTGGAGGGTGAGCGCACCATTCCGCTGGCGGCACGGCGCGTCGGCGCACCACTGCTCTGGAGTCCGGACGAAGACGAGGAGCGCCAGCTGCGCATGGACTGGGAGGAGCTGATGGATCTCATTGTTCTGGGCGAAGTTGAGCGCATTACCGCCCGCCATGGCGAGGTGCTGCAGTTAAGACCGAAAGCCGCCAACAGCAAGGCGCTGACCGAGGCCATCGGCGCGCACGGGGAGACGATCCTGACGCTGCCGCGCGGCTTTTACCTGAAAAAGAATTTTACCGCCGCCCTGCTCGCCCGCCATTTCTTGTTACAACACGATTAATTTTTTGTTCTGCGTTAGGGCTTGCATATAATTGCTGCTTTCTATTTTGCAGGACTTTGAACAATGTTATTTGCATGGATAACCGATCCTAACGCCTGGCTGGCGCTGGGCACGTTGACGCTGCTGGAGATCGTGCTCGGGATCGATAATATTATTTTTCTCTCTCTGGTCGTGGCCAAGCTCCCCACCGCCCAGCGCGCCCACGCGCGACGGATCGGTTTGATGGGCGCGATGGTCATGCGCCTGGCGCTGCTGGCCTCTATCGCCTGGGTAGTGAAACTGACCAACCCGCTCTTCACCGTCCTCGGTCAGGAGATTTCGTTTCGCGACCTGATCTTGCTGCTCGGTGGGCTATTCCTTATCTGGAAAGCCAGTAAAGAGATCCATGAATCTATCGAAGGTGAAGAAGAGGGGCTGAAGACCAACGTCCACTCCTTTCTCGGCGCTATCGTGCAGATCATGCTGCTGGATATCATCTTTAGCCTCGATTCAGTGATCACCGCCGTCGGCCTGTCGGATCATCTGTTCATCATGATGGCGGCGGTGGTGATTGCGGTGGGGGTGATGATGTTCGCCGCGCGACCTATCGGCGATTTTGTTGACCGCCATCCTTCGGTGAAAATGCTGGCGCTGTCGTTTCTGATCCTCGTCGGCTTTACCCTGATGCTGGAAAGTTTCGACGTTCATGTGCCGAAGGGATACATCTATTTCGCCATGTTCTTCTCTATTGCGGTGGAGAGCCTTAACCTGCTGCGTAATAAGAAAAACCCGCTGTAAACCACAAAATTGCAGCCTGGTCACAGGCTGCAACCCTTTTTCAGACTTTACTGCTTTTTATGTCTCACAAATCAGGCTATTAATAGACGGGTATGGGGTGCAGCTACTCAAGAGGTGATGACGATGAAAAAATGGGCAGTATTGATTTCCGCCGTAGGACTGGCGTTCTCGGTTTCCGGTTGCAGCAGCGATTACGTCATGGCGACCAAAGATGGGCGAATGATCCTGACCGACGGTAAACCTACCGTGGATGACGATACCGGTTTAATCAGTTACGAAGATCAGCAGGGTAATAAAATGCAGATCAATCGTGACGACGTTTCGCAAATCATTAAGCGTTAATCTTTCCCCGTCGGCCCCAGCCTCTGTTGACGCTGCGCTTACCGACAACCAGTCTTTTGAGAAGAGTCGGGACACACCAGGACGCCGCGGGTTCCACCCACCGCCCCTCCTCGTCACCCGGCTTTTTTGATTTTTTACTTCCTCTTTTTCTCACCCTCTGCCATGTTGATACTCCTTTGTCGGGGAATGCCTGACCTTATAAATAAAAAGGAAGCTGGCTATGCAGTATCACCGTATCCCACACAGTTCACTTGAAATCAGCACCCTCGGGCTGGGGACCATGACCTTTGGCGAGCAGAACAGCGAAGCTGATGCCCATCAGCAGCTCGACTATGCGGTCGCCAACGGCATCAATCTGATCGATGTCGCCGAAATGTACCCCGTCCCGCCGCGCCCGGAAACTCAGGGGCTGACTGAAACCTACGTCGGCAACTGGCTGGCGAAACGCGGCAATCGCGAAAAGCTGGTGCTGGCCTCCAAAGTTAGCGGGCCCGCGCGCAATAACGACAGCAGCATTCGGCCCAATCACGTCCTGGACCGCAAAAATATCCGCGAGGCGCTGCACGCCAGCCTGAAGCGGCTGCAGACCGATTACCTCGACCTGTACCAGGTACACTGGCCGCAGCGCCCAACCAACTGCTTTGGCAAGCTGGGTTATACCTGGGCTGATGCCGCGCCCGCCGTGACCCTGCTGGATACCCTCGAAGCGCTGACCGAGTTCCAGCGCGCCGGGAAGATCCGCTACATCGGCGTGTCGAACGAAACCGCCTTCGGCGTGATGCGTTATCTGCACCTGGCGGATAAGCACGACCTGCCGCGGATCGTGACGATTCAGAATCCTTACAGCCTGCTGAACCGCAGCTTTGAAGTCGGCCTCGCGGAAGTGAGTCAGTTCGAAGGCGTGGAGCTGCTGGCCTACTCCTGCCTGGCTTTCGGCACACTGACCGGGAAGTATCTCAACGGCGCGAAGCCGGCAGGGGCGCGTAACACGCTGTTCAGCCGCTTTACGCGCTACAGCAGCGAGCAGTCGCAGAAAGCGGTAGCGGCCTATGTGGATATCGCCAAACGCCACGGCCTCGATCCGGCGCAAATGGCGCTGGCCTTTGTGCGTCGGCAGCCATTTGTCGCCAGCACCCTGCTGGGGGCGACGACCATGGCGCAGCTGCAGGCCAACGTGGAAAGTTTGCAGCTTGAACTGAGTGAAGAGGTATTAGCGGAGATTGAGGCGGTGCATCAGGTTTATACCTACCCGGCACCGTAAGAAAGCAAAGCCCCGGGTAGCGGCGTATACGCCACCACCCGGGCTACCGAAGAGCAGACATTGGTGAACCCGTCGCCCGGTTAAGCGCAGCGCAAGCCGGGAGGTTATTTACGCCGCCCCCAGACCCACAGCGCGGCGATGGCCACGGCAAAGACCGCGCCAAACCCTATCCCCACGGCGACCGGCGGAACGCCCACGCTCACCGCCAGGGAATAGAGCCCCAGCATCAGCAGCATCGCCACGTTTTCGCCCAGGTTCTGTACCGCAATGGCGTTACCTGCCCCGACCGAATGTTTCCCACGCTCCTGCAGCAGCGCGTTCAACGGTACGATAAAGAACCCGCCGAACACCCCGAGCAGTAACAGCAGACCGAACGCCGGCAGCAGCGACTGCTGCACCGCAAAGGCCATCACCGCGATACCGATCAATATTCCCGCCGGCATACAGCGCGATACCGTCTCCAGGGTCACCAGCTTCGCGGCCGCCCCGGCCCCCAACACAATCCCCACCGCCACCATCGCATTAAGATAGGTAGGCATGGCGTTGCTGGTAATGCCCAGCGCCACCGGCACCCAGATCACCAGCAGGAAGCGCAGGGTCACGCCAGCGCCCCAGAACAGGCTGGTCCCCATCAGCGAAAAGCGGGTTTCGCCGTTGCGCCACAGCGTGCGGCAGGCGCTGAAGAAGCTGTGCGTCATTGGCTTAAAACGCCACGACTGCCCCGGGCGCGCCGCCGGCAGCCTGGGTATCCACAGGTTAGCCACTACCGCCCCGCCGTAGACCAGCGCGCAGACGATCAGCGCCGCCAGCACGTGCCAGTCGGCGAGGATCCCGCCGGCCATGGAGCCCAGCAGGATCGCCGCGATGGTCGAGGACTCCATCAGTCCGTTAGCCTTCACCAACTTATCGCCGGTGGTCAGTTCGCCGAGAATGCCGTACTTGGCCGGCGAATAGGCGGCGGCGCCAATCCCCACCAGCGTATAGCCGATAAACGGATTGACACCGAAGCAGATGCAGCCGGCGCCGAGCAGCTTCAGACCGTTGGCCACCATCATCACCCGGCCTTTGGCAAAGCTATCGGCAAACTGGCCGACAAAAGGAGCAAAAAGAATGTAAGCGCCCACAAACAACATCTGCAGGACCGGCTGGCTCCACTCCGGATAATAGAGCTGCTTCATCAGCGCCAGTGTGGCGAAGAGAAGCGCATTGTCGCCGAAGGCCGACAGGAACTGGGCGCAGATCACCGCCAGCATCCCTTTCGAGTACAGCGAAGGGTTAGTATGTACTGACTCACTCATGGGTTGTTTCCGCCTCGTCGACCATGTTTTTCAGGGTGACATAGTCTGGCTTGCCGCTGCCCAGCACCGGCAGTTGCTTCAGCCAGCGTATATCTCGCGGTACCGCCAGCTCCGGTACTCCGTGCTGGCGAGCGTAGCGCAGCAGGGCTTCGCGAGTCAGTTCATTATCGGTGGTAAACAGCACCAGCGCCTCACCTTTGCTGGCGTCCTGCTTAATCGCCGTGGCGTGCATTTTGTCCGGCGACGCGCCGAGGGCCACCTGCTCCACCATCTCGAGGGAGATCATCTCGCCGGCGATTTTGGCAAAGCGCTTCGCGCGGCCCTGGATGCGAACATAGCCCTGCTCGTCGAAGGTGACGATATCGCCGGTGTCATACCAGCCCGCTTCCTTCTCGCCGTGCTGGTTTTCCGCCGCTGGCGCTTCCAGCACCCCGGGGTTTTCCACCCGCAGGTAGCCTTTCATGATGTTCGGCCCTTTTAGCTGCAGTCGCCCCCCTTGCTCAATGCCTGGCATCGCCAGCAGGCGGGCGTCCATCCCCGGCAGGATACGGCCCACGGTGCCGACCTTCGCCGCCATCGGTACGTTAATCGATACCACCGGCGCGCACTCGGTCACGCCATAGCCTTCGAGAATGCGCAGGCCGAATTTATCCTGCCACAGCTGTTTGGTGCTCTCCTGCAGTTTCTCCGCCCCGGCGACCACATAGCGCAGGCGGTAGAAATCATACGGATTAGCGAAGCGGGCATAGTTGGCGAGGAAGGTCGAGGTACCGAACAGCACCGTGCAGTTGCGATCGTAGACCAGCTCCGGCACCACGCGATAGTGCAGCGGGCTGGGATAGAGAAACACTTCAGCCCCGGTAAACAGCGGCGTCAGCAGACCGACGGTGAGGCCAAAGGAGTGGAACAGCGGCAGCGCCGACATAAAGCGGTCGTTGGCGGTAAAGTCGGCGATGGTTTTGATCTGCTCGACGTTGGCCAGCAGGCTCTTATGGCTGTGCACCACCCCTTTCGGATTGCCCTCCGAGCCGGAGGTGAAGAGGATCATCGCCGCGTCTTCCGGCTGCTGCTTAACCTGCGCCAGACGCGGCGCCAGCAGATGTCCGAAAATCCATAGTTTGTCAGCGAGGGTGATATCACCTTTAAGATCTTCGAGGAATACCCAGCGCACCTGGGTCAGCTGCTCCGGCAGATGCCAGAGTTTGCCTTTATCGAGGAAGGTGCGTGAGGTAAAAATAGTGTTGATTTCCGCGGCGGCTATCGCGCTGCTGAGCCCTTTCACCCCGGCGGTATAGTTCATCATCGCCGGAATACGCCCGCGGGCGATAGCGCCGAAAATCACCGCCGCGCTGATGCCGGCGTTAGGCAGCATCAGGCCAATCTTTTCGCCCCGCTGGCTGTATTTTTCCAGAATGCGGGCGACAAACAGGGTCTTGGTCAGCAGCTTGCGATAGGTATCCGGCTGGAAGTTGATATCCTCCACGCAGGGTTTGCGCGCGCCGAAGCGGTCCTGTGCCGCCAGCAGCGATTCATACAGGGTTTCCCGCGGACGCACTGCCATCCGGGCTTCCATCATGATTTGATGCAGCATTTCCCCGGCGATTTTCCGTCGGTCGCGGGCGCGCGGCGCCTCGGGCATCGGCAGATGGGTGGGCGGCAGCAGATGCAGCTGAATACGCGGGAACAGGCGACGCTTCACCAGCCCCTTCAGCCGGCTGAAGGGCGTCAGTTCGGCGCCTTCAATGCGTAGCGGCACGATGGTCGCCTGCGATTTGGCGGCGACAAAGGCGGCGCCGTCATAAATTTTCATCAGCGAGCCGCTAACCGAAATTCGCCCTTCCGGGAAGATTACCACCGGTCGCCCCTGTTCAATCAGCCGCACCAGATGTTTGATCGACATCGGTTTAGTCGGGTCCAGCGGTACAAAATCGATAATCGGCGTCAGCGCGCGCATAAACCAGCGCTGGCTGATTGAGGTATAGACCGCAAAAACCGGTCGGACCGGCAAAAACAGCGCCAGCAGAATGCCGTCGAGGAAAGAGACGTGGTTCGGGGTAATTAAGACCTTTTGCTGGTATAAAGCCTGCGTGTCGCCGGTCAGTCTGACCCGGTATAACCCCTTGAACAGCAGTCTGAAAAATCCCAAAAGCATAACAACTCCATGTGACCGGTGATGAGTCAAAGCAGGTTACACGAGAAGGCATGGGAAAGCAGTGCAGCGGGGAGATTTTCGGAATAAAAAAAACCTGCGCATCCGCGCAGGTCGGTGTAAGACGTTCAGTACGAAGAGCGTACCTAAGAAACTCACCTATCAATACCTCTGGGATCTCGATTGTCACGTTTTTTGGCCGTAACGGGCCAGCGGGAAAACGCAAGGGAGTGAGCCTAAGTGCAACCAGGTATTACGATTTTCGCTATCTGTAACAACGCCGATAACGGGCAAAAAAAAACCTGCGCATCTGCGCAGGCTGGTGTAAGTAAAGTGGTCAACGTGACGTTGACTCCACCTATCAATACCTCTGGGATAGCCAGAATATCAACCGGGTCCGCGAACAAACCAGCGAACATTCGCAACAGCGCATCGCAAAGTGTAAGCAAAGGTTTGTATTTCCCTGCGTCGGTTTCAATTAGCGATGACGTCAATGTAACCAGGTTACCCATAAGCCCGGCCTGAATCACATTTGCGCCATTCCTTCGCCGCCGCGCCTTGAATCTGCCGCTCTTTCCCGTAACATAGCAGTATGTAAACGCTTACCCTATAAAAGGCATGGTATGGCGACAATTAAGGATGTAGCCCGACTCGCAGGAGTCTCCGTCGCTACCGTCTCCCGCGTCATCAATAACTCTCCCAAAGCCAGCGAAGCCTCGCGTCAGTCCGTGGGCGCGGCGATGGAAACCCTGAACTATCATCCCAACGCGAACGCCCGGGCCCTGGCCCAGCAGTCAACGGAAACCGTCGGCCTGGTGGTGGGTGATGTCTCCGACCCCTTCTTCGGCGCGATGGTCAAAGCCGTCGAACAGGTGGCTTACCGCACCGGCAACTTTTTGCTGATTGGCAATGGCTACCACAACGTGCAGAAGGAACGCCAGGCGATAGAGCAGTTGATCCGCCACCGCTGCGCGGCGCTGGTGGTACACGCCAAAATGATCCCCGATGAGGAACTGGCGGGGTTAATGAAGCAGATCCCCGGCATGGTGCTGATCAACCGCATCCTGCCCGGGTATGAAACCCGCTGCGTGGCGCTGGACGACCGCTATGGCGCCTGGCTGGCGACCCGTCATTTGATCCAGCAGGGGCACACGCGTATCGGCTATCTGTGCTCAAACCACCATATCTCCGATGCGGAAGATCGACTGCAGGGGTACTACGCGGCGCTGGAAGAGAGCGGCCTGCCGTGCAATGACCGGCTGGTCGCCTTTGCTGAACCGGATGAAAGCGGCGGCGAACTGGCAATGACCGAACTGCTTGGCCGCGGCCGCCACTTTAGCGCCGTCGCCTGCTATAACGACTCGATGGCCGCCGGCGCGATGGGCGTACTCAACGACAACGGCATCGACGTCCCGCGGGAAATTTCGCTGATTGGCTTCGACGATGTCCTGATTTCGCGCTATGTCCGTCCGCGGCTGACCACTGTCCGCTACCCGATCGTCACCATGGCGACCCAGGCGGCCGAGCTGGCCTTAGCCCTGGCGGAGTACCGCCCGGCCCCGGAGATCACCCACCTGTTCAGCCCGACGCTGGTGCGCCGTCACTCGGTGGTCGCCCCGCTGGAAGGCGATAAATCGTAGCGATAGAGATGCACGGCAGTGGCCGGGTAATCCAGCCCCTCGCCGATGTAGCGCCAGCCGAAGCGTTCATAGAAATCCCGGCAGGCGGAGTAGAGATAGAGCTCCCGAAAGCCCGCGCGGCGGGCATAATCGATCACATGCCGCTGCAGTTTTCCGGCCAGCCCCTGACCGCGGGCGGCGGGCGCGACGTACAGCGCCGCCAGCCAGGGAAACAGATCCTGGCGGCTGATCAAATCGCAGCGCCAGAGGCCAATCGTGCCGAGCAACTGCTCGCCTTCCACGGCAATAAAGGTCAATGGCAGCGCCTCCGCCGTCTGGCTATGCTGCATGATGCTGGCGAAAAACTCCCGCGGCAGCGTCTCGCCGCCAAAGGCGTGCCACAGCCAGTCGGTTACCTGCGGGGCGTACTGCGGCGCAGCGTACAGCGGCAGGATCGTCATACCAGCTTCCCCTGAAAAATCGGCACCGAATCGAACAGATAGCCGTCAAAGTCGGGGGCGTCTTCATCGGACAGCTCCAGCAGACTGTTTTTGACGTTTTCCAGATGCTGCCACATCGCCTGCCAGGCGCCCATCACATCGCGACGCCGCAGCGCGGCGAGCAGCGTCTGTCGGTCACCGAGCCACTTCAGCCGCCAGGCGCGGCTGGCAATATGCACATTGAACTGCTGCCACAGCGGGCTGCTGTCCATCTGCAGCCAGATCCGCTCCACCGTCGCCAGCAGCATCTGGTTCTGCGTCGCCCCGGCCAGCACCAGATGGAACAGACGAGCGTTATCCTGCGCGGTGTCGTTGAGGGCGATAGCCCGCTGCTCCTGCTCGACAATCCGCTTCAGATTGTCGATATCGGCGCGGGTGGCCATTTTCGCGGCAAAGGCGGCGATATTGCTCTCCAGCAGCTGGCGCGCCTGCAGAATTTCAAACGGACCGACGTCGCTGCTGAGCAGTTGCTCCTCTTCGCTGTCGTTCTCGTGGGGAATACGCATGACGTACACCCCGGATCCCTGACGAATATCCACCGTCCCCTGTAGCTCCAGCATCAGCAGCGCTTCGCGCACGATGGTCCGGCTGACGCCGTAGGTTTCGGCAATATGGCGTTCCGGCGGCAAACGCGACCCGACCGGGTAGCGCCCCTGCGCGATCTGGGCGCGTAAGTCATCACCAATCTCCTGATAGGGCTTCTTTTCCGGCGGAATTATCGCTTTTTCCACAAAATCACCTGTGCGTTACATGCCTGCGAGTCAAATACGCCGCTATCTTAGCAAAAATTGCCCCCGGCTAGCGGTATTCATCATCGATATCCAGCACCAGTTCACGCCGTTCGCCCAGCTGACGAAACCAGTGCGCCGAGGCTTTGGGTCGCCGGGCGCGATGGTTTTGCAGGTCGATTTCGATAAGCCCGTAGCGGTTTTTAAAGGCGTTCATCGGCGATACGTTGTCGGTAAACGCCCACAGCATATAGCCCTGGCAGTTGGCCCCTGCCTCGCGGGCGCGCAGGGTGTGCCACAGATGTTCGCTGATAAAACGGATGCGGTAACTGTCATCGATGGTGCCTTCGCGGTTACGGAACTGGTCTTCGTTTTCCACCCCCATCCCACTCTCCGCCACGAACCAGGGGATGTTGCGATAGTCATTTTTTATCCGCATCGCCATATCAAAGATGATTTGCGGGTAGATTTCCCAGCCGCGGGAGGCGTTCATTCGCCGGCCGGGCAGCTCAAACGGCTCATAATACCAGGCCGGATGAAACGGGGTATGCGGATGCCAGGCCCGCGACGGGGCTTTGACCCGGTGCGGGTAGTAAAGATTAATCCCCAGCTCATCGACGGTGTGCTCGCGGATAATCGCCAGATCCTCCGCGCTGGCGTCCCACGTCACCTGATGCTGCTCGAGCAGTGCAAGAAGCTCCGGCGGCCAGACCCCGTGCACCAGCGGGTCGAGGAACATGCGGTTGTAGAACAGATCGTAGATCTCCGCCGCGCGCAGGTCATGGGGGGCGCGTGAGCGTGGGTAGGTCACCTCCGGATTGAGGATGCAGCCGACGGTCCCGGGATAGCCGAGCTCGCGAAACCGCTTCACGACGCTGGCGGTCGCCAGCACCTTATGATAGTTCCACTGCATCCAGGTGCTGGTGTTCTGCTCATAGGGCCAGCGCAGGGCATCCAGATAGACCCGGGTCTGTACCACAATTGGCTCATTAAAGGTAAACCAGCGGGTCACCTTCGGGTGGTAGCGGGCAAAGACCTGCTCCGCGTAGCGCACAAACAGCTCGACCACCGTTTTCGACCCCCAGCCGCCATACTTTTCCAGCAGATAGCCGGGCAATTCATAATGCTCAAGGCAGATCATCGGCGTGATGCCGTTGGCCAGCAGCGCATCGAACAGCTGGTCGTAATAGGCCGCATACTCCTCATCCACCGTGACGTTTTCATAGTCGGTCAGAAAGCGCGACCAGTTGATTGAGGTGCGGTAGTGGGTCAGCCCGGCCAGCTTCATCAACTGCACATCTTCCTGAAAGCGGTTGATAAAATCGGTGGCCACCGCCGGGCCATAGCCGTTATGCCAGACGTGGCGGTCGTTTTTGTACCAGAGATCGGGCCAGGAGTCCTGCCCCGGTTTTTTCCCGCTCCAGCCCTCGGTCTGCCAGGCGGAAGCCGCCGCGCCAAGGATAAAATCATCGGGAATGGTCATCCGTACGGTAGTCATAGGCTCCTCAGACAGGGTTGGCGGTCTGTTGATTGTCGGCCTGACGCTGTGCGGCATCGGCACGGCGGGAGGCGATTTTGACGAAAGGCAGATAGATAAGCACCGCGGTCACGATGCAGATAAGCTGGGTCACCACCGCCCCCATCGAGCCGGCGGTGGAGAGCCAGGCGTTGATCAGCGGCGGCGTGGTCCAGGGCACCATCACTACCGCCTTGCCGGCGAAGCCGGTCAGGGTGGCGAAATAGCCGATGCTGCCGGTCACCAGCGGGGTGATGATAAACGGGATAGCGAGGATCGGGTTGAGCATGATCGGCATCCCGAAGATCACCGGCTCGTTAATATTGAACAGCCCCGGGCCTATCGACAGCTTGGCGATCTCTTTCATCTCTTTACGCTTCGTGGCGATCATCACCGCAATCAGCAGGCCGATGGTCAGCCCCGAGCCGCCGATGCTCATGTAGACGTCCCAGAAGGGCATCGTGATAATGTTCGGTACCTCTTTTCCCTGCTCAAAAGCGCTCATATTGACGGTGATCGCCCCCAGCAGCAGCGGCTCGCGGATCGGCTTGATCATCTGGTTGCCGTGAATGCCGATCACCCAGAACAGCTGGGCGACGAACATCAGCAGCAGGATCCCCGGCAGGCTCTGCACCACCCGCTCCAGCGGCTGCTGCACCACCTGGTAGACCGCATCGTAGAGATACATTCCCGTCAGTTGGTGAAAGAGAAAACCCAGGGTGGCGATCGCGGTGGTGGTGATGATCGCCGGGATCAGCGCCGAAAAAGAGGCGGAAACGTTCGGCGGCACGGTATCCGGCATTTTGATCTTCAGTCCCTTGCGCCCCTCCAGCCAGCAGTAAATCTCCACTGACAGAATGGCGATGAACATCCCGAGGAACAGGCTGCGGGTATCGGAGAACTGGCGCAGCAGGACATCTTTCACCACGTGCATCTGGCCATCGACCATCATCTCCACCGTCGTCGGCGTGACGCAGATAAAGCAGATCACCGCCAGCAGGCCGGGAAACAGGCTTTTGATGCCGTTGATCCGCCCCAGCTCAATACCGATCAGAAACACGGCGCCGATATTGAGGAAGTTGAGCGTGGCGTAGTTAAGCGCGCTGGTGATCGGCTTCAGCGCCGCAAGAAAGGAGAGCGAGGAAAAGCTGGCGAGCCCATTCTTCGGATCCAGCACCATATTGGAGATCAGTACCGAAAAGGCCCCGACGATGATCACCGGCATCAGAGTAATAAACGCCGATTTGATCGCCATAATGTAGCGATAGCTGTTGAATGTCGTCGCGAAACGCCCCAGCGCGTCGATCAGTTTGTCCTGTAATGCCATAAAAGAGTACCTCAGAGTAAAGGGCTTATTGCGGCCAGGTGAACAGCCAGAGACTTTTGGCATACCAAAACATAGTCGCCAGGCAAAAATAGTTCTGTGACAGCGCTCGCAACGCGCACTGTGGTATCCCAAATATCCGATAGAATCGACATTGGCATACCAGACTATGCCGGCTCGTCAGTTCCTGCCAAAAGCGTGATCGCGATGGTTTTTCCGCCCCGCCCCGTCGATATGTCCCTTTTCGGTCTGTGATAAACTGCGCTTTACCACGTGAAATCAGGAATCGATGAATGGCTACAATGCTGGATGTCTCAATTCGCGCAGGCGTCTCGAAAGCGACGGTTTCCCGCGTGTTGAACGGCACAGGTCAGGTGAAAGAGAGCACCCGCCAACAAGTCTTTAAAGCGATGGAAGAGCTGGGCTACCGGCCGAATTTTCTCGCACGCTCGCTGGCCAATCAGACCAGCAATAGTATTGGGCTGGTCGTCTCCACCTTCGACGGCTTCTACTTTGGCCGTCTGCTGCAGCAGGCGTCACGCCAGACGGAAGCCTGGGGAAAGCAGCTTATCGTCACTGACGGCCATGATACGCCGGAGCGCGAAGAGGAAGCGGTGCAGATGCTCGCCGACCGGCAATGCGATGCGATCATCCTCTATACCCGGCACATGAGTGAGAAGGCGATCATGTCGCTGATTAATTCGATCGCCATGCCGCTGGTGGTGATTAACCGCGATGTGGCGCAGGCCCGCGAACGCTGCGTGTTCTTCGAGCAGCAGGAAGCCGCCTTTCAGGCCGTGGAGTATCTGATTACCCAGGGCCACCGCGATATCGCCTGCATGACCGTCCCGATGCACACCCCTACCGGCCAGGCTCGCCTGCAGGGCTACCGCAACGCGCTGATAAAACATGGTATTGAGTGGGATCCGAGCCGGGTGAAGTACGGGGACTCGACGATGACCCGCGGCTACGAACTGTGCCGGGAACTGCTGGACGAGAAAGCCCGCTTCAGCGCGCTGTTTTCCTGTAACGATGATATGGCGCTGGGGGCGTCAAAGGCGCTGCATCAGGCGGGGCTGCGTATTCCGCAGGATGTGTCGCTGTTTGGCTTCGACGATGCGCCAAGCGCGAAATGGCTGGAGCCGGGGCTGTCGACGGTCTATCTGCCGATCGACAACATGATCACCACGGCTATCGATCAGGCGATCAAGCTTGCTAACCAGCAGCCGATAGAAACGATCCCGCCGTTTACCGGCACGCTGGTGTTGCGCGAGTCGGTAACGACGGGACCTTTTTTTAAATAAGCTCTAAGGCCAGCAGCTCCTGAATGGTCTGGCGACGGCGGATCAGCCGCGCCTTGCCGCCATCAAACAGCACCTCCGGCAGCAGCGGACGGCTGTTATAGTTGGATGACATCGAAGCCCCGTAGGCGCCGGTGTCATGGAGCACCAGATAGTCCCCAGGCACCACCGCCGGCAGCAGGCGGGTCTCGACTTTGCCCCCTTCCTGCTGGGTAAAGACGTCCCCGGATTCGCACAGCGGCCCGGCCACCACGGTTTCCACCTGCGGCGCGGCGCTGAGCTCGCGACCATCCGCCGCCAGAGCGGTGATATGGTGATAGCTACCGTACATTGCCGGGCGCATCAGGTCGTTAAAGCCGGCGTCAATCAGCACAAAGTGACGGCTGCCCATCTCTTTCACGCTGCGCACCTGCGACACCAGCACGCCGGACTCGGCCACCAGGAAGCGTCCGGGTTCAATCTCCAGTTTCACCGGGTGCCCCAGATGGGCCGCGATCTGCTCCCTGGCGCGGTTCCACAGGCCATAATAGTGGGCGGTGTCGATGGCCTCTTCGCCTTCGCGGTAAGGAATCGACAGACCGCCGCCGGCGGAGATGGCCTGCAGATCCTGGCCAAAGTCGACGACCTGACGCACCATCGCGCCGCACACCTGCTCCAGGTGACCGTAGTCAACGCCAGAGCCAATATGCATATGGATCCCGACCAGCTGCAGCTGATAGCGACGCATCACTTCCAGCGCCGCCGGCAGGTGGCTGTACCAGATACCATGCTTGCTGTTCTCCCCGCCGGTATTGGTTTTCTGGCTGTGGCCGTGACCAAAGCCCGGGTTGACGCGCAGCCAGACGCGATGGCCCGGCGACACCTCGCCCAGCTGGCTCAGCATGTCGATCGAGCCGGCGTTCACCGGGATCTGTAACGCTTTCACCCGATCGAGGGTGGCGTCGTCGATCAGATCGGCGGTAAAGACGATATCCTCTGGATTCTGCTGCGGATCGTAGCCCGCCGCCAGCGCCCGCTCGATCTCCCCCAGCGACACCGAGTCCACCTTCACCCCCTGCTCACGCATCAGACGCAGAATATGAATGTTAGAGCAGGCTTTTTGCGCAAAACGTACCACGTCAAACTGGCTGAGCTGAGCAATCTGGCGGCGAATAATCTGCGCATCATAGACCCAGACTGGACAGCCAAATTCCGCGGGCAGGCGCAGCAGGTTATCCGCGGTCAGGTCAGTATCGGTGGCGTAAAGCGAGTGTGGCATAAGAACTCCGGTGCAGTGCGTGTGTTGGTCGCTGTTTTTTTTCGATTACGCCACAGTGGCGGACGAATAAAAAATATCGTTTTATCGCGACTCTATGCAAAAATGATATGGTTACAGCCGAGCCTCATGGAGACCGCATGCCAGCCGTTAATTTGCGTCATATCGAAATCTTTCACGCGGTGATGACCACCGGCAATCTGACCGAAGCGGCGCGGATGCTGCACACCTCGCAACCCACGGTCAGCCGCGAGCTGGCGCGCTTTGAGAAAGTGCTCGGCCTGAAGCTGTTTGAACGGACCCGCGGTCGCCTGCAGCCGACGGTGCAGGGCCTGCGTTTGTTTGAGGAGGTTCAGCGTTCCTGGTACGGCCTGGACCGCATCGTCAGCGCCGCCGAGAGCCTGCGCGAGTTCCGCCAGGGCGAGCTGTCGATCGCCTGCCTGCCGGTCTTTTCCCAGTCCTTTCTGCCGCTGCTGTTGCCGCCGTTTCTCGCTCGCTACCCGGAGGTCAGCCTGCAGATCGTCCCCCAGGAGTCGCCGCTGCTGGAGGAGTGGCTCTCCGCCCAGCGCCATGACCTCGGCCTGACGGAGACCCTGCATACCCCGGCGGGCACCGAACGCACCCCACTGCTGACGCTGAATGAAGTCTGCGTGCTGCCTGCCGGCCATCCGCTGGCGGCGCAGACGACGCTGACCCCCGCCGATTTTCAGGGCGAAAACTACATCAGCCTGTCGCGCACCGACAGCTATCGCCAGCTGCTTGACGCCCTGTTCCTTGAGCATCAGGTTAAACGGCGGATGGTGGTCGAAACCCACAGCGCGGCCTCGATCTGCGCCATGGTGCGCGCCGGCGCCGGGATCTCGGTGGTGAATCCCTTGACCGCTCTGGACTATGCCGATAGCGGCGTGGTGGTGCGCCGCTTTAGCGTCGAGGTGCCGTTTACCGTCAGCCTGATCCGCCCCCTCCACCGCCCGCGATCGGCGCTGGTCGACGCCTTTGTTGCACACCTGCAGGAGAGTCTGCCGCAGATCCTCACGCCGCTGGCGTCGGTCCTGCAGAGAGCATAAAGTTGACCGCGTCTTCTGCGTGGATCGCCGCAGTGTCAAAGACCGGCAGCGGGCTGAGCTCGGCAGGCACCAGCAGGCCAATTTCCGTACAGCCGAAAATAACCCCTTCCGCCCCCTGCTCCGCCAGGGCGGCGATCACCTGCAGATAATAATCCCGCGACGCCTCGCTGAAAGTGCCGAGACAAAGTTCGTCGAAGATGATCTGATTGATCCGCGCCCGATCGTCAGCCTCGGGGATCAACGTCTCGATGGCAAACTGCTCCAGCAGACGACCGCGGTAAAAGGTCTGCTCCATGGTATAGCGGGTGCCCAGCAGCGCGACCCGGCGCTGGCCTTTGGCGGCAATCGCCCGCCCGGTGGCATCGGCAATATGCAGGAAGGGAACCTGGCAGCGGGCGGCGATGGCATCCGCGACTTTATGCATAGTGTTGGTGCACAGGACAATGCCTTCGGCCCCCGCCTGCTGCAGCCCAACCGCGGCTTCAGCAAGGATCTCCCCGGCGCGATCCCAGTCGCCGGCGGACTGGCAGGCTTCGATGTCGTGAAAATCGACGCTGTGCAGCACCAGGCTGGCAGAGTGCAGGCCGCCCAGTCGCGCCTTAACGCCCTCATTGATCAACCGATAATAGGGGATCGTGGACTCCCAGCTCATGCCGCCTAACAGGCCAATGGTTTTCATCTTCTGCTCCTTATGTCGTTTCTGCCAGTGAAGCAAACTTGTGATCAACTTTCCACTTCTCTGGCCGCGTATTTCTTTTTCATGAAGAGTGGGATAAGTTAAATGAAACAATGTTTCACTTTAACAACAGGACCGCCCGATGTTTATTTTCCATAAAGACACCACCCTTGAAGACCTCGGCAATGGCGTAACCCGCCGCATTCTGGCCCACGACGGAAAAATGATGGCCGTGGAGGTGAATTTTGCCGCCGGCGCCGTCGGCCCGATGCATAACCATCCCCACGAACAGCTCACCTATGTGCTCTCCGGTGAGTTTGAATTCACCATCGGCGAGGAGACGCGCGTCGTCAGCGCCGGCGATACGTTGTATAAGCAGCCAGGGATCATGCACGGCTGCGTCTGCCTGCAGCCAGGCACGCTGCTCGATACCTTCACGCCGGTCCGCGAAGATTTTCTCTCACGCTGATCCATGATGGGGGCGTTCACCGCCCCCGGTTTAAGAGTTACCGCAGGCATTAAAAAAGATGCCGTCACAATCATTATCCTGGTAATAATATTTTTCGCTCAGTTAACGCTGAACCTTCATTCTTTTCAGGCTCCCTCAGCCCCCTAAAATGCTTACCACCTCACCTTTTTGAAACATCGTTTCGACTTTGATCACATTTCCATCCTGATCTGCATGACGCAGAAATAAATCGCAATAAAATGAAATTAAAACGGTGTTTTATAAAAAATAGAGCAGCATAAAAGCGAGCCTGACAGCACGCCACTTGCTGGCTCACTTAATTACTAACCCATTCATTAACAAGGACATGTTAATCAGAGGAAGCGTTCAGACATTTTTGCGTTGTCAGGCGAAAAGGCCGACAGCGCCGCGTCACCGAATCCGTATTACAACTCGTAAGCCAGGTAGGTATGTATGAATGAAAACAAGCTGCTGGGATTGGCATGGATATCACCCTATATCATCGGGCTGATCGTCTTTACCGCTTTTCCCTTTGTTTCATCTTTCTTTCTCAGTTTTACTGAGTACGACTTGATGAGCCCGCCGGTATTTAACGGCATCGAAAACTATCGCTATATGTTGACCGAGGACAGCCTGTTCTGGAAATCGATGGGCGTGACCTTCGCCTACGTTTTTTTAACTATTCCCTTAAAACTGGCTTTCGCCCTCGGCATTGCTTTTGTGCTCAATTTCAAACTGCGCGGCATCGGCTTTTTCCGTACCGCCTACTACATTCCGTCGATTCTCGGCAGCTCAGTGGCTATTGCGGTACTGTGGCGCGCCCTGTTCGCCATTGACGGCCTGCTGAATAGCTTCCTCGCCGTCTTTGGCATCGATGCCGTCAACTGGCTGGGGGAGCCTTCGCTGGCGCTGATGTCGGTCACCCTGCTGCGCGTCTGGCAGTTTGGTTCCGCGATGGTCATCTTCCTCGCCGCGCTGCAGAACGTTCCGCAGTCGCAGTATGAGGCGGCGATGATCGACGGCGCCTCAAAGTGGCAGATGTTCATGAAGGTCACCGTGCCGCTGATCACTCCGGTCATTTTCTTCAACTTTATTATGCAGACCACTCAGGCGTTCCAGGAGTTTACCGGCCCGTACGTGATAACCGGCGGCGGCCCAACCTATTACACCTACCTGTTCTCACTCTATATCTACGATACCGCCTTTAAGTACTTCGACATGGGCTATGGCGCCGCGCTGGCGTGGGTGCTGTTCCTCGTCGTCGCGGTCTTTGCATCGATAGCCTTTAAATCATCGAAATACTGGGTCTTCTACTCCGCCGATAAGGGAGGCAAAAATGGCTGATATTCAACAGATGGCGCCGGTAATGAGCAACGCCGATCGTGAGGTCGCTCGTACGCTGCGTCGGGAAAAGGTGAGTCGGGTGGTACGCTACGTCGTGTTGATATTCGTCGGCCTGCTGATGCTCTACCCGCTGGCGTGGATGTTCTCCGCCTCGTTCAAGCCGAACCATGAGATCTTCACCACCCTCGGACTGTGGCCTGCCCACGCGACCTGGGACGGGTTTATTAATGGCTGGAAAACCGGCACCGAATACCATTTCGGCCACTATATGCTTAACACCTTTAAGTATGTGATCCCGAAGGTGGTGTTAACGATCATCTCCTCCACCATCGTGGCGTACGGCTTTGCACGCTTTGAGATCCCGTGGAAGAAGTTCTGGTTCGCAACGCTCATCACCACCATGCTGCTGCCGAGCACCGTCCTGCTGATCCCGCAGTACCTGATGTTCCGTGAAATGGGGATGCTGAACAGCTATCTGCCGCTGTACCTGCCGCTGGCCTTCGCCACCCAGGGATTCTTTGTCTTCATGCTGATCCAGTTTCTGCGCGGCGTCCCACGCGATATGGAAGAGGCGGCGCAGATCGACGGCTGCAACTCCATCCAGGTGCTGTGGTACGTGGTGGTGCCGATCCTCAAGCCGGCCATTATCTCGGTGGCGCTGTTCCAGTTCATGTGGTCGATGAACGACTTTATCGGCCCGCTGATCTACGTCTACAGCGTCGATAAGTATCCCATCGCGCTGGCGCTAAAAATGTCCATCGACGTCACGGAAGGCGCGCCGTGGAACGAAATTCTGGCAATGGCGAGTATCTCCATTCTGCCGTCCATCATTGTCTTCTTCCTGGCTCAACGCTACTTCGTGCAGGGCGTGACCAGCAGCGGAATCAAAGGTTAAGAGGGAAATATCATGGCTGAAGTCATTTTCAACAAACTGGAAAAAGTTTACTCCAACGGGTTTAAAGCGGTGCATGGTATCGACCTGAAGATTGCCGATGGCGAATTTATGGTGATCGTCGGCCCCTCCGGCTGCGCCAAATCGACCACCCTGCGCATGCTGGCGGGTCTGGAAACCATCAGCGGCGGCGAGGTGCGGATTGGGGACAAAATCGTCAACAACCTGGCGCCAAAATCACGTGGCATCGCGATGGTGTTCCAGAACTACGCCCTCTATCCGCATATGACGGTGCGCGAAAACCTCGCCTTCGGCCTGAAGCTGAGCAAGCTGCCGAAGGCGCAAATCGACAGACAGGTGGAAGAAGCGGCGAAAATTCTCGAACTGGAAGAACTGCTCGATCGCCTGCCGCGCCAGCTCTCCGGCGGCCAGGCGCAGCGCGTGGCGGTGGGTCGGGCGATCGTCAAAAAACCGGACGTTTTCCTGTTCGACGAACCGCTCTCCAACCTTGACGCCAAACTGCGCGCCTCGATGCGGATCCGCATTTCCGATCTGCATAAGCAGTTGAAAAAATCCGGCAAACCGGCGACCACCGTCTACGTCACCCACGATCAGACGGAAGCGATGACCATGGGCGACCGCATCTGCGTGATGAAGCTCGGCCACATTATGCAGGTTGATACGCCAGACAATCTCTACCACCAGCCGAAAAATATGTTTGTCGCCGGGTTCATCGGCGCGCCGGAGATGAATATTCGCCCCAGCCAGCTGGTTGAGCACGACGGTCGCCTGCATCTGACGCTGGGCGATCAGCGACTGCCGCTCAACGACCTGCTGCAAAGCAAAGTTGAGACCCATAAGAATCAACAGGTTTTCTTTGGCGTGCGCCCGGAGTTTGTCTCTCTCTCCGATGAACCCTTTGCCGAGGGTTCCTGCACGGGTGAAATGGTACGTGTGGAAAACATGGGACATGAATTCTTTGTTTATCTGAAGGTTGCTGATTATGAGCTGACCGCCCGCGTGCCGTCCGATGAAGCGAAACCCATGATCGAGAAGGGCCTTCATCGCAAGGTGTATTTCAAATTTGATCTCAATAAGTGTCACATCTTTGACGCGAAAACCGAACAGAACCTCTCTCTGTGAACACTGGAGTATTAAAATGAAAAACGTGCTTTTAAGCGCCGTCATCTCCGCCACTCTGGGCCTTACCGCATTACCGTCAATGGCGAAGGATGTCGACCTGCGTATGTCCTGGTGGGGGGGCAACGGCCGCCATCAGGTCACCCTCAAGGCGCTGGAGGAATTCCACAAACAACATCCCGACATTAACGTCAAAGCAGAATACACCGGCTGGGACGGCCATCTTTCGCGCCTGACCACCCAGATTGCCGGCGGCACTGAGCCTGACGTGATGCAGACCAACTGGAACTGGTTGCCGATCTTTTCGAAAAATGGCGAGGGCTTTTACGATCTCAATACCCTGAAAGACGAGATCGACCTCAGCCAGTTCGATGCCAAAGAGCTGCAGTCCACCACGGTCAACGGCAAGCTTAACGGTATTCCCATTTCCGTCACCGCCCGCGTCTTCTACTTTAACGACGAAGCGTGGAAAAAGGCGGGCATCGCCTTCCCGAAAACCTGGGATGAGCTTATGGCGGCGGGCAAAACCTTCGAAAGCAAGCTCGGGAAACAGTACTACCCGGTCGTGCTCGAACATCAGGACGTGCTGGCGCTGCTCAACTCTTATATGGTGCAAAAATACAATCAGCCGGCCATCGATGAGAAGGGGCGCAAATTTTCCTACAGCAAAGCGCAGTGGGCAGATTTCTTCGGTATGTATAAGAAGCTTATCGACAACCATGTGATGCCGGACACCCGCTACTATGCCTCGTTCGGCAAGAGCAACATGTACGAGATGAAGCCGTGGATCCAGGGCGAATGGGGCGGCACCTACATGTGGAACTCCACCATCAACAAATATTCCGATAACCTGAAGCCGCCGGCGAAGCTGGTGCTGGGGGAATACCCGATGCTGCCGGGCGCCACCGATGCCGGACTGTTCTTCAAGCCCGCGCAAATGTTATCGATTGGCAAATCGACGAAAAACCCGCAGGCGGCGGCGAAAGTGATTAACTTCCTGCTGAACAGCAAAGAAGGGGTGGATATTCTTGGACTGGAGCGTGGGGTACCACTGAGTAAAGCGGCGGTCACCTACCTGACCGAGGATGGGATCATCAAAGCCGACGATCCGGCGGTGTCCGGCCTGAAGCTGGCGCAATCCCTGCCCACCGCTCTGCCGGTCTCCCCGTACTTCGACGATCCGCAGATCGTCGCCCAGTTCGGCACCACCCTGCAGTACATCGACTACGGTAAAAAGTCGGTGGAAGAAGCGGCCGAGGACTTCCAGCGCCAGACCGACCGCATTCTGCGCCGCGCGATGCGCTAACGTGCCCGTCTGAACTCTCCCGCGGCATCCGCCGCGGGAGAGCCTGCCTGAGTATCCTGTCAGAAAAAATATTTAAAACGCACCCGAGCGCCGTAGCGTTCATCGGGATTCCCGCTCTTCGCTGCCGTGGAATCGAGCCACGAAGCATAGGCGCCAAGGTAAATATTGAAGTTCGGCATCGCCATAATATTCGGCAACTGCCAGGAGGTGTGCAGGGTATGGATGTCATAGCGCCCCGGCGCGAGAATTGCGCAGTCGCCATCACATTCGCTGGTCACCCCGGCCATATTGAACTGGTCGATTTTGTTATGCGCGTAGATATAGCCCAGCTCCACGCGATGCCACAGGGCGTTAATTCCGGCGCTGAAGTCGGTTTCGTCCGCCGCGTCCAGCAGGGCGGTACTCAGATTGACCACCGCCCCATCCTGCGGGTCGCTTTTCAGGGTGTTCCAGCTCATGGTCAGCCCGTAGCCGGTGCGATTTGACTGGTCGACCCAGCGTCCGCTCTGGTTCTGATAGCCGTAAGCATTGTTGACGAGATTGCTCTCTATCGCCGCGGCCGCCGACCAGGCGCCGGACTGCCACACCGCCACCGGCCGCACGTACACCACATTTTTGCGGTTTTCCAGCGCGTTACCGTGATAGTTCTGATCGACAAACAGCGAACTGCCGTCCTCCACCAGGGTATTAACCTCGAAATACCAGTTATCCACCGTTTTGCTGAACAGAAGGTTGCCGCCGCTGCTGCTGCGCCCGCGCCCCTCTTTCATCATGTAAATATAGCCATAGCCGTCGGAATAGAGATCGTTGGCGGTATTGCCTGAATATTCAATAAAGGTGTCCTGATTCAGGGGGAACATATCCCAGGCTTCAAAGCGACCTATTTTTATTTTCCAGTCATCCTGCTGACCAAAGAAAAATACCGCATCGTCGAGATTCATTTTGCCATCCATATCCGCCAGCGGCTGCACGCTGAATCCGGCATATTTCCCGTCAGCGCCATTACGCCTGCCGTCAATCCCCAGCAGAATACGACCATTAATATCCCAGCGTTCTTTATCGCCCGGCGCCCAGCTTTTATTCGCGCTGGTTTTGACCGACGTCAGACTGCCGGTGCGGCTGGCGCCATCGAGGTTAAATTCGACGTCGCCATAAAATTTTAATTCGCCATTGTCGTTTAGCTGCAGGCGCGGCGTAGCCGGCGCCGCGCGGGCGACCGTCGTGGCCTGCTGCTGGCCTTTCAGTGTCTTAATTTCCGCCTCTGCGCTGGCGGCGCGCGCCTCCGTTGCCTTTAACCGCTGCTCCATTTGCGCCAGTCGCTCCTCCAGCGATAACGGCGCCTGCGCCATAACGGATGGCAGATACAGAGACGTGAGAAAACACCCGACCCAGATTTTATTCATCGGTAAACCCTTTTATTATGGAATGAACTGAATTTGTTATTAATGGGTAACGCACGACGATGCAGGCAATAATAACCCGCCCATCGTCAAAGACGGGTTATTAACGACAACAGCCTTATTATTATTCGAGCTGCCAGGCGCCGGCTTCAGTTAATGCAGCTGAGCCGCTCCAGGCAAATAACGCTAATTCACGGCAAGGGACCTGCGGATAGATACGGCTGCTCAGGCAGGCTTCGCCATCATTGACGAAAACCTCAACCGAAGAGCTATCGAAAAATATCCGCAGGTTGAGATCCGCCCCGGCGGTCAACGGCACGCTGCGCGTCCCACACAGGCCAAACTGCGGATAATGCCGCTCCACCACCAGACGCTGCTGTTGGGCATCCACGTAGATGCGCAGGCCATCGCCAAAGCGCAGACCATACTGCTCAGCGCTGCTGCGGGCGCAGTCCCAGCGCAGGTGCACTTCCATCGCCTCGCAGTTGTCGACCATCGTCGTCTGCTGGTTGTTCAGCGTGCTGACCGGCCACGGGAACCAGGCGCCGCGCAGGCTCTCCACTTCTTTCGCCGGGCGCATCTGCAGGCGGCCATCGGCGCTCAGGCTCAACTCGCGCGGCAGGGAGAGCATGCCCGCCCAGCCGTCCTGCTGTTCCGGTAGCGGCGATTCCCACATATCCAGCCAGCCAATTACGATCCGCCGGCCATCGGGGGTGGCGAAACTTTGCGGGGCATAGAAATCGTGGCCGTGGTCCATCTCCCTGAATTCGCCGTGGCGAATAAAACGCTGCCCCGGCTGCCACTCGCCGATCAGATAGCCGCTCTGGAACAGATTGCGGTTGCGGAATCCTTCGGCCTGCATCCCCTGCGGAGAAAACATCAGAACACGCTTGCCGTTGAGAGTGAAGAAGTCCGGGCACTCCCACATGTAGCCCATGGTGCTTTCCGCTTCATCCAGCACGCCCGCATCCTGCCACTGGCGCAGATCGGTTGAACGGTACAGCCGCACCTGGCCGGTATCGCCTTCACGCGCGCCGACGATCATGTACCAGCTATCCCCTTCCCGCCAGACCTTCGGGTCGCGGAAGTGGTGCATGCCTGGAGGGGTGTCGACCACCATCCCCTGGCGCTCAAAGTGGATCCCGTCGCGGCTGGTGGCCAGACACTGCACCTGATACAGATTGGCTTCGTCGCCAGGATCGCCGTGGAACTTATGCCCGGTGTAAATCAGCGCCAGGGTATCGCCATCGACCACCGCCGAACCGGAAAAGCAGCCGTCTTTATCTTCCGGCCCTTCCGGCGCCAGCGCCACCGGCAGGTGCTCCCAGTGCACCAGATCCTTACTGCGCGCGTGCCCCCAGTGCATCGGCCCCCACTGGGTGGAATACGGGTGATGCTGATAAAAGGCATGGTACCAGCCGTCGAACCACACCAGACCGTTAGGGTCGTTGATCCACCCGGCGCGGGCCGCCAGGTGATAGTGTGGATACCAGCGCAGATTGAGCGCCTGGCGTTGTGTCTGGAGTACCTGTTCAGCCCGGGAGATTGTGTAAGTCATCATTTTCACTCTTTTTGATTCAGATAGCGGTAGGTTGCGACACCAGCGGATCGGCCGAGGATTTACCGGAGCGCAACAAGAAGATGGAGATAAAGGTGGTGCAGAACACCAGCAGGCCCATGATCAGATAGGACTGGGCGAAGCCATATTTTTCATAGCTGTAGCCCGCCAGCGGCGACAAGACGCTGGCAATGATCGAGCTGGTGCAGGCGAAACCCACCAGATAGAGGGTGGAGGAGAGGCGTTTATCAAAGTTGATGCTGTTGTACTTAAAGATAGCCACCAGCAGTATCGGCAGCTCCACCGCGTGCAGCAGTTTGGTAATGGAGATCAGCAGCGGCCCCTCCACCAGGCCAGAGGCCACCATGCGCATCGCCATCACCATGCCGGCGAAAATCAGACCGTTCTTGGCGCCGATACGGTTCACCAGCCACGGCGCGCAGAACATGCCGGCCGCCTCGAGGAACACCTGGAAGGAGTTGAGATAACCATACATCTCATTGCCTTCCTGCAGGGTCGCGAACTGCGATGAGAAATAGACCGGGAACTGCTGGTCATAGACGCCGTAGATGCAGGTGCCGATGACGAAAAAGACCAGCGCCCAGAACCGCGGCAGCGTCAGCAGGCGCAGCGCATCTTCCAGCGTCACCTTACCGCCCGATACCGCCTCCTGCATCGCATGCGGCGCCGAGGAGACCCGCAGCCGCGCCAGCAGGATAAAGAACACCAGCCCTGAGCAACTGGCGACGAGGAAATTAAGCTGCGGATTGATATTAAACAGCAGGCCGGCGAAGAAGGTGGCCACCGCCCAGCCGAGCGAGCCCCACATCCGTGCCCTGCCGAATTCAAACTGGCTCTGACGCGCCACGCGCTCGGTGTAGGATTCCAGCACGCCAATGCCGCCGTTAAAGGTCAGGCCGATGTAGATCCCGCCGAAGATGCTGCCCAACAGGACGTTAATCTTCAGCAGGTGGCCGAACAGCAGATACGCCGGACCGGAGAGGATCAGCAGCGCGGTGATATACCAGAGCAGATGTTTGCGCAGCCCCAGTTTGTCCTGAATGAAGCCATAGCAAACTTGCGCAAACAGCGCGGAAACCGACAGTACGGCATAGATAATACCGGTATCGCCAGCCTTTAACCCAACCTCCTGGTGAAGCCAGATAGAGAGCAAGGAGCCGGATGACGACCAGGTCACGAAAAAGAAAAACAGTAAGGCACTGAGCAACGGGTAGCTGTGTGAGTGATGCGCTTTCATCATGACATTCTCGTGTTAGAGGAATGCAATTATGGTAACGTTAACAAAAAACAAAACGCAGGGGGATTCGCTGCGATACATGATGTTAATCACAAAAGTTAACGTTAACATAATGAAGATGCGATCGCGATCAAATATTAACCGCGGCAGCGTTCAGGACGGCGATAGCAGAAAATCGTTTCACTCTTTTACATCAGCGACTTAGTTGTATAGCCTGTACTCTGCAGCCACGGCGGAGGAAAAAATGGCGTCCCTGAAAGATGTAGCAAAACTGGCGAATGTATCTCTGATGACCGTCTCGCGGGCGCTGAACACCCCGGAGCGGCTCAAGCCGGAGACCCTGGCCCGCGTGCAGGCCGCCATCGCCGAGACCAACTACGTCCCCGACCTGTCGGCGAAGAAGATCCGCGGGGCGCGCGCCACCCCCAGCACCATCGGCGTGCTGGCGCTGGATACCGTCACCACACCCTTTTCGGTGGAGATCACCCTCTCGATCGAAGAGACCGCCCGCGCCCACGGCTGGAACAGCTTTGTGGTCAACATGTTTTCGGACGATAGTCCGGAAGCGGTGGTCGACCTGCTCCTCTCCCACCGTCCGGACGGCATTATCTTTACCACCATGGGGCTGCGCCAGGTGCCGCTGCCGGACAAACTGCTGACTCTGCCCTGCGTGCTGGCCAACTGCGAAAGCCTCAGCCAGCCGGTGGCCAGCTATATCCCGGACGATGAACAGGGCCAGTACGACGCGGTGAAAGCCCTGCTTGCCGCTGGCTATCGTCATCCGCTGTGCCTGCACTTACCCGCCAGCCAGCTGGCGACGATCCGCCGCCGCCAGGGGCTGGAGCGCGCCTGCCGGGAGGCGGGTATCGAACCGGACCATCTGATCCATTCGTATATGGGCCAGGGCGATGAGCATTACCACGATATCCCGGCGGTGGTGCTGGCGCATATCCGCGAGGGTAAACCTGGCTTTGACTCGGTGATCTGCGGCAACGATCGCATCGCGTTTATGGTCTATCAGACGCTGCTGGGTCAGGGGTTACGCATTCCCCAGGACGTGGCGGTGGTGGGATACGACAATATGGTGGGCATTGGCGATCTGTTTCTGCCGCCGCTTTCCACGGTGCAGCTGCCGCACTACGACATCGGGCGCCTGAGCGCCCTGCATATCATTCACGGCGACAACCATCGGGAGACGCGCAAAGTCGCCAGCCCGTGGTTGCCGCGCGCCTCACATTAACGGTTACCGATGTTGCGCAGCTTCTCGCCCGCCATCAGGTTGCGCTCAATGTGCTCGAGGGTGACATTCTTGGTTTCCGGGATCAGCCAGAAGGTGACGCCGATAAAGGCCACGTTGAGCACCGTGTAGAGCCAGAAGGTACCGGCGGCGCCAATCGCGTCAAGCAGCGTCAGGAAGGTGGCGCCGATGATCATGTTCGACACCCAGTTGGTGGTGGTCGAGCAGGTGATACCGAAATCGCGGCATTTCAGCGGCTGGATCTCGGAGCAGAGGATCCACACCACCGGCGCCGCGCTCATCGCATACCCGGCAATACACATCATGGTCATGCCGACGGAAAGCCAGGAGAGACCGCTGGAGGCGGTGCCATTGTCGAACTGCATCAGGCAGTAACCCAGCACCAGGGTGCCCAGCGCCATCACGCTAAAGCCGATTTTTAGCGCCGGCTTACGACCCGCTTTATCCACCGTGAACACCGCAATAAAGGTGGCAAACATAAAGGTCAGGCCCACCACCAGAGTGGCGATCATCTGCTGTTCGGTAGTGGTAAAGCCCGCCATTTTAAAGATACGCGGCGCGTAGTACATGATGATGTTCATGCCGGTGAACTGCTGCATCGCCTGCAGCAGCATGCCAAGGAACACCGCCCGGCGCACGTTACGATTGACCTTAAACAACGCCCAGCCGCCCTGCTTCAGCTTCAGGCTCTCACGGATCTCGTTAAGCTCGTCGCGCGCCTTTTCCGAGGTATCGCGCAGCATCCGCAGCACCTCTTCCGCTTCGATATGGCGTCCTTTCTCCGCCAGCCAGCGCGGGCTGTTCGGCAAAAAGACGACCAGAATAATCAGGATCACCGCCGGCAGCGCCAGCACGCCTAACATGGCGCGCCAGTTACCGCTGTAGCTAAAGGCGGTATCGGAAAGAAACGCCAGCACAATGCCGAGGGTCACCATCAGCTGGTACATACTGATCATTTTCCCGCGCACGTTCTCACTGGCCATCTCGGAGAGGTACAACGGCGCGGTATAGGAAGCGATCCCGACGGCCACCCCCAACACCACGCGGGCTATCAGCAGCACCTCCACGCTGGCGGCAAAAGCGGAGCCGATAGAGCCGGCAACAAAGAGCACAGCCCCCGCCATCAGGCTGTATTTACGGCCGAGGCGGAACGACAGCCAGCCGTTAAACAGCGCACCGATCGCCGCCCCCAACATCATACTGCTGACCACCCACTCCTGAAGCTGGCTGGATAAGGTGAAGTGGTCGGTAATAAAGGGCAGCGCCCCGGATATCACGCCGATATCCAGGCCAAAGAGCAACCCCGCTACCGCCGCAGCGATAGAAACAAACCAGTTCATCCGCCGGGTGTCACGTTGTGTCCGCGGCGTTAATGCAGAGTCGTTACTGATTGAAGTCATTTTTATTCCTGCCACACAGAGAAAGACATAGGACGAAAGTACGTGACTGGCGGAGGAGTTTGTCAGGCTGGATAAGCCAAAGATATGGACTATTTTGCTGGCAGGAGAGGTTTTGTGATGGACATTAAACTTTCTAAGGAACAAAAAATGCGTTTGTCATAGTGAATAACCCTGTCCATACAGGGCAGTAACATTAATCAGGCGATATAGAATATGGACGATTATCACTTATTGATATGGACAATAATTGCTCACTCGGCCGGTGCGATACTCACCGCCCCGGCCTCGCGGAGGGGGTTAGCGCGCCAGCCAGCCGCCGTCCACCGCCACCGTATAACCATTGATGTAATCGGAAGCTGGGGAGGCAAGGAATACCACCGGCCCCATCAGATCGGCCGGCAGGCCCCAGCGTCCGGCGGGAATGCGGTCGAGAATTTCGCTGCTACGCTGTTCGTCAGCGCGCAGCTGCTGGGTGTTATTGGTCGCCATATACCCCGGGGCGATGGCGTTGACGTTGATATTGTGTTTAGCCCATTCGTTCGCCAGCAGGCGGGTCACGCCCATCACCGCGCTTTTGGACGCCGTATACGATGGCACGCGGATCCCGCCCTGGAAAGACAGCATGGAGGCGATGTTAATGATCTTCCCGCCGCTGCCCTGGGCGATAAAGTGCTTCGCCGCCGCCTGGGACATGAAAAATACGCTCTTGATGTTCAGGTTCATGACGTCGTCCCAGTCCTTTTCGCTGAACGCCAGCGCGTCCTCGCGGCGGATCAGCCCGGCGTTATTGACCAGAATATCAATATGGCCGAACTCCGCCACCGCACGCTCCAGCAGCTGGGGGATACCGTCGATCTGGCGCAGGTCGGCGGTCAGGCTGAGAAAGCGGCGTCCCAGCGCCGTCACCCGCTCGATGGTTTCCACTGGCTCGACGATATTGATACCAACAATATCGCATCCTGCTTCCGCTAGCCCGAGGGCCATTCCCTGACCTAAACCGGTATCGCATCCGCTCACGACGGCTACTTTTCCCTGCAGGGAGAATGCATCAAGAATCATAATGTGTTCCTTAATCGTTCAGAGCCTGCTGCGTGCAGGCAAGGTTCTCTCGGCCCTGCCCACGCCGATGGCGGAGCTGAGCGTGGGGTGAACTCTCGGGCATAGCCCACCATAATGAAAATAAAACAGAGTTCCGTTTTTGCTGATGGGTGCCATCTTAGCCCTGCCCCCTGTCATTTTCAATAATATTTAAAACGATGTTTCATTTTTTATGATGGCGATTACAAAAAAAGAAAAAGCGAAGGCACCTGGCGGCACGCGCCGGGTCGGAAGCGATTTTAAAAGGTTGATGATTCAATCGGTTGTCTGGAGAGACGGCAGAAGACAGGCCAACAGGCCGCTGAAAATGCGGGAATTACGCTGAACTGCGTGAAGCATCACAAATAATGAAACGATGTTTTGATAAATTAACACTCATCTTTTAAAACACATCACTCAGCGACACGCCTCTGGTCCAGCGGCATCGCAGGAAAGAAAGGAGCACTACATGGCTAAAGGCATGCGGGTCAAACTGAATTATCAGGTCAGCCACGATCCGGATACCGGAGCGGAAGTTACCCGCTTAACCCCTCCGGAGGTCACCTGTCATCGCAACTACTTCTATCAGAAGTGTTTTTTTAACGATGGCAGCCATTTACTGTTCGCCGGCGAGTTTGACGGCCACTGGAACTACTATCTGCTGAATATCGCCAGCGCCGAGGCCATCCAGCTGACGGAAGGCGCCGGGGATAACACCTTCGGCGGCTTCCTCTCCCCGGACGATAAGTCGCTTTATTACGTGAAAAATGACCGCACCCTGCTGGAGGTGAATCTGACCACCCTCGTTGAGCGCGAAGTTTATCGCGTCAGCGATGACTGGGTCGGCTACGGCACCTGGGTGGCAAACAGCGATTGCAGCAAACTGGTGGGCATTGAGATTGCGAAAAGCGACTGGACGCCGCTCAACGACTGGCAGATTTTTCATGACTTCTTTCACAAAGGACCACACTGCCGCCTGCTGCGCGTCGATCTGCACAGCGGTGAGAGCCAGGTGATCCATGAGGAAAAAATCTGGCTGGGACACCCAATCTATCGTCCCTTCGACGACCACACCGTCGCCTTCTGCCATGAAGGGCCGCACGATCTGGTGGACGCCCGCATGTGGCTGGTCAATGAAGATGGCAGCCACGTCCGCAAAGTGAAAACGCATGCCCCGGGCGAAAGCTGCACCCATGAATTCTGGGTACCGGACGGTTCGGCGCTGATCTACGTCTCCTATCTGAAAGGTCAGCAGGGGCGGACTATCTATCGCTTTGATCCCGAAAGCGGCGTCAACGAGGCCCTGATGACCATGCCGGCCTGCTCGCATCTGATGAGCAATTTCGACGGCACGCTGCTGGTGGGCGATGGCTCAGGGACCCCGGTGGATGTCAAAGATACCGGCGGCTACTCCATTGATAACGATCCTTATCTGTATGTCTTTAACGTGGCGCAAAAACGCTACTTCCGCGTCGCGCGTCATGATACCTCGTGGGCGACGGTGGCCAACAGCCGTCAGGTGACTCACCCACACCCCTCGTTTACCCCGGACGACAGCGCCATTCTGTTCAGCTCCGATAAAGACGGTAAACCGGCCATCTATATCGCGAAATTACCCGAGCATCCGCCAATGCTAAGCGCCTGATCCACGCCACACGTCTTTCTGTCACTGGCCTTGCCCTCCTTCGTGGAGGGCTTTTTTTGTCCCTTCTCTTTCCCCCATAAAAAACCCCGGCTGACGGCGCCGGGGAAAACAAACGATGAGGGCTGAATGGTCTGTCAGAACGAGTAGGCCACCCCAACGCGGAAGCGGGTCTGACGATCGCTGCGGTCGTTCACCCCGACGTTGCCAATTTCACCATACGGTGACCAGTTGTTATCCAGCTTATAAGCCACCTTCACGTTATATTCCTGCGAGTAGGGTTTGTTGTCGTTGCGGCTGACCCCTTCGGAACTGCGGGCATAGACATAGTTCAGCTCTGTACGCCAGTCACCAAGCGCAAACCCGGCCCACGCGTCGCCGCGGTTAACTTTGTCATCATCTTTACCGGCGTTGTTCGGATAACGGGTGTATTCATAGCGATAGCGAGCGGCGACATAGAAGCCGTTGTCGAAGCTGTATTGCACGTGGAGGTGCGGCTTGTAGATGGAGCGGCTGTCGTTGCTCTCAATGGTAAACCCGGGGGTGAGGAAAAAGTTCGACGTTGCTTTCCAGCGCCAGCTGATGGTGTCTTCATGTCCATTACCCACCACGTCTGAATAGGGCTGCGAACCGTTGTCGCCACCCGAACGCCATTTGGCCTCGACGGTAAAGCCTAGCCCGTTGGCAAAACGGTGGGAAACGGAGACGCGGTCGGCATTACTTTTATCGCTCTTACCGCCATCAATGAATTCATGACGTAAATCTATCGTTACCGCAGTCGCCGCAAAAGACATACCACAGAGGGCGGCCAGAACCAGAGATCGTTTTAACATAGGGTACCCCTTATAATAAATAAAATGTCATTTCGTTTTTATGAAACGTTATTTTATTTTTTAAGCACCTTAGTTTTAGTGACCAGGATCGTAGTTATTTGTTTCAAAAAATGTGGCACAACAAGACGTGACGGAGCTCAATAAATTCGCCAGGGGGGAAGTGAAATACGCGAGAAAAAGCAGGGTTCGGCAAAGTGCGGCGCATAAAAAAGGCCTCCCGCAGGAGGCCATGTAGATCGAGACAGAGTGTCAGGCGCGCTCTACCGCCAGCGCCACGCCCTGACCGCCGCCGATGCACAGCGTCGCCAGCCCTTTACGGGCATCACGCTTGATCATTTCATGCACCAGCGATACCAGGATCCGGCAGCCGGAGGCGCCGATGGGGTGACCGAGGGCGATCGCGCCGCCGTTGACGTTGACCCGCCGTTCATCCCACTCCAGTACCCGGCCAACCGAGATCGCCTGAGCGGCAAAGGCCTCATTGGCTTCGATCAGATCGACGTCGTCCAGCCGCCAGCCGGCCCGCTCCAGACAGCGACGGGTGGCGTGCACCGGGGCAATGCCCATCAGCGCCGGATCGACCCCGACGCTGGCGAAGGCGCGGATCCGCGCGAGGATCGGCAGCCCCAGTTCAAGGGCTTTGGCTTCACTCATCATCATCACCGCCGCCGCGCCGTCGTTGATGCTGGAGGCGTTGCCGGCGGTCACCGACCCGAGGCGGTCGAAGGTGGGCTGCAGGCTGGCCAACCCTTCCGCGCTGGCATCCACCCGCGGTTGTTCATCGGTATCCACGGTGCGCGCCGCGCCGTTATGCTCGGTAATAACCGGGACAATCTCGTCGCGAAAGCGGCCGGAATCAATCGCCTTGCGCGCCTTATGCTGTGAGCTGAGCGCCCAGGCGTCCTGCAACTCGCGGCTGATGCCGTATTCCCGGGCGAGGTTTTCCGCCGTAACGCCCATATGATAATCGTTGAAGGCATCCCACAGTCCGTCATGCACCAGGCTGTCAATCAGCTGGCTGTTGCCCAACTGGGCGCCGGTGCGGCTGTCGGTGAGTACATGCGGAGCGCGGCTCATATTCTCCTGGCCGCCGGCGATCACCACATCCGCTTCCCCACACTGAATCGCCTGGGTGGCGAGGTGCAAAGCCTTCAGGCCGGAGCCGCAGACGTCGTTTATGGTAATGGCCGATACAGTGTTAGGCAGCCCGCCGCGAATTGCGGACTGTCGCGCGGGGTTTTGCCCGGTACCGGCGGTCAGCACCTGGCCGAGGATCACCTCATCCACACTCTGCGGATCGATCCCTGTCTGCTCAACCAGCGCTTTCAATACCACACTCCCCAGCTCGACGGCTGAATGGCGCGATAAGGCACCCTGAAAGCAGCCAATCGGCGTTCGCAGCGCCCCGACGATCACGACATCCTTCATCCTCTACCCCTGCCCATGCTTTTGCGCAAAGAAACAGCGATATACTAGATAATTGTTATCAAAAAACTTTGTAATTGTTTAAAAAAAGTGAAGCCAATCACAAAGAAACCGCTTTTTATTAACGTTCACGCCGCTGCAGATGCTCACGCAGCCAGCTGCCGGCCGCCCCCGGCGGCGCTTTCTTATTCCACAGCAGATCGACCGAAATCGCCCGCGGCCAGCCGGGAATATCAAGCGCCACCAGCCCGCCCTGCGGCGCAAACTCCGCCACCAGCGCACAGGGCAGAATGCACCAGCCGAATCCCTGCACTGCCATGCTGAGCAGCAGCAGGTAGTTTGGCGCCGACCAGACCTGACCTGCGGCAGGTTCGGTGGCGCTGGCCAGAAAGGTGCTCAACCGCAGCTCACGCCAGCTGCGCAGCTCATCCCAGACGACCTTGCCCTGCGCCGCCAGCGGATGGTCAGGCGCCACGTAAATGCCCATCGCCGTCTGCAGCGGCAGGCGGGTGCTGCCGATGTCGGTCGGGTAGCGATCTCTGGCCTCAATCAGCCCCACCTGGGCGCGGGCTTTTTGCAGGAGATCGATCACATCCTCGTCTTCGCCAATCAAACACTCAAACTCGGTATGGGGAAAGCGGCGGTCAAACTGCACCAGCAGATCTTCCAGCACGTCCGGGTGCAGGGTGTCCGAGAGCACGAAGGTCAGTCGCGGTTCCGTCTCACCGGCGAGCGACACCGCCAGCTCATCCAACCGCTCGCTGGCGGCGAGGATCGCTTTGACGTAGCTCAGCACCTGCTCCCCCTGCGGCGTCAGCGTCGGCTGCCGCGTTGCCCTGTCAAAGAGGGTCACGCCGAGATCGGCCTCCAGGTTGGCGATAGCGGTACTGATCGTCGACTGGCTTTTACGCAGGCGACGGGCGGCAGCGGAAAACGATCCGCAGTCAACCGCCTCCACAAAGGCGGTTAACGCTTCCGGGGAATAACGCATAATCTATCTACTTTATCGATGGTTTCTATCTTTTGTTTATCATATTTTTCCATAAAATGCCGGGTAATTTCCTGTTCAGGCTAAAACTGGAGGTCGCTCGCCATGCAACAGATCCCTCATCAGCGCAAGACGCTTACGGAACGCGTTATCCACGCCATCACCTTCGAAGGACTGGCGACGCTGATCCTCGCCCCTACCGCCGCCTGGCTGATGCAGCGCTCGGTCGTGGAGATGGGCGGGCTGAGTATTCTGCTCGCCACCCTGGCGATGGTATGGAACATCATCTATAACGCGATGTTCGATCGCCTGTGGCCGGTCTCCCGCTTTCCCCGCCAACTGAAAGTGCGTGCGCTGCACGCGCTGGGCTTTGAGACCGGATTCATCATCATTGGCGTCACCATGGTGGCGATCGTGCTGGGCGTATCGCTCTTGCAGGCGTTTATGCTGGAGATCGGCTTCATGCTCTTCTTCCTGCCCTACACCATGGCGTTTAACTGGGCATGGGACACCCTACGCGAGCGCGTTATCCGCCGCCGCCGCCCACGCCAGCCGGCGCGCGGGTAGTACCCCGGGCGGATCCTCCACGATCCGCCGCGACTTTATCACCAAAAACTATCGCAACAGACGAACCATAAATATGGTAAATTGCACTCCTTTTTTTTGGTTTACCGGTTGATAAAGTCGCATAATGTCTAAAATTTGGTCTAAAGAAGAAACTCTATGGAGTTTTGCCTTATATGGCACTGCAGTAGGCGCTGGGACGCTATTTCTACCGATCCAGCTGGGTTCGGCTGGCGCCATTGTCCTGTTCATCACCGCGCTGGTCGCCTGGCCGCTCACCTACTGGCCTCACAAAGCGCTGAGCCAGTTTATTCTCTCGGCCAATATCGCGCCGGGAACCGGGATCACCGGCGCAGTCAATCACTACTATGGTAAGAAAATCGGCAACCTGATCACCGGCCTCTATTTCCTCGCCTTCTTCGTCGTGGTGCTCATCTATGCCGTGGCCATCACCAACTCGCTGGCCGAGCAGGTGGCGCATCGTACGCCGGTGACCCCCACGCTGCGCGCGCTGCTGAGCCTGGGCGTTGTGCTGGTCCTCAACCTGATCTTCCTCATGGGTCGGCAGGTCACCATCAAGGTGATGGGCTTTCTGGTCTTCCCGCTTATCGCCTGCTTCCTGTTTCTCTCCCTCTATTTAATCCGCGACTGGCATCCTGAGCACCTCACCAGCCAGATGCAGTTCAGCACGCACACGCTCCATCAGATCTGGATCTCCATTCCCGTGATGGTTTTCGCTTTTAGCCATACGCCGATCATTTCTACTTTTGCTATCGACCAGCAGGAGAAACATGGCGACCTGGCCATGGGTAAATGCAAAAAAATCATGAAGGTGGCCTACACCATCATCTGCGCCAGCGTGCTGTTTTTCGTCTTCAGCTGTCTGCTGGCGATCCCGGCGACCTATATTGAAAGCGCCCGCGATCAGGGGGTGACCATCCTTTCCGCCCTGTCGATGGTGCCGGGCGCGCCCGGCTGGCTGGCGGTAACCGGCATCATCGTTGCCGTGGTCGCCATGTCGAAATCCTTCCTTGGCACCTACTTCGGGGTGATTGAAGGCGCCAGTGAAATCGTCAAGAGTTCGCTGGGGCTGGTCGGGGTGCGTAAGAGCCGCGCCTTCAACCGGGCGATGTCGATCCTGCTGGTCTCCGCCTTCACCTTTGCGGTGTGCTTTATCAACCCGAATGCCATTTCGATGATCTACGCCATCAGCGGGCCGCTTATCGCCATGATCCTGTTTATCATGCCCACGCTGTCCACCTGGCTTATTCCGGCGCTTAAACCGTACCGCTCGGTGGGTAACGCCATTACGCTGGTGGTCGGCCTGCTCTGCGTTTCAGTGATGTTCTTTGGCTAATCGCCTCTGGCGGCAGCGGCTTACCTGAGCCGCTGCCGCACATTCTGACAACATTCTCGCCCTTCCCTTTCCCCTGAGCGGATTACACTTACGGCTTAGCCACCGTAAGGAGAGTTCGTATGTCCAGTGTCACCTTATCCGGTCGCGGCACGCTCGGCGATCGCCAGGTTTATCGGTTGGGTTATGGCGCGATGCAGCTGGCCGGCCCCGGCGTCTTCGGCCCGCCGAAAGATCCCGAGGAGGCGGTGCGCGTCCTGCAGGCTGCCGTCGAGGCCGGGGTAAACCATATCGATACCTCTGATTTTTACGGTCCGCATGTGACCAATCAATTGATCCGCAAAGCGCTCCATCCCTATCCTGACGACCTGTGTATTGTCACCAAGGTTAGCGCCCGCCGCGACGAGAAGGGCAACTGGCTGCCGGCCATGTCGCCTGCCGAACTGACCCAGGCCGTCGAGGATAATTTGCGTAACCTGGGGCTCGACGTGCTGGAGGTGGTGAACCTGCGCAGTATGCTCAGCCCTCACGGCCCGGTGGAAGGCTCGCTGGAGGCGCCGCTCACTACCCTGCTGGAGCTCAAAGCGCGGGGATTGATCCGCCATATCGGCCTCAGCAACGTGACGGCAAAACAGGTCGCGGATGCGCAGAAAATGACGCCCATCGTCTGCGTGCAAAACCTCTATAACATTGCCCATCGCGCCGACGACGCGCTGGTCGATGCGCTCGCCGCGCAGCACATCGCGTGGGTGCCCTTCTTCCCGTTGGGTGGTTTTACGCCACTCCAGGCGCAAGAGCTGAACGAGGTCGCAGCCTCGCTTGAGGCGACGCCGATGCAGGTCGCCCTGGCCTGGCTGCTTCAGCGTTCACCGAATATTCTGCTGATCCCCGGCACGTCATCCCGCACGCATCTGGCGGAAAATATTGCCGCCGCGCAGCTGGTCCTGCCGGCAGACGCCCTGCGCATCCTCGATAATATCGCCACCCGCGCACGCCCCTGACCCATGGGGAGAAATGGGGGGAACGACAGCTATCCTTAATATTTGCCTGGAAAAACCTCAACACTGCTGGCACTATAGATCTTACAAATGGGGTGTGATCGACGATCGTTTTCTCATTATCCCCGTTAATCAAACTACTGTTTTTATCCTTCGACCGGTCTCCAGCATGGAGGCCGTTGTCGTTTTTGTCATGACCAAAATTTGAAACTCTTGATTACAGGAAACACAATATCGAATTCCAAGTTTATACATATCAATCTGGCTGCAAAGATAGTCAATAACATCAAACGCTCATAAAAACATCTGATTAACCCAATCAGAATGTTGCTATTGCTATAAGAAAAATCAAACGCCTCACGACAACTATTTACAAGGGAAGCACATGACAGAGGGAACGATAAAGACCAGTAAGTATGAAATTATTGCTATTTTCAGAGAGGAGTTGCGCAAACGTACTGAAATTGAAATATTTTTTAACAACACGAGTATCGTAACCCAACTGACACGTGTGGATTTTGCCGAGTTCCATATTCAGACTCACCGCAAAATCCCGCCGGGGCATAAAATTCGCTTTCTCCTGCATAGTGATTCAGGGAAAATAGAGTTTAATGCACCCCTGACAAAACATGACAATAGCGGTGTGGATAAAGGTATCCGCTACGCCTTTTCTTTGCCTGAATGTCTGCAGGTCGTACAGCGCCGCCGCGATCCCCGTTTTCGTTTACGCCACGAACATGATTTTTATTGCCGCGGTCGCCATAAAAATGGCGAAAACTATCTTTTCGACATCAAAGACATTTCAGATGGCGGTTGCGCATTGATGACCAGGACGCCGAACCTGAAATTTCTCAGCCATAACGCCTTACTGAAAAATGCTGTACTGATGCTCGCGGAATATGGTGAGATCACCATTGACCTGGTGGTAAAGAATGTCATTGTTATCACCCTTGATGACGCCAATGAAGAGAGTGAAAGCTACTATCAGATATCCTGCCAGTTTAAGTTCCGCCATCTCGATGACCAGCGCAGAATAGAGAAGATACTGCTGGACCTGATCTTAGAAGCCAAGCGCAAAAAGAGAATCTGATACCCTTGGACAGTATATTGCTGTACACCAATGATAATCTCATTGGTCACTCAATCTATCACTACCTTATTGATAGCCATGAAAATATCACCCGTCTTGGTTATGGCGACGTTATCCATGAGAAACATCTACCACTGGCTCAGACAGTTATTTTCAATTTAATTAATAAGGATATTTCTGCCATCAGAATCGTCGACCTGCTGAACGCGCTTCGCCTTTCTCTGCAGCGCTGCCAACAGCCGGTACTGGTGGTGAAAAGCGACATTGTCGCCCTGTGCAGAGAGTTGATAACTATTGATAATGCCATGATTATTAGCGAAAAATCGCCATTATCTCTTTTTTCCTCTATCGTCAAGCGCGCAGAGGGCGCCAGCGAACTGCCACCGCGAAGGTTGCGCAAACAGCTGTCGCCACGAGAGTGCCAGATCCTCGAACTGCTGATTGCCAACAATAATAACAAGCGTATTGCCGCCCTGCTCGGCATTGCTCATAAAACGGTTCACAGCCATCGTATCCATATCATGCAAAAGCTGGGCATTGATAATTCCCGCGCGATGAACCAGCGTATTGCCGCACTCCATCAATGTTAAATTATGCTCCAGTAAATCAACAGCGGATAAAGCGTACTTATTCGCTGTTGATTTACATTTCCTGCCATTCCCATTAACCATCAGGTAGCCTATAATTAGTGTATCCTCTGCCTATTGTCTGACTAACCTCGTGATGAGGGATAATGAACACTAAAATAACCGAAGACAACATTTTATCTCGTAATGATATCGCTGTACGCTACGTCTTTCAGAAAATGTTTTCCCCACAAGGTACCTTAGTCGCGGTTGAATGCCTGAGCCGCTTCGATAATCTTACCGTCTCTCCTGAGTATTTTTTTCGTCATGCTACCGCGGCGGTTCGTGAGCGTATTTTTCTCGAGCAACTGGCATTGATTGAAAAACATAAAGATTGGTTTTTACGCAACAACATTTCCGCCACCATTAACGTCGATGACCATATCCTGAATCTGCTGCGTCATAAGGAAATAAAAGATAAAATTGCCGCACTCGCCTGCGTCCATTTCGAAGTGACCGAAAACGCCGAGAACCTTCTCAATAATTCCCTGGCCGCCTGGCAAAACCCGCAAGATACCTCGCTGTGGCTCGATGACTTCGGCTCAGGCTATGCGGGGATTAACGCCATCAGAGGGTATCATTTTGACTATGTCAAAATTGATAAAGATTTTTTCTGGCATCTGATGCGCAAAGAGTCAGGCCGCCAGTTAATGGATGCCCTGGTGACCTTTTTATCCCGCAATCATCACAACGTGATTATTGAGGGGGTGGAAAGCGAAGACCATAAAAAATGGTTGCAGGGAATGGAATGGTTTGCCATTCAGGGCCATTACTGGCAGGAAGTCAGTATTGAACAACTGGTTGCTGACGATATTACCCGATAAAAAAAGCCGGGGATTCTCCGGCTTTTTTGCATTGCTTAATTATAAACTAATTCCCACGTTGCCCAACTGGTAATCGGCCCACTGGTGGCGCTTTTTGGCGTTGGCGAAACGTAGCCCACGTAATAGGTGAACAGCCCACCGCTGACCGCGTTTTCCTGCAAATGCACCTGATTTTGCTGCGGGTCCGCCGGGACAATTTTATTACTTTTATCCAGCGTATTATTATCATTGGTCGACAGTGCCAGATAAATATTCTGCGCCCCATCTGGCAAGGTATTGGCCAGATAGCCCGCATTCTCATTCCCGACCGCCGTCAGTAAAAAACCGTCGATCCAGCGAACGCTGACCCGTCGCACTTCGTCCTGCGAGGCGGCCCCACCGTCATGGCGCAACTGGCAGTTTGACAGCGCCAGGGTAAAAGACTGCGGCTTCATAAACGCCCCGGCCCCGCGATCGTGTACTTCCGCCAGACTGACCGGCGCCAGCCAGACGTTGCCATTGCCGGCATGCTGACCGCCATTCAGCGCGACGCTGCAGGAGATATCCGTCACCCGCCCGGCAAATTCGACCCGTCCGCGGTCATAATTAGTCTCGAAACCCCACGCCGAGGGGGCGGCGAGGCTGCCGCAGAATAGCAGCCACGCGATAGTGTGTTTCGGCAATCCCTTCATTCCCCCTCCCGTATTAATCGTACGTCAGGTTAAAGATCATATGCGACTCCACCTCGCCGGTGCTGGTCGTCGGGCCATACTGATAAAAGCGCGCGTGCAGCGGTATGGTGATGTAGCGAGTCTCCTGATTGTTCAAGCGACCAACGGTGTATTTCTTATTAAACTGCAGCGGCGATCCATCCTTCAGCACCTGAATACCGACGCCTTTCGCCATGCCGCTGCCGGCCTTTTCATTGAGCAACGCGCCCATGGTCGCCGTCGTGCTGGTAGCCAGCGTTCCGGAGAATGACGTGCTGATATTGGCATACCCGGTTTCACTCAGGCCGCCGCTGCACTGCAGGTCGATATTGAAATCTTTCCCGCCCGCGGTAGTGCCCACCCCTTTCAGGTCACTGCGCCGGATGGAACCGACATCGACATTCATATTCTTCCCGCTCATCACCGTACAGGAGGGCGAAACCACGGTGATGGCGTTGGCGCTCAGATAGGTTTCGAGGATCGGGTTGCCGCCGCTCTCCCAGTCATAGGAGGTGTATTTTCCCGTCGCCAGGGTGCCGCTGCCGGTGGTTGCCGCAGTTTTGATTATCTCCAGGGTAAAGCGCGATCCCTCCAGCGAATAGTTGGTGGTACTCGATACCCGAGACGAAAAGACGTCGGGATAGACGATATTGACCGTCGCGCCGCCGCGGCTGAAACGCATGCCGATACCCGGCACGTTGGTGGAATAGATTTTATTCCCGAGGTCAGTGGCCCCTGGCGCAACAATCTTCGCCGCGAAGCGGTTGGTGCCGGAGGTACAGCGATAGCTCGCGCCGCCGGGGGCGCTCATCGTCCAGTCGCGGGTGAGGATCACCGACCCCACCGGCAGATCCGGAGGCACCACCACCCTGCCCACCACCATGTCCAGCATCACCGTTGGCGAAGAAAGGCGCGTACAGACGGCCCAGGACGAGGTGGTTCCCAGCGCCATTAAGACGATAAAAAGCGTTAGTAATTTCCTCAGCGACATACGCTATCCTTTGTTGTTTGCGGTCCCAGATCCACCGAACACTGCCCGCCGCTCCACTTCACAATCGCGCGTTTGGCATTCGCATCGCTGATAAACATCATGCTGCCCTGGCCGACAACGCCGATCTCCTTACCATCAGGAGAGAAAATACTCGCCGCAAACGGCAGCGGCTCATGGTTCGCCTGGCGCACCTGCAGCGTGAGGTTGTTCTGCACCGTGGTGCCGAACGCCACCTTAACCACGCTGCCTTCCCACGGCACAACCTGCGCCACGGTGCGATCGAAGGCGACATCGTCAAGGCTACCTTTCGGGTCGATCTCGACGGCGTTAATCCGGTACGGGCGCAGATACGGCAGGATGGCGTAACCATTGCTGTCCACACGGGTGCCCGGCGACCCCGGGAGCATGGCGCCGGCAGCATCTTTGGCTTCAATCAGCGCCATCGTCGAGCCGCTTTCGGGCGAGAGCACCACGCCGCCGCTATGGGCGATCATCGTCCCGCTGGCGCCCAGGCCGCTCTGACGATAGCCTTCGCCCTGGCTGTAGCTGCCGTTGAGCGTGGTCCATGGCGTACGGTAGCTGCCGTTGAGCGCCACGTCGTGCTGGCCGCCGGTGGCCGTGGTGGTCGACACGCCGTAGTTAAGGTTGTTTTCACTGTCCAGCGAACCGTTGATGCCAATCTGCGAGCTGGCAAAGCGCGAGTTGTTGAACGAGGTGTTCGACGTCAGGTTGGCGGTGCGGTTATCGCCAAACCACAGCGGGTAGCTGAAGTTAAGTGAAATGCGATCGTCGCGGCGATGACCGGAGCTGTCTGGCGTGTAAACGCGCTGCGCGCTCGCCGACCAGGAGAGACGACCAAATGAGTTGTTGTAGCTGACCTGATACTGCTTCTCGGTCCCGGAGCGGTTCCAGTAGTCGGAGACGCGACCGCTCAGATAAAACCCGCCCCAGCCGTCCGGCAGGTTCTGGTTCACGGTGAAGGTCATGCCGTTTTTCTGCCGCCACAGGGTGTAGTTGCTGCGGCTGTTTTTTTCCTGATCGACGGCATACAGCGCGTCGTTGAGGTTGTAATAGCCTTTCGTCGAGTAGCGATACGCCGCCAGCACGATGCTGGTCTGGGTATCGGTAAACATGCGGTTAAAGGTGGCGCGATAGCTCTGCCCCGAATCATCATGGGTATCACTCTTCAGCCGCGAATGGGTCACGTCAAAGGAGAGCGCGCCGATGCCGGTGTTCATCCCGGTCCCCACCAGGAAGGCCTGATAGTCGTCGAAACCCGTGACCCCGGTATAGCCGGTCAGCAGGTTGTTGATACCGTGCTGCCAGGTGGCCTGATAGAGCATCGGCTTGTTACGCAGAGAACTGTCGTCCACTTTACCGGCGGAGAGCGCGTAGCGGGTCATTCCCGGGCGCAACAGCTGGGCGACGGAAGCGTAAGGCACGCTAAACACTTCCACCGAGCCATCCGCCTCTTTCACCGAGACCTCAAGGTCGCTGCCATAGCCGGAAGGATAGACATCCTGCAGGGTAAACGGCCCGGGCGGAACGGTGGTCTGATAGATAATGTTGCTGCCCTGGCGCACGGTGACGAGGGCGTTGCTCTGCGCCACGCCGCGAATTTCCGGGGCATACGAGCGCATGCCGTCCGGGAACATGTTGTCATCGGTGGAAAGGTTGACCCCACGCAGACCGATGGTGTCGAAAAATTCACCATTGGTAAAAATCTGCCCGCCGCTGACGATGGAGTTGAGCTGCGGAATGGGGCGCTGGAGATAGGTCTGGTTGCTGTTCCAGTGCGCTTTACCCTGCTGCTGCTGCCAGTTCAGGTTGCCGATGTGCTTCAGCAGCCAGCCGTCCCACGACAGGCCGGCGTTGACGCCAAGATAGGCGCTGCTGTTATCCGAGCCGCCGACCGAAGAGGTGTGGCTGTTCCAGGCGTTGGCCATCCAGCCCAGATTGAGCGCAGTAATGCCTTTGTCCCAGAACTCCGGGCTGACATAGTTTTTCAGACGTTGATCTTCATAGATCTGCGGCACCGAAATGTTCAACCGCAGGGAGGACTGGACCAGGTTGTCTTTGACGTTTTCTTCGTTACGCCAGGATTTGAGGCTACCGCAGTATCCCTCCTGTTCGCTGAGCTTTGGGTTAAGCTTTTCCGCCGCGATGCCGTACTGCGTCAGCATCGCTTTGGTGTAGCAAACGCCAAGGTTACCGTCTTTGTCGCGCGCGATGCGCAGGTCGTAGCGCCCTTTCCACTCGTCGTTGGTGTAGACGTCAAGGGAGTAAGTGCCTTCGGTAATCGCGCTGGTCGAAAAGCGTGACAGGTCGACCTTCTCGCGGCTACCGACAATAAAGCCGTCGTTAAATTGATATACCGTTCCCGGGTTTTCCTGTCCGCTGGAAAATGGCGGAAAGCAGCACAGCGCGATGGCTATCGCGGTGCTTAATCTTCCCGGGCAGAATGACCTCTGCTTCATTAGCTTTTCCCTTATTTAACGGCCACTTTCACTGCGACATCGGCGCCATAGTCATTAATGTTGTTAACGGTCAGGGTTTCGCCGCGGTTGACGGCGGAGGAGAGTGCTACCGTCTGGCTGGACTGCGGCGCCAGCATCACGGTTTTGCTGTTCAGGGCTTTACCGCCGTCGCGGGAAATACGGCTGACGGTAATGTAGAACGGCGTCGGGTTATTGATGGCGAGACTGCTGCCGTTGGCAGTCAGCGTCAGCTTCTCGGCCGCCGCATCGCGGTTGCCCAGTCCGGCAGGGCGGTAAATAAATTTAAAGCGGGAACGGATCGCCAGCTGCAGCACGTTCTGGCCTTCATTTTTCTGATTGGCCACTACCGGTGGAATTTCCAGCAGATTCAGCCACCACAGTGTCTCTTTATCTTTCGCCAGACCGGCGCTTCTGCCGAGCTTAATACGCAGCGTCTGGCCACTTTTGGCGTCAACGCGCGAGATCGGCGGGGTGATAATAAACGGGGTGGTAATGGTATCCGGTGTGGCATCGGCATCGCCATTATCCAGCCAGGCCTGCGCCAGTGCCGGACGGTCGGCGTTATTTGAAAGCTGTACCGTTATTTCTTTTTCATTTCCTGGATAAATAAAGCGGGTACCGTTAACAATAATGTTGTTGGCATGGGCCGCAAAACTAAAAATGAAACAGAAAAAAAGGGCAATACGCTTCATGCTGACCTCAGAATAAAAATACAAGCGGCGGACATCGCCGCTTTATTATTGTTATTAACTGCCCCGGAGCGGGGCAGTTTTATTTTCTGGCGGAATTACTGATAGGTAATTTCGTAAGTCGCGTAGCTGTTGACCACACCGGTAGTTACTGTGGTCGGTGCGCTGGTCGCATAACCAACGTAGTAGGTGAAGCGCGCGCCATCGGCTACAGCAGCAGCATCGCCTTTTGCTTTCGGCTGAGTGCTGTCACCCGGGATGATTTTGTTGGTCAGCGCGGTGGCGTTGTCAGTAGACAGCACCAGCTGGATGTTCTGGGCACCGGAAGCTTCGGTGTTCGCCAGGTAACCCTGCTGTTTGCTGGTTGCGCCAGCCAGCAGGTTACCGCCGGTCCAGTTCACGCCCAGTTTGGTTACGTCATCCTGTTTGGTGCCGTCAGCAGCCTGGCAGTTAGAGACGTCAATGGTGAAAGATTTCGGTTTCAGATAAGTATCCGCTGCTGCCGCTTTAACTTCAGTCAGGGTTACCGGAGACAGGTAAACGTTCGCATCGCTGCCCTGGCCGTTAACAGAAACAGTACAGGATACATCGGTAACTTTACCGAAGAAATTAACCTGGCCGCCGCCAACATTGGTATCAGCTGCATGGGCAGCAGTCATGCCAAAAAACGCGGTTGCCATTGCTGCAGAGAGAAGAACCTTTTTCATTGCCATTTCCTTGTCAGAGTGAATTACGAATCAATGAGCACACTGTGAATTCGCATAGAACCAGAAACATCAGGCGATGCTGATTTATGCCACTGCTAATAGAATCTTCGACTGACCGGGAGCCGCAATATTTAAGGCGTCAGGTAACGAACTTAAAAATATCAGTTCGCTGGTGCTATCGGCGTCAAAGAATGCTATTTATTCGCCGACAAATATACATTTGTTCACGTTTCATTAAGTTATATAACAGATAACCATCAACTATTAATAAACAGTCATTGATAGATGAAAACGAGAGGGTGGTTGTTTACAGCGCAGCAAGCCTAACGCCAGTGCGAGAGAAAGTGACCGCAACAGCATGCAGAAAAAGCCCTCGGAAGGCCATCGCGATAAGTCTGAATCTGCCTTTGCGGTGGTGAAAACAGCACCAAACCATTCATACAACGAATGATGAAAGCATGAATGAGGCGCATTCCTCTCCCTGAACAAGGGCAGCCCATGTGATATCCCCTTCCAGAAACAAATCATTAATCCATTGTTTTTAAATTAAAAAATAGATAAACGATCATATTTCCGCCATCAAACCGCCATAAAAATGTGATCTAAATCGCACTTTTTGCAACGCGCGTTATAGTTAGCAGGCTTATTATAAGTCCATCGAAAGCAAACACGCTTTCCACCATAAAAGTTAAAAGGACAAACACCATGAAAAACGTAAAATTACTCGCCGCTGCCGGTATGCTCTCCCTGGTTTCTTTTGCTAGCTTCGCGCATCCGGTGAGCGTGACAGCAGATACCCTGGACAGCGCAGAAGCGAAAATCGCGACCATTGCGAAAGAACAAGGCGCTTCCTACCACATCACCGAAGCGTACACCGGCAACCAGGTCCATATGACCGCCGAGCTGTCTAAATAAGCGAATGGTTGCAGAGGGAGCTGCCGGACAGGCCGCCTGCGGGTGGCTGGTCTGGCTCCCGCCGCCCACCCCGCACGCAGCAATGTCGAGCCCCGTTATGGGGCTTTTTTCGTTTTTGCTCCCACCGCCTGGCGCGCCAGCGCGCGCTGGATGGACAGCACGCTCGCCAGCACCACGATCAACCCCACCAGCGCCATCCCCTGGATCTTTTGTCCAAGGAAAATCCATCCCAGCACCACGGCGGTCACCGGGCTCAGCAGACTCATCGCCGACACCGCCACCGGCGAGAGGCGGCCAATCCCCCGGAACCACAGGCCATAGGCCAGCATGGCGCCCGCGACGCACAGCCACAGATAGCCTGCGACCTGCAGCGCTGTCACCTGATGCAGAGGGGGGTCAACGATCAGCGCCACCGGGGCCAGCACCACTCCCCCAATCGCCAGCTGCCAGCCGGTCAACGCGACAATCGGCAAGGAGAGCGCCCAGCGGCGGGAGAGCCAGGTGCCCAGCGCCATACTGATCGCGCCGAGAAACGCCGCGCCGATCCCCAGCGGGTCGAGGACGGTGTGCGGCGACAGCAGCAGCATGGCCATACCGAGTATACCGGCGATGGCGGAGAACACCGCCAGCCAGGGCGAGCGCTGCCGATCAACGCACCAGGCGAGGAGCATCACCAGCAGCGGCTGGATCGCGCCAATCACCGCCGCCAGTCCACCGGGTAAGCGATAGGCAGCGATAAACAGCAGCGCCTGGAAAGCGCCGATATTTAAAATGCCGGTAACGATAAGCTTTGCCCACTCGCCGCGCTGCGGGAAACGACGGCTCCAGATCAGCAGGGCGATGCCTGCCGGCAACACCCTCAGCAGCGCAGCGATAAATGGCCGATCGGGAGGAAGGAACTGGGAGGTGACGATATAGGTCGTCCCCCAGATAGCGGGCGCCAGCGCGGTGAGCAGTAAGTCGATCATCAGACTACGTGAGAGAAAAGCCATGATTTTATCTTCACTTCAAGCTAAATTGGTGACTGAAGTATGTACCGACAAGTATCTTGATATCAAGACAAGTGAGCACTGATGGACAAATCACCCGCGATCGACGCCGTGGATCGCATTCTCGCCCAGTGGCAGCGGGAGCGACCGGATCTGGACTGCAGCCCAATGGGACCGATAGGCCGCCTGAAACGATGCGCCATGCTGCTGGAGCCGCAGGTGGAAGTGGCCTTTACGCGCCACGATCTGGTGCGCTGGGAGTTTGATATGCTGGCGACGCTGCGCCGCGCCGGCCCCCCTTTCACTCTTTCGCCGACCCAGCTCTTCTCCACGCTGATGATCACCTCCGGCACCATGACTCATCGCCTGAAGGCGCTGGAGAAACGCGGATTTATTACCCGCCTGCCGAACCCGGAGGATGCCCGCAGTATGCTGGTCGCCCTGACCCCTGTCGGGCGTGAGCGGATCGATGAGGCGGTGGAAACGCATGTCGATAATGAACGGCAGCTGCTGGCAGGACTCAGTGACAGCGAACGCCTGCAACTGGATCAGGCGCTACGGGTATTGATGCACCTGCTGGAAAGTCGTTAACAGCCGGCGGCGATAAAGTCGCCGTTGGCGCTGATCGGCACCACGGTGAAAAACAACCCGGCGGCAAAGAGGATCAGCACCAGCCCGCCGAGGATCTTCACCAGCGGCACCAGCCAGGGCCGCGGACGACTCCCCACCGTCAGCCTGTTGACCGCCCGGTGGCGGGCATAGTGCACCGTCAGTGACAGCGCGAGGATCGAAAGTCCGGTACCCAGCGCCATGGTCATCACCGCGGCGATGCCCCAGCTGACAATCCCCAGCGCGTTGGCGAACAGCAAGATCATGATTGCTCCGCTGCAGGGGCGGGCGCCGATGGCCAGCACCACGCCAAGGCGTGTTTTCCAGTCGGCGCCGTGCAGGTTGTGCCCCACGCCGTGGTGCCCGCAGCCGCACGAGGCATCATGCTGATGCACCGGCGTCATGGCGCGAATCACTCTCTTGCCCGGCCCCAGGTTCTGCAGCGCGCGAAAGATAATGTAAATTCCAAAGGCGCCGATGGTCAGGGCGCTGATCTTCTCAACGTACCAGCGGCTGGCGCTGAGATCGCCGGCGGCCAGATTCAGTCCTACCGCGAGAATAAAGACAAAGAGGATGGCGCTGACGCCCTGCAACAGGCTGCCGAGAAAGGGCACCACCCGCGCCGCCGTCAGGCTCTCCGGGTTGGTGCTCAGGTAAGTCGTGACGATAAACTTGCCGTGACCCGGCCCGATGGCGTGCAGCACGCCGTAGAGAAAGGCGCCCACTAACAGCCAGACGCCGCCGCTGTACTGGTGGTTATTCAGCAGCAGAAGGTACATCACCAGATAGCGATGCAGGGTAATTTGGGTGGCGAGGCACCACTGGAGAAAATCGCCCCAGTGGCTGTGCAACATGATGCCGGCCACCAGCAGAAGGAGCCCGCCGCTCCCGGCCGCCAGCAGGCGCCAGTCGCGCTGCGCAATCGGAGTATTCATCATTATGCCATTGCGTAAAGAGTTTATCTCACCGGGCGGCGAACCGTCTGCCTGCCCTGTCGGCCAGGGGAAGCGGTATGCCCCCTGACAGATAGAGATAACATTAGCCTGGGCTGGCGTCGACAGGCAAAGCGGGGTTAGTTATTGTTGACCACGATGATGACCCGGCTTTTCATCTCCCCGGTACGTATATTCTCGCCATACTTCATTGGCTTGATATTAAGGGTAATTGGGTTTTTGCCGTGCACGGCTTCCTGAGGCGTTTCGTACAGGTAGCCATTGTCATACTGGATATCCGCCCCGCTGGCATCCTGAATATGGAACCCGACCTCACCGGCGCCGGTGGCAGATAATTCCTCATCGTTGGCTAACACCTGGCCGTTTTTCAGTCCCGATGCGCTCCTGAACGAGTACTCAATCTTGCCCGGCGTCAGTTCCAGTACACCGGACTCTCCCTGGCGGCAGTCGATATAGATCACCTCCGGGCGGTACGCTACGGTTCCCTGTTTAATATCGATGAAATTATATTCACCCATGTTGATTTCCGTCGTCGGATTCTCAAAACCACAGGTCATCACGTTGATTTGCAAAATGATATGATAAATATAGGTAATGGGGATATCGGTGCACTCTTTATCCTTATTCTGACAATATCTTAGATTGAGTTTATAACTTACCGTAAAGGGCTGACCGGGGGTGATCACCGGCCTGCCTGCGACCTCTCCCTTACTGATGGCATAGCTAATCGAGGCGGTATCATTAAAAATGTCAGACAATTTATAGTGAATTTTTTCGGTCAAATCGGTGCCGGAAATATTATGCGGCGACAGGTCGAATTTAATTTTATATTTTTCGTGGCCCACCAGGAAATTATACTCGGTGCTGTGCTGCGCTTCTCCTGTCAGGGTAATCACGACGTTCTGTAATGACTGACAAACAAACAGCCAGTCATCATTGGTAAAGGTGCCTTCGCGTAACGCCAGAGTACCGGAGAGGGTGACGGGTTTGAAAATATAGGTACCGTACCCCTCAATCCCTTTCTGAATATGACTGGTGTTCAGGTCGCAGTTCCCCGCCCAGGCGCCAAAGGTACTGAAGGTGAATAGCAGAAACAGTAGCCATCTCATCGTAATATTCCTTTACCGGCAGACATAGGTCTGCTCTTCATCAATGGTTTGTTTAAAGGTGATCGTGCAGTACTGATTATTTGCTTTATCAACAGCCACTTTCAGCGTCGACGGAACAGTATCCGTGCGGATGTATAATAAGCTGCCCTGGCCCACGACCCCGACGTTTTGCCCCCGGTTATCCTCGATTTCATAACCAAACGGCAGCGGCTCACCCGCGGCTTGTCGGGCATGAATCAACCACGGCTTACGCTGGTCGGTATCAAAGTGGCTGACCACCACAGCCCCCCGATACGGAGCCACCATTTTCCGGTTGCCTTTCAGTTCCGTCGTACTGTGGGAATCCGACACATCCAGCATCAGGGCGTTTTCACGGAACGGCGTGAGGTTGTCGTAGAGCACGATCCCTTTCCCGTTGGTGGTGCGGTATTTCTGACCATTGACATAAGCCCCCTCCAGCCCCGGCGCCTGCAAAATCGCGAAGGTGTCTGATAACCGATTCGCCAGGTTCACGCCCCCGGACCAGAGCACCATGCCCCCGGACAGGCTTCCGCTGGCCTGGGTGTAGTTTGACGACTGGCTGTAACTTCCGCTCAGTGTGGCCAGCGGGGCATTCCAGGTAAGGTTGGCCCCGGCAGCGGTTTCATTATTTTGCTGCTGATGACTGAGATTAACGCCGTAGCTGAACTGATCGCGCGAGCCGGCAATGCCGTTCAGTCCGGTGTTATTGGAGGCAAAGCCACTGTTATCGAAGGTGGTGGAGTTAGACAGATTCAACCGACGGCGCGGCGCGGTCAGGTCGTCCCCCCAACTGAACGGAATGGAGAAATAAAGATTAAATCGCTTATCCTGGTGATGATATTCGTCATAGGTTTGGCTAGCCGATAGCGTATAGGTCAGCCGCTGCCAGGTATTCGAGTAGCCGAGCTGATAATCTTTATTGCTGCCGCTTTTTCCCCAGTAGTCGCGCCACAGGGCGCTCAGGGAAATCGCGCCATAGCCCGCCGGAAGCGCCTGACTCAAACTGGCCGACAAGGAATTTTTCCTGCCGAAATCATATTGATAATAATCGGCAATATCGTAGACATCATTTTCGTCGCGGTGATAGTGGGTTCTGTTCTTCGCCCACACGTGATCGTTAAAGGTGCGGTAATCGCGGCTGGAATAGCGGTAGGCCGCGAGGCCAAAACGGGTCTGGGTTGGGGTGAGGAATTTACTGTAAGCCACCTGATAGCTTTGTCCATCATAGGTGCCGTTATCCTGCTCGCTGTGCGACTGGGTGGCATCGACGGAAATAGCGCCGAGCCAGGTATTCCAGCCCGTCCCGAGGGTAAAAGCCGAATAGTGATTCGACAGCATCGAACCACCATACAGCGTCAGCAGATTGTTCAGACCATACTGATAGGTCCCCTGGATAAAATCAGCCTGCCGATCGGCCCCCTCAATATGGCTGCGTCCGGCAGCAAGATCGTATTTCGAGACGCCTGCCTGCAGCATATTGGGAACGGAAGAAAAGGGAACCAGATAGCTGGTGACCGTCCCGTCTGCTTCTCTGATGCTCACGTCAAGATCGGCCCCGCCGCCGGCCATCTGTAAATCAGCGATGGCAAAGGGACCGGGCGGCACCTCTTTCTGATAAATGACAAAGCCATTTTGCTCAATGGTGACCAGGGCATTGCTTTGCGCAATCCCCTGGACGATCGGCGTAAAGTTGCGTCTGGAGTTGGGCAACATCTGCATATCGCGATATAAGCGCACCCCGCGAAAGCGCACAGTGTCGAATATATCGCCTGATGTGTACATATCGCCAGCGCGCAGCGTACTCTCTATCTCGCCGAAGCCTCGCTCCAGATAAAGGGTGTTACTTTTCCACTCACCGGCGCCAGAATCATTATTGTTATAGCTGGCGTCAGAGTGCAGTTGCCATCCCAGGAGATTTAAACCGCTGGTAAAACGGGCAAAGGTACTCTTGTTATTCCCGGCGCTTTTATAATCGCTGTAATACTGACTGGCATAATAGGACGTATAGAAGGCGTTGACCCCGCGGTCCCAGCTTTCCGGGGAAGCATAGCCCGCCTCCAGCTCATTAACAAACGCCTGCGGGACAGTGAGCTCGAGGGTCAGGGTGGAGATATCAAAATGATATTTCCCCCCCTGCACAGCCTCGCGTAGCGTGATGCATTGCGCCAGATCCTTTTTGTCCAGCCTCTCGGCTTTAATACCGAGCTGCTGCAGCTGGGAGTGTGACAAGCAGCTTTCCCCTGGCTGCTCCTTCACTGTCAGGTCATATTTCCCACGCCACTTGTTATTGACATACACATCCAGGTTATATTCACCCGCAATCGGTGCGTCATCTGTAAACTGATAGTGACTGTCTTTAACCCCTTTCATCCCGCCGAACATAAAGTTGGTATCAAAGGTCTCTTCTGCCGCCAGGGCTTCAGCAAATAATGATGCAATAATTGCCAGGGCCAGTGATGTCATCCTTAACATAACCACCTCTTTTTATTTTACGCTGATGCTATCACTAATATAATTTCCATAATCATCAATAAGAGTTATTTTGTACTGTCTGGCAACGCTGCCGCTGAGGGTGATCATTTGCTGTGAAAATGGCGCCAGCATAATGGCTTTACTGTTTCCTTTCACATTATTCACTTTAATTTCAGGGATCGTTATCCAGTTTGCGCTGTTATTTTTAAGCAGTACATTTTTACCTTTTTGCTGCAGGTCTAAATGATGAAAACTGGCCTGCGTAACGCCAGCGACACCTTCCGGGCGATAAAACAACTTAATTCGATTTTGGATCGCAAATTTCACCACATTTTTACCATCATTCACGCTGGCATTGGGTGGGATATCGAGGACATTCAGATAAAATAAACTTTCCTGATTTTGCGGTAACGTATTGGATAATGCTTTTATTTTAAGCTGCTGACCGGTATTGGCTCTGACGCGCACCACCGGCGGTGAAATAAGAAAAGGTACGCGGATATTTTCCGGGGCAATGGAAGTATTACCGTCGTCGATCCACGCCTGTACCAGGGCGCCGCGATCGCCGCGATTCATTAACTGCACCATCACCTCATTTTTACCGGCCGGATAAATAACGCGCGTCCCATAGATCACAATACCCGCCTGCGCGGGGATAATGAAAAAGGTCAGTAGCAGCAGAATGAATCCTTTCATCTCTTTCACTCCATGTAAACAGAGACCCGGCGAACGCCCTGCGTCTCGCCGGGTGACAGCATCACTCGGTTACCACGGTCAGCGTAAGGGTTGACTCAACATCGCCCTGGGTGACTGCGTTACCTGCGGCCACCACCGCATACTGTGCTGAAAAATCAATGGTATATACACCGTTTTCATCAGGATCCCCATTAAGAGGAATCAGCGAGTTGGCGTTTAGTTCGGCGTCATTCGCTGTCACCACAAAGCCGACGCCGGATGCGCCACCCGCTACGGTATTTTTCGTAATGTTCGGGTAAGTGGTATCAAACTGGTTACGTGCCAGGCTGATTTTCGGCTCAGCACCGGTACATTTTAATTTTAATGGCACCGTGGTGCTGTTTTTAATGCCGGTATAGGTGGCGCCGGCATTAAGACCAGCAAGACTTTCCTGCCCGACCTGGTTCATCGTAATAGTGGTAGAGTTGTTGCCATCAAGAAACTGACACGTGGTTCCCACAACGCGTCCGGTGATAATAACTTCACCCTGGTCAGTATCCGCAAAAGCACCGGCACTCATAAATACGGTGGACAGGACTGCTGCAGCAACAGTTAAACGCTTCATAATATAGTTCCTTTTATTTGTTTATCCATTTGGCTTATGAGATGAGAAAAAACTCATGCGTTAAATATTGCACGCAACTTAATCATTCACAACAGACGTATTTAATTCACTTGACTAATATCAAGCCAAATAATTCATTATATCTACGACTCATCCAAAAGTTATGTTGCTTATATCGCATTAAAACACAATAAAAACATAGACATCAGAAACGACGGATTCATTTAATAAAAAACAACGTTATCGCTGGAAGCGATGCATTTTGTGCTATCCTCACTTAAGCTATATGATAATTTTATAATTACCTGCTAATTATTTATTGTGTTTATAAAAACAGAAGGCCATCTCCATGAAAAGAGGCTTACTTGCCCTGGTCTGCGTCGCGCTGCTGGCGCCATCGTTTTCGGCGCAGGCGACCTGGCGTGGCGACAAACGCCAGGACGCCCGCGATATCCGACAGGATAGCCGCGAGCAAGGTCGTGATACCAAGCAGGAATGCGTCCGCAATAACAATCAAAGCAACGCCAGCTGCCGTCACGATAAACGGGAAAACCGCCGCGAAGGTCGCCAGGAAGCACGTGACGAAAAATGGTGAAACTGAGGTTTTGGCGTCTCCAGGACGTCATTCCTCCCGCCGCCGGAGCCTTTAACGCCCCCTCATACTTCAGTTGTCTGGCTGACGTTTGTGGCATGCGCCTTATTCTTAGCATAGCGCAGAATATTCCCGCGCCCCCCTCAGACCGTATCCCGGTCCTCATCATATCCCCCTTTTTTCCAGCCCACTAATATCGCCGCCACTAGCGCTTACCGTGCCTGATACCACTCCACTTCGACCACATGCTTTAGATTAAACTGAATTACTGAAATACAGCGTAAAGTGCCCTCATACAGACAATGGCTATTATCCCCAGGCTTTTTGCAGTATGGTTTAATCACTGTTGTAGTTTTGCAGTGAATGCTATCCAGACGATGCAGAGTTGTATTCTGTCTGAGAAATTTCTCATGCTATTCCCGAAGGTTGTTGGCGCGGGAGGTTGGTTTGCTGGCGCAATGATGTCCAGCAGGCAGGCAATAAATCATGACGGCATTGATGGCCGCCTTGCCGCGGCCGGAAGCCCGCGCCTTCATCATCATGCGGGCATCATCAAGAGGATCAGGGATGTACAGGACGTGGAAACCACCAGGAAAGCGACGCCACTTCAACCCGCTAACCCTTTCTTTACCCTTCAGCTTGCGGCGCCTTATCGGTGGCGATGGAGATAGCCTATGATACCGCACGCTCACTCAGCGATAGCATTCAGATTTTGCCTTCACCAGGTGAAACGCTTTCGTATGAGATTAAAACGTTATCAGCACGCCGTTTCAAAATAAAAAGGCAGTCGAATTTAACAATGACCTGACGCAGGCCTGGAAAGAGAAAAATATGCCTGCAATAAAAGGGAAAACCATGACGAATAACGCCGATATAAAAAAAAGGAACTTCCTGACTCAGAATGAGATCGAGTCTTTACTTAAAGCCGCCGATACCGGTCTCTATGCCGCACGGAATTATTGCCTGACATTACTGTGCTTCATTCACGGTCTGCGAGCCAGCGAGATCTGCCGTCTACGAATATCGGATATCGACCTTGCTGCCCGCTGCGTTTACATCCATCGACTCAAAAAGGGGTTTTCAACTACCCATCCGTTGCTGGAGAAAGAGATCCACGCCCTAAAGCGATGGCTGGCCATTCGCAGCAGCTGGCCGCAGGCAGCCAGCGAATGGCTGTTTCTCTCCCGCAAAGGTAATCCCCTTTCTCGCCAGCAGTTTTATCAGATTATCGCCTCATCAGGGGATCTGGCGGGATTACCGCTGGAGATCCACCCACACATGCTGCGTCACTCCTGTGGCTTTGCGCTGGCCAATATGGGGATCGATACCCGTTTGATCCAGGATTACCTTGGGCATCGCAATATCCGCCATACCGTCTGGTATACCGCCAGCAACGCGGGACGTTTCTATGGCATCTGGGACAATACGCGCGACAAACAGCGATCGTCTTTGATCCAATAACCTTGACGCCAAGGATGGCGTTGTCCCGCAACCTGCTCGCAAATTATAACATTTATTATCATTAACCCTGCGTTAATTATGATTACTGTTCCCGCAAGTTCTTATTTATTCCTGCCAGCTCCGCGTCAATTTAACCCTGCGTTCATTCTGGATTTGACCGAATTATTTATTGCTCGAGTAAAATTTCCGCACCGTTTTTTTAATGACAACGTGCGCCAGAAAAAAATCCTTTTATTTTATGCACCTGGCGATAACATCTGGAGAGGCTATTGAGACAACGATTAAAATCTTTAAAATTAAGAATTATCGCCCGGCGATATTTTTAGTATCAGTCAATGTAATGTGCTATCTATTCGTGGTTAATCAACTTCACCCTACAACGTTTTAGCATTACGCATTCTTTTCGTCATGGCGTAAGGTTTCGCCGTGACGGTCATTCATCCTTTTTTCAGGAGCTAATATTGTGAACCGACGTCGTTTTCTTACCGCCAAAGAAGTTCAGGCAATGATGCAGGCCGCTCGCCAGGGCCCAACCGGTGAACGGGATTACTGCCTCATCCTGCTTGCCTTTCGCCACGGCATGCGCATCAGCGAACTGCTGGATCTGCACTATCACGATCTGGATCTGCATGAAGGACGGGTCAATGTGCGGCGGCTTAAGAACGGTTTTTCGACTATTCATCCGCTGCGCTTTGATGAGCGCGAGGCAATCGAACGCTGGAGTCAGGTCCGCGCCGGCTGGAAAGCGGCGGCAAAAACCGACGCGCTGTTTATCTCTCGTCGCGGTACGCCGCTCTCACGCCAGCAGGCATATCGTATTATTCGATCCGCCGGTGAAAATGCGGGCACCGTGACGCACACGCACCCTCATATGCTGCGTCACGCCTGCGGCTATGAACTGGCGGAAAGAGGTACAGATACCCGTTTGATACAGGATTATCTGGGACATCGTAATATTCGTCACACGGTACGCTACACTGCCAGCAATGCGGCGCGTTTTGCCGGGATTTGGGAAAGAAATAATCTTTTAGAGGAAAAAGGCCTGTCAAAGGAAAATGATTTAAGCGATTGATTTAATACAACAAAATCAATTGCTAACAGGTCAATTGGGGCCAAACTGTTTATATCATAAAAATGTTTTGTAATGTTTTGCAACTCACCGCGCTATATTTCTGCAGAAAAAATCATAGTTTATTGATTATTATATATTTTTAATCATGCAATCACTCACTTTTCTCCCACCATACTCCCGTTGCACCGGCGATCCTTCGCCAGCGCCATCGCTATTCCTTTTGCACTTCCGCCCACCACTCCAGATTATATACCCACAAAAAGCCAAATAAACAGAATTTAAAACCACAAATAAACCAGTCAAAAACCAAAAACAGATCATTTATCCCAACGAGTCAAAATGGCCCCAATTGTCTCATCAGTTGGGTAAAAACTGTGCAGAGCCGGCAGCCTGACTACTCGGCTGAAATCTGACATGCCTGGAAGGCACATCGGCTGCCAATCCGGTTCGTTATTTCGACATCGTTCAAAGGAAAACAGTATGAAAATCAAAACACTGGCAATGGTTGTTGTGTCAGCCCTGTCTCTGAGCTCCGCGGCGGCGCTGGCCGATACCACCACGGTCAACGGCGGGACAGTGCATTTTAAAGGGGAAGTCGTCAATGCGGCCTGTGCGGTAGATGCCGGCTCTATCGATCAAACCGTCCAGTTAGGACAGGTGCGTTCCGCGAAACTTGCCACCGCAGGTAGCACCAGCTCCTCCGTCGGTTTCAACATTCAGCTGGATGACTGCGACACCACAGTGGCGACCAAAGCTTCTGTCGCTTTCTCCGGTACCGCTATCGACAGCAGCAACACCACCGTTCTGGCACTGCAAAACTCTGCCGCCGGCGGCGCAACCAACGTTGGCGTGCAGATCCTCGACAGCACCGGCACGCCGCTGGCGCTGGACGGGGCCACCTTCAGTGCCGCGACCACGCTGAATGACGGCACCAACATCATCCCGTTCCAGGCGCGTTACTACGCGACCGGCGCAGCGACCGCCGGTACGGCGAACGCGGATGCCACGTTCAAAGTGCAATACGAGTAAGGCCCGATCCACGCAGGGAGGCAATCAGGGCCAGGAGGGCCCGCTCTCTATTTCCAACTGGAGTGAAACGATGCAGGGAATGAAATCAGGTCTGCTGCTGCTACTACCCCCGCTGGCCCTGGCCGGTAATCAGTGGAACGTCACGCTGCCTGGGGGCAGCATGCGTTTTCAGGGCCTGATTATGGCGAGTTCCTGCCGCGTCGAAGCGGGCGATCGGCAGATGACGGTCAATCTGGGGCAGATCAGCAGTAACCGATTTCATGATGTCGGGGAAGACAGTAACCCGATCCCTTTCGCGATTCATTTACAGGATTGCAGTACCGCAGTCAGCCAGCATGTGGGGGTGGCATTTCACGGCGTGGCTGATGGTAAAAATCCCGATGTGCTCTCGGTGGGCGAAGGCCCGGGGATCGCCAGCGGGATTGGCATTGCGCTGTTCGACAGTCAGGGCCAGCAGCTGCCGCTCAATCGTCCGCCCGACCGCTGGGTGCCGCTCTACCGCGGACCGACGACGCTCAATTTTGTCGCCAAATATCGGGCGACCGGACGCCAGGTCACCGGCGGCGCGGCCAACGCCCAGGCCTGGTTCTCATTGACCTATCAGTAATTAATCCGCAGACAAACAGGACAACACGGTGAGCAGACAAGGAGATAACGTGAGAAAAATGGCAACGACGACACGCGGCATACTGGCGGGATGTTTACTTTTCGTCGCCGGTGCGTTGAGCGCCAGCGCGCAGGCGGGCGTCGCGCTGGGCGCGACCCGGGTTATCTACCCGGCGGGACAGAAGCAGGTCCAGCTCGCGGTGACCAATAATGACGACAACAGCACCTGGCTTATTCAGTCATGGGTGGAAAATGCCGATGGTCAGCGAGACGGCCGGTTTGTCATCACTCCCCCGCTGTTTGCCATGCAGGGCAAAAAAGAGAACACCCTGCGCATTATCGACGCCACCAATAACCAGCTGCCGCAGGATCGGGAAAGCCTGTTCTGGATGAACGTGAAGGCGATCCCCTCGATGGATAAATCCAAGCTCAGCGACAATACCCTGCAGCTGGCGATTATCAGCCGCATCAAGCTCTACTACCGTCCGGGAAAACTGGCCCTGCCCCCGGATCAGGCAGCGGAAAAGCTGACCTTTAGCCGCAGCGGATCCTCGCTGACGCTGACGAACCCCACCCCTTATTACCTGACGGTGACCGAACTGAACGCCGGGACGCGCATTCTGGAAAACGCCCTCGTGCCGCCGATGGGCAAAACCAGCGTCAAGCTGCCCGCGGATGCCGGGAGCACCATCACCTATCGCACGATTAACGATTACGGCGCGCTGACGCCGAAAATGAATGGCGTACTGCGTTAACCCAGAGTACCCCGCCGCGCGGGCCACGCTGCGCATGACCAGAAGCACTGACAGCCGGGCAACGTCGGACCGGAGGGATTATGTCACATCGAAAATATGGACTGGACCATTGGGGTTGCCGAAGCGCCCGGCGCCTGATTACGCCGGCGCTGACGCTGTGGCTCTGCTCACAGCCGTTTGCCGCGCGGGCGGACCTCTATTTTAACCCCCGCTTCTTAGCTGACGATCCGGCGGCGGTGGCTGACCTGTCGGGATTTGAAAAAGGCCAGGAGGTGCCGCCAGGCACCTATCGCGTCGATATTTATCTCAACAATGGTTTTATGACCACCCGGGACGTCACTTTCCAGGCCGACGCGCAGGGCCATGGCTTGTCGCCCTGTCTGACGCGCGGCCAGCTGGCGAGCATGGGCGTGGATACCGGTCGGGTGCCGGGCATGGCGACGCTGGACAGCGCAGCCTGCGTGCCGCTAACGACGCTTATCAGCGAAGCCACTACGCGCTTCGACGTCGGCCAACAGCGTCTGTATCTCACCGTGCCTCAGGCATTTATGGGCACCCGCGCGCGCGGCTATATTCCGCCGGAGCTGTGGGATAACGGTATCACCGCCGGGCTGATTAACTATAACTTCACGGGCAATAACGTCCATAACACCACGGGTGGCAGCAGCCGTTACGCCTATCTGAATCTGCAGAGCGGCCTGAACGTTGGCGCCTGGCGTCTGCGCGATAACAGCACGTGGAGCTACAGTAGCGGCAGCGGCAGCGCTTCCTCCAGTGAAAACCGCTGGCAGCACGTTAACAGCTGGCTTGAGCGGGACATCACGCCTCTGCGTTCGCGACTCACCCTCGGGGACAGCTATACCAACGGCGATGTCTTCGACGGGATCAACTTCCGCGGCGCCCAGCTGGCCTCGGACGACAATATGCTACCGGACAGCCAGAAAGGCTTCGCGCCGGTGATCCACGGGATCGCCCGCGGCACGGCGCAGGTGTCAATCAAACAAAACGGCTATGAAATCTACCAGAGCACAGTGCCGCCGGGGCCGTTTACCATCGACGATCTCTACGCCGCGGGCAATGGCGGCGATCTGCAGGTCACGATTAAAGAAGCGGATGGCTCCCGCCAGGTCTTCAGCGTGCCCTGGTCAACGGTGCCGGTGCTGCAGCGTGAAGGCCATACCCGCTTCGCCCTCACCGCCGGGGAGTACCGCAGCGGCAACAGCCAACAGGAAACGCCCGATTTTTTCCAGAGCACGGCCATGCATGGCCTGCCGGCCGGCTGGACCCTGTACGGCGGCACTCAGCTGGCGGACCGCTATCGCGCCTTTAACCTTGGGGTGGGGAAAAACATGGGCTATTTCGGCGCCCTGTCGCTGGATATCACCCAGGCCAACGCCACGCTGGCGGACGACAGCGAGCATCAGGGACAGTCGGTGCGTTTCCTCTATAACAAATCCCTGGATGAGACCGGGACTAACCTGCAGCTGGTGGGCTACCGCTACTCCACCCGCGGCTACTATAACTTTGCCGATACCACCTACCGCCGGATGAGCGGCTACAGTGTGGAAACTCAGGACGGCGTTATCCAGGTGAAACCCAAATTTACCGACTACTACAATCTGGCTTACAGCAAGCGCGGCAAGGTGCAACTGAGCGTGACCCAGCAGCTGGGGCGCACCGCCACCCTCTATCTCAGCGGCAGCCACCAGACCTACTGGGGCACCGACGATGCCGATGAGCAGCTGCAGGCCGGCCTCAACGCCGCCGTAGACGATATCAACTGGTCGCTAAGTTACAGCCTGACCAAAAACGCCTGGCAGCAAGGGCGCGATCAGATGCTGGCGGTCAACGTCAATATCCCCTTCAGCCACTGGCTGCGTTCCGATAGCCGCTCAGTCTGGCGGCACGCCAGCGCCAGCTACAGCCTGTCGCACGATCTCAATGGCCGCATGACTAACCTGGCGGGCCTGTACGGCACCCTGCTGGAAGACAACAACCTCAGCTATAGCGTGCAGACCGGCTATGCGGGCGGCGGCAACGGCGACAGCGGGAGCACAGGCTATACGGCGCTCAACTACCGCGGCGGCTACGGCAACGCCAACGTCGGCTACAGCCGCAGCGACGGCTTTAAACAGCTCTACTACGGGGTCAGCGGCGGCGTGCTGGCGCACGCCAACGGCATCACCCTGAGCCAGCCGTTGAACGATACCGTGGTGCTGGTGAAAGCCCCCGGCGCCGGCGGCGTGAAGGTGGAAAACCAGACCGGGGTACGCACCGACTGGCGCGGGTATGCCGTCCTGCCCTATGCCACCGAGTATCGCGAAAACCGGATCGCGCTGGACACCAACACCCTGGCAGACAATGTCGACCTTGATGATGCAGTGGTCAGCGTGGTGCCGACCCATGGGGCGATCGTCCGCGCCAACTTTAACGCGCAGGTGGGAATGAAGATCCTGATGACGCTGACCCATCGCGGCAAACCGGTGCCGTTTGGCGCCCTCGCCACCGGCGACAGCAACCAGAGCGGCAGCATCGTCGCGGATAACGGCCAGGTCTACCTGAGCGGGATGCCGCTGGCGGGCAAGGTGCGAGTGAAATGGGGCGATGGCCCGGACGCTCAGTGCGTGGCCGATTATCGTCTGCCGCCGGAGAGTCAGCAGCAGGCGCTCAGCCAGCTGTCGGCCGCGTGCCGCTAAGGAGATCATGATGAAAAAACTGCAGTATCTGCTGGGCGCCCTGCTCACCCTGGTGACGCCGTTTGCCTTCGCTGCCGATAGCACGATCACCATCAGCGGCTATGTGCGCGACAACGCCTGCGCAGTGGCCGGCGAGTCGAAGGATTTCACCGTCGATTTTCAGGACAACGCCGCGAAGCAGTTTTATGCCGTCGGGGCGACGACGCCGCCGGTGCCGTTCCGCATCGTGCTGTCGCCCTGTGGCACTTCCGTCACCGCGGTGAAGGTCGGTTTCACCGGCGTGGCGGACAGCGTCAACACCAGCCTGTTAAAACTCGATGCCGGCGCCTCGGCGGCGGCGGGAATGGGGGTGGAAATTCTCGATCAGCAGCAGTCCCGGCTGCCGGTCAATGCGCCGTCGTCAGCCATGTCCTGGACCACGCTGACGCCGGGCCAGACCAACATTCTCAACTTTTACGCCCGTCTGATGGCCACTCAGGTGCCCGTCACCGCCGGGCATGTCAATGCGACAGCGACATTCACGCTGGAATTTCAGTAAGCGGAGGCTGAAATGAAATGGACCCACGTGGGCTGGCTGCTGGCCGGCCTGTTAACCGCGAGCGCTTCCCTGCGGGCGGCCGACGTCACCCTCACCGTCAACGGGAAGGTGGTGGCCAGACCCTGCACGGTTTCCACCGTCAATGCCACCGTCGAGCTGGGCGATCTCTATACCTTTAGCCTGATCGGCGCGGGCTCGGCATCGGCCTGGCACAGCGTGGCGCTGGATCTCAGTAACTGCCCCGTGGGTACTTCACGGGTGAAGGCCACCTTCAGCGGGACGGCGGACAGCACCGGCTATTACAAAAACCAGGGAACGGCGGGCAATATTCAGCTCGAACTGCAGAGCGAGGACGGCACCACGCTGAACAATGGCAGCAGCCAGTCGGTACAGGTGGATGAGGCCAGCCAGTCCGCTCGCTTCCCGCTGCAGGTTAGAGCCCTGTCCGTCAACGGCGGCGCCACGCAAGGCACCATTCAGGCGGTGATTAACGTCACCTATACCTACGCCTGAGCCAGGAGAGCATTATGATGAAAAAAATTATCCCCCTGTTCACCACCCTGCTGCTGTTGGGCTGGTCGATGAACGCCTGGTCCTTTGCCTGCAAAACGGCCACCGGGGCGACGATCCCCATCGGCGGCGGGTCAGCCAACGTCTACGTAAATCTGACACCGGCGGTTAACGTCGGGCAAAACCTGGTGGTCGACCTCTCCACGCAGATTTTTTGCCATAACGACTATCCGGAAACGATCACTGACTACGTCACCCTGCAGCGCGGATCCGCCTACGGCGGCGTGCTGTCGAGTTTCTCCGGCACCGTGAAATATAACGGCACCTCTTACCCCTTCCCGACCACCACGGAAACGGCGCGGGTGGTTTACGATTCACGGACCGATAAGCCCTGGCCCACCGTCCTGTATCTGACGCCGGTCAGCACCGCCGGTGGGGTGGCGATCACCGCAGGATCGTTAATCGCGGTGCTGATCCTGCATCAGACCAACAACTACAATAGCGACTCCTTCCAGTTCATCTGGAACATTTACGCCAACAACGACGTGGTGGTCCCCACCGGCGGCTGCGATGTCTCCGCCCGCGATGTCACCGTCACCCTCCCCGACTACCCGGGATCGATGGCCGTGCCGCTCACCGTGCACTGCGCGCAAAGCCAGCAGCTGGGGTATTACCTCTCCGGCACCACCGCGGATAGCGCCAACGCGATCTTCACCAATACCGCCTCCGCCTCACCGGCGCAGGGGATAGGCGTTCAGCTGACCCGCAACGGCAGCGCCGTGCCGGCGAACAGCACGGTCTCGCTGGGCACCGTCAGTACCTCGCCAGTTAATCTCGGTCTGACGGCAACCTATGCCCGGACCACAGGCCAGGTCACTGCCGGCAACGTGCAGTCGATCATCGGCATCACCTTTGTCTATCAATGATGACCGACTATATCCTCTCACCCTGCTCGCTGGCCGCCCGCGGGTTGAGCCAGCTGATGGTGAACGCCGCGAAGCGGCCCGTTGAGCTGCCGGTCGAGGGCGTGTCCCTGCGGGAGCTGACCGCCGTGACGCGGATCGTGGTGTTTCTCCCTGACGATCCCCTGTGGATGCTCACCACGCTGCGCCAGGCGGCAAGGCTGCTCGACCAGGCCTTGCAGCCGTTACCGATGTTGATTCTGAGCCGCAGCCCGGCCATCTGGCTGTGGCAAACGCTGCTTTATCAGGTGAGCCATCCGGATCGTCTGCGCAACGTCCATACCGCCCCCGCCGATCTGTCCTGCACGGAGCTGGCCGATCGGCTGGAGAACGCACCGCGACTTGAGCGGCTTGCCAGTGAAGCCGCCCTGCTCCACGACAAACGAGCCGCCGGATTGAGCCATGCCGAGTTCAAAGTGATCCTCGCCCTGCTGCAAGGGCAGACGATAGGCGAGCAGGCCCGGCGTCTCCGATTGAGCCAGAAAACGCTCTACACCCAGCGGCTGGCCGGGGTGAAAAAGCTGGTGGAATATCACCCGCATCTGGCCCCCCGCTTTCCGCGTACGCTGCTACCGCGCTCATCCGCCAGCTCACTGTCGGCGTTTGAACAGGAATGGGTACAAGCGATCCACGATCGCCAGGTCTTCCCGGTTTTTCAACCTATCGTCGATAGTCGCTCACAGCTACAGGGGGTGGAGATCCTGATCCGCTGGCGCCACCGCGGCCAGGTTCTCCATCCGCAGGCTTTTTTGCCGCAGTTCCGCGCCGACTACGCCTGGCTGCTGCTCACGGCCTTTGTCCTGCAGGAGGCCGTGCAGAATATTAATGAGCATCCGGGTACTTTCTATTTTTCGGTCAATATTCCTTCCTCGCTCGCCGCCAGCGATAGCCTGCTGCGGATGGTGGAAGCCGCTCGCCAGCAGCTCCGGCAGCCAGAGGGCGTGGAAAGGCTGGTGCTGGAATATGCTGAAACCATCGATTTTCGCCGTCAGAGCCGATCCACCGCCCAGGTGGAGGAACTGCAACGTGCTGGCGTGCGGGTGATGCTGGACGACTGCTTTTCTCAGGGGAGCGTCATCTTTCCGGCGCGTCGCCTGCACTTCAATGCCTATAAACTGGATATGAGTATCGTCAACGACGCTCAGCACGATCAGAAGGCGCTTGCGCTGATAAAAAGCCTGGCCTACTACTGCCAGTTGAGCGGCAGCCGCTGCGTGGCGGAAGGGGTGGATTCGCTGGCGAAGTTTACGCAGTTAAAATCGCTGGGTATTGACCGTTTCCAGGGCTATCTGTTTTCACCGCCGATGCGGCGCGAGCATCTCCCGGATCTGATCCGCCGCTTTTCCCATCAGCGCGATCCGGCGGATCGTTGATGGCGCGAGAAAAGCGCACCGGTTGGCACCGGTGCCGGTACGTCAGGCGCGAATATCGTCGTATTCGCGGGTGTTATCGAATTCATGTTTGGCAAACGGGCAGAGAGGAATGATCTTCCGCTGCTCCTGGCGCATTTTTTCCACCACCTTCGCCACCAGCTGTTTCCCCACGCCCTGGCCTTTCAGGCTGGGATCAACATCGGTATGTTCGATAATGCTGAGGTGGTCGCCGGTGGGAACAAAAACAATTTCCGCCACCTGGTTTCCCTGCGCGTCGTTAACATAAAACTTGTTGTGCCCTTCCAGTATTTCCATCTTCTCCTCGCTTATTTATGACGATAGTGCAGGGCGCCGCTCGGGCAGGTATCGATCACTTTTACCACCGTCGCCACATCCACTTCATCCGGGATAATCCACGGTTTACGCTTCAGGTTAAAAAGCTTCGCGCTGCCGCGCACGCAGTTCCCCGAATGCTGACAGATCGCCGTATTAAAGTAGACGTCGATTTTCTCTCCGGTGTAGGCCCGGTAGCCCGCTTCCAGTAATTCCTTATCCATGACATTGCCTCGTTCTTTTTTTATGTTTCAGGCTAAGCATAGTCCTACACGTCGCGGCTGACTACGCGTAAGCGTGGGAATTGGCGCCTCACATCATGCTTTCCCATCGGGTAAGGATCCCGCAGTCGGCGATCCGTTGACTTTCATTCCCGCAACGAGGCGATTACACTCATCACACACTGGTATGATCACTCAGGGATGCTCTATTGAATCATATTGCCACCATCGCCCGCCCGGCGCGGTTACTGCTCGTCTTGCCGCTTTCCGGCTGCTCACTTTCGCCCGCGATCCCGGTATTGGGCGCCGCGTTCCCCGGCTGGTTTTTCTGCTTATTGGGCGGTGCGTTTTTACTGATCCCCTGCCATATCCTGATTACCCGTAAAGGCTGGCAGCCGCGCTTTTCTCCTCTGGTCTTCAGCTATGTCGCGCTGATGTTCCTGTTCGCCACGCTGCTGTGGTTTCTGTTTTTTGTTCACTGATCGCTTATGACAACTTCCCGCACTCCCCTGTTACGCAAAAAGTGGCCTCTGCTGGCGCTGGTCCTTGCCGCTATCCTGGCGCTGATCCTGGTTATCTGGCAGTTGCAAACCTCGCCGGAGACCAATGACGCCTATGTCTATGCCGATACCATCGATGTGGTGCCCGAGGTCAGCGGACGCATCGTGGAGATGCCCATTCGCGATAACCAGCGGGTGAAAAAAGGCGATCTGCTGTTCCGCATCGACCCCCGTCCCTATCAGGCGATGCTCGATGACGCGAAAGCGCGGCTGACGACCCTCGACGCGCAGATCATGCTGACCCAGCGCACCATCAAAGCGCAGGAGTATAACGCCCAGTCGGTGGCGGCCGCCGTCGAGCGCGCCAGAGCGCTGGTCAAGCAGACCACCTCCACGCGCACCCGCCTTGAGCCGCTGGTGCCGCAGGGGTTTGCCTCCCAGGAAGATCTCGATCAGGCGCGCACCGCTGAGAAAGCGGCGCGGGCGGAGCTGGAGGCCACGCTGCTGCAGGCCAGACAGGCCTCGGCGGCCGTGACCGGCGTGGATGCCATGGTGGCACAACGCGCCGGGATCCTGGCGCAAATCGCCCTCGCCGAACTGCATCTGGAATTTACCGAAGTGCGTGCGCCCTTCAACGGCGTGGTGGTGGCGCTGAAAACCACCGTCGGCCAGTACGCCTCGGCGCTGAAGCCGGTCTTTACCCTGCTGGATGACGACCGCTGGTATGTGATCGCTAACTTCCGCGAGACCGATCTGAACAACGTGCGCCCCGGCGTGGCGGCACGGATCACCGTGATGACCAACCACAACCGGACCTTTAACGGGGTGGTCGATTCGGTCGGCTCCGGGGTCCTGCCCGAAGGCGGGAGCGTCATCGAAGGGCTGCCGCTGATCCAAAAAAGCATTAACTGGGTTCACGTCTCGCAGCGCTTCCCGGTGAAAATCGCCGTCAGCGATCCCGATCCGGCGCTGTTCCGCATGGGCGCCTCGGCCAGCGCCGTGCTGCAGCCGTAGCCGGGGGACGCGATGTTTCCTCTCGCCCATTTTTTACGCCAGGAGCTGCGCGACGCGCCGGGACGCGCCAGCTACACGCTGCGCCTGACGCTGAGCTGCGCGGTGCTCATCACCCTGTTTATGACTCTGCAGATCCCCTTCCTGGCTGTTGCGCTGATCGTCGTGTTCTACGTTAGCCAGCCTAACGTGTTGATGATCAAGCTGGTCAGCGTGGTCTTTTTTGTCACCGTCACCGTGGCGCTCGGCGGCGTGCTGCTGATCATCAAGTGGACCTATGACTACCCGCTGATCCGCCTGGCGGCCTCCGTGGCGCTCTTTTTCTGCGCCATCTACCTGATGCGGGTGCTGGGTAAGCTGGGGCTGGCTTTTTTCGTGGTGGCGCTGGCGGTGATTTACGCTCAGACCTTCCCGTCAATGACCAGTCAGAGCGAGATCCTGGTGCGGCTGCTGCTCTGGCTGTGGGTGGCGATTAACACCGCGATCCTCGTCACTTTGCTGGTCAACGCCTGTTTTCAGCAGGCCTTTCCCGGCAACCAGTTTAAGGCGCGCCTGGCGGGGATGCTGCACGAGGTCGCCCGGCGGCTGACGGCTCCTGGCGATGAAGCGCCACCGACCTTCGGCGAGACCGCCGCGCAGTTCAACCAGCTGCAGTCGCTGTTCGCCCAGGCCAGCCGGGCCACGCCGGAGATAGCCGCCGAACCGCAGGCCTGGCGCTCGCGGCTGGCCGCCACCCTGCGCTGCTATCAGCTGGCGGCGCTGCTGCAAGCAGACGAGGCAGATAGCGAAGATCGCCAGCAGCTGTCGCAGGCGGTACTGAAGCTGAAGAGTGCCCTCAGCGAGGAACAGTTTGACGGCGCCATTCCTCCCCTGGCGCTCAGCGGTCGTGGCATTAATCACGCGGTTCTGCAGGAGATGGCTACCCTCCTGCAGCAGCTGGCGCAGGGTGAGCCCGTCGCCCTGCCGCAGGGTGAGGTGGAGAAGGCGCCCCTGCTGGCGCCGGACGCCTGGCGCAACCCGGCTTATCTCCATTTTGCGCTCAAGACCCTGCTGGCGACGCTAATCTGCTATGTCTTCTATACCGCTGCCGACTGGCAAGGGCTGCACACCATTATGCTGAGCTGCGTCATTGTCGCCCAGCCCGGGCTGGGCGCCACGATGCAAAAGACATGGCTGCGTATCGGCGGGGCGCTGCTCGCCACCCTGCTGGCGCTGCTGTTAATCGTCTTTGTTCAGCCCTGGACCGATTCGCTGTCGGGCCTGCTGGCGATGTCTCTGCCGGTGCTGGCGCTGGCGGCGTGGATTGCCGCCGGCTCGGAGCGTATCGCCTACGCCGGGATCCAGATTGGTTTCACCTTTGCGCTGGCCTTCCTCAGCTGGTTTGGCCCGCTGACGAACCTCACCGAGCTGCGGGATCGGGTGCTCGGCATCCTGCTCGGGGTGCTGGTCTCCTCCATTGTCCATTTGTATCTCTGGCCGGACAGCGAAGCGCCGCAGCTGAAATCCTGTCTTGCGGCGCTTTATCGCCGGCTGGCGGACTGTCTCGCCGCCCCGAAGGAGGCGGTGCCGCTGGCTCCCCTGTTTGTCGCCTTCACCGACAGCGAAGCGCTGCTCCATCGGGTTCGCGCTGAACCGCTGGGCACCTGGGCCCATCCCTGGCCCCAGGCGAAAGGCTGGCCGATGCGCGCCACCCTCGCCCAGGCCGAGGAGATCGCCCGCCTCAGCGAAGGCTACCGGCTCAATGCCGCGCCGGGAGACCCGACGCTGGCTCGCTGCGCTGAACAGCTGCGGCGCTACGCCGAACGTATCGAACAGGAGGCGGCAGCGCCTGACGGGACGCTGGCCGCCGATCTCCGCAACCCCTTTGGCCCGGCGCTGGCTACCGCGCTGGCCGCCCTGCCCGACTGGGGCCCGACACCGATAGCGACTGAGCAACAGGCTAAAACGTCATGATGATGCTTCCTTTCCCCGCGCGATTGCGGGTCACTCTCTTTACCCTGACGCTGACGCTGCTCAGCGGCTGCGCGCTGATCCAGGATGAGCCTTCCCAGGTCGCCATCGTCAATCCGCAGCAGGCCCAGCTGGCGCAGGTGATCCACCTGGCGAACAGCGACTGGCCGGCAGCCCGCTGGTGGGAGGCCTATGATGATCCTCAGCTCAACCTGCTGATCAACCGGGCGCTGCAGAACTCGCCGACCATGCAGGCCGCCCGGCTACGCATCTCCCAGTCGCAGTCCACGGTGGAACTCGCCCGGTCGGCGATGGGCCTGCAGGCCACCGCCGTCGCGGCGCAAAACCGCCTGCGGATCACCGACAAATCCTTTAGCTGGCCCTACTCGTACTCCCTGCCGGTGGATAAGAACGGTCCCTGGTATACGCTGAATACCGTTGGCGTCGGGGCGCAGCTGAATATCGATCTCTGGGGAGCCGATCGCGCCCGGGTCGCCGCCGCCATTGGCGAGAAAAATGCCCGGCTGGCGGAAACCGCCGGCATTGAACTCGACATCGCCAGCAGCGTGGCGCAGCTCTATTTCGCCATGCAGGCGACGTTCCAGAAAATCGCGCTGCTGCAGGAGCTGGAGGGTATTGCCCAATTCTCGGTAGCGGCCCATGAGCACCGGACCCAACGCGGCGTGGAAGACAGTGTGGATGTGGCCAATGCCCGGGCTGAGCAGCTCGCCGCTCGCCAGCAGATTATCAGCGCCGAGGGGATGCTGACCCAGTATCGTGAAACCCTGCGGGCGCTGATCGGCGCCGATGCGCAGAGCATGCCGGCGATCCATCCGGTGGCGCTGCCGGCGCTCCAGGAGACGCTGCCGCCATCGCTCTCTTTCGAGCTGCTGGCCCGCCGCCCGGACCTGCAGGCGCTGCGCGGCTACGTGACTGCCTCCCTGAGCCAGGTCGATGCGGCGAAAGCGGCCTTCTATCCTCATTTTGATATCAAAGCGTTCTGGGGATATAACGCCCTGAGCGTCGGGGATCTGTTTAAGTCCTCTTTCCAGCAGATCAACCTGCTGCCCGGGCTGTATCTGCCAATCTTCGACGGCGGTCGTCTGAACGCTAATCTGCAGTCGGTGCGCACCGCCAGCAACATCCTGATCAAACAGTACAACCAGGCGGTGCTGGACGCGGTGCGCGATGTCGCCATCAGCTCCAGCCAGCTTAACGATCTGAATCAACAGCGCGCGCTGCAGCAGCTAAAGGTCACCGCGGCGCAGACCACTACCGACAGCGCTCGCGCCCATTATCAGCGCGGCCTGCTCAGCCGCTACGCCGCCGAAGAGGCCCGGCGGGCGGTTCTCGCCCAGCAGCTGTTGCTGCTGGACATTGAAGCCCAGCGGCTGAGCACCGACATTACCCTGATCAAAGCCCTGGGCGGCGGCTACCGCGGCCAGTAACAAAAATGCCTTCCCCCGGTGGAGAAGGCATTCAGACTGCAGCCGCCGGGCAATCTTCAGGGATTGCCCGGCGGCGCTGCGCTTGCGCGGGCCTACAGCTAATTGCATAACTGTTTGATATTACTGTCTTTCGTAGGCCGGGTAAGGCGAAGCCGCCACCCGGCAGAAAGGCGGGCACAATAACCAAACAGGTTTGTCATCAGCAAGAATGCCTTCCCGGATGGGGAAGGCATTTAACAGAAGAGGCGGGGTGGATGCGCGGCGATTACACCAGGGCGCGCAGCTCCTCCTGCATATAGGTGGAAAAGAATTCCGGATGCTTGATGACCATCCGCTCGCCGGCGGCGATCCGTTCAGCCCAATCCGCCACTTTGTCGGTAAACCCGGCGCTCCAGCCCTGCTGCTGCCCGCGTTCAGCGACGTCGGCCGGGGTAGCGGGCACGCCCAGCTCTTTCAAATATTTGAGAATTCCCTTCGCGGTACTTTCATCCATAGACTGTGGTACTGGCTCAGACGTATTCATACCACCGATGAAATCCAATGCTTTATCAATGACTGCTGGCATAGGTGTGTCCTTATATTAACCACATAGTAAACCTGACTACACTATGGACCGGAAAGTGACGTGATTTCAAAGAACACGCTCACGTTATGGGACATCGCGCATTCTGAAAAAGGGATTTTGTTCTGCTGAGGCGGGTTTCGTACAAAAATAAGCCGGCCCCGTAGGGCCGGTCTGAGGATCGCGTCAGGCGTTGCTGACGGATGTTTGCCCGGCACTGGACCGACTGTTCTCCAGCATCCGGCGGACCGGGACAATCAGCACGGCCAGCACGGCGGCGCAGATCAGCAATGCGATGGAGCAGCGGGCGAAGAGGTCCGGCAGCAGCGACAGCTGATCGGCCTTCACGTGACCGCCAATCAGGCCCGCCGCCAGGTTACCCAGCGCGCTGGCGCAGAACCACAGGCCCATCATCTGGCCGCGCATTCTCTCCGGCGCCAGCAGAGTCATGGTCGCCAGACCAATCGGACTCAGGCACAGCTCACCGAGCGTCAGCATCAGGATGCTGCCCACCAGCCACAGCGGCGACACACCGGCCCCGCCGTTGCTCAGGACGTTCTGCGCCGCCAGCATCATCAGGCCAAAGCCCGCCGCTGCGCACAGGATGCCAATCACGAATTTGGTCATACTGCCCGGACGCACGTTTTTACGCGCCAGCGCAGGCCACGCCCAGCTGAATACCGGAGCGAGCAGAATGATAAACAAGGCGTTAATCGACTGGAACCAGACCGCGGGGATCTCAAAGTCGCCGATCATCCGGTTGGTGTAGTCGTTAGCAAACAGGTTAAAGGAGGTCGGTTTCTGTTCAAACGCGGACCAGAAAAAGGCCGCCGAGACCAGCAAAATAAAGCACACCAGCAGGCGCGCCCGCTCTTTACGGTTCAGCCCAGCGAAGACGAACAGCCAGATGAAATAGAGCGCCACGGAGGCGGCAATCACATAGACCAGCACGCTGGCCACCGCCACCGGGTTAATCACGATCGTGCCCAGGCTAATCAGCGTGACCAGCACTGCCACCCCCAGGGCCAGGACCAGCAGCCACGCTCCGACGCCATTCTTTTTCGCCACCGGGCTGTTCCAGGTGGAATCGAGGCCGACCTCCGCGTCATAGCGCTTCATCGACGGCACGGCAAAGACGCGGAAAATGACCAGCGCCACCAGCATCCCGATCCCCCCGATGCCGAAGCCCCAGTGCCAGCCATGGGATTTAATCAGCCAACCGGAGATCAAGGGCGCTATAAACGAGCCGATGTTGATCCCCATATAGAACAGCGAAAAACCGCCGTCGCGGCGCGCGTCGCCTTTTTTATACAGAGTGCCGACCATCACTGAGATACAGGTTTTAAACAACCCGGAACCCAGGACGATAAACATCAGACCGATAAAGAACAGGTCGTTGCCCAGCCATGCCGACAGGGCGATCGACAGGTGCCCCAGGGCGATCAGGATAGAGCCGTACCAGACGGCCCGCTGCTGGCCAAGCCAGTTATCCGCCAGCCAGCCGCCCGGCAGCGCGGCCAGATACATACTGCCAGCAAAAATCCCGACGATCGCCGAGGCGTTCTCCCGCGCCAGTCCCATCCCGCCGTCGTACACCGTCGCCGCCATAAACAGGATCAGTAAGGGACGGATGCCGTAAAACGAGAAGCGCTCCCACATTTCGGTGAAGAACAGGGAGCCCAGCGGATAAGGATGGCCGAAAAAGGTACGGCTTTCGTTTTTATTAACAGAGGAATGCATAAATTCTCCAGGTAAGGTGCGCCGCAGCGCAAGTTAACCGTATAAAGCGGGCTGACGATTTATAATTTGTTTGCATTAACATCAAACGCGAGCATTTTTAACCATTTGATAACCACACAATGGTTTTGTCCAGCCCCTTACCTTCCCTTTTTAGATGAAAAGTCGACAAACATCTAGTTTTACAGATTTAACGTTCATAAAAAGATAAACAGCATTGACTTTATATTAGTGCAGAAAATCCGATTATTTTTATTAAAAAACAGAAAGTTAACGCTAAGGCGAGGATCTATAGCGGCTCAGTTCGGCTGCCAGGATAACGACAGAAAAAGTAAGGAAAACAGGTGGAATGATGTAGAAACCACGCTAAGTGGCAATATTTCTCTATCAGGGACTATCCTGGCCCACAGTGTTTGTCGCGGAGGATGACGGGAGGGGAAGTGAGGCAGCCGGGAGTCAAAGCCGGCGCCTTTCGCGAGTTATTTCACACGCTGCCCTGCGGCATCAATGACTGGCTCACCGTCTTCCTTCACGAACGCGCCTTTTTGCGACGCCGTCAGGATCTCCAGCACCACCTCTGATGGGCGGCAGAGTCGGGTGCCCCGCGGCGTTGTCACGATCGGACGGTTAATCAGGATCGGATGCTGAAGCATAAAGTCGATTAACTGATCGTCAGTAAACCGGTCTTCCGCCAGCCCCAGCGCGTCGTAGGGTTCAACGTTTTTCCGTAGCAGGGCACGTACCGGGATCGCCATCGCGGCGATCAGCTGGCGCAGCTCATCGCGCGATGGCGGCGTCTCCAGATAATAGATAATGGTGGGCTCAGCGCCGCTGTTGCGGATCAGCGCCAGGGTATTACGCGAGGTGCCGCAGTCAGGGTTATGGTAAATGGTGATGCTCATAGTACGTTCTCATGGCTGGTTGAAGGAGAGACGCAGCGCCAGCGCGGCCAGCGTCACAAGCAGCACCGGCAGGGTCATGGTAATGCCACAGCGGAAATAATACCCCCAACCGATGGTGATGTGCTTCTGCGCCATCACATGCAGCCAGAGCAGCGTGGCCAGGCTACCAATTGGCGTGATCTTGGGCCCCAGATCGCAGCCGATGACGTTGGCATAAATCATGGCCTCTTTGATCGTCCCTGTTGCCGCGCTGCCATCAATCGACAGGGCGCCGACCAGTACGCTGGGCATATTATTCATTATTGAAGAGAGGAAGGCCGACAGGATACCGGTGCCCAGCGTCGCGGCCCAGAGCCCGCGCTCCGCCAGCATGTTCAGCACCGTGGTCAGATAATCCGTTAACCCGGCGTTTCGCAGGCCATACACCACCAGATACATTCCCAGCGAGAAGATCACGATCTGCCACGGGGCGCCGCGCAGCACCTTGCCGGTGTTAATCACCCGCCCGCGCTTCGCGACAGCAAACAGGATCCCCGCTCCCGGCGCCGCGATGGCGCTGACCGGGATCCCCAGCGGGTCAAGAACGAAAAAGCCGACCAGCAACAGCAGCAGCACGCCCCAGCCGGTGCGGAACGTCGCCGGATCTTTTATCGCCGTGACCGGCGCTTTCAGTAACGCCATATCCCAGGCCGGCGGGATATCCCGGCGAAAGAACAGGTGCAGCATCGCCAGGGTGGTGAGGATCGCCGCGAGATCGACCGGCACCATCACCGAAGCGTACTCCCTGAAGCCGATGGCAAAGAAATCTGCCGAAACGATATTCACCAGATTCGACACCACCAGCGGCAGGCTGGCGGTATCGGCAATAAATCCGGCGGCCATGACAAAGGCCAGCATCATTCCCTTGCTGAATCCCAGCGCTCGCAGCATGGCAATCACGATGGGGGTGAGGATCAGCGCCGCGCCGTCGTTGGCAAACAGCGCCGCCACCGCGGCGCCGAGCAGGATAATCCAGGTAAACAGCAGACGACCCCGCCCTCTTCCCCAGCGGGAAACGTGCAGAGCGGCCCATTCAAAAAAGCCAGACTCATCAAGCAGCAGGCTGATAATGATAACGGCGATAAAGGTGGCGGTCGCATTCCAGACGATATGCCACACCACCGGGATATCGGCTAGTTGTACTCCACCGGTGGCCAGCGCCAGCGCCGCGCCAAAGGCCGCGCTCCAGCCGATCCCTAAACCCCGCGGCTGCCAGATCACCAGCACCAGGGTCAGGACAAAAATCGCGCCTGCCAGCAACATGATCACCCCGTCAATCACATTCGAAAAAACAGATATGTTTAGATAAGATTTTTACTGACAACCCGCCCCGTCAGCCAGTCTGCAAACCATCATCCGCACATCGTCCTGCTGACTGAGCCAGGCCTGCTCAATCACCTGCGCCGCCCAGGCCGGCATCTGCGGAGAGAGGCGGTAATGGACCCATTTACCCTGTTTACGATCCAGCAGCAGCCCGCTTTCCCGCAGCATCGCCAGATGGCGGGAGATCTTGGGCTGGGACTGGGCGAGCGCCGTACAGAGATCGCAAACACACAGCTCTCCACGCGCCTTGAGCAGCAATACGATCCCCAGCCGGGTTTCATCGGCGAGGTTTTTGAACAGTTGCAGGGGCAATAAAGACATGATTTCTCCTCAAGCGTGACGGACAGCATACGGAACCACCAATAAAGATCAATATACATTCGTAAAAACATATGTGTTATTTCACACCTGCGATAAGCCCCCGTTGAGTGGCTACACGCCCTCCCTTGCGCAATAGCACGGAAAAATACCGCGCTTTCTTTTATCCCTCATCGAAATGTGTCAGGCTGGCGATCCCATCGGATTGACAGGGTTTTCAGGATGAGTACGCTTTATGTGGTTGTTTTAACGTATATAAAACCGCTCGAAGAGGTGGACGACGCCATTCCCGCCCACGTCGAATGGCTCAAAAAAGGCTATGCTGACGGCCTCTTTCTCGCCTCCGGCCGCCGCCTTCCCCGCACCGGCGGGGTGATTCTGGCGAAATGCGCCAGCCGGGAAATGCTGGAATCGCGTCTGAGTCAGGATCCCTTCCAGCAGTTGGGTCTCGCCCGTACCGAGATTATTCCCTTTGAGGCCAGCATGGCGTCACCCGTACTGCAGTCGCTGTTATAAGCGTATCCCGGAGGAAAAATGCAGCCGTCCTTTCACTGGATCAATGAACCTGCCGAGTGGCGCCGCGATACTGACGGCCTGACGGTGGTCACCGATAAGCATACCGACTTCTGGCGCCATACCTGGTATGGCTTCGAGCGTTTCTCTGGGCATCTTTATGCTACTGAGGTGGAAGGTGATTTTACCCTGCAGGCAAAAATATGTGCCGATTTCACCACGCTTTACGACCAGGCTGGACTAATGATGATGGCGGACGAGCAGACCTGGCTGAAGGCGGGGATTGAATTCAATGACGATGCCCCGGCCATCGGCAGCGTACTGACGCTAACCCACTCCGACTGGGCCACCGGGCTTTTTCCCGGCGACCCGCGCACCTTCTGGCTGCGGCTGACCCGCAAGGGCGATGCGTTAAGGCTGCAGTATTCGACCGACGGCGAGCGCTGGCCGCTGCTGCGGCTCGGCTACTTTCCGCCAGGCCCGGTGAAAGCGGGCGTCATGTGCTGCTCACCGGAGCGCGGGGGACTGGCGGTTGAGTTTCAGGATATTCAGCTTTCCCCGCCATCAGACAAAGCGCTGCACGATCTGAGCTGAACGCTAGCGGGAAGACCCGACTTTCTCTGCATCCTGGGGCCCGGGATTACAGGGTTCGCGGGTGCCGGGCAGGTAAAAATGGCCGTGCTTATCGGGATCGGTGCCGCCCGGGCACCCTGCCCGACCCGAGGAATTATCGCTATCGCCGCCGTTCGAACCGTTGCCGCCGTCGGCGCCAGCTATTACCGACTGCCCGTTATGGCCACCGTGAACGCCCTGCGCTGCACTGGCCGAAAACGCCACCAGCGCGAACATACAGACCATGAAGCGTCTGCCCATTGCTGCCTCTCCCTTATTGATATTCCCCGTCCATCGCGTTGACGATGGGATGAGCCGTTGCACGGCAAAATGCACCGCGATAAAAACGCGTTATCCGCAGGGAGTATAGGGTTAAGGCTGAGAGAAAGACAGGGCCGGTGCCTTCAGACATTTCGCACGCAAATAACCTCTATTCCGCGGTATGCGCTATCAGAAAATCAATTAGGGCTTTCACCCTTTTCGTTCTGCCCGCGTTTTTCGGGTAATAGAGATAAACCGGCGGATAGGTTTTCCAGTAGTCCTCCATCACCGGTAGAAACTGTTCACGATCGGGCTGTAGCCGCCAGATGGGTTCAAACAAGCGGCCAATCCCCAGTCCATGGCGGATACCGTCGGCCATGACGTCAATATCATTGCTGATTAACTGCCCCGGCATCTCGACGGTGAGCTGCTCGCCGTGGTCATTGAGGATCAGCGGCAGGATGCGGTTGTTGGTAATAAAGCGATAGCCAATCAGCCGGTGATGGTTGAGATCGGCGGGTACCGCAGGCACGCCATATTCGGCCAGATAGGCTGAGGAGGCATATAACCCTTCCCGAAACGGCTTCATTAACGGGCGGGCGACCACTCCGCCTTCGAGAATATCGCCAAAGCGGATCCCCAGGTCGAATCGTTCTTCAATAATATTGACGGTACCGTCATAGACCGATATTTCCAGCTGGATCCCCGGATATTGCTGACAAAATGCCGCCATCGCCGGTTTCAAAATAAGCAGGTAGGCAAAGCGCGAGAGGGTTATTCTCACTGCTCCGGAGGGTTCCTGATTCTGGTCGCGGAGGCTCTCCAGCGATGTTTCCAGAACCTCCACCGCCGCCGCAGTCTGCTCCAGCAGCTGTTGCCCGGTTTCCGTCAGCTCGATTCGCCGGGTCGTACGCACAAAAAGCGGATGACCAATGTGCTCTTCCAGCAGCTTGAGCGCATTGCTGACCGACGGCGGTGTGATTTCTAATTTCCTTGCGGCGGCCGAGATAGTGCCTTCGCGCGCAATGCTCTGAAAAATGCGTATCTGATTATAAAGCGCGTTATTCATAGCATCTCCTTAAGCCAACCTCGCCTGATTATTAAGTACAGGCTAAATATTCTTAAGTCAATGACCGCCTAATCTTCGCCACCAGGGGCTCGTATACTTTTGTCTCTTCCCGCTGATAACGACTTTCCGGAGACAACGATGCGAATTTTATGTCTGGATATTCCCGCGCCCGGCGCGACGCTGGAACACTATGCGCCGCACCTTACCGCGGAAGCCCTGCATGCCTGGGGACTGTATAAGTCTGGCTTTATCCGCGACATCTATTTCCGTCAGGACCGACCCGGCGTCGCTATTTTCCTCGAATGCGACACCGTGGAAGAGGCGAATAACGTCATGGCCGAATTTCCGCTGGCAAAAGCGGGTTTATTAACCTTCGAGTGTATTCCACTCGGCTCGTTTATTAGCTGGGAAAATCTCTTCTCAGCCGAATTTAAACATCAGGAGTAACGATGGGAACGCCTCATATCCTTATCGTTTCCGGACATCCGGACCTCAACCATTCCATCGCCAACGCCACCATCCTCGACGAAGTGGAGACCGCCCTGCCCGACGCGGAAATCCGCCGTCTGGACAGGCTCTATCCGCACGGCAACATCAACATCAGCGCAGAGCAGGAAAGCCTGCTCAGGGCCGATGTGATTGTCTGGCAGTTTCCTTTTTCCTGGTATGGGCTGCCCGGGTTAATGAAACAGTGGCTGGACGAGGTTTTTGTTCATGGCTTTGCTCACGGCTCAACGGCGAAACTGGGCGGTAAAAAACTGCTTCTCTCTTTCACCACCGGGGCGCCGCAAGCGCTCTACACCACTGACGGTTTCTTTGGCCACGCCATTGAAGAGTACCTCCTTCCTTTCGAGACCACGGCCAGGCTGTGCAATCTTGAGCTGCTGGCGCCGGTTTATACCTGCGGCATCAGCTACGCCGACCGGGATGCCGACAAAATCGCCCAGCAAAAAGCGCGTGCCCGGGAGCACGCGGCCAGACTGATCGCGCAGCTGAAAACTCTGGTGGAATAACCCAAAGGGAGAAAATAACGATGCAGTATACCCGGCTCGGTAAAAGTGACTTACTGGTCTCCCGCATCTGCATGGGATGTATGGGGTTTGGCGATCCGTTGACGGGCCAGCATCGCTGGACGCTGGACGAAACAGCAAGCCGGGACATCATTCGCTACGGCCTCGAAAAGGGCATCAATTTTTACGATACCGCCATCGCCTATCAGAACGGCTCCAGTGAGCGGTACGTTGGCCGGGCGCTGCGGGAGATGGCAAAACGCGAGGAGGTGGTGCTGGCCACCAAGTTTCTGCCACGAACCGCTGCCCAGATAGCCGAGGGGATCAGCGGAAAAGAGGCGATAGCCCGCTCGCTCGACCAGAGTCTGCGAAACCTCGGGATGGACTACATCGACCTCTACATCTATCACATCTGGGATCACAACACCCCGGTTATCGACGTGCTGGAGGCGCTGCACACCGCCGTGACCGCCGGCAAGGTGCGCGCGATTGGCATTTCCAATTGCTATGCCTGGCAGCTGGCGAAGGCGAACGCCCTTGCTGAACGCGAAGGGCTGACGCCCTTTGTCTCCATGCAAAGCCATTACAACCTGATTATGCGTGAAGACGAACGAGAACTCTTCGGGCTGTGCGCAGAAGATAATATCGCCATGACCCCCTATAGCGCGCTGGCCAGCGGCCGTCTCTCGCGTTTAGAAGGCTACACGCGGCGAGCGGTGGAAGATGATTATGCCCGGGGGAAATACGACGGCACGGCAGAGCAGGATCGGATCATTATTGCGCGCGTCGCCGAACTTGCCGAACGGCATCAGGTCTCCATGACCGAAATCTCGCTGGCCTGGCTGCTGACTAAAGTCACCGCCCCGGTGGTCGGCGCCACGCAAAAGCACCATGTTGACGGTGCGGTCAGCGCCGTGAACCTGCGGCTCAGTTCTGAGGAGATCCGCTATCTGGAAGAGGCCTACCAGCCGCACGTTCTCACAGGCGTGATGGCGCAAAACACGCCGCAAGCCAAAGACCATCATCAGGTGTGGACGCGGTAACCCTCTGTCCTGTTCAGCAGGGAGAATAAAACATGAAAAACGTGATTGCCGCGGCAGCCTTGTCGCTTGTGCTGTCTGATTTTACTTATGCCAACGAACAAAGAGATGAAGCTATGATGAAAATTACCCCCTCCACCCTTGTGGACGCTGATATTCACGCGGTCTCACCGGCGCTGGCACGCTTTGGTCGAGAAGCAATTACTGAAGATCTGTGGACACGCGAAGCCCTCTCGCCCAGGGACCGTAGCATCGTGACCGTAGCCATGCTGATTGCCCGCAACCAGCCAGGCGAGCTGAAGCACTATATTGCCGTTGCGCTCGATAGCGGCGTGACGCCAGCGGAAGTATCAGAGATCATTACCCATCTGGCGTTCTACTCAGGTTGGCCCAATGCAATGTCAGCCGTCAGCGTGACCAAAGCGATCTTTGCAGCCCGCGGCATCACGGCAGAGGCCCTGCCCGCCGCCTCGCCAACGCTGCTGCCACTCAATGAACAGGTAGAGAAACAGCGTGCAGACACCGTGGAAAAAAATGTCGGCCCCATTTCGCCTGGCCTGGTTAAATTTACCGCCGACCCGCTGTTTCTCGACCTCTGGCAACGGCCCGCGCTTACGCCCCGCGACAGAAGTCTGGTGACGGTCAGCGCGTTAATCGCCGCCGGACAGAGCGCGCAGATTGGCTACCACCTGAACAGAGCCATGGATAATGGGCTTTCGGCTGAAGAGGCCGGAGAAGTAGTCGCCCAGGCGGCGTTCTACGCGGGATGGCCAAACGCGTTTACCGCCGCCCCGGTGGTCGGCGAGGTATTGCGATCGCGCGAAAGCAAAACTGAATAAAAAAGAATAAAGGACAGGGAAGCTGTCCTTTATTTATCGTTAACTGTTAATTTAAAGGTACCAGGAGGGCTTTCGATTAGGTCTCGCGGAAAGAACATAAACGGTCTATCGAAGTATGGAGACTTCGATAGTGAGTCTGTTCACATCGCTCATTGAGAAAATTTCCGTTCCGTATGCCGTCATGAGTCTCATCCTTTGAAAGCAGCGATCGCTGTAGCGAGACGGTAGCGCGGACATGTCTATTTGGTCAGAGATGGGCATCTCAATTTAGTTACTACACCGCTACTTCGTTTGATTTTTTATCTTAAATATCAGTAATTTGAACTATTCATTTAATATAAATTGATGTTATAGCAATCGCTATACAGGCTCCTTAGTCATGACTGACCTCCCCACACCGCATATCGCAAGAATTTGCTCTCTCAGCCAGCGGTGACCGGGGTCGCGTTCCATTCTTGGGTGCCACATCTGCGATACCGTAATACGACGGCTTTTGAACGGCAGCTCGAAAACATGTACCTGGTCCGTTACCTGCTGATTGAGTAAATAGAGTGCGGGTATCATGGCGATAAGATCCGATTCCAGCGCCACGGACAGGGCTGTCGGAAATCCCGGTACGACGCTCGCAATTTTACGTTTTGTCCCCAGTTCGGCCAGCGCATCGTCGACGGATCCGTGCAACGCGCCATCGGGTGACGCTACCACATGGCCCCAGGCGACATAATCACCCACGCCTATTTCTGCCTGCTTAGCCAGCGGGTGCCCTTTACGCACGACGCCAACAAACCGATCCTCAAACAGTCGTTGCAGCCGTATTTCTGGCCCCATATTACTCTGAACGCCAATCTCCAGATCAACCAGCCCTTCCCGAAGATAGCGCGACGTTTTTTCCGGCTTGGGCGCGAAGCGTATACAGACATCCGGCGCGGCGTCGGCAACCGCTGCTATGAGCGCAGGCCCAAACGCCACCACAAAGCCATCGTTTGCCCTGATGGTAAAAAGACGCGCCAGACTTCTCGCGCAGAACGTTTCCGTTGAGGGCTGCAATACTGCCCTGGCCTCGTGCACTGCACGCCTGGCGCGATCCCGGGTCGCTTCGGCCCACGGGGTCAGTACCATGTTACGCCCGGCGCGCACCAGGATCGGGTCTCCTGTGACATCGCGTAACCTGCTTAATGTCCGGCTCATGGCCGAGGTGCTGAGGTTCAGACGACGTGCCGCACCTGCGACACTCGCTTCACTCAGCAATATGTCGAGTGCTACCAGCAAATTAAAATCGGGATCAGACATTACCCTTCCTCCCAGCACATTAAGATAAGGCGTTTGATGCAACAATAAAGTGAAAGTAGTGCGTCTTCCGCCCAGTAAAAGCCATCTTTATAGTTTTGTCATCCATACACTCTTCTCAGAGGACAAATGATGACGCTCTTTTCCAGTCAACCCGGCGACGAAGGACTGCCTGGCCCGGCGCGCGCACGGGTGATGGCCGCAATAATGACCACCACCTTAATGGGCGTGTTTGATGGCACCATGATCAACATTGCCCTCCCCTCAATGGCTCAGGAGATGCAGGTACCTGCCAGTATTGCCGTCTGGTTCGCCAACGGGTATCTGCTGGCGGCTGCGATGACGCTGGCGATATTCGCGGCGCTTGCGGCCCGTCTGGGTTATCGCCCCGTATTTCTGGCGGGCCTGACGACCTTTACCCTGACATCACTGGGTTGCGCGCTGGCGAATAAGCCCGAAGTGCTTATTGGTATGCGCGTGCTTCAGGGGATCGGCGGCGCGGCGACGCTGAGTATTGCCCCCGCAATACTCAGGTCCGTATTTCCCGGACGATTACTTGGCCGCATTCTGGGATTCCATGCCCTGCTCATTGCCTCCAGCTCCGCTATCGGCCCGGTATTGGGCGGTACGATCCTTCACACCCTGAGCTGGCAATGGCTGTTTGCGATAAACGTTCTTCCCGGCACCCTCGCCTTACTGCTGGCGGTCAGAGCGCTGCCGCGGGATGCGATCCCTATGCAGGCGCCCTTCGACACCCTGGGCGCCATATTGTCGGCGCTGCTGTTGGGTTCGACGATCATGGCGGCGAACAGCCTACAGAACGCTACTTCTCAATTCGGCAGCCTTTGCTGGATGGCTCTCGCTGCGCTGAGCGGCATGGCTTTTATCTGGCAAATCCGCCGCACGGATCATCCCTTACTGCCGCCGACCATGTTTAAAAATGAACGTTTTACCCTCGCGGCCTTCACGTCGATGGTTGCTTTTGTCAGCCAGGGGATCACCTTTATTGCGCTACCCTTCCTGTTTCAGAGCGAATACGGCTACAGTCCGGTAGTGTCTGCCCTGCTGTTTACGCCGTGGCCGTTAGGGATCGTGCTGATTGCGCCGCATGCAGGCCGTTGGGCGGACACGATATCAGCCCCGGCGATATCCACCCTGGGGCTGGTGATTTTTGTCATCGGTTTGATCCTGCTGGCGACGTTACCCGCCAGCCCTTCAATGTGGGATATCTGCCTGCGAAGTCTGGTGTGCGGAATAGGGTTTGGCTGCTTTCAGAGTCCCAATAACCGGGAAATGCTCTCAAACGTTATTCGTGAGCACGCGAGTTATGCGTCCGGTGTTTTATCCATTATGCGCACTTTCGGGCAGTGCCTGGGAGCCGCCGCCGTAGCCGTTCTGCTGGCAGCAGATGAAAGGTCAATTCATGTTGCGCTGTGGAGCGCTGCCGCGGCCTCTGCGGTATCGGTCATCGTCAGCGCGAGCCGGTTGCGTAAAATTACTCATCCTGCGGAAACAGGATAAATGCGAAAATATCACTAAACGCGACTACTCCAGCGCCAGCAGCGCAAAACGCTGATCCCGCAACCAAAGTGGAGTCCTCCGTCGGAGTTCAATAGACTGACAGAAAGCTATAACCGCTGATTTATCAAGGGAGAAGTGAGTTTAGAAGACGTCAGGAGACTGGAGTTTGGAGCGGGCGAAGGGAATCGAACCCTCGTATAGAGCTTGGGAAGCTCTCGTTCTACCATTGAACTACGCCCGCGAAGAGGTGCGAGAAGCATTATAGCCCTTACGCACCCTGTGACAAGCCTGCCAGATGCTGACTGGCGATAAAATAACCTTTTAGCACTTAGGTTTACTGCCCTGCGGCGGCAGATAGCGCAGCGGATCGATGGCCGTGGCCCGATAGCGGATCTGGAAATGCAGGCGCACAGAGTCGGCATCCGTACTGCCCATGGTGGCAATTTGCTGGCCGGCCTTCACGCTCTGGCCATTATTCACCATCAGCTTATCGTTGTGGGCGTAGGCGGTGATGTAATCCTCGCTGTGCTTAATCATGATCAGGTTGCCATAGCCGCGCAGCTGGTTGCCGACATACACCACCTTGCCCGCCCCGGCGGCATACACCGGCTGCCCGCGGGTCCCGGCAATATCAATGCCCTTATTGCCGCCATCGGCGGTGGAATAAGGCAGGACCACTTTGCCACTGGTCGGCCAGCGCCAGCAGCGCTGTCCCACCGGCGGCCAGGAGGATTGAGGTACCGCAGATGAAGGGGTGACCGCCGCAGTGCGCGTAGAGGAAGTTTTTTTCTTCGTCGTCTTTGACGCGCCGCTGCCGTTGAGCTTCAGCTTCTGCCCCACCTCAATGGTGTAAGGCGGCGAGATGTTATTCAGACGAGCCAGATCGCGAACGCTGGTGCCGGTGGTGCGCGAGATGCCGTACAGGGTATCGCCACGTTTGACGGTATAGGTGGCACCGGAGTCGGAGGTGCTGGAGCAACCGGCCAGCACCAGGCTTGTCGCCAGCATCAGTGTCATATAAAAGCGTTTCATCATCAGGCATCCTGCACTTAACACAACCACTTACCTCGCAATCAGGGCGAATATCATACCAGCCCGCGGCGCAGGGCGTCATCCCTGAAGGCTAACAGATGACCCTCTGGCATCACGTTCGGCCAGCGACGGAAAGATTCACGTTCATACCGCACGTCGTGGAGGGCACGCCCCGCAGTCCCAGGCTGCCGCTCGCAGACCAGCCTCCAGGGCTTGTTTTGGTAATGCCTTTCTCCCATTTATGAGCTACCCTAGTGGCCTGAGTACATGACCCGGCGGGTTTGTGCCGGGTCATTTTTTATTTTCAGGAGTCGTCATGGCCGGGGAACACGTCATTTTACTGGATGAGCAGGATCAACCTGCCGGTATGCTGGAGAAGTATGCCGCCCACACGCTTGATACCCCTTTACATCTCGCGTTTTCCTGCTGGTTGTTTAATCAGCAGGGTCAGTTTCTGGTCACCCGTCGTTCGCTGGGCAAAAAAGCCTGGCCCGGGGTGTGGACTAACTCGGTCTGCGGACACCCCCAGCAGGGCGAGACCTTCGAGCAGGCCGTCACGCGCCGCTGCCGCTTCGAGCTCGGCGTGGAGATCGCCGATATCGCGCCGGTTCACCCGGCCTTCCGCTACCGGGCGGTCGCCCCCAACGGCATCGTTGAGAACGAAGTGTGCCCGGTGTATGCCGCGCGCGTGGTCAGCCAAGTGCAGCCTAACGACGATGAAGTCATGGATTATCAGTGGGTTGACCTGGCAACGATGTTAAGCGCACTGGCCGCCACGCCGTGGGCGTTTAGCCCGTGGATGGTACTGGAAGCGGAAAACCAGGACGCCCGCCAGGCGCTGATCGATTTCGTTGCGCGTCTGCGCGGGTAAGCTGACTATTCTCCAGGCCAGGCGCAGCCTTGTGCCTGTCATTAATGCCTGGCGGCGCTACGCTTGCACAGGCCTACGGTTCTGCGCCATTGCGTAGCCCGGATAAGGCGTTTATACCGCTATCCGGGATCCCCTGGCTTGCGCTGCACTGAGCCGGACTACGTCAGGCTTCGGCCCTCACATCAGACATAAAAAAACCCGGCAAGCCGGGTTTTTTGTATTTCGCGAAGGGCGATTATTTCTGCGGACGCATCGCCGGGAACAGGATCACGTCGCGGATGGTGTGGCTGTTAGTGAACAGCATGACCATACGGTCGATACCGATACCCAGACCAGCGGTCGGCGGCAGGCCGTGTTCCAGCGCGGTGACGTAGTCTTCGTCGTAGAACATCGCTTCGTCGTCGCCGGCGGCTTTCGCATCAACCTGATCCTGGAAGCGCTGCGCCTGATCTTCAGCGTCGTTCAGCTCGCTAAAGCCGTTACCGATTTCACGGCCGCCGATAAAGAACTCGAAACGGTCGGTGATTTCCGGATTCACGTCGTTACGGCGCGCCAGCGGAGAAACTTCCGCCGGGTATTCGGTGATGAAGGTCGGCTGAATCAGATGCGCTTCCGCCACTTCTTCGAAGATCTCGGTCACGATACGGCCCAGACCCCAGCTCTTCTCAACTTTAATGCCGATGGACTCAGCGATCGCTTTCGCGGAATCGAAGTTATCCAGATCCGCCATCTCGGTTTCCGGACGGTATTTCTTGATCGCTTCGCGCATGGTCAGTTTTTCAAACGGCTTGCCGAAGTCGAACACCTGGTCGCCGTAAGGCACTTCAGTGTTGCCGAGGATGTCCTGCGCCAGGGTGCGGAACAGGGATTCGGTCAGCTCGATCAGATCTTTGTAATCCGCGTATGCCATATAGAGTTCCATCATGGTGAACTCTGGGTTATGACGAACGGAGATCCCTTCGTTACGGAAGTTACGGTTGATCTCGAAGACGCGTTCGAAGCCGCCAACCACCAGACGCTTGAGGTACAGTTCCGGCGCGATACGCAGGTACATGTCCAGATCCAGCGCATTGTGATGGGTGATGAACGGACGCGCGGAAGCACCGCCCGGGATCACCTGCATCATCGGGGTTTCCACTTCCATAAAGCCGCGGCCAACCATGAACTGACGAATACCCGCCAGGATCTGCGAACGCACTTTGAAAGTGTTGCGAGATTCATCGTTGGAGATCAGATCGAGGTAACGCTGACGATAGCGCGCTTCCTGATCCTGCAGGCCGTGGAATTTGTCCGGCAGCGGACGCAGGGCTTTGGTCAGCAGACGCAGCTCGGTGCAGTGGATGGACAGCTCGCCGGTTTTAGTCTTGAACAGCTTACCGCGGGCGGCGATGATGTCGCCAAGATCCCATTTTTTGAACTGGTCGTTATAAACGCCTTCCGCCAGGTCATCACGCGCGACGTATAGCTGAATGCGGCCGCCCACGTCCTGCAGGGTAACGAAAGACGCTTTACCCATAATACGACGGGTCATCATGCGGCCAGCAACGGCCACTTCAACGTTCAGCGCTTCCAGCTCTTCGTTTTCTTTCGCATCGAAGTCAGCGTGCAGTTGGTCAGAGGTATGGTCACGACGGAAATCGTTCGGGAAAGCGACGCCCTGCTCACGCAGCGCGGCCAGCTTCTCACGGCGGGTTTTCAGTTCATTATTAAGGTCAATTGCCGCGTCAGCGCCCTGTGCTTGTTGTTCAGACATGTTGGTTCCTCATAACCCTGCTTTCAAACTTGCTTCGATAAATTGGTCCAGGCTGCCGTCGAGCACCGCCTGAGTATTGCGGGTTTCCACCCCGGTACGCAGATCTTTAATACGCGAGTCGTCCAGCACGTAAGAGCGGATCTGGCTGCCCCAGCCGATGTCGGACTTGTTGTCTTCCATCGCCTGCTTCTCGGCATTTTTCTTCTGCATTTCCAGCTCATAAAGCTTCGCTTTCATCTGCTTCATGGCCTGGTCTTTGTTCTTGTGCTGCGAACGGTCGTTCTGGCACTGCGTCACCAACCCGGTCGGGATGTGGGTAATACGCACCGCGGATTCCGTACGGTTAACGTGCTGTCCACCGGCGCCGGATGCGCGATAAACGTCGATACGCAGATCGGCCGGGTTAATTTCGATATCGATATCGTCATCCACTTCCGGATAAACGAACGCCGAGCTAAAGGAGGTATGACGACGGCCACCGGAATCGAACGGGCTCTTACGCACCAGGCGGTGAACGCCGGTTTCCGTACGCAGCCAGCCGTAGGCGTAATCGCCAATGATTTTGATGGTCACGGATTTAATGCCCGCAACTTCACCTTCGGATTCTTCGATGATTTCGGTCTTAAAGCCGCGGGCTTCCGCCCAGCGCAGGTACATGCGCATCAGCATGCTGGCCCAGTCCTGGGCTTCGGTGCCGCCGGAACCGGCCTGAATATCGAGGTAGCAGTCGGCGCTGTCGTATTCGCCGGAGAACATGCGGCGGAACTCAAGCTGTGCCAGCTTCTCTTCCAGCCCGTCCAGCTCAGCAACCGCTTCGTTGAAGGTCTCTTCGTCTTCGGCTTCAACCGCCAGCTCCAGCAGACCAGCCACGTCTTCCAGCCCCTGGGACATCTGATCCAGGGTATCCACAATGGCTTCCAGAGAAGAACGCTCTTTACCCAGCGCCTGGGCGCGTTCAGGTTCGTTCCAGACGTCCGGCTGTTCCAGCTCGGCGTTTACTTCTTCGAGACGCTCTTTCTTGGCATCGTAGTCAAAGATACCCCCTAAGAACGTCGGAGCGCTCCGTGAGGTCCTGAATGCGGTTTTTTACCGGATTTATTTCAAACATGGTCGGTTTCTTTTAATGGATTTGTCAAAATGCGGTGATAAGAGCGGAATTCTACCGGATTCGCGCCCTTATTCATACACTGTTGTCAATTTGGCCAGAGGTGATCGATGATCAGCTGCAGGCTGCGGTTGCCGCGGAACTCGTTGATGTCGAGCTTGTAGGCTAACTGCACTTCGCGCACGCCGTTGTCCGGCCAAATGGAAGTATCAACGTTGAAAGCAATACCGTCCAGCAGCGGGCCGCCGCCAACCGGTTCGACCATCACTTTCAGGTGACGCTCGCCTACCAGCCGCTGCTGCAGCAGGCGAAAACGGCCATCAAACAACGGTTCCGGGAACATCTGCCCCCATGGTCCGGCATCGCGCAGCATCTGCGCCACTTCCATGCTCATCTCCGTCGCCGCCAGCGGGCCGTCGGAGACCACCTCGCCCTGCAATAATGCGGGATCCAGCCACTCGGTCACCAGTTCGCCGAAGCGCTGTTGAAACTCCTCAAAGCGCGCCTCTTCCAGCGATAAACCCGCCGCCATAGCATGGCCGCCGAACTTCAGGATCAGTCCCGGATAGAGCGTATCCAGGCGCTCCAGCGCATCGCGCATGTGCAGCCCCTGAATAGAGCGGCCGGAACCTTTCAGCGTGCCGTCGCCGGTCGGCGCAAAAGCGATAACCGGGCGATGGAAGCGCTCCTTAATGCGTGATGCCAGAATGCCGACCACCCCCTGATGCCACTGCGGATGGTACATCGCCAGCCCGCCAGGCAGGGTGTCGCTGCTGCGTTCCAGTTGCTGACACAGGGTCAACGCTTCGGCCTGCATCCCCTGTTCAATCTCTTTACGCGTCTGGTTGAGCGCATCAAGCTCATTGGCTAACACGCGCGCTTCGCCGATGTTATCGCACAGCAGCAGCGCCACGCCGACGGACATATCATCCAGCCGCCCCGCCGCATTGAGGCGCGGCCCAAGGGCGAAACCGAGGTCGCTGGCCGCCAGTTTTTGCGGGTCACGGTTGGCAATTTCCAGCAGCGCTTTAATGCCTGGCCGACATTTGCCGGCGCGAATGCGGCTTAACCCCTGCCAGGTCAGGATGCGGTTGTTGGCATCCAGCGGCACGACGTCCGCGACGGTGCCCAGCGCCACCAGATCCAGCAGCTCAGCCAGGTTCGGCGCGGCTATGCCGCGGGCGTCGAACCAGCCTTTATCGCGCAGGAAAGTACGCAGCGCCAGCATCAGATAAAACGCCACCCCCACCCCGGCCAGTGATTTCGACGGGAAGTCACAATCGCGCAGGTTAGGGTTAACGATGGCCTCGGCCGCCGGTAGCGTCTCGCCCGGCAGGTGGTGATCGGTCACCAGCACCGGAATGCCCAACGCATGGGCGTGATCGACACCGGCATGTGACGAAATGCCGTTATCAACGGTCATGATCATCTGCGCGCCGCGAGCGTGCGCCTGATCGACCACTTCCGGGCTTAAACCGTAGCCGTCTTCAAAACGGTTGGGCACCAGATAGGAGACGTTACCGTAGCCCAGCGCGCGTAGCGCCAGCACGCTAAGGGCGGTACTGGTGGCGCCGTCGGCATCAAAATCGCCGACCACCACAATATGTAACCCTTTCTCGAAAGCCTCATGCAGCATTTCAACCGCTTTTTCAACGCCGGTGAGCTGCGTCCACGGCAGCATGCCTTTGACGCTGCGCTCCAGCTCCTGCGCACTGCGCACCCCGCGGCTGGCATACAGCCGCTGCAGCAGCGGCGGCAGGTCGGCAGGGAGATCGACGCCGTCAACCGCCTCACGGCGTCGTAGTTGTATCTGTTGTTTCACGCGAATCAGTTACCGCTTGTCTGTTTTTTATGCTCGTCGAGGAACGCTTTCAGCTCTTTCGGCCCCTGATAGCCCGGCAACACCATACCGTTGCTGAGAACCATCGCCGGGGTGCCGTTGACGCCCATCTGCACGCCGAGGGTGTAATGTTTGGCGATATCCACATTGCAGCTTGCCGGCTGCACGCCTTTGCCGTTCATGGCGTCATCCAGCGCTTTGTTGCGATCTTTCGCACACCAGATGGCCTTCATGTCCTGCTCGGCCTGGCTCTGCAGCCCCTGGCGCGGGAAGGCCAGATAGCGCACGGTAATGCCCAGTGCGTTGTAGTCGCTCATCTGCTCGTGCAGTTTATGGCAGTAGCCGCAGGTGATGTCGGTAAAGACGGTAATGACGTGCTGCTCCTTCGGCGCTTTATAGACAATCATCTCGTTGCTCAGTGCGTTCAGCTTACCGACCAGCAACTGGTTGGTGACGTTGACCGGCTGCGCGCCGCTCACATCGTACATCGGCCCCTGGATGATGTGTTTGCCATCGTCGGTAACGTACAGGACGCCGCTGTCGGTCAGCACCGTGCTCATCCCGGAAACCGGCGACGGTTGAATATCAGTACTCTGCACACCCAGCTTCGCCAGCGACTGTTTGATCGCCGCGCTATCGGCATGCGCCGCGCCGGAAAGCGAGGCTGCCAGCAGAGTGAACATCAATAAACCTTTTTTCATACTCAGTCCTTTTGTTCAGCACTCACGCCCGCGGGTGGTGCTGTTGATGAAGTTGTCGCAGACGCTCGGTCGCCACGTGGGTGTAGATCTGCGTGGTGGAGAGATCGCTGTGTCCTAACAGCATCTGCACCACGCGCAGGTCGGCGCCGTGATTGAGCAAATGCGTGGCGAAGGCATGGCGTAATACGTGCGGGGAGAGTTTCGCGCTGTCGATCCCCGCCAGGACGGCATAGTGTTTAATGCGGTGCCAGAAGGTCTGACGCGTCATCTGCTGTGCGCGCTGGCTGGGAAATAAGACATCCGACGCCACGCCATTCAGTAGCCACGGGCGACCATATTCGAGGTAATTTTCTACCCACATTACCGCCTCTTCGCCCAGCGGCACCAGACGTTCTTTGTTGCCTTTACCAATGACCCGCAACACGCCCTGACGCAGGCTGATATCGCTCATCGTCAGGCCAACCAGTTCCGAGACGCGCAGACCGGTGGCATACAGCACTTCCAGCATCGCCTTATCGCGTAACTCCAGCGGCTGCTCCACCAGCGGCGCCTGCAGCAGACGTTCAACCTGCGCCTCGCTGAGATCCTTCGGCAACCGCTGCGGCAGCTTCGGCGAAGCCAGCAGCGCGCTGGGATCGTCCGGGCGAATTTTTTCCCGGTACAGATGCTGGAAGAACCGGCGCACGGCGCTGAGCAGACGTGCGGTGCTCGTTGCTTTGTAGCCGCCGGTTTGCCGCTCGGCCAGCAGCGCCTGCAGATCGTCGCTGCCGACGCTGGCCAGCGACAGGCCGCGATGGTGCAGCCACTCGACTAACATCGTCAGATCGCGACGGTAAGCGCTGAGCGTATTCTCCGCCAGATTCCGCTCCAGCCAAAGGGCATCGAGAAACTGTTCGATTTGTGCCAGATCCTGTTTCACATCGGCCTCTTTGTTCGTTATACGGTCTCATTATGCCTTAAGAGGCCGCCTTTCTGGTACACTGGGCGCAATTCACGGCAAGAATTGAGACGTTTACGCGATGAATATAGGTCTTTTTTACGGCTCCAGTACCTGCTATACCGAAATGGCTGCGGAGAAAATCCGCGATATCATCGGCCCTGAGCTGGTGACGCTGCACAATCTGAAAGACGATTCCCCCGCGCTGATGAGCCAGTACGACGTACTGATCCTCGGCATCCCGACCTGGGATTTCGGCGAAATTCAGGAAGACTGGGAGGCGGTCTGGGAGCAACTGGATACCCTGGACCTGGAAGGCAAAATCGTCGCACTGTACGGCATGGGCGATCAGCTGGGCTATGGCGAATGGTTCCTTGACGCACTGGGCATGCTGCACGACAAGCTGGCGACCAAAGGCGTGAAGTTTGTCGGCTACTGGCCAACCGAAGGCTATGAGTTCACCAGTCCAAAACCGGTTATCGCCGATGGCCAACTGTTCGTTGGCCTGGCGCTGGATGAAACCAATCAGTACGACCTGAGCGACGAGCGCATCCAGAGCTGGTGCGAGCAGATCCTCGGCGAAATGGCCGAACACTTCTCCTGACGCCGCTTACTCCTGCGCCGGTTTTTGCAGCACCAGCCGGCGCAGATCGCGCCATTCTCCGGCATCCATGCTATCCGCCGCCAGCCACAGATGCTGCCCGCGCCGGGTATCGACATGGCGTAAACGCAGCAGCATACCGCTATTGATGACCCACGGCGTCCCGAGGATCTCCCATTCGGCGTTTTGCCAGCGAAGACGGGAATCGGTGAGCAGTTTTATCTCTCCGCGACGGGCATGGATCCGCCGCTGGCTGCGCACGCAGTCAAACACTACCAGCGACAACAGCAGCAGCCAGATCGGGGTGTAGCTTAGCGGCCAGGGAACCAACAGCACCAGCGCCGCCACAACGCCGTGGAGCAGCAGGGAAAACCACTGCGCGCGCCAGGAGATACGGAGATCAGATTGCCACAGGACCACGTTCCCGATTCCGTGTCTGAATTAAGGTTACCATCCGCTGCAGCTCCGCATCGGCCGGTTTGCCGTGGTTCATCAGCCAGTTGAACAGATCCGGATCGTCATTTTCCAGCAGGCGAATGAACAGCTGTTTGTCAGCGTCGCTGAGGGTATCGTACTCATACTCAAAGAACGGCATGATGGAGATGTCGAGTTCGCGCATCCCGCGGCGGCATGCCCAGTGGATACGTGCTTTATTGTTAATGTCCATGTTGACCTTCCAACAGCAAAATATAGGTTAGTTTAACCCGTTTTCTGCCGTAACTTTACAGGAATATCGCTGAATGCGAGCATCCTTCCATAAAAACCATAAAATAATGATGGGCTTATTGATTCCCTGCGTCAGGCGGCTGTCTCACGCCAGCGCACAAATGGCCTGTTGAAAGCACTTGCAATGCACTATAGCTCTTTTACCATTGGTCACACACACTGCGTTAAGCGATTCAGGATATGACTATGGCTTTTACACCTTTTCCTCCGCGTCAGCCTTCCTCTTCCGCTCGTCTGCCGTTAACGCTGATGACCCTGGATGACTGGGCGCTGGCGACGATTAGCGGGCCGGATAGCGAAAAATATCTGCAGGGGCAGATTACCGCCGATGTGAGCAATCTCACCGATGCTCAGCATCTGCTTGCCGCCCACTGTGACGCCAAAGGCAAGATGTGGAGCAATCTGCGCGTATTCCGCCGCGACGGCGGCTTCGCATGGATCGAGCGCCGCAGCCTGCGCGACGTACAGCTGACCGAACTGAAAAAATATGCCGTCTTCTCTAAAGTCACCATCGCCGCCAACGACGATCTGGTTCTGTTGGGGGTGGCCGGCTTCCAGGCGCGCGCCGCGCTGGCGCCGCTGTTCGCTGCCCTGCCCGACGCGGCCGCCCCGGTGGTCAGCGAAGGCGCCACCAGCCTGCTGTGGTTTGAACATCCAGGTGAACGCTTCCTGCTGGTGACTGATGTCGACACCGCCAATCGCGTTACCGATGCGCTGCGCGGCGAAGCGCAGCTCAATAACAGCCAGCAGTGGCTGGCGCTGAATATTGAAGCCGGTCTGCCGGTTATCGACAGCGCCAACAGCGGGCAGTTCATTCCGCAGGCGACCAACCTGCAGGCGCTGGGCGGTATCAGCTTCAGGAAAGGCTGCTACACCGGTCAGGAGATGGTGGCGCGGGCGAAATTCCGCGGCGCCAATAAGCGCGCGCTGTGGACGCTGTCAGGGACCGCCAGCCGGGTGCCGGAAGCGGGGGAAGATCTGGAGCTGAAAATGGGCGACAACTGGCGCCGCACCGGGACGGTGCTTGCGGCGGTTCAGCTGGATGATGGCCAGTTGCTGGTGCAGGTGGTGATGAATAACGATATGGAGCCGGACAGCATCTTCCGCGTGCGCGACGATGCCGGAAGCCTGCGCATCGAACCGCTGCCCTATTCGCTGGAAGACGTGTAATAAAGCGTTATGACTCCCGGCTTGCGGCGCTCGCGCCTTAGCCGGGCTACTTGACTGCAAATACCGTAGCCACGGTAAGCGTAGCGCCACCGTGGGATTTCCAGGCGGCAGATAACCGTAGCCACGGTAAGCGCAGCGCCACCGTGGGATTTCCAGGCGGCAGATAACCGTAGCCACAGTAAGCGCAGCGCCACAGTGGGATTTCCAGGCGGCAGATAACCGTAGCCACGGTAAGCGTAGCGCCACCGTGGGATTTCCAGGCGGCAGAGTATCGTAGCCACAGTAAGCGCAGCACTACCGTGGGATTTCCAGGCCGCAGATAACCGTAGCCACGGTAAGCGTAGCGCCACCGTGGGATTTCCAGGCCGCAGATAACCGTAGCCACGGTAAGCGCAGCGCCACCGTGGAATGTTTATCAGGACTGGCCGACGTACAGATAGATCGCCAGGAAGTGACACACGCTGCCGCCGAGCACGAAGCCGTGCCAGATAGCGTGGTTATAGGGAATACGTTTGCAGACGTAGAAGATGACCCCCAGCGAGTACACCACCCCGCCGACCGCCAGCAACGTTACGCCGCCCACCGCCAGCTTCACTGCCAGCTGATAGACCACGATAAGCGACAGCCAGCCCATGGTCAGATAAGTCACCAGCGACAGAATTTTAAAGCGGTGCGCGATGGTCAGCTTAAACAGGATCCCCAGCAGGGCCAGGCTCCAGATGACGATCATCAGCCCCTTTGCCAGCGGTGAATTCAACCCCACCAGCAAAAACGGCGTGTAGGTCCCGGCAATCAGCAGGTAGATAGCGCAGTGGTCGAACTTTTTCAGCCACTGTTTCGCCCGCTGATGCGGGATCGCGTGATAGAGCGTAGAGGCGAGGAACAGCATAATCATGCTGCCGCCGTACAGGCTGTAGCTGGTGATCGCCGTCGCGCTGGCGTTGGTGTCTACCGCCTGCACCAGCAGCAACACGAGGCCGACAATACCGAACACCAGCCCGATCCCGTGGCTGATGCTGTTGGCAACTTCCTCTGCCAGAGAATATCCCTGAGTGATTAATGGTTTGCGCACCATATTTGACTCCGTGAAAACAAGAACGCTTTCATTGCCCACTTAGGGTAACTGAGAATGATTCCAGTGAACACCTGTTAGCTAAAATAAAACGATGTATATTTGTAAATACATTAAAATCATAATGTTACAATGTTATTTCAACTAACACCTGTGCCGGTTTTATTTAAAGGCGTTTGAATTCAATAACATAAAACCGATCTTCCGCAGGATAGATTTCCCTAATCACCTGCCGCAGTTGTTCGAGGGTCATATTCTCCTGTTGAGCATGCTGTTCAGTTAGCGTATCGAGCGTCACCGTCGAGGTGGCGGTCACGGCGATGGTGCAAAAATAGCCGTCATCTTCATAGCGCCCAACGCGCAGGACGTCACCCGGTTTAAAATGCGATTCCGCCGCATCGCGGATAGTAATCGTTTTGCGCCCGGCAAGGATGTCCTCCTGAAAACGCTGAAAAAAGGTAATGTCATTGGCCTGCATGATATAATTCCGTCCTGGTCATTATGAATTGTGAGTTCGCCACTGTGAGTATGTTCTCCCACGCCGCTGTCGCCAGTCTCAATAATCTTGAGATGATGGTCTATCACTATGTCATTAAGAATCGTGACAAAGTGATGTACATGACCATCCGCGAACTGGCCGAGGCCGCCGGGGTCTCCACCACCACCGTGTTGCGCTTCTGCCGCAAACTGCAGTGCGAGGGCTACTCTGAATTTCGCGTACGCTTTAAATTATATCTTGAGCAGAATGAGCCTCAACAGGCAAATATCGGCGCCAGCGAAATTATGAGCTTTTTTAAAAGCGTCAATAATGACGAGTTCGATGAATTACTCGAGCAGGCCGTGGATATTATTCTCGCTTCGGAACGTATTATTTTCGTCGGCGCCGGCACCTCCGGCGCGCTGGCGAAATATGGCGCACGCTTCTTTTCCAACGTCGGGAAATTCAGCAACCATATTGACGACCCCTATTTTCCGGTAACCAATGATATGGCCCGTAACGCGCTGGCGATCGTGCTTTCCGTCTCCGGCGAAACCGAAGAGATCCTGCGCTTCGCCAGCCAGTTCAGCCTGCACCGCTGCAAGGTGATGTCGATTACCAGCCACGAGCATTCGCGACTGGCGAAACTGGCTGATTTCAATCTCTCCTGGCACGTGCCGCAGACGCGCATCGGCGGCGTCTACGATATTACAACGCAAATTCCGGTGATCTATATCCTTGAATCGCTAGGACGTAAATTAGCGCGCAAAATCAGCTAAAAATAACAGCCTGTTTTTTCGATGTAACATATTACCTTTAGCGGAATTTGTTATATCGTGACATTCAATTTCGCTTTGCTAGACTCAATCGCAATAGTCATTCAGAGAGATTAGCAAAGATGAAAAAATTGACTCTTCCCAAAGACTTTTTGTGGGGCGGCGCGGTCGCCGCGCATCAGGTTGAAGGCGGCTGGAATAAAGGCGGCAAAGGCCCGAGCATCTGCGACGTGCTGACTGGCGGGGCGCACGGCGTACCGCGCGAAATCACCCACCAGGTCGAAGCGGGTAAATATTACCCTAATCACGAAGCGGTTGATTTTTACGGCCACTACAAAGAAGACATCAAGCTGTTCGCCGAGATGGGCTTCAAGTGCTTCCGCACCTCTATTGCCTGGACCCGCATCTTCCCGCAGGGCGACGAAACTCAGCCGAATGAAGAAGGGCTGAAATTCTACGATGACATGTTCGATGAACTGCTGAAGTACAACATCGAGCCGGTGATCACCCTTTCCCACTTTGAAATGCCGCTGCATCTGGTACAGCAGTACGGCGGCTGGACCAACCGCAAAGTGGTCAATTTCTTTGTGCGCTTCGCCGAAGTGGTCTTCGAGCGCTATAAGCACAAAGTGAAATACTGGATGACCTTTAACGAGATCAATAACCAGCGCAACTGGCGCGCGCCGCTGTTCGGCTACTGCTGTTCCGGCGTGGTCTATACCGAGCATGAAAATCCGGAAGAGACCATGTACCAGGTGCTGCATCACCAGTTTGTCGCCAGCGCGCTGGCGGTGAAAGCGGCCCGTCGTATCAACCCGGATATGCAGGTCGGCTGCATGCTGGCGATGGTCGCCCTCTACCCTTATTCCTGCAAACCGGAAGATGTCATGTTCGCCCAGGAGTCGATGCGCGAACGCTACGTCTTTACCGATGTCCAGTTGCGCGGTTACTACCCGAGCTATGTGTTGAATGAATGGGAACGCCGTGGCTTCAACATCAAAATGGAAGACGGCGACGCGCAGATCCTGCGCGAAGGCACCTGCGCCTACCTCGGCTTCAGCTACTACATGACCAACGCGGTGAAAGCTGAGGGCGGCACCGGCGATGCCATTTCCGGTTTCGAAGGCAGCGTGCCGAACCCGCACGTCAAAGCCTCCGACTGGGGCTGGCAGATTGACCCGGTTGGCCTGCGCTACGCCCTGTGCGAACTGTATGAGCGCTACCAGAAGCCGCTGTTTATCGTGGAAAACGGCTTCGGCGCCTACGACAAAGTCGAAGCCGACGGCAGCATCAACGATGACTACCGCATCGATTATCTGCGCGCCCACGTCGAAGAGATGATCAAAGCGGTGACTTATGACGGCGTCGATCTGATGGGCTATACCCCATGGGGCTGCATCGACTGCGTCTCCTTCACTACCGGGCAGTACAGCAAACGCTACGGCTTCATCTACGTCAATAAACACGATGACGGCACCGGCGACATGTCCCGCTCGCGCAAGAAGAGCTTTAATTGGTACAAAGAAGTCATCGCCAGCAACGGTGAGAATCTGTAACTGACCGCCCTCTCCCGGCCGGGAGGGGGCAAATCACTTATCCGCCAGACACTTCTTTACAGCTTTACCATTGCCAAAACGCGTTCGCCCGATAAGATAGGCCGCGTGAATATTTGAGGCGATCATGATTAAGCGACAACGCAAAGCCATTCTTTTTGTCCTCCTGGCCTGTCTGGTGGTGCTGACCTGCACCGCCCAGCGGATGGCCGGGATGCACGCGCTGGTCATGAACCTCACCGCCGACAGCCCGTCGCTACAGCAAAACCCGGATAAGGCCGAGGCGCCGGTCACGCCGTGCGAGCTCAGCGCCAAGTCGCTGATGGCCGTTCCGCCGATGCTGTTTGAAGGGGCGCTGTTGGCTATCACTCTGCTGCTGGCGGTGCTGGCGGCGATCCCGCCGCGTATCGAACGCCAGTGGCCTCCCCGCGTTATCTCCCCACCCCGATTGCGGGTGCATCTGCGATTATGCGTCTTCCGTGAGTGATTAATTCTCCTGACAGCTCAGGTTAATTTATTACTTACGGAGAAAATTTATGTTTATGGTATTCAGGCGACTGCTGGTCTGCCTGCTTTGGCTATGGCTGCCCGTCAGCCAGGCCGCCGATAGCGGCTGGCTGCGCGTCGCCGACAATCAACACGCCAGCGTGCGCCTGCGGGCGCAAAGCGGAAGCAATGGCGACACCCGCCTGCTTTTAGACGTAGCGCTGGGAAAGGGCTGGAAAACCTACTGGCGTTCGCCGGGCGAAGGCGGCATCGCGCCAGCTATCGCCTGGCACACGCCGCTGGAGGTTAACTGGCGCTGGCCGACGCCGCAGCGCTTCGACGTCGCGGGTATTTCCACTCAGGGGTATCACGGCGACGTCAGCTTCCCGATGACCCTGCGCGGGAAAATACCGCCGACGCTTAGCGGCGTCCTGACGCTCTCTACCTGCAGCAATGTCTGCATTCTCACTGACTACCCCTTTTCGCTGGATATGACGGCTCCGGCGGGGGAGCAATTTAATTACGATTTCACCCGCGCGATGGGCACGCTGCCCCTGCGCGACGGTCTCACCTCGGCGCTTAGCGCCAGCTACGTCAGCGGAAAGCTGACGGTAACCGCCCGCCGCGATGCCGGCTGGCAGCAGCCAGCGCTGTTTATCGACAGCATGGAGGATGTCGATTTCGGCACGCCGAGTTTTACCAGCCGCGGCGATACGTTAACCGCCACCGTACCGGTCACCGATAGCTGGGGCGAAGCGGCGCCGGATCTGAGCGGCAAAACGCTGTCGCTGGTGCTGGCCGATAGCGGCCCGGCGCAGGAAAGCCAAATCGCCATCGCCGCCGGCAGTACCGCGCCGGGGCTGGCGTTAGGCTGGGTGCTGCTGATGGCGCTGGCCGGCGGGCTTATTCTCAACGTCATGCCTTGCGTGCTGCCGGTGCTGGCGATGAAACTCGGCTCATTGGTGCAAACCGAACGTCGTGAACGCGGCGCGGTGCGGCGGCAGTTCCTCGCCTCGGTATGCGGGATCGTCGTCTCCTTCCTGGCGCTGGCGCTGATGATGACCGCGCTACGCTTAGGTAATCAGGCGCTCGGCTGGGGGATCCAGTTCCAGAACCCGTGGTTTATCGGCGCGATGGCACTGGTGATGGTGCTGTTCAGCGCCAGTTTATTGGGACTATTCGAAATCCGTCTCTCCTCCAGCGCCAGTACCTTCCTCGCCACCCGCGGCGGCAACGGCTTGATGGGCCATTTTTGGCAGGGCGCCTTCGCCACCCTGCTGGCGACGCCCTGTACCGCGCCGTTCCTCGGTACCGCCGTGTCGGTAGCGCTGGTGGCGCCGTTGCCGCTGCTGTGGGGGATTTTCTTCGCCATGGGGATCGGCATGAGCCTGCCGTGGCTGCTTATTGTCGCCTGGCCGGGGCTGGCGCAACGACTTCCACGTCCAGGCCGCTGGATGAATCATCTGCGCGTGGTGTTGGGGCTAATGATGCTTGGTTCAGCACTATGGCTGGTTAGCCTGCTGACGATCCACATCGGCCGCACGCCGGTGCTTACCCTGCTGGTGATTCTGGCCATCGGCCTGCTATTGGCCACCGCCTGGCGCTACCGCTGGCGTACGGCGCTGCGCGCGGGCGCTCTGGCCATCGTGGTGGCGGGCGCCGTCGCCTTTGTCGCCCAACAGGACGGCCAGGGCCCGCGCCGCGACCGGGTTAACTGGCAGCCGCTCAGCGAGCAGGCTATCGCTAACGGCCTTGCGGAGCATAAACGGGTATTTATTGATGTCACCGCCGACTGGTGCGTGACCTGTAAAGCCAATAAATACAACGTGCTGCTGCGCGACGACATCCAGCAGGCGCTATCAGCGCCAGACGTGGTCGCCTTACGCGGCGACTGGAGCCGACCCTCCGCCGACATTAGTCAGTTTTTAACCGCACGCGGCAACGCCGCGGTGCCGTTTAACCAGATTTACGGACCGGGATTGCCGCAGGGAGAGATCCTGCCTGCGCTGTTAGACCGCGAACAACTTCTCGCCACCCTGTCCGCCGCTAAAGGAAAATAACATGAGAGCTATCACCGCCTTATTACTGCTGTGCGTATCGGCCTTCAGCTTCGCCGCGCCGGCGGAAAAACCGCAATCGAACGGTAATGACCAGTTAGCCCAGCTGCTGTTTAACGATCCGAATAGCCCGCGCACCGGCGCGAAAGAGCCAAAACTCACAATCGTCTCGTTTACCGATTACAACTGTCCTTACTGCAAACAGTTTGATCCGCTGCTGGAAAAAATCGTCCACGATAATCCGGATATTCAGCTCATCGTTAAGCTGCTGCCGTTTAAAGGGCAGAGTTCGGTGAATGCCGCTAAAGCCGCGCTCTCCACCTGGCGTCAGCAGCCCGATAAATTCTGGGCGCTGCATCAGCGGCTGATGGCAAAAAAAGGCTATCACGATGACGCCAGTATCGCCGCCGCACAGAAGAAAACCGCCACCGATGACGTCAGTATTGATGACAAGACCATGGATTCGCTGAAGATGAACCTGATTTTGTCGCAGGTGCTGAATATTCAGGGCACCCCGGCGACCATCATCGGCGATCAGATGGTGGCCGGCGCGATCCCTGCTGAAGACCTGGAGGGGCTGGTGAAAGAACAGCTGGGGAAAGCCCGTGGCCAGTAAAATCAGGCGCTGGCTGCGCGAGCTGGCGGTGTGGCTGCTGATTGGCGCGGCGGTGAGCCTGGCGGTGGATTATTTTCGCCAGCCCGCGCTGCCGCAAAACGTCAGCGCCACATCGCTGCAGACACTCGACGGCAGGACGCTGGATCTGAACGCCATGAGCCAGCAAAAGCCGCTGCTGCTGTACGTCTGGGCGACCTGGTGCGGAGTCTGTCGCTATACCACGCCGTCGGTGGCATCGCTTGCCGCCGACGGCGGCAATGTGCTGACGGTAGCCCTGCGTTCCGGCGATAACGCCGCGCTGGAGAAGTGGCTGACCAGGAAGAAAATGACGCTGCCGACGGTGAATGACCCGAGCGGCCAACTGGCGCGGCAGTGGGACATTCGGGTAACGCCAACGCTGGTGGTCATTTCTCAAGGCGAGGTGAAGTCGGTTACCACCGGCTGGACCAGCGGTTGGGGAATGCGCCTGAGGCTGTGGCTGGCCTCCTGGTAGACCGTCGGTTTCCCCGGCTCGCGCTGCGCTTAGCCGGGCTACGGGTAGGCATCGTTGGGTAGCCCGGATAAGGCGTAACCGCCATCCGGGAAGGTTTCCCCGGCTCGCGCTGCGCTCAGCCGGGCTACGGGTACGCATCGTTGGGTAGCCCGGATAAGGCGTAGCCGCTATCCGGGAAGGTTACCCGGCAAGCGCAGCGCCGCCGGGCAATAGACATCTATGGGTTATTTACCGCCCGCCAGTTCAAGAAAACTGCCCGTCACATACGACGCTTTGTCGCTCAGCAGCCAGGCAATGGCCTGAGCGACCTCTTCCGGCTGGCCGCCGCGCTGCATCGGCAGCGAATTTTTTACCCGGTCCACGCGTCCCGGTTCGCCGCCGGAGGCGTGCATCTCGGTATAAATCAGCCCCGGACGCACGCCGTTCACCCGGATCCCTTGCGCCGCCACTTCCAGCGCCAGCCCGGTGGTCAGGGTATCTACCGCCCCTTTCGACGCGGCATAGTCAACGTACTCGCCCGGCGCGCCAAGGCGCGAGGCCGCCGACGACACGTTAACTATCGCCCCGCCCTTGCCGCCATGCCGATGCGCCATGCGCTTTACCGCCTCACGACAACAGAGGAAGTAGCCGGTGACGTTGGTGGCCAGCACGCGGTTAATACGCTCGGCGCTCAGGCTCTCCACCGTACATTGGGTAAACAGGATCCCGGCATTGTTGACCAATGCCGTCAACGGTTCGCCCATGCGGTCAACCGCCTCAAACATCGCCATCACCTGCGCTTCATCGCTGATATCCGCCCGCAGCGCCGTGGCTTTGCCGCCAGATTCAACAATGGTATTGACCACTTCGGTGGCGGCGTTAATGTTGTGATGATAATTAACCGCGACGGTATACCCTTCCTGCGCCAGCAGCAGCGCCGTCGCCCGGCCTATGCCGCGGCTCGCGCCGCTAATCAGAGCTATCGCCATACCTTCCCTCCAAAAAATAAAGGCGCCGCAGCGCCTTTAAAAGTTTAGCTAATTCACCACTTACTGGTATTCGCTCATCGGCACGCAGGAGCAGAACAGGTTGCGGTCGCCGTAGACATCATCCAGACGTTTCACCGTCGGCCAGTACTTGTTGTGCAACCCAGCCGGGAATACCGCCAGCTCGCGGCTGTACGGATGGTTCCACTCGCTCACCAGCTCACCCTGGGTGTGCGGCGCGTTCACCAGCGGGTTGTCTTCCAGCGGCCATTCACCGGCTTTGACGCGGTCGATTTCCGCGCGGATCGCCAGCATGGCGTCAATAAAGCGGTCCAGCTCTACCTTGCTTTCCGATTCTGTCGGCTCAACCATCAGCGTCCCGGCAACCGGGAAGGACATGGTCGGCGCATGGAAACCAAAGTCGATCAGGCGTTTAGCAATATCCAGCTCGCTAATGCCGGTCTCTTCTTTCAGCGGACGAATATCGAGAATACATTCGTGCGCCACGCGACCATCGCGGCCGGTATAGAGCACCGGGTAAGCCTCTTTCAGCCGGGTAGCGATATAGTTGGCGTTAAGGATCGCGTTCTGGCTCGCCTGCTTCAGGCCTTCCGCGCCCATCATGCGGATATACATCCAGCTGATCGGCAGAATGGAAGCGCTGCCGAACGGCGCGGCGGAAACCGCGCCCTGACGGGTCAGCATACCTTCAATCTGAACCACGCTGTGGCCCGGTACAAACGGCGCCAGGTGCGCTTTCACACCGATAGGGCCCATACCCGGACCGCCGCCGCCGTGCGGAATGCAGAAGGTTTTATGCAGGTTGAGGTGCGAAACGTCGGCGCCGATAAAGCCCGGAGAAGTGATCCCGACCTGGGCGTTCATGTTGGCGCCATCGAGATAAACCTGGCCGCCGAACTGGTGCACGATCTCGCACACTTCACGGATGGTCTCTTCATACACGCCGTGGGTTGACGGATAGGTGACCATGATGCAGGAGAGATTCGCCCCTGCCTGCTCTGCTTTTTCACGCAGGTCGGCAAGATCGATGTTGCCGTTTTTGTCGCAGGCAACGACCACGACCTGCATACCCGCCATCTGCGCGGAAGCCGGGTTGGTGCCGTGCGCGGAGCTTGGGATCAGGCAGATATCGCGATGGCCTTCGTTGCGGCTTTCGTGATAGTGGCGAATCGCCAGCAGGCCAGCATACTCGCCCTGCGCGCCGGAGTTCGGCTGCATACAGACGGCGTCATAGCCGGTCAGTTTCACCAGCCAGTCAGAAAGCTGGGCGATCATCTGATGATAACCTTCCGCCTGCTCGACCGGACAGAACGGGTGCAGCTCGGCAAATTCCGGCCAGGTGATCGGGATCATCTCCGCCGCGGCGTTCAGTTTCATGGTGCAGGAGCCCAGCGGGATCATCGCCTGGTTCAGCGCCAGATCTTTACGCTCCAGCGCATGCATGTAGCGCATCATCTCGGTTTCGCTATGGTAGCGGTTAAACACCGGATGGGTGAGGATCGCATCGTCGCGCAGCATCACCGCCGGGATCGAACGGCTATCCAGCGCCACGTCTTTATCCAGGGTATCGATATCCAGACCGTGATCGTCGCCGACGATGGCGCGGAACAGGTTCAGCACATCTTCGCGGGTGGTCGCTTCATCGAGCGTAATGCCAACCGCGCCGTGAATATCGCTACGCAGGTTAATCTGCAGCGCTTCGGCACGCGCCAGCACCGCAGCTTTATCCGCCACTTCGACGCACAGGGTATCGAAGTAGTGCGCATGACGCAGCTTCAGCCCTTTCTTCTGCAGGCCGTCGGCCAGAATATCGGTCAGGCGATGAATGCGGCCAGCGATACGTTTCAGGCCCGCCGGGCCGTGGAATACCGCGTAGAGGCTGGCGATGTTGGCCAGCAGAACCTGCGAGGTACAAATGTTGGAGTTCGCTTTCTCGCGGCGGATATGCTGCTCGCGAGTCTGCATCGCCATGCGCAGCGCGGTATTACCCGCCGCATCTTTCGATACGCCGATAATCCGGCCCGGCATGGAGCGTTTGAATTCATCTTTCGCCGCGAAGAAGGCCGCGTGCGGGCCGCCATAGCCCATCGGCACGCCGAAGCGTTGGGCGGAACCGAAGACAATATCCGCGCCCTGCTTGCCCGGCGCCGTCAGCAGCACCAGCGCCATAAAGTCGGCGGCGACGCTGACAATCACTTTGCGCGCTTTCAGCTCGGCGATCAGTTTGCTGTAATCGTGGATTTCACCGGTGGTGCCCACCTGCTGCAGCAGCACGCCAAAGACATCCTGGTGATCGAGCACTTTGTCGGCGTCATCGACGATCACGTCGAAGCCGAAAGTTTCCGCGCGGGTGCGCACCACGTCCAGGGTTTGCGGATGGACGTCGGCGGCAACGAAGAAACGGTTGGCGTTCTTCAGTTTACTGACGCGTTTGGCCATCGCCATCGCTTCGGCGGCGGCGGTGGCTTCATCGAGCAGCGAAGCGGAAGCGATATCCAGCCCGGTCAGATCCAGCGTGACCTGCTGGAAGTTGAGCAGCGATTCCAGACGGCCCTGGGAGACTTCCGGCTGGTAAGGGGTATAGGCGGTATACCAGCCCGGGTTTTCCAGCATGTTGCGCTGAATGACCGGCGGCAGCTGCACGGCGGTGTAGCCCATGCCGATGTAAGACTTGAAGCGCTTGTTGCGACCGGCAATCGCCTTCAGCTCCGCCAGCGCGGCGAATTCGGTAGTCGCGTCGCCCACCTGCGGTGGGGTCGCCAGCTGGATATCCTGCGGCACAATCTGGCCAATCAGGGCGTTAAGCGAATCCGCGCCGACGGTCTTCAGCATCTCTTGCTGCTGCTGAGCGTCCGGGCCAATGTGACGTTCAATAAAGGCGTCGCGGTTTTCAAGCTGACTTAAAGTCTGAGTCATGAGCGATGGTTCCTGAAACGTGCGGTGAATCGTGATTGTCTGACTGGTTTGCCCGGCAAGCGCTGATGCTTACCGGGCCAGAATACGCAAAATCATTCGCGTTGCAGGAAGGCGGCGACACAGCGACTCCCCGGGAGCTTACAAAAGTAAGTGACCGGGGGGAGCCAGGAAGCCAACACCCCTGCAGCGTGAAGGATGAAGCGTATTTATTCGTCTTCCAGTAAAGCTTCATACGCGGCGGCATCCAGCAGCGCGGCAACCTGCGCTTCGTCGCTGGCTTTAATTTTGAAGATCCAGCCGTCGCTGTACGGGTCGCTGTTGACCAGTTCCGGAGAGTCGTTCAGCTCTTCGTTGACGGCAACGATTTCACCGCTAATCGGCGCGTAGATATCGGAAGCCGCTTTCACGGATTCGGCAACGGCGCAATCAGCGCCCGCTTCAACGGTGGCGCCCACTTCCGGCAGGTCAACGAAAACCATGTCGCCCAGCAGCTCCTGCGCATGCTCGGTGATCCCGACGGTATAGGTGCCGTCTGCTTCTTTACGCAGCCATTCGTGTTCTTTGCTGTATTTCAGTTCTGCTGGTACGTTGCTCATCAATTCATCTCCAAAAAAGGGAAATCACACAATGGCTTTGCCATTGCGTACAAAACCAGGTTTAGTCACTTTTACCGGCATTTCACGGTTACGAATTTGCACCACCGCGGTGTCGCCAATCCCGGCCGGCACGCGCGCCAGCGCGATGCTGTAGCCCAGGGTCGGCGAGAAGGTGCCGCTGGTGATAATGCCTTCTTTTTGATTACCGTCGCTATCGGTAAAACGGACCGGCAGGCCGCCGCGCAGGACGCCTTTCTCGGTCATCACCAGGCCAACCAGCTGCTCGGTGCCTTTTTCGCGCTGCATCTCCAGCGCTTCGCGACCGATAAAGTTACGATCGGCGGGCTCCCAGGCGATAGTCCAGCCCATGTTCGCCGCCAGCGGGGAGACGCCTTCGTCCATCTCCTGGCCATACAGGTTCATCCCGGCCTCCAGGCGTAGGGTGTCACGCGCGCCGAGACCGCACGGCTTAACGCCAGCGTCCAGCAGACCGCGCCAGAAATCAGCGGCCTGCTCGTTCGGCATCGCAATTTCATAGCCCGCTTCGCCGGTATAACCGGTGGTGGCGATAAACAGGTCGCCGGACTGCACGCCAAAGAACGGCTTCATGCCTTCCACGGCCTGACGCTGCGCATCAGTAAACAGCGTCGCCGCCTTCGCTTTCGCCTGGGGGCCCTGCACCGCGATCAGCGACAGATCGTCGCGAACGGTAATTTCAAGGCCGTAAGGTTCAGCTTGCTCGGAGATCCAGGCGAGGTCTTTTTCGCGGGTGGCGGAGTTAACAACGAGGCGGAAATAATCTTCAGAAAGGAAATAGACAATCAGGTCATCGATGACGCCGGCGGAGGCGGTAAGCATTCCCGTGTAGAGCGCTTTGCCTGGGGTGGTCAGCTTCGCCACATCGTTGGCCAGCAAATAGCGCAAGAACTCGCGGATCCGGCTGCCGTGGAAATCGACGATGGTCATATGCGACACATCGAACATCCCTGCATCGCCGCGCACCGCATGGTGCTCATCAATCTGGGATCCGTAATGCAGCGGCATCATCCAGCCATGGAAATCCACCATGCGAGCGCCGCATAGCGTGTGTTGTTCATACAACGGAGTCTGTTGAGCCATCTTTTCCTCATCGAATAAAACGGAACCAGCCACGAGATTGTCGGCGATTTTGCGCCACGAAATTCGGCGACGGCACCGCTGACGGACGCCGACGCAAACGTTCTCTTTTGCCTGAACTTACCACCGAACCCGGCGCTAAACCATAAGCTCATTCAGGGCATCACATTAGCTTATGACTAAAATCCGCCGAAAAGACTACAGAGTTATTGACTGGAAAAAAGCGATTTATGCCACATAAAATTAACATTAAGCTTTCATCGATAAGGCAATGATGGTGTTTTATGCGATTTTACGGGCCTAATTTCTTTAACAAAAAAAAGAGCGCATTAATAAAACTAATGCGAAAAAAGAGGTGAAATTAGAATATTTCAAATGAGGGAGAAAACCCGGCACGCAGGCCGGGTAAAAGAAGTGTGACGGGGTTAACGTAACCAGGCGGGGAGATCGTTGAGGCCCATCGCCTGACGAATCAGCTGCGGTTTTACGCCAGGCAGCGAATCGGCCAGTTTGAGCCCCATGTCGCGGAGGAATTTCTTCGCCGGATGGCTGCCGGAGAACATTTCGCGGAATCCCTGCATACCCGCCAGCATCAGCGCGGCGCTGTGTTTGCGGCTGCGCTCATAGCGGCGCAGGTACAAATGCTGGCCGATATCTTTCCCCTGCGCATGCAGGCGCCTCAACTCGTCGATAAGCTCGGCGGCGTCCATAAAGCCAAGGTTCACCCCCTGCCCGGCCAGCGGGTGGATGGTATGCGCGGCATCGCCGACCAGCGCCAGGCGGTGGGCGGCAAACTGACGGGCATAGCGGCCGGTCAGCGGGAAAACTTCACGTTCGCTTGCCAGCTGGCAGAGGCCGAGGCAATTATCGAAGGCGATATTCAGCGCCTGGTTGAAGGTGGCTTCATCAGCCCCCTGCATCCGCTTCGCTTCCGCTGGCGACAGCGACCAGACGATCGAGCACAGGTGCGGATCGCTGAGCGGCAGGAAGGCCAGAATACCCTCGCCATGGAACGCCTGGCGTGCCACCGCCTGATGCGGCTCAGCGGTGCGAATCGTCGCCACCAGCGCATGATGGTGGTAATCCCAGAAGGTCAGCGGAATATCGGCCTTATTACGCAGCCATGAATTCGCGCCATCAGCGCCCACCACCAACCTCGCGGTCAACATGCTGCCGTCCTGCAGGCTGAGAAAGGCTTCGTTTTCACCCCACGCCACCTGCTGTAGTTCCGCAGGCGCCAGCAGGGTGACGTCAGCGCAGCGCTGCGCTTTCTGCCACAATGCGTGATGCACCACGGCATTTTCAATAATATGGCCCAGATGGCTAAAGCCCATGCTCTGGTCATCGAAGCTAATGCGGCCGAAGCTGTCTTTGTCCCACACTTCCATACCGTGATAGCAGCTGGCACGCTGGGCGACGATCTCGCGCCAGACATCCAGCTTAGTCAGCAACTTTTCGCTGGCGGCATTGATCGCCGAAACGCGCAGCGCCGGCGGCGCATCGGCGGCCAGAGGCTGCGGCGCTGCTTTCTCCAGCACCGCGACGCGCAGGCCGCTGCCCTGTAAACCGCAGGCTACCGCCAGTCCCACCATTCCACCGCCAACAATGGCAACATCAACACTTTGCACGTTTTACTCCTTAACGGGGAACCCAACCGAGGGTACGCTGCGCCAGCGCATCGCGCGCCGGGGTAAATAAGTCCATGGCCATCAGACCGACGTTGCGCCCCGCCACCAGCGGCGCCCAACGGTTGGCAAACAGATGCACCAGCCCATCGGTGACACCGATAGTGGCGGCTTTATCACCTGCCCGCCGTGCCTGGTAGCGGCACAGCAGGGAATAATCGCCCACATCGTCGCGGGCCACATGCGCATCGGCAAGCATCTCCGCCAGGCTCATCACGTCGCGCAGGCCGAGGTTAAAGCCCTGCCCGGCGATCGGATGCAGCGTCTGCGCCGCATTACCGACCAGCGCCAGGCGATGCGACACCGCACGGGTGGCGGTGGTTAAGGCTAACGGATAGACGCTGCGCTTACCGGCATGGGGAATACGCCCCAGCCGCCAGCCGAATGCCTGCTGTAACGCCTGACAAAAACGTTCGTCAGACCAGCTCTGTACCTCGTCGCGCCGCGACTGCGGATGGCACCACACCAGCGAACAGCGCCCTTGCGACATCGGCAGCATCGCCAGCGGGCCATGCTCGGTAAAGCGCTCGAAGGCGCGGCCTTCGTGCGGCAACGCAGTGCTAACGTTAGCAATGATCGCTATCTGCTCATACGGCTGCTGCTGCCAGCTGATGCCGCAGTGAGCGCCCAGCGACGAACGGGAACCGTCCGCCGCCACCAGCAGCTTACCGTTGATGATTTCGCCGCCCTCAAGCGTAAGGCTGACGCTCTCCTCGCGGCGGCTGACCGCTTCCACTTTCGCCGGACAGTGCAGGGTGACGCCCGGCGCCTCGCGCAGCAGACTAAACAGCCGCTGGCCGACATCGTGGAGTTCAACCACCTGCCCCAGCGCCGACAAGCCGTAATCGGCCGCCGCCAGGTTCACAAAACCAGCGTGACCACGGTCGCTGACATGGACCCGCTGGATGGGCGTCGCTCGTTTAGCCAGGGTCTGCCAGATACCAATGCGCGCCAGCTGCTGGCAGGTACCGGCCGCCAGGGCAATTGCCCGATCGTCAAAACCGGGATGGCGTGACGAATGCGGATCCTGCGCCTCAATCAGATGGACCGGCAGGGCGCCGCCGGTCAAACGGGAGATGGCCAGCGCGAGCGTCGCCCCGGTCATCCCGCCGCCGACGATCAGCACGCTCATGACTGGCGCGCCGCCGCCATCAGCGCCTCGATCTCATCCGCCTTCTTCACCACGCTGGCGGTGAGATTTTCGTTGCCGTCTTCGGTAATGACGATGTCATCTTCAATACGAATGCCGATGCCGCGATATTGGGCCGGCACGTCGGCATCGGTGGCGATATACAGTCCCGGCTCGACGGTCAGCACCATTCCCGGTTCCAGTACCCGCGAACGGTCGGTGTCGTAATTACCGACATCGTGCACATCCAGACCCAACCAGTGGCTCAGGCCATGCATAAAGTACGGGCGGTGGGCGTTGTTGGCGATGAGCTCGTCAATCTCGCCTTTCAGGATCCCCAGCCGCACCAGGCCGGTAATCATAATGCGCACCACTTCCTGATTAACTTCATAAATGGAGGTGCCCGGACGATACAGTTCCAGCGCAGTTTCCAGCGATTCCAGCACGATGTCGTAGATTTCACGCTGCGGCTTGCTGAATTTACCGTTAACCGGGAAGGTGCGGGTGATATCGCCCGCATAGCCGCGGTATTCGCAGCCGGCGTCAATCAGCACTAAATCGCCATCGCGCAGCTCGGATTCGTTTTCGGTGTAGTGCAGAATGCAGCCGTTTTCGCCGCCGCCAACGATGGTGTTATAGGACGGGAAACGCGCGCCGTGGCGGTTGAATTCATGGAGAATTTCGCCTTCCAGCTGATACTCGAACATGCCAGGGCGACATTTTTCCATCGCCCGGGTATGGGCAAGGGCGGAAATTTCGCCGGCGCGGCGCATCACTGCCAGCTCTTCCGCAGATTTAAACAGGCGCATCTCATGCACGATGGGCCGCCAGTCGATGACCGAGTTCGGCGCCTGCAGATTCTGGCGCGAGCCTTTGCGCAGTTTTTCGAGGGCGTTAAACACAATCTCATCGGCATAGGCATATTCACCCTGGGCGAAGTAGATAGCATCCAGGCCGTTGAGCAGCTGATACAGCTGCTGGTTGATTTCGCTAAACGCCAGCGCACGATCCACACCGAGCTTCGCCGGCGCGGCATCCTGGCCCAGACGGCGACCGAACCAGATCTCAGCGGTCAGATCGCGAACCCGGTTAAACAGCACGCTATGGTTGTGCGTTTCATCGCTTTTGATCAACACCAGCAGCGCTTCCGGTTCGTTGAAGCCGGTGAAGTACCAAAAATCGCTGTTCTGCCGGTAGGGATATTCCGAATCTGCGCTACGCACCGCTTCCGGTGCGGCGAAAATCAGCGCCGCGCTGCCTGGCTGCATCTGCGCCAGCAGCGCCTGGCGACGCGAGAGAAATTCCTGCTGAGTCATGACGCCCCCTGAACGAATTTTAGTTAGTGTAATGTCGGTTTGCGGACTTCCGGTGCGGTTGGCTGCTGACGAGAAAAAGTGTCGTGGCACAGCAGTGCGGCAACGCGGACATACTCGATAATCTCCTCCAGAGACATCTCCAGCTCTTCCTGATCTTCGTCTTCATCGTAGCCCAGCTGGGCAATATTACGCAGATCGTCAATCGCTTCCCCGGTCTCGTCTTTCACTTTATCCAGCTTCGGTTGGCTGACGCCAAGGCCGAGCAGGAAATGGTTGACCCAACCGGCGAGAGCGTCGGCGCGGTCGAAGACGCTTACCGCATCGCCTTCCGGTAGATACAGTTGAAAGAGGAAACCGTCGTCATCCAGTGAATCGCTGATGGCGGAATGCATGTTACGCAGCGCCTGGGCCAGTTCATGACCAAAGGCGAGCCCTTCGTTGGTCAGGTCGTGCACCAGCGGCAGCCAGCTGCTGTCCGTGTTGCCGCCGCACAGCAATCCGCTGATCAAACCGTGCATTTCGGCTGGGGTGAGGCCGACCCCTTGTTGGTTCAGTAACTGGTCTACATCGTTGTAACCAGGCATTTCGTTCTGTATAGACATGCGCATTCGTCATCGTTGGGAGGAATATTCATGATATGCTACCACTTTGGACCCTGGTGAACCAGAAAAGGGCTTGTATCCCTGCACCAGGGTAGCTATAGTGTCGCCCCTTCGCAGACCCAGGCTCGGATGTGAAGGCAGCGCAGTCAATCAGCAGGAAGGTGGCATGTCTGCACAACCCGTAGATCTCCAAATTTTCGGCCGTTCACTGCGAGTGAATTGCCCGCCTGAACAAAGGGATGCCCTGAATCAGGCAGCTGAAGACCTTAATCAGCGGTTGCAAGATTTAAAAGAACGCACTAGAGTCACAAATACTGAGCAGCTGGTCTTCATCGCCGCGTTGAACATCAGCTATGAGTTGACTCAGGAAAAAGCGAAGACCCGCGACTACGCTTCGAGCATGGAGCAGCGCATTCGGATGCTTCAGCAGACCATTGAACAGGCATTGCTTGAGCAAGGTCGCATAAGCGAAAGACCAGGGTCAAAGTTTGAATAACACTTTGCAGTTAACTGTGTTAGAGTAATTCCAGAACAAAATTTCTCTGAGATGTTTGCAAGCGGGCCAGTCCCCTGAGCCGATATTTCATACCACAAGAATGTGGCGCTCCACGGTTGGTGAGCATGCTCGGTTCGTCCGAGAAGCCTTAAAACTGTGACGACACATTCACCTTGAACCAAGGGTTCAAGGGTTACAGCCTGCGGCGGCATCTCGGAGATTCCCTTCTTTAGTTCGCATTATCCCAACGCTCTAGTTTTCGGCTGCTGCCGCCCTGTATTACACTTCCTCGTACTGTTTCGCTTGCTCGTAATGAGACCTGTATGACCCTACAGCCTGATATCCCGCTCTCCAGACAGCATATTCGCCAGCAGATCCGCGAGCGTCGCCGCGCGCTCAGCCCGGAGCAACAGCGCCTGTTTGCCCAACAGGCCGCCGAGCGGATGATGGCCTGGCCGCCGGTCGTACTCGCTCATACCGTGGCGCTGTTCCTCTCCTTTGACGGCGAGCTGGACACCCAGCCGCTAATTGACCAGCTCTGGCGCGCCGGCAAACGGGTGTATCTCCCGGTGCTGCATCCGTTTAGCCCCGGAAACCTGTTGTTTTTACACTACCATCCACAGAGCCAACTGATAGTGAATCGCCTGAAAATCCGCGAACCGAAGCTCGATGTGCGGGACGTGCTGCCGCTCGCTGAACTCGATGTGCTGGTGACCCCGCTAGTGGCCTTCGATGTCAGTGGCCAACGGCTGGGAATGGGCGGCGGTTTTTACGACCGGACGCTGCAAAACTGGCAGCAGTATCGCCTGCAGCCGGTAGGCTACGCGCACGACTGCCAGCAGGTGGATAGCCTGCCAAGCGAAGAGTGGGATATCCCGTTACCAGCGGTGATCACCCCGGGAAAAACCTGGAGTTGGTAGGTACGCGAGGACGAGAATTTCAGCCTGGAAAGTATTAACAAAAAAACGGGCAGGTACGCGACCTGCCCGAGAGGCAAAAATGATTAAAACAGCAGACGGGCGCGGATAGTCCCCGGGATCGCTTTCATTGCCTGCAGCGCCTGCTGGGCAACATCTTCTTCCGCTTCAATATCAATAACCACGTAGCCCATCTGCGGCGACGTTTGCAGATACTGCGCGGCAATGTTGATGCTCTGCGCGGCGAAGATCTGGTTGATGGCGGTCAGGACGCCCGGCCGGTTCTCATGGATATGCAGCAGACGGCGGCCGCCATGCAGCGGCAGAGAAACTTCCGGGAAGTTAACTGCCGACAGGGTTGACCCGTTGTCAGAGTACTTCGCCAGCTTGCCAGCCACTTCCAGACCGATGTTCTCCTGCGCTTCCTGGGTCGAACCGCCGATATGCGGAGTCAGGATCACGTTATCAAACTCGCACAGCGGCGAAGTGAAGGGGTCGCTGTTGGTGGCGGGTTCTGTCGGGAAGACGTCGATAGCCGCCCCGGCCAGATGCTTACTCGCCAGCGCATCGCATAGCGCCGGAATATCCACCACGGTACCGCGGGAGGCGTTGATCAGCAGCGCGCCCGGCTTCATCAGCGCCAGCTCTTCCGCACCCATCATGTTTTTGGTGGAGGCGTTTTCCGGCACGTGCAGGCTGACCACATCGCTCATGTTCAGCAGGTCGGAGAGATGCTGAACCTGGGTGGCGTTGCCGAGCGGCAGTTTATTTTCAATATCATAGAAGAAGACATGCATCCCCAGCGATTCCGCCAGAATGCCGAGCTGGGTACCGATATGGCCGTAACCGATAATCCCCAGTTTCTTGCCGCGCGCTTCAAAGCTGCCGACCGCCAGCTTATTCCATACACCGCGATGCGCCTTGGCGTTGGCTTCCGGCACGCCGCGCAGCAGCAGCAGCAGCTCACCGATGACCAGCTCGGCCACCGAACGGGTATTCGAGAATGGCGCGTTAAACACCGGAATACCGCGCTTCGCGGCGGCGTTCAGATCGACCTGGTTGGTACCGATGCAGAAGCAACCCACGGCAACCAGTTTTTCCGCCGCAGCGAAAATCTCTTCAGTCAGATGGGTACGGGAACGCAGGCCGATGAAATGGGCATCACGGATCGACGCTTTCAGCTGTTCGGAGTCCAGCGCGCCTTTATGAAATTCAATGTTGGTGTAACCTGCTGCGCGAAGGCTATCGATTGCCTTTTGATGCACACCTTCAACCAGCAGAAATTTAATCTTGTCTTTTTCCAGTGATACCTTAGCCATTTCCCCGTCCTGTTTTGTCTTAACTGATGTCGTGCTGAACGAAAGTTCGTCTCAGCAACATATCAAAAAAAACTATCGCGGCAATATGAACGTTTGCGTCGCCGTCCTGAAGAAATGTCATCCAGAGGGAAATGACAGGACAAAACACCAGAAAGAAGATTAATGGTAGCGTGTTAATCAGAATGGTTGCATAAATGTGACAGAAGTCACCAAATTGCACCAGGTGAAAAAATATTTGCGAGGGAGCCGACTGGCTCCCTGCGGACAGACTATTTTACGATGGTTTTCACGCCATCGGCCGTACCGATCAGTGCCACGTCGGCCCCGCGGTTGGCGAACAGCCCTACGGTCACGACGCCAGGGATGCCGTTGATGGCATTCTCCAGCGCGACAGCATCAAGAATTTCCAGGCCATGCACGTCCAGGATGACGTTGCCGTTATCGGTCACCACGCCCTGACGGTACTCCGGACGACCGCCCAGCTTGACCAGTTGACGCGCGACGGCGCTGCGCGCCATCGGAATGACTTCAACCGGCAGCGGGAATGCGCCGAGAATATCAACCTGCTTGGAGGCATCGGCGATGCAGATAAATTTATCGGCGACCGAAGCGATAATCTTCTCACGGGTCAGCGCCGCGCCGCCGCCTTTGATCATTTGCATATGGCCGTTGATCTCATCCGCGCCATCAACATAGATCCCCAGGCGATCGACACTGTTGAGATCGAAGACGGGGATCCCGAGGCTTTTGAGCTTTTCGGTAGAGGCATCGGAGCTGGAGACCGCGCCTTCAATCTGCCCCTTCATCGTGCCCAGCGCGTCAATAAAATGGGCCGCCGTCGAGCCGGTGCCTACGCCGACAATGGTCCCTGGCTGTACGTATTGCAGCGCCGCCCAACCTACTGCTTTTTTCAGTTCATCCTGCGTCATAATTATGGTCCGAGATGTGAATGCCTGTGGCGCATTATAGAACATCGACAGTGGAAATGTCCCTGCGATGCAGATCACACAACTGAGCAGACCAATTTCGTCTGTATCAAATAAAAATTTATGTCATAGTGCGAGATAACGATTAGTTATGGGGGCACGCCAGAATAATGAAACGACCGGACTACAGGACACTACAAGCGCTGGATGCGGTGATTAGGGAACGAGGATTTGAGCGCGCCGCGCAGAAGCTATGTATTACCCAGTCCGCCGTCTCACAGCGTATTAAGCAGCTGGAAAATATGTTCGGTCAACCGCTGCTGGTGCGCACCGTGCCGCCACGCCCCACCGAGCAGGGGCAAAAGCTGCTGGCCCTGTTACGCCAGGTTGAACTGCTGGAAGAAGAGTGGCTGGGCGACGAGCAGACCGGCTCCACGCCGCTGCTGTTGTCGCTGGCGGTGAACGCCGACAGTCTGGCCACCTGGCTGCTGCCGGCGCTGGCCAATGTTCTGTCAGACTCCCCTATTCGTCTTAACCTGCAGGTGGAAGATGAAACCCGCACCCAGGAGCGCTTGCGCCGTGGGGAAGTGGTGGGCGCAGTGAGTATCCAGCCGCAGGCGCTGCCAAGCTGTCTGGTGGATCAGCTCGGCGCGCTCGATTACCTGTTTGTCGCCTCAAAAGAGTTTGCGCAACGCTATTTCCCGAACGGCGTGACGCGTTCTGCGCTGCTGAAAGCGCCGGTCGTCGCCTTTGATCATCTGGACGATATGCATCAGGCGTTCCTGCAGCAAAACTTCGACCTGCCGCCGGGTAGCGTCCCCTGCCACATCGTTAACTCATCAGAAGCCTTCGTGCAGCTGGCGCGCCAGGGCACTACCTGCTGTATGATCCCGCATCTGCAAATCGAAAAAGAGCTGAAAAGCGGCGAGCTTATTGACCTCACGCCCGGTCTGTTCCAGCGTCGTATGCTGTACTGGCACCGCTTTGCGCCGGAAAGCCGCATGATGCGCCGGGTGACCGATGCGCTTATTGATTACGGCCACAAAGTGCTGCGTCAGGATTAAATCCCCGGCATAAAAAAAGCCACTTCCCGGAAGTGGCTTTTTTGTTTCTATCGCTTACTGCGCTGGTTTCGGCTCTTCCGCCGGTTTCGCCGGCGCGGCTGGCGCGGCGGCCTGAGCTGGCTGCAGCTCAAAGACCACGTCAACCTGGTCGTCAAACTGGATAGTCGCCTGCTCGTAGGTTTCCTGGGCTGAAACCGGCGCAGCGTCAGCGGCCTTCATCATACGCACCATCGGGCTCGGCTGATAGTTGGAGACGTGGTAGCGCACGCTGTAGACCGGCCCCAGCTTGCTCTGGAAGCCAGCCGCCAGCTCCTGTGCCTGATGCACCGCGTCATCGATCGCCGCTTTACGCGCCTTATCCTTGTAGGCATCCGGTTGCGCAACGCCCAGCGAAACGGAGCGGATTTCGTTCAGTCCCGCCTTCAGCGCGCCGTCCAGCAGGCCGTTAAGTTTATCCAGCTGGCGCAACGTCACTTCCACGGTGCGCACCGCCCGATAGCCTTTGAGAATGCTTTTCCCGTTCTGATAGTCATAATCAGGCTGGGTACGCAGATTCGCAGAGCTAATGTCTTTTTTCGCGATACCACTCTTTTCAAGGAAAGAGAGATACTGCGCGACGCGATCGTCTGCCTGCTTTTTCGCCGATGCGGCATCTTTCGCCGCGACGTTCACTTCGATCGCCAGGGTGGCAATATCCGGAACCGCGGCAACGCTTGCTGTGCCTGAAGTCACAATGTGCGGACCGTCTGGCAATTCGTTTGCCTGTGCCGCCATTGTGCTAAATCCGAGTGCTGCCGCCAGGGCTAAGACTTTTAACTTCACTGTCGTTTCTCCATGTTACTTAAATCGCCCTTACGGGACGCATGCCAGCAAGCTTAGCGCGTACAGCAGGAAAGTCCATCGGACAACGCTTAGTTGAGCAACGCCAGGATATGGCCGACGCCCTCTTTTGCCAGCTGAAATGCAATAAACCACATGACGGCGCCGACCACAATATTGATGATCCGCTGGGCTTTGGCGGTACGCAGCCGCGGCGCCAGCCAGGCGGCTAACAGCGCCAGGCCAAAGAACCACAGGAAAGAGGCGCTAATGGTCCCCAGCGCAAACCAGCGCTTCGGCTCCACCGCCAGCTGCCCTCCCAGGCTGCCCAGCACCACAAAGGTATCCAGGTAAACATGCGGGTTCAGCCAGGTGACCGCCAGCATAGTTATAATGATTTTCCAGCGCCCCTGCTGCATCACCTCGGCGCTGGCGAGCTCAAGATTCTGACTGAACGCCGTTTTCAGTGCGCCGAAGCCATACCACAACAAAAAGGCCACGCCGCCCCAGGTCACTATCGCCAGCAGCCATGGGGATTGCATCAGCAGCGCGCTACCGCCAAAAATACCGGCGCAGATCAACAGCAAGTCGCTGACCGCGCACAGCAGGGCAATCATCAGGTGATACTGACGACGGATCCCCTGATTCATCACAAAAGCATTTTGCGGGCCAAGCGGCAAAATCATTGCCGCTCCCAGGGCAAGACCCTGAAAGTAATAGGTAAACATAAGGATTTTTCCGCTGTGTTCGAGAGTGGCGCTGACTATAACGCGAATGGATTATTAGCGGAAATTGAAAGTATTAATCATTAATAAGCTAAGCTAATAGTGAGCCATTAAAAAAGGCCGGCATGGCCGGCCTGACTCTGTCAGTGATGATTTACTCTGCTTTTTCCGGCAGTTGTACCACATGAACATCCATCTGCGGATACGGGAAACTGATGCCGTTAGCGTCGAAATCACGCTTAATACGCTCCAGCACGTCCCAGTAGACGTTTTGCAGATCGCTGCTTTTGCTCCACACGCGAACCACGAAGTTCACCGATGAGGCGCCAAGTTCGTTCAGGCGTACGGTCATTTCGCGATCGCGCAGAATACGATCGTCAGATTCGATAATCGAGGTCAGCAGCTGCTTCACCTTGTCGATATCAGCATCGTAGGATACACCAATGATAAACTCATTGCGGCGCGCCGGTTCGCGGGAGAAGTTAATGATGTTGCCGGCGATGATTTTGCCATTCGGCACCACCACGATTTTGCCATCTGCGGTACGCAGGGTGGTGGAGAAAATCTGCACGTTCTGCACGGTGCCGGCGATACCGCCGAGATCGACATATTCACCCGCGCGGAACGGGCGGAACATCACCAGTAGTACGCCTGCGGCAAGGTTCGACAGCGATCCCTGCAGTGCTAAACCCACCGCCAAACCGGCGGCACCCAGCACAGCAATGACCGAGGCGGTCTGCACGCCTACCCGGCCCAGGGCGGCAATCAGGGTGAAGGCGATAACCGCGTAACGCACCAGCGCCGAGAGAAAATCAGCAACGGTGGCATCAATCTTACGCGCCAGCATCAGGCGGTTGACGGTGTTAGAGACGATGCGCGCCACGATCATCCCGATGACCAGGATAACGATCGCCGCCACGATGTTGACGGCATAGCTCAGCAGCAGCTCCTGGTTGCGTGCCAGCCACGTCCCGGCGTTGTTGATGCTATCGACAACGTTCAAATCTTCCATTTAACATTCCTTATGAATCCCCGAACGGGGAAGTAAATAACTCAGCCTGCAACAGGGCAGTCAGGTTATAGGGTAAACAATAAGTGCACGTTTTGCCAAATGGATCACAGTTTTCCTGCACGCTATCCTGTTGTTAAAGTAATAAAAAAGCCCGCATTGCTGCGGGCTTCAGGGTAAGAAACAGATTTTTCTTACAGAACGTCGATCGCGTTCAGCTCTTTAAATGCCTGCTCCAGACGGGTCACCATGGAAGTCTGTGCAGCACGCAGCCATACGCGCGGATCGTAGTATTTCTTGTTCGGCTGGTCTTCGCCTTTCGGGTTGCCCAGCTGGCCCTGCAGGTAAGCTTCGTTAGTTTTGTAGTACTGCAGGATACCGTCCCAGGTCGCCCATTGGGTGTCGGTATCGATGTTCATTTTCACTACGCCGTAGCTGACGGAGTCTTTGATTTCCTGAGCGGAAGAACCGGAACCGCCGTGGAAGACGAAGTTCAGGCTGTTGTGCGGCAGGTTGTGTTTCTTGGAAACATATTCCTGAGAGTCGCGCAGGATGGTCGGAGTCAGAACCACGTTACCCGGTTTGTACACGCCGTGTACGTTACCGAAGGAAGCGGCAATGGTGAAGCGCGGGCTGATTTTGCTCAGCTCGGTGTAGGCGTAATCCACATCTTCCGGCTGAGTGTACAGGGCGGAAGCGTCCATGTGGCTGTTGTCCACGCCGTCTTCTTCACCACCGGTGCAACCCAGTTCGATTTCCAGGGTCATGTCCATTTTGGCCATGCGCGCCAGGTATTTAGAGCAGATTTCGATGTTTTCGTGCAGGGACTCTTCAGACAGGTCGATCATGTGAGAAGAGAACAGCGGTTTACCGGTAGCAGCGAAGTGTTTTTCACCGGCGTCCAGCAGACCGTCGATCCACGGCAGCAGTTTCTTCGCGCAGTGGTCAGTGTGCAGGATAACCGGCACGCCGTAGTGCTCAGCCATCTGGTGCACGTGGTGCGCGCCAGAGATAGCGCCGAGGATAGCAGCACCCTGAGGAACGTCAGTTTTCACGCCTTTACCTGCGATGAACGCGGCGCCGCCGTTAGAGAACTGAACGATAACCGGAGAGCGAACTTTCGCAGCAGCTTCCAGAACGGCGTTGATGGAGTCAGTACCTACGCAGTTTACCGCCGGCAGTGCAAAGTTGTTTTCTTTCGCTACCTGGAACACTTTCTGAACGTCGTCGCCAGTGATGACGCCCGGTTTTACGAAATCAAAAATTTTAGACATGTTACTTAGTCCTGTATCTGTATCTTCGACCGTTGAAGAAGGTTCGCGAGCCCTTAAGCGCGCTGAAAAACAGGCGGGTTTCCCCGCCTGAACTGAATTACTGCTTAGCGCGCTCTTCGAGCATCGCTACTGCCGGCAGGACTTTGCCTTCGACGAATTCAAGGAATGCGCCGCCGCCAGTGGAGATGTAGGAGATTTTGTCAGCGATGCCGAACAGGTCGATCGCTGCCAGGGTGTCACCGCCGCCGGCGATGGAGAAACCTTCGCTGTCCGCGATAGCGTTAGCCACGATTTCAGTCCCTTTACGGAAGTTCGGGAATTCGAATACGCCAACCGGGCCGTTCCACAGGATGGTTTTGGCGTTTTTCAGGATGTCGGCCAGTTTCTGTGCGGAAACGTCGCCAAGGTCCAGAATCTGCTCGTCATCTTTGATGTCGTTAACAGATTTCAGGGTTGCCGTTGCGGTTTCGGAGAACTCGGTCGCCACGCGAACGTCCGTCGGAACCGGGATATCACAGGTGCTCAGCAGGCGCTTAGCTTCATCAACCAGGTCTGCTTCGTACAGGGATTTACCAACGTTGTGGCCCTGGGCAGCAACGAAGGTGTTGGCGATACCGCCGCCGACGATCAGCTGGTCAGCGATTTTAGACAGGGAATCCAGCACGGTCAGTTTGGTGGACACTTTAGAACCACCCACGATAGCGACCATCGGACGAGCCGGCTCTTTCAGCGCTTTACCCAGCGCGTCCAGTTCAGCGGCCAGCAGCGGGCCTGCGCACGCCACGTCAGCAAATTTGCCGATGCCGTGGGTGGAAGCCTGCGCGCGGTGCGCAGTACCGAAAGCATCCATCACGAACACGTCGCACAGCGCGGCGTATTTTTTGGACAGCGCTTCGTCGTCTTTTTTCTCGCCTTTGTTGAAGCGAACGTTTTCCAGAACCACCAGCTCACCGGCAGCCACTTCCACGCCATCCAGGTAGTCTTTAACCAGACGTACCGGGTTGGACAGTTTGTCTTTCAGGTAATTAACAACCGGCAGCAGAGAGAATTCTTCGTTGTACTCGCCTTCGGTCGGACGACCCAGGTGAGAAGTAACCATGACTTTCGCGCCCTGCTTCAGCGCCAGTTCAATGGTCGGCAGAGATGCACGGATACGTGCGTCGCTGGTTACTTTCCCGTCTTTAACTGGTACGTTCAGATCCGCACGGATAAAAACGCGTTTACCAGCCAGATCCAGATCGGTCATCTTAATTACAGACATGGTGAATCCTCTCGTTGATTCATAAAGTTTTGTCGACGTTTATGCGTCGAACCTGAAACCAATAGCCGCCATCGCTAACGTCGTGTCGAGCATTCGGTTAGCAAAGCCCCATTCGTTATCGCACCAGACCAGCGTTTTGATCAGATGCGCGCCACTGACCCGGGTTTGCGTGCCATCAACAATAGCACTGTGCGGATCGTGGTTAAAATCTGTCGAGACCAACGGTAATTCCGTATAGTCAACTATACCATGAAATGCACCTTGTGCTGCTTTTTGCAGCAACTGGTTGACTTCACATGCTTTTACCGGTTTTTTCACCGTCACGCTCAGGTCAATTGCCGTCACGTTTATCGTCGGCACCCGCACGGCAATCGCTTCAAAACGGTCATTAAACTGCGGGAAAATACGGGTGATCCCTGCCGCCAGTTTGGTATCCACCGGAATGATCGACTGGCTGGCCGCGCGGGTACGCCGCAGATCCGGATGGTAGGCGTCAATCACCTGCTGGTCATGCATCGCCGAATGAATGGTGGTGACGGTGCCGGACTCAATGCCATAGGCATCATCTAACAGTTTAATGATCGGAATAATGCAGTTGGTGGTGCAGGAGGCGTTGGAGACAATGCGGTGCTCGGCGCGGAGCTCATCCTGATTGACGCCATAGACCACCGTCGCGTCGAGATCGTTGCCGCCAGGATGGGAGAAGAGCACTTTCTTCGCGCCAGCCTGCAGATGGGCTTCGCCGTGTTCACGACTCCCGTATACGCCGGTGCAGTCGAGCACCACGTCTACCGCCAGCTCGCGCCACGGCAGCGCCGCAATGGTCGGCTCGTGTAGCAGGCGGATGGCATCATCGCCAACAAACAGCTGTTCGCGCTCCTGACGGACATCCCAGGCGAAGCGGCCATGGCTGGTATCATATTTCAACAAATGCGCGATCCCTGCCGCATCCGCCAGCTCATTGATTGCCACCACGGTGATTTCCGCACGACGCCCGGACTCATATAGCGCACGAACCACGTTGCGTCCAATACGACCGAAGCCATTAATCGCGATGCGAATGGTCATAGATCTCCTGCAAGGCTGACCCTTTTTTGAGGTGGCTGACAGAGTAATCCAGCAACGCTCTGAGGGGAACCTTACCAGCTGCAAACTGCGACTGATTGATTAATTGTCGAACATTTAAACGACTGAAACGCTTCAGCTAGAATAAGCGAAACAAGGAATAAAAGGAATGTTTGTCCAGCGCAATAAACCAGCTATATGACTTGTGTCACATTTCTTTTGGAATAATTCACAGGGTGGTTACATGTTCGAAGAATAGTGCATACAAAAAGCCGGGTGGCGAGGTAACAGCAAAACGGTAACCCAGGGGTTACCGTTTTTGGTGTTTGCACCCTCTCCCACAGGAGAGGGTTGGGGTGAGGGCATCAGCCCGCACCGTACCAGCCATTACAGCAGCGCTTTCGCTTTAGCGACCACGTTGTCGACGGTGAAGCCGAACTCTTCGAACAGCTGCTCAGCCGGCGCAGACTCACCGAAGGTGGTCATGCCAACGATAGCGCCGTTCAGGCCAACGTATTTGAACCAGTAGTCAGCGATACCGGCTTCTACCGCGACGCGGGCAGAAACGGCTTTCGGCAGTACGGATTCACGATAAGCGGCATCCTGCTTGTCGAACGCGTCGGTGGACGGCATGGAGACCACGCGCGCCTTCACGCCTTCGGCAGTCAGTTTGTCCCACGCGGCCACTGCCAGCTCCACTTCGGAACCGGTGGCGATGAAGATCAGCTCCGGCTGGCCGGCACAATCTTTCAGCACGTAACCGCCGCGAGCGACGTTTGCCAGCTGCTCTGCGGTACGCTCCTGCTGCGCCAGGTTCTGACGGGAGAGGATCAGCGCGGTCGGGCCGTCCTGACGCTCTACGCCATATTTCCACGCAATCGCGGATTCAACCTGGTCACACGGACGCCAGGTGGACATGTTCGGCGTCACGCGCAGGGAAGCCACCTGCTCTACCGGCTGGTGAGTCGGGCCGTCTTCACCCAGACCGATGGAGTCGTGGGTGTAGACCATCACCTGACGCTGTTTCATCAGCGCGGCCATACGTACCGCATTACGCGCGTATTCCACGAACATCAGGAAGGTGGAGGTGTACGGCAGGAAACCGCCGTGCAGCGCGATACCGTTGGCGATAGCGGTCATACCGAATTCACGCACGCCGTAATGAATGTAGTTACCCGCGGTGTCTTCGTTGATCGGCTTAGAACCAGACCACAGGGTCAGGTTGGACGGCGCCAGGTCAGCGGAGCCGCCGAGGAATTCCGGCAGCAGCGGGCCGAAGGCTTCGATAGCATTCTGCGACGCTTTACGGCTGGCGATTTTCGCCGGGTTAGCCTGCAGCTTCGCGATGAACTCGTTAGCTTTGGCGTCGAAGTCAGACGGCATCTCACCTTTCATACGACGGGTGAATTCGGCCGCTTCCTGCGGGAAGGCTTTCGCGTAGGCAGCAAACTTCTCATTCCACGCCGCTTCTTTCGCCTGGCCGGCTTCTTTGGCATCCCACTGCGCATAGATGTCAGACGGGATGTCAAACGGCGCGTGTTTCCAGCCCAGCGCTTCGCGGGTCAGCGCGATTTCTGCGTCGCCCAGCGGTGCGCCGTGGGAGTCGTGGGTACCGGCTTTGTTCGGCGAACCAAAACCAATGATGGTTTTGCACATCAGCAGGGACGGTTTGTCGGTGACCGCACGCGCTTCTTCTACTGCGCGTTTGATGGCGTCAGCGTCGTGACCGTCCACGCCGCGCACCACGTGCCAGCCGTAGGCTTCAAAGCGTTTCGCGGTATCGTCGGTGAACCAGCCTTCAACGTGGCCGTCGATGGAGATGCCGTTGTCATCATAGAAGGCCACCAGTTTGCCCAGCTTCAGGGTCCCGGCCAGGGAGCACACTTCGTGAGAAATGCCTTCCATCATGCAGCCGTCGCCCATGAAGGCGTAGGTGTAGTGGTCGACGATATCGTGGCCCGGACGGTTGAACTGCGCCGCCAGAGTTTTCTCGGCAATAGCCATCCCGACCGCGTTAGCGATACCCTGGCCCAGCGGACCGGTGGTGGTTTCCACGCCCGCGGTGTAGCCGACTTCCGGGTGACCCGGGGTTTTGGAGTGCAGCTGGCGGAAGTTTTTCAGCTCTTCAATCGGCAGATCGTAGCCAGTGAGGTGCAGCAGGCTGTAAATCAGCATCGAACCATGGCCATTTGACAACACAAAACGGTCACGGTCAGCCCAGGCCGGATTGTTCGGGTTATGGTTCAGGAAATCACGCCACAGCACTTCGGCAATGTCAGCCATACCCATCGGGGCCCCCGGGTGGCCGGATTTGGCTTTCTGTACAGCGTCCATGCTCAGCGCACGAATAGCGTTAGCAAGCTCTTTACGTGAGGACATTTTGACTCCAGTTCGGACTGTTGAAGGCCATGCCCTTAACGACTTGACGAGAGCGCGTTTTGGGCTACGCCGGAAAAAAGTGTGAACAATGTAACCCAAGCGACAAGTCATGTACATGGAGCATCCTTTTGCCCTTTAAGAAATCTCTGGAACAGGTTGTGCTACCCCGGAATCCGCTCGCCCGCATCCTGCGATACTCTTTATAATTTACGCAGAATACGGTTCCCTGCCGTCGCCGTATTGTCGGATAAACAACCATAAGATTGTGGAAGATAAAAAAATGAAAATTCGCTCAACCGTACTTGCTCTTGGGATCGCAGCAACCCTCACCGGATGTCAGAACATGGACTCCAATGGTCTGCTCAGCTCAGGCGCCGAAGCCTTCCAGGCGTACTCCCTCAGCGACGCGCAGGTGAAAACCTTAAGCGACCAGGCCTGTAAAGAGATGGACGCCAAAGCGAAAATCGCCCCGGCCAGCAGTGAATACAGCCAGCGTTTGAGCAAAATCGCGACCGCGCTGGGCGATAACATCAATGGCCAGCCAGTGAACTACAAGGTCTATGAGACCAAGGATGTGAACGCCTTCGCGATGGCGAACGGCTGCATCCGCGTTTACAGCGGGCTGATGGACCTGATGAACGATAATGAAGTTGAAGCGGTTATCGGCCACGAAATGGGTCACGTTGCGCTGGGCCACGTGAAGAAAGGCATGCAGGTCGCGCTGGGGACCAACGCCGTGCGTGCGGCGGCGGCCTCCGCCGGCGGCATCGTCGGCAGCCTGTCGCAGTCGCAGCTGGGCGATTTAGGCGAAAAACTGGTGAACTCGCAGTTCTCCCAGCGCCAGGAATCGGAAGCCGATGATTACTCTTACGACCTGTTGCGTAAGCGCGGCATCAATCCGTCGGGACTGGCCACCAGCTTCGAAAAACTGGCCAAGCTGGAAGCCGGTCGTCAGAGCTCGATGTTTGACGATCACCCGGCCTCCGAAGCGCGCGCCCAGCATATTCGCGATCGCATGAAGGCCGACGGGATTAAATAATCGACAGCGGGAGGCATTATCGCCTCCCTTTTTTATATCCTTGTAAAAATATTTAGCCGCATGAATTGATAACTTAAGCGCACAAACCGTTAATTATTGCTGCACCTCGTCACAGCCAATTATTTTAAGCGCTGTCACTCAGCAAGATATTATTTGGCAAATAAAAAACAGCGTGCACAATCCGCCTTTCAGAACCGCGTTCCTCGAGATAATAAATAGTCCACCCCTCTTCGCCAAACGCAGCCGGCGTGCGCCACACAGCTTGTTTCCTGGCGATACCATTGCTCACACAATGATTGCTTTCGACATTATTTCAGGAGAATATCGCGACTGCAGTGATTCCCTTGAATATATAGACAGACAGAGAAGTGCCTTCAGTGAAAAAAGAATTATCGTTAATCGCACTTGGCATTATTGCCGCCACGCCGACTTTCGCCAGCCAACAATCCGCCAGTCAGGGCTTTATTGACGACAGCCATCTGGATCTCTTTTTGCGTAACGCTTATATCAAACGTGATTATCGCGATGGGTTGCCGGATAAAGCCGAATGGGGCCAGGGGATTATCGCCACCTTCGAATCGGGCTTTACCCAGGGACCGGTCGGCTTTGGCGTGGACGGTATCGCCCAGTATGCGGTGCGCCTTGACGGCGGTCGCGGGCGCAGCGGCGCGGGCGGGATCGACTTTTTCGCCCAGGATGACGACGGCCGCGCGAAATCCGACCTCGCCAAATTCGGCGCTACCGGCAAAATGCGCTTTTCGAATACCGTGCTCAGCTACGGCAGCCAGCGGCCGATGCTGCCCATCGTCTACGCTGACGATTCACGCCTGCTGTACGAGAGCTATACCGGCACCATGCTCACCTCGCGCGAAATCGACGGCCTGGAAATTAACGCCGGTTATCTCACCGACCAGCAGCGCAAAAGCGACGACAGCCATAACAGTGGCCTGAAAAGCCTGACCTTCGGCGGCGCCAGCTACCGGTTCAACGACCAGCTCAGCGGCGCGCTGTACGCGTCACACGTCGAAGATGTGCTGAACAAACAGTATCTTGGCCTGAACTATAAGCAGCCGTTCGCCGCCAACCAACAGCTGGTTCTCGATTTCAACGGCTATAACTCACGCCTGGATCAAGAATATGCCGATGCCAATGACACCGGTCGCAGCAATAGCATCTGGAGCCTGGCCGCCAGCTACATCTGGGATATTCATACCTTTAAAGTCGCTTATCAGCAAAGCAGCGGCAGCACCGGTTACCACTACGGCGGCTACCAGAACCAGGGCGGCGTCGGCGATGGCGGGAATACCATCTGGCTGGCCAACTCCTACTGGTCTGATTTTAACGGTGAAGATGAACGCTCCTGGCAGGCATCGTACGGACTGGATTTTGCCGGGCTGGGATTACCGGGGCTGACCTGGACCACCGCCTATGTGCGCGGTGATAACATTAAAACTTCAGAGACCAGCAACGGCAAAGAACACGAATGGTTCAACCAGGTTCAATACCAGGTACAAAACGGCGTGGCGAAAGATTTGAAATTCAGACTACGCTATTCGGTGCTGCGCGTGTCCAGCAACGCCAGCGACTATAACGTCAGCGGGAATGAAGTCCGGTTCTACGTCGAATATCCGTTTAACGTGTTTTGACGCGATAATGACCCCTCTCCTGCGCGCCGGCCCTCTCCCGGCGCACAGGAGCACTCGCCCGGCGCCTTGATAACCCCTCTGTGCCGCGCGCAACCCTCTCCCGGGAAGGGAGAGGGTCGGGGTTACCCGGCTTATTCGCCCTTCTTCGCCGCCTGGATGTAGAGCATTTCCAGAGCGAGAGTCGCCGCCGCCAGAGCGGTAATTTCGGACTGATCGTAGGCCGGAGCGACTTCCACTACGTCCATCCCCACGATGTTCAGATCCTTCAGGCCACGCACCAGTTTGATCGCCCGGTCTGAGGTCAATCCGCCGATAACCGGGGTCCCGGTGCCTGGCGCAAACGCCGGATCCAGACAGTCGATATCAAAGGTCAGGTACACCGGCATGTCGCCGACGATCTGCTTCACCTGGGCAATGACGTCATCAACGCTGCGGTCGTTAACCTGGCCGGCGTCCAGCACCGTAAAGCCATTATCTTTGTCGAACTCGGTACGGATACCAATCTGCACGGAGTGGTTCGGATCGATAAGCCCTTCGTTCGGCGCGGTGTAGAACATGGTGCCGTGGTCGAACTCGCAGCCGTTGGCGTAAGTGTCGGTGTGGGCATCGAAGTGCACCAGCGCCATTTTACCGAAGTGCTTAGCATGGGCGCGCAGCAGCGGCAGGGTAACAAAGTGGTCACCGCCGAAGGAGAGCATGCGCTTGCCCGCCGCCAGCAGCTTCTCGGCGTGAGCCTGCAGCTTCTCGCTCATTTCGCGCGCGTCGCCGAAGGCGTACACCAGATCGCCGCAGTCCACCACGTTCAGGCGTTCGCGCATGTCAAAGTTCCACGGGAAACGGTTGTGCTCCCAGGCGAGGTTAGTGGAAACCTGACGGATAGCCGCCGGGCCATGACGGCCACCCGCGCGCCCGGAGGTCGCCATATCGAACGGCACGCCGGTGATGACCCAGTCCGCATCGCTTTCATACGGCATGAAGTTCATTGGCAAACGCAGAAAGCCAAAGGCATTGGATACCAGGGAGTTATCGTATTGATGACCTAAAGTGCTCATGGATATGACCTCTTTTCGCAGTCGTGGAACGTAAAAAATAAGTATAAAAAAACCCCTCCGCGTCGTTAGGCCCGACGAGGAAGGGTTTGATAGATAAATCGCTTATTGGCGTGAATTATCGCCGGTAATGCATACGGGTTCAAGTAAGTATCGCATTCCGCCGGATGACGGCTTCGCCTTATCCGGCCTACCTTCGCAGGCCCGGTAAGCGCTACGCCACCGGGCATCAATGGTTACTCGTCTTCCAGATAAGTATAGCCGTACAGTCCCGCCTCAAACTCTTCGAGGAACTGCTGCTGCAGCGCGTCGTCCAGGCCGGTATTTTTCACCTGATCGCGGAACTGGGTCAGCAGCGTGTTCGGATCCAGCTGCACATACTGCAGCATATCCGCCACGGTATCGCCCTCGTCGGACAGCTCAACCTCAACGCTGCCGTCAGGGAAGACGAACACGTCCACCGCCTCGGTATCGCCAAACAGGTTATGCATGTTGCCAAGGATCTCCTGATAGGCGCCGACCATAAAGAAGCCCAGCATCGGCGGGTTCTCCGGGTCGTACTCCGGCATCGGCATGGTGGTGGCGATCCCGTCGCCGTCCACGTAGTGATCGATGGCGCCATCGGAGTCGCAGGTGATGTCCAGCAGCACCGCACGGCGCTCCGGCGACTTGTTCAGCCCTTCCAGCGGCATCACCGGGAACAGCTGATCGATCCCCCAGGCATCCGGCATCGACTGGAACAGCGAGAAGTTGACGTAGATTTTATCCGCCATCCGCTCCTGCAGCTCATCGATGATGGGACGATGCGCGCGGTTGCTCGGGTCGAGCTGCTTCTGCACTTCATGACACATGTTCAGATACAGCTGCTCGGCCCAGGCGCGCTCCTGCAGGTTGAAGGTGCCAGAGGAGTAGCCGATATGGATATCGTGCAGGTCCATCTGGCTGTCGTGCAGCCATTCGCGCAGCGAGCGGCGGTTGCCGGTCTCGTGCATCTCCAGCCAGGTTTCCCACATGCTCTGTAGCGGACGCGCGGCGTCTTCCGCCGGCGGGGTCGCCTCAGTGTATTCGTTACGCTCCACGCCGATGATGTTGGAAACCAGCACGGTATGGTGCGCGGTCACCGCGCGGCCGGATTCGGTGATCACCGTCGGGTGCGGCAGGCCGTTCTCTTCGCAGGCATCGCCGATCGCCCAGATGATGTTGTTGGCGTATTCGTTCAGACCGTAGTTCACCGAGCAGTCAGACTGCGAGCGGGTCCCTTCATAGTCCACGCCCAGACCGCCGCCGACGTCAAAGCACTGAATGTTGACGCCCAGCTTATGCAGTTCGACGTAGAAACGCGCGGATTCACGCACGCCGGTGGCGATATCGCGAATATTGGCCATCTGCGAACCGAGGTGGAAGTGCAGCAGTTGCAGGCTCTCAAGGTGCCCTGCGGCACGCAGGATCTCGACCAGCTGTAGTACCTGGGTCGCCGCGAGGCCAAACTTGGACTTCTCTCCGCCGGAGGATTGCCATTTGCCGGAGCCCTGCGAGGCCAGACGCGCACGCACGCCAAGGCGCGGCACCACGTTCAGGCGCTCGGCCTCTTCCAGCACGATGGCGATTTCCGACATCTTCTCGATGACCAGATAGACCTTGTGGCCCATCTTCTCGCCCACCAGGGCCAGACGGATGTATTCGCGGTCTTTATAGCCGTTACAGACGATGACGCTGCGGGTCATCCCGGCGTGCGCCAGCACAGCCATCAGTTCGGCTTTCGAACCGGCTTCCAGTCCCAGCGGCTCGCCGGAATGGATCAGCGATTCAATCACGCGACGGTGCTGGTTAACCTTAATCGGGTAGACAAGGAAGTAATCGCCATTATAACCGTACGATTCACGCGCGCGTTTGAAGGCGGCGTTGATCGAGCGCAAGCGGTGCTGCAGGATCTGCGGGAAGCAGAACAGCGCCGGCAAACGTTGCCCTTGCGCCTCGCGGGCTTTGACTAATTCCGCGAGGTCCACGCGCGCTTCCGGGACGTCCGGATCCGGGCAAACGCTGATGTGGCCCAGTTCGTTGACGTCATAATAGTTATTGCCCCACCAGGCAATATTATAAGTACGCAGCATCTTGCTGGCTTCCTGGGAGCTCATCGCTACCTCCTGCATGGAACGTAGTACACCGTGTTCGCCTGCTGACGAAGGCGAAACCATAGACATGTCGTCAGACATAGCGAACCTCAATTTTTAATAATAAGTGTAAGACAGTTAACTACTATCGCAGTCCAAAGATGCGATAACAACCCATGAACAGTCCTAAAGCCCAGCACTATCTGCTGGTTTTGCGACTGCGCGACCGGTTTCTTATTCATATCATCGTATAACACGTAGCCGAACAGAGTATGACAGTCCGGAGAAACCACGAGAAAACTCTTGCCTGGCAAGAGCGCCCTTGTTCAGTTTTCTTACGACCGACCGGCCCTGGAATCCTGAGAAGCGCCGAGATGGGGTGAACATCGGCTGGTTTGCATGAGAGAGATGCAGGTTGCGGAGTGCTGACGCGCGACAGAACGACGCGACGAATCAAGCGAAAAACATTGGTTCATTATCTGGTATCACCTCCACACCGCCCTGCGACAGGGTCGGCGACAAGCCAAAGCTATACATACCGGGCAACAGGCGCTACGCCGCTGCGAGATTCTGTAAATACAGACTGCTTAACCCGGCTGGAAGTGGCACCACAGGGCGATGCCCCGTGCGCTTTTTTAATGAGCCGCGCGCGGCGTTTTATACCGAGAAGCAGGGTAAAAAGCAAAATAAAAATGTGTGCGTTTGCGCGGTTGTCAGGAAAATTTGCCAGGCGGGTTTTCCCATAAATGCGACCGCCATCAAAAAAGGCTGGAAATGGGCTCAAGAATTGACCTAAAATAGCCATCCAGAAGTTAATCCGTCTATACTGATTAACACTCAGACTGCTCGTGTCGCTACCTGCGCGGCTTTGCGCTGATTATCCACCAAAGCCACATTACACAACAGTATGAGCTATCCGAATCGTCCACAGGTGAAATAAAATATGGCAAAACACCTTTTTACGTCTGAGTCCGTATCAGAAGGGCATCCTGACAAAATTGCTGACCAAATCTCTGATGCCGTGCTGGATGCGATCCTCGAGCAGGATCCGAAAGCGCGTGTCGCATGTGAAACCTATGTCAAAACCGGCATGGTGCTGGTAGGCGGCGAAATCACCACCAGCGCATGGGTTGATATCGAAGAGATCACCCGCAACACCGTCCGCGAAATTGGCTACGTGCATTCCGATATGGGCTTTGACGCCAACTCGTGTGCCGTTCTGAGCGCCATTGGTAAACAGTCTCCGGACATCAACCAGGGCGTCGACCGTGCCGACCCGCTGGAACAGGGCGCAGGCGACCAGGGTTTGATGTTTGGCTATGCGACCAACGAAACCGACGTGCTGATGCCGGCGCCGGTGACCTATGCTCACCGTCTGGTGCAGCGCCAGGCTGAAGTGCGTAAAAACGGCACCCTGCCGTGGCTGCGTCCGGATGCGAAAAGCCAGGTGACCTTCCAGTATGACGACGGCAAAATCGTCGGCATCGATGCGGTGGTTCTGTCCACGCAGCACGCGGAAGACATCGACCAGAAATCCCTGCAGGAAGCGGTGATGGAAGAGATCATCAAGCCGACCCTGCCGACCGAATGGCTGAACGCTTCGACCAAATTCTTCATCAACCCGACCGGACGTTTCGTTATCGGCGGCCCGATGGGCGACTGCGGTCTGACCGGTCGTAAGATCATCGTTGATACCTACGGCGGCATGGCTCGTCACGGCGGCGGCGCGTTCTCCGGTAAAGATCCATCTAAAGTTGACCGTTCCGCAGCCTACGCGGCGCGCTATGTGGCGAAAAACATCGTTGCCGCGGGCCTGGCCGATCGTTGTGAAATTCAGGTCTCCTACGCTATCGGCGTCGCTGAACCGACGTCGATCATGGTGGAAACCTTCGGCACCGAGAAAGTGCCTTCTGAACAGCTGACCCTGCTGGTGCGCGAGTTCTTCGACCTGCGTCCGTACGGCCTGATTCAGATGCTGGACCTGCTGCACCCGATCTACAAAGAAACCGCGGCTTACGGTCACTTTGGTCGCGAGCATTTCCCATGGGAAAAAACCGACAAAGCGGCTCTGCTGCGCGAAGCGGCCGGTCTGAAATAACCCCTGCTTCCTCTCTTCAAGGCCAGCCTCGCGCTGGCCTTTTTGTTTCCGTCTCCCTCCCCCCTGCGCTTCGCTTCAGCGAAACGCGGTAACGCGATGAAAGCGATTACATTATGATGACTGCCCCTTTGTTTCCATAACAGGCATAGCGTGCGGGTATTTTTCACAATGTTACATATTGTTTCGGTCAACTCTGATTACCGTTTTTCAAAATGTCGACTATCCTTGTATATACTGCTGATTTAAAAAGCATTTAATGGATTACGTTTCTTTACCTTTGTGTAAACGATTACACAGCCGTGACTATAATCACGTTTTTTTACCGTCGAGTGTCCTACCCTAACCATCGACAGAATCAATAACTCAACTGGAGGGCGTTATGCCTGACAACAAAAAACAAGGGCGTTCGAACAAGACTATGACGTTCTTCGTCTGTTTCCTCGCCGCGCTGGCTGGCCTGCTGTTCGGCCTTGATATCGGTGTTATTGCGGGTGCCTTACCCTTTATTGCCAATGAGTTCCAGATTTCAGCCCACACCCAGGAGTGGGTGGTCAGCTCCATGATGTTCGGGGCTGCCGTCGGTGCGGTCGGCAGCGGCTGGCTCTCCTTCAAACTGGGCCGTAAAAAAAGCCTGATGATCGGCGCCATCCTCTTTGTCGCCGGCTCTCTGTTCTCCGCTGCCGCGCCAAACGTCGAGATCCTGCTGGTTTCCCGCGTGCTGCTGGGCCTGGCGGTGGGCGTCGCTTCATACACGGCTCCGCTGTATCTGTCGGAAATCGCGCCAGAGAAAATCCGCGGCAGTATGATTTCGATGTACCAGCTGATGATCACCATCGGGATCCTCGGCGCCTATCTCTCTGACACCGCTTTCAGCTACAGCGGCGCGTGGCGCTGGATGCTCGGCGTGATCATTATTCCGGCGGTATTGCTGCTGATCGGCGTTATCTTCCTGCCGGACAGCCCGCGCTGGTTCGCCGCCAAACGTCGTTTCGTCGATGCCGAACGCGTGCTGCTGCGCCTGCGCGATACCAGCGCCGAAGCGAAACGTGAGCTCGACGAAATCCGCGAAAGCCTGAAGGTGAAACAGTCCGGCTGGTCGCTGTTCAAAGACAACAGTAACTTCCGCCGCGCGGTGTTCCTCGGTATTCTGCTGCAGGTGATGCAGCAGTTCACCGGCATGAACGTCATCATGTACTACGCACCGAAGATTTTTGAACTGGCGGGCTATGCCAACACCACCGAGCAGATGTGGGGGACGGTGATCGTCGGTCTGACCAACGTGCTGGCCACCTTTATCGCTATCGGTCTGGTCGACCGCTGGGGCCGTAAACCAACGCTGATCCTCGGCTTTATCGTGATGGCCGCGGGCATGGGCGTGCTGGGTAGCATGATGCACATCGGCATTCACTCCTCTACCGCGCAGTACATCGCCGTCCTGATGCTGCTGATGTTCATCGTCGGTTTCGCCATGAGCGCCGGTCCGCTGATTTGGGTACTGTGTTCCGAAATCCAACCGCTGAAAGGCCGCGACTTCGGCATCACCTGCTCCACAGCGACCAACTGGATTGCCAATATGATTGTCGGCGCCACCTTCCTGACCATGCTCAACTCGCTGGGCAGCGCCAATACCTTCTGGGTGTACGGCGGTCTGAACGTGCTGTTTATCCTGCTGACTATCTGGCTGATTCCGGAAACCAAAAACGTCTCGCTGGAACATATTGAACGTAACCTGATGCAGGGTCGTCCGCTGCGTGAAATCGGCGCCCGCGACTAACCCGCCTGAGCTTCCTCCCCTCCCGGGAGGAAGCTTCCTCTTGCTCTCCCCCGCTCGTCGCACTATCCTCTGGCGCTATGAAAACACCCCGTATTCCCATCGCTATTCAGCAGGCCGTGATGCGCAGCCTGCGGGAGCATCTCGCCAAAGCGAACCTCAAACTGGAACGCCGCTACGCTGAGCCGACGCTGGTCTACCAGCAGCGCGGTACCTCCGCCGGCACCGCCTGGCTGGAGAAAAACGAAATTCGTTTAAATCCGGTGCTGCTGCTGGAAAATCAGCAGGAGTTTATCGATGAAGTGGTGCCGCACGAGCTGGCGCACCTGCTGGTCTGGCAGCACTTTGGCCGCGTCGCGCCGCACGGTAAAGAGTGGAAATGGATGATGGAGAACGTCCTTGGCGTTCCCGCGCGTCGCACCCACCGTTTTGAACTCGATTCGGTCCGCCAGAACACCTTCCCCTACCGCTGTCGCTGTCAGCAGCATCAGCTCACCGTCCGTCGCCATAACCGGGTGGTGCGCGGCGAGGCCACCTACCGCTGCGTTCACTGCGGCGATCTGCTGGTGGCTGAAAAATAACCATCAGAATTTATTAGAAACTTTCTGATCTGACTGATTGCATCCAGCAACCTCATTCGCTACGTTGCGGGCTCGTTTTGACACGGAGTTAACGATGTCCCGTATGCATATTTTAGCCGTTGCGGTATTGAGCACGGCAGTCAGTGGCCCGCTCGCGGCCGCCGGTATTAATAGTTTTTCCCAGGCCAAGGCCGCTGGCGTCAAAGTGAACGCCGACGTTCCGGGCGACTTTTATTGTGGCTGTAAAATCGACTGGCAGGGTAAAAAAGGCGTTATCGATCTGGAATCTTGCGGCTATAAAGTGCGTAAAAATGAGAACCGCGCCAGCCGGGTTGAATGGGAACACGTGGTGCCGGCGTGGCAGTTCGGCCATCAGCGCCAGTGCTGGCAGGAAGGCGGGCGGCAAAACTGCGCCAAAGATCCGGAGTACCGCAAGATGGAAAGCGATATGCACAACCTGCAGCCGGCGGTAGGGGAAGTCAATGGCGATCGCGGCAACTTTATGTACAGCCAGTGGAACGGCGGTGAAGGCCAGTACGGCCAGTGCACCATGAAGGTCGATTTTAAAGATAAAGTCGCCGAGCCCCCTGCCCGCGCCCGCGGCGCTATCGCCCGCACCTACTTCTATATGCGCGACCGCTACCAGCTGAATCTTTCCCGCCAGCAAACTCAATTGTTTACCGCCTGGGATAAACAGTACCCGGTCACCGCCTGGGAATGTGAGCGCGATGAGCGCATCGCGAAAGTGCAGGGCAACCATAATCCGTATGTCCAGCAGGCTTGCCAGGCGCAAAAGAGCTAACCTACACTAGCGGCAATTGTTAATTTGCAGCCCTGTGCTTCCCGCCCGGTGGCGGGAAGCTGGCATCTGCGCAACGAACGGAATATCAAGCATGCGCATTCCTCGCATCCATCATCCAGAACGCCTCACTGTCGGCAGCCAGATTGCGCTGAGCGATGACGCGGCCAACCACGTCGGTCGCGTCCTGCGCATGACCGCAGGTCAGCACCTACAGCTTTTTGACGGCAGTAACCAGGTATTTGACGCCGTCATCACCGAGGCCGGCAAGAAAAATGTCACGGTTGAAGTGCTCAGCGGCGAACCCGACGATCGTGAATCGCCGCTGCATATTCACTTAGGCCAGGTGATGTCGCGCGGTGAAAAAATGGAATTTACTATCCAGAAATCGATCGAACTCGGGGTAAGCCTCATAACGCCACTGTTTTCCGAGCGCTGCGGCGTTAAACTGGACGCCGAACGTTTGCAGAAGAAGATCCAGCAGTGGCAGAAAATCGCTATTGCCGCCTGCGAACAGAGCGGTCGTAATGTGGTACCGGAAATACGTCCGGCCATGCAGCTGGAAGAGTGGTGCGCCGAGCAGGACAGCGGGCTGAAGCTCAACCTGCACCCGCGCGCCAGCGCCAGCATTAATACGCTGCCGCTACCGGTTGAACGCGTCCGTTTGCTGATTGGTCCGGAAGGTGGGCTATCGGCAGAAGAGATAGCGATGACCGCGCAATACCAGTTTACTGATATCCTGTTGGGACCGCGCGTTCTGCGTACAGAGACTACTGCGCTCACCGCCATCACCGCCCTGCAGGTGCGTTTTGGCGACTTAGGTTGAGGCGTTAACGGAGAAGAACCATGATCAAGCTCGGCATCGTGATGGATCCCATCGCAACCATCAACATCAAGAAAGACACCAGCTTCGCTATGTTGCTGGAAGCGCAACGTCGCGGCTATGAACTCCATTATATGGAGATGAACGACCTCTATTTGATCAACGGCGAAGCCCGCGCCCGTACGCGCACGCTGAGCGTCGAACAGAACTACGATAAATGGTATGACTTCACCGGTGAGCAGGATCTGCCGCTGGCCGATCTTGACGTTATTTTGATGCGTAAAGATCCTCCGTTCGATACCGAATTTATTTATGCCACCTACATCCTGGAACGGGCGGAAGAGAAAGGCACGCTTATCGTCAACAAGCCGCAGAGCCTGCGCGACTGTAACGAGAAACTGTTCACCGCCTGGTTCTCTGAACTGACGCCGGAAACGCTGGTCACCCGCAATAAAGCCCAGCTGAAGGCCTTCTGGGAAAAACACGGCGATATCATCATGAAACCGCTCGACGGCATGGGCGGTGCCTCGATTTTCCGCGTCAAAGCCGGCGATCCGAACCTTGGCGTGATCACGGAGACCCTGACCGAGCTCGGCAGCCGCTACTGCATGGCGCAGAACTATCTGCCCGCCATTAAAGACGGCGACAAGCGCGTGCTGGTGGTGGACGGCGAGCCGGTGCCTTACTGCCTGGCGCGTATTCCGCAGGGCGGCGAGACCCGCGGCAACCTGGCTGCCGGCGGCCGTGGCGAAGCTCGCCCGTTGACCGAAAGCGACTGGGAAATAGCCCGCCGCGTCGGCCCGACGCTGAAAGCCAAAGGTCTTATCTTCGTCGGCCTGGATATCATCGGCGACCGTCTGACGGAAATTAACGTCACCAGCCCCACCTGCGTGCGTGAGATTGAAGCCGCCTTCCCGGATATTTCGATCACCGGCATGCTGATGGACGCTATCGAAAGACGTATCACCAAATAAACACCAGGGCGGATAAACGTCCGCTCATGGCGCAGCGAGCGCGGTTGACCGCGCTCGTGAAACGCCGCCAGCCAGCGCCACTCGGGCGCCAGCCAGATAAAGTGCATCGACACTATTCTACTTTGCCCGCATACTGGGTGTTGCTTTTTGAACCAGGAACAGAACCTCTGACAATGAATTTACAGCATCACTTTCTGATTGCCATGCCTGCGCTTCAGGACCCGATTTTCCGCCGCTCCGTGGTCTATATCTGCGAGTATAACGACGAGGGAGCCATGGGCATTATTATCAATAAGCCGCTGGAAAATCTGCAGGTGGAAGGGATCCTTGAGAAGCTCAAGATTGTTCCGGAGCCGCGCAATCCGGAGATCCGTCTGGATAAACCGGTGATGCTGGGCGGCCCGCTGGCGGAAGACCGCGGTTTTATTCTGCATACCCCGCCCTCTGACTTCTCCTCGAGTATCCGCATTTCGGATAACACAGTGGTCACCACCTCGCGGGATGTTCTTGAAACCTTAGGTACCGACAGGCAGCCGGGCAACGTACTGGTGGCGCTGGGCTACTCCTCATGGGAGAAAGGGCAACTGGAGCAGGAGATTTTAGATAATGCCTGGCTTACCGCCCCTGCCGACCAGAATATTCTCTTCCGCACGCCCATCGCCGATCGCTGGCGCGAGGCGGCGAAACTGATTGGTATCGACATTGTGACGATGCCAGGCGTCGCGGGGCATGCATGATGAGCGGAACCTTTCTCGGCTTTGATTTCGGCACCAAAAGCATCGGCGTGGCGGTGGGGCAACGCATCACCGCAACCGCGCGACCGTTACCGGCGCTGAAGGCGCAGGACGGTAAACCGGACTGGAATGTCATCGAAAAACTGCTCAAAGAGTGGCAGCCTGAGGCGGTGATCGTTGGCCTGCCGCTGAATATGGACGGCACCGAGCAACCGCTGACGGCGCGCGCGCGGAATTTCGCCAATAAAATTCATGGCCGCTTTGGCGTCGCGATCGTCCTTCACGATGAACGTCTGAGTACGGTGGAGGCTCGGGCAGGCTTATTTGAACACGGCGGCTACCGCGCGCTGAATAAAGGCAGCGTTGATTCGGCCTCAGCCGTGGTCATTCTGGAAAGCTACTTCGAGCAGAGCTTTTAGGCTCTGCTCTCCTGCGCCGCCGGCAAATTGCTGACGGCGCGCTTCCGACCGCTTAGTGCCGCAGATGTTCGTTCGCCCAGCTCACCGCCTGAGTGCGATTCTTCACGCTCAGTTTACGAAACACATTGTACAGGTGCGTGCGCACCGTGTTCTCGCTGATAAACAGGGCACGGGCAATATCCAGATTCGTCGCCCCACAGCGCAGCTCGTTGAGGATCTCACATTCCCGCTCGGTGAGTGGCGAGTTCTCAACGGGCGCCGATGCATGGTCCGCAGCGTACATCGCCGGGTGCATCACGCTCAATTCAGCCGTCTGTTCGCCGTTCAGTACGGCCTTAACGCCCTCAATTAAGCGCGATTCATCATCGTCATGGCGGAACACGCCATATAAAGCCGGCCACTGCGCCATTTCGTATAACTCATACTTTTGTGCGCTATTAATAATCAACAAACGAGGATTATCTGCCTGCAGTCGAATAATATCTCGCCATACCCCATTTAATTTCTTATTTGACACTGCGATATCAAATAATATTACAGAATCTTTCGCCAGGCGCTGTGCCAGTGGTTTATTAATATTTTGTAAAACCACTGGTGCCATCAGGGTTTCGCTCAGATAGCTGGCAAAAGCTTTGCTCTGAATTGACGGATGGGTAATAAATGTGACCTGACGAGAAGATGATGAATTTCCATTTAAATTAATCACTTAAAACTCTCCTTAGCTGCTACCCACCGCCATGGTGGTTAAATGAATAAAAAAATATACAAACAGTCGTGAATTTATAAATAGCCTTGGCAATTTACAAATTGAAACGCTATTCCATGAGAATCATCCTATTCCCGTAAACAGCATAAATCGAATACCTCAAAGCTGTCAAAAGGTAATCAAACTTTTTTCCTGGAAATGCGTATTCACTGTCGACATATCGCAACTGAATGTGTTATTTGAATTTATTCAGAATGGTTATTTGTATTACCAAATAATATAAATAAACAGCCATCAAACATTCAGTTAACATATCATTTAACCCGCCCTGTCTGCTTCACGCTGCTCTTACAGCTCGCCTGCGGCGACACGTTGCTGAAAACTCTGCGTAAATGTCAGCATTCCGGCCTGCATCCCGGTCTGCATTATGCCGGGCAACTGGTGCACTTTTCCTTCACGGATCAAGTTAGCTACTGCGGGGGTATTGACCAAAAGCTCGTATAGCGCAACTCTGCCGCCCTGACGTGCAGGCAACAATTTTTGCGCCAGCACCGCGCACAGGCTTCCGGCCAGCTGACTACGAACCTGATCTTTCTCCTCTGCCGGAAAGACATCGATCAATCTCTCCACCGCCGGCGCCGCGCCGCGGGTATGTAATGTCGCCATTACCAGATGTCCGGTCTCCGCAGCCGTTAACGCCAGACGAATGGTTTCGCTGTCCCGTAGCTCCCCGAGCAGGATCACATCCGGATCCTGGCGCAGCGCCACGCGGAGCGCCGCGGCGAACGAAGGACAATGACGGCCAATCTCCCGCTGCTGGATCAGGCATCGCTCGCTGTGATGGATAAACTCCACCGGGTCCTCCAGGGTCAGAATATGGCCATCAAGATGCTGGTTGAGATGCCCCACCATCGCCGCCAGGGTGGTCGACTTGCCGCTGCCCGTCGCTCCGGTGACCAGCAGCAGGCCACTCTCTTCCGCCAGCAGCTCGCTCAGCGCAGGCGGGGCGCCCAGCGTCTCCAGACGCGGGCACTGTTCAGGCAGAAGGCGTAGCACCAGCGATATTCCACGCGTATGGGCGAAAGCGCTGGCGCGCAGCCGCGAACCGCAGGCCAGGGTCAGCGCAAAGTCAATCTGGCCCTGTTCCTGCCAATGCTGTAACTGTGCGGCATCAAGCCTGCAGTGGAGTAAATCCAGGATATCCGGCGCGGGAAACGGGGCGGGCTCCAGCTTGCCCTGCCGCCGCCAGCGCGGTGCGGCGGAATTGCACAGGTGTAGATCGGAGACATTATGCTTTACACTAAGGGCTACGATTTCTTCCAGCTTCATAACTCATCCTCGGAATATGAACGATATTGCGCATAACCTGGCACAGGTCCGGGACAAAATCTCCGGTGCCGCCGCTCGTTGCGGGCGTGCGCCAGAAGAAGTGACATTGCTTGCAGTGAGTAAAACGAAACCTGCGAGCGCGATCGAAGAAGCCATCGCGGCAGGCCAGCGGGCATTTGGTGAAAACTACGTCCAGGAGGGCGTGGAGAAGATTAACCATTTCCAGCAGGCCGGCATCAGTGGACTGCAGTGGCACTTTATTGGCCCCCTGCAGTCCAACAAAAGCCGGTTGGTGGCAGAGCATTTTGACTGGTGCCACACCGTCGATCGGCTGAAAATCGCCACCCGCCTGAACGAACAGCGCCCGGCGCATCTGCCGCCGCTGAAGGTGCTGATTCAAATCAACATTAGCGATGAGCAGAGCAAATCCGGCATCCCGCTGGAAGCGCTCGATGGATTAGCGGCAGAGATCGCTGAGTTACCTCATCTGGAGCTGCGCGGTCTGATGGCCATCCCCGCGCCTGAGTCAGAATATGTAAGGCAGTTTGCCGTCGCCCAGCAAATGGCGGTAGCATTTGCGCGATTAAAAACGCGGTACCCCACGGTCGATACGTTGTCTCTGGGAATGTCGGACGATATGGAAGCCGCAATCGCGGCGGGAAGCACGATGGTGCGCATCGGCACAGCTATTTTTGGTGCGCGCGACTACAGCAAATAATAAGGAATCTGAGGAACGCCATGAAGACGTTGACTTTCCTGCTTTCAACGGTCATTGAGCTTTACACGATGGTCGTGTTGTTACGCGTCTGGATGCAGTGGGCGCGCTGCGACTTTTACAACCCGTTTTCGCAGTTTGTGGTGAAGGCCACGCAGCCGATTGTCGGGCCGCTGCGCCGGATTATCCCGGCGATGGGGCCGATTGACAGCGCCTCGCTGCTGGTGGCATTTATTCTCTGCGTCATCAAAGCGATCGTGCTGTTTATGGTGATCACCTTCCAGCCGATCATCTGGATCTCCGCCCTGCTTATTCTGCTGAAAACCATCGGCTCATTGATCTTCTGGGTGCTGCTGTTGATGGCGATCATGAGCTGGGTCAGCCAGGGCCGTAGTCCGGTGGAGTACGTGCTGATGCAGCTGGCGGACCCGCTGCTGCGCCCTATCCGCAACCTGCTGCCGTCGATGGGCGGTATCGATTTCTCACCGATGGTGCTGGTGCTGCTGCTGTACGTGATTAATATGGGTGTCGCCGAGGTGCTGCAGGCCACCGGTAACGTGCTGCTGCCGGGGCTGTGGATGGCGCTATGAGTGCCGTTGAAAGCTGTGCTGACGGGCTGGTGCTGAGGCTGTACATTCAGCCGAAGGCCAGCCGCGATAGCATCGTGGGCGTACATGGCGACGAGCTCAAAGTCGCCATTACCGCCCCGCCCGTTGATGGCCAGGCCAATGCCCACCTGGTGAAATTTCTCGCCAAACAGTTCCGCGTCGCCAAAAGCCAGGTACTGATTGAAAAAGGCGAGCTGGGTCGCCATAAGCAAGTTAAAATCATCGCCCCACAACAGATCCCGACTGCGGTCGCGGCGCTAACTGAATAAACAGGATTCATCATGCAAAAAGTCGTCCTCGCGACCGGCAACGCCGGTAAAGTGCGCGAACTGGCCTCGCTGCTGGAAGATTTTGGTCTCGATATCGTCGCTCAGACCGAGCTGGGCGTGGACTCTGCGGAAGAGACCGGCCTGACCTTTATTGAAAACGCGATTCTGAAAGCGCGTCATGCGGCGCAGATCACCGGCCTGCCGGCCATCGCTGACGATTCCGGTCTGGCCGTCGATGCGCTTGGCGGCGCACCGGGTATTTACTCCGCCCGCTATTCCGGCGTCGACGCCACCGACCAGCAGAATCTTGAAAAGCTGCTCGACGCGTTAAAGGACGTGCCGGACGACCAGCGTCAGGCGCAGTTCCACTGTGTGCTGGTCTATCTGCGCCATGCCGAAGATCCCACGCCGCTGGTGTGCCACGGCAGCTGGCCTGGGGTAATCACCCGACAAGCCGCTGGTACAGGTGGCTTCGGCTACGACCCGATCTTCTTCGTCCCGTCCGAAGGGAAAACCGCGGCCGAACTGAGCCGTGAAGAAAAGAGTGCGATTTCCCATCGTGGGCAAGCGCTAAAACTGTTACTGGAAGCATTACGTAATGGCTAATTTGCCGCCGCTGAGTCTCTATATTCATATTCCCTGGTGCGTGCAGAAATGCCCGTACTGCGACTTTAATTCGCATGCGCTGAAAGGCGAGGTGCCGCATGACGATTACGTCCAGCATCTGCTAAACGACCTGCAGGCCGATGCGCAATATGCCCAGGGACGGGAAATAGGCACTATTTTTATCGGCGGCGGTACGCCGAGCCTGCTGTCCGGCCCGGCCATGCAAACTCTGCTGGATGGCGTCCGCGCCTGCCTGCCGCTGGCCGCCGGGGCGGAAATCACCATGGAAGCCAACCCGGGCACCGTGGAGGCCGATCGCTTCGTTGATTACCAGCGCGCCGGGGTGAACCGTATCTCCATCGGCGTACAAAGCTTTAGCGAACCGAAGCTGCAGCGCCTGGGGCGGATCCACGGTCCAGAGGAGGCCAAGCGCGCAGCACGTCTCGCCAGCGGCCTCGGCCTGCGCAGCTTCAATCTCGACCTGATGCACGGTCTGCCGGACCAGTCGCTGGAGGAGGCGCTGGACGATCTGCGTCAGGCGATTGCCCTCAACCCGCCGCACCTGTCGTGGTACCAGCTGACCATTGAGCCGAACACCTTGTTCGGCTCCCGGCCGCCGGTGCTGCCGGATGACGACGCGCTATGGGATATTTTCGAGCAGGGACATCAATTGCTAAGCGCCGCTGGCTATCAGCAGTACGAGACGTCCGCCTACGCTAAACCGGGCTTCCAGTGTCAGCATAATCTCAACTACTGGCGCTTTGGCGACTACCTCGGCATCGGCTGCGGCGCGCACGGTAAGATAACCTTCCCTGACGGACGCATTCTGCGGACCGCCAAAACCCGCCACCCGCGCGGGTATATGGAAGGCCGTTACCTCGAGCGTCAGCATGATGTGGAAGAGGCGGATAAACCGTTCGAGTTCTTTATGAACCGTTTCCGCCTGCTGGAGGCCGCGCCGCGCGCAGAATTTAGCCGCTATACCGGTCTTGAGGAAGCAGCGATCCGCCCGCAGCTGGACGCGGCGATAGCCCAGGGCTATCTGCAGGAAGACGAGCAGAACTGGCAGATTACCGAGCACGGTAAGCTGTTTTTGAATTCCCTGCTTGAGTTATTTCTGAACGAGTAAACGCAGAGGCGGTCCTGCCGGAAAGCGGACCGCCATGTCATTATTTCAGCGAGCCAACCAGCGATTTCCTGCTATCCTCCAGCGAGACCACCCGGCTGCAGACGTCCTTACCAAACTGCTGGAAATCGGCCTCCTGGTTTTTCCATTCATCCTGAATCGCCGTTTGCAGGCCGCCGAGGCTGCCGAGAATGCCCTGCAGCGGGTTGCCGCCGCCTTTGAGCACTGCTTTCGCTCCCATCTCGTTAATACTGTCCTGCAGAATGCCGCCCATCGCCTGATTCACCAGCTGCTGACCATCGGCACGTACCTGGTCGATAGCTTTATAGTGGAAGGTCAGGCCATCGCTGCGGCGCTCAATGATGCGGTTCATCTGTTCTTTCAGCTGCGCATCCAGCTTGGTCAGGCGACCATGCATGCTGCTGTTGGCGCCAACCTGTTCGGTAATGATTTTATCCAGCGCCTTGCGGCCTTTTTCGACTCGCGAGCGCGCGCCTTCGTCAATCCACGGCAGGCTGCTGCGCAGACTGGCCTGATAGTCCTGCGCCTGCTCGCGCTGGGCGGCGCTGAGAGTATAGGCTTTACCGTTAAAGGTCAGGTTGCCGTCCGGCTTTATCACCAGATTGCCGTTTTCCCCTTTCACCTGCACCTGCTGCGGGCTGAGGATCACATCGTCACGCGGCGTGACGCTACACTGGTAGTCCGCATGGGCAGACAAAGCGGTGACGGAGAGCGCCACCGCCAGCAGCGTTTTACGCATCATAAAACTCCCTTAAGACAAAACGGGCCGGCAGTTGCCGACCCTTGTCAAACTTAGTCCCACCAGACGTCAAAAAGTTCGCTGGTGCGCACATCCTCTAACTTACGCGCTTCCAGCCATTGGCGTACGATGGCCTGATGCTCTTCGGTGCACTTACCGATCTCCTGCATGCAGATGAGCCCTTCCCAGGAGAGATAGCCGCTGCCATCGAAGGCCAGCTTGTTCGGCTCAATCACCTCTTCGATCAGATCGTTGACCGTCTGGTCGATCTGCTCTTCGGTGGTCCCTTCCGGGAAACGCCAGGCGACGGAGAAGCCTAACTCCTGAAACTCATCGATATGCATTTTTTTACGCAGACGACGGCTACGATTCTTGGCCATTATTTCACCCTCTCGAACATTAAGTCCCATACGCCGTGGCCGAGACGATGGCCACGCTGTTCAAATTTGGTTACCGGGCGCGATTCCGGGCGCGGTACGTAATCGTTGCTTGCCGACTGGTTACGATAGCCTTCCAGCGAGGACATCACTTCCAGCATATGCACGGCATAGGCTTCCCAGTCGGTCGCCATATGGAAGACGCCGCCGAGTTTCAGTTTGCTTTTGACCAGCTCAGCGAAAGGCGGCTGCACGATACGACGTTTATTATGACGCGCTTTATGCCACGGGTCAGGGAAAAACAGCTGCACCATATTCAGTGAGTTATCCGGGATCATGGTATGCAGCACTTCCACCGCATCGTGACACATCACGCGCAGATTTTGCACACCTTCTTCTTCAGCAGAAGCCAGACAGGCGCCAACGCCAGGGGAGTGCACTTCAATGCCGAGGAAATTCTGTTCCGGTTTGGCTTTCGCCATCGCCACCAGCGAAGCCCCCATGCCGAAACCAATTTCTAGTGTGACCGGCGCGTCGCGGCCAAACAGGGCAGCGAAATCGAGTGGCGCATCGTTGAATTCAACGCCCATCACCGGCCAAATGTTATCCAGCGCATGCTGCTGCCCTTTCGTCAGGCGCCCCTGGCGACGGACGAAGCTACGAATACGGCGCAGCGGGCGACCGTTTTCATCGAATTCCGGAGAAATGACGTCGTTTTTCATAAAAGTTAAGTCTGCTAGTGAAAGTGTTCGGAAAACGGGCATTATCCAAAGTTACCCGGCGGATGCAAGGGTTTACAGCCACTCGCCCTTGTGCTGCAATCTGCCACCCTGTAATCGCGATCCCGGAGCCATAGCTTTGACTTTTCTCGCCGCGCAATTTTCAGCCCAGGTCCTGGACTGGTACGACAAATACGGGCGTAAAACCCTGCCCTGGCAAATCGCCAAGACGCCCTACAAAGTATGGCTCTCCGAAGTGATGTTGCAACAAACCCAGGTGACCACGGTAATCCCGTATTTTGAACGCTTTATGGCGCGTTTCCCAACGGTGGTTGATTTAGCCAACGCGCCGCTGGATGAGGTGCTGCATCTGTGGACCGGCCTTGGCTACTACGCGCGGGCGCGCAATTTACATAAAGCCGCCCAGCAGGTGGCGACACAGCATGGCGGCATCTTCCCGCAATCCTTTGAGGAAGTGGCCGCGCTGCCCGGCGTCGGGCGTTCAACGGCAGGGGCGATTTTGTCGCTTTCGCTCGGTCAGCATTATCCGATTCTCGACGGCAACGTGAAGCGCGTGCTCGCCCGCTGCTATGCTGTCAGCGGCTGGCCGGGAAAAAAAGAGGTCGAAAAACGGCTGTGGGATATCAGCGAAGAGGTGACCCCGGCGCAAGGGGTAGAACGCTTCAACCAGGCGATGATGGATCTCGGGGCGATGGTTTGCACCCGCTCGAAGCCGAAGTGCGAGCTGTGCCCGTTGAGCAATGGCTGCGTGGCCTACGCGAATCATTCATGGGCGGAATATCCGGGTAAAAAACCGAAGCAGACCATCCCGGAACGCACCGGCTATTTCCTGCTGATGCAGCACGGCGACGAGGTGTTTCTCTCCCAGCGTCCGCCGGTGGGTTTGTGGGGCGGACTATTCTGTTTTCCGCAGTTTGCAGACGAAGCGGAGCTGCGCGAGTGGCTGGCGCAGCGTCAGATAAAGGCCGATAATCTGACGCAATTAACCGCCTTTCGCCACACTTTCAGCCATTTCCACCTGGATATTGTGCCGATGTGGCTTACAGTGCACTCATCTGGCGCATGCATGGATGAAGGCAACGCACTCTGGTATAACTTAGCGCAGCCGCCGTCGGTCGGACTGGCGGCCCCCGTGGAGCGCTTGTTGCAACAGTTAAAAGCCGGAACGCCGGTATAAATTTTTCGGCTATCAAAGAGGAGTGATTATGAGCAGAACCATTTTTTGTACTTTCCTGCAGCGTGAAGCGGACGGCCAGGATTTCCAGCTCTATCCGGGCGAACTCGGGAAGCGCATTTACAACGAAATCTCCAAAGAAGCCTGGGCGCAGTGGCAGCACAAGCAGACCATGCTGATCAACGAGAAAAAACTCAGCATGATGAACCCGGAGCACCGCAAGCTGCTGGAGCAGGAGATGGTGCAGTTCCTGTTTGAAGGGAAAGACGTGCATATCGAAGGCTACACGCCGCCGGAAAAACAGTAAGGGCCCTGCGGCCTTTTAAAAACAAACACAACACGCACGCCCGGAATGATGAAAAAATACTTAGCGCTCGCGCTGATTGCGCCGTTGCTCGTTTCGTGTTCCAGCTCCAATAAAAAAGGCACCGAATACAACGAGGCCTGGGTCAAGGACACGAACGGATTCGATATCCTGATGGGCCAGTTTGCCCATAACATCGAGAACATTTGGGGGTATAACGAAGTCCTGCTCGCCGGGCCGAAGGACTACGTTAAATATACCGATCAATATCAAACCCGCAGCCACATCAACTTTGATGCCGGGACGATCACCGTAGAGACCATCGCGGGCACCGATCCGCGCGGACGACTGCGCCAGGCGATCATCAAAACGCTGCTGATGGGCGATGACCCCAACTCCATTGACCTCTATTCCGACGTCGATGATATTCAGATCTCCAAAGAGCCGTTCCTCTATGGTCAGGTGGTGGATAACACCGGCGCGTCGATTCGCTGGGAGTGGCGCGCCGCGCGCTACGCCGATTATTTGCTGCAAACCCGCCTCAAGAGCCGCAACAATGGCCTGCGCGTGATCTACAGCATCACCATTAACCTGGTACCAAACCACCTCGACAAACGTGCGCATAAATACCTCGGCATGGTGCGCCAGGCCTCGCGTAAATACGGCGTTGATGAGTCGCTGATCCTTGCGATTATGCAAACAGAATCATCGTTTAACCCCTATGCGGTGAGCCACGCGGATGCCATGGGGCTGATGCAGGTCGTCCAGCACAGCGCGGGGAAAGACGTCTTCCGTTCGCAGGGCAAATCCGGCCTGCCGAGCCGCAGCTATCTGTTTGACCCGGCGAATAACATCGATACCGGCACCGCTTATCTGGCGATGCTGAACAATGTTTATCTCGCCGGCATCGATAACCCCACCTCGCGTCGCTACGCGGTGATCACCGCCTATAACGGCGGCGCCGGCAGCGTACTGCGCGTCTTCTCCAGCGATAAAGTCCAGGCGGCGAACATCATTAACAGCATGGCGCCAGGCGACGTCTACCAGACGCTCACCACCCGCCATCCGTCGGCCGAATCGCGCCGGTATCTGTATAAAGTTAACACTGCGCAGAAAAGCTATCGCCGCAAATAACGCCCCTCTCTTACAGGCCCGGACATCGCACTGGGCCTCTCTTTTTTATAGGACATACTTCGTAATATCTTTTCGATTTTCTGCGGCAGTTAACAGAAGCTTCTCACCCCTGAATGATAGAATCGCATCAAAATAACGGTAGTTATGTTATTTAATAAACATAACAAGCCCACATTCGTGAGGATAAATACATGAATCTTAAGCTGCAGCTAAAAATACTGTCGTTCCTGCAGTTCTGCCTTTGGGGGAGCTGGCTGACCACGCTCGGCTCGTACATGTTTGTCACGCTGAAGTTTGACGGCGCGGCAATCGGCGCAGTGTATAGCTCGCTCGGCATCGCCGCCGTCCTGATGCCAACGCTGCTCGGCATCGTCGCCGATAAATGGATCAGCGCCAAATGGGTATACGCCATCTGCCACCTGGTCGGCGCGTTAACGCTGTATCTGGCGGCGCAGGTCACCACGCCGGGCGAGATGTTCCTTGTGATCCTCCTCAACTCGCTGGCCTATATGCCGACGCTGGGGCTGATTAACACCATCTCTTACTATCGCCTGCAGTCGGCGGGGCTGGATATCGTCACCGATTTCCCGCCAATTCGTATCTGGGGCACCATCGGCTTTATCCTCGCCATGTGGGGCGTCAGCTTCTCGGGCTTCGAACTGAGCCATATGCAGTTGTACATTGGCGCGACGCTGTCGGTCTTGCTGGCGCTGTTCACCCTGACGCTGCCGCATATTCCGGTCGCCAACGCCCAGCGCAATCAAAGCTGGACGGAGATGCTGGGGCTTAACGCCTTTGCGCTGTTTAAAAACAAGCGCATGGCTATCTTCTTTATCTTCTCGATGATGCTCGGTGCCGAACTGCAAATCACCAATATGTTCGGCAACACCTTCCTGCATAGCTTCGATAAAGATCCGCTGTTTGCCGGCAGCTTTATCGTCGAGCACGCGTCAGTGCTGATGTCGATTTCGCAGATCTCCGAAACGCTGTTTATCCTGACCATCCCGTTCTTCCTTAGCCGCTACGGCATTAAGAACGTGATGCTGATTAGTATCGTGGCGTGGATGCTGCGCTTCGGCCTGTTCGCCTTTGGCGACCCGACACCGTTCGGCACTGTACTACTGGTGCTGTCGATGATCGTCTACGGCTGCGCCTTCGACTTCTTCAACATCTCCGGTTCGGTGTTCGTTGAGAAAGAGGTTCGTCCGGAAATCCGCGCCAGCGCCCAGGGAATGTTCCTGATGATGACCAACGGCTTCGGCTGTATTCTTGGCGGGATGGTGAGCGGCAAAGTGGTTGAGCACTTTACCGTCGAGGGGATCACTGACTGGCAAAGCGTGTGGCTGATTTTCGCCGGTTATTCGCTGGTGCTGGCCTTTGCCTTCGTGGCGCTGTTCAAATACAAACACGTCAGACAACCGACCGCCGCCCAGCAGAGCGCGTGATCGTCAAAAGCAAAACGCCCCGCCTGTTCAGCGGGGCGTTTTTTTATCCCTTCAGCACGTAGCCATACAGCCGCTTAATGCCGTCCGGATCCGTCTCGCTGTAAACCCCCTGCAGCTCCGGTGAGAAGCCCGGCAGCATATTGACCCCCTCCTCCAGCGCGAGGAAATAGCGCAGTACTGCCCCGCCCCAGATCTCGCCGGGCACCACGCATAATACCCCCGGCGGATAGGGCAGCGCCCCTTCAGCCGCGACGCGGCCTTCCGCTTCGCTCAGACGCACCAGCTCCACGTTGCCGCGGATAAATTCGCGGTTAGCATCCTGCGGATTCATCACCACGCGCGGGAAGCTCCGTTTACGGAACATCTCCTTTTGCAGGCTCTTCACATCAAAGCTGACGTACAGATCGTGCATCTCCTGGCACAGCTCGCGGAGGGTGTAATCGCGATAGCGCACCGGATACTTGTTGTAGATGGTCGGCAGCACGTCGGCCAGCGGCGTATCCGATTCAATATGCTGTTCGAACTGTCCCAGCATCGCCACCAGCTGCGCCATTTTTTCGGCGCTCTCCGCCGGCGTCAGCAGGAACAGAATCGAGTTGAGATCGCACTTCTCCGGCACGATGCCGTTTTCACGCAGATAATGCGCCAGAATGGTCGCCGGGATGCCGAACTCACTGTACTCCCCGCTTTCAGCGTCAATGCCCGGGGTGGTCAGCAGCAGCTTGCACGGGTCGACAAAATACTGGTCGTCCGCATAGCCCTCAAAACCATGCCAGCGCGCGTCGGGTTCGAAGCTGAAGAAGCGGCGCTCCCGGGCGATCGCCTCGGTCGGGTGATCCTGCCATGGACGCCCCGCCACCACTGGCGGAATAAAGGGCTGGATCATCTTGCAGTTAGCGATGATCGCTTTCCGCGCCTCAATGCCCAGCGCCACACACTCGGCCCACAGGCGGCGGCCGCTCTCACCTTCATGAATTTTGGCGTTGACGTCCAGCGCGGCAAACAGCGGATAGAACGGGCTGGTGGAGGCATGCAGCATAAAGGCGTTATTCAGCCGCTTGTGCGGACAGAAACGCGCCTGGCCGCGCAGATGGTTATCCTTTTTATGGATCTGCGACGTCTGTGAGAAGCCGGCCTGCTGCTTGTGCACGGACTGGGTGACAAAAATACCCGGATCGTCCGGGGTCAGCTCCAGCAGCAGCGGCGAGCAGTCGGCCATCATCGGGATAAATTGCTCATAGCCCACCCACGCCGAGTCGAACAGGATGTAATCGCAGAGGTGGCCTATTTTATCCACCACCTGGCGGGCGTTATAGACCGTGCCGTCGTAGGTCCCCAGCTGGATCACCGCCAGACGAAACGGGCGGGAGGCATTGGCTTTCTCAGGCGCCGCTTCGCGGATGAGATCCCGCAGGTAATGCTCATCAAAGCAGCGCTCGTCAATGCCGCCGATAAAACCGAACGGATTGCGCGCGGCTTCAAGATAGACCGGCGTCGCCCCCGCCTGAATCAGCGCCCCGTGATGGTTTGACTTGTGGTTGTTACGATCGAACAGCACCAGATCGCCGCGGGTCAACAGCGCATTGGTCACGACTTTGTTGGCCGCCGAGGTGCCGTTGAGGACGAAGTAGGTTTTATCCGCATTGAACACTTTCGCAGCGAACTTCTGCGCGTGCTTGGCCGACCCTTCGTGGATCAGCAGATCGCCTAATTTCACGTCGGCGTTGCACATGTCGGCGCGAAAGACATTTTCGCCAAAAAAGTCATAGAACTGACGGCCTGCAGGGTGCTTTTTGAAAAACGCCCCGTGCTGATGCCCCGGACAGGCAAAAGTGCTGTTATCCATCTCGACGTACTGGGTCAGCGTATTGAAAAACGGCGGCAGCAGACGCGCTTCATAATCACAGGCCGCCGCCTCCAGCTCCAGCCACTCCTGATCTTTACCGGCGATCACCGCCTGCACCCCCTCTGGCCTCTCGACCGCCGTCTCACTCAGCAGGTAGACCGGCAGATTAAATCCGCTGCGTCTGAGGAGAGCAAGGATGCCGCTGCGACTGTCCGCCGCGGTGATGACGACTGCCGCCACATCGGTAAAATCGGTACTGTCCAGCGCCACAACGCGACGGTGGGTGGACAAGCGGGTGACCAGCTCGCAGCTGGCGGCAATGTGCATGGATTTCATAAGCGCAAATGCCCGTATCGGGAGTGTAAAAATCTCAGACAAGGAAACCTTGCCCAACGATGTGTCCGGGTCTGACGGATTTCAGCTCCGACCGCCGGACATCAGTAAAAGCAGACGCGTCCGATCTTACTGTTGCCCTACAGTGAGCATACGTGTCCTTCACCGCATGGTGAACAGAGGAGTAAGCGTAGCAAGATGAGGCACCCCGCGCATCTGTGCGCGACGTCGCTGGCGAGATAATGGCAGTGTCGTCATCGGCGGCCTCATATCAGGGAGGAGAAAATTCGCGCAATCATGGCACCTTTCCCGAACAGGCGCAAGATGAAAACCGTATGCACTTATATCACGGATACACAAGCTTTCACGGCGGGTTAACGTCATAATAATGCGGTTATCAGGGATATTTAACAGGAGTCAGCGTGGTTACAGGACCTTTTATTAACGCCAGCGCGGTGCTGGTCGGCGGTGTGCTGGGTGCCTTGCTCAGTCAACGGTTGCCGGAACGGATCCGCACATCAATGACCTCAATTTTTGGCCTGGCGTCATTAGGCATCGGCATTTTACTGGTCATTAAGTGCGCCAATCTGCCAGTGATGGTGCTGTCGACCCTGGTGGGGACGCTGCTCGGCGAAATATGCAATATGGAAAAAGGCATCAATACGCTGGTCAGTAAGCTCCAGCAGTTGATGTCAGCGAAAGGCAAGAAAAAGGCTTCGGCTCATGAGTCTTATATTCAGAGCTATGTGGCGATTATCGTCCTGTTCTGCGCCAGCGGCACCGGCGTCTTCGGCGCCATGCGCGAAGGGATGACTGGCGACGCCAGCATTCTGATTGCTAAAGCGTTTCTCGACTTTTTCACTGCCACCATTTTCGCCTGCACCCTGGGCATTGCCGTCGCCGCCATCAGCGTGCCGATGCTGCTCATCCAGCTGACTCTTGCGGCCTGCGCGGCGATCATTATGCCGCTTACTACCCCGACGATGTTGGCGGATTTCAGCGCCGTCGGCGGTATGCTGCTGGTGGCCACCGGGCTGCGCATCTGCGGGATAAAAATGTTTGCGGTGGTGAATATGCTGCCTGCGCTGGTGCTGGCGATGCCAATTTCAGCGGCCTGGACGCTGTTTTTTGCCTGAAGACGCGTGCTTTTAGCGCAATGTGGTGATAGATTGTTCAGTCTGCTGCAAAACAGATAAATTTCGTTGACGAGGCGCGGCGATTACGGTTTAATGCGCCCCGTTGCCCGGATAGCTCAGTCGGTAGAGCAGGGGATTGAAAATCCCCGTGTCCTTGGTTCGATTCCGAGTCCGGGCACCACTATTTAAAGAACCCGCCCAAAAGGCGGGTTTTTGCTTTTCTACGACCGGACTCTCCATCGAACTGCGTTCGATTATTCGCCGCACAGCGGCTCACCCCTTCGGGGCCAGCGCGGCACGCGCGCTGTTCAACGCCTGCGGCGTTAGTCCGAGCCCGGGCACCACTATTTAAAGAACCTGCCCAAAAGGCGGTTTTTTGCTTTTCTACATCCGGACTCTTCATCGAACTGAGTTCGATTATTCGCCGCACAGCGGCTCACCCCTTCGGGGCCAGCGCGACACGCGCGCTGTTCAACGCCTGCGGCGTTAGTCCGAGTTCGGGCACTCAAATACCGATACCACCATCCGGAATACCAAGTCTGGCAATACGCCTTACAAGCCCAGCGACGCGCAGTGTCTGGACCTGCTGATTAAACCTAACGGATGAAAACTCTGGCAGCTCAAGTACCACTTTGGCGGCAAGGAGGAGAAGTTGGCGTTCAGGGCTTATTGACTGCTCTCCTGTCTTCAGAACAGCACTCTCCTTTTGAAACAGTCAGAGATACCAATCACTGCATGCGCCAATTGCCGGCCCAGATTCTCGGTTGGACAGAGCAGCCCCGAAAACAAGACGCCCCAGATTCAGACGCAATGAGGAACCACTAAACGCTGAGGCCTAAGACAGAAATTAACAGGGTCACTTATTAGAAATCCCTGCAACTAATTCTATCGATATATACAAATTTTTACTGACATCAATATTCTTGTATACCATGGTATGTATGGTCTAAAATAAATCCACATTATAATGAAACGTCAGTCCAGGAGAATTAATGTCTGTTGCCGCTCTGGCCCGCCAGCGGGTTCACCGTATGAAGCGTGGCATCCCCTTTTCCATCAGCGGATTTTATTCGCTGGGAAGCCGTGCGTCGGTACAACAGGCAATGAGTCGTCTGGTCAAAGAAGGCCTGCTGGTCCGGGTCGAACGAGGCTTCTACTCTCGGCCAAAACCGTTGAAAAATCTTCCATCCGTAAACATAGTCGCTAGTGCCAATGAGGTTGCCGCCGCATGGGCAAAAGAACGCGGTTACAAAATCACCCTTCAGGGACTGGAAGCCGCTTACCGGTTAGGGCTGCAAACGCAGGCACCGGTTAAACGTATCTACTGGTCAAACGGCCCTACGCGAGAGTTTCGTGTCGGCAATGAGCTGGTCCGGATCCAGCACAAATCAGCAAGCCGGTTACGTTGGCTGAACCGACCTGAAGGAGAGCTGATGCGTGGTTTGTTGAGTCTGGATCAGCAACATACTCCACCGGAAACGCTGAAGAATGCTTTTCATCGGCTCCGCATCCCGTCCGCTAAAGCGCGACAGATTGCCGGAAAGTTAATGAATGAGCCTGCGCTTCACGCCTGGCGCTCGCAGCTTATAGCGTTGCAAAAGGCGCTCTGATGAACATTTTTGATTACTACCGGAACGCATCACAACGTAGCGAGCTTCAGGAAATCCTCTCTTACGCGGCGCAGCAGCATCCCTCCGGGCTGGGAGCCAGTTTTCTGGAAAAGGATCTCTGGGTAACGGAGATCCTTCGACTGCTTTTTAATGAGGATTTGCTGGGAGAATTATCTGTCGCGTTTAAAGGTGGAACGGCGTTAAGCAAATGCTGGAACGTGATTGAGCGTTTTTCTGAAGATATCGATCTTTCTGTTCACTGGGCCGATCTGGCAGGTCACTCAGAAGAGGAAGAACAGCAGGCATGGGAGCAAAGCACGCTAAATAACAGCCAGAATCGTCGGTTCAGAGAGCAGCAGCAAGAGCGCTTAACAGAATGGACAAACGCGCTGGCAGAACGGTTAAACCAACGCTTTCAGGTTTATGAAATTCCGGGCCTTGAAGCAAACATGGAGCCCGACAGCGGTGGCGAAAAAGTCGATATCTATTTCCCACGGGTGAAAGAAGACAGTATGGCCTATCAGCGCGATCATATTCTGTTGGAATTTGGCGGACGAAATCGTGGCAAGCCAACCGATCTGATGCCTGTTGTAAGTTATCTGTCCGGGATTGCAGGCATGGATACACTCCAGTTACCCACCGCGACCGTAAACGCTTATGACACCGGTTATATTCTTTGGGAAAAGCTGACGGCGCTGCACCAGTTCTGCACGCAAACCAAAGCGCCAAATCCGGCCCGACTGGCACGCCACTGGTATGATGTGGACTGCCTGCTGCGTAATCATTTTGCCAACCCCTATGAAACGCAGGAAGCCATGCAGAATGTGGTCGAAATGAAGCAACGTCGCTGGCCCGTGCCGGGCGTGGATTTTACTCAGGTCATTGTCGGAAAGTTACAACTATTGCCAGACGACGATGAACGGTTCGCCGCGATCGCCGGAGATCATCAAACGGCGGTGGAAGGAGGAATGTTCTTTCATCAGCCTGACCGATTTACTGACATTGCCGATCGTCTTCGCCATGCGCAAGATGAAATCAATCGGTTTATGCGTGACTCTGGGGCACAAATATAGTTTATCTAATAATTCAAATTTATAGAAAGCCTCAAGCCAGATCATACGATTGCGTTTGTTATTTTTTATAGAGTTATTTACATAGTGTTATCAGGTTAACACTAATAAAATAACTCCATATAACTCAATAATGACCTACATAATCTACTGACTAACTATGATTTTTAGTTTTACACCACTCACTTCGTTAATATAAGTCTCAGTGGCGCCTAAAACAGAAAGCTGTTCATTTGATATGACAGCTTTAGATATTGCAGGTTGAACAATTGAAATACCTAAACGAAAAGAGGAATATCGGGAAATTTTTGCCAAATTAAAGAGATCGTCAAGATTTCCCTTTTCTATTCTTGAGGCTTTCCCTTTAGCAAGGCGACTGCGTTCACGGTCAATTAAACGTAGGATAAGTTTTTCTTTATCACCAAACCATTTTACACTTTTTATTGCCTGACCTGCTACCTGATACACATCATCAATTCTCGCTCCTGGGCGTGCAATTCCATCCGTTTTTAAACAGTACTTACAGTGATATAAATCAATAATAAGTTCATTATTATTAATATTCTTAATTGCAACTATATCTGCAACCTCTCCAGCACCATCATCATCAAAAACAACATCATAACTATCAAGGATTTTATGGATTGTATGATATTGAATAGAGTTAACTAGTTTCTTTTCAGTTTGTGATTCTACAGAGATATCTACGCCAGACCAATCCCAATTATCAATATTATTTATTTCATATAGATATGCGTATTCTTCACATGGATAATATCTGAACCCACCATCAATAATTGAAGTATCTGCCATAAAAAAAACAGGAGGATATTCATTAAAAAAATCAGTTAATTTATGTTTTTGCTCTCCCCAAATAATATCTAAATCATCAAGGGACGTAAATTTAACCTCTCCTTTTTGAAGGATTGTTGCAGTCACTAAACTCTTACCATGGATGCTAGTTAATTCAATGTCCCATGACTTGTTTCCACCGGATTGAATATTTGAGAATGTTAACTCACAATTGATAATTTTTTCGGTCCACGTTGATGATGTAATAGTGACTTTAGATTCATTTTTCCTCAATAATTCTACAGGCCATTCAACAGCCAGCGGGTTAAGAGCAGGAAACTCTTCAATCTCTTCAGTCTGCATAACTGTTTTCATTATCTTATTTGTATCGATTGTATTATCCAGTATCTTATTTCCAACCCCTTTACACCATAAAATCCATTTATCTAAAGAATCACTGTCCATAGCCCAGATCTTTCCTTTATATGAGCATCCAATACTTACCGCAACTCCATTTTCATATCCCTTTCCAAAGATATTGGATTTTATAGATCTCTTAGCTTCAATATCTGGTATCTGATCATTTATTTCAGTACCTGTATGCATTGAATAACGTAAACCTTTCTTATTTTTATTTAAACCAACATTTTGTAACTTGAGTCTTTTTACACCAGACAATGCCCTAAAGACACGTTCCCCCTGAATTTGAGAAGCATTATGTGCAATTGATTCAACAAGCTTTCTTACCAGTCCATCTTTTGCGGATGAATGAATAAACAACAAATTTAAATTTTTATCATAAAAAGCAATATATAAGTCCCATGATTCATCGAATAGTTCTCTGGAACTTGTCCAGCCTACTGGATTATATGACTTCACTGAAAAAATCAAAATATCCTTTTCATCATTGAGAACAAAATCAATCAACTGAAAATATTTACTACAGAATTTATGAAACTTATCTGGATCCCATGCAGCTAACTTCATATTATAAACTGTAGTACTAATGTTTGGGGTAAGTCCTAAATCTAAAAGTTTACTAGGCGTTGTGAATTTTGAACGAAATTCCTGATATTCTTTTTCATACCGTATTTGTTTTGAGCTGATATCACTAATTATATTATTCCAGTCAGAGTCTTCTTTATATAACTCATCTAAACTTTCATTAACATCAGCATTAGCAATATTTGCAATGAATTTAGCATTTCCAACATCTTGCGTTGTTCGTGTGAATCGCCCCGTAAACTGGAGCATTATATTAATACTTTTATGAGGGTCATGAATTGCTGATATTTTAAGTTGTGGCAGATCAAACCCTTCACCAAGCATATCGACACAAATAATTATTCTATGCTTTCCCGCTTTTATAGCATCCAACACCTCACTCTTTTTCTTTACCTTGCTGTTTATAAGAACAGGATTGAGATCAATTTCATCTTTATACAACTCGAAAATTTCTGTTGCTCTTTTAATTGTTTGGGCTCTTGCCATCGCTATATGATTAAAACCTGCAGCCAGGTCTGCTCTCAAAAGCATGATAGTTTTCTCGGCAATGGCCTGATCTGAACATTCTTCAACAAATTCACGAACTGGATGAAATTCTATTGGTTTAAAATAACCATCGTCTTGGGCTTTCTTCAATGGATAGTTAAATATTATTCTCCCTTCGACCCTGGAACGGTCAGTCCTGAATGGTGTTGCCGTGAACTGGAAAACAGATTTCTCATCAAAACAAGCTTTAACTCTTGCCCATGTAGCTGCAGTAACATGATGAGCCTCATCCACAATAAGATGGGAACATTTCTGAGTTAATTTTGAAAAATAATCAGGAGAAAACTTAGAAAGTACAGAAGCAGATGCGATTATAACATTTGAATCTAAAATTGCATTCAAATCACTTTCATTGTCGATTCCTTGCTTAACCATAGCAGTAACAGGATTAGCAATATCTTCTCCAATTAAACCTAATTTTCGTAATAAACCAAGATGAATAAATTTAGTATTTATTTGTTCACGAAGAGCATCTGAAGGGACAATAACTAAGGTACGTTCAAACTTACCGGCAACTACCATAGATAATATCGTTTCAGTTTTACCTGTTCCGGTAGGCATAACGATTGTTGCTGCACTATTGTCATCAGACATCTCAGCCCCTAATGCTGCATATATTCCACCGACCTGAGGGGGGCGTAACCCTTGAATATTAAATTTTGCATTCTCTTGCTTAAAAATAAAGTTAGAACCACACCATGAAGTATAAACGTCATCTCTAGAAAGTATCTTATCATCGAGAGGAAGCCAGCTAATTATGTTTTTACCAATTTTACGTTCAACAAGTTCACCCATTCTATTCCCCTTATAATCTACGATAACCTACCATAATCTATTAATTTTTTATGAAAAAATAAATGTACGGTTCATTATAGAAAATCCCTCATTAACAGCGAAACCACCCGTAGAATATCTCCCTGCATTTTTTGCTGCCTCAGTGCCTGATGTTTTTCCAAAACCAACAGATAGTCACGAAAATGGTAATGTATCTCACCTCTTAATAATTGAGGTAAGAATTTTAACTGTGCATCAGGAAACATCACTGGAGAGGATTTTTTTATCACCGCGTCTGGCGAAGGTAATAACATAAAATGATAACCTTCATTCATCGCGATACTGACTCCCTTCGGATCAAAATCGCCAAAATAGATCGCAGTTTTCCCTGTTTTCAACCAGCAACGCTTCAACGCAACAGCCCCCTTGCTATATGCCCGATCGCCACGGTAAATAATCAGAGGCGAACGGAAATCGCACCGGGAATAATCAAAAAGCGCCAGATGGTAGAAGCAATCCTGATTCTCCACCACGATAAGAACATCAAACTGTGTCAGCGTAATATTACGCCAATCCGTATCGACAACCTCAATAGTCACCCCCAACTCATTGACTAAGGGCTGATTAAGATGGAGCAGTACCCGATGCTGCTGTGGTCGAACTCCCGCCGTTTTAATCTCCTGATCGCTTAACTGTGCACTCTCAATGCGGCTCTTTAAACTAAGATCGTCACGAAAGTTCGCCTGTTTAAGACGTTGTTGAGTATCTGAAATCTTATTCAGCAATGCCACTGTAAAAAGGAACTCAGGCAGCAACAGACTGTTAGCTGGGATCAAATCCAGCGCAGTACACCAACGCAAAACCTGAGTCACGATTTTACCGTCTGTCTTTTTCTTCTCGCTATATTTCGCTTTCAGGCGATGATCAAGTTTTTTCAGCCAGACGAGTGCGTTATACGACAACGGTTCTGCTTCGGTCATTTTACCCTCACGCCAATACTCACATCCAATATAATACGCAGATCGTTTACCGGGCTGGCCTGACGCTCATCACAACGCTGCCAGAAACGCGGTTTATCCGCTAACGGCAATGATTGAAATTCCGTAATGACCTGATAAAGCCATATCTCGCTGTCCCAGTTCAGATGATTCTCCGTCAGATAATGCAGCGCACTCACCGGCCCGGATTGTCCGGCAGCGAAAACATAAAAATCCTCAACGTCCATTTTAAGCGCAACCTGACGAGCAGCGACCTCCTCATCAATGGGAGGTATGACTGAGCCCGCACTTTTTGGCACAGGCGGAGGCATAACCGATGCCCGAGGCAAAACGAGCAACATCTCCGCCATCACCTGTCGATCCACGGGTCTGTCGAGCGAAATGGAGGCTTGCAGTGAAAGTGAAGTCGCAATATTGAATACATCCGGCACTTCCCGGCGTTCCGGGTAGCTGGCGGGTTGATACTGTGGATGCTGACGCAAAAAAGCAGCCATATTTGTCACTAATAATGTGCGCGACTGCTGTTGGCGAAATTTAGCCATCAGATCCACCAGACGCTGCTGAACGGCCAGTAGTGAACTATGGTGAAGACTGACACGCAATTGTAACTGACTCACTAATAATTTACGTAGTGAGCTATTATTTTCAGCAAACTCTATCAATTCATGGAAAACGATCAAATCCAGCCCATCAAGCAACCGACGAACCTGGTTTTGCGCCCGCGCATTCTCGTTAATTTTTTCATTCAGGCTGCTGACGAAACCGAAATCATTATTCAGACGGTGCCAGAGGCTGTCGATCGCCTCTTCAAATTGCCCGCAGAGATCGTGAACAAGCTCAGTCAGCCTCTGCATTTGCCGTTCAGCAATACTGTAATCACCTTTATAATAAGCATCGCGCCAAGCCTGCACCTTATTGCGGATCTGCTCCAGTTTTTCTGCCACATCCGCATTAATCTGCCGTCGGCTCTCATCAGCAACCATGCTGGCGATAAGTTCACTCACCAGCGGGCGTAACATCAGCGGTTGTTGCTCATCAGGACGCCATACAATACGTGCTGCAATCAGCTTTTTTAATGTCTGGTCGCTAAAAGCCGTTTCATCAATAAACCCATCGACATAACCCTTCATTAAGGCGTGATGGTATTTTCCCAACAACGCCAGCCGTTCAGCGCCGTTTTTAAACAGACCGGATAACGAAGAAATCTCCTGCGCCATTACAGAAGCTCCTGCTGAACAGGCGGTGTGTCTTCAACCGGTAAATGCTCTTCATCACGGATAAAGCGGATCACATCAATCAAATAATCAATTTTCCCCGTAGCAATAAATATCTGCTGCTCGGCGTTGGGTTGTCTGACATAGCCGTGCTCTTTCAAACGCCGAAAAATTTGTTTGAGCTGGAGATCAATGGAATCACTTCGACAATTGAAAAAACGATCGCTGGAAAGCTGATTCAGACGCTGTTGCAGACTCTGATTATCCTCTACACGCGTCATGATTTCCGACAACCTGATATAGTCGCCGGCTGTCAGCGTACTCTCCCGCCCTTGCGTCTCCTGTATGAGTTGTAACCACTCAAGCAGAGGCAGCAGAGAAGAGATAATGTCCTTAAACTGATTCATCAGTTGGCTGCGGGTATCGTGATTCATCTCACAAAAGCCCGCATAATAGACAGTTTGCGTTTCATTACTGACAATTCTGTAGTTAAGAGGGCGCAAATAGTTGTCCATCGCTTGCCGGGCACTCTCATCCTGTAAATGACGATAAGCATCTGGGTCGTTGATACGGCAAATAAATTCCCCGGTCAGTAGCCTTTTGATTAAAAGTCCATATTCCAGCATTATATTGCCTCCTGTTCCATCTGCGCCAGTCGGGCAGAAAGGCGGCTCACTTTCGGCTGGATCCTTTTCAGCCTGCGCTGAGTCGGCTCAAGCTGATCGGCATCAAGCAAATAACGGTGCTTAAACAGCATTAACACATCAGACTCCGCATTCGGAAAAGCGCCCACAATTACAATATTATTATGGCTACAGGCAATAAATAATTTCTCCACATTGTGGTAAGCCAGCGTGCCGATTTCATCAATAGGCCAGTGAATAACGGCGTCTGATTTGCCTCTTAATAAACGCGTGAACGCCAAAAGATACTTGCACAAGATCAGATAGGCCATACCATGGCTTGACGCTTCCAGTAGCTGGCGATCGTTTTTGATAACAATATCTTCCCCACCTTCATTAAGATGAAGTTCGAGGTTTAATAACGATTCCATAGTGAAACGCTCATCGGCATGCAGCAGCTCAACCACATCCATCAGGGCATTCAAATAGCTTTCGGGAGGGAGTTGCTGACCAGACGAACGCCAGTCACTATAGCTTTGAGCAAAGCGCTTTAATGGTTTCCAGAATCGTAATTGGTCGATAGTAGATAAAATGCGAACCTCTGATTTATTGATGCCTTCCAGTTGCAAATCGTCGGTAACCGCATCGCTTAAGCGTCGACTTTGTTGCGAAATTCGGCGATTGATATCACTGAAAACATCAAAGAATTTTTTCAGATCGCCACCGATATTTTCTCCCATCTCCAGCAATTGCTGCTGTTTATCTTTAAGAAGCTGTAGAAGTTTCTCAAGTATTGGCAACTGCTGCCGGGTCCTTGAAGGATCGGGTAATTTACCAATTTCAGAGTCCAATAATTCAAGGAAAGTAGGGTCTGCATCCTGATTAAAGCGTGACTTAAACTCATTCAGTTTGCTCTCCAGCGTACGGGTCACGCTGGCGTGTTGCTCCAGCATATCACTGGTACGTGACATCCGCTCATTGATATCAGCGGCGGAATCAATATAAGCCGGAACAATTTCGGCCAGCGGCAGAGGCAATAATCGGTCCAGCAATACCTTTAACTGACTAACAAGTTCACCAGCCTGACGCATCAACGTATCATAGTGCTTTCTCTCATCATTAAGCCTGTCTTTTTTATTCTGATACTCTGCTTTTAACTGACGTTCTGATTGCAACAGTTCACGCTTCTGCTGAGAGAGTTCACCTTCCTGCTTCTGTTTCTCAGGGCGCAGCTGTTCCCAGTCAAGTTTGATAAAACGCAGCCATTCGGTCAGCTCATCCCGACGTTCTTCAACCGACTGAATATCTTTTTTTAACGTTTCAATGCGCTCCCGTAATATTTTAACTTCGCGGGGATCAATTCCCTTATTCGCTAAATCATCGTCCAGAGCCTGCTGGAATATTCTTATCTGTTCTTCCATATCGGCGCGTTTTTTGTTTATCTGCCGGGACAGTTCTTCCACCTTCTCATCAATTTGCTGCTGTTCACTTTGAAGGTCGACACTCCATTGCAGCGTTTGCGCATTATGTTCGTCCGTTAACGCGCGGAGATCGTGTTCTTTCTGCTGTGTTAATTCAATATGCGCTTTTTCTAATGTGCTTAAGCGAGCTCGTTTTTCCTGCTGGCGTTCTTGCTCCAGCGCCCCATGCTCTGCGATTAAACGAGTACGGGCATCACGGGCATAGCCGACTTCCTGATTTTGGCGTTGATATTGTCTTTCACACTCGTCCGCTTGTGATTGTAGGAACCTGACGTTCTGATGCTGCTCCTGAAAGCTGGCTTCTGCCGTTTTCTTCACCTCTTCAGCATGCGCCCTGATTTGCTCTGCCTTATCAAGACTGTGTCGAATTGAAGCTTCATCCTGCGCAAAATCCGGCATATCCAGCACACTTAATTCCAGTTGCAGGCCGTACAGCGATTCCGACAGCTCCCTTAGATCAGGCTGCAAGTCTTTACGTTCCAGCAGGTTTTCATTCAGAACCCTGCCTAAATTCTGCTCCCAACCCTCGTAGCGTGAACGCAAGAAGTAGCGTAATGTTCCCTGTTCAGGATCCAACTGGCGATGCAGTTGCTGCAATTGTTCCTCAGCCTGATGCAGGTTGGCGCGGGCATCGTGCAGTTGCTTTTCTGCGCTATCTTGCTGTTTGCGGGCCTCGGACAGCTTTTTCTGCGCATTTTGTCGTCGCTCGCCCAGTTGCAATGAACACTCCTGAGCCTGCTCAATACGCAACTCTGCAATCTGGCGTTCTTCATGCTCTTCAGCGGTTAACGGGGAATGTTTAAGCTCAATGCTAATAGTCGTCCGATCGCGAGAAATAATCTCCAGTTGTTCACCATAGTGGTTTTCCTGCTGTTGTTTTCGCTCTTCGAAGTGCTGCCGAAATATCTCTTTCTGGCTATCAAATTTATCCCTGATGCCCTCTTTTTCCCGCTGGCAATCCTGAATTTTTTGCTGGTTCAACTGATTTTGGTGGTAAAAGGCTTCCTGAAGTTTTGCTTTGTGCTGTTCAAATTTTCTGGAAAGCTCCCCCACTTGATCCTGCATAAGCTGATATTGCTCACTTTGCGCTAAAAGCGCCTCTCGCCACTGAGGTAATTCGTCCATGTGCGTCTGCAAAAGGCGGATATCTTTACGTTCATAACGATCGTTTTCTTCCTGGACATAATCCAGCCATGACTGAACCGTTTTTAATTCGCTTTGTGTTTTACTTAATTGATCGTTCAGTTCACGACTCTGTTGATTAAAATAATCCTCTAATTGGACAAGCTCTCCTCGCCGCTGAATAAGTTGCTGTTCTGCATCCGCCCTTTTCTGCTTCTGAGTTTGTTCATCATTTCTTAACAGAGGGTGAAGCGCGGCTAACTGCGCCTCGGTATCATCCAGTTTCAGGCCCAGGCGCTGTAAGAGCTCAAACTCCTGCTGCAATTTATCGTAACGCAGAGACTGGCGCATTTTTTGGATCCATTCCCGCGCAACGCTGCTTTTTACTTTTGTTTGCGGGAGCGTAACACCATCATCGGCAAAAATCGCCGCCAGCATGGTTTTGAGCGTTTCCATTTTGCCTTCACCGGCATGAACGGCGCTCACTAATTTCTCAATATGTCTGAGCTTATAGTTACCACTCACCAGACTAAACGATGCCGCCAAACGACGTAACCGCATCGTCTCCGTCGAATTACCGCGTAATGACGCTACATCATTCTGAATGATGCTGCGGTACTCCGTCGTTGAACCTATTTTGGCTGAAACTGAGACGTCATCCCGGCTGCGCATCTGAGCAGACCATTCGTTATAACTCAGCCCTTTCGCACCATCTTCGGTATAGCGAAGGAAAAAGTCCGCATGATAAGGCGCGCTAACAAAACGATATTCTACGCCCCCCTCACCTTTACCCGTCAAAACAACCAGGCAATTGTCGCCAGTATCTCGCTGGTATTCATAAATAATATAGCTATTGCTGCAAGGGAGATAAAACTCGTCGAACTTCTTCCGCGTTCTTGGCACCACTTTATTGGGCTGTTCACCGTAGAAAACCGGGACGAGGCGTTGCAGAGTTGTTTTCCCGGAAGCATTAGTTCCACAAATATTGGTATGCTGATCCAGTTGAATTTCAACAACGCCAGGCAGGTGAGTGTGTATAAGAATGATACGAAGCAGTTGTGGCATGATACCTCCCTGAACATAAAATAACCTTTGGATAGTACACCCAAAACCCTTTTTAAACATTGGGTTATTTCACAATTAGATCAGGAGGCAGGCGAGGTAAAAGTCTTTACGATCTTAAAAAGGGAATCGTACCAAAGGTTCGAATTGAATTCCTTTCTTGATGACTAATCCATCATTATGATTTACAAGTAGAAATGAGGGTCAACCTCTGGGTCTTGACAATAAGTAGCAGAAGAATTTATGATAAAAATCAAATTGGTAAGTAACTGAATGTTCCCGAGTCCGGGCACCACTTATTCAGAGAACCCGCCCAAAAGGCGGGTTTTTGCTTTTCTGCATCCGGACTCTCCATCGAACTGCGTTCGATTATTCGCCGCACAGCAGCTCACCCCTTCGGGGCCAGCGCGACAAGCGCGCTGTTCAACGCCTCCGGCGTTAGTCCGAGTCCGGGCACCACTTATTCAGCGAACCCAGCCTATGGCTGGGTTTTGCTTTTCTGCGCCCTATATCTGTGGGTTTCTACCACGCCGTATCCTCTGTGCCATTAAGACCTATTCCCCATAGAATCTTTTCGAAAATACATTTTCAGATATCAGATAACACGCTGATTAAAATCGCCATTTTCTCGCCAAAAGCGGCTAAAAACGCCCTTTTCTGGCAATCGATCCGCCCAGGTGGCTACCCTGCTTTCCCTCCAGATGGCCAAATAGCATCTTATATTCCATTTGACGCTAACAGTCAGAGAAATGTTCTTTAAATTACCGTTTTCACAGCTCTACCATGCAAAAATATCTTAAACGAGTGGGTAAATGGTTATGTCACTGTTTCATTCCGTGAGCGACCTGATCGGTCATACTCCCCTGCTCCAGTTGCACAAACTGGATACCGGCCCCTGCAGTCTGTTTTTAAAACTGGAAAATCAGAATCCCGGCGGGTCAATTAAAGATCGCGTTGCGCTGTCGATGATTAATGAAGCCGAGCGCCAGGGAAAACTGGCGCCCGGAGGAACGATAATCGAAGCCACCGCCGGCAACACCGGCCTCGGCCTGGCGCTGATCGCGGCGCAGAAAAATTACCGGCTGATCCTGGTGGTGCCGGACAAAATGAGCCGCGAGAAAATCTTTCACCTGCGGGCGCTGGGCGCGACGGTGCTGCTCACCCGTTCCGACGTCAATAAAGGCCACCCGGCCTATTATCAGGATTATGCCCGCCGCCTTGCCGATGAAACGCCGGGCGCCTTTTATATCGACCAGTTTAATAACGACGCCAATCCGCTGGCCCATGCCACCTCCACCGCGCCGGAGCTTTATCAGCAGCTGGAGGGCGACATTGACGCCGTCGTTGTCGGCGTCGGCTCCGGCGGCACGCTGGGCGGGCTTCAGGCCTGGTTTGCTGAACACTCGCCGAAAACGGAATTTATTCTCGCCGATCCGGCGGGTTCGATCCTTGCCGATCAGGTTGATACCGGTCGCTACGGCGAAACGGGATCCTGGCTGGTCGAAGGGATCGGCGAAGATTTTATCCCGCCTCTGGCCAGGCTGGAGGGGGTGCATACCGCGTATCGCGTCAGCGACAGCGAAGCGTTCCAGACTGCGCGCCAGCTGCTGCAGGTCGAGGGCGTGCTGGCCGGCTCTTCCACCGGCACCTTGCTCAGCGCCGCCCTGCGCTACTGCCGGGCACAAAGCCGTCCGAAACGGGTGGTGACCTTCGCCTGTGATAGCGGCAATAAATACCTGTCCAAAATGTTCAACGATGACTGGATGCGCCAGCAAGGACTGATCGCCCGGCCCGAACAGGGCGATCTCAGTGATTTTATCGCCCTGCGCCATGACGAAGGCGCCACCGTCACGGCCGCGCCGGACGACACCCTGGCCGCAGTCTTTACCCGCATGCGGCTGTATGACATCTCCCAGCTGCCGGTGCTGGAGGATGGCCACGTGGTCGGCATTGTCGATGAGTGGGATTTGATCCGCCACGTACAGGGCGATCGCCAACGCTTCTCCCTGCCGGTCAGCGAAGCGATGAGCCGCCATGTTGAAACTCTCGATAAGCGTGCGCCAGAGAGCGAACTGCAGGCTATTCTCGATCGCGGTCTGGTGGCGGTGATCGCTGACAACGCGCGTTTTCTTGGCCTGGTCACCCGCAGCGATGTTCTAACCGCCTGGCGTAACCGAGTCGCACAATAAGGAATTTTTTTATGTCATCTATCCACACCCTGAGCGTACATAGCGGAACCTTCACCGACAGCCACGGCGCAGTGATGCCGCCGATTTACGCCACCTCCACTTTTGCTCAGCCGGCGCCGGGGCAGCATACCGGCTATGAATATTCCCGCAGCGGGAACCCTACCCGCCACGCGCTGGAGACGGCGATCGCCGACCTGGAAAACGGCACGCGCGGCTACGCGTTCGCCTCCGGGCTGGCCGCCATCTCCACCGTGCTGGAGCTGCTGGATAAGGACAGTCACCTGGTGGCGGTCGATGATGTGTATGGCGGCACTTACCGCCTGCTGGAAAACGTGCGCCGCCGTAGCGCTGGTCTGCAGGTGAGCTGGGTGAAACCCGACGACCTGAAGGGGATTGAAGCGGCGATCCGCCCCGATACGCGCATGATCTGGGTGGAAACGCCCACCAACCCGCTGCTGAAGCTGGCGGATCTCAGCGCCATCGCCGCCATCGCGCGACGCCATAACCTGATCAGCGTCGCCGATAACACCTTCGCCTCGCCGGCGATCCATCGCCCGCTGGAGCATGGATTTGATATTGTGGTGCACTCCGCGACCAAATACCTCAACGGCCATTCCGATGTCGTCGCCGGCCTGGCGGTGGTTGGCGATAACTCCGAGCTCGCGGAAAAGCTTGGCTATCTGCAGAATGCGGTAGGCGGGGTACTTGACCCGTTCAGCAGCTTCCTGACGCTACGTGGTATCCGTACCCTGGCGCTGCGGATGGAGCGCCACAGCGCGAACGCGCTGCAGCTCGCCGAATGGCTGGAACAGCAGCCGGAAGTGGAGCGAGTCTGGTTCCCCTGGCTGGCCTCGCACCCGCATCATCAGTTGGCGCGGCAGCAAATGGCGCTGCCCGGCGGCATGATTTCGGTGGTGGTGAAGGGCGATGAAGGTTACGCCGAGCGCATTATCAGCAAGCTGCGCTGGTTTACGCTTGCGGAGAGCCTGGGCGGCGTGGAGAGTCTGGTGAGCCAGCCCTTCAGCATGACCCATGCCTCGATCCCGCTGGAGAAACGTCTGGCGAATGGCATCACGCCCCAGCTGATCCGCCTGTCGGTGGGGATCGAAGATCCCAACGATCTGATTGCCGACTGGCAGCAGGCGCTGCGGGAGGAGTGATTATTCCGACGCGCGGGTCATTGTCAGCGCGTCGGCCATTCCCTGCTGAAGATGGGCGATAAACTGCGTCAGCTTCGGCAGGGGCCGACGATCCTGGCGCCAGAGCAGATGCACGGGTCTCGGCTGCGGGGTCCAGGCCTCCAGCACCCGCACCAGGCTGCCGCTGGTCAGCGCATCGGCCAGCAGCACCTCCGGCTGCATCAGCAGCCCGGCCCCGGCGATTGCCGCCTGGCGCAGCGCGTAGCCATCATTGCAGCGTAAAATCGCATCGCGTTTCCAGCGCACTTCCCCCTCCATGCCCGGCAGCCGCCACTCATTGCGGGCGGTCCAGACCGTATGGGACAGGCAGAGATGATCGGCGAGATCCTCTGGCGTCCCGGGGGTCCCGTAACGCGCCAGATAAGCCGGCGCGGCGCAGATCACCATCCGATACGGCGCCAGATAGCGGGCCACCAGATCCTCCTGATGGATCTCGCCAATCCGGATCGCCAGATCGACCCCCTCATCCACCAGATCGACCATCCGGTTAGTCAGATCCAGTTCCACCCGGACCGCAGGCCAGGCCTGCAGGAAGGTGGCGGTCAGGGGCGCGATCACGCTGGCGCCAAACGAGGTGGGGGCGCTCACCCGCAGGGTGCCGGCGGGCGCCAGCCGCAGCCGCTCGACCGCGCTTTCGGCGATGGAGACCTGCTCCATCACCCGTTTCGCTTCGTCAAAATAGACCCGCCCGGCGTCGGTGAGGCTCTGGCGTCGGGTGTTACGCTCCAGCAGACGCGTCGCCAGCTGGCTTTCCAGCTGGGCGATATATTTCCCGACCATCACCGCCGACAGCCCCAGGCGCGACGCCGCCCCGGTAAAGCTGCCGCACTCCACCACGGCAATAAACGTCTCCATCCCTCGCAGCTTATCCATATTGCTAACCTCTGGTTAGTAATGTTCTAACTTTTAGCCAGTTTATCCGATATTCGTTTTATTAAAGAATAGCGTCTCACCTCATCAGGAGACAGCCATGAAAATTATCGTTATCGGTGCCAGCGGCACCATCGGTCGCGCGGTCAGCGAAGAGCTGAGCCAGAGACATGACGTTATCCGCGTCGGCCGCACCCGGAGAGATTATCAGGTGGATATCACCTCGCAGGAGAGCGTCGAGGCGCTATTTGCCCAAACGGGCGAAGTAGATGCGATTGTCTCCACCACCGGCAATCTGCACTTTGGGCCGTTAAGCACCATGACCGACAGTCAGTTCAACCTCGGGCTGCAGGACAAGCTGCTGGGGCAAATTCGCCTGGCGCTGATCGGGCAGCATTTCCTGCGTGACGGCGGGTCGATTACTCTGGTCAGCGGTATTGTCGCCCAGGAGCCCATTGCTCAGGGCGTCAATGCCACGACGGTCAACGCCGGTCTGGAAGGCTTTGTGCGCGCCGCCGCCTGCGAACTGCCACGCGGGATCCGCATCAATCTCATTAGCCCCACCGTGCTCAGCGAGTCGCTGGCGGCCTACGGCGACTTTTTCCCGGGCTTTGCCAGCGTCCCCGCCGCCGCCGTGGCGCAGGCCTATCGTCGCAGCATTGAAGGCGTTCAGACCGGCCGCATCTACCCGGTCGGCTACTAGCCTGCGCCGGCCCGCCGGGGCCGGCGCTTACATCAGGCCGTCATTGCAGGTACACTGACGGCTGATTGTCTCCGACCGAAAAACTGATGTTGAAAAAATTACCTTTTATTATCCCGCTTTTGGCGCTTATCGCGCTGCTGGTCTGGTGGTTCACCCCGCATTACACCGCAGATGAAGAAGCCTACTACCGGGCAGTCTTTTGCATGATCGATCATGACGACAGCCGCCAGTTCCTCCACGATATGCAAAATATCGTCGAAGGGGGAAATTCGGACTATGCATTGCATAAAACCCATTACCTGCCGGCGCTGGGGCAGCGGATGCTGGACACCTGGCGCCAGCTCAGCGCGCAGGAGCAGCAAACACTGGGCGAAGATCGGCAGCGCTGTGGCGAGATATTGCGCGAAAAACAGCAGGGAAAATCATCCTGATGGGGGGCGAAATCGCAGTATATCTTCAACGTCGAATGAGATTGTGCTGTTGGTAGCCAGATGACCGCCATAAAACACCCCGCTCTTGCGGGGCCGCGATATGACGTTTTTTTCTGCTGCGACATACTATAAAAAGTAGTTGATCTGGTACGAACTAACTCTTATTTTGCTTCTCAGTTTTCAAAATGAGATAAAACTGATGCCAGTCATTATTGCCAGTAGTATTAAAGAAGCCAACGCATTGATTAACGGTGGGAAATACAGGGAAATTATTCTCAACTTCGATATTGATGCCGATGACTTTTTCTCTCTCGCCAGCCATTCTGCTGGGACAAAAATCTCCATCTCCGACCGAAACGATCGCTCTCCGGTAAAATCAGAAAAATAATTAACCCGCGAGGGACATTTATGTGGTTGTTTATTGGCACCTTTGCGGTTGCTTTTCTCGCATCGCTGATGCTGGTCTGGCTGGATGACCGGATCGCCGAGACAGATTGACCCTGGCGCTGGACGCTAACGTCAGTTCCTCCCGCTCTCGCCGCGAAGGGCTGTGCGCCGTCGTTAAGCGGCGCACAGCAGAGTCATTACAGGGAGGCCGCCAGCCGCTCAACGGCCGTCAGCAACCCGGCCTCAGACACCGTGGAGTAGGAGAGACGCAGAGTACGGGTATCCGGCTTATCGTGATAGAACGCTTCGCCAGGAACGTAGACTACGCCGTTTTCCAGCGTTTTCTTCATCCATTCCATGGTATCGAACGGATAGCGGAAACGCGCCCACAGGAACATGCCCCCCTGCGGGCGGCTGAATTCCAGGTGCTCGCCAAGGCGGCTTTCCAGCGCGTCGGCCAGCGCCACACACTTCTTGCGGTAGTCTTCGCGAATCAACGCGATCTGGTTCTCCAGCCGGTTCATGCCGAGGTACTCCGCGGTGATCACCTGCGAAAGCATATTGGTATGCAGATCCGCCGCCTGCTTGACGATCACCGTCTGCTGCGCCAGCCAGTCCGGCATCACGACCCAGCCGATGCGCATCCCCGGCGCGAGGATCTTCGAAAAGGTCGAGGTGTAGACCACCTGATCTTCACAGCCCAGCTCAACCGCGTGCTGATAGAGCGGGCGTCGAACGGCGTCAGTGAAGCTAATTTCGCCATAGGGATCGTCTTCCAGAATGACGAAGTCATATTTTTTCGCCAGTTCAACCAGGCGACGACGACGCGTCTCGCTCAGCGTTTTGCCGCCGGGGTTGCCGAACGTCGGCACCAGATAAACGGCTTTGACGCGGGTGGTCTCCAGCAGGTCGGCCAGTTGCTCCACCAGCATCCCGTCATCATCGGTGTCGACACTGAGAATATTGGCCTGCGCCAGCTGAAACACCTGCAGCGCCGCCAGATAGGTGGGACGTTCAACGACGATAGTGTCACCTGGATCGAGCAGCGTACGAGCAACGATATCCAGCGATTGCTGCGAGCCGGAGGTGATATAGACCTGAGCGGGAGAACAGGTCACGCCACGGGAGTGACAGATTTCACTCACCGCCTGACGTAGCGGCGGGTAGCCCTCCGTCAGACCGTACTGGAATGCGTCATGAAAACGTTCGCTCATCACCTTCTGCACCGCCAGCTCCAGGCCTTCGGTATCAAACAATTCCGGGGCCGGAATGCCGCCGCCAAGCGAGATCACGCCGGGCAGTTTACTGTGCTTGAGAAGTTCGCGGACGGCGGAGGGCTTGAGTTCACCCGCGCGGGCGGCGAGACGCCGATCGTGCATACTATTTTCCTTTTCTGTCTTGTTGTTGTGTTAATTATCTTCGCTTCGTTGCAGGTGTTCCCCGGCGGCGCTGACCATGCCGGGGCTATCCTTTTCTGTACGTTGTCACCCGGACAGGGGTATGCCGCTACCCGGGTTTCGCACGTCATGCTTTGTCTTTCAAAACGATTAACGGCTCGATATCGCTCTCTTTTTTCACCACCAGCGACGAATCGCCGCGCAGGCAGGTACCGCCGTAGTTACCGCCGACGGTAAATGTGCACACCTGAATGTACTTACCGTCCACTTTCGGCAGGCACCACAGCTGCTGGTAGATATTCTTGCGATCGACAAACTGGCCGCTGGTCTTATCCAGAACCTCATCCTGAGGACCGATCAAATCGATATTGTTCCCGCAGCGTCCGGAAATGGGCTTCACGGCATAGCCGGTTTTCGCCAGCTCGTCGTTAACCACAAAATCGGTATCCAGCAGATAGCGATGATGCGGGAACAGCGACCACAGCACCGGCAGAATCGCTTTGTTACCCGGGATCACCGTCCACAGGGGTTCGAATACCAATACTTCAGGACGCAGCAGGACGTCAATCAGCCGCACCTCATTCTGCGGATGTCCGGTACGAATCGGCACCGCCGCGTACTCATCGGCGCTGACTTCGCGCACCTGCTCAATGGCGGTTTCCCATGCCCAGGTTTTCCAGACGCAGTTGACCAGCCGCCCGTCAGCGTCAATCAGCTGGCCGGCAGCGTCCCAGCGCAGCTCATCAAGGCCAAAGAGAATTTTGCTCTCAAAACCGGCCTGGGTCAGCGAACGCTGGATAAATTTCGCGTGGTAATTCTCTTCCAGATCCTTGTCCTGCATGATGTGGACGAAGGGCCGCGCCCGGCTGTGTTTCCACGCCCCCGCCAGCTCATCGAGCAGACCTTCCGCCGGATTGTGGCCGGTGCCGTAGTAGCCCTGCTTCAGCCACTGTTCAAGGATCAGCCCGCCTTCGGTATGGCAGGAGGCGGAGTCGGCATTGTACTCGTACACCTTCAGCCCGCGCTCGTCCATGCAGAAATCCATGCGCCCGGTGATCATATGATGACGACGGCGCTGCCAGGAGAGACGCAGACGCGGCCAGAGGATTTTCGGGATATCAAACAGCGCCAGCAGGTTATCATCCTTCATCACCTTATCGGTGGCGTGCAGATACATCAGGTGCAGCTCGTTAGTGGCTTTGATCAGCTCCTGTTCGGCGCTTTCGCTGATGGTGAAATACTGGTAGGGATCCTGGTTGATGAAATGGCCGTTGGCCGCCACGTAGGCTTTCTGCAGCGGATCTTTCTCGTTCAGCCATTTGCCGCGGAACTGGCCGTTGTTCGGCAGCCGCGCGCCTTTGATCGCCATCGCCTCGCCCGGCAGCACCGGCTGCGGCAGGCTGTGTTCGGTATCGGCGGTCTGGATCATCCAGCCTAAAATTTCGGTATCGGTAAAGGTATCTTTGATGGTGTACCGGCCGGCGTTGACCTCGAGGGTCAGCTCGCGGGTCCACTGCTGGCCCTGCGGCAGCGGCGAGTGAATGACGTTCTGCTCGGCGATACGCACTTTATTGCCGACAAGCTGGGTGATCACCGCGACGTGGCCTGTGTGCTTAAACTCGCCTCCCTTCTGCCAGATCAGTAACGAACCGGCGATGGGCGGACGGCGGGAACCGTTGGCGAAGGCCTGCAGCGGCAAAATATTGTCATTGACCACTTCACGCAGGAAACGCAGGGAGAAGATTTCATACGCCATCCCCACATCGGTAAAGACAAACCCGTAGGTCAGGAACAGAAAGCGGCGTGCAAACTCGACGCACTGCCATTTATGCCCCATATACTCACTGCCGATGTAGCTGCGAAACGTCGCGTCATCCGGGTAGTCCTGCGGATTTAAGCTACTGTAATTCGATGAATAAATCGCCACGCCGCCGGGCGCGTAGCCTAACAATGTCCCAAACGGGGCGTCACTGCTCGTCGATCCTTTGCTCATTTAGCCTGACCTCAAATTAATGCAGCCCGGGCAGTTGGCGAAACAAAACTCCCTCTTCTTATCCTGCCGCAGGCACTTACCAGACAGAGGTGTAACGATGATACCACTCATTCGTTTCGCTAATCGTGCCGTTAAGGAAAATAACCCTGCAGCCGGAAACAAAAGTGATATCGTTATCGGTGATATAACAAAAAAACAACGCAACATCAGGAGTCGACAATGAGCACACCCTCGCATCTGAATGCCCAACCGCTGGTCTGGGGACACGGCCCGCGGACGTTTGAGGTGTTCCTTGAGCCCACCTGCCCCTACTCTGTCCGCGCGTTTAATAAGCTCGACGATCTGCTCGATGAGGTCGGCGCCGATAACGTCACCATCAAGATACGCCTGCAGTCGCAACCGTGGCATCTGTTCTCCGGGGTTATCGTCCGCTGCATCCTCGCCGCGTCCACCCTACCGCATGGCAGAGAGCAGGCGCATAAGGTGATGCAGGCCGTGGCCGACCATCGGGAAGAGTTTGAGTTTACCGATCACTGCAGCGGGCCGAATATGAACGCCACGCCGCAGCAAATCATTGAACGCATTGAACGTTACAGTCACGTGCTGCTGGGGGCCGCCTTTGCCCGCCCGGAGCTGCAGGACGTGATCAAGTGGCACAGTAAATACGCCCGTCAGAACGGCATTCACGTCTCGCCGACCTTTATGGTCAATGGCCTGGTGCAGCCGGATCTGGGCAGCGGCGATGATGTCAGCGTGTGGGCCGCGCGGATTATGGCCTGAGGTCACCTGCTACACTTTTTGTACATCCACGAAAAAGGCAAACCAGCATGTCAGAGCAAAACTACCAGCCACCCAAAGTGTGGGAATGGAAGCAAAACAGCGGCGGCGCGTTCGCCAATATCAACCGTCCCGTTTCCGGCGCGACCCATGAACGCGTCCTGCCGGTCGGGACCCATCCGCTCCAGCTATACTCACTGGGCACGCCCAACGGCCAGAAGGTGACCATCATGCTGGAGGAGCTGCTGGCGCTGGGCGTCAGCGGCGCGGAGTACGACGCCTGGCTAATACGCATTGGCGAAGGGGATCAGTTTTCCAGCGGCTTTGTCGATATCAACCCGAACTCGAAGATCCCGGCCCTCAGCGACCACTCCACCACGCCGCCGACCCGGGTATTTGAGTCCGGCAACATTCTTCTCTATCTGGCGGAAAAATTTGGCTTCTTCCTGCCAAAAGATCCTGCCGGCCGCACCGAAACCCTCAACTGGCTGTTCTGGCTCCAGGGCGCGGCGCCATTCCTCGGCGGCGGCTTCGGCCACTTCTATAACTATGCGCCGGTGAAGATCGAGTACGCGATCGACCGCTTTACGATGGAAGCCAAACGCCAGCTCGACGTGCTGGACAAACAGCTCGCCCGCGGTCGCTATGTGGCCGGCGAGGAGTACACCATCGCCGATATGGCTGTCTGGCCGTGGTATGGCAACGTAGTGCTGGGCAATGTCTATAACGCGGCGGAGTTCCTCGACGCCGGGAGCTATAAAAACGTGCTGCGCTGGGCGCAGGATGTCGGCAACCGCCCGGCCGTCAAGCGCGGACGCATCGTCAACCGCACCAACGGCCCGCTCAATGAGCAGCTACATGAGCGCCACGACGCCCGCGACTTTGACACCCAAACGGAAGATAAGCGCCAGGCGTAAGGTCTTCACCCTTTCCCGCTGACGGGAAAGGGTTCCCACCACAGGACGGCTCCGCCTGCGAAGCCGTCCTGTTTAGCTTTCCAGCCGATAGCCCGCCAGAAAATAGCGCATCGCCATACCCGACCCACCTTCTTTGAAGAAATCCATCACCATATCTCTGTCAAGGCCATAGCGACGGGTCAGGATCCCCGCCTCCCACGCGCTGAGCTGGCGGTCGCCGGTTTTTTCAAACATGCGGTGCGAGTAGCCGAGCACAAACCCGCGTTTATAGTCGGCGCAAAAATTCGCCGCATGCGCGGCGGTGTCAGCATAGGAAGCCTGTAGCCCCGCCATTAAGCCTTTGCCAAAATGATTTTCCATCGCGCCCTCCCAATCGCTGTATAATAAATTATATAGCGTTTTTTTGAGCGAGCGGTAGCGCTATTTATGTCGTTTGCGCTAGCGTAAATACTTCTCAAACCATGCCAGCGTGCGTTGCCAGGCCAGATCAGCCGCAGCCCGATCGTAGCGCGGCGTGGAATCATTATGAAAGCCGTGATTCACGCCCTGATAGAGATAGGCCTCGTAGACTTTATGGTGTTCCTTCAACGCCTGTTCATAGGCGGGCCAGCCTTCATTAATGCCGCTATCGAGGCTGGCATAGTGCAGCAGCAGCGGCGCTTTAATTTTATCGACCTCCTTCAGCGGCGGCTGGCGGCCGTAAAACGGCACCGCGCAGGCTAGCTCCGGGATCGCCACCGCCGCCGCGTTGCTGACGCCGCCGCCGTAACAAAACCCGGTGATACCGACCTTCCCCGTCGCCTGTGGATGCTTCGCCATAAACGCGACCGCCGCAAAAAAATCATTCATCAGCTTCACGGGATCGACTTTCTGCTGGAGCGCGCGGCCTTCATCATCATTCCCCGGATAGCCGCCGACGGCGCTCAGGCCATCAGGCGCCAGCGCGATATATCCCGCTTTCGCGACCCGCCGGGCTACGTCTTCAATGTAGGGATTGAGGCCTCGGTTCTCATGTACCACCACAACGGCGGGCGCTTTGTCGGCTATTTTCGTCGGCGTCACCAGGTAAGCCCGCACTTTGCCGTGGCCGTCAGGAGAGGGATAATGAATATACTCCGGACGGATATCCGGGTCGGTGAACGGTACCTGCTCTGCCAGGGCATAGTCGGGCTTCAGCAGATTAAACAGCGCCAGCGCGGTCATCCCGCCGACAGTATATTTCCCCGCCAGCTGGAGAAACTCGCGTTTGCTGATTTTGCCGTGGGCATAGTAGTCATAATACTCGAGCAGCTGCTGCGGGAAATCTTTGGCCGTTAATCGCGTCATCACCTTGCCTCCGTTGTTAAGCGCCCTTTAAGCAAAGCAGAAGCCCGGACATACGCCAGCGCAGAGAAGCAGAAACGGGGGAGAAAAAAGCCCAGCGGCTAACACCGCCGGGAGAGAAGAGATCAGTGTTTCACTTTGTTCAGACGATCGAGATAGCCCATCACAAAGGCCGAAAGGACGAAGGTCAGGTGGATAATCACGTACCACATCAGCTTGTTGTCCGGCACGTTTTTCGCATCCATAAACACCCGCAGCAGGTGGATAGAGGAGATCGCCACAATTGACGCCGCGACTTTATTCTTCAGAGAGGTGGCGTCCATTTTACCGAGCCAGCTCAGCTTCTCTTTCCCTTCATTGATATCCAGCTGCGACACGAAATTCTCATAGCCCGAGAACATCACCATCACCAGCAGGCCACCCACCAGGGTCATGTCCACCAGCGACAGCAGCGTCAGGATCAATTCCGACTCGCTGACGCTGAAGATATGCGGCAGAACGTGGACGATCTCCTGAAAAAATTTGATGGTCAGCGCGACCAGTCCCAGCGAAAGGCCAAAATAAACCGGTGCCAGCAGCCAGCGCGAAGTGTACATAGCGTTTTCCAGAAAGCGTTCCATATAATCCTGTTAGTTAACAAAAAGAAGCGACATTATATCTCAGACAGATAACGTGATGGCAACGCCAGGCCAACACATCGCCGGCAGACGGCCATAAAAAAGGCCGGCGCGCGGCCAGCCTTTTCAGGAACAGAATCGGATTATTTGGCTTTGACGGTCTCTTCGCCCACCAGCCCGATCTTGAGATAGCCCGCCTGATGCAGGGTATCCATCACTTTCATCATCGTCTCGTAATCGACGGTTTTATCCGCGCGGAAGAAGACAGTGGTATCTTTTTTGCCGGCGGTCAGGCTATCCAGGGCGTTAATCATATTCGCTTCGGTAATCGGGTCGTTGCCGAGGAACATGCTCTTATCCGCCTTCACCGACAGATAAATGGGTTTTTCCGGTCGCGGTTGCGGCTGGCTGGAGGAGGCCGGCAGATTCACCTTCACGTCAACCGTCGCCAGCGGCGCAGCCACCATAAAGATAATCAGCAGAACCAGCATGACGTCGATAAACGGCGTCACGTTGATCTCATGCATTTCGCCGTTATCGTCCAGATTTTCATTAAGACGCATCGCCATAGCCGATCAACCTACCCGTAATTTCTGCGCGCTACGCACCGGCTTCACACCGCTGGCGCTGAGGTCCAGGTCGCGACTTTGCAGCAGCAGCACCTGAGCGGCGACGTCGCCGAGCGAGGCCTTGTAGCTGCCAATCATGCGGGCAAAGATGTTATAGATGACCACCGCCGGGATGGCGGCGAACAGGCCGATGGCCGTCGCCAGCAGCGCTTCCGCGATGCCCGGCGCTACCACCGCAAGGTTGGTAGTCTGCGTCTGGGCGATACCGATAAAGCTGTTCATGATGCCCCAGACGGTCCCGAACAGACCCACGAACGGCGAAATGGCGCCGATGGTGGCCAGATAACCATTGCCGCGCCCCATATGGCGACCGACCGCCGCGACGCGGCGCTCAAGGCGGAAACCGGTGCGTTCCTTGATGCCTTCATTGTCTTCCGCACCGGCAGAGAGTTCGAGTTCGTTCTGCGCTTCATTGATAAGCTGGGTGGTCAGGCTCTTCGCCTCAAAGGCGCTGGCGATATCGCTGGCCTGATCGAGAGAGCGGGCTTCCGCCAGCTGCTGCTGTTCACGTTTGAGGCGACGCTTGCTGGCGAGGATTTCCGCCCCTTTGCCGAAAAAGATGGCCCAGGTGACGACCGACGCCAGAATCAGGCCAATCATCACCACCTTAACGACAATATCGGCATGATGATACATACCCCAAACGGAGAGATCCGCCTGCATCAAATTATTACCCACGCTCTATCTCCACGACGATAATCACAAAATCTGCCCACAATAATATCAAAACGACATCGAATTGATAGTGGTTCTCATTAGTATTTACACTGTGCAGCAAATCACGTTTATTTTCCTTGCGCTCACGCAGTAAAAAAGCGGCTTAGCGGGGGCCTGGTAAAATTTTCGCCTGTATCGGCGCCGCGCTGGTACAGAAAAGAAGATTCATGCTAGTTTAGACGTCCAGACGTATAAAAACAGGTTCATCAACATGGCTGATAAACATCTTGATACCGCGCTGGTCAACGCCGGACGGAGCAAAAAATATACCCAGGGCTCAGTGAACAGCGTGATCCAGCGCGCGTCATCGCTGGTTTTCGACACCGTAGAGGCCAAAAAGCACGCCACCCGCAATCGGGCCAACGGCGAGCTGTTCTACGGGCGTCGCGGCACCCTGACCCACTTCTCGCTGCAGGAAGCGATGTGCGAGCTGGAAGGCGGCGCCGGCTGCGCCCTCTTCCCCTGTGGCGCGGCCGCGGTGGCCAACACCATCCTGGCGTTCGTCGAACAGGGCGACCATGTGCTGATGACCAATACCGCCTATGAGCCAAGCCAGGATTTTTGTACCAAAATTCTCGCTAAACTCGGCGTCGCCACCAGCTGGTTCGATCCCCTCATCGGCGCCGATATTGCCCAACTTATTCGGCCGGAGACCCGCGTGGTGTTCCTTGAATCGCCTGGCTCCATCACCATGGAAGTGCATGATGTGCCAGCGATTGTCGCCGCCGTGCGTCAGGTCGCGCCGGAAGCGATTATCATGATCGATAACACCTGGGCGGCGGGGATCCTGTTCAAAGCGCTGGATTTTGGCATCGATATTTCTATTCAGGCAGGTACCAAATACCTGATCGGCCATTCCGACGCCATGGTCGGCACTGCGGTGGCGAACGCGCGCTGCTGGCCGCAGCTGCGTGAGAATGCCTATCTGATGGGACAAATGCTGGACGCCGATACCGCCTATATGACCAGCCGCGGCCTGCGCACCCTGGGCGTGCGCCTGCGTCAGCATCATGAAAGCAGCCTGCGCATCGCCGAGTGGCTGGCGCAGCATCCGCAGGTGGCGCGGGTCAACCACCCCGCCCTGCCCGGCAGTAAAGGCCATGAGTTCTGGAAGCGCGATTTTACCGGCAGCAGCGGGCTGTTCTCGTTTGTGCTCAACAAGCGTCTCAACGACGCTGAGCTGGCAGCGTATCTCGACAACTTCAGCCTGTTCAGCATGGCCTACTCGTGGGGCGGCTTTGAATCGCTGATTCTGGCCAATCAGCCGGAGCAAATCGCTCACATCCGACCGGATGCGGAAGTCGACTTCAGCGGCACGTTGATCCGTTTGCACATTGGTCTCGAAAATGTTGACGATCTGCAGGCGGATTTAGCAGCGGGCTTCGCGCGTATCGTGTAAAGTGACAGTCAGTGGCAACAATAGCGGACGCTTTTTAGCAAAGCGGCCGCTTTTGTTGCGCCCGGGATCAAGGTGCTCGGGTCTCTTCAGGAGTACACTAGTCAACAATACGGTACCACTTAGGAAAGTCCATGGTTGTCATTCAAGAGATTGTCGCCGCGTTGTGGCAACATGATTTTGCCGCATTGGCGAACCCTCACGTTGTGGGCGTTGTATATCTGGTTATGTTCGCCACCCTGTTTCTGGAAAACGGGCTGCTGCCCGCGTCCTTTTTACCGGGGGACAGCCTGCTGCTGCTCGCCGGCGCGCTGATTGCTAAAGGCGTCATGGACTTTGTGCCCACTATCGCCATTCTGACCGCCGCCGCCAGCCTCGGCTGCTGGTTGAGCTATGTGCAAGGGCGCTGGCTGGGCAATACGCAAACGGTGAAAGGCTGGCTGGCGCATCTGCCGCATAAGTACCATCAGCGCGCCACCTGTATGTTTGATCGCCACGGCCTGCTGGCGCTGCTCGCGGGCCGCTTTCTGGCATTTGTCCGCACCCTGCTGCCAACCATGGCGGGGATTTCCGGCCTGCCGAACCGCCGCTTTCAGTTCTTCAACTGGCTGAGCGCCCTGCTGTGGGTTGGCGTGGTCACGGGTCTCGGCTATGCGCTGAGCATGATCCCGTTTGTGAAGCGCCATGAAGATCAGGTCATGACCTGCCTGATGATCCTGCCGATTGCTCTGCTGCTGGCGGGCCTGCTCGGCACGCTGTTCGTGGTGATCAAAAAGAAATACTGCAGCGCCTGACGGCCACCTGCCGGGGGGCCTGCGCCCGCCCGGCTTGCCCTTCCCGATATTACATGCCCTGCATCGTGCGAATTCGTGCGGCATCTTCCCCGGGCGTCATACCGAAGTAGCGCTTAAACTCGCGGCTGAACTGCGAAGGACTTTCATACCCCACCCGCATCGCCGCCGCGCTGGCCTTCATGCCATCATGGATCATCAGCATGCGCGCCTTGTGCAAACGGTAGGTTTTCAAATACTGCAGCGGTGAAGTACTGGTCACCGATTTAAAATTATGGTGAAACGCCGAGACGCTCATATTCGCCTCTGCCGCCAGCCGATCGACGCTCAGGTTTTCAGTGTACTGGCTCTCGATGTGTTTCAGCACGCGACTTATCAAACTGAAATGGGTCTGTCGGCTGACCAACGCCAGCAGTGCGCCGCCGCAGGGGCCCGTCAGCACATAGTAGAGGATTTCACGGATAATCTGCTTGCCAAGAATGCGCGCGTCCAGCGGACGATCCATGACGTCGAGCAGCCGTTCGGCAGCGCACAAAATATCTTCGGAAAGCACTGCCGAATTTATTCCGCTGGAGGCGACGGCGGGCTGAAACAGCGGATCCTCGCCAATATCCATCAGTAGTTCCTGCAGCTGCAGGATATCGACGTTCAGACGCATCCCGGCGAGGGGCACCTCCGGGGTGGCAAAGGTTTCGCATTCGAAGGGCAGCGGCACGGTCAGCAGCAGATATTCATTTGTGTCGTAGCGAAAAGTCCGCTCATTGATATAACCAATTTTATGGCCGGAAAAGAGAAAAACGATCCCCGGCTGATACATCACCGGCGTCCGGGTACCCGGCTGCGTCCCATACAGCAGGCGGACGTCAGGCAGCAGCGAACTTAACAGTTCGTGCTTATCTTTCAGCTGGTTAATCTTCTCTGTCAAAATCTGGCATATCTGTGCGTGTTGCATTGCCACCGCCTCTCCCGATGTTTCTTCACCCATACATTGTGCGCAGGCTGGCGAGAATTCTCCAGCCACATGGAGAAATAGGCAAGACATCGGCAGAAATGTGCATTGAGGGTCAACGGCGCCAGGACCACAATAACCGTCATCTGGCAGCGGTATCGTCCCTGTCGGCGGTTTTACTCTTTTGAGGACACTAGCAATGAATAATTTTGACCTGCATACCCCAACCCGCATTCTGTTTGGCAAAGGCGCGATTGAAAAGCTGCGTGAACAGATCCCGGCGGAGGCTCGCGTACTGATCACCTACGGCGGCGGCAGCGTGAAAAAAACGGGCGTCCTGGATCAGGTACTCACCGCCCTGAATGGCCTGGATGTCCTTGAATTTGGCGGCATCGAGCCGAACCCGTCTTACGAAACTCTGATGAACGCCGTGAAGCTCGCCCGTGAAGAGAAGGTCACCTTCCTGCTGGCGGTCGGCGGCGGTTCAGTACTGGATGGCACCAAGTTCATCGCCGCGGCGGCCCATTACGACGCCGCTATCGATCCATGGGAAATTCTGGAAACTTACGGCAGTAAGATCGCCAGCGCCATTCCAATGGGTTCGGTTCTGACTCTGCCAGCGACCGGTTCTGAATCAAACAAAGGGGCGGTGATTTCGCGGAAAACCACCGGCGACAAACGCGCGTTTATGTCTTCGCACGTCCAGCCACAGTTCGCGATCCTCGACCCGGTTTACACCTACACTCTGCCACCGCGCCAGGTCGCCAACGGCGTGGTTGACGCCTTCGTCCATACCGTTGAACAGTACGTCACCTACCCGGTTGACGGCAAAATTCAGGACCGTTTCGCCGAAGGCATTCTGCTGACGCTGGTGGAAGATGGCCCGAAAGCGCTGCAGGAGCCAGAGAACTACGACGTGCGCGCTAATATTATGTGGGCGGCGACTCAGGCGCTGAACGGTCTTATCGGCGCTGGCGTACCGCAGGACTGGGCGACCCATATGCTCGGCCACGAACTGACGGCGATGCATGGTCTGGATCACGCCCAGACGCTGGCTATCGTGCTGCCGGCGCTGTGGAATGAGAAACGCGATACCAAGCGCGCGAAGCTGCTGCAGTATGCCGAGCGCGTATGGAATATCACCGAGGGCTCCGAAGAACAGCGTATCGATGCCGCTATTGCCGCAACCCGTAGTTTCTTCGAGCAGATGGGGGTGCCGACCCGCCTCTCCGATTACGGTCTCGACGGTAGCTCCATCCCGGCGCTGCTGGCGAAACTGGAAGAGCACGGCATGACCAAACTGGGCGAACATCAGGATATCACCCTGGACGTCAGCCGCCGTATTTACGAGGCTGCTCGCTAATTTAACCCCCGCCTGATTCACCTCTCCTTACGTTAAACAAACGTCGGGGAGAGGTGTTTTTACTACCGTTTTTAGCTATTTCGTCCAGACTTAATGCTACCCCTCGGCGGATTCTGCCTCGCCGAGTTCATTAACAGGAGGAAGGCATGACACATCCAACCGTTATAAAACTACACGACGGCAACCTGATGCCGCAGCTGGGTCTCGGCGTGTGGAAAGCTGGCAACGAGGAAGTCGTCTCCGCCATTCATAAGGCGCTGGAAGTCGGTTATCGCTCTTTTGACACCGCCGCCGCGTACCAAAATGAGGCCGGCGTCGGCAACGCGCTGCACAGCGCAGGCGTCAATCGCGATGAGCTGTTCATCACCACCAAGCTGTGGAACGACGATCAAAAACGGCCGCACGAGGCGCTGAAAGAGAGCCTCAGCAAGCTGAAGCTCGACTATGTGGATCTCTACTTAATCCACTGGCCGGTGCCGGCGATCGGCCATTACGTCGAAGCCTGGCAGGCGCTGATCGAGCTGCAGCAGCAGGGGCTGGCGAAAAGCATCGGCGTGTGTAATTTCCAGGTCCCGCATCTGCAGAAGCTGATTGATGAAACCGGCGTCGCACCGGTGATCAACCAGATTGAGCTCCATCCGCTGCTGCAGCAGCGTCAGCTGCATGCCTGGAACGCCACCCACAAGATCCAGACCGAATCCTGGAGCCCGCTGGCCCAGGGCGGTAAAGGGGTGTTCGATCAGAAAGTCATCCACCAGCTCGCCGATAAGTACGGCAAAACGCCGGCGCAAATCGTCATCCGCTGGCATCTTGATAGCGGTCTGGTGGTGATCCCGAAATCAGTGACGCCGTCGCGTATCGCGGAAAACTTTAACGTCTGGGATTTCCGTCTCGACAAAGACGAACTCAGCGAAATCGCGAAGCTGGACCAGGGCAAGCGTTTAGGGCCCGATCCGGATCAGTTTGGCGGCTAACATATAAAAAAGCCGGATAGCGCTGACGCCTATCCGGCTCTCTAACTGGCCCGGTCAGCAAAGCGCTACCGGGCACAACATCAGGCTTAACGCCCGGCGACTTTACCGCGTTTGACCGGTTTTTTCGCCGTCGTTTCACCGTTAGAACGCTGATGTACAATCGGCGTGTGCTTGGTCAGCGCCGGACGGGTATGGCGGTTCTGGCGACGCGCTTCGCGCATCTCATCCAGCGTCGGGGCAGGCACCAGGCAGTCGCGGCGTGAGCCAATCAGGTGCTTTTTACCCATCGCCTCCAGCGCCTGACGGATCAGCGGCCAGTTTGCCGGATCGTGATAGCGCAGCAGCGCTTTATGCAGACGGCGCTGTTTATCGCCCTTCGGCACCACCACCTCTTCGCTCTTATAGCCAATCTTGCCCAGCGGGTTCTTGCCGGTGTAATACATAGTGGTCGAGTTCGCCAGCGGCGACGGATAGAAGTTCTGCACCTGGTCGAGACGGAAGCGATGTTTCTTCAGCCACAGCGCCAGGTTCACCATATCTTCATCGCGGGTCCCCGGGTGAGCGGAGATAAAGTACGGGATCAGATACTGTTCTTTACCCGCCTGCTTCGAATAGGTATCAAACAATTCTTTAAAGCGGTCGTAGCTGCCCATCCCCGGCTTCATCATCTTCGACAGCGGCCCCTCTTCGGTATGCTCCGGGGCGATCTTCAGATAGCCGCCGACGTGGTGGGTCGCCAGCTCTTTGATATAGCGCGGATCTTCGACGGCGATGTCATAGCGTACGCCAGAGGCAATGAGGATCTTCTTAATGCCCTTCAGCTCACGGGCGCGACGGTAAAGATTGATCGTCGGCTCATGGTTGGTATCCATGTGCGGGCAGATATCCGGGTAGACGCAGGAGAGACGGCGGCAGGTCTGCTCGGCGCGTGGCGATTTGCAGCGCAGCATATACATGTTGGCCGTTGGTCCGCCGAGATCGGAGATCACCCCGGTAAAGCCGGGCACCGTGTCGCGAATGGCTTCGATTTCATTAATGATCGAATCTTCTGAACGGCTCTGGATAATGCGCCCTTCGTGCTCGGTGATTGAGCAGAACGAACAGCCGCCGAAGCAGCCGCGCATGATGTTGATCGAGAAACGGATCATCTCATACGCCGGGATACGCGCGTCGCCGTAAGCAGGATGCGGCACACGCTTGTAAGGCAGCGCGAAGACGCTGTCCATCTCTTCAGTCGAGAGCGGGATTGCCGGCGGGTTGATCCAGATATAGCGTTCGCCATGCTTTTGCATCAGCGCCCGGGCGCAGCCGGGGTTGGTTTCATGGTGCAGAATACGCGAAGCGTGAGCGTACAGGACCTTATCGCCTTTCACCTTCTCGAAGGAAGGCAGCAGCACATAGGTCTTTTCCCACGGTTTGGGCCGCGGCGGCTGCACGGTGATGCTTTTGGCTTCCTGCTTTTTCGGCGCAACCGGCTTGTTATCGGCACACGGCAGATCCTCACCGTACGGATGCGGGATCGGGTCAATTTTGCCAGGCGTATCCAGGCGGGTGGAATCGACGCCGCTCCAGCCCGGCAGCGCCTCTTTCACCATGATCGCGGTATTGCGCACATCGCGGATCTGGTCGATGGTTTCGCCCATCGCCAGGCGATGCGCGACTTCCACCAGCGGACGCTCGCCGTTGCCGAACATCAGCATATCGGCCTTGGAGTCCACCAGCACCGAGCGGCGCACGGTATCGGACCAGTAATCATAATGCGCGGTACGGCGCAGGCTGGCCTCGATGCCGCCAAGGATCACCGGCACGTCTTTCCACGCCTCTTTACAGCGCTGGGTGTAGACCAGGGTGGCGCGGTCCGGGCGTTTACCCGCCACGTTGCCGGCGGTGTAAGCATCGTCATGGCGCAGCTTACGGTCGGCGGTGTAGCGGTTGATCATCGAGTCCATATTGCCCGCGGTCACGCCGAAGAACAGGTTCGGCTTACCCAGGCGCATAAAGTCGTCTTTGCTGTTCCAGTCCGGTTGGGAAATGATCCCCACCCGGAACCCCTGCGCTTCCAGCATACGGCCGCAGATGGCCATCCCGAAGCTCGGGTGGTCGACGTAGGCGTCGCCGGTCACCAGAATAATGTCGCAGCTATCCCAGCCAAGTTGGTCCATCTCTTCACGCGACATCGGTAAAAATGGCGCAGGGCCAAAACAGGCAGCCCAGTATTGCGGCCAGGAAAAAAGGTCACGATCCGGTTGGATCAGGGATATTGCGCTCATATTGCTTCCGGGGGAAATGATAAAAAAATAACCAAAAGGGCGTGGATTATAAGCCGGAATGATAGTGGAAATGAAGGAGGATTTTCTCAAACCCTGACCGTGTTCCGGCCAGGGTTGAAGAGATTACGGCGCGGGATTCACCAGCATCTGGCCGATCGAGCCGCGGTCGGCAAGCTCCAGCGTCTGGCTCAGATACTGGAACGGGAAGTGCGGCCACGACGGCTGAGCATAGTAGACCAGCAGTTCAACCTGCCCGTCGACCCACACGGTGTCCTTCCAGCCGCGATCTTCCGGGAAGGGCGACGAGCCGTTGACGTTACGGATCTGGAACATCACCCCTTCAATATGGAACGACTGCGGGCGGTCGGCGCGCACCGTCCAGCGCTCCCAGGTCCCCTGTTGCGCCGTGATATCGATACGCTGCGGATCCCACAGCTGGCCGTTGATGCCCGGATCGTCGCCAAGGGTGATATCCCGGCTGCGGATCGGCGTGCCGGAGAGCAGTTCGGTCGGCAGCAGACGCACCGGCAGACTGTCGGTGACCAGCGGCAGCAGCCCGGTCGGCCGCAGGGTCAACACCAGCGTGGAGACCAGGATGCTTGACGGTTCAAAAAAGCCGCGGATACGGTCGACAATACTCGCCGCTTCTCCGCAGGTAATGGACACTTCATCGCCGTTGGTCATATCGACCAGAATTTCACGCCGTTCCCCCGGCCCCAGCGACAGCTGCTTGAGCGAGACCGGCGCCGGCAGGAACCCCTGATCCCCGGAAATCACATGCAGCAGTCGGCCATCGCTCATCTGCAGCTGATAGCGCCGGGAGTTGGAGGCGTTCAGCAGGCGCAGGCGCACCCAGCCGCGCGACACTTCGACATAGGGGCTCTGCACGCCGTTAACCAGCAGCGTATCGCCAACGAAGCCGCCGCTCCCCGGTTCGCTATATTCCGGCGTGCCGAAGTTATCCAGCCGCTTGTCCTGAATAATCACCGGGAAGTCATCAACGCCGTAGTGGTTAGGGATTGGCAGGTTCTTGCTGACCTCATCTTCCACCAGCCACATGCCGGCCAGGCCGTTGTATACCTGCTTCGCCATCCGGTTCGGCGTGTTGGCCTGATACCACAAGGTGGCAGCGCTCTGGCGGATAGGCAGCACCGGCGCCCAGTCGGCGTTCGGCGACATCATACGCGCCGCGCCGCCGATCAGCGGGCCAGGCACCTGCAGACCGCGGATGGTCATCGCGACATTCTCAGTCAGACGGTTGCTGTAGATAAGCTTGACGTCGTCCCCGCTCCAGACGCGGATCGTCGGCCCCATGTAGCGGCCATTGATCCCCCAGACGGGGGCGCGAGTGCCTGGCGTAAACGACCAGTGCGAACGCTGCAGCGTCAGAAACAGCGGCTGACCGCGACGCGATTCCAGCAGCGGCGGAACCGGCAGCGCAAGCTGCTGGCCGGCGGCATGGGCTTTCAGCGGCGCGGCGCCAGCGCACAGCGCTACGCCGGAAGCCTTAATAAACTGACGCCGACTGAGTGACATATTAACTCCATGACATACTGACAAATGAAAAAGGGAATTCGTTTCCCGCCAGCAATACGCGCGCGTTGGCGGCGTTTCCTGTCTTATGACTTTTTAGCCGCTTCGCGCGCGGCCACTTCGTTGTCCAGCTCAGCAATTTTGGCGGCCATCAGCTCGCGGCAATGCGTCGCCAGCGCGCGCACGTTGTCTTTACCGAACTGGCTGGTATCCACCGGCGGCAGCATCTCAACAATCACCAGACCGTTGTTCCAGCGGTTGAGCTTAATTTTGTTCGATGTGTTGGACACGCACACCGGAATAATCGGCACTCCGGCGGCGATCGCCGCGTGAAAGGCGCCGGTTTTAAAAGGCAGCAGGCCGCGGCCGCGACTGCGGGTCCCTTCCGGGAACATCCAGAACGAAATTTTACGCTTTTTAAAGGCATTCACCACTTCAGCAATGGTGCCATGCGCTTTGGTTCGGTTATTACGGTCAATCAGCAGGTTGCCCGTCAGCCAGTAGAGCTGGCCAAAGAACGGGATCCACAGCAGGCTTTTTTTACCTACGGTGACCGTCGGCGGCTGCACGATGTTCGACGCCGTCACCATATCATAGTTGTTCTGGTGGTTAGCGATGTAGATCGCGTTGCCATAGCTTTCCGCATCAGCAGGTTTGCGCAGTTCCACCTTCAGGCCAAATACCGGAGATAAGCGGCCAAACAGATGGCCGAAAGTGGCAACATGTTTTGGATTACGCGGGCTGAACAAGCAGTACAGACAGCCAAGTATGCACACCACGATGCAATAAATGACCACGAAAATTACTCGAAAAATGAATAGCATAGCTACCTCTAAAACCCAAACCGCTTAGAATTATTCGCTGCTGACAGAAGGCAGGCTCATCAGTTCTGCGCAGGCCGGGACCGTTCTTCCTGGGTCCCTGGTGATGGACATTGTTAATCGCAACGCCTGAATAAACAACGATTTTGCGGCATTTTTTCGCCTCCTCCCGTCAAAGACGGGAGGAGTGGCGTTTACTCTTCACTATCGCCTGCCGCGGCGCGGCGCGGCGAGTCGATTTCAACACGGTCGATCTTCTGCAGCCCGCGCATCAGCGAACCGCGGCGACCACGCTCGCCGGTGACTTTTTGCAGCTCTTCCGGACGCAGTTTGATTTTCCGTTTGCCAACATGGATGGTGAGCGTGCTCTGCGGTGGCAGGATAAACAGATGCGCCAGGCCATCCTGCCCGGCGGCGGCTTCCGCCGCAGGAATGCTGATAATTTTGTTGCCCTTGCCTTTCGACAGCTGCGGTAGATCGCTCACCGGGAACATCAGCATCCGTCCGGCTGCCGTGATGGCCAGCAGCATATCGGACTCGTCCTCAATCACCAGCGGCGGCATCACGTGCGCGTTGTCAGGCAGGGTGATCAGCGCTTTACCGGCACGGTTGCGCGCCACCAGATCGTTGAAGGTGCAGACAAAACCGTAGCCCGCGTCGGAAGCCATCAGCAGCTTACGATCGTCGCTTTCCATCAGCATATGTTCCACGGTCGCCCCCGGCGGCAGAGTCAGCTTACCGGTAAGCGGCTCGCCCTGGCCACGCGCGGAAGGCAGGGTAATCGGATCGATGGCATAGCTGCGCCCGGTGGTATCGATAAACACCACCGGCTGGTTGCTCTTGCCTTTCGCCGAGGCCTTCCAGCTGTCGCCCGCTTTATAGCTCAAGCCCTGAGCGTCGATGTCGTGCCCTTTGGCGCTCCGCACCCAGCCCATCTGCGACAGAACGATAGTCACTGGCTCAGACGGCTGCATATCATGCTCGCTCATCGCTTTCGCTTCTTCACGTTCGTGAAGCGGCGAGCGGCGTTCGTCACCGAAAGCATCGGCATCAGCCTGCAGCTCTTTTTTCAGCAGGTTGTTCATTTTACGCTCAGAAGCCAGAATCGCCTGCAGCTGGTCGCGCTCTTTTTCCAGCTCGTCCTGCTCGCCGCGGATCTTCATCTCTTCCAGTTTGGCGAGGTGGCGCAGTTTTAATTCCAGAATCGCTTCCGCCTGGGTTTCGCTGATGCCAAAGCGCGACATCAGGGCTGGCTTCGGTTCATCTTCGGTGCGGATGATCTCGATCACTTCATCGATATTGAGAAACGCCACCAGCAAACCTTCAAGGATATGCAGGCGCTTAAGCACTTTCTCTAACCGATGGTTCAGACGGCGACGCACGGTATCGCGACGGAACACCAGCCACTCGCTGAGGATCTCCAGCAGGTTTTTCACCGCCGGGCGTCCGTCGAGGCCGATCATATTGAGGTTGATGCGGTAGCTTTTTTCCAGATCGGTAGTAGCAAACAGGTGGTTCATCACCTGTTCCATATCCACCCGGTTGGAGCGCGGGACGATCACCAGACGGGTCGGGTTTTCGTGGTCCGATTCGTCGCGCAGATCGTCAACCATCGGCAGCTTTTTATTGCGCATCTGCGCCGCAATCTGCTCCAGCACTTTGGCGCCGGAAACCTGGTGCGGCAGCGCGCTAATCACCACCGCGCCGTCCTCTTTGCTCCACACCGCGCGCATGCGCACTGAGCCGCGTCCGTTCTGGTAGATTTTGCGAATTTCCGCCCGCGAGGTGATGATCTCCGCCTCGGTCGGGAAATCCGGCCCCTGCACGATATCCAGCAGTTCGTCGAGAGTCGTTTTCGGCTGCTCAATCAGGGTAATAGCCGCTTTGGCCACTTCACGCAGGTTGTGCGGCGGAATATCAGTGGCCATACCCACCGCGATGCCGGTGGTGCCATTAAGCAGGATGTTCGGTAGACGCGCAGGCAGCATTTTCGGCTCCTGCAGCGTCCCGTCAAAGTTTGGTACCCAGTCGACCGTTCCCTGTCCCAGCTCGCTGAGCAGCAGTTCAGCATACTTCGACAGGCGGGACTCGGTGTAACGCATGGCGGCGAAGGATTTCGGATCGTCCGGCGCACCCCAGTTTCCCTGCCCGTCTACCAGCGGGTAACGGTAAGAGAACGGCTGCGCCATCAGCACCATCGCTTCATAGCAGGCGCTGTCGCCGTGCGGGTGATATTTACCCAACACGTCGCCGACGGTGCGGGCGGACTTTTTGAATTTCGCGCTGGCGTTCAGCCCCAGCTCGGACATCGCGTAGACGATGCGACGCTGGACCGGTTTTAAGCCATCGCCAATAAACGGTAATGCCCTGTCCATGATCACGTACATGGAGTAGTTCAGGTAAGCATTTTCCGTAAATTCATGCAGCGCAAGGCGCTCTGCCATATCGCTCATTAATCGTGGATCCTCAATCTGGGTACCGACCGTTCGGACGGCAAAACTACCCGCGATAATACCCGATCTCACGCCCTGAGTCACAGGCCGTGAGATCGGCTGAGGATTCCGTCACGCTTAATCAGGCCAGCGGCAGATAAATATCGGTTTGCAGTTCATGCTCAGCCACCTCATGGACAAAATTGAGGTAACGGAAGTACACCGGAAAATCCCGTAACGTCTCGCCTGACGCGGGTAACCAGTCGCGATAGAGAAACCAAACGCTGTTCGCCAGCGTGTCCAGCGAGCCGTGATGGCGCACGACGGCGCAGCGTCCGCCGGGGATTTCGCCGTTAATCACGCCAAAGGCGTTTTCACCGACCGGCCCAGCGACCGTACCGCAGATATCAAAACGAAATGCCTCCTGCGGGGTGGTCTGCGGATCGTCCCAGGCGATACCCCAGGTATCGCTGGTGGCGACGGGCGATAATCCGCTCGTCTTACGCCAGGCGATAAAACGCGCGGCGGTGGTGTTGACAAGGTCCGGGCTGCCGCGATGTTGCAGTACGGCTATCCGGGTGGTGGGGAAGGAAATGATATTGACGTCCATCGACGTTTGCTCCTGTAGCGTATGTTTCGGTACGCGTCGATGCCACTCGGCCCAGTCCGGTTGCTGACGGAATTGGGTCGGGCTTTGGTCAAACGCGGTACGGAAGGCACGACTGAACGACTCCGCATTCTGAAATCCGGCATCAAGGGCAATATCGATGACTTTATCGCGGGGGTTGAACGCCAGGCGCCAACAGGCGCGTCGCAGACGCAACCACTGAATATACCGGTACAATGGAATGCCGGTATAAGCGCTAAATTGCCGGTGAAAATGGTAAGGCGAACTGTGCGCTATCGCGCTCAGCGCCTCCAGCGACAGCGGCTCATCAAGATGGCGCGCAATGTACCTACAGACACGCTGGAAGCGCCCGACATACGCCGGGCTGGCCTTAATATCGTTCATCGTCTCCTCCTCGCGACATACTCTGACAGAGCGAGGATCGCGATGCCTGACCGATCTTGCGCTTATCTGACGAAGACTTATGGCGCGATTTTACGGATCTGTTTAACGTCGATTTCTACTGAGTTCCAGTCCTTATCGACTTCCCCCTGAATTTCTACTGTGTCCTGCGGGCCGACGGTCACGCCGTTCCAGCGCTTGTGGTCGATATCGACATTGATCACCCCGGAAGCATCCTGGAATTTATACAGATCGTCAGAAATGCGCTCGGTTATCTTGCCGCGCAGGGTCACCCAGGTATCGTCCCGCAGCGATTTGGCATTGGCGACGGTGGTCACCGCGCCGCTCGGGCCGGTGAATCCGCCAGCCTGCGCTGTGGAACTGACCTGCGTGGTCGAAGAAGGACCGGTAAACCCGCCCTGTTCGGCAGCCAGCACCGGCATGGAAACCAGGGCAACGATCGCGGTCATCGCAGCAATTTTCTTCATGATGTGTTCTCCCTTCGTGTTGATATGGCTCCTATTACGCCCGACAAAACTTAACGACTTCTTAAGCGGAAAAAAGAAATTTTAATGCTGTACATCACCCGCTTCAACGCGGTTTACTGCGCAAAGAAACAGGATCGTCGGAGGGAAACATGCGCATATTACTGGTGGAAGATGACAAGCTGATCGGCGACGGCATCAAAGCCGGGCTGAGCAAAATGGGCTTCAGCATTGACTGGTTTACCGCCGGGCTGGAGGGCAAAAATGCCTTATATAGCGCCCCCTACGACGCCGCAATCCTGGATCTCACCCTCCCCGGCATCGATGGCCTCGATATTCTGCGCGAATGGCGGGACAAGGGCCGCCATGAGCCAGTGCTGATCCTTACCGCCCGCGATGCGCTCAGCCAGCGAGTGGAGGGGCTACGGCTCGGCGCCGATGACTATCTGTGCAAGCCTTTCGCCCTGATTGAAGTGGCGGCGCGCCTCGAAGCGTTGATCCGTCGCGCGCACGGCCAGAGCAGCAGCGAGCTGCGCCACGGCAAGGTGAGCCTCGACCCGAACCGCTTAACCGCCAGCCTCGACGGCGAGAGCCTGGTGCTAAAGCCGAAAGAGTTCGCCCTGCTGGAACTGCTGCTGCGTAACGCTGGTCGCGTACTGCCGCGCAAGCTTATCGAAGAAAAGCTCTACACCTGGGACGACGAGGTCTCCAGCAACGCCGTGGAAGTTCACGTCCATCATCTGCGCCGCAAACTCGGTAGCGGATTTATCCGCACTGTCCACGGCATCGGCTATACCCTGGGTGACGCATGAAACGACTTGCCCGCCTGAGCCTGCGCGTCCGTCTGACGCTGCTGTTTGCTGTGCTGACCGCGGCCGCCTGGGGCGTCGCCAGCATGATCGCCTGGCAGCAAACCAGCAAAAAGCTGGATAAGCTGTTCGATACCCAGCAGTTGCTGTTCGCCCGCCGCCTGAGCGCCATGCATTTCGATGAACTCCGCGCCCCGCCCGAATCGCTCGGTGAAAAGAAAAAGGTGCGGCATGGACACATCGACGACGACGCGCTGGCGTTCGCCATCTTCACCCGCGACGGCACCATGGTGCTCAACGACGGCGAGAACGGGGAGGATATCCAGTGGAACTCGCAGCGCGAGGGGTTCAGTGATGGCTATCTGCGCGGCGATGATGACGAGTGGCGCTTCCTGTGGTTAACCACTGCCGATGGTCGTCATCGCATCGTCGTCGGTCAGGAGTGGGATTATCGGCGCGAAATGGCGATGGATATCGTGACCTCGCAGCTCACCCCGTGGATGATCGCCCTGCCGCTGATGTTCGTGCTGCTTATCGTGCTGTTAAGCCGCGAACTGGCGCCGTTGAAAAAGCTGGCGCGCACGCTGCGCCTGCGCGCGCCGGACTCAGCGGAATCGCTCAGCGTGGAGAAGATCCCCTCCGAAGTCCGCCCGCTGGTCGAGGCTCTGAATCAGCTGTTCCAGCGCACCCATGACGCCATGCTGCGCGAACGTCGGTTTACCTCTGATGCCGCCCATGAGCTGCGCAGCCCGCTGGCGGCGCTGAAGGTACAGACCGACGTCGCCCAGCTCTCTATGGACGATGCAGAAGGACGTGAGAAAGCGCTGGCCCAGCTCCACCAGGGGATCGATCGCGCCACCCGGCTGGTCGATCAACTGCTGACGCTGTCGCGGCTGGACTCACTCGCCCAACTGGACGACGTGCAGCCGGTCGCCATCGACGACCTGCTGCAGTCGGCGGTCATGGAGATGTATCACCATGCGCAGCAGTCCGCCATTGAACTACGCCTACACCTGAATGCCAGTCATATCGTTCACACCGGCCAGCCGCTGCTGCTCAGCCTGCTGGTGCGCAACCTGCTGGATAATGCCGTACGCTATAGCCCGCGCGGCAGCCAGGTTGATATCACCCTCAACGCCCGCGAGTTTCGGGTGCGTGATAACGGCCCAGGCATTAGCCCGCAGGCGCTGGCGCGCATCGGCGAGCGTTTTTATCGCCCGCCGGGGCAGGACGCGCCGGGCAGCGGCCTGGGCCTGTCTATCGTCCGACGCATCGCCTCGCTGCACGGCATGCAGGTTGATTTCGCCAACGCGCGCGACGGCGGCTTCGAAGCCCGCGTGTACTGGTAGCGAGATTATTGCTCATTTGGCAAAAGACTTTGCACATTTTGCTCATTTTACTGCCCCGCTTCGCGGGGTAAGATCATCGGCAAATTTTCAAGATTGAGGACAAATGATGAGCAACATCCTGATTATCAATGGCGCAAAAAAGTTCGCGCACTCGAATGGCCAGCTGAACGACACCCTGACCGAGGTCGCGGAGAGTTATCTGCGCGACGCCGGGCACGATGTTAAAAGCGTTCGCGCCGAAAGCGAGTACGACGTAAAAGCAGAAGTGCAGAATTTCCTCTGGGCCGATGTGGTGATCTGGCAGATGCCGGGCTGGTGGATGGGCGCCCCGTGGACGGTGAAGAAATATATGGATGATGTCTTTACCGAAGGCCACGGCTCGCTGTACGCCAGCGACGGTCGTACCCGCTCCGACGCCAGCAAAAAATATGGCTCCGGCGGCCTGGTGCAGGGGAAAAAATATATGCTCTCCCTGACCTGGAACGCGCCGATGGAAGCCTTCACCGACGAAGACCAGTTCTTCCACGGCGTCGGCGTTGACGGCGTTTACCTGCCGTTCCATAAGGCTAACCAGTTCCTGGGAATGGAAGCGCTGCCGACCTTTATCGCCAACGACGTGATTAAAATGCCTGATGTCCCACGGTATATCGCAGAATATCGCAAGCATCTGGCGGAAATTTTTGGTTAACTACAGGTCTACGCTCTACATATTTCGAGTTATTCGAACCTGGAGTATGACGAGATACACACAGAAGGAGTTGAGTTAACCATGTTAACAGTGATTGCAGAAATCCGTACCCGCCCGGGCCAGCACCATCGTCAGGCGGTTCTCGATCAGTTCGCGAAAATCATTCCGACCGTTTTGCAGGAGGCCGGCTGCCACGGCTATACGCCGATGGTGGATCATGCCGCCGGCGTCAGCTTCCAGACCACGGCCCCCGACTCTATCGTCATGGTGGAGCAGTGGGAAAGCGTCGCGCATCTTGAAGCGCACCTGCAAACGCCGCACATGAAAGCCTGGTCGGAAGCGGTCAAAGGCGATGTGCTGGAGACCACCATCCGTATCCTGCAGCCTGGCGTCTAAGCCCGCCGACGCAGTCGTGAAATGAAAAAGGGAGCCTGAGGCTCCCTTTTACGTCAGGCGCAGCGTACAGACTTACACTTCCAGATCCGCCATATCGCCCTTCTCCTGCAGCCAGTTGCGACGGTCTTCGGAACGCTTCTTGGCCAGCAGCATGTCCATCATCGCCGTGGTCTGCTGCTCATCCTCATCGCTGATCACCAGTTGCACCAGCCGGCGGGTATTCGGATCAAGCGTGGTTTCCCGCAGCTGCATTGGGTTCATCTCACCCAGACCTTTAAAGCGCTGGACGTTTGGCTTGCCCTTCTTACGCTTCAGCTGCTCCAGCACGCCGGTTTTTTCTTCTTCCGTCAGCGCGTAGTAGACCTCTTTACCGAGATCGATACGGTACAGCGGCGGCAGCGCGACGTAGACGTGCCCCTCTTTCACCAGGGTACGGAAATGTCTCACAAACAGCGCGCACAGCAGGGTGGCAATGTGCAGGCCATCGGAATCGGCATCCGCCAGAATACAAATTTTGCCGTAGCGCAGCTGGCTTAAATCATCGCTATCCGGGTCAATACCAATCGCCACCGAAATGTCGTGCACTTCTTGCGAAGCTAACACTTCATCGGACGAGACTTCCCAGGTATTCAGGATCTTGCCTTTCAGCGGCATGATCGCCTGATATTCGCGATCGCGCGCCTGCTTGGCAGAACCGCCCGCCGAGTCCCCTTCGACGAGGAACAGCTCGGTGCGGTTCAGGTCCTGGGCGGTGCAGTCTGCCAGCTTACCCGGCAATGCCGGACCGCTGGTCAGCTTTTTACGCACCACTTTCTTGGCGGCGCGCAGACGACGCTGGGCGCTGGAGATAGCCATCTCCGCCAGCAGTTCGGCAGCCTGTACGTTCTGGTTCAGCCACAGACTGAAGGCATCTTTCACCACGCCGGAGACGAACGCCGCGCACTGGCGCGACGACAGACGCTCTTTGGTTTGCCCGGCGAACTGCGGATCCTGCATTTTCACCGACAGCACGTAGGCGCAGCGATCCCAGATATCTTCCGCTGACAGCTTCACGCCGCGCGGCAGGATATTACGGTATTCGCAGAACTCGCGCATCGCATCCAGCAGTCCCTGACGCAGACCGTTAACGTGCGTCCCGCCCTGCATGGTCGGGATCAGGTTGACGTAGCTTTCGGTCAGCAATTCGCCGCCTTCCGGCAGCCACAGCAGCGCCCAGTCCACGGCTTCCGTCTCGCCGGAGAAGGTGCCGACGAACGGTTTTTCCGGCAGCAGCGGCAGGCCGTTTACGGCTTCGCACAGGTAGTCGTTAAGGCCATCGGCATAGCACCAGCGCTGCTCGCTGTCGTTGACCTGATCGCGAAACACGATTTCCACGCCGGGACACAGCACCGCTTTCGCTTTTAACAGATGGGTCAAACGCGAAACGGAGAAACGCGGGCTGTCGAAGAAGCTTTCGTCCGGCCAGAAATGGACGCTGGTCCCGGTATTGCGTTTGCCACAGGTACCAGTGACGTGCAGATCTTCTACTTTTTCACCGTTTTCAAAGGCGATGCTGTAGACCTGACCGTCGCGACGAACCGTTACCTCTACGCGTTTTGACAGGGCGTTGACCACCGAGATCCCCACCCCGTGCAGGCCGCCGGAAAACTGGTAGTTTTTGTTGGAAAACTTACCGCCCGCGTGCAGTCGGCAGAGGATCAGCTCAACCGCCGGCACCCCTTCTTCCGGGTGAATGTCGACCGGCATGCCGCGCCCGTCGTCAATGACTTCCAGGGACTGGTCGGCATGAAGGATAACTTCCACGCGTTTGGCGTGGCCTGCCAGCGCTTCATCGACACTGTTATCAATAACTTCCTGACCAAGATGGTTAGGACGGGTGGTGTCGGTATACATGCCCGGACGGCGGCGCACCGGCTCTAGCCCGGTGAGTACCTCAATGGCATCAGCGTTATATGAAGATTGCGTCATGGTGTGTATTCGTAGGTCGTTCAGGGCCGTTTAGCACAGGCCGAGAAATTCGATAATCTGAGTGAAATGATCGTCAAAGCCGACAAATGCGTGATTACCGCCCTCCTCCACCGTTTGCCGGCAGGAGGCGTAGTAATGAACGGCCTGGCGGTAATCAAGCACTTCATCCCCGGTCTGCTGCAGCAGCCAGAGTAAATCCGGCGCTTCAAGCGGGTCGATTTGCATGACCTTGAGATCGTAAATATGGCGAGACTCTAGCACATATTGCTGCCCGGTGTATGGATTCTCATTGTGGCCGAGAAAATTGTTCAGCAGTTCAAACGGGCGCACCGCCGGGTTGACGACCACCGCCGGCACCATAAAGCACTGCGACAGCCAGGTCGCGTAGTAGCCGCCCAGCGACGACCCCACAACCCCGAGTGGCTCGCCGCCATGCTCCAGCACAATGGATTCCAGCAGCTCTGCCGTTTCAGCCGGATAAGGCGGCAGCTCCGGTACCACCATGGTGATGTCGGGGTGCTGCTGCGACAGCCAGGTCTTTAACGCCATCGCCTTCGCCGAGCGCGGGGAACTGTTAAAGCCGTGCAGATAAAGAAGCGTCGCCATCAGTAGCCTTCTGAAGCAATATCCGGGTGGAACTCGGCGCCTTCCAGGCGGCACACTTCGGTGGTCAGCGTCCCGTCAGGATGCAGCTCCAGCCAGCGCCAGCCGGGTGAGACGGTATCCAGAGTGAAATTGGCGCAGTGTGGTTTGAACTGGACGCAGGTCGACGGCGTCGCCATCATGCGCCGGCCATTCCAGTCCAGATCCAGCTCCTGATGAATATGGCCGCACAGCAGATGTCTCACCCGCGGCCAGGCGCTCAGCGCGCGGTCCAGCGCGCCAGCGTTGCGCAGGCTGTGTTGGTCCAGCCAGCTACAGCCAGCAGGCAGCGGATGGTGGTGCAGCAGGAGTAAGGTATAACGCTCCGGCGCTTCTGCCAGCTTGTGTTCGAGCCACTCCAGCTGGAAGTCGCTCAGCTCGCCATGGGGAACGCCAAACACCTGGCTGTCCAGCAGCAGGATCTGCCAGTGGTCGCCGAGAAACACGCGCTTGGCGGGTGAAATGCCTGACGCCTGCAGCGTACTGTACATCGCCGGCTGGAAATCATGGTTACCCGGTAGCCAGACGCAGGGTGCAGCAAAACTCGCGATACCCTCAGCAAAATGCTGATAGGCCGCGGAGGAGTGGTCCTGCGCCAGATCGCCTGTTGCGACAATCAGATCGCATGGACGCTGTGAGGCATGAATAGCCGACAGTACGGCCTGATAACTTTCCCAGGTATTAATGCCTAACAACGTTTCATGTTTTTCAGCAAACAGGTGAGTATCAGTAATTTGTAAGATCCTGACTCTGGCCTCACCAGCCAGAGGTAGGTTTAACAGGCTTTCCAAATGGTGTCCTTAGGTTTAACGACGCTAACAAACCGGAATCGCCATCGCTCCATGTGCTAAACAGTAACGCAGCCAGTCGGCCAGAAACTGGTTAATTTGATGCTTTTCGTCGCGTTGATGCAACTTTTTATTAGGATAATCATACCGCGCTTTGAAGCGAAAGATCTGCTGACTCGAACACACTTCGGCCACCATGGCGTCATGGTAGAGGCGAACGGTCATCGACGGCAGGCTCCAGTAGCTTACCGCAGGCAGAGTCTGTTCTATCGCCACCAGAGTAGTGTAGCGGGTCGATTCAACTATCGTTAACCGATACTGCGCGCTTCCCACCTGATAACTTACCTTCTCACCCGCTGCATCCGTTCGCGGCAACAGGCGGCGCAACTGCGCGAAGTTGGTCTCGCACAGGCGCATCATCTCAGGGAAGTCAGGTGTATAACGCTTCATTTTGTCCACTCGTTTCGTAAATTGTGATAATGCAATTGCAGCCATTGCAAGGCGATGACAGAGGCTGCGTTATCGATTTTCCCCTCTTCTACCCACTGGTAAGCCTGTTCCCGGCTCACCACATGCACCCGAATATCCTCGTTTTCCTCGGCCAGGCCATGAATGCCTTTCGCCGTGGATGCATCAACTTCTCCCACCAGGATCGATAACCGTTCGCTGGTGCCGCCAGGACTGGCCAGATAGCTTAATATTGGTTTCGTCCGCCCAACTTCAAGTCCGGCCTCCTCCAGCGCTTCCCGACGGGCAACGTCTTCCACCGTTTCCCCCGCTTCGATCATGCCGGCGACCATTTCGAGCAGCCACGGGCTCTCGCTGGTATCATAGGCGGCAATACGGATTTGTTCGACGAGCACCACTTCGTCCCGCACCGGGTCAAAGGGTAGCAAGACGGCGGCATGCCCGCGCTCAAAAATTTCACGGGTGACTTCGCCGCTCATGCCGCCGTTAAACAGGCGGTGGCGAAAACGGTATAAATCGAGCGAAAAAAAACCACGATACAGCGTTTCGCGTGCAATAATTTCTACATCATTTTTGAAGAAGGTAATTCCCTGCTGAATGGGTTTGCTCATTGTCATGTCCTGCTAATCCGAAATTAGGGATTTCCAGACCGTTTGGCTACCGTTTTACGGTCCGTATGTTAGATTGGTGCAAATTACCGCCGGATGGCACGTAACGCCAACTTTTTACGGCGGCAGAATCGATACAATCAGCGGAATTTTTCTTAGAATTAGACCAGCGCTAAATGCTTCACAACAAGGAATGCAAATGAAGAAATTGCTCCCCATTCTTATCGGCCTGAGCCTGACCGGGTTCAGCGCCATGAGCCAGGCGGAAAACCTGCTTCAGGTTTACCAGCAGGCGCGCATCAGCAACCCCGATCTGCGTAAATCGGCAGCCGATCGTGACGCCGCGTTCGAAAAGATCAATGAAGCGCGCAGTCCATTACTGCCTCAGCTTGGGCTGGGAGCGGATTATACCTATAACAATGGCTATCGCGACAGCAACGGCATCAATTCAAACGTCACCAGCGGCTCGCTGCAGTTAACGCAGGTTCTGTTTGATATGTCGAAATGGCGCGCCCTGACGCTACAGGAAAAAACGGCAGGCATTCAGGATGTCACGTATCAGACCGATCAGCAAACGCTGATTCTGAATACCGCGACGGCCTATTTTAAAGTGCTGGCCGCCATCGACACGCTCTCCTATACCGAAGCGCAGAAACAGGCTATTTACCGCCAGTTGGATCAAACCACGCAGCGCTTTAACGTAGGCCTGGTGGCGATCACTGACGTGCAGAACGCCCGTTCACAATACGACGCCGTGCTGGCGAACGAAGTCACCGCGCGTAACGATCTCGACAACGCCGTCGAAGAACTGCGCCAGGTCACCGGTAACTACTATCCGGAGCTGGCCTCGCTGAATGTGAATGGCTTCAAAACCAACAAGCCGCAGGCGGTCAACGCCCTGCTGAAGGAAGCGGAGAACCGCAACCTGTCGCTGCTGCAGGCGCGTCTGAACCAGGACCTGGCTCGCGAGCAGATTCGCCAGGCGCAGGACGGGCATTTGCCGACGCTCAGCCTATCCGCGTCGAGTGGGGTATCGAATACTAGCTACAGTGGTTCAAAAACCCATAATAATCCTCAGCAATACCAGGATAACGATGCCGGGCAGAACCAAATCGGCCTGAACTTCTCTCTGCCACTGTATCAGGGCGGCGCGGTGACCTCGCAGGTCAAACAGGCGCAATACAACTTCGTTGGCGCCAGCGAGCAGTTGGAAAGCGCCCACCGCAGCGTCGTGCAGACTGTGCGTTCGTCGTTTAACAACGTGAACGCCTCCATCAGCAGCATCAACGCCTACAAACAGGCGGTGGTCTCTGCGCAAAGCTCCCTGGATGCGATGGAAGCAGGCTACTCGGTGGGTACGCGTACCATCGTTGACGTCCTCGACGCCACCACCACGCTGTATAACGCCAAGCAGCAGCTCTCCAATGCGCGCTATAACTACCTGATCAACGAGCTGAACATTAAGTCGGCGTTAGGTACCCTGAACGAGCAGGATCTGGTCGCCCTGAACAACACGCTGGGCAAACCGATCCCCACCTCCGCAGACAGCGTCGCGCCGGAAAATCCACAGCAGGATGCCACCGCCGATGGCTACGGCAACACTACCGCAGCGGTGAAACCGGCGTCCGCACGGACCACCCAGAGCAGCGGCAGCAATCCGTTCCGTCAGTAATACCCATACTGTGACGCGCATCGCCTGTCCGTCGGACAGGCGATGCGTTAAACGTAAGGCAACGTAAAGATCCCCCGCTTAGCGCCCCTCTTCGCTTCATTTTCCACCACTCATCCTCTATCCTGAGCGTTAACACACGCCATACCACTGGGTCCTGGAAGACAAATATGAAACGGACAAAAAAAATTAATCATTCGTCGTTCCGCAAAAGCTGGAGCGCACGCCATCTGACACCGGTCGCGCTGGCCGTCACCGCGGTCTTTATGCTTGCCGGTTGTGAAAAAAGCGATGAAACGGTGTCGCTATACCAGAACGCCGATGACTGCTCCGCCGCCAATCCGGGCAAAGCAGCCGAGTGCACCACGGCCTACACCAACGCGGTAAAAGAGGCAGAGCGCACCGCGCCGAAATATGCCACCCGGGAAGACTGCGTCGCCGAGTTTGGCGAAGGCCAGTGCCAGCAGACGCCAGCCCAGGCGGGCGTCGCCCCGGAAAACCAGGCGCAGGCGCAAAGCAGCGGCAGCTTCTGGATGCCGCTGATGGCCGGCTATATGATGGGCCGCCTGATGGGCGGCGGCATGGCGCAACAGCAGCCGCTGTTCAGCTCGAAAAACCCGGCCAGCCCGGCCTATGGTCAATACACCGATGCGAGCGGCAAGAGCTATGGCGCCGCCCAGCCGGGTCGCACCATGAACGTGCCGAAAACCGCGATGGCGCCGAAGCCAGCAACTACCACCACCGTTACCCGCGGTGGTTTTGGCGAGTCGGTGGCGAAGCAGTCGACTATGCAGCGTAGCGCCGCAGGCTCAACGTCCTCTTCTCGCTCGATGGGCGGCTAACTCACATGGAAAGAGTCAGTATTACCGAGCGCCCGGACTGGCGTGAGAAAGCGACCGAGTACGGTTTCAACTTCCACACCATGTACGGTGAGCCCTACTGGAGCGAAGAGGCGTATTACAAGCTGACCCTCGCGCAGGTGGAAAAACTGGAGGAAGTCACCGCCGAGCTGCATCAAATGTGCCTCCAGGTGGTGGAGAAAGTGATCGCCAGCGATGAGCTGATGACTAAATTCCGCATCCCTAAACACACCTGGGGCTTTGTGCGTCAGTCGTGGAAAACCAACCAGCCGTCGCTCTACTCGCGTCTCGACCTGGCCTGGGATGGCGTCGGCGAGCCGAAGCTGCTGGAGAACAATGCCGACACCCCGACCTCGCTGTATGAAGCGGCCTTCTTCCAGTGGATCTGGTTGGAAGATCAGCTCAACGCCGGCAAGCTGCCGGCGGGCAGCGACCAGTTCAATAGTTTGCAGGAAAAGCTCATCGATCGCTTCGGCGAGCTGCGCGAGCAGTTTGGCTTCCAGCTGCTGCATATGGCCTGCTGCCGCGATACCGTTGAAGATCGCGGCACTGTGCAGTATCTGCAGGACTGCGCCGCGGAAGCAGGCCTGGCGACGGAATTCCTCTATATCGAAGATATCGGTCTGGGCGAAAAAGGTCAGTTTACCGATCTGCAGGATCAGGTGATTGGTAACCTGTTCAAGCTCTATCCGTGGGAGTTTATGCTGCGGGAGATGTTCTCCACCAAGCTGGAAGACGCCGGCGTGCGCTGGCTGGAGCCCGCGTGGAAAAGCATTATCTCCAACAAAGCGTTGCTGCCGATGCTGTGGGAAATGTTCCCCAATCACCCGAATCTGCTGGCGGCCTACTTCAGCGAAGATGCCCACCCGGAGATGGAGAAGTACGTCATTAAGCCGATCTTCTCTCGTGAAGGGGCCAACGTCTCCATTGTTGAGCAGGGCAAGGTCGTGGAGTCGGTGGAAGGTCCGTACGGGGAAGAAGGAACCATCGTGCAGGAGTTTTACCCCCTGCCGAAGTTTGGTGACAGCTACACACTGATTGGCAGCTGGCTCATCAACGATCAGCCCGCCGGGATCGGCATTCGCGAAGATCGGGCGCTGATCACTCAGGATCTGTCGCGCTTCTATCCGCACATTTTCGTCGAATAATGTCGCGCTCCGGCGACGATATCGCCGGAGCGCACTATCATCAGGCGCCAACCACTACCGACAGCATACTCAGCGAGCCCATCTCGATGCCATCGACCGGGATCGTAATCGCTTCAACACCATCCCACGCCCCCAGGATATATAGCAGCGGCAGGAAATGCTCCGCCGTTGGGTTGGAGAGCGAGCCTCCTTCGTGTGCCAGGTAGTTAACCAGCGGGTGCTGCTCGTCCGGCCCCTGCCATTGCAGATTCGCCTTCACGTAGTTATTGAAGGACTCTGCCCATGGGTACGGCGTGTTCTCGCCGTGCCAGCGGGCGGTGCGCAGGTTATGCACCACATTGCCGCTGGCCACCAGCATAATGCCTTCATCACGCAGCGAGGCCAGTTTCCGCCCCATTTCGAGATGCCAGGCCGGCGGTTTGGTGCTGTCGATGCTCAACTGAACCATCGGGATATCCGCCTGCGGATACATTTTAATCAGCACGCCCCACGAGCCATGGTCAAATCCCCAGGCTTCTTTATCGAGGGTGACCGGCACAGGCGAGAGCAGCTCCACCAGTCGTTGCGCCAGCGCCGGAGAGCCCGGCGCCGGATAATGGGTGTCATACAGCGCCTGTGGGAAACCGCCGAAGTCGTGAATGGTCTTCGGGGCCTCCATCGCCGTCACGCCCGTACCGCGCGTGAACCAGTGCGCAGAGACCACCACAATCGCCTTCGGACGCGGCAGGGTTTCGCCCAGGTGAGCCCAGGCGCGAGTATAAATGTTGTCTTCCAGCACGTTCATTGGGCTGCCATGGCCGAGAAACAACGCGGGCATTCGGGTAGGGGACATGATGATATCCTTAGGGTGTCAATGTGATGTGCTCACATTACGCGCTTTTGCGCCAGGATAAACTCAGATAACCATGATGATGATCGTCAGAAAATTTGAATGTAAGTCGCGGTAAAGGGACGTGTCCCGTACGCGCATCCTCAGGCAATATACTCATATGCACTTATTTTCACAGGGAGAGTAGCGATGTCATCACCCTTAATATTGACGCTGTTAGCCGGTAGCGCAACCTTTATTGGCGCCATATTCGGCGTGATTGGTCAGAAACCCTCTAACCGTCTGCTTGGCTTCTCCCTCGGCTTTGCCGCCGGGATCATGCTGTTGATTTCATTGATGGAAATGCTGCCTGCCGCGCTGACCGCCGAAGGCATGTCGCCGCTGCTCGGTTACGGGATGTTTGTCATCGGCCTGCTGGGCTATTTCGGCCTTGACCGCCTGCTGCCGCACGCCCACCCGCAGGATCTGATGACCCCCGCCACGCCGCGTCCACGTAATTTACGTCGCACCGCTATTCTGCTGACGTTAGGTATCAGCCTGCATAACTTCCCGGAAGGGATCGCCACCTATGTCACGGCCAGCAACAACCTGGAACTCGGCATGGGCGTGGCCCTCGCCGTTGCCCTGCACAATATTCCTGAAGGACTGGCCGTTGCCGGGCCAGTGTATGCCGCCACCGGATCGCGCAGCAAGGCGGTGCTCTGGGCCGGGCTTTCCGGCATGGCGGAAATTTTGGGCGGCGTGCTGGCGTGGCTGATTCTGGGGAGTCTGGTCTCACCGCTGGTGATGGGAGCGATCATGGCTGCTGTGGCCGGGATTATGGTGGCACTGTCCGTCGATGAACTGATGCCGCTGGCGAAAGAGATCGATCCGCAAAGCAACCCAAGCTATGGCGTTTTGTGCGGAATGTCGGTCATGGGGTTGAGCCTGGTGGTACTCCAGACGATGGGCATCGGTTAAAGCGCAGAAACAACACAGCCCACTAAGAAGTGGGCTGTGGTCGGGCGTAGCGAACCGCTATTTAGCTGGCTTTACGCTCATGTTCGCGACGATAGGCCACCAGATCTTCAATCGTGACTACCGCCATATTGTGCTGCTGAGCGAACTTGATGCACTCCGGCGCGCGCGCCATGGTGCCATCGTCGTTGGTCAGCTCGCACAGCACGCCTGCGGGTTTAAAGCCAGCCAGGGTCACGAGGTCGATAGTAGCTTCAGTGTGGCCGCCGCGGGTCAGTACGCCACCCGGCTGCGCACGCAGCGGGAAAACGTGGCCAGGACGGTTGAGATCGGAAGGTTTCGCGCCGTCGGCAATGGCCGCGCGGACGGTGGTCACGCGGTCGGCAGCGGAGACGCCGGTGGTCACACCTTCGGCCGCTTCGATGGTCACGGTAAAGCCGGTGCCGTAGGCGCTGGTGTTGTTCTCAACCATCATCGGCAGATCCAGCTGTTTGCGGCGATCTTCGGTCAGGCACAGGCACACAATGCCGCTGCCGTGACGAATGGTCAGCGCCATCTGCTCAACGGTCATGGTTTCGGCGGCGAAGATCATATCGCCTTCGTTTTCACGGTCTTCATCATCAAGCACCATCACGCCGCGGCCTTCGCGCAGGGCGTCCAAAGCGTGTTCCACACGTTCAAAAGCGGTACCAAAAGAAGAAAGGAGCGTCTGATTCATGGTAAAAAAACCTCATTAAAATTATGGTTACCAGAATCAGGGCAGTCTTAGGAGCGCCGGTTTAGCGGCAAAAGTCAACGCGAGCGGGCCTGGGCCCGACTGTGCCGTTACTCTCTCCCATCCGGACTTTAACCGTCGGCCCCGGAATTACACCGGATCTGCTGACCTTCCCGTAGTCACGGGAAGCGCTCGCGGGCTTTCAACGCGATGGTTGATTTACCGCCGGTGGGGAATTTCGCCCCGCCCTGAGAATAAGCGAGATAACTATAACGCTATTGACTATCCTCGGCAATGCATAAGCTTCAAACATTTCTGGTTTATAGGCGGCCTGGTTAGCACTACAATGATCAATCATCCGACCCGAGCAGGAAACCACCATGATTGACCCGAAAAAAATTGAACAAATCGCCCGCCAGGTCCATGAGTCGATGCCAAAAGGACTTCGCGATCTGGGTGAGGATGTTGAGAAGAAAATCCGCCAGGCGCTACAGTCGCAGCTGACCCGCCTGGATCTGGTCAGCCGCGAAGAGTTTGACGTACAGACTCAGGTTTTGCTGCGGACCCGCGAAAAACTGGCGCTGCTGGAGCAGCGTCTGAATGACCTCGAAAACCGCCAGGCAGCGACGCCTGGCAGCGAAGAGCAGCCGTAAAAAACGGGCCCTCAGGGGCCCGTTTTGCGTTTGGCTTAGTGGGCGGCTTCCGCCGGGCTGTTTACCTGACGACAGTAAAGTTCATAACGCTGGCAAAACCATTCACGATGCTCTTCATCCATATTGCCGACAATAGCCTGAAGATCAACTGGCTGGCCTTGCGCGTGCATTCTGGCGAAACTCCGCGCCAAAAAATCAAAATTCTTCATTGAATACATATCGTTATGGTTCATGCGCATACTCCTTCAGCGGTGGATGTTCTGATCAGTCATATGCCTTTTACTCACTTCAGTATTTACGCTTACCTTAACGCGATTTGTACGAAAAATGCGCTTAACATGATTATTTATTGCGCTAAATCATTTTCCACATGATTAAATAAAAACGGCCCGCGATATCTCCATCGCGGGCCGTGATGCTTCACCGTACAAGCCGGTGAATAGCGAAAAGATTATTTATCGCTATCTTTTTGTATTTTCTTAATAATATTGGTGGTCGAGCAGCCATCTTCAAAGTTGAGCACCAGCACTTCGCCGCCGTTAGCCCAGACTTCTTCGCTGCCGGCGATCTGTTCCGGCTTATAATCGCCGCCTTTGACCAGCAGGTCCGGCAGGATACCGGCAATCAGCCGCTGCGGGGTGTCTTCCTCGAAGGAGACCACCCAGTCGACGGCCTCCAGCGCCCCCAGCACGATCATCCGCTGCTCCAGCGGGTTCACCGGGCGGGTTTCGCCTTTCAGACGTTTGGTTGAGGCATCGCTGTTGACCGCCACGATCAGACGGTCGCCCAGCTTGCGCGCATTCGCCAGATAGGAGACATGGCCGGCATGCAGAATATCGAAGACCCCGTTGGTCATCACCACTTTCTCACCGCGCTTGCGCGCTGCCGCAACCGCCTGTTTGAGTTCCTCTTCGCTCATCACGCCAAAGCCGGTCTCAGCCCGGCCGCGGACCGCGTTTTCCAGCTCGACAGGAGAAACGGTGGAGGTCCCCAGCTTACCGACCACCACGCCCGCCGCGGCGTTGGCGAAATAGCAGGCCTCTTCCAGGGTGTTGCCGGAGGCCAGGGTCGCCGCCAGCACGCCAATCACCGTGTCGCCGGCGCCGGTGACATCGTACACTTCCTGGGCCTGGGTCGGCATATGCAGCGGCGGACGCCCCGGCTGCAGCAGCGTCATCCCCTGCTCAGAACGCGTCACCAGCAGCGCTGACAGTTCAAATTCGGCGATGAGCTTCATGCCGCGTTCAACGATCTCCGCTTCATCCTGACACTTGCCCACCACCGCTTCAAACTCAGAGAGGTTCGGGGTGAGCAGCGTCGCGCCGCGGTAGCGTTCGAAATCGGTGCCTTTCGGATCGATCAGCACCGGCACGCCCGCTTCACGGGCGAGCTTGATCATCGTCTGGACGCTGGTCAGCGCCCCTTTGGCGTAGTCCGAGAGGACCAGTGCGCCAATGGATCCCAGCGCCTGCTGAATGCGCTCATGCATCGGCTGCGGATCCACGCCGGAGAAGCCCTCTTCAAAGTCGAGGCGGATCAGCTGCTGATTGCGCGACAGCACCCGCAGCTTGGTGATGGTCGGGTGAGTCGGGACGGAGACGAAGTCGCACTTCACATTCACATTGGCCAGCGCCTGGCTCAGCGCGCGGGCAGCGTCATCAATCCCGGTCAATCCCACCAGGCGCGACGTTGCCCCCAGGGAGGCGATGTTCATCGCTACGTTTGCCGCGCCGCCAGGACGTTCTTCGATATTTTCCACCTTCACCACCGGCACCGGGGCTTCCGGGGAAATACGACTGGTGGGGCCGTACCAGTAGCGGTCCAGCATCACATCACCCACCACCAACACTCCTGCACGTTCAAACTCCGGCAGCGTTACTTTCATGACTCTCTCCTGCGAGACGCAAACTTTGCGCGCGATAATAGCACACCCGATTTTATAGTTAAGCCATCAGCCACTTCTGCCAGCTGGCGCTGACCTGCTCACGCTCCTGGCTGAAGGCCTCTGGCGCCACGTGTCCCGGCTGCTCCTGCAGGGCCAGGTGATGGAGCGCATCACGCAAGGTGGTGTACGCATGCGTTAAGGCGCGCGCCTCCTCCTCGTCCATGATGTCGTTCTGCGCCAGCAGCTCAAGAATACGCACGTTGTCAGACCAGCGGGTCAGCTTCGGCTTGTCACTGGCATAGCGTAGGACCAGATACTGGGTAATAAATTCAATATCGGTGATCCCGCCGGCATCGGCTTTGATATCAAAACGATCGGGATGTTTGTTGCCAAGGTGGGCGCGCATCTTCTCGCGCATCTCGCGAACCTCGGTCTGCAGGGTCGTCCCCTCCCGCGGGGTGGTCAGGATATCGCGACGAATGGCGTCAAAGCGCGCCTGCAGCGCCGGGTCGCCATAGACCACGCGGGCGCGCACCAGCGCCTGATGTTCCCACGTCCAGGCTTCGTTCTGCTGATAGTCAGCAAACGCGTCGGCGGTGGTGACCAGCATCCCCGCCGCGCCAGAAGGACGCAGCCGGGCGTCCACTTCGTAGAGAATACCGGACGAGGTGCGGGTGCTGAACAGGTGCATGATCCGCTGGGCCAGCCGCAGGTAGAACTGACGGCCGTCAATCTCCCGCTCGCCGTCGGTCATCACCTCCGCCGGGCAGTCATGGAGGAACACCAGATCGAGATCGGAGCTGTAGCCCAGCTCCCAGCCGCCAAGCTTACCGTAGCCGACGACGGCGAAGCCGCGACCCTGGCGATCGTGCAGGTGGGTCGGCTGGCCGTAGCGAGCGACCATCTGCCCCCATGCCTGCTGCACCACCGCGTCGAGGATCGCTTCGGCAAGCCAGGTTAAGTGATCGCTGACCTTCATCACCGGCAGGGTGCCAGCGATATCCGCCGCCGCGATATGCAGCTGCTGCGCCTGCTTAAACTGGCGCAACGCCTCCAGCTGCTGCTCTTCATCCTCTTCCGGCACACGCAGCAGGTACTGGCGCAGCTCGTCGCGATAGGCATCGGTCGCCGTCGGCTGATAGAGGGTGCTGGGATCCAGCAGCTCATCCAGCAGCAGCGGGTGGCGCGCCAGCTGGCTGGCGACCATCGGCGACGCCGCGCAGAGCGTGATCAGGTGCTTCAGCGCGCCGGGGAATTCGCTCAGCAGCTCAAGATAGGTGGTACGGGTGACGATCCCGGTCAACAGCGGCGTGATCCGCGCCAGAGGCAGCGGCGCATCGGCGCGCGAGCAGATTTCGCTCAGCAGATGCGGCATCAGCTGATCCAGCACCTGGCGGCCGCGCGGGCCGATGGTGCGCCGATCCAGCTCTTTACGAAAATCGGCAATCAGCGCCAGCACGCTACGGCGGTCGGTATCGTTTAAATGCGCCAGCGCCGGGCTGGCGTCATCTTCTTCCAGCGCATCCTGCCACAGCTCGCGCCAGTACTCGGCCAGTTGCTCATCCGGGGACTGATCCTCATCATCGCCGATCAGTTCATTAAACACTCGCCGCACGTTGGCCATCTGGCTCGCCAGCTGCGCGCTCAGCGTCTCCCAGTCTTCGGTATGCATCCCCCACGCCAGCCTGGCGCGGTTAAGTTCATCCTGCGGCAGGGTCTGGGTCTGTTCATCGTTGATGCTTTGCAGCAGGTTTTCCAGCCGGCGCAGGAACAGATAGGCCTCGCGCAGCAGCGCCGCGTCGCCTTCCGGCAGCAGATGTAGCTCATCAATCGCCGCCAGCGTCGGCAGCAGGGCGCGCTGCTGCAGTGCAGGTTCGCGACCACCGCGGATCAGCTGAAAGACCTGAACGATAAACTCAATTTCACGGATCCCGCCGGCGCCGAGCTTGATGTTGTCTTTCAGCCCGCGACGCCGCACTTCGCGGGCGATCATGCCTTTCATGTTACGCAGCGACTGGATCACGCTGAAGTCGATATAACGGCGGAAGACGAAAGGACGGAGCATCGCGCGCAACTCGCTGGCGTACACGCCTTCGTTATCGCCCATGATCCGCGCTTTCACCATCGCATAGCGTTCCCAGTCCCGACCCTGCTCCTGGTAATAATCTTCCAGTGCCGCAAAGCTGAGTACCAGCGGCCCACTGTCGCCAAACGGCCGCAGGCGCATGTCAACCCGATAGACAAAGCCGTCCTGCGTCGGCTGGTCAAGGGCCTTGATCAGCCGCTGCCCCAGACGGGTAAAGAACTGGGCGTTATCCAGCTCGCGGCGGCCGCCGCGGGTGGCGCCATGCTCAGGCCAGGCAAAGATCAGATCGATATCGGAAGAGAAGTTCAGCTCGCCGCCGCCCAGCTTTCCCATCCCGAGGATCAGCAGCGGCTGCGGCTGGCCCTCGGCATTGCATGGTGTTCCCCACTCCTTACAGCAGGCGGCGTACAGCCAGTCGCGGGCGGCGACAATCAGCGTCTCAGCCAGGGCGCTCAGCTGCTGCAGAGTCTCTTCTTCGCTCACCAGCGACAGCGCCTGCGCCCAGGCGATGCGGACCATCATCTGGCGGCGGAAGAGACGCAGCTCTCGCATCAACCCCGCTTCGTCAGTGACTGGCTGCAGACGATCCTGCAGCCAGGCCTCGTAATGCCGCCACTCTTCCGCCTCCGGCGAGGAGTCCGCAAGCTCATTCAGCCAGCCCGGCTGGGCGATCACACTCTGTTCGACAAAATCGCTGAACGCCATGACCGACCTGGCCTGTGGGCTCAGTTCTGCAATGGGAAAATCCGCTGGCAGACGGTCAGCGACCGTCTGCCAGTGCTGCTGTAATTGCGGAGAAAGCGGCATCATAAGGGCTCCCTGGCCTGAAATTATCGTTTTCCACTATGCAGCCAGAACGGCTCGGCAGCCAGCGCCTGGCGACGGAAATATTCAAAGACGCTGCGATCGTCATGTGCTATTGCACGGTGAAGCTCCTGCCAGTTCTCCAGCCACGGCGCGACGGCGTCGCCATAGGCGCCCGCCAGCAGCTGGACGCTGTCGATGTCACGGGACAGCTTCGGCAACTGGTCGGCGGCATCTTCGACCGCCAGATGCTGCACGGCGCCGCGCAGCTCGGCCGCCACCCGCGAGAGGTTAATATCGGCAAACCGTTTGAACGATCCGGCTATTTTTTTCTCTCCCGCCTCGTTGAGGAACGGACGCCAGCCGCGCTGGACCAGCCATTCGGTCAGGGCCAGTTTGGCGCCGACGACCTCGGTGCGGAATAACGCCTCGTCGGCGGTGTCCGCGGCCAGCAGAACGGCTTCGGCGTCGTTCAGCAACGCGCGGAGCTGGGTGGTCGCCTTACGCGGCACGATGCCGCCGAACAGCACGAGGGTATGGCGCACGCGGGCTAACGCCAGCAGGATTTCCGCTTTGGCTTTCGCATTGCCGCGCAGCCATACTTCGTCGTGATACAGCCAGTGCGCCAGGGCGCTCTCCAGCGCCGCCTCCAGCCCCTGCTCCACGCTGGCCTTCGCCGCCACCGTCAGCACCGTCAGCGAGGTGACGGGACGCTCGCCATTGCCTTGCGCCAGATGATACCCGCGCGCGGCTTTGCTCAGGCTCCCCTGACGCAGGACGCCGCTCTCCAGCAGACGGTGCGCAAGGCGCAGCAGATCGGCAGTCTCCCCGGCAAGCAGCTCCAGCTCCAGTTCGCAGATCGGCTCCTGATGTTCGCCAGCCTTCACTTCGCCGCGATCGAGGGCGATCTCAATCTCACTATTCCCTTCCTGTATCACCCAACGTTCACGGGCAAAATCAGTGCTGAACAGCGGCTGGACATGCTCCGCCAGCGCGGCCGGGAGCTCGCCTTGCGGCCAGACCTCCGCCGGCAGGCGCTCAAGCGCCAGCTCCGGTTTATCCAGTGGGATATTGTATTCCGGACGCTGGTGCAGCCCCCCTACCACCCGGCCGGCAATTTTCAGCGTCATTTCATAACGCCCCTGATCGCCGCGGATGCGCAGCCCCATATCGTGACGACGCAGCCAGTTATCGGCGGTTTCGTAATAAATGTTCAGTAACTGGCCCGCAGGCGTATGTTTCGCCTCGAGCGCATTGAGCTGCTCGCGCAGCGTCTCTACCCCATTCTGAGCGACGATAAACTTGAGTTCGATTTCTTGAGCCATGACTGAATTCTTCCGCTTCTGTGCTGCGCCGACAAATTGCGGCGAACTTACGACGATATTTTTTGTCAGTAGATAGTATTTTGCGGCGAATCGCCATGCAACGCGCTTTTTGCCGGGCCACCTCCTGGATGATTCCGATTGTGGTGGAAAACTTTGCGTCGCTCTGGCGATGCCTCTACTATCGTTCCACTTTTTATGACCAAACGATGACCTGATGCCAAAATTACGCCTGATTACTTTTACTTTGCTCGCGCTTAGCGCCGCTACGGCGGTTCACGCAGAAGAAAAGCGCTACGTTTCCGATGAGCTGAACACCTGGGTTCGCAGCGGCCCGGGCGATAATTATCGTCTGGTCGGCACCATCAACGCCGGGGAAGAAGTGTCGGTGCTGCAAACGAACGACAGCACCAGTTACGCGCAGGTCCGCGACAGCAATGGCCGTACCGCCTGGATCCCGTTGAAAGAGCTGAGCAATGAGCCCAGCCTGCGCACCCGCGTCCCGGATCTGGAAAACCAGGTCAAAACGCTGACCGATAAGCTGAACAACATCGACGCCACCTGGAACCAGCGCACGGCGGATATGCAGAAGAAAGTCGCCGGCAGCGACAGCGCGATTAACGCGCTGAAGGACGAGAACCAGAAGTTGAAAAACGAGCTGGTGGTCGCGCAGAAGAAGGTGAATGCGGCGAATCTGCAGCTTGATGACAAACAGCGCACCATTATCATGCAGTGGTTCATGTACGGCGGCGGCGTGCTCGGCGTCGGTCTGCTGCTGGGTCTGGTGCTGCCGCATCTGGTGCCAAGCCGCAAACGTAAAGACCGGTGGATGAACTAATTCGTCTTCTCTGCCAGACTTACGTATCATCTTGCGAAAAACAGATACGGGAGAATCGGGCGTGAAGAGCTATCTGGTCGGCGGTGCGGTGCGCGATGCGCTATTAGGGCTGCCGGTCAAAGACCGAGACTGGGTGGTGGTGGGCGCCACCCCGCAACAGATGCTTGACGCGGGCTACCAACAGGTAGGCCGCGACTTTCCCGTGTTCCTCCATCCGCAAAGCCGGGAGGAGTATGCCCTGGCCCGTACCGAGCGCAAATCCGGCGCGGGCTATACCGGTTTTACCTGCTATGCCGCCCGGACGTGACCCTCGAAGCCGATCTGCTGCGCCGCGACCTGACGGTCAACGCCCTCGCCCAGGATGCCGATGGCACGATCATCGACCCCTACGGCGGGCAAAACGATCTTCGCCTGCGCCTGCTGCGCCATGTCTCTCCCGCCTTTAGCGAAGATCCGCTGCGCGTGCTGCGTGTGGCGCGCTTTGCTGCCCGCTATGCGCATCTGGGCTTTCGCATTGCCGAAGAAACCCAGGCCCTGATGCATGCGATGGTTGAGGCCGGTGAGCTGGCGCATTTAACGCCGGAGCGGGTGTGGAAAGAGACGGAAAGCGCGTTAACCACCCGCAATCCGCAGGTCTTTTTCCAGACGCTGCGCGACTGCCAGGCTCTTAAGGTGCTGTTTCCGGAAATTGACGCGCTATACGGCGTGCCGGCCCCGGCGAAGTGGCACCCGGAAATCGACACCGGCCTGCACACCCTGATGACCGTCACGATGGCCGCGATGCTGTCGCCGGATGTCGACGTGCGTTTCGCCACCCTGTGTCATGACCTCGGTAAAGGGCTGACGCCGAAAGCGCTCTGGCCGCGTCACCACGGCCATGGCCCGGCGGGAGTCAAGCTGGTAGAACAGCTCTGCGCGCGTCTGCGGGTGCCAAACGATATCCGCGATCTCGCGAAACTGGTGGCGGAGTACCATGACTTGATCCACACCCTGCCGATCCTGCAGCCGAAAACCCTCGTCAAACTCTTCGACAGCATTGACGCCTGGCGCAAACCGCAGCGCGTGCAGCAGATCGCCCTCACCAGCGAAGCCGACGTCCGCGGACGCACCGGTTTCGAGGCCAGCGATTACCCGCAAGGGCGCCTGCTTCTGGAGGCCTGGGAAGTGGCGCAGTCTGTCTCCACCAAAGAGGTAGTGGCGGCGGGCTTTAAAGGGGCGGAAATTCGCGAAGAGCTGACGCGGCGGAGAATTGCTGCGGTGGCGCAGTGGAAGGAACAGCGTTGCCCCCAGCCGCAAGGCTGAGGGCACTGGTCTTAGAAGAAGACCACGTAAACGGCTGCCGCCACGATAAAGCGGTAGATAGCGAACGGGATAAACGAGATCCGCTTGATCAGCTGCAGGAAGGTTTTAATCGCAATCAGCGCCACGATAAACGCCATCACGAAGCCGACGGCAAACATCGGCACATCGCCCATGTTCAGGAAGCCGATGCTCTTGTAGACGTCCAGCACGGTGGCGCCCATCATCATCGGTACCGCCAGCAGGAAAGAGAACTCCGACGCCGCGTAGCGGCTGACGCCCATCAGCATGCCGCCGGAGATAGTCGCCCCCGAGCGCGAGAACCCCGGCCACAGCGCCAGACACTGAAAGCAGCCGATGACAAACGCCTGACGATAGGTCATATCGTCAATCCCGACCGCGCGCGGCTGTTTCGGCTTGAGTACTTCCGCCGCAATCAGCAATACGCCGCCGACAATCAGGGCGTACATCACGTTTACCGGGTTAAATAAGGATTTAATGGTGTCGTGGAAAATCAGCCCCAGCACCACCGCGGGGATCATGCCGAGGAGGATATGGATAAGCGACAAGCGACCGCTGCCTTTGCCTTCATGCTCCGGCGGCCTGCCGAAATGGATGCCGATCAGACCGAACAAACGACGCCAGAACATCACCACTACGGCGAGTATCGAGCCTAGCTGAATAACCACTTCAAAGGTATTTGCCGTATCACCTTCAAACCCCAGCAGGTGACCAACAATAATCATATGACCGGTACTGGAAACAGGTAAAAACTCTGTCAACCCCTCAACCACACCCAATATTGCCGCCACCAGCAGCGAGTGTATATCGCTCATTCAATTAAACCCTTTAAAAAGTAAAATGAAAAAAACCAGGAACACATTATCGATCAACAGGCGCAACCCGACAGCCAGAGCGCGCGTAATCCGCAGCGTACAGGAAGTACACACGGATTCGTCCACCGTTCTGGAAGGACATCGCCAGTAAAATTGCCTGATGACCGGATGCTATGACCGGTATAAACGCAATTTGTTTAACAAGTATGACCTGAAAAGTTTTGTTTCAGATTAAGGCCACGTTCAATAATCACACCGACATTTGCCGCGCGGGCCACGGCGCCAGGTTTGCTGACTTTAATACGCACCCATGGCGACTGGAATGTTTCCAGCAGCAGGTCGGCCACTTCTTCCGCCACCCGCTCCACTAACGCGAATTTTCCCCCCTCCACATGCGCGATCACTCGCTCGCTGATATCAGCATAGCTGAGGCAGTCGCTGACATCATCGCTGGCGGCCGCCTTGCGGTTATCCCATGCAATTTCGATATCGAACACCAGCTTCTGCTCAATGGTTTGTTCCCAGTCATAAACACCAATGGTGGTGATTACCGAAAGTTGCTCTATAAATACAATATCCATCACGCCCTGCCTGCTTTTTAGCTAAACCGGATACCACTTCCGGCGAATTATGCGTATTATCCACAGATGCAGAGAATACAACGACATTTTCAAAACGGAACAGCGTTATGAGTGCAATCGCGCCTGGACTGGTACTCCTCGCCTACCTCTGCGGCTCCATTTCCAGCGCCATTCTGGTATGTCGCCTTGCTGGCCTGCCCGACCCACGCGACAGCGGCTCAGGCAACCCCGGGGCCACTAACGTACTACGAATTGGCGGAAAAGGGGCGGCCGTAGCGGTACTTATTTTTGATGTGCTGAAGGGTATGCTCCCGGTGTGGGGCGCCTGGGCGCTGGGCCTTACGCCGTTCTGGCTGGGGTTAGTGGCGATTGCCGCCTGCGTGGGCCATATCTGGCCAGTCTTCTTTCATTTCCGCGGCGGTAAAGGCGTCGCCACGGCCTTCGGCGCTATCGCCCCCATCGGTCTCGATCTGACCGGGGTGATGGCCGGGACCTGGCTGCTGACCATCCTGCTCAGCGGCTACTCATCCCTTGGCGCTATCGTCAGCGCGCTTATCGCGCCTTTCTACGTCTGGTGGTTTAAACCGCAGTACACTTTTCCGGTGTCGATGCTCTCCTGCCTGATCCTCCTGCGCCATCACGACAACATTCAGCGTCTGTGGCGCCGCCAGGAGAGCAAAATCTGGACCCGGATGAAGAAGAAAAAAGCGCCAGAGCAGAAATAATCTCCCCTCCCGGCCCCGTCTGCCGGGAGGATCCCCGGGCCTGTTTGCCCATCTCACCCGCACTTTTGCTCCACGTCGTCATGATACGCGGTAATCGCCGCATCCCCCTTTTATAACAACGCGTTATCGGCAACTAAAAGCAAAAGTTCCGCCGCCTGCTGGCATCGGGGACGGGCCCGCCCTCCCGCCTTATCCGCCGCGGCCAGTCAGCGGATAAGGATATTGACGGCAAAGATTATCCGGGTGAATAATCCGGAGCGGTTATACCGCTTTCCCCTCGCGCCCGTCGCGACGCGCCGGGTAACGAATGACATAAGCGTTTCGTATGACCGGGATAAACTCCCGCCGATCAATACTCATTGCTGCTGTTTTATCTTGATTTTGCAGGGGCGCAACATTGCACGGCACCGTGTTACCACCACTCAAAAAAGGCTGGCAGGCTACGCTGGATCTCCGCTTTCAGCAGGCCGGAGGCAAGACCGTTCTCGCCAGCGCCCAACACGTCGGCCCGCTGACCGTCCAGCGCCCGTTTTACCCGGAAGAAGAGACCTGTCACCTCTATCTGCTTCACCCGCCCGGTGGCATCGTCGGCGGTGATGAGCTGACAATTAGCGCCCACCTTGACCCCGGCTGCCATACGCTGATAACCATGCCTGGCGCCAGCAAGTTTTACCGCAGCAGCGGTGCGCAAGCGCTATTGCGCCAGCAGTTGACCCTCGCCCCGCAGGCGACCCTGGAGTGGCTCCCGCAGGATGCCATCTTCTTTCCCGGGGCCAATGCCCGGCTGTCCACCACCTTTCATCTTTGCGCCTCCAGCACGCTGCTGGCCTGGGATCTGCTCTGCCTTGGCCGCCCGGTGATTGGTGAAACCTTCAGCCACGGCACCCTCAGCAACCGGCTGGAAGTGTGGGTGGATGAGATACCGCTGCTGGTTGAGCGCCTGCACCTGCAGGAGGGAGAGCTGTCCAGCGTCGCCGAATGTCCCTGGGTCGGCACTTTGCTGTGCTATCCGGCTACCGATGCCCTGCTCGACGGGGTGCGCGACGCGCTGGCGCCGCTCGGTCTCTACGCTGGCGCCAGCCTGACCGACCGCCTGCTGACGGTGCGTTTCCTCAGTGACGATAATCTGATTTGCCAACAGGTGATGCGCGACGTCTGGCAGTTTCTGCGCCCTCATCTCACCGGCAAATCCCCCGTACTTCCCCGAATCTGGCTGACTTAAGAGAACGTTATGGAACTGACCCCCCGAGAAAAAGACAAGCTGTTGCTGTTTACCGCCGCGCTGGTGGCGGAACGCCGCCTGGCCCGCGGCCTGAAGCTCAACTATCCGGAGTCCGTGGCCCTCATCAGCGCCTTTATTATGGAAGGCGCCCGCGACGGCAAAAGCGTGGCCTCACTGATGGAGGAAGGCCGTCACGTCCTGACCCGCGAGCAGGTGATGGAGGGCGTCCCGGAAATGATCCCGGATATCCAGGTCGAAGCCACCTTTCCGGACGGTTCGAAGCTGGTCACCGTTCACAACCCGATAATCTGAGGTAGCGCCATGATCCCCGGTGAATATCACGTTAAGCCCGGTCAGATAGGCCTGAATACCGGCCGGGCGACCTGCCGCGTGGTCGTTGAGAACCACGGCGATCGACCGATTCAGGTCGGTTCGCACTACCATTTCGCCGAGGTCAACCCGGCGCTGAAGTTCGACCGTCAGCAGGTCACTGGCTATCGCCTGAATATCCCGGCCGGCACGGCGGTACGTTTTGAACCCGGCCAGAAACGCGAGGTCGAGCTGGTGGCCTTCGCCGGTCACCGCGCTGTCTTCGGCTTCCGCGGCGAGGTCATGGGCCCTCTGGAGGCAAACGATGAGTAATATTTCACGCCAGGCCTATGCCGATATGTTCGGCCCCACCGTCGGCGACAAGGTGCGCCTGGCCGATACCGAGCTGTGGATCGAGGTGGAAGATGATTTGACCACCTACGGAGAAGAGGTCAAATTCGGCGGCGGCAAAGTGATCCGCGACGGGATGGGTCAGGGACAGATGCTGGCCGCCGACTGTGTCGACCTGGTGCTCACCAACGCGCTGATCGTTGATCACTGGGGGATCGTCAAGGCCGATATCGGCGTGAAGGACGGGCGGATCTTCGCCATCGGCAAAGCCGGTAATCCCGATATCCAGCCCAACGTCACCATCCCCATCGGCGCCGCGACGGAAGTGATTGCCGCCGAAGGCAAGATCGTCACCGCCGGCGGGATCGATACCCATATTCACTGGATCTGTCCGCAACAGGCGGAAGAGGCGCTGGTCTCCGGCGTGACCACCATGGTCGGCGGCGGCACCGGCCCGGCCGCGGGCACCCATGCCACCACCTGCACCCCGGGCCCCTGGTATATCTCACGCATGCTGCAGGCGGCCGACAGCCTGCCGGTCAATATCGGCCTGCTGGGCAAGGGCAACGTTTCTCAGCCGGATGCCCTGCGCGAGCAGGTGGCGGCGGGCGTCATTGGCCTGAAAATTCATGAGGACTGGGGCGCCACCCCGGCGGCGATCGACTGTGCGTTAACCGTCGCCGATGAAATGGATATTCAGGTCGCCCTGCACAGCGACACCCTCAATGAGTCCGGTTTTGTGGAAGATACCCTCGCCGCCATCGGCGGGCGCACTATTCACACCTTCCATACCGAAGGGGCCGGCGGCGGCCATGCGCCGGACATCATCACCGCCTGCGCCCACCCGAACATTTTACCGTCGTCCACCAACCCAACGCTGCCCTACACCCTCAACACCATCGATGAACATCTCGATATGCTGATGGTCTGCCACCATCTGGACCCGGACATTGCTGAGGACGTGGCCTTTGCCGAATCGCGCATTCGCCGGGAAACCATCGCCGCGGAAGACGTGCTGCACGACCTCGGCGCCTTCTCGCTCACCTCCTCCGATTCGCAGGCCATGGGTCGCGTCGGGGAAGTGGTCCTCCGCACCTGGCAGGTGGCGCACCGCATGAAGGTGCAGCGCGGAGCGCTGGCGGAAGAGACCGGGGATAACGACAACTTCCGTGTGAAGCGCTACATCGCCAAATACACTATCAACCCGGCGCTGACCCACGGCATCGCGCACGAAGTCGGATCCATTGAGGTGGGTAAGCTGGCGGACCTCGTAGTTTGGTCACCAGCCTTCTTTGGTGTGAAACCGGCCACCGTGATCAAAGGCGGCATGATCGCCATCGCGCCGATGGGCGATATCAATGCCTCGATTCCGACCCCGCAGCCGGTGCACTACCGTCCGATGTTTGGCGCCCTGGGCAGCGCCCGCCATCACTGCCGCCTCACCTTCCTGTCGCAGGCGGCGGCGGACAACGGCGTTGCCGAACGGCTGAACCTGCGCAGCGCGATCGCCGTGGTAAAAGGCTGCCGTACGGTGCAGAAAGCCGACATGGTGCACAACAGCCTGCAGCCTAACATCACCGTCGACGCGCAGACTTATGAGGTGCGGGTGGATGGCGAACTCATCACCAGCGAGCCGGCAGACGTTCTGCCGATGGCGCAACGATATTTTCTGTTTTAAGGAGAGCGGATGCTTTATTTAACTCAACGTCTGGAGACCCCCGCCGCCGCGACCGCCAGCGTTACGCTGCCGATTGACGTTCGCGTCAAAAGCCGGGTTAAGGTCACCCTCAACGATGGCCGGGAAGCCGGTCTGCTGCTGCCCCGCGGCCTGCTGCTGCGCGGCGGCGATGTGCTCAGCAACGAAGAAGGCTCCGAGTTTGTGCAGGTGATTGCCGCTGATGAAGGGGTGTCGGTAGTGCGCTGCGACGATCCGTTTATGCTGGCGAAGGCCTGCTACCACCTCGGCAACCGTCACGTGCCGCTGCAGATCATGCCGGGCGAGCTGCGCTACCATCACGATCACGTGCTGGACGATATGCTGCGCCAGTTCGGCCTGACGGTGACCTTTGGCCAGTTGCCGTTCGAGCCGGAAGCCGGCGCTTACGCCAGCGAAAGCCACGGTCATCATCATGCTCATCATGCCCACCACGCTCACAGCCACTAGCATGTCGACAGCGGAACAACGCCTGCGGCTGATGCAGCTGGCCAGCAGCAACCTGCCGGTAGGCGGTTACAGCTGGTCCCAGGGGCTGGAGTGGGCTGTGGAAGCCGGCTGGGTGCCGGACGTCGCGGCTTTCGAGCGCTGGCAGCGACGCCAGATGACGGAAGGCTTTTTTACCGTTGACCTGCCGCTGTTCGCCCGCCTGTACCGCGCCTGCGAACAAGGCGATATCGCTGCGGCCCAGCGCTGGACCGCCTATCTGCTGGCCTGCCGGGAAACTCGTGAACTGCGGGAGGAAGAGCGCAACCGCGGCGCGGCGTTTGTCCGTCTGCTGAGCGACTGGCAGCCGGACTGTCCGCCGGCGTGGCGCACGCTGTGCCAGCAAAGCCAGCTCGCCGGGATGGCCTGGCTCGGCGTGCGCTGGCGCATCGCGCTGCCCGAGATGGCCCTCAGCCTGGGCTACAGCTGGATTGAGAGCGCCGTGATGGCCGGCGTCAAGCTGGTGCCCTTCGGTCAGCAGGCCGCCCAGCAGCTGATTTTACGTCTTTGCGACCACTACGCGGCCGAGATGCCCCGCGCGCTGGCCGCGCCGGACGGCGATATCGGATCGGCCACCCCGCTCGCCGCTATCGCCTCGGCCCGGCATGAAACCCAATACTCTCGATTATTCCGTTCCTAGGAGAAGCCATGAACTCTTATAAACACCCGCTGCGCGTCGGCGTCGGCGGCCCGGTCGGCTCCGGTAAAACCGCTCTGCTGGAAGCGCTGTGCAAAGCGATGCGTGATACCTGGCAGCTGGCGGTGGTCACTAACGACATCTATACCAAAGAAGATCAGCGCATCCTCACCGAAGCGGGCGCGCTGGCGCCTGAACGCATCGTCGGTGTGGAAACCGGCGGCTGCCCGCATACGGCGATCCGCGAAGATGCCTCAATGAACCTCGCCGCCGTGGAAGCGCTGAGTGAAAAGTTCGGTAACCTCGACCTTATCTTCGTGGAAAGCGGCGGCGACAACCTAAGCGCCACCTTCAGCCCGGAGCTGGCGGATCTGACCATCTACGTCATCGATGTGGCCGAAGGGGAAAAGATCCCGCGCAAAGGCGGGCCGGGGATCACCAAATCCGATTTCCTGGTGATCAATAAAACCGACCTTGCCCCCTATGTGGGCGCGTCGCTGGAAGTGATGGCGAGCGATACCCAGCGTATGCGCGGCGATCGCCCATGGACCTTCACCAACCTGAAGCAGGGCGACGGCCTGAGCACCATTATCGCCTTCCTTGAAGACAAAGGCATGCTCGGCAAATAGGCCTGTTGCACCAGCCGGGCGCAGGCGCGTCCGGATGGTGCAGCCCCTGCTCTCTCTTCTATCACCCTGCACCATCCTCCCCGCCACGCCTGCCCTGCAATATGGCATAAGGTTTGCTAATTCAAGTCATGCCTAACCATTAAGGAATGACTATGTCATCACTGGATCTCAACCCTGAATTACCTGCGACAACGCGGACTTCCGGCTCCCGGGAAACCTTAGAAGATTACACCTTACGTTATGCCCCGCTGAGCTTCCGCCGCTGGGGACCGGGCGTCGTCGCGGTCACGGCGCTGGGCGGCATCGCCTACCTGGCCGACTTTTCCATCGGCGCCAGCATCGGTATGGCCTGGGGCACCAGCAACGCCATCTATTCGATCCTGGTGGCGGCGCTGGTGATCTTCCTCACCGGCATTCCGCTGGCGATCACCGCCGCGCGCTACAACATTGACCTTGACCTGATCACCCGCAGCGCCGGCTTCGGCTATTTCGGCTCGGTGATCACCAGCATTATTTTTGCCGGCTTCACCTTTATCTTCTTCGCCCTCGAAGGCTCGATCATGGCCCAGGGGCTGCTGGTGGGCCTCGGGATCCCGCTGTGGGTGGGGTATCTGATCGCCACCCTGATGGTGCTCCCGCTGGTGGTCTATGGCATGAAAGCCCTGACCCGCCTGCAGGTATGGACCACCCCGCTGTGGCTGGTGCTGATGGTGGTGCCGGTGGTGTGGCTGATTGTCAAAGATCCGCAGCTGGTGGACGGCTTCCTGCATTTCGCCGGTAAAAACAGCGCGTCGACGGTGGATATCACCGCCATCATGCTCGGCGCCGGGGTATGCCTGTCGCTGATCATGCAGATTGGCGAGCAAATTGATTACCTGCGCTTTATGCCGCCTAAGACCGCGGAGAACCGTAAAAGCTGGTGGCTGGCGGTCTTTTCCGCCGGCCCGGGCTGGGTGGTGTTAGGCGCGATCAAACAGATCATCGGCGCCTTCCTCGGCTTCTATCTGTTGACCCGTTTCCCGGCGGTGCACAATACCGAACCGGTGCAGCAGTTCGTCAGCGTCTTCGATAACCTGGTGCCCGGCTGGCTGGCCCTGACGCTGGCGGTGGTGCTGGTGGTGATCTCGCAGATCAAAATTAACGTCACCAATGCCTACTCCGGCTCGCTGGCGTGGACCAGCGCCTGGACCCGCACCACCAAACGCTATCCGGGACGGATTATTTTTGTGGTAGTCAACCTGGCGATTGCCCTGGCGCTGATGGAAGGCGATATGTTCAGCGCCTTGTCGTGGATCCTCGGCTTTTACTCCAACTTCGCCATCGCCTGGGTCGTGGTGGTGGCGACCGACATCACCTTTAATAAAGGCTTGCTCAAGCTGGCGCCGGCGCAGCCGGAGTATCGTCGCGGCATGATCTACAACGTTAACCCGGTAGGCGTGGTCTCCTTTGGTCTGGCCGCCGGGCTGTCGATCTGCGCCTTCTTCGGCCTGCTGGGCGCGACGCTGGCGCCGTTCTCGCCGCTGATTGCGCTGGTCGTCGCCTTTGTCATGACCCCGCTGATGGGACTCCTTACCCGCGGGCGCTACTATATTAAGCAGGTGGATGACGGCATCGCCGAGCCGCGCTATGACGCGGCGGGGAACGCCTCCACCACCGTGTATCAATGCGTTAGCTGTGAGGAAGAGTACGAGCGCCCGGATGTGATGCACTCACACAAGCATCAGGGAGCCATCTGCTCGCTGTGTAAAAGTATGGAGTAGTCAGAAAGGCAGGCCGACGTGACGTCGGCCTGTTTCAGGATGCGTTAGGCGGCAGGCAGCTCGGCCAGCGGCCAGCGCGGGCGAACCGTCACGCCGAGCTCGGCTTTGGCGCCGGTTTGCAGACGCACCATGCCGGCGTAGGCGATCATCGCGCCGTTGTCAGTACAGAACTCAGGGCGGGCGTAGAACACCTCGCCGCCGCGTTTTTGCATCATCTCCGCCAGCTTCGCCCGCAGGGTACGGTTGGCGCTCACGCCTCCCGCCATCACCAGACGCTTAAAGCCGGTTTGCTCCAGCGCGCGGCGACATTTAATCATCAGCGTATCGACGACCGCATCCTCAAATGCCCGGGCGATGTCGGCGCGGGTTTGCTCATCGTCGCCATTATTACGAATGGTGTTGGCGGCGAAAGTTTTCAGGCCTGAGAAGCTGAAATCGAGCCCCGGGCGGTCGGTCATCGGCCGCGGGAAGACAAAGCGGCCTTCGGTGCCCTGAGCGGCCATTTTCGACAGCATCGGCCCGCCGGGATAATCCAGTCCCAGCAGTTTCGCCGTCTTATCAAAGGCTTCGCCCGCCGCATCGTCAATCGACTCGCCCAGCAGTTCATACTGACCAATACCAGTGACGCTAATCAACTGGGTGTGGCCGCCGGAAACCAGCAGCGCGACGAACGGGAACGCCGGTGGGTTATCTTCCAGCATCGGCGCCAGCAGGTGCCCTTCCATATGGTGTACCGGGATCGCCGGCACGTTCCAGGCGAAGGCCAGCGACCGGCCAACGGTCGCCCCGACCAGCAGCGCGCCGACCAGGCCAGGACCCGCCGTATAGGCGACGGCGTCGATATCTTTCGCCGTCAGACCGGCTTCTTTCAGCGCCGCCTGGATCAGCGGCACCGTTTTGCGCACGTGGTCGCGCGATGCCAGCTCCGGCACCACGCCGCCGTAGTCCGCATGCAGTTTCACCTGACTATACAGTTGGTTGGCTAACAGACCTTGCTGGTCGTCATAAATCGCGATGCCGGTTTCATCGCAGGATGTTTCAATGCCCAGTACACGCATGAGTTGTTTTACCTCGCTTCAATACCGCGCAGTGTAGGTCCAATGACCGGCGATGTAAAACTTTGCTCACCCCTGGTGCTCTCTTCGTGTATACTCCTCACCCTTATAAAAGTCCCTTTCAAAAAAGGCGCCGGTGCTTTACAAAGCAGCAGTAGTTGCAGTAAAATTCCGCACCATTTTGAAATAAGCTGGCATTGCGGCCAGCGGCAAACCGAATTAATCAAAGGTGAGAGGCACATGCCGGTAATTAAAGTACGTGAAAACGAGCCGTTCGACGTAGCTCTGCGTCGCTTCAAGCGTTCCTGCGAAAAAGCAGGTGTTCTGGCGGAAGTTCGTCGTCGTGAGTTCTATGAAAAACCGACTACCGAACGTAAGCGCGCTAAAGCTTCTGCAGTGAAACGTCACGCGAAGAAACTGGCTCGCGAAAACGCACGCCGTACTCGTCTGTACTAATCTGTTGAGAGCGACGCTCTCAATTCAGACCGAGTTGTAGTTGTAAGGCCGTGCTTCCGAAAGGAATGCGCGGCTTATTTTCGTTTATAGTCATCAGAAATAACGGGGCTTATGGCTGGACGAATTCCACGTGTATTTATTAGCGATCTGCTTGCCAGAACCGACATCGTCGATCTGATCGATGCGCGGGTAAAGCTGAAAAAGCAGGGCAAAAATTTTCACGCGTGCTGTCCGTTCCATAACGAAAAAACCCCCTCTTTCACCGTCAACGGTGAAAAACAGTTTTACCACTGCTTCGGCTGCGGGGCGCACGGCAATGCTATCGACTTCCTGATGAACTACGACAAGCTCGAGTTCGTGGAAACGGTCGAAGAGCTGGCCGCCATGCACAACCTTGAAGTGCCTTATGAAGCAGGCAACGGACCCAGCCAGATAGAGCGCCATCAACGGCAGAACCTCTACCAGTTACTGGATGGGCTGAATGCGTTTTACCAACAGTCTCTGATGCAGCCCGCCGCCGACCCTGCGCGCCAGTACCTGGCAAAACGGGGGTTAAGCAGCGAGGTGATTACGCGCTTTGCCATCGGCTATGCTCCCCCGGGTTGGGATAACGTTTTAAAACGTTTTGGCGGCAATCAGGAAAACCGCCAGTCGCTTATTGATGCCGGCATGCTGGTCACCAACGATCAGGGACGCAGTTACGACCGCTTCCGCGAACGGGTGATGTTCCCCATCCGCGATAAGCGAGGCCGGGTAATTGGGTTTGGCGGACGAGTGCTGGGCGATGCCCTGCCGAAGTATCTGAACTCCCCGGAAACCGACATATTCCATAAAGGCCGTCAGCTGTATGGCCTGTATGAAGCGCAGCAGGACAATCCCGAACCACCGCGTTTGCTGGTTGTCGAAGGGTATATGGACGTCGTGGCGCTGGCGCAATACGACATCAACTATGCCGTGGCCTCGCTGGGCACCTCGACCACGGCCGACCATATCCAGCTGCTGTTTCGGGTGACCAATAACGTCATCTGCTGCTACGACGGCGACCGGGCCGGCCGCGATGCCGCCTGGCGCGCGCTGGAGACGGCGCTGCCGTACATGACCGATGGCCGCCAGCTGCGTTTTATGTTTCTGCCTGACGGCGAAGACCCGGATACGCTGGTGCGTAAAGAGGGCAAAGCGGCGTTTGAGGCGCGGATGGAGCAGGCTCAGCCGCTCTCCACGTTCTTGTTTAACAGCCTGCTGCCGCAGGTCGATCTGAGTACCCCGGACGGGCGCGCGCAGCTGAGCACGCTGGCGCTGCCGCTGATAACCCAGGTCCCGGGCGAAACGCTGCGCATCTACTTGCGTCAGGAGCTGGGCAACAAGCTGGGCATTTTAGATGACGCACAGCTTGAACGTTTAATGCCAAAACAGTCTGAAAATGGCGCGCCGCGTCCCGCGCCACAGCTAAAACGCACGACCATGCGTATACTGATAGGACTGCTGGTGCAAAACCCGGATCTGGCGCCGTTAGTCCCGCCGCTGGAGGGACTGGACTCGCGCAAAATGCCAGGCCTTAGCCTGTTCAGCGAGTTGGTGAAAAGCTGTCTGGCGCAGCCTGGTCTGACGACCGGGCAACTTTTAGAGCAATATCGCGGCACAAAAGAGGCTGCAACCCTTGAAAAACTGTCGATGTGGGACGATATAGCAGATAAAGATATCGCTGAAAAAACCTTCACCGACTCGCTTAACCATATGTTTGATTCACTGCTGGAACTGCGACAGGAAGAGTTGATAGCTCGCGATCGCACACACGGTTTAAGCAGTGAAGAACGCCGGGAACTCTGGACCATCAGCCAGGAGCTGGCGAAAAAATAAATGACAGACAATATCCTTCACGTTGTATCAAAGCAGTAAGAAAACGCAGAACAACGTGAGGGAAAAGTATTTAACGGCTTAAGTGCCGAGTATCGATCGGGAAGCCCCCGACAGCCGCGCAGAGGCGCAGCGGCAATAATATAAGTACGCCCTCGCTTTAAATGTCGACAGCCCGCCTGCCGACACCAATCAAACGAATTAAGTGTGGATACCGTCTTATGGAGCAAAACCCGCAGTCACAGCTGAAGCTTCTTGTCCAACGTGGTAAGGAGCAAGGCTATCTGACCTATGCCGAGGTCAATGACCATCTGCCGGAAGATATCGTCGATTCCGATCAGATCGAAGACATCATCCAAATGATCAACGACATGGGTATTCAGGTGATGGAAGAAGCACCGGATGCCGATGATCTGATGCTTGCCGAAAACACCGCGGATGAAGATGCTGCCGAAGCTGCCGCGCAGGTGCTCTCCAGCGTGGAATCCGAAATCGGACGCACGACCGACCCGGTGCGCATGTACATGCGTGAAATGGGTACCGTAGAGCTGCTGACCCGTGAAGGCGAAATCGACATCGCCAAACGCATCGAAGATGGGATCAACCAGGTCCAGTGCTCCGTTGCCGAATACCCGGAAGCGATCACCTACCTGCTTGAGCAGTACGACCGCGTCGAAGCGGAAGAAGCCCGTCTGTCCGATCTGATCACCGGTTTCGTCGATCCGAACGCCGAAGAAGACATGGCGCCGACCGCCACGCACGTTGGCTCCGAGCTGTCTCAGGAAGAGATGGATGACGACGAAGACGAAGATGAAGATGACGACGCCGACGACAACAGCGATGACGACAACAGCATCGACCCAGAGCTGGCCCGTGAGAAGTTCGCCGAGCTGCGTACCCAGTACGAGCTGACGCGCGACACCATCAAAGCCAAAGGTCGTAGCCATGCCGCCGCGCAGGAAGAGATCCTGAAGCTGTCTGAAGTCTTCAAGCAGTTCCGCCTGGTGCCGAAGCAGTTCGATTACCTGGTCAACAGCATGCGCAGCATGATGGATCGCGTTCGTACTCAGGAACGTATCATCATGAAGCTGTGCGTTGAGCAGTGCAAAATGCCGAAGAAAAACTTCATCACGCTGTTCACCGGCAACGAAACCAGCGAAACCTGGTTCAACGCTGCGGTGGCAATGAACAAGCCGTGGTCCGAGAAGCTGCTGGAAGTGAAAGAAGACGTGCAGCGCGGCCTGCAGAAGCTGCAGCAGATCGAAGAAGAGACCGGCCTGACCATCGAACAGGTGAAAGACATCAACCGTCGCATGTCCATCGGTGAAGCGAAAGCCCGCCGTGCGAAGAAAGAGATGGTGGAAGCGAACTTGCGTCTGGTTATCTCTATCGCCAAGAAATACACCAACCGTGGTCTGCAGTTCCTCGACCTGATTCAGGAAGGCAACATCGGTCTGATGAAAGCGGTTGATAAGTTCGAATACCGTCGCGGCTACAAGTTCTCGACCTACGCTACCTGGTGGATCCGTCAGGCGATCACCCGCTCCATCGCGGATCAGGCGCGCACCATCCGTATTCCGGTGCATATGATTGAGACCATTAACAAGCTCAACCGTATCTCCCGTCAGATGCTGCAGGAGATGGGCCGTGAACCGACCCCGGAAGAGCTGGCTGAGCGTATGCTGATGCCGGAAGACAAAATCCGTAAGGTGCTGAAGATCGCCAAAGAGCCTATCTCCATGGAAACGCCGATCGGCGACGATGAAGATTCGCATCTGGGGGATTTCATCGAGGATACCACCCTCGAGCTGCCGCTGGATTCCGCGACCACCGAGAGCCTGCGTGCGGCAACGCACGACGTGCTGGCCGGCCTTACCGCTCGTGAAGCGAAAGTCCTGCGTATGCGTTTCGGTATCGACATGAACACCGACCACACGCTGGAAGAAGTGGGTAAACAGTTCGACGTTACCCGCGAACGTATCCGTCAGATCGAAGCGAAGGCGCTGCGTAAACTGCGTCACCCGAGCCGTTCTGAAGTGCTGCGTAGCTTCCTCGACGATTAATCGTCGCGGGGCATCGTCTACAGCCTGTTAAAAAGCTCCCTGCGGGGAGCTTTTTTTATGGCGTTCAGGTGGCCATTCGGGGAAAGTCGCCTCTCTCCGCTACTGGCCGCGGGTCGCCAGGGCATCATCCAGTTCACGATAGGCCGCCACCAGCTTATCGAGCGTCGCCCGGTTTAAGCCGCTGGGATTGGGCAGCACCCAGACCTGGGTCGTCCCGATGGTCATAGGCTGTTTCCCCCACTTCGCGCCGCGCTGGTTAAAGGCGAGCTCGAAGGCCTGCTTGCCGAGCACCGCCAGCGCCTGCGGCTGATACTCCTCAATCTTCCTCATCAGCTCACGGCCACCGCTGCGCAGCTCCTGCAGGGCGACCTCGCTGGCCTGCACCGTCGGTCGCTCTACCAGCATGGTGATGCCGCAGCGCGTATCCAGCAGCTGCAGTTCCTCTTCCGGCCTGAGCTGCCGATCGGTGAACCCGGCCTGATGGATGACCTTCCAGAAGCGATTGCCAGGATGGGCAAAATGAAAGCCGGTATGGGCGGAGGACTTCCCCGGGTTGATACCGCAAAAGACAACGCGCAGGCCCGGCGCAAGGATATCGCTAATCATGTTTTCTCCGGCTGTATGGCTAAAACATGATTATAAAGGATTGAAAATGCATTGTTTATAAAAACAGCAGCTGCGCGCTTTACGCTGGATTGCAACCGTCAGTTACTTTATAATCCCTCGCCACGGCCCCTTAGCTCAGTGGTTAGAGCAGGCGACTCATAATCGCTTGGTCGTTGGTTCAAACCCAACAGGGGCCACCAGACAAAACAAGGAGTTACGCTAAAAACGTAGCTCCTTTTGTTTTTTGGGGATATGCCGGGGATATTGCTGAGAGGTATCAATAGTGATTTATGGTTATTTAATGACCGTTTATAACTCACAGCATTCGACAGCCTTTGAACAGCTTTTAGCTATCGTGCGCATGATTTCCATCTCTGATGGTTTTACGCCTGCATCCCCAATCAGGTTCATCCCACCGAAAACAGCATATCGGTCAATGCAAAACTGAATAGGTAGCCGCCACTTAGCTACATCTGAATCATCTAAAAGCCACATTTGCGGATATTCATATAAACCTAACACTCCCTTGTCCAAATCAACTTGTTCTACCAGCCATGCGTCTCCATCCCATCCAACAGCAAACAGCAAACAGCAAACAGCAAACAGCAAACAGCAAAATATCGAGCATAGCCCCCCTCCTTATTCAATCCGCAGTGACGTTCTGCAGGCGCTAGTTAGGCTAAAGCAGGTGAATTTTCACACGTCGCTTCACATCGCTTCCAGTCCATCTGGTGATAATGGCCAGCAAAAATTTTTCATTATTAAATTCAATTCACTAGCCGTGAAAGCAGGTTCTAAGAGCCCCCCAAAAGATGTAAACAAAGAATAAAACCCAAAAAACATATACACACTTTTTGCAATGATATCTTACACTTGTTTTTGCGTAATCGCGCACACAGCATTCCAACTCAGTTCGATAAAAAATGAGGATTGTTTGTATGGCAAATGTAAGAATTAAGTGCATTACCTTGTCAGGAACCGTGAAATCTCACCAACATATTACTCATGTAGGTAGCGACCAGTTTCAACCAGCTGGTTCAAAATGGACTGTCGCTCAGGTTGTTCGTGCGATTGAAAATAAAGAACATACCTTCTATGTTCAGGATTCAGCAGGCAATGTTGCGTATGTAGGTGTTGTAGACCCGGGGAATGGCGGGGCTAAATACATTAGGACTTACGCCGATGGTAAGTGGAGTGACAATTTACTCTCCCTGCCAAGCTGCTAATCTTTACGGCTTTTAAACAACATTTTATAAGATAGAAAATTACCTGGGTGGTTTCGGCTTTAGCCACTGGAATGTCTCAGAGTTAATTCGGTGCTTTTGCTGTTTCCTGAACGACAGCGCTGCGGCCACACAGGTACTAAGCAGGCGAAATTAAGCCTGCATTTGCCGTAAGCAATTGATTTATGCGAGACCGTCACTTTGTCATCATGCTTTAGTGAATTCAACCTTATGTTACTGGTAAACTTTTCCAGTATATGGCACGTTTAAAACATTTCAGCGACTCAATGTTCAGGAGGCTATCGCCGAGGTGGTGGCTTGCGCCAGTGATATTCTGGGGATGTCATCCGCTGGCGATGTCGGTCTTTGGCGGCCAGAGCGGTCGCTACCTGCGTGCGAATATCTAATAAATCTTTTCCATTCAGGCTCAGTCCCTGTTTTTTGGCGAGGTTGATGAGCGTTACTTCTATATCATTATGATTTAACATGTGATTAATCTCTCAGAGGGAATTTTTTGTTATGGGTTTACGAAATATTTAACCCGGGATTTTGCATACTTTGATAAAGCCTATAATATGAGCAACGCCACTTCCCCCATCGCTTGAGATCTGTAACATGAAAATAAAAAGTATTATGGCTGTATCTCTCGTCCTCACTTCATACAACGCACTCGCTTTCGTATCACAACCTGTCGCTACAAACGAAGCGAGTTCAATGCAGGCTGAAACCCTCGCCGACAACATCACCAACAATTTTTACAGTCGACAACAGACCGGAACATCTCAGGCAGTCAATATCGGAACCTGTACTGCCAGCCCGGTAAGTGGCTGTAACTGTCCTTTCTGTACGATGCTTCGCAGTCATAAAGCTTAAAAAAACCAGCCCCAAAGGGCTGGAATAACAGGAGCCCGCTGGCACACTTTGCTTTAGTCGGTATCGTCGGCCAGGGCATACAGCAACGAAGGTATAACCCTCCGCATGGCTGTTTCTTCGGTTTCATCACTCATGAGAGTCAGGGTGTAATCCCGGCACTCGTAAACCACATCATAGGCAGACAGACCAAACGCACCGCCCGCGATGATCTGCCCGATTTCATCATCTGGCCTTTCAACAATCGACAGCCGGTAGCCGCCGAACGTTACAGGCGGGTTATAGGGGCCTTCGCTTACAAACAGCTCTACGGCCTTTGCAGAAACCTGGGCTCGTTCGTCCGGATCCATCCCGGCCACCCTGGAGATGCCTGATGCTATGATGCGCTTAATCTCCGCGACGCTCATTTCCACCAGCATATTCCCCTGCACCTCACCAGCTGGAGCAGGCCTGGTTTTACCCCTGGCATTCTTCGTGCGCGGGTCACTGGCGCTGCGGTATCGGGCCAGATAAGTATCACAGGCCTCCTGGTCAATCTTCCCGTCAACCCGCGCAGGAAATCCTTCATGGCTCTCCCAGTTATACAGCGCCTGCCGGCTCATTCCGGCATGTTTTGCGTACTGACTGACGCTCATTAATGACATAACTTTTTCTCCTGCCTCATTGTCGCCGGCTGGCCAGAGTGTCAACCCGCCAGCGGAAAACTGTCAATCAAACGTCAAGGGTTCAACCGCTTGACACATTTTTCTGTCAACCTGACACTTTTCAGGCTGAAAGTGTCAATCAAAATGTCAATCAAAATTCTCACGAACTCGCCTGCATCACGCGCCACTTCTGGACTTTAACAACCTGTCAACAAAAAGTGTCAAGTGTAAAGTGTCAATCAAATTGAAAACCTGTAGCTGCACAAACACTGCGGCGCGCAATGCCCGTGCCTTACAAAGGCCTCAGGAAGGACCCATTTTTGTAAGGCGATGGTGAAAGGGGCATCAATAGTTCATGGGCGTAATTATTTTCCCATTATTTTCAACGTTGTAAGTTTTCCGCTCGCCTTTTTCGTTAATCATCGTTATTTCCAGTCTCAATGGTTGTTCTGCAAGGGCGTCGGTAAGGGAGCGGGTTATATTTTCGGTTATTACGTTAACATTACTGTCTCCGTCCGCAGGAGACAGTATGGAAGAGGATCTTCCTCCACCTCCGGCGCCAGAAATGATATCCCGACGCTGCTGCGTCAACCTTTCCGGGTTTCTCTGTCCAGACCACTGATCATCCATAATGGCTGACTGTATCGCCTTTTTCAGTTGCTCTTCAGTGTAGGGCTGTGAGCCCTGTTCGTGCTGAATCATTGAGGCCATCAGCGTCTTAAGAACTTCCGGGTTATGAAGGTCAAGACGTTGTTCGGCTCCATACCTGGTTCTTGAGGTCACATCGTCAATATATGCACGCGTGTTGTTTTCAGAACTCGGAGCATACGTACGAATAATTCCCCCGGGAGTATTATTCCCACGATCGCCATAGAGCATCAGTTGGCGAGCCATAGCCGACAGACCATCATCATCGCTGGCAAATGTGGAAAATTTGCCCCTCTTCCCGGTTGAGTTAGGTGCAGCTTTCAGATTTCCTGGGTTATGATTTCGAAATCCCGGCGTGTTTTTACCGGACGGGCTATAGGGGATTAGACCGCGTACAGGAGCGGGCCGGGTGATAGCGTTGACATCCCCCAGCAGCTGGCGGGAACGGTCCTGGCTGTAAAAATACTGGCGATATTTCTTCCTTGCTTCATCGGTCATAACACCTGCAGTGAGCTGGTTTTTTTCATTCCCGTTAAGGCTTTTCTGGAATTCAGGATCTGCCAGCGCTCTGCGCATCAGCTCGGAGTCGTCGCCTTTGTTTTGTCCGGCAAACCGCCCCATGGAGATGTTGTCGAAATTATTCGCCAGCATATCCGTAAAGCCATTCACCATATCGGTAAGGCCATTGGTATCAATAGAGGCATAAACCTTACGTTCAAGCTTTGATTTGAATCCGTCCCAGGAAGCGCTCGCTTCCTTAACTGCAACATCGAAGCTTGTAAGTTGCTGGTTAAGGGCGGGATCCACCGTCAATCCCACCTTATCCGCTTTTGCCAGAAACCCGACATACTTCGAGCCTTCGCGCAACAGTGTCAACATTTCAGGGGTTAACCCCATGGCATTAGCGAACGACTTCTGCTGATCAGGACGAATTTTAGGAAAAATCCTTGCGATGGATTCAAGCGTCTTTAGCGTATTAACCGAACCATCTCTGTTTTTTTCAATTTGTGCGCCTATCTGCGCCATAGCGGACATGACAACAGCATTACCCGCACTGTTCGCCTCGTTGAGTGATTTAAAGATTCCCTCAATGGAAGAAGCAGCGCTTTCGCTATCGGCCCCCACAAGCTGAAGGGCACCTGAAAGGCGGGAAAAATCCTGAACGCTCATCGCGGTATTTTTTGCATGGGTGTCCAGGTCATAAGCACCCCGAGCTGCCTCTTTATAACTTTCGGCAAGTTTACCCGTTGCGTAAGCCACGCCACCGACGGCCCCAACAACTCCACCTGCCAGCCCCATTCCGGCAATTTTAGACGACATCTCCCCCACTATTTTTAATGGGGGGATCATGTCTCCGATAAACTGAACGTTATCGCGAGCCGTGCTGGCCATGATGTCCAGTCTGGAGTTATACCCATTCAGCCCATCAAGCGTCTCCTGTCCACCCAACTGTAACCCTTTCCGGGTTTTCTCCAGTTGAGGTTCAAGATTGCGAACAGCCTCGTCGATATGTGCTATTGCTTCGCTAACATGATCACCGGCAACCAGTTCAAAATCGAATGAATTACTCATGCTTCCTCCACCAGCGAATTAACACTATTGGTGATGTCATCAAACGTAATGGGCTCTACAAACTTCTCCAGCGCCGACAGGGCAGCATTAAAACCTGCACGATAGCCGTTTGTGTCACCGTTAATCATGCTGTGCTGGAATGCCGCCATGTTCTGGTCTTCAGCATCAAGGAACTCCCAGCCAGGATAAACTGTCTCCATTGCCCGCCGGGTAAAACGACTGAGCTGGCGAGCGCTGCCTTTTAGGCTGGCAATAGCCTGCTGGTGTGGGATCCCTTCCGCGATAAGATGAAATGCCTGTATCGGATTTTGTTTTGCCTCTTTGCTCACCGCTATCAGATGCGCGTCAGAATGGAGGCATTCAGGGAGTTCCTCTTCTTCAACCGATTGCTGAAGCCGGTATATGCGCTGCAAACGGCGACCGGAAAAGCCATATGTCTGCGCATCAGATTGCGGCTCGTTGAGGTGCTGAAAGTTCATAACGCTCATCTCCGCGGCTCTCAGAGAGGAACCTGTGATTTAAGGCGTTCGGCTTCGCCTGCTGGCCCTTCAATCTTGCCATTAACTCGACGAGTATCTCCCGGCAAGCTCACACCAGATGCCCGGATACGATCGTTACGGCGTGCAGCAGCCTGCGCGACTTCTTCCCGGTACTCTTCGTCAGCCTTACGGCGAGCATTCACATTCTGCGGTGACATAGGGTCATAGTCGTTTTGCATCTTAGATGCCTTGCTGGCTAATGCTTTAATCTCGTCGTCTGTCAGAGGCTCTTCCATCTTCTTCAGCGCCTTCAGAGCGCTACTCTGGGCAGCAGAGTAACCATTTGCATCACGGTTCTGCGTTGAAAACGTTAGCGCCGAGCGAGCTTTCTCTTCGTCATCCTGAAATTCCCAGGTCGGGTCGTTCTCTTCCATAAACTTTTGGGTAAACACAGAAAGCGCCATCGGCGACGATGCCAGCTGCAGCTTTATTTTCTTCGAAGAAAGCTCCGTTTCCTTCAACAAACGAACCGCCAGAACCGGGTTATTTTTTGCCTCCGGGGAAACCGCGACATTGTGGCCGCGAGTGTGCTGCTTAGGTCTGGCGACCTGGCTGTCGTCAGTGTCCAGTTTCAGCGGCACATTCCCGTTATCGGATTCACCCTTCGTTTTGGTTTTTCCTGACAGATGCGAGAAATCGAACATAGATGGTTTTTCCTCAGAAAGTTGGGACTGTTTTTTCTTACCTTTCGTACCGAACGCTGTTCGCGCCCATGCGGGTAGTTTCATTAGCGGCATTGGTTTCTCCTTTTTGGGCGGTAGCGTTACTTCTTGCCCGCCTCATGCCGGTGGATACCCTGCCGCAAAAGATGACGCGCCAGCTCCTGAATGCTTGGAGCTGCGCCAACGGCAGAACGTCGGCATTCATCATCCCGAAGGCGCTGTAAACCTTCGAGAATCGGCTGATCGACAAGAATCGGCTTTTTGCTGGTTACTGCCATTTCCTGACCTCCTGACACTGGTTAAACGTACAGATTTCTTCTGTATGCGCTTAACTTATGATCAATAAAACAAATCTTCAAGATAAAATATTTTAATCATAAGGGAATTGTGCTCATAGCAGCATAATGAATGCGCTTTTTAATGGCGGTTTGACAGGAGGTTACAGCGACGGTAAAGCGCCAGCTCAGCGGCAACGCACTCAGGCGTACTAAGCACAGGCTAATGGACGGAAAAAAGAGACTGTGCAGATTTGCATGATTACGAAAGGGATCTGGTACTGATGGCTGATATTGGAAAGGGGGGTTAGCGACTTTCTTGCTCGGCATGATGCACAAAGCTTCCTGTGCCCCCCCACCAGCAATGAAGAGGGGGCGATCCATAGTCGCCCCAAACGGCCAGACAGCAAAGACCAAAAGCTCCATAAAGGTTATGGAATAGCCACGCCCTATGGGCGCGGTTTTAAAATGGTAATAAAAAACTTTATTTCAAGGCCTAAATAATATTTCAGCCCTACATATTTTTTAATTTTTCAAGGATTCCTTTTAAAGATTTTGGTGAAACGTAAATGGTTTGCTTTCCATTTTCAACTTTCTCAAAAAGCCCAATTTCAACTAGATGTTTAAGATCAGTGCGAGCAGTGTTATCAGAAATATTTAGATTCTCACTGACTTCCTTAGCCGTGAAAGATCTACCAACATTTTCAATCGCAACTAGTAAAATAGTCCTCTGTCTATCATTAAGTCTATTTATCAACCCTCCCGTCCATAGAAGACTATCTATTTCAGCGCGTTGAGTTGCTATTTTTTTTATGTGATTTGTAAAATTAAGTGTAGCCCGACACACAATCTGGCATTGATAATCAACAAAATAAGTCAAATCAAAGCCATCGGTTTCCGTGAAAAGATAAGATTTACCGTAAGCTACCGATGCTTCCTTTAACAAGCGACTAATAGAAATGTATTTAAATGCTGTATAACCGCACTTAAATAAATACCAATAAAACAAAGCCCTTGCAGTTCTACCATTACCATCATTAAAAGGATGCTCATAACCTATCATGAAGTGCAAAATACAAGCTTTGATTAAAGGATGTAAGTAATTAGATGTAACTAAATCCTCATGCCTTGTATTGGCCCACTCACAAATTTTAAGTAGTCGACTATCTAACTCATCATGCGATGGAGGATAATGAACAACATTGCCATCATAATCACAAATAACAATGTTATCAGTGTCCCTAAACTCTCCCGGTTTATACTTTTCGTTATTAATATCTTTCGTACCAATTGCATGAAATTCTTTTATAAGAGCCAAGGACAGTTCTTCATTTCTTTTATCCCAAACACTACCCATCAAACGATAGTTACCAAGAATCATACGTTCGTCTTCTGTCCTTGGTTTTCTTTGAGCAGAGAGCATGGCTTTTGCTACTATGGTAGTAGTTGCAGCTCCTTCCAGTTGACTGGAAGAAATCGACTCCTCTTCTCTTAACTCACGAATTAAATACTTAACTCCTTCCATATTGGAAATCATCGCTTCAAAAGCAGCCTTTGAGGCCTGCTGATCAATAAGCGAACATGCCTTATGCATTGACGGTAAAACGTTTATCTTTGCCTGTTCACCACTTTTGTCCTGATAACTAATGTAGTGAATATGAGCCAAGCGCGCCATCTTTTGCACAGACCAAGCATGTACAGCATCAACACCTTTTTCGACTCTATATTGAAAATCATCCCAATGATGATAACGGCCCTTATCATCAGTAACCCTATGATAACTCATAAGATTAGATAACCTATTCGCCTTATCTTCGACACCATCTTTCACTATTTCAGCGAAAGAAACAATTTTTGGTGGATGCTTTATGGTCATAATTTTATCTCAAAAATAACTCATTTTGAGATAAATTGGACCATACAACTAAAATTGTCAATTTTTAGTAAGTCATTTGCGCAACAATTGCCAAACCAGTTTATCTGTCATCCGGCGTCTTACCCGTCCAGCTTGACGCTGCTTTCTTGCCTATTCTACTGATTTAGCTGCATATCGCCCGCCACGATGACGAGAGCGCCTTTACGATGTTTGTCCGGAGTATCAGCCTGATTACCAAAGGCGATAACTCCCAGCCAGAATAGAGTATCTCTGTTATCTGCCGCATTACAGAGCAGCGCTACCTGCTGATTTCTTCTCAACCATTCCGGCTTCAAGCATTTTTACACCTCTCATTTTTTACTATATATAAACAAAACTATCGTGGTTCACGTGGTTCACGTGGTTCAATCTGTAAAGATCTTTGTTTTATATGAATAAATTACAGAAACGTAAACCACGTAACCCCTGTTTTGAACCACGTAAGAGCTTCTTTTACGTGGTTCACTCAGTCGATGATTTTATTCGTAGTTCAAAGATGCATATTCGTGGTTCAAAATTGCTGTTTCGTGGTTCAGTCGTGGTTCAATTTTGACAATAAAAATCCATATACAACATATACATAACACTTAACCTTACAGACCGAACTACGTGAACCACGTAAAATATTACTCATGCATGTAAGTTATTCCTTAACACCCTCAGCCTGATACTGAAGGACGTAAACGTTAATCTGCCGCCCATCAATACGCGGTGATTTCTGCTGGAAACGCTGACCATCAGCGGAGGCTGACAGCACACCAGCGCTGGCCAGAGCCCTCGCAAACTGCCTTGCGTTAAAGCCCTGCGCAATCTCCTTCTCAAACGTTGCTGGGAACGTGTAGAACACCAAGGGCGCATCATCATGGCTGCTCTTGCGCTTGCGGTATCCGGCAAGGTTGCTTATTGGCAGACTGGTGGGGTCATATGGCAACGGAGCAAATCGGCTCAGACCATAGGCATTAAGAAACGCCTCACATTGCTCGATAATCTGCTGGTGCTCCTTGTTCCCCGTGCCGAACTCTTTCACCCAGGCGTTAAAGCTATGCTGGATAGCGTCACGGCTCGCCTGTTCACTCCAGCCAGTGATCGCTCCCCCTGCGACCAGCGCCGCCTCAAGAATCGCGAAACGCTCTGCAACTCGATGAACCTGCTCACCATAATCAGCCGGAATAAGCCCACGCCAGCGTGTCTGCGCATCACGCACAGCCTGTTTAGCGTCCTCCTGGTGAGCAGCCAGCCATTTAACCCACTCCCGCCCTGCCGCGCCATGGTTATCAATCCAGGCCTCTTTCAGTGCGTCAGCATGAGCCTTGCCGTTCGGCAGGCCGTTAAAAACCGTCGATTTCTCCATCGGGATATTCAGCAGGCGCACCAACTGGCCCGCCTTAACTCTTATCCCACCAGCAGACAGAAAAGTTTCAATATCCATTTCCCCGGTGCTGATCGCCACAGTGCGCCAGCGTTTCAACTCACGGTTGCCGCCCTCTTTTGCTCCCTGCAGCTTTCCGGCACCGTTAAACAGGGTATAAGCCGAAGTCGCAACATCTTTAGCACTGCTGCCCTGTCCCACCTCATCGAGCGGTAACAGGCTGTCATTATGCGCCTCCGCTTCGTTGGCAATGCCAAGCGCAGTACCGTACCAGGTAAGCCGCAAAGCATCTGGCTCTCCCCACAGGCTACTCGCAATATTGGAAGTGGTAGTCTTACCGGCGCTCGACTGTTCGAACAAATGGACGCCGAAGCCATCAGCACCCACCAGCCCGATAAGTGGTGCGGATAACGCCGCTGCCACTCCCAACATCATGGAAGGATTACCCCCGGCCAGTCGGGCGACGGAATCTCGCCAGGTGGCAGCAGTACCAGCAATGGCATACCCGGAAGATGCAGCACTGCGACCATTAAAGAGAATCGGCGTCTCTGGATCACCAACCACTTCACCATCAGGCATGACATATGCGCCATCATGCCAGCCAGTGGTATGGGTGATAATCCATTCCCGATGAGTGCCGCTTTGCTGCAACCAGTCGGCCAGAATCGCCCGGAAGGTGCTTTTAGTGGTCACATTCACCCCACCAGCTTTAAGTGAGCGCCAGCCATCACGCTCACCGATATCAGCACAGGGGATCGCCCTGGTAATATCTTCATGGCCACGCGGCGAACGCCAGCGCAAAACAAGATAGCGTTCTGCACCGTCACTACCGGAGCCGACCACTTCAAGAGGGGAGCACAGCCACGTTTCGTTATTGATGATTTCGCCGCTATCCTTGTCCACCTTTGGCGTAATCCAGTACAGACCATCGTGGCGGCTATCGACGCGTGGCTTTAGTTCATCGCTAGGGGTTGGCTTAGACTCCCGTTTCTTCACTGGCAGATCGACCACCGTGCTTTCCCTCCGTTCCGCTTGTTCACGCAGTCGACTCAGATAATCGTGCCAGTCCTCAGGCTGGCGATCGGGAATACCTTTATACAATTTGGCATCCTGTACACCTGCCAGCGCCAGCTTTTCACCAATAGCGTTAATCTGTATCGGTTCAATATCTCCGGCCAGATACACGCGAGCACTCCGTCGCCCTTTATCGACAATATTCAGGTTTGCCAGCTCAGCAAGTTGTTTTGGTCCCAGGTAGATAGGAGGGGTTGTATCCTCGGCAACCTGTTTACCCAGGCCTTCCTCCCATCCTTTTGCATGCGCATATGCATCTGCTCCCGCAAAAATAATCGCCTCAGTAAATTTTTCCCTGGGAAGATGTTTAAGGTTCGGTGCATTTTTCACTTCGGGATCCCTCCACTCATCTGGAATTTACCTAACAACGGGTGATACCAGTACGCCGATCCGTATTTACGTTTAGCGCTACGCAACACCTGCCTGGCCACTTCCCTGAATTTCTCTTCCGGCGCAACAAAGCCACCCGCTTTTAACTTCACCATCATCACGCCAGTATTTTTCGCCAGCTCTTCCGCCTTTTTGGTGGAAATACCGAACTCAGCAGCCAGAGTAGATACCGGCGCCATACCCGGGGGTATTTCTCCCCCCTGACTGTCAGTCAGTGATTTAACCTGCTGCTCAAGGAACAGCACCTTTTCAGTCAGCAGGTCTATACGCCTTTCAAGCGATTCGTTTAACTCAGCAGGGTTATGCATGGCCGACCTCCGGCAATTCTTGCTCAAGCATGAAGGAAGCAAGCTCACACGAAATATCGTAAGAAAGCTCAACCAGCTGCTGTCTTTCATGCTCCTGCATAGCGTTCTCTGAAATCACCATAAGCAGCGTTGAAAGCTGTAAAGCTCGCGATTTCGCCTTTTTCGGGGTCAATATTTCGAGATTAGACATTGCTAGCCCCCTTCATTTGCTGAAGTGAGGCGTCAGCATTGCAGCCCATGACAGACCATAAAACAGAACTATCCCGATCCACCCAATGACAAGTGAGAAGACAATCGGAACGAATTTTTGCCGCGAATGTGAGAGAAAAATCACCAGTAAGCTGCGAACGGGCTTCATCTTCGGTATTAGCCTGAGTACGCAGAACCACAGGGAGCGCTTTAGCATCGGCGTAAGTGGCCAGAAAAAGCCAGGTAAAGTTTTTAGGCTGAGGGTTATGCATTTTCCACCTCCTCACGTGATGCTTCTTCACCAAGAAAACCACCCACATCGCCGATCAAGTCTTTAACCATCGCGATCAGCGCGTCAATTTCGCTATCTTCCATGCGCACAGCCGATTTTCCCTGCATCAGGGCGAGAATAATTTCTGCCTGATATGCTTTATCAGCAGCCTGCTGGACGGTTAATTCACTCATGACGAACCTCCTGACCTGAAGGGAATGTCTCTAAGGTTGAAGGGGTCGCACTTTCCCTCTGCTCCAAAGGCGTAGTGATATTCGCCATAGCCTCCAGCTTTAACAGCAGGCGGTTATATCTGCTTTCCGTACGCTGAGCTGCGTAGTTAAGTTCGCTGATTAACGTCCATAATCTGGCGCCAGCTTTAGGGTTGGCAGCCCGCAAGCGAGCATCAAGATGAAGCTCCCACAATTCCTGTAGCTCTGCCGCATAACGCACCGTGGTTGCGGCATCACCACCAGTCGGCACAGGTACTTCATTGCGCAAGCCTAGTACGGTTGTGGGACGCAGTGATTTTGCATCTAACGCTTCTATCATCGTGATGGAATACATGGCATCTACCCACACTGCTATTTCGTCTATTTCGTCGCGTTCAGTCGTATTGGCAATGCCAGGAAGGACCTCATTTAACAGATGCAAGAGACCTGCGCTTATCCGCAATAAACGATCGTGTGAATTACTTTCTGGAGTATTAGGCACAATACTCTCTGTACGCCCAATGACCTGAGTTACACGTTCCAGGATTCGATCTCTTTGAGCAATATTCATACTGCCACCTCCATAACCTGAAAGGCATGAAATGGAAGGCGGGCGGCAAAAATGAGGGTTACGCCAGGCATGGTGTCGCGGGCTTCCTGCTCACTGGATGCGTTGACGTAAATAACCAACGGCTTTGCAGTAGGGTTTCGCTCGGAAGTGGAGAGAAAACGCCATGTAAATTCAGGGTGAGTTTGGGTATGCTGTGATCCAGCCATAACTGTTACCTCGTATAACGGTTTGGTTAGACGCCTCGGTAGTGTTCCCGCACTCCGGGGCGTTGCTATTTGTCTTTCTTGTATGTAATGTGTCATTACACATAAACACATTACATCGGGTGTAATTAACGTGTCAACACACAAAAATGAAAGACGTGGTAATCCTCCATTCCAGTTCAGATTAGATCCCGAGCTACGTGAGCTAATGGAACAAGCACAACAACAGGATGGCGACGAATCACTGGCTGCTTGGATCAAGCGCATCATCCGCAAAGAACTACAGCAGCGCGGCATTGAGCCTAAGGGCTGACACATGACAAAAGAGCAGAAGAATTCGCAACCCGTCGAAGCAGAACCAAAAGCTAAGTCAATGCAATTCCCGCTGGAATCATTTCTCAAAAAGCTCAAGGAAGACCAGCGCAAAAAAGCTAAGGCAGATCCAGAGGAATGATTTATGCCTGATACGGAACGGGGTAAATGGCGAGACGCAATCGCTGTTGTTTTTTTAGTTGCAACTGCGTATTCCACATACTGGATTGTTAAAGCCCTTATATGGCTAACTCGGTAATCAGTCTGAAGAAACAGAAAGCACAGGGTAGGGTTTGATTTCCCGCCCTTTTTCCCCAAAGTGAGGAAGAATAATGGAGTCAATGAGTTATACGCAAAGCTCACTTTTGGGCTTTGCCGTAAAAGCTGAATAAAATCAGCGGGCTCAATATTGAGTCGGCTCATTATTTGACAACCCACACCAGTCCTCAAAGTGAGGACTGGTGGAATAATCAATGACTTAGGCACAAAGCGCCATTTTACGCTTTGCCATAAAAACAATGAGAAATCTACCAGAATGCAAATTTGCACTCTGTTCAGACTTTGACCACCAGCGCCAACCCTGGTATGCTGGCTCTGCTTGGGTATTTGGTAGTGACATTGGCAGCTCTGCAAAGCTGCCTTTGTTTTATCCGCGATCATGCTGTTCCTCCCACTCTTTTAACCAGCCAACGTTGCGCCAGTTCAGTGAGTTTCGTCTTGCGGGTTGACGTACTGGTATCCAGATCCAGCAGAGCGCAGTTACGGCTTTCCAGATAGGCCAGCAGCGCCAGTTGTTCAGTGTTCATGTGGTCGCGCACCTGCTTTACCGGGATTTCTTTCTGCTTCGCCCATGCTCGCGGGTGCATACCCAGCGCAAGGCTATTGAGGAAGGTGCATTCATTGCTGTAGGCAAACCCGTGCTGCTTATCTCCAGTGCGTTCGATATAGCCCTTCATCGCCTCGGCCATGCTTTTGTGATCTTCGCAAGCTGCTACACGATTTTTACGCCATGTCAGCAACGCCGCCTCATGTTCTTCAGGGGCGACCCGGCGCAGGCGTTCTTCGCAGTCGATGAAGTACTGACGAGCCATCTTGCCTTGCTCGTTGCGCTCAACCATCGAAAGCTCTTTACCCATATTCAGAGAGAGAATGTAATCGTGCTCAATGCGTTGACGAGATTTTGAGCTCCCCCGTTTCGGGGAGGTCAAATCTTCGACAATCACATAATCGACGCCTTCAACAAATCCGTATTGGGTAATGCGGGCTTTGATCCAGGTGGTGAAATCTCGGCCTACCGCCAAAAAAGAGTGAAGTTTTCGCCCACGAACTGACTGAATTTCTTTCCCGCCAATATTGCTAAGCGTTACAGGGATTCGCGCCGCAAAGTTATTGCCGGAATTATCCTTCTTGCTGGCTTCAGGGTGAGTCTGGCCGCTGCCAGTTAAGGCAGTTAGTTTTTTCTTAGTCATTTTCTATCGCTCCAAAAGTTGTTATTCAGAGCCGCCGCGACAGCGTTAGGTATGCTGCAATATTTTTACTTCAACGACACGCAACAAAATTTATTTTCGCTGATCAGACGAAGTTGCGTGTGGTTGCATTGGTCTTCTGTTAGGCCGATTTACGGCTATATGGGTTATTGACGTTAGGTACAGCAGCGGGAGTGAAACTCGTCTCTGGTGCCCATGTTGATGCTAGAGTTTTGCCTTTCTTCAGAGTGGAGTTGCGGATACGAAGAGCTTTTCTTTGTGCCATATCCCACCCCATTACGCAGACTGGCGAACCGATGCCAGATACGTATCAAGATCTGATTGCAGGTAGATAGTTTTTTTACGGCCTACTTTGTAGAAGGGGATTTTTACCCGGCCTGTACTGTGCCAGTTCGCCATAGTGCGCGGAGCCACCCCAATGTATGCGGCGGCTTCCGGGCGGGTAAGTTTTTTGTCTTGCATGGTATTGGTAGTCATGATGCCTCACCGTGGTTAATGGGTAACAACGGTGAGGATTATTGGTATCTCGGGCTAGATTTTGGGTGAATTCACTTAGGTAAGAAGTGAATTCACTTTCTCCCCAAGTAACGAGCCCAAGTATTTTTATCTGGAAGATTCAACTCAATTCCTTTAGCTGCTGCAATTGCTTCTAAAATTGAAGCTATTTTGCTTATACTTTCACTTTCCAAATTAACATCACCAAATTCCGGAATCATCTTCAATAATGCAGGAATTATTTCACCTTTCTTATTTGCCCTTTTAGGGTGTTCTTTTTTATCAACACTAATCTCATTCACTTCAATAACTTTAACAATATCACTCCCCAGAATACATAATCGCTCCCTTGGAACGTTAAGCCCTTTATGAAAGAAAGCATAAACACCATCATCAGCACTTTTAAATGGGTGGCTTGTAACTCCAGACAGAGTTATAAAGCTATCGTTCGAGAACTCAAGTAAAAAACAATCGGTACTGCCTACATAAAAAAAACCATCTATATAATTAGCCCTTATAAATTTCAACTCATCTTCTGTTTCATAATGAATACCTGAGATCAGGGAAATCTCATTCATAAGGTTTGTGCCGGCATCAATATCATCAGGCGTTAATAATTCACCACCTAAATCTAAAGTCATTAATCCAACATCCTCAGCATAAATATCTCTGAGATATACTGTCAAAGCTATCATTCCCGTTGCGCAGTAATGGTAAACATCCCTTACAGAGCATCCCAAAAATTCAGCAGCTTCGGGTAAAGGGTAATAAAGTCGGTCAGGAAGCTTATTTTCACTCATGCCTTATTCTCCTTGATTCCTGAATTTAATATTAAAAACAACATTTCGCGCTTTTCTTCATCACTCATCGTTCCCATCACGGCAAGGAGCTGTGCATCAAGGCCACCTGATTGCTCCACCAGACCGGCGTGATCCAGTATGGCGTGTTCTATTTTTTGGGCTGGCTTCTGCAGCTCGTCTGCTGAAAAATGCAAATAGCCCTGCGTGACGTCAGCGCTACGCATAGTTTTATGATTCATCAAACGCTTAAGGATATATGGACCAACGCCCACCAACTCCGCCACACTGCCGAAAGTACGCCTAGCATCATGGCAGGTAAAACCGATGGCGCTCTCTGTACCGCACTGCGTGGTAGCTTCGCTTATCTGGCCTATCACCCTTCGGGGATCCGTAATTATTCCGCCTTTCTCCGCCGGAAATACATACGGGTTATTATCACGACGTAATTCTTTTCGGCGTTGGAAGATAGCCAACAGTGTATCGGTAATCGGAAGTTCAAGCGGGTCTCCGTTCTTCGTCTGGTCAATCCAGAAGTAACGGCCGGACATATTTACCCTGGACCATTCCAGCCCGAACACCTCCGCACGGCGCAAGCCCGTAAATAAAGCCACATCCAGCGCATCGCAGACCGATACGGCAAAATCATCCCTGATACTGGCTCCATGTTGCCGAACGGCATCAACAGAGGCCAGCCAACGGGAAAGCTCATTATTGCGGATACGGGAGGTTTTACGCGCTGTGCCGTGCCATTTTCGTTTGGCGCTCAGTACCATCGTGGGCGGATCAGGCAACAGACGGTTGCCATCGTTGTCGCGATATTGATCATGCGAATACCGGTAGACCGCACGCAAAACCCGCGCCCATAAATCAGCCTGGGCTTTACTGCCCGCTGCTACTCCAGCACGCTGCGGTTTATCGCCAAACCATATACCGCCATCAGTAATGGCTTTATGCCTAACTTCAACTCTCTCACGGTCAATGGCCGCCAGCGGTGTTTTAAGCCAGTCTCCAGAGAAGTTAGTCAGCACGCCCTTATACTGCTCTATAGTTGTCGGCTTGATACGCCCAGCGCGGGATTTGATGTACTCCGCTAGCGCGTCAGCCAGAGTAATGGATTTGTTTTTATCTTCCCGCCGCTGGTCATTTGGATTCCTGCGGGTTGTCGCCACCTCACCGAGTATGCGTGAGGCCATGTCACGGGCCTGGTCTACAGTGAGATCAGGAAACTTACCCAGAGTGACACGGATGAATTTTCCTTCCCGGTACCGGGTAACACAGAATGATTTCGACCCTGTAGGGGTAACTCGCAGGCGTAGACCAGGCAAAACGCTGTCAGCGAACTCAAGCCTTTTCCCTGACTCAGAAGCGATCGCAATGATGGCAGCTTTGGTGAATTTGATGGTTTCCAATCTTCCCTCTCGCAATCCCGGGGATATGCCGGGGATATTTCAGATAGGTAATATTGGGTAATATTAGTGCATTACGGTGGAGCATGCATACGATTAAATACCTGTTTTTCAACGAAAATGAATAATAGTTATAAATTAATCCTATAACTCATAATCGCTTGGTCGTTGGTTCAAACCCAACAGGGGCCACCAGATATCAAGGGTTTACGTGCAAACGTAGGCCCTTTTCCTTTTCAGCCTTCCCTGAAGAGAACAGCGATCGGCAAATCACCGGCTTAACCTGGACCTGCGCTTATGCCGGCAGGCGCCGAAAACACCCGCCGGGTCTGCTGCAATGTATCAGTCCACCTCTCAGGAGGTCGGTAACGCCATCATATGGTACTTATTGCCATTGAAGTTAAAGAAACCGACGTCTTCAAACTGGTTGCGGGTATGAAACGCATACGAGCGCGGGTTCAGTACATTGACGAAAGTAACGATGACGGGATAACGCGGGGCGAACACCTTGCGCTGATACTCAAGCAGCAACTCGCCCACGCCCTGACCACGATACTCTTCTGCGACGCAGATGGGGCCATACTGATATGAGCTAGCCGCATCCAGTTTTTTCCCCTGGTAGCGATATTCGTTGAGAATACTTGCCATATATTTAAACATGGGCCAGGGGCTGAGAAATTCCCACGATCCGCCGAGCAACAGGCCAATAACCTTGTTACATGAACGATCAACAGCGATCACTACACCACTTTCGGCTGAACTCAGTTCGCTTAATTGCTGCTGCGTCATATCGGTGGTGACAAATCCATTCGCCCGCTGCTCGCCTGCAAGATTTTTAGCGTGATAGCGCTCCAGCAATTGTTTCACCTCAGGGATGTCTACGTCTTGCGCCAGACGAATGACGATATTTTCATTGACCATTGCCATTTCATACTCCTGTAAAATATTTTACTGAAAGCGTCACCATCATCGCACCGACGGTGACAAACAGAACTTTGCGAATGATTTCACCATTGGTTTTAATGGCGGGCAGAACCATAAGCGCCATGTACCTCTGCATTTTTTGCTTCAATATAATCAGTACAGGCGGGAATGATGGAGGACTGGGTGATTTGCCGGATATAAAATTGCGGTAGTTTCCATATTACATAACAGTCCTCTTCAAGCCTTTTCCTGAATTCGTCTGTTGGTATGGGAAGCGCGTCTTTGATACGATCGGCGATTGATAGAATAATTCCATTCTTCATAAACATACCCTGTCCTGAAGCTACCAGTATAATAAGATTTGTTTCACTATTTATCTGAATAACGCATTCAGATATTTCCATTTCATTCTAAATAGTGCGGTCAATTTATAACGCAGATTTATTAACCCCTTCAAGATAGCGGATAAAATCCAGACGATCTTTTTACCTTGCGAGCTGATTACAATCCTTTAAATTTTAACTACATAATTTTTATAAAACTTTATCCTGCCGGGATAAAGCTGAATCAGTTCAGCTAAATATTGTCAACAATTCATTAATAACAAATAGAAATAAGATATATCAACATTAGCAATGCTACTGGATACGACGTTTCTCAAGTCAGTTCAGCGATGCGGGCAATTGCGCATTTCCATCCCTGCAGCCCTCAGGATCGTGGATGTCGAACGGCCCGACCTGACGGTCGCGTTCATTCGGTCTACCACGAGGGCGTGGCGTAATACCGGCATACTCATAGACAGGTTAAGTTGTCAGGAATGAAAGACAGTGATTGCCCTGCCACCGCTGCCATTGACACGATAGTTGCCGCGTCTGCATTAATAGCTAACTCAAGCAAGAAGCAGGCTTTGCGAATTTTTTAGCTGTGCCCATTCTTTTTCCTGCAGGTGGCTAGCCAGCATTAACGTGCAAGCCAAATGTTGGTGAATTGCTTATCCGCAATGAATGTGGCATAACACCGGTCCATAATAGAAAGAGTTTCCTTTTCATATTGTTGGCGCAACATCGAGGATTTGCTGATGCAATTAACGGTTCTGGTTGATAATAATACATTAATTGACAGGTATCTTGTCGGTGAGCCTGGTGTATCCTATCTGATTGAGCATGATGGACAAAAAATCCTTTTCGATACCGGATATTCGGATGTTTTTTTGCAGAATGCGCAAACGTTGCAAATTGATTTAACCACCATCGATAGTATCGTTTTATCGCATGGGCATAACGATCATACCTGGGGCCTCAATCATTTAACCCAACATTATGATCGCCTAAATTTCACGCCTGAGAGAAAGATAAACTTAGTTTGCCATCCAGATGCATTAAACCCAAAGTATTTTGATGCAAAATCTATAGGGATCAACTACAGATTCGATCAAAATGATCTCTTCTTCGATAAAATTTGCAGCAAAAAACCTTATCCACTCACTGAAAACATCATCTTTCTTGGTCAAATACCAAGGGACAATAAATTCGAGATGCTGACACCGGTAGGCCAAACGGTGGATGATAACGGCGAAATCACTAATGATTACGTTATGGATGATTCTGCGTTGGCAATAAAGACAGAAGAGGGACTGGTGGTAGTCACAGGCTGTTCTCACGCGGGAATAGCTAACATTATCGAATATGCCAAACAGGTTACCGGAGAGAATCACATTGTGTCGGTCATTGGCGGATTCCATCTGCAAAATGCCGATGAAGATCGCCTCACGCAGACAGGGGATTATCTTAAAGCATTATCCCCAGATTCCCTCTATCCATGCCATTGTACCGATCTTGCGGCTAAGATTAGCCTGGCGCGTTTTATCAAAATCAACGAGGTCGGCGTTGGGCTAAAACTAGATTTTTCTGCCGCCGGGAAATGAATGCAAAAGAAGGTAGCCGGCACGCAGGAGAGCAAACGGCAGCAGCGGCAGCAACCAGGCTCGTTAAAATTCAGGTCAATATCTGAAAAATAACCATAGCCTGCACCAGCTGATCGAAATCAATACTCCCCTCTCGCCCCTCTTATATATAACCCGTTGACTCACAAAAAGGATGAAATGATGAAAATACGGGATATATCAATCAGTACCTGTCTGGCACTGTTATTAATGGGTTGCGTAGCTAAACCGCCAATGGCGACGGAAAGTGAAATGAAAGAGGCCGCCGCCTTTGCTTTTAATGTCGATGCTTCACAGGTGACAATTTCCGATGCGAAGCAGCAGGATGTGAAAACCAATTTTGTGGCCACCATCGGCAAAACCAGCCATCGATGCTATGTGACAAAAGCCGCCGAGCCGAAACTTTACGGGCTGATCCCACTGGGCGGCGGCAGTACCGTCTCGGATGCCATCTGTGCCGGCAGCAACCCGACGCCAGCGAGCAAAACCTGCGACGCCCTGTCGAAAAAAGCGGGCCGCTGCTGAGCCTTTGCGCAGGAGAAGGCCGCTGACTGCACACTTAGTCACTTTTCCTGCCGCTTTACCGCGGTCGCTTAATTCAGCGACCGCACCTGCTGATAAGAATTGAGCCGTTCACGCAGCGAAGTCAGCCAGGCATCTGGCTCCTGGCGGCAGATTTCGGTGAGGATCGGCGTCAGCACCAGTTCAGCTTCATGAAAGTCGGTCCACTCCGGCGGCTGCAGAGAAAAAGGATCGTTCATCAACCAGATCACCATCGGCGTCCAGGTGCGCGGGTCCAGTTGCAGATAATCCTGACAGCGCATCATATCGCGAGTCCGTACCTCATCGGGTGCGATATTCTTTCCCGCCGCGACGCTACTTATTGCCAGAATGATTATTCCTGCCATCAGACGTTTCCAACCCCATTTTCGCCAGAGGGCGCGCTTTTCTTTTGCCATTGTTATTATTTACCTGCCAGCTGTTGCCGGAGGGAATTCCGGGCTACTCACCTTAAAAAGAGCAGATTAATCGTTTGCATTTTTTTTAACAGCAGACAGCGCTGAAGTCAGTGAACGCCTGTTCCTACAGCTGTCATCCAGATATGCAAATATATTCAACAAGCACTCATCCACAATATTTTCCCGGCCGAAAACGATTTGTGTTACAATTGCGCCTTATTCCGGCACCGATAAAAATAATCCCCGCCGCACCTGCACCAGGCATCGCCCTTCTTTTTTCATATCAGGATTTACGCCCCCATGAATGCGATAATCATTGACGATCATCCATTGGCACGTATCGCCATTCGCAACCTTCTCGATACCAACGGCATTACCGTCGCGGCAGAACTCGACAGCGGCGCCCATGCGGTGCAGACCGCAGAAAGCATGCAGCCTGACCTGCTGATTGTCGATGTCGATATTCCGGAGCTCAGCGGCATCGACGTTCTGGAGCAGCTGCGCAAACGCCGCTACCGGGGAAAAATTATCGTCATTTCCGCGAAGAATGAACGGTTCTATGGCAAACGCAGCGCCGACTGCGGGGCCAATGGTTTTGTGAGTAAAAAAGAGGGAATGAATAATATCCTCGCCGCGATCGACGCGGCCAATAATGGCTACAGCTATTTCCCTTTTTCACTGGAGCGCTTCTGCACCCACGGCATCACCGATCAGGACCGGCTGGATACGCTGTCAACGCAGGAGATGAAGGTTTTCCGCTATATCCTCTGTGGCGTCGACTACACCACCATCGGCAGCAAAATGAATATCAGCAATAAAACGGTAAGTACCTATAAGGTCCGTCTGATGGATAAATTAGGCTGCGGCTCCCTGCTTGAGCTTTATGACTTTGCGCAACGCAATAAAATAGGGTGATGGCATGGTGGTTCGTCTTATTTTATCCGTCGTTGTCGGGCTGATGCTGAGCCTCTCCCCCGCGGTGTTTGCCATGAAACAGCTGGAGCTGAAGAGCCATTCTCATATCGCGGCGATCGATATTCCGCTTAGCGTTAAGGAGAAAGCCTGGCTGGCCGGGCAACCGACACTGACCATCGGCACCTGGCTTCCCGAGATGACGCCCATCGTCTATGACGGCGACGAGAAAAGTTATCAGGGCATCAACGCCGACTATCTGGCACTGATGAAGCACAGCCTCGGACTGAAGGTGATTATCCGCCAGTATGACACCGAGCAGCAGGCGCTGGCCGCCCTGGACGACCGGCAGGTCGATACCCTGCTCACTCAGGTAGCTCACCGGGATGCGCTCGCCGCAGGCCTGGATCAATCCGCGCCGCTGCTTAAAACCTGGCCGGCGCTGGTGACCTCGCTGAAATCCCCCCTGCCGCCGCTGACCTCTGACCGCCGCGTTACGCTGGCCTGCACCCGCGAATGCGCCTTTTTCGATATTATTCAGCAGGCGTTTCCCAACGCCAAAATCACCCTTTACGATAGCGACTATCAGGCGCTTGCCTCGGTGGTCAGCGGTGAAAATCAGTATTTCATTGGCAACAACATCACCACTGGCCACTGTATCTCGAAGTATTTCTCGCAATCGTTGGTCATTGCGCACTATTTTCGTCAGCAGGAACAACACAACCGCTTCGTCACCCGCGACGATCGGCCGGAGTTACACCAGATCCTCGATCGTTTCATTCATGCCATCGACAGCGATACCGCGATGCGGATCATGCAAAACTGGCTCAACCGCGGCGATCTGTCGTTTCTCAATACCCCCCTCCCCTTTAGCGCCGAGGAGCAGCGCTGGCTGCAGAAGCATCGTCGCGTCCGCCTGCTGGTCAACCCCTACTTTCCGCCGTTTACCCTGGTGGATGACGAAGATGAGCTGCGCGGCATCATGGCCGATATGCTGAATATTTTCTCACTGCAGACCGGACTACAGTTTGAACCCATCCTGGTGCGCAATCGCCACGATCTGGCAAAGCGCATGGAAAAAGAGGACTGGGCGATCATGCCCGCCGCCGCCCTCAATTCGCAGCCGCAGGCCTACGTCACCCTCAGCGATCCGCTCATTAACGTGGCCTTTGTGCTGGTTGCTCGCGGCAGCGCGCCCGACCCGCATCTGCTGACGCGATCGGCGCGGATCGCCCTGCCGGTGGGGCCGATTGCCGCCCACGACCTGAAAACGCGCTTTCCACAGGTCAACTGGGTGGAGACAGATAACGTTGGTATCGCCATGAAGATGGTGGAAGAAGGCGAAGTGGATGCCGCCGTGGCCTCGGAGCTTTCCGCCCGCTATATGATCGATCACTACTATCCGCAGGGCCTGCACTACACCCGCATCGACGGACTCCCGGTCGCCGCCATTCGGCTGGCCATCCCGCGCGATGAACCGGTGCTGGCCGCCATTCTTGGCAAAGCGCTGCAGGCGATTCCACCACGGGATATTCTGCAGATGACCGAGAAGTGGTCGAAAATATCCAGCCAGCAAATCGAGAACTGGAGCCAGTACAGCCGCCAGTTTTACCAGCTGATCGCCTTTGCGCTGGTGCTGATCGCCATCAGCCTCGGCTGGGGACTCTCCCTGTGCCGGGAAGTACGCAAACGCAAAGACTCCCAACAGCGGCTGGAAGACGAGCTGGCGCAGAAGGAGGCGCTCTCCTGTGCGCTGGAGCACGAGAAAGATAAAGCCGTTCAGGCGACAAAAGCGAAGAGTCGCTTTCTGGCCAGCATGAGCCACGAGCTGCGCACGCCGGTGAGCGCCATCGTCGGCTTTCTGGAGCTGCTGGCGAAACCGGAGCTGAACGTCGGCCAGCGTAAAGAGGCGATCGAGCTGGCGGGGTCGACGGCGCAAACCCTGCTGGGACTTATCGGTAATATTCTCGATATCGACAAGATTGAGTCGGGAAAATACCAGATCACCCCGCAGTGGAGCGATGTCGCACAGTTAGTGTCGCAGCAATGCCACACCTTCGACGCGCTGGCGCAGCAAAAGGGCATCGTTCTGCACCACCATAACGCGCTGCAGGAAGGGATCATGCTGTGGCTCGACCCGCAGGCGCTACGGCAAATCCTCAATAATCTCATCGGCAATGCGCTGAAGTTTACCGCCGAGGGTGCGATTCAGGTCAGTTGCCGGCTGGTGCAGGCGGATGAGACGCAGGGGGAGCTGACCCTCACCGTCAGCGACAGCGGCTGCGGGATCAGTGAAGCAGAGCAGGCCACCCTCTTCCACCGCTATGCTCAGGCGCGCCAGGGGCGCCAGCAGACCGGCTCCGGACTGGGGCTGGTCATTTGCAAAGAGCTGGTTGCGCTGATGCAGGGTCGACTGGAGATGGTCAGTCACCCGGGGGTGGGGACAACTTTCACCATCACCCTGCCGGTCAAGGCGAGTCACTGCGCGCTTCATGCGCCGCAGGCATTGCCCACCAGGCCGCAGGCCCTGCCCGGGCTGGCGATATTGATAGCGGACGACCACCCCACCAACCGGCTGCTGCTTAAACGCCAGCTCAGCACCATCGGCTATAGCGTCGATGAAGCCTGCGACGGTGAAGAGGCGGAGAATAAGCTCGCCAGCAAACATTACGATCTGCTGATCACGGACCTCAATATGCCCAGGAAAGATGGTCTGGCGCTGGCAGCCTCGTTACGCCGTCGCTATCCGGGCCTGGTCATTTGGGGCGTGACCGCCAGCGCGCTGCCGCAGTCACGGGAGGCGTGTCTGGCCAGCGGCATGAATATGTGTCTGTTTAAGCCGGTGTCGGTTCAGACGCTGAGCCATGAGCTCAGCCGTTTAGCGGAGGGCCGCGCATCACCTAACGTCACCCAGCACCTGAAGCTCAACGTGCTGACCGAAAATACGGGGGGAGACCAGGCGCTGATGACTGAAATACTGGAGACGTTCCGCGATGCGTCGGCCACAGATTTGCAGGCCGCCGGACAGGCTATCGTCCGGCATGAACCGCAGACCTTTCTGCGAGCGCTGCACCGTCTGCACGGTTCAGCACAAATTCTGGGGATTACTGCGCTACAACAATTGTGCGCCCCTTTTGAGGCTAAGCGACCTGATTCGCTGACGCCGGCAAGCTGTCTGGAGGTGGTACAGCACATCACCGGCGTCATGCGCGAGATCGACGGCGAAATCAACGCCCTGATCGGCCGCTAGCCGTTCCGCTCGGGCAGTCCGCCTGCCCGAGCGTTAAGGGGACATCCATGTCAGTTTCTTCCTCTGCGCTCTATCAGGATGGAACGAGGATCAGTTGCCTGCCACCAGCATCTCGCTATCCACCACAATGCCCTCTTCAGCGCCCTTCAGCACCAGATTCGCTTCGTAATACTTCCCGGCTTTCAGCAGTTTTTGCGCCTGCGCCACCGCTTTACGGGTCTGGTTGAGCGGCATCAGATACTGGTTCTCGATCACGCCGATGCCGGCCAGACGCAGGGTATCGATAGCCCCTTTCTGGTCACCTTTCGCCAGCTTTTCGTTGGCAGATTTAATGGCACTCTCTTTTTCCGGTGTGGCCACGTAGTCTTCAGACAGGGCGACGGTCGCGTTGATCACCACATAGCGATCGGCGATCATTTTTGCTGTGGCGTCAGTTTTCACGAACTTCGCCCAGCTGGCGTCATCGGCGGCCAGCAGCGCGGCGGCGTCGTCTGTCAGTTTTTTGGCGCTCTCCGGCTGGCCGTGGAACAGCGCCAGACGGGCGAACTGGACGTCGCGCATCGCGTTCGCGCCCTGCACCGCCACCTGCAGCACATCGGCAGCTTCTTTCTGTACCTGCGCCGTGGCTGCCGCGGTTGGCGCTGCCGTCGCGCTGTCTGCCGCCCACACCGGAGAGGTACCCATCATGGTTGCCAGCAGGCTAGCCAGAATGACTTTTTTCATTGTTAACTCCTGATTAAAATCGGTAAGCATCACCAAACGCAGCCAGCTTAAAAAATATCGTGGTTATTGAGAATCAGAGCCCGGAAGCGATATTGCGGGCCTGGTCTGACAGCTGTCAGACCAGGCGTATAAAGTGACCTCGGCGCTCTTATTTACGCCTGGCGATACCGCGGCCTACTATTTTTCTCAGACATTTTTTTTGGCCCGCGGAATAAACCATACGTTTATTTCAGCGCCAGGCCGCCTACCGGGATCTGCGGAGCAATTATGTTTATGTTTAGCCATTACACTTTAAATGCGTTTAGTCCACGCATCTTCTTACGATATAAACGGCATGCCGGCATGATGGCCGCCCTGCTGTTTATCTGCGGGGCCTGTTGCCTGGCCTGGCCGTTGGTCGCCGGTTGGTATCTCGCCGTGGTAACCGGCATGTTGTTGATGATCTGTGGCTTCTATTCACTGTACAGCTTGATTGTCTTCCGCCAGCAGCACTGGAAATCACGCCTGGTGGCGCTGATCTTCGCCATCGCCTGGATCGTGCTCGGCCTGAGCTTTGTCGTCAATCCCCTCAACGGTATGAGCAGTCTGGCCATTTTATTTGGCTTTTTATTTGTTCTCGGCGGTATTTCCCGCATCGTCAGCGGATGTCAAACCCGAAAACAAAGCGGCGCTGGCTGGAATATTTTTATTGGCCTGCTGGATTTACTTATCGCCTGTCTGTGGCTGGCCATGAATCCGCAGCAAAGCTGGTTATTTATCACCGCATTTATCGGCGTTGAAATGATATTTAGCGCCATCGGCTTTCTGGTCCTGCGCAATAAGATGAAGCACGCCCAGGCTTAAGCCGTATTTTATCACTGGAGAAGAAAATGAATTTACCTAAAGCACTCGTGTTGACCGCGGCGGCCACCACATTCTGTCTGATGACCAGCCCGGCGTTCGCGGTTCAGGAAACCACACCGCAGAATATGACCTGTCAGGAGTTTATGGATATGAACCCGAAAAGCATGACCCCCGTGGCCTTCTGGGTCGTGAATCGCAACACCGACTTCAGCGGCGGCGACTATGTCGACTGGCATGAAGTCGAAACCGTCTCGGTACCGAAAATGCTGCAGGAGTGCCACAAGAACCCCGCCGCTAAACTCGGCGATCTCAGCGCGGTCATCAAAAAATAACCCTGCTCCCCGGCATCAGGCCGGGGAAACCCGCCGCGCTGCGGCGGGTCCCGCTTTACTCATCGATACCGCATTCGCACGGCAGATGGCGGCCGATAAGCTTGCGATACAAAAACGCCCCGATAATCGCCCCCACCACCGGCGCCAGCAGCGGCACCCAAAAGTAGGGTATCGACTGCCCGCCGGTAAAGGCGATCGCGCCCCAGCCGGCCAGACTGGTAAACAGTTTTGGGCCGAAGTCGCGCGCCGGATTCAGTGCAAAGCCGGTTAGCGGCCCCATCGACGCGCCGATCACGGCGATCAGCAAGCCAATCAGCAACGGCGCCAGCGGCCCGCGCGGAATTCCGTTGCCGTCGTCGGTCAGGGCCATGATCATCGCCATCAGGATTGCCGTGATGGTGGTCTCCACGGCAAACGCCTGTATAAAAGTGATATGTGAATGCGGGTACGTGGAAAAGACCCCGGCCAGGTTAAGGCTGGCGGCAGTGCCGCGCACGATATGCTGACTCTGTTCAAGATCGAGAAACAGCTGGCGATAGAGCCCATACACCAGCGCGGCGGCGCAGAAGGCCCCGGCCGTCTGGGCAACAATAAACGGCAGCACCTTGCGGCGTTCAAAACAGGCGAACAGCCACAGGGCAATGGTCACCGCCGGATTAAGGTGCGCGCCGGAGACACCGGCCGTCAGGTAGATGGCCATGGCGACGCCAAGGCCCCAGATAATACTGATCTCCCACTGACCAAAGCTGGCCCCGGCGACCCGCAGCGCAGCGACGCAGCCCGCGCCGAAGAAAATGAGCAATCCGGTGCCAAGAAACTCGGCCACGCACTGCCCGGTTAAGGTAGAAGTCTGGTTCATTATCGGCATCCTGAAATAGCACGTTAAAGAGAGAGGCTGGCGCGAGCGCCCGTTTAATTCGCCTGACCGGCCAGTACCAGCCCGGTGGCGACCGCATTGCGCGGCCCTTCTGTTCCCCGAATATTGCCCTGCCCGGCGACCACGCCATAGTGCGACAAGGCTTCCGTGATAAGCTGCGGGATCTCAAAGTCCAGCGATGAGCCGCCCACCAGCACCACAAAGGCGATATCGCGAATGGAACCGCCGGGTGAGACCTGGCGCAGCGCGCGCAGGCAGTTGGTGACAAACACTTTCTCTTTCGCCTGCCGGCGCACGAGACGAATTTTTTCCAGCGGGCTGGCGTTATCGATCGGCACCAGTTCGCCCTCCCTGATGTACACCACTTTGGCGAACACCGCCGGGCTGAGGGCTTCCCGAAAGAACTCCACCGCGCCATTCTCATGACGAATACTGAACAGGCTTTCCACTTTGGCCAGCGGGTATTTTTTAATCGCTTCCGCCAGCGAAAGATCCTCGAGGCCTAACTCGGTTTTAATCAACAGGCTGACCATATTCCCCGCCCCGGCGAGATGGACCGCCGTTATCTGCCCCTCCGCGTTGACGATCGCCGCATCCGTCGAGCCGGCACCGAGGTCGAGGATCGCCAGCGGCGCCGCACAGCCGGGAGTGGTTAACGCCCCGGCGATGGCCATGTTGGCCTCCACGCCGCCCACCACCACCTCGGTCTGCAGTCGGGCGCTCAGTTCGCGGGCGATAACCTGCATTTGCAGGCGATCCGCTTTCACCATCGCCGCCATCCCGACGGCATTCTCCATGGCGCACTCGCCGGCCATCCCGCCCTGCACCTTGCGCGGAATAAACGTATCCACTGCCAGCAGATCCTGGATATATATCGCGCTCATCTCATGGCCGGTCAGGGACGCCATTACCTTGCGCACCCGCTCAAGCATGCCGCCGGCGTGGGTGCCCGGTTCGCCGCGGATATCGCGTACCGGAGCGCAGGCGCTCATCGCCTGCATGATGGCTTCCGCGCCCTCGGCGACATCGGCCTCTCCGCGGCGCTTTTCGCCGCTAATGTAGAGGTTGCCCGCCGGGATCACCCGCGACTGTACGTCCCCCTGCGGGGTCTTGAGCACCACCGCTGAACGGTTGCCAATCAGGGCGCGGGCGATGGGGACGATGGCCTGGGTCTCTTCCGGGCTTAGCCCGAAGAAGGTGGCGATCCCGTAGGGATTCGACAGGATCCGCACCACCTGGCCCGGCGCAGCCACTTCCACCGCCGCCATCACCCCCTCGGGGACCTGCTCCAGCAGCGTCACTTCATCCACCACCGGCAGGGTTTTACGTAGGCGGTTGTTCACCAGCACGCCGTCGTCCTTTTTGAGGATCGCCGCCACCACGTTGATCCCCCGGTCGAGCGCCTCATTGAGCCACCACACGGCGTCAAGGAAATCGACGGCGTCGTCAATCAGTACGATCCACCCCTCGGCATACTGCGCCGCCGGCAGCGTCGCCAGCCGCCCGAGGGCGATAGTCGTCCCCACGCCAACGCCCACCCCGCCCGGAGTCTGCGGGTTATGACCGATCATGGTCGATTCGGTGATAATGGTCTCGGTGATGGTTTCCATCGCCACATCGCCAATCACCGGCGCGGCTTCGTTAAGATAGATGCGAGAGACATCGCTCATCGACCACGGTGTTTTCGCCAGGGCCTGCTCCAGCGCGGCGAGGGTCCCGGCGATATTGTCCCGCGTCCCTTTCATGCCCGTCGTCGCGACGATCCCGCTGGCAACAAACGCCCTCGCCTGCGGGTCGTCGGACGCCAGCGCCACCTCAGTGGTGGCGTTGCCGATATCAATCCCGGCTATTAACGGCATGCTGACCTCCGCTTAGCTTCCTTTACGCAGCTTATGCCGCTGCTGATACACTTCCGCCGACTCCCGGACAAAGGCGGCATTCACTGTCGCATGCCAGGTGTGCTCCAGCTCGTCGGCGATCGCCAGCAGCTCCGCCTGCGAGGAGCGGAACGGGCGCAGCGCGTTATAGATAGCCAGAATGCGCTCGTCAGGAATGGCGATAAGCTCCGCCGCGCGGCGAAAATTGCGCGCCACCGCATGGCGCTGCATCTGCTCGGCAATCTGCGCCTGGTACTCAAGGGTCTGGCGGGAGATCCGCACATCCTGCGGGCCCACCTCGCCAGAGAGCACCTTCTCGAGGGTAATATCGGTCAATGGTTTGCCGGTAGGCGTCAGGATATGCTCCGGGCAGCGGGTGGCTAACGGATAATCCTGCACGCGCATGGTTTTCTCGCTCATGGTCACTCCCTTACTAAGTCGACGTGCAGGGTGACGGGCTCGGCGTCCTGCACCACATGTTTGGTCTCTTTGATATGAAATAGCGCGGCTTTGGCCATAAATTTCGGCCGCACCATCTGATCGTTCACCACCGGCACCGGCGAAGGTGACTCTTTGCGCGCATAGCGCGCGGCGTTTTTGCCAATCTGCCGGTAGGTCTCCAGCCTCAGCAGCGGCGCCTGGGAGAACAGCTCCAGGTTGCTGAGCGGCAGCAGATCGCGCTGATGGATGACCGTGGTCCCCTTCGACTGGATACCGATGCCGATCCCCGAGCCGCTCAGGTTGGCCGCATCCCAGGCCATAAAGGAGACGTCGGACGTGCGCAGAATGCGCACCACCCGGGCGTGAAGCCCCTCTTCTTCCACCCCGGCAATCAGCTCTTTGAGGATCGCGCCATGGGGCATATCGATCAGCGTGTGATGCTGGTGTTTATCGAAGGCAGGGCCGACGCCGATCACCACTTCATCGGCACGTTCATCGGCAGAAGCCACCCCGCCCTCGCGGGTTTTCAGGGTAAAAGAGGGCTGAATTTGGGTTGTCTGTTGCACAGGAATACCGCCTTATTCAATGGTGTCAGGCTGAACCACGCCCGGAATATTTTTGATCTCCGCCCAGCGTTCGGCAGAGATGCGATAGCCGGTGCCCGGCCCCTGATAGTCATTGATGTCGTTGACCGCGCTCACCACCTCGAATTGCCGATCGAGAATGGCCGAGGTCTGCAGGTAATCGCCGGTGACCCGCTGGCGCAGCATATTGAGAATATTGCTGGCGATATCCTCAAAGCCGCTGCGGCTCAGCGCGCCGACAATATCGAGGCCGGTGATGTTGCGCTTCATCATCTCTTCCACCGCGCTCAGATCCTCCACCACGTTACGCGGCGGCATCTCGTTGCTGCCGTGCGCGTAGGTGGCGGCCTCCACCTCCTCGTCGGCGATCGGCGGCAGCCCCAGCTCGCGGAAAACCGCCTGGATCGCCCGCGCCGCTTTCTGGCGAATGGCAATGGTTTCCGCCTCGGTCACCGGACGCAGGCCGCCGTCAACCATCAGGTCACGCTGCAGGATGTTGTAATCATCAAAATCTTCCGCATCGAAGTTCGAGCCGGCGAACATGTTGTCGTAGTTCGGCACCGCGCTGTAGCCGGAGAAAATAAAGTCGGTGCCCGGCAACATCTGCATCAGGGTGCGCGCGGTGCGGCGAATATCCGAGTGGGAGAAAGTCTGGTCGTTGGCGGACGCCACTTCGAGGTCGAGCATAGAGGCAATCAGGTTTTCCGCCAGCACCGCCCGAATGCCCGACGGCACAGCACCGGTCATGCCGATACAGCTCACCGCGCCGTTTTGCAGTCCCTGAACCCCGGCGCCTTTGGTAATGAAGATGCAGCGCGATTCGAGGTAGAGCATCGACTTGCTCTCCGAATAGCCCATCAGCGCTTCGGATCCGGTGCCGGAGGTGTAGCGCATTTTCAACCCGCGGGAGGCGTAGGCCGAGGCGAGGAACGCCTTTGACCACGGCGTATCATCGCCGTCGGTAAATACCGCCTCGGTGCCGTAGACCGACACCGTCTCGGCGTAGCTGGTTAAGCCACGCATGCCCAGCTCCAGCTCGGTGGCCTCTTCCACCGAGCACTGCGTCAACACGCCGGGGCGGCCGCACTGCGAACCGACCAACAGCGCCAGGGCGTTAAACGGCGCGTAGCGCGCGATACCGACCGTGGTCTCCTGTTCTGAGAAGCCGCGGATCCCGGCCTCGGCGGCGTCAGCGGCAATCTGCACCGGATTATCTTTGAGATTGGTGACGTGGCACTGGTTGGAGGGGGTCCGGCGGGCACGCATCTTCTGCAGCGCCATCATCATCTCCACCACGTTCATCTGCGCCATCACCTCGACCGCTTTGGCCGGCGTGATGGCGGTAGTGATGGCAATGATCTCCTCCCGGCTGACGTGAATATCCACCAGCATGCGGGCTATTTCCACCGCCTCCAGGCGCATTGCCTGCTCTGTGCGCTCAACGTTGATCGCGTAATCGGCGATAAACCGGTCGATCATGTCAAACTGGTCCCGGCGTTTGCCGTCCAGTTCGACGATCAGACCGTTGTCCACTTTTACTGAAGAGACAGGGTCAAAGGGGCTGTCCATGGCGATCAGCCCCTCTTCAGGCCACTCGCCAATCAGCCCGTCCTGATTGACGGGGCGCTGGGCCAGTACTGCAAATCGTTTTGATCTTTTCATTGTTCATCGGCTCAAAAGGTGAAATCCGCAGACGGTAGCGAATACGCCGGGCCAGCGTCGTTGCCGCCCGGCCATTACCGGCAATAGCGGAACTTTAAATGAGCCAGTGGTGAAAAAAATAAATTTAATTTCGTTTCAATTTGGCACACGAAATCTACCGACAGTTTCACTATGAAACTTTACTCCGGCGGCAAAAATAAAAAATGTGATCGCCCGCAATGATGTAAATCAATTAATAAAAAACGCCCTTAATTACGTTTTGCCGACGCTATTTTAACCCTATTGACTAAATCATGGCGGGCGACAAAATAACGCTGACAAAAATAAAGCAAGCCAACCGAATGGTAATGGTTTTTTACTATCACCCCCTACTGACTATTCGCGCCAGCGTTATCCTGGTGCGGGAGAGAATGATGAACAAGAGCCAACAAGTTCAGACAATCACCCTGGCCGCCGCCCAGCAAATGGCGGCGGCGGTGGAAAAAAAAGCCACTGAGATCAAGGTGGCGGTGGTGTTTTCCGTGGTTGACCGCGGAGGCAACACGCTGCTTATCCAGCGGATGGACGAGGCCTTCGTCTCCAGCTGCGATATTTCCCTGAATAAAGCCTGGAGCGCCTGCAGCCTGAAGCAAGGTACCCATGAAATTACGTCAGCGGTCCAGCCAGGACAATCTCTGTATGGTCTTCAGCTAACCAACCAACAGCGAATTATTATTTTTGGCGGCGGCCTGCCAGTTATTTTTAATGAGCAGGTAATTGGCGCCGTCGGCGTTAGCGGAGGTACGGTCGAGCAGGATAAATTATTAGCCCAGTGCGCCCTGGATTGTTTTTCCGCATTATAACCTGAAGCGAGAAGGTATATTATGAGCTATCGTATGTTTGATTATCTGGTGCCAAACGTTAACTTTTTTGGCCCCAACGCCATTTCCGTAGTCGGCGAACGCTGCCAGCTGCTGGGGGGGAAAAAAGCCCTGCTGGTCACCGACAAAGGCCTGCGGGCAATTAAAGATGGCGCGGTGGACAAAACCCTGCATTATCTGCGGGAGGCCGGGATCGAGGTGGCGATCTTTGACGGCGTCGAGCCGAACCCGAAAGACACCAACGTGCGTGACGGCCTCGCCGTGTTTCGCCGCGAACAGTGCGACATCATCGTCACCGTGGGCGGCGGCAGCCCGCACGACTGCGGTAAAGGCATCGGCATCGCCGCCACCCATGAGGGCGATCTGTACCAGTATGCGGGAATCGAGACCCTGACCAACCCGCTGCCGCCTATCGTCGCGGTCAACACCACTGCCGGCACCGCCAGCGAGGTCACCCGCCACTGCGTCCTGACCAACACCCAAACCAAAGTGAAGTTTGTGATCGTCAGTTGGCGCAACCTGCCATCGGTCTCCATCAACGATCCGCTGCTGATGATCGGTAAACCGGCCGCCCTGACCGCGGCGACCGGGATGGATGCCCTGACCCACGCCGTAGAGGCCTATATCTCCAAAGACGCTAACCCGGTGACGGACGCCGCCGCCATGCAGGCGATCCGCCTCATCGCCCGCAACCTGCGCCAGGCCGTGGCCCTCGGCAGCAATCTGCAGGCGCGGGAAAACATGGCCTATGCCTCTCTGCTGGCCGGGATGGCTTTCAATAACGCCAACCTCGGCTACGTGCACGCCATGGCGCACCAGCTGGGCGGCCTGTACGACATGCCGCACGGCGTGGCCAACGCTGTCCTGCTGCCGCATGTGGCCCGCTACAACCTGATCGCCAATCCGGAGAAATTCGCCGATATCGCTGAACTGATGGGCGAAAATATCACCGGACTGTCCACCCTCGACGCGGCGGAAAAAGCCATCGCCGCTATCACGCGTTTGTCGATGGATATCGGTATTCCGCAGCATCTGCGCGATCTGGGAGTAAAAGAGGCCGACTTCCCCTACATGGCGGAGATGGCTCTGAAAGACGGCAATGCGTTCTCGAACCCGCGTAAAGGCAACGAGCAGGAGATTGCCGCGATTTTCCGCCTGGCATTCTGAGTGTTAACGAGGGGGCCGTCATGTCGCTTTCACCGCCAGGCGTACGCCTGTTTTACGATCCGCGCGGGCACCATGCCGGCGCCATCAATGAGCTGTGCTGGGGGCTGGAGGAGCAGGGGGTCCCCTGCCAGACCATAACCTATGACGGAGGCGGTGACGCCACTGCGCTGGGCGCCCTGGCGGCCAGAAGCTCGCCCCTGCGGGTGGGTATCGGGCTCAGCGCGTCCGGCGAGATAGCCCTCACTCATGCCCAGCTGCCGGCGGACGCGCCGCTGGCTACCGGACACGTCACCGATAGCGACGATCATCTGCGTACGCTCGGCGCCAACGCCGGGCAGCTGGTTAAAGTCCTGCCGTTAAGTGAGAGAAACTGAATGTACCGTATCTATACCCGCACCGGGGATAAAGGCACCACCGCCCTGTACGGCGGCAGCCGCATCGAGAAAGACCATATTCGCGTCGAGGCCTACGGCACCGTCGATGAACTGATATCCCAGCTGGGCGTCTGCTACGCCACGACCCGCGACGCCGGGCTGCGGGAAAGCCTGCACCATATTCAGCAGACGCTGTTTGTGCTGGGGGCTGAACTGGCCAGCGATGCGCGGGGCCTGACCCGCCTGAGCCAGACGATCGGCGAAGAGGAGATCACAGCCCTGGAGCGGCTTATCGACCGCAATATGGCCGAGAGCGGCCCGTTAAAACAGTTCGTGATCCCGGGGAAGAATCTCGCCTCTGCCCAGCTGCACGTGGCGCGCACCCAGTCCCGTCGGCTCGAACGCCTGCTGACGGCCATGGACCGCGTGCATCCGCTGCGCGACGCGCTCAAACGCTACAGCAATCGCCTGTCGGATGCCCTGTTCTCCATGGCGCGTATCGAGGAGACTAGGCCTGATGCTTGCGCTTGAACTGGCTGGCGTCAATATCGTACTGCTTCATTTTGCGCCACAGGGTGGTGCGGCCGATATTGAGCAGCTGCGACATCTCCTGCACCCGCCCGCTGGTCACCCGGGCGGCGTGAATAATAGCTTCCTTTTCGATGGCGCTAAAGGTCAGGCTGGCCGGCAGCAGCGATGACGTGCTATCCCCGCCCGGCCGCTCGGAAAAGAGATATTCCGGCAGATTACTCAGGCGAATGTGGCCGTTGTCGCTGCTGATGGCGATATTCTCAATGACGCTGTTGAGCTCAAAATCATTCCCCGGCCACGAGTAGGCCACCAGCTGCGCCAGCGCGTCATCGTCCACTTTCAGTCGCGAAGAGAAACGCTTCTCCAGGCTTTTCAGGCGGTTATGCACCAGCGACGGAATACTGTTGCGTCGGGCGCGCAGCGGCGGGATGACGATCTCGAACGAGTGCAGCGCATAGTACAGCTGGCGGCTAAAGCGGTTCTGCTCCACCAGGTTGGCCAGATCGACGGTGGTGGTGGCGATCACCTTCACATCCACCGGGATCAGGCGCCGGGCGTCAAGGCGGGTGAGCACTCCCTGCTTAATGACCTGCAGCAGAGCCGACTGCAGCTCCGGCGCCAGATACTCAATCTTTTCCAGAAACAGGGTGCCGCCGTTGGCCAGCTCAAGCCGGCTCAGGCGGCCATTCTCATCATCAGTGGGGGCGCTGCCCATAAAGTCCTGGCCCAACACGCTGTCGGCATACAGCTGGCAGTTGACGGCGATGTAGGGGCCGCCAGCCCGCTCGCTTTCATTGTGGATGGCCTGGCTCAGCAGCTCTTTCCCGACCCCCTCTTCGCCGCACAGCAGCACCGGGAAGCCGCCGCGCGCCGCCTGGCGGCCAAAGTGGATCAGGCGCCGGGTTTCCGGATCGTCAGCAGACATCTGCTCAAAGGTGTGGCTGACTTTACCGAGCTGGCTGGTCATCAGCTGCCGCATCTGCTCCACCGGGTGCAGGAGCAGGATAAAGCTGTTGCCTTGCGCCTCGACAATCGGTTTTAAGGTGATCACCGCGTCGACAAACTGATGCTGACTTTCAAAGGTGACTTCGACGTGATTCAGGCCGCGGGCGTGTTTGATGGCGCGGCGCAGCAGCGCCGGGAGGGTCACCAGATCGGCGATATTTTTCCCCTGGCTGGCCTGGGCATCAAGATGCAGCAGTCTCGCCGCCTGAACATTGAGAAACTGTAGTACGCCCTGTTCGTTCCACGCCATCACCCCATCGTCCATGCTCTCCAGCAGGCCGTACATCTGATTGAGGTGGCGGTTGGATTCCGCCAGCAGGCTGTCGGTGAGCAGTGAATTGCCCACCTCGCGGGCGATGGCCAGCGTCAGGGAAAGGTCGGCGCCGGATTGATTCTCCACCAGGCAACCGAGGGAGATGGAGCCGAATAGCCGCCCGTGATTATCAAACACCGGCGTCGAACAAAAGCTCCATGGCTGCAGGGCCTGCTTAAAATGCCGATCGCCGGCGGTGTTGATCGGCTGCCCCTGCATCGCGGCCAGCGACAGCGCGCAGGTGCCGATAATGCTCTCCGCGCAGTAGCTGCCGTCGCGAAATCCCAGGTCAGCCAGCTGCGCCAGCGTTTGCGGTTCGCCGCAGCGGCACAGGATGCAGGCGGTCTCATCAAGAATAAACAGCGCGCAGGGGCGACCGTCCATAAACTCCCAGGCGTCCTCCAGCGCCGCCTGACCGATGGTCAGCAGCGCGGTTTTACGCCGACAGATGGAGTCGAAGGTCAGGCCCTGGGCCTGGTGCGGCGTTTGCCAGGTTTCACGCTGCATAAACTTGCTGCAGCGATGCCATGACTGGGCGATGACGGCAGAGACCGCCTTCCCGGTATCCTGAGTCTGAACAGTCATACTGTTTTCCGCGTTTTACCATAGAGAACCCCTCCGGCAGCCACTGCCAGAGGGGAGAAAGAAAAACCGCCGACCGGCGCCAGCGGTTTAGCCACCGCGAATTAACGCGCCAGCCACTGCTGGCCTAACAGATCGGCGGTGAGGATAGCGGCGTGCACACTCTCCGGGGTCACCGCGAACGGCATATTGTGGATGGTCTCCCCTTCCGCGCAGGTGGCTTTCGCCACCGCGGCGATTTTCGCGTCGATCCCCTCTTTGACGCCCATCTGCGCGAGGGTCACCGGCAGGCCGACGCGCTGGCAGAAGCCCAGCACCGTTTCAATCTCATCCATCGGGCTGTTCTGCAGCACCAGCTGCGCCAGGGTACCGAAGGCCACTTTCTCACCGTGATACAGGTGGTGGCACTCTTCCAGAATGGTGAAACCGTTGTGGATCGCGTGGGCGGCGGCCAGGCCACTGCTTTCAAAGCCAATGCCGCTGAGGTAGGTGTTCGCCTCGATGATGCGCTCCAGCGCTTCGGTCACCACCCCGGCCTGCGCCGCCAGACGGGCCTTTTCGCCCTCCGCCAGCAGCGTATCATAGCACAGGCGGGCGAGGCTCAGCGCCGCCTCGGTGGACTGCCCCCCGGCCATGCTGGTGGCGCGCGCATCGTAGCAGGCCTTGGCCTCGAACCAGGTGGAGAGCGCATCGCCCATGCCGGAGACCAGCAGGCGTACCGGCGCTTTGGCGATAATCGCCGTGTCCATCACCACCATATCCGGGTTTTTCGGATAGATCAGATACTCTTCAAACTCGCCCGCTTCGGTGTAGATCACCGACAGCGCGCTGGTTGGCGCATCGGTCGAGGCGATGGTCGGGATCACCACCACCGGCAGCTTCTGGTAGTAACCGATCGCCTTCGCGGTATCGAGGGTTTTACCGCCGCCGATGCCAACCACGCCGCGGCAGCCCTGTTTTTGCAAAATCGCCATCAGACGGTTAATTTCCGCATGGCTGCATTCACCGTTAAACCGTTCCGCATGGCAGCGAATATCGTGACTCTGCAGGCCATTCACCACTTTCTCTCCCGCCAGCTTCATCACGAAATCGTCGGCGATGACGAAGAAGCTCTCCGCCAGGTTTTTGGCATATTGACCGAACAGGACAGCAGCATCAGGGCCCTGAAGATATTTGGCTGGAGATTGAATAACTTTTAGCATTCCTTTCACCCTCAAATAAGTGCGCATGTAGACATGAAGAGCCCTGGCGTTATCCGCGCCGGCCGGAAAACGCGGCCTGAACGGAACGGTACCGGAGCAGTGCGATCACTGTAGGGCCGGCAGGGAACAAAAAAATCTTTCGCCTTTTTGTTCTGATATGAAACACAGGTTAATTTTTTACGTTCCATATTGGAACAAAAAACCCTGTTCTCTGTCAGGATTGCGATCCCGATCCGCTCATCTGCCGCATAATGCCCTTACCATCCCCCCTTTTCGGCCTTTTTTTCTCCCGCAGCCGGCAGAAAATCAGCAAAAATTTTTTCCCACCCGCTTCGCCAGCCATCCTGACCGCCGCTTATGACAGAAGAAAAAAAGCGCGCCAGCTCGCATTTTCACCGTATCCTCGGCAAAAACGTTCCATAAAGAAACAAAATCAGGAAGCAATGTTTCGTAATGAAACCCGATCGTCGGGGCATTCTTTTTTTCGTCCACTCAGCCAGAATCATCATATCGCCAGGCACGCTCCACCGTCAGACGATACCCCTACGCGATGACCGCCTCCGCCAGCAGAGAGGCCGCATCGAACCTTCTCCAACGGAGCACTGAATAATGAAAAAGCTGATTAACCGTGTTGAAGATGTACTGAATGAACAATTACAGGGGCTGGCTAAAGCCCATCCGCAGCTGACCCTGCATCAGGACCCGCTATATGTGACCCGCACCGACGCGCCGGTGGCCGGCAAGGTGGCCTTGCTCTCCGGCGGCGGCAGCGGACATGAGCCGATGCACTGCGGCTATATCGGCCAGGGCATGCTCTCTGGCGCCTGCCCGGGGGAAATCTTCACCTCGCCGACGCCGGACAAAATGTTCGAATGCGCGATGCAAATTGACGGCGGCGAAGGCGTTCTGCTGATTATCAAAAACTACACCGGCGATATCCTGAACTTCGAAACCGCTACCGAGCTGCTGCATGAAAGCGGCATTAAAGTCACCACCGTGGTGGTCGACGACGACGTGGCGGTGAAAGACAGTCTCTATACCGCTGGTCGCCGCGGCGTCGCCAATACCGTGTTGATCGAAAAACTGGTCGGCGCCGCCGCCGAGCGCGGTGACTCGCTGGAAGCCTGCGCTGAACTGGGCCGCCGCCTGAACAATCTCGGCCACTCGATTGGTATCGCTCTCGGCGCCTGCACCGTACCGGCCGCCGGGCAGCCCTCCTTTACGCTGAAAGATGACGAGATGGAGTTCGGTGTCGGCATTCACGGCGAGCCGGGCATCGACCGCCGCCGCTTCAGCTCGCTCGACCAAACCGTCGATGAGATGTTCGATACCCTGCTGGAGAATGGCGCCTACAGCCGCACGCTGCGCCAGTGGAATACCGTCAAGGGCGCGTGGCAGGAAGTGAAGCAGAGCAAAACCGCGCTGCAAAACGGCGACCGGGTCATCGCGCTGGTCAATAACCTCGGCGCCACCCCGCTGTCCGAACTGTACGGCGTGTATCACCGTCTCGCCCAGCGCTGCGAAGCGTCTGGCATCATCATCGAACGTAACCTCATCGGCAGCTACTGCACCTCGCTGGATATGTCGGGCTTCTCCATCACCCTGCTGAAAGTGGATGATGAGACGCTGGCGCTATGGGACGCCCCGGTTCATACCCCGGCGCTGAACTGGGGAAACTAAGGAGCACGACATGTCACTGAACAGAACGCAAATCGTCGACTGGCTGTACCGCTGCGGCGACATTTTCACCAAAGAGAGCGATTTTCTCACCGGCCTCGATAAAGAGATCGGCGACGCCGACCACGGTCTCAATATGCACCGCGGCTTTAGTAAAGTGGTCGAAAAGCTGCCGTCGATCGCCGATAAAGATATTGGCTTTATCCTGAAAAATACCGGCATGACGCTGCTCTCCAACGTTGGCGGCGCCAGCGGCCCGCTGTTCGGCACCTTCTTTATTCGCGCCGCGCAGGTCACTCAGGCCCACCAGAGCCTGACCCTCGACGAACTGTACCTGATGATCCGCGAAGGCGCGGACGGGGTGGTCAACCGCGGCAAAGCGGAGCCAGGGGATAAAACCATGTGCGACGTCTGGCTGCCGGTGGCGGACTCCCTGCGCCAGTCCAGCGAGCAGCACCTGTCGATCGCCGCCGCGCTGGATGCCGCCTGCGAAGTGGCCGAGCGTGCGGCCCACGCCACCATCACCATGCAGGCGCGTAAAGGCCGCGCCAGCTATCTCGGCGAGCGCAGCATCGGACATCAGGATCCCGGCGCAACCTCGGTGCTGTTTATGGTTCAGATGCTGGCCGCCGCCGCCAAAGAGTAAGGAAATCGCGATGGTAAACCTGGTTATTGTTTCTCATAGCGCCCGGCTGGGCGAAGGTGTCGGAGAACTGGCCCGGCAGATGTTAATGAACGATGGCTGCAAGCTGGCGATCGCCGCCGGGATCGACGATCCAGACAGCCCGATCGGCACCGATCCAATAAAAGTCATGGAGGCGATCGAATCCGTCGCCGATACCGATCACGTGCTGGTGATGATGGATATCGGCAGCGCGTTGCTCAGCGCCGAAACCGCCCTCGATCTGCTCGATCCGGCGATTGCCGCGAAGGTGCGGCTGTGCGCCGCGCCGCTGGTGGAAGGGACGCTGGCGGCCACCGTCAGCGCTGCCTCCGGCGCCGGGATCGACAAGGTGATCGCCGACGCCATGAGCGCCCTGGAGGCCAAGCGGGTTCAGCTGGGTTTACCTTCGCCAACTTCTGACGCCGCGCCGGCGCCGACGCTTGCCGACGACGGCGACACAAAATCGGTTTCAGTCATTATTAACAATCACAACGGCCTGCATGTGCGTCCGGCGTCGAAGCTGGTCGCCGCGCTGGCGGGTTTTAATGCCGATCTGCTGCTGGAGAAAAACGGGAAGTGCGTCAAACCGGACAGCCTCAACCAAATCGCGCTATTGCAGGTACGCCGTAACGATAAACTGCGCCTGCTGGCCCGCGGTCCGGATGCCGACGCGGCGCTGGCGGCGTTTCAGGCGCTGGCCGCCGATAACTTCGGTGAATCGCCTGCGGCGCAACCGGCAGCGGCTCCGGCAACGCCCGAGCGCGTCGAAGGCGTTGCCCTGCGCTATCCGCTGGCCCTGATCCAGCCGCTCCGCCCGGCTGCCGCCGATGCTGCCCGCGAGCAGCAGCGCCTGCGCCAGGCCATTGACCAGACGCTGGCGGATCTTATCGTCCTGACCGAGCTGGCGGAAAATAAATTTAACGCCGATATCGCGGCGATCTTCGCCGGGCACCACACCCTGCTCGACGATGACGATCTGTTTGATGCCGCCAACGATCGTCTGCTCACCGAACAATGCTCGGCGGAATGGGCGTGGCATCAGGTGCTAATGGAGCTCAGCCAGCAGTATCGCCAGCTGGATGACCCCTACCTGCAGGCGCGCTATATCGATATCGAAGATATTCTGCAGCGCACCCTGCGCCATCTGCAGGGTATTCAGGAGACGCTGCCGACACCCGGCGAGCCAACAATTATTATTGCCGACAACATTTATCCCTCAACCGTCTTACAACTGGATGCCAGCCTCATTAAAGGCCTGTGCCTGCGCGATGGCAGCGAACAGGCTCACGGCGCGATTATCGCCCGCGCCGCGGGGATCGTGTGGCTGTGCCAGCAGGGCGAGGCGCTGAAGGATATTCAGCCTGGCGAAGCCATCGCGCTCGATATGCGTAACCAACGCCTTATCCGTGACTAAAATTCACGTTGACCGTTACCGCTCCGGAGGCCTGCCTCCGGAGGGTGAGTTTTCGCTTACTCTTCAGGAACCACTATGTCTCAATTCTTTTTTAACCAGCGCGCCAGCCTCGTCAACGATGTGATTGAGGGTACCATTATCGCCAGCCCGTGGAATAACCTCGCCCGTCTGGAGAGCGACCCGGCGATCCGGGTGGTGGTCCGTCGCGATCTGAATAAAAACAACGTGGCGGTGATCTCCGGCGGCGGCGCCGGCCATGAACCGGCGCACGTCGGCTTTATTGGTAAAGGCATGCTGACCGCCGCGGTCTGCGGCGATCTGTTCGCCTCGCCGAGCGTCGACGCGGTGCTTACCGCCATTCAGGCGGTGACCGGCGAGGCGGGCTGCCTGCTGATCGTCAAAAACTACACCGGCGATCGGCTTAACTTCGGCCTGGCGGCGGAGAAAGCGCGCCGTCTCGGCTACAACGTGGAGATGCTGATCGTCGGCGACGACATTTCGCTGCCGGATAACAAGCAGCCGCGCGGCATCGCCGGGACCATTCTGGTGCATAAAGTGGCGGGCTATTTCGCCGAGCGCGGCTTCAACCTCGCCACCGTCCTGCGTGAAGCGCAATACGCCGCCAGCCATACCGCCAGCATCGGCGTGGCGCTGGCCAGCTGCCACCTGCCGCAGGAAGCCGAAAGCGCGCCGCGCCATCAGGCCGGCCACGCCGAGCTGGGAATGGGCATCCACGGTGAGCCCGGGGCCTCAACCATCGCCACGCATAACAGCGCGGAAATCGTCAACCTGATGGTGGAAAAACTGACCGCCGCCCTACCGGAAACCGGCCGCCTGGCGGTGATGCTTAATAACCTCGGCGGCGTGTCGGAGGCTGAGATGGCGATCCTGACCCGCGAGCTGGCCAACACCCCGCTGCAGGCGCGCGTTGACTGGTTAATAGGCCCGGCCTCGCTGGTGACGGCGCTGGATATGAAAGGCTTCTCGCTGAGCGCCATCGTGCTGGAGGAGGGTATTGAAAAAGCGCTGCTGTCGGACGTGGAAACCGCCGGCTGGCAGACGCCGGTGCAGCCGCGGGCAGTTAACATCATGCCGTCCACTCTCGCCAGCGCGCGCGTCGACTTTATACCATCGGGCAATCCGCTGGTGGGCGATTACGTCGCGCAGGTGACCGGCACCCTCTCCGACCTTGAAGCCCATCTCAACGCGCTGGACGCCAAAGTGGGCGACGGCGATACCGGCTCCACCTTCGCCGCCGGGGCGCGCGAGATTGCCGACCTGCTGCAGCGCCAGCAGCTGCCGCTAAACGATCTGCCAACGCTGTTCGCGCTGATCGGCGAACGTCTGACGGTGGTGATGGGCGGCTCCAGCGGGGTATTGATGTCTATCTTCTTCACCGCTGCCGGGCAGAAGCTGGGACAAGGCGCCAGCGTGGCCGAGGCGCTGAACGCCGGTCTGGAACAGATGAAGTTTTACGGCGGCGCCGATGAGGGAGACCGGACGATGATCGACGCTCTGCAGCCGGCGCTGGCGGCGCTGCTGGCCGAACCGGAGAATCTGCAGGCCGCTTTTGCCGCGGCGCAGGCCGGGGCGGATCGCACCTGCCAGTCGGGCAAAGCTGGCGCCGGACGAGCGTCCTATCTCAACAGCGATAGCCTGCTCGGCAACATGGACCCCGGCGCCCATGCGGTAGCGATGGTGTTTAAGGCCCTGGCGGAACGATAAGCCTTCCCCGGTGGCGCTGTGCTTACCGGGGCTACAAATCGGCGCCAACCGTACGCAAGCCGCTATCCGGGTTTTACTGGGGCGACGTCACACCGCCGAATAGAAGGTCGGGTAAGGCGTAAGCCGCCACCCGACAAAAAACGGCGCCAACCGTAGCCCGGATAAGGCGCAAGCCGCTATCCGGGTTTTACCACGATGGCTTTTTACTTACTGTGCCAGTACGCCTGGGAACGCACCAGTTGCTGTTCGATGCTCTCGTCTTCAAAGCGCGCCAGCAGCGATTTCACCACCGCGCCTTCGCCGGTCAGCCAGATGAAATAATCCTCCGCCGGCACCTTCACCTGGGCCAGACGCTCGGCGACGAAGGCCGGGTTGTGGCCCACCACCCACTCGATGTTAAAGCCGTCGAGATCCGCCAGATAATCTTTATACGACGCATCGGCGATAGTAACGATGGCCGTCACCTGCGGCCTTGCCGGCAGCTGGCGTAATCCCAGCAGACGACGGCGCAGCGCCGGCATGCCGGACTCATCGCAAACATACAGCTGCCAGGCATAATCTTGCGGCACCACCAGCGAGCCGCGCGGGCCGCCGATCACCAGCTTATCGCCCACTTTTGCTTCCAGCGCCCAGCGGCTGGCAATACCGCCATCGTGGATATAGAAATCGTAAGCCAGCTCGTGACGTTCGGCATCGTACAGCGGCGTATAGTCACGGGTGGCAGGCCGCACGCCCTCGCCCCAGTCAATCCCCTCCTCGGTCACCTGCGGCGGGGTAAATGCCGCGCCCGGCTCGGGGAAAAAAAGCTTGGTATGGTCGTCAAAGCCGTGAGAAGCGAAGCCTTCCAGCGCCTCGCCTCCCAGCACGATACGCTGGAACGCCGCGCCTGCGCGCTCCACGCGCAGCACCGTCAGCTCACGGAAACGCAGCTCATTGCGGACACGCTGCGGGTACTTGTCTGCTTTGGTTTTTGTCATCATCGATTGCCTTCGTGAACGGTAAATAGATATATCTAAACTTGATGCAAATGATAATGATTGCCAACTAAAAAGAATGCAAGTCTTTTTTTGATATAGTCAAAACAAACCGCATCAAAATCCACAATCAGAAAATAATTACATACATATCAATATATTAAAAAATAAATAGCAACCAGCATTGCGAACATTCATTTTTTAGATATAAATTAGATATATCAAAAACAGCAGGAGGTAACCATGCGACATCATCATGAAGAGGGGCGTGGGCCACGCGGGCGCCACGGTGATCCCAGCGAACACGGCGACCATGGCCGCCGCGGCGGCGGACGCCGCCAGCGTTTCTTTGGCCACGGTGAACTGCGGCTGATCATTCTGGATATCCTCAGCCGCAACGCCAGCCATGGCTATGAGCTGATCAAAGAGATCGAAACGCTTACCCAGGGGAACTACAGCCCCAGCCCGGGGGTGATCTACCCGACGCTGGATCTGCTCCAGGACCAGGGCCTTATCAGCGTGGAAGATGACAACGGACGTAAAAAAATCGTTATCAGCGAGGAAGGAAAACAGCTGCACGCCGAGAACCAGGAGCACCTGGCCCATATCCAGGAGCGTCTGCAGGCGCGGATGGTCGGCTGCGAGCTGCGCCGGGATCCGCAGATGAAGCGCGCGCTGGAAAACTTCAAAGCGGTCCTCGACCTGAAAGTGAACCAGCAGGCCAGCAGTGCCGCCCAGCTCAAGCAGATCATCGGCATTATCGACCGGGCGGCGATGGAGATCTCTCAGCTCGACTAAGCCTCTTTTGTTACCACCGGCTGCCCCGCCCTGGGGCAGCTCGCACCACGACGGATCGCCCCGTTCATCGCCGCCAGGCAGAAAATCTCGTCAGCTCAGGAATAAAACGTGCCAATAGTGGCGCAATGAGATTAAATTTTACACATTTCGTCTTTTACTTTGCATTTATCCCGATTTTCACCGCTTCTGCCGAACTGGCGTAATCCCTGCAATACTTAATCCAGTATCGTGTGATACGTCCGCCCCAGGAGCACATTTTGAACAGGTTACCTTCCAGCGCATCGGCTCTGGCCTGCAGCGCACACGCACTGAATCTCATTGAAAAGCGCACGCTTGATCATGAGGAAATGAAAGCACTTAACCAGGAGGTCAGGGAATACTTTAAAGAGCATGTGAATCCGGGGTTTTTAGAGTATCGAAAATCGGTCACAGCCGGCGGGGATTACGGAGCCGTAGAGTGGCAAGCGGGAGGGTTAAATACGCTTGTCGACACCCAGGGACAGGAATTTATCGACTGCCTTGGTGGGTTTGGCATCTTCAATGTAGGGCACCGTAATCCAGTTGTGGTATCCGCCGTCGAGAATCAACTCGCGAAACAACCGCTTCACAGTCAGGAACTGCTGGATCCGCTACGCGCGATGCTGGCGAAAACCCTGGCAGCCTTAACGCCCGGCAAACTAAAGTACAGTTTCTTCTGCAACAGCGGTACCGAATCGGTAGAGGCGGCTATCAAGCTGGCGAAAGCCTATCAGTCGCCGCGCGGTAAATTTACCTTCATCGCCACCAGCGGCGCCTTCCACGGTAAATCGCTGGGTGCGCTGTCGGCCACCGCCAAGTCGACCTTCCGCAAACCCTTTATGCCGCTGCTGCCGGGCTTCCGCCACGTGCCGTTCGGCGATATCAACGCCATGCGCACCATGCTGAGCGAGTGCAAGAAAACCGGCGACGACGTCGCGGCGGTGATCCTCGAGCCGATTCAGGGCGAAGGGGGCGTGATCCTCCCGCCGCAGGGGTATTTGCCGGCGGTGCGTAAGCTGTGCGATGAGTTTGGCGCCCTGCTGATCCTCGACGAAGTGCAGACCGGCATGGGCCGCACCGGCAAGATGTTCGCCTGCGAGCATGAGAACGTTCAGCCCGATATTCTGTGTCTGGCGAAAGCGCTCGGCGGCGGTGTGATGCCGATCGGCGCGACGGTGGCGACGGAAGAGGTCTTCTCGGTGCTGTTCGACAACCCGTTCCTGCACACCACCACCTTCGGCGGCAACCCGTTGGCCTGTGCGGCGGCGCTGGCGACGATCAACGTGCTGTTGACGCAAAACCTGCCGGCGCAGGCGGCGCAGAAAGGCGATATGCTGCTGGACGGGTTCCGCCTGCTGGCGCAGGAGTATCCGGACCTGGTGAATGAAGTGCGCGGGAAAGGCATGCTGATGGCCATCGAGTTTGTCGATAACGAGATTGGCTACGACTTTGCCAGCGAGATGTTCAGACAGCGGGTGCTGGTCGCCGGGACGTTAAACAACGCCAAGACGATCCGCGTTGAACCGCCGCTGACCCTCACCCTGGAGCAGTGTGAGCAGGTGCTGAAAGCGGCGCGTAAGGCGCTGGCGGCCCTGCGCGTCTCGGTTGAAGAAGCGTAATAAGTGCCCTTCCCCCTCTCCCACAGGGAGAGGGGGAAGGAAAATCCTCATACCTGCGGCAACAGGCCGATAAAGCTGCGTTTCTGCCGCGGCTGCGACATCATCTCCTCCAGCTTTTCGACGCAGGCTAAATAGTGCGGCGTCTTCTTATGCGCCAGCACCGCCTCATCGTCTTTATAGGCTTCGTAGATAAAAAAGCGGGTTTTCACCTCGGGATCCTGCAGGACATCAAAGCGCAGGTTGCCTGGTTCCCGCAGCGCGCCCTCGTGGTTGGCGCGAAACACCTCAAGAAACTCATCCACCCGCTCGGGTTTAATATTGATCTCCACCAGCGTCACGTTCATTTCAGCTCTCCCTGTTTCTCTTCCTGCCAGAACTGATACGCTTCGCGCGCGTTCAGATTCTCATGCACCACCTTTTTCACCGCCTTCAGCATCGCGCGCGGGGCGCTGGACTGGAAGATATTGCGCCCCATATCCACCCCGGAAGCCCCCTGGTCGATCGCCCGCCAGCACATCTCCAGCGCCTCATGCTCCGGCAGTTTTTTACCGCCGGCGATAACGATCGGCACCGGACAGCTGGCGGTCACTTTTTCAAAGCCTTCCTCAACGAAATAGGTCTTCACAAACTGCGCCCCCATTTCGGCGGCAATCCGGCTGGCCAGCGAGAAGTAGCGCGCGTCGCGGGTCATCTCTTTGCCGACGCCGGTAACCGCCAGTACCGGCATACCGTAGCGATTACCGGCATCCACCAGTTTGATGATGTTATTGATCGACTGATGTTCGTATTCGCTGCCGATATAAACCTGCGCCGCCACCGCGCATACGTTGAGACGCAGCGCGTCTTCCATCGCCACCGCCACGCATTCGTTGGAGAGTTCGCTCAAAATCGAATTGCCGCCGGAGGCGCGCAGTACCACCGGCTTATTGGTGGCCGCCGGCACCTGGCTACGCAGTACGCCGCGGGTGCACATCAGCACGTCGGTGTCGGCAAACAGCGGCGCAATCGACAGGTCGATACGCTCAAGCCCGGTCGTTGGCCCCTGGAAGTAGCCGTGATCGAAGGCCAGCATCACCGTGCGGTTGCTGTGCGGATTAAAGATGCGCGCCAGCCGTGACTGCATGCCCCAATCCAGTGAACCACAGCCTTTCAGGGTATACAGCGTATTCTGCTGCGGGCGGTCGATGCCGAAGTCCTTACCCTCTTTGATATCGTCTAAATCAGCCATCTTTTCCTCCGTCAGAAGTCGTAGTTGTTGATGTTCTCTTTGCTGAACACCACGCGCTCCGGCAGCAGCACGATACCGTTGCCCTTCGCCTCATACTGGTAGCCCTGCACGCTATTCGGTTCGACCTTCAGCGAGCCGATATCTTTCACCTCAACGCTATCGCCTACGTTAAGATCGCCCTTTTTCAGCAATCGATCGGCGACGTTAACCGCAATTTTGCCCTGCTGAACCACATCCCACAGGCCGAACGCTTTCACCGTGCCGCGCTCAACGTACGGGCGCATCACGTTCGGCGTACTAAAGCCGACGATCGCCACGCCCTGACGCTTGAGGTTCTCCGCCGCCTGCGCCGCCGCCGGCAACGCATTGGCATCCGGCGCGATAATGGCGTCGAGATCCGGATACGCTTTTAAGATCCCCTCGGCGGTTTGCAGCGATTTGGTGGCATCGTTATAGCCAAACTGGGTGGTGACGATTTGCCACTGCGGATGCTCTTTTTCGATTTTGGCTTTGGCTTCCTTCACCCACTGGTTCTGGTCGGTCACCGTCGGGCTGGAGTAGAAAAACGCGACTTTGGCGGCAGGTTTGCTGACCTGCTTTTCCGCCATCTCCACCAGCAGGCCGCCGAGCTGCTGCGGCGTGCCCTGGTTGATATAGATGCTGCGGCACTCCGGTTTGGTATCGGAATCCCAGGTCAGGACTTTCACCCCGCGCTGCATCGCCCGCTTCAGCGCCGGGCACAGGCTGTCCGGCGAAACGGCGGAGACGATAATCGCGTTGTAGCCCTGGTTGACGAAGTTGTTGATAAGCTGCACCTGGCCGGAGACGCTGGGCTCGGTGGGGCCGTCATAGGTGACATCCACACCCAGCGCTTTCCCCGCCTCTTTCGCGCCGTTGCCGCCGCTGGTAAAGAAGCCGACGCCGACCAGCTTAGGAATAAAGGCGATGCGGTCCGCCGCTTGCGCGGTAACCACGCTCATCGCCAGCGCCAGCGCGCTGACCTGCAGGATACGTTTTGTTTTCATTGTTGTGCTCCGATTGTTCTATGCGAGAAAAGACGCCGCCAGGTCGCGCGCACCCATTCACGGTGCAGGCTCAGCGAACGCCCCATCACCACCACAACCAACAGCGCCCCTGACAGCGCGCTCGACACCTGGTTGGGGATGCCGACCATCTGTAAACCCTGTTGCAGATACCCCACCAGCAATGCCGCCAGCGCGGTACCCAGTATCGATCCCGAGCCGCCGTAAATATTGGCCCCGCCGAGCACCGCCGCGGTCAGCGCCGGCATCAGCAGGTCGCGGCCTAAATCCGAACGCGCCGAGCCGAAATAGGAGACCATCACCAGCGCCGCGACCGCCGAGGCGACGCCCACCAGGCCATACAGCACGTACGGGATGCCGTTCACCGACAGCGCGGCATAGCGCGCGGCGCGCGGGTTTTGCCCGAGTAAAAAGAGATGGCGGCCAAAGCGCCCGCGATGGGCCAGCAGCCAGAAGAGAAAGGTGATAATCGCGAACAGCACCAGCGGCAGCGGCAGTCCGGCGAGGGTTAAATTGGCGATGGCGGTGAAGCTATCGGGAAAACCGCCAATCCCCTCGTAACCGGTCGCGCCGGCCATCCCGGAAAGCAGCAGCGCGCCGCCGCCATACAGATATAGCGTACCAAGCGTGATCACCAGCGGGCTGATGCCGGTGTAGTGGATCAGCGCGGCGTTGAATAACCCGCACAGCAGTCCCAAGAGCAACGTCAGCGATACCGCCAGCCACAGCGGCCAGGCCGCCTGGGTCATCACCCCGAGGGCGATGGCGCACAGGCCGATGGTCGAGCCCAGCGAAATATCGATCCCGCCGCTGATGATCACCAGCGTCAGCGGCAGCGCGACAATACCGATGCAGATAAAGTCGCTGGTGCTAAAGAGCAGCATATTGAGATCCAGCATGCGCGAATTCAACGCGCCGAATAGCAGGATTTCCGCGATCAGCAACGCCAGCAGCGCGCTTTCCCAGTTAAGCTTCAGCTTCATTTAAGCCACCTCTTTGCTTTTGCGTTCGGGAAAGCGGGCAACCTGTTTGCCCCCTTTATTACCGGGCTGGAAACGGCTGTACTTTAGCGCCCGCTGATGGCGGGCCAGCGCCTGGCGCAGGCGGCCATCGAGCACCAGCACGCCGAGCAGCACCAGGCCGGCGATAAAGTCATTCCACCAGGCGGGAAGGCGGAACAGCACCAGCACGGTGTCGATTTGGGTGAGGAAAAAGGCGCCGAGAAACGCGCCGAGCAGCGTGCCGGTACCGCCGAGCAGCGAGATCCCGCCCAGTACGCAGGCGGCGATGGCTTTCATCTCCAGCCCGCTGCCGGTCTGATTAGGCACAAAACCAATCTGCGCGGCGAAGACAATCCCGGCGCAGGCCGCCAGCATGCCGTTGAGGGTAAAGGCCAGCATCCGCGTGCGATTGACCGCCACGCCCAACTGGCGCGCGGCGGCGAGGTTATCGCCGACGGCGTAAAAATCACGACCAAAGGCGGTGCGCGACAGCAGCCAGCCGCCCGCCAGCAGCAGCGCCAGCACCAGCCAGCCCAGCGGCGACACGCCGATAAACGCCGGCTCCGAGAGCGACTTCAGGCTGTCGGGCAAGCCCTCGATCCATTTCCCGCCGGTCCACAGCAGCATCACCCCGCGATACAACCCCAGCGTGCCGAGGGTGGCGACGATCGCCGGAATGCGCAGTCCCACTACCAGCAGGCCGTTAAACGCCCCGGCCAGCGCGCCAATCGCCAGCGCAAAGGCGATAGCCGTCGCCAGCCCGTAACCGTTGTTCAGCGCCACGCCGACGGCGATGGCGCACAGCCCAACGGTGGAGCCTACCGACACGTCAATATTGCGGGTCAGCATCACCAGCGTCGCGCCCAATGCCAGCAGGCAGAGGATTTGCGAGCTGGCGAAAATCATCGCCAGGGTCTGCAGGCTGAAATAGGCTGGATTGAGCGCCACCAGCACGGCAAAGAGCGCCACGATGGCAAAGAAGGCGCTCAGTTCGCGATTCTTCAGTAACGTTTTCATGCCTGCCCTCCGAAGGCCAGGGTCATCATGCGATCGACGGTCACCGCCTGTCGCGCCAGCTCACCGCTGTAGCGGCCCTGATGCATCACCAGCACCCGGTCGGCCAGGCCAACGAACTCATCCACATCGGAGGAGATCATCAGCACCGCCACGTTTTGCGCGGCAACGCTTTTTAGCAGTTGATAGATATCGGCGCGGGCGGAGACATCCACGCCGCGCGTCGGCTCATCGACAATCAGCAGTAACGGATTAGCTTCCAGACAGCGCGCCAGCAGCACCTTTTGCTGGTTACCGCCAGAGAGAGTGCGCACCGGCTGATCGCCATCGGCCAGCTTGATCCCCAGCGCCCGGTGATAGCGTTCAACCACCGCCGCCTCCCGTTTCCCCTGCTGCCACCACGACGGCTGATTGAACATCACCGTGTTCCAGCGCACCGGCGCATCAAGAAACAGCCCCGAGACCTGGCGGTCTTCCGGCAGATAGACCAGCCCGCTGGCCAGCCGGGCGCGGGTACTGTCGCGGCTAATCTCGCGATTCTCCAGCCAGATCCGCCCGGCGCGCGGTGGACGCAGGCCGTATAAGGTTTCGGCAAATTCGGTGCGCCCGGATCCTACCAGCCCGGCCAGACCGACGATCTCTCCGGCGCGGATCTCCAGATTGAGATCGATAAAACCTTCTCCGGTGAGATCCTCCACCCGCAGCACGGGAAAGTCCTGCGGTTGCGTACGGCGGTTACCCGGTAGCGACAGCCACAGCTTTTGCGTGTCGCTCAGCGCATGGTCGCGGCTGACCGGCGTCATCGCGTTAATCAGTTGCTCATCGCGGTATGCCGCGGTCTCGCCGCTCAGCACCACCGCGCCGTCGCGCATCACCGAAATATGGCTGGCAAGCTGGCGGATTTCGGGCAATTTGTGTGAGATAAAGACGATCCCAACGTCCAGCGCCTGTAACGCGCGGATCTGGCTAAAGAGCCTCTCGGTTTCACCCGGCGTTAAAGAGGCGGTGGGTTCATCCAGGATCAGGATCCTGGCCTCGCGCATCAGCCCGCGCAGGATCTCGACCATCTGTTGATCGGCTACCTCGAGCGTGCTGGCGCTGGCGTCGAGGTTGATCTGGCAGTTCAACTGCTGCAGTTTGTCCTGCAACCGCGCGACGGTATCCGCCCGCTTCGGCAGGCGGAAAAGAATGTTCTCGCGCACGCTGAGGTTGGGAAACAGCATCGGCTCCTGCGGCACCAAATAGATGCCTAACTGATGAGCCAGCGCCGGATTGAGGCGCGCAAACGCGCGGTCGCCGATCGTCAGTTCACCGCTATCCGGCGTTTCGACGCCGGCGATGATCTTCATCAGCGTCGATTTACCCGCGCCGTTGCCGCCCATCAGCGCATGCACCTGGCCCGCGCCTAGCGTGAAATCAATGCCCTTGAGCACCGCAACGCCGGAGAACTGTTTGCAAATCTGGCGAGCTTCAAGCAGTGGCTTCATCATCGCGCCTCAATTGAACAAATGATTTTTAAATTTAATAATGTTCAAAAGCGTAGACGGTGAACTATATTTACAACCGTGCGAAGATCACACTTTGGTGCTTTAGATCGTCAGGAAAAAATGGGCCAGCGATGAAAGATCCGTTTTGCCAGTCGGCTCACACTTTCCGATCGCGCAATAGCGAACATATGATCTAAATTTTTATAAGAGTTCAATTTATGAGCGAAAAACGCATTACGGAAGAGAACCGCTACGCCGGGCTGGCGTTAGCCGAGGAAGAGCTGGTGGCGCGGGTGGCGTGGTGCTACTACCACGACGGCCTGACGCAAAATGACATCGGCGAGCGTTTGGGGCTGCCGCGGCTGAAGATTTCTCGCCTGCTGGAGAAAGGCCGCCAGTCCGGGGTGATCCGCGTGCAGATCAACTCGCGCTATGAGGGCTGTCTGGCGCTGGAAAGTGAACTCCAGCAGCGTTTTGGCCTCAAGATTGCCCGCGTGCTGCCGGCGCTCAACACCCCGCCGATGAATACCCGGCTGGGTATCGGCGCGGCGCAGTCGCTGATGGGCATTCTGCAACCGGGGCAATTATTAGCAGTCGGTTTCGGCGAAGCCACCATGAGCTGCCTGCAGCATCTCAGCGGCTTTATCGGCTCGCAGCAGGTGCGGCTGGTGACCCTCTCCGGCGGCGTCGGCCCCTATATGACCGGCATCGGCCAGCTTGATGCCGCCTGCAGCGTCAGCATTATTCCGGCGCCGCTGCGGGTCTCTTCGGCGGAGGTCGCCGAGATCCTGCGCCGCGAGTCGAGCGTGCGCGACGTGATGCTGGCGGCGACGGCGGCGGACGCGGCGGTGGTTGGCATTGGCGCCATCGATCAGCGGCGCGACGCCACCATTTTACGCTCCGGCTATATCAGCGAGGGCGAACAGCTGATGTACGCGCGCAAAGGCGCGGTCGGCGACATTTTAGGTTATTTCCTGCAGGCCGACGGCCGGCCGGTAGAAGGACTGGAGATCCATCGGGAACTGCTCGGCGTAACCCTGGATGAGCTGGCGCAGCTGCCAACCATCGTCGGCGTCGCCGGGGGAGAACAAAAAGCGCAGGCGATTCATGCCGCTCTGATTGGCAAGCGCATTAATGGCCTGGTAACGGAAGAGACAACAGCACGCGCGGTGCTCGCACTGGCCTCCTGACGGCCTGGCGCCGCGCGACAACAGCGAGGCGCATGTCATGAGTTACCTGTTAGCGTTAGATGCCGGGACCGGCAGCATTCGGGCGGTCATTTTCGATCTTAATGGCCGCCAGCTGGCGGTAGGCCAGGCCGAATGGAAACACCTGAGCGTCGATAACGTCCCCGGCTCGATGGAGTTCGACCTTACCACCAACTGGCAGCTGGCCTGCCAGTGCATTCGCCAGGCGCTCGATGCCGCCCGGCTCTCTGCCGCCGACATTCAATCCGTCGCCTGCTGTTCGATGCGCGAAGGGATCGTCCTCTATGACCGCAACGGCGAGGCCATCTGGGCCTGCGCCAACGTCGATGCCCGCGCCAGCCGCGAAGTGGCGGAGCTTAAGGAGATCCACGACTATCGTTTTGAATCCGAGGTATACGAGGTCTCGGGACAAACCCTGGCGCTTAGCGCCATGCCGCGCCTGCTGTGGCTGGCGCACCACCGCCCCGATATTTACCGCAAAGCGGCAACCATCACCATGATCAGCGACTGGCTGGCGGCGAAGCTTTCCGGCGAGCTGGCGGTCGACCCGTCAAACGCCGGCACCACCGGCATGCTCGACCTGTTCAGCCGCGACTGGCGTCCGGCGTTGCTGGATATGGCCGGGCTGCGCGCCGATATGCTGTCGCCGGTCAAAGAGACCGGTACCCTGCTGGGCGCCGTCACCGAAGCGGCGTCGCATGAGAGCGGCCTGCGCGCCGGGACGCCGGTAGTGATGGGCGGCGGCGACGTCCAGCTCGGCTGCTTGGGCCTTGGGGTGGTGCGCGCCGGGCAAACTGCGGTACTCGGCGGCACTTTCTGGCAGCAGGTGGTCAACCTGCCGCAGGTGCGTACCGATCCGCAGATGAATATTCGTGTTAATCCTCATGTCATTCCCGGCATGGCGCAGGCGGAATCGATCAGCTTCTTTACTGGCCTGACCATGCGCTGGTTTCGCGACGCCTTCTGCGCTGAAGAAAAACTGATTGCCGAGCGGCTCGGCGTTGATGCCTATTCGCTGCTGGAGGAGATGGCCAGCCGCGTGCCCGCCGGTTCCCACGGCGTGATGCCTATTTTTTCCGACGCCATGCACTTTAAGCAGTGGTACCACGCCGCACCGTCGTTTATTAACCTCTCCATCGATCCGGAAAAATGCAATAAAGCGACCCTGTTCCGCGCGCTGGAGGAGAACGCGGCAATTGTCTCCGCCTGCAACCTGGCGCAGATTTCGCAGTTCTCCGGGGTGACATTCGAGAGCCTGGTGTTTGCCGGCGGCGGCTCTAAAGGCGCGCTGTGGAGCCAAATCCTCAGCGACGTCACCGGCCTGCCGGTGCGGGTGCCGGTGGTCCGCGAAGCCACCGCTCTGGGCTGCGCCATCGCCGCCGGAACCGGCGCCGGACTGTATGGCGATATGGCCAGTACAGGAGAAGGGTTAGTGAGCTGGCACCGCGAGTTCACCCCAAATCCGCAGCATCGCGAGCTGTATCAGGAGATGATGAGCAAGTGGCAGACGGTGTACGCCGATCAGCTTGGCCTTGTCGATAGCGGGCTGACAACATCGATGTGGCAGGCACCGGGCCTGGAGCGCCGCCAGCGCGTAGCGTCTTCCCCGTAACCCTAACCACCGGTACCGATCCGCCTTTCCCCCTCTCCCTCTGGGAGAGGGCCGGGGTGAGGGACAACGATTTCCGTTCTTTGAATCCCATCACAATCACCGCACTCCCCTTTTCCCTTTTTCTCCGCGACGGCTAAATTAGTAACTCATCCGACCACATAACAATAATTTTACATTGGAAGCCACTATGAGCCGCTATCCGTCGCTTTTCGCCCCGCTTGAGCTGGGCTTCACAACGCTCAAAAACCGCGTGTTGATGGGCTCAATGCACACCGGGCTGGAAGAGCTGCCGGACGGCGCGCAGCGGCTGGCGGCCTTTTACGCCGAACGCGCCCGTCACGGCGTGGCGCTGATCGTCACCGGCGGCATCGCTCCGGCGCCCTCTGGCGTCACCATGGCCGGCGGCGCGGTACTCAACGATGCCAGCCATCTGGCGCACCATCGTCATATTACCGACGCGGTACATCAGGAAGGCGGCAAAATCGCCCTGCAGATCCTGCACACCGGGCGCTACAGCTACCAGCCCGCGCTAGTGGCCCCTTCGGCGCTACAGGCGCCGATTAACCGTTTTACACCCCATGAACTGAGCCACGATGAGATCCTGACGCTGATCGATGATTTTGCCCACTGCGCCCAGCTGGCGCGTGAAGCGGGATATGACGGCGTCGAAGTGATGGGCTCTGAGGGCTATCTGATTAACGAATTTCTCGCCGCGCGCACCAACCAGCGCGACGACCAATGGGGCGGCGATTATGCCAGGCGCATGCGTTTCGCCGTAGAGGTGGTTAAGGCGGTACGCCAGCGCGCCGGCCACGATTTCATTATCATCTACCGCCTATCGATGCTCGATCTGGTCAACGACGGCAGCACGCTGGCGGAAGTCACCGAACTGGCCAAAGCGATTGAAGCGGCGGGGGCGACAATTATCAACACCGGGATTGGCTGGCACGAAGCGCGCATTCCGACCATCGCCACGCCGGTACCGCGCGGAGCTTTCAGTTGGGTCACCCGCAAGCTGAAAGGCGCGGTGTCGATCCCGTTGATCACCACCAACCGCATCAACGATCCGCAGGTCGCGGAGGATATTCTCGCCCGCGGCGATGCCGATATGGTATCGATGGCCCGCCCGTTTCTCGCCGACGCCGAATTTATGTCGAAAGCGCAGCGCGATCGCGCCAGGGAGATCAATACCTGCATCGGTTGCAACCAGGCGTGTCTCGATCGGATCTTCGCCGGCAAAGTCACCTCTTGTCTGGTCAACCCGCGCGCCTGTCATGAAACCCTGATGCCGGTCCTGCCTGCCAACGCGCCTAAACGGCTGGCGGTGGTCGGCGCCGGGCCGGCCGGTCTGGCCTTCTCCGTTAACGCCGCCGCCCGCGGTCATCATGTCACGTTGTTCGATGCGCTCCCGGAGATCGGCGGCCAGTTTAATATCGCCAAACAGATCCCCGGCAAAGAGGAGTTTCACGAGACGTTGCGTTACTACCGCACCATGCTCGATCTTCATGGTGTCGATCTACGCCTGAACACCCGCGTCACGACAGACGATCTGCTGGCGTTCGATGAGACGATCCTCGCCACCGGTATCGCCCCGCGCCTGCCGGCGATCGACGGGATCGATCATCCCAAAGTGCTGAGCTACCTTAATGTCTTGCGTGATAAAGCGCCGGTTGGCGCGAAGGTGGCGATTATCGGCTGCGGCGGCATCGGCTTCGACACCGCGATGTATTTAAGCCAGTCGGGCGTGGCCACCAGCCAGGATATCGGCGAGTTCTGCCGCGAATGGGGTATCGATACCAGCCTGCAAACGGCGGGAGGGCTGCATCCTGAAGGCCCGCAACTGAGTAAAAGCCCGCGACAGATTGTGATGCTGCAGCGCAAAGCCAGCAAACCGGGCGAAGGGCTCGGCAAAACCACCGGCTGGATCCACCGCGCGACGCTGCTGGCGCGCGGCGTGAAAATGATCCCGGCGGTCAGCTATGAAAAGATCGATGATGAAGGGTTACATGTCACTATCGGCGGCGAGCGCCAGCTGTTGGCGGTCGATCAGGTGGTGATCTGCGCCGGTCAGGAACCGCGCCGCGAGCTGGCGGATCCGCTGCGCGCGGCGGGGAAAACGGTGCATCTCATCGGCGGTTGCGACGTGGCGGCGGAGCTGGATGCGCGTCGGGCGATTGCCCAGGGCACAAAACTGGCGCTGGCGATTTAGCCGTGTCCCGGGGGCGGCGCGATGCGCCTTCCCCGGGCTACCACGATAATCCCGGACGGTAGCCCGGCTAAGGCGACAGTCGGTAGCCCGGCTAAGGCGACAGCCGCAAGCCGGGGGGAAACAACAAAAGGAATCAGCGCTGCTTACGCACCTTCGTTGCTTTCAAAATGACAAACTTATTGTTCGTCGCAATCGTCGTGCAATTACCAAAAGCGCGCTTCAGCTTACGGAAGTAATCGAGGTGGCGGTTGCCGACGACGTACAGCTCGCCGCCATATTTCAGGCTGCGGCGGGCATCGTTAAACATCTGCCAGGCAATATGGTCGGTAATCGCGTGCTGCTGATGGAACGGCGGATTACACAGGATCGCCGTAAAGCGATCCGGCTCAATGCCGGAGAGCGAGTTATTGACCATAAATTCACAACGTGCGATATCGTCCGGCAGGTTGCGCTCGACGTTCAACCGGCTGGAAGCCACCGCCATGTGCGACTCATCGGTGAACATCACGCTGGCGTTTGGGTTTTGCGCCAGCGCCTGCAGGCCAATCACCCCATTGCCGCAGCCGAGATCGGCGATCTCGCCTTCTAGATCAGACGGTAAATGCTGCAGGAAGAAACGCGCGCCGATATCCAGTCCGCTGCGGGCAAAAACGTTGGCGTGGTTATGGATGGTCCACGGCGTGCCGTCCAGCTTCCAGCTGTAGGTTTGCGGCGCATCGGCAAGCTTGGGGGCGGTGAAAACGCAGTGGATCAGACGCGCTTTTTTCCACGCCAGCGAGGTGGTGGTGGTGCCGAGGATTTTTTCAAACAGCGCCAGCGTCGAGTTGTGCACATCACGGGCTTTCGCCGCGGCGATAATGCGGGTTTCCGGCGTGACCACTTCGCGCAGGGCGCGCAGCTGCTGTTCCAGTAGCGCCAGCTGTTTTGGCACCTTAATCAGCACCAGCGCCGGCGCAGCCGGTAGCGGGCTCAGGCTATCCTGAAAGCGCACGCTCTCTTCATCGATACCGTTCATCCGCAGGTTGTGGCGGGTCGCCAGCTCGGAAATAAAGGAGTCGTTGATGCTGACCGGGTTGCGCGCCGCCAGCGCGCAGGCGAGCGCGCCGAAGCCGTCGTTGAAGATGAGCGTCAGGCCGTCGACGTCATTCACCTGTTGCAGCAGATATTCATCCGCCGCTTCCCATGCCTGTAGCGCTTCTTCTTCAGCGTTAGGTGGGAACCGCTCTAATGTGAATAACTCACCGTTTAACTCTGCCTGGCTCATCGCCTCTCCGCCTCCGGAATACTAAAACCCGCGAGTTTATACGCAAACTTCGCCCAGTTGAATAGAGATCGGTCGATTATCTCCCGCTTTCCTGCGCCATATGCGACAGACGTTTATCATCCAGACTGTAGCGATTCATTATCACTATCAACAGCGCCACCAGCACACCCGGGAAGAGAGTGAACAACAATTTAATCATCTGCAGCGCTGAAGCCGATTGCTGCGCGGCGCCGCCGACGTAGTCCCCCCACGCCAGCAGATAACCCACCAGCGCGCCGCCGATGGCAATCCCTAATTTGATTGCAAACAGGTTGGTTGAGAAGACAATTCCGCTGAGCTTCTTGCCGCTGCGCTTTTCTTCCGCATCAATGATATCTGAGAGCATGCTCCACTGTAGCGGTGTTGCCGCCAGCTGAATGATATTGATGATTATCACCAACGTGAAGATGGCGGCGACGTTGCCCGCCGGGACGAAATACATCGCGATTAACAGCACCGCCTCCAGCGCCATTGACAGCTTGAAGCCCTTCACTTTATCGATGTTCTTAAATATGAACGGCGACAGCATGGCTCCCACCACTCCGGAAGCCAGCGTGGTGGTCAGCAACAAGCTGCCAAGATCCGCGCGCCCCATAATGTTATTGACGTAGTAGAGCGTGGTACCGCCTTTGAACAGCACGGCGATCAGGTTCACCACGTTCAGCGTAAATAAAATGCGCCAGTCTTTGTTCGCCAGCAGGGTTTTCAGGTCATCAAGGATGCTGCTCTGATTATTGGCCGTAATGTCTGTAGAGTAGCGCTCTTTAGTCAGGCCAAAACAGATAAAGAACAGCACGATGCTCAAGGCGCCCATCACCATCATGGTGTAGAAATACCCGTTTTGCAGATTGCCTTTCCCCAGCCAGGCTACCAACGGTAGCGCAGTCAGCGACACAATCAGGCCGCCTAAGGTACTTAGCGCAAACCGCCACGACTGCAGCGATACTCGCTCGCGGGAGTCATTGGAAATATTATTAATCATCGCGCAGTACGGGACGTTAATAGCGGTATACACTAACGATAATAAAGTATAAGAAACATAAGCATAAATTAACTTACCGCTATAACCTAAATCCGGGGTATAAAACGTTAAGCAGCACAATACGCCAAACGGAATGGCAAACCATAAAATATAGGGCCGGAATTGACCATATTTAGTGCGGGTTCTATCAGCCACCGCCCCCATTAATACATCAGTCACCGCATCTAATACTCTGACGGCTAAAAACATGGTTCCCATATGCGCGGGGCTTAAACCAAATACGTCGGTATAAAACCAGGCCATGAACAGCATCACTGTTTGCCATACTAAATTACAACCGGTGTCGCCTAAGCCATAGCTGAATTTTTCTTTGATACTAATACGAGCAGTATTCATCGCGCCTCCGCAATAAGAGCACTGGTAGATTTGATAGGCATACGTTATTGCTAAGGGCAATCCGGTTATGTATAAATTATCCTGTTAAATATAAGAAGAGTGTACCCGATGAGTGACGAATCTCCCGTTTTCGAAAAGATCCCCGTTGGCGCAGGTGAACTCTTTACGCTGCGAGCAGATAACATAAATGATTTCAATGGGATAAATGTAGTTCCACATTTCCATATGATGGACGAACTGATGTGGTTCAGAGAATCAGGGGGAAGCTATTCCATTGGCGACGAAAAATTTACCATTAAAAACAACACGCTGGTATATGTCCCTGCCCTACTCATTCATGAAATGACGCTACCGCCCGCTGCCAGCCACAAGCGTTATCTTATGCAATTCGAAAAAGAGTGGCTGGAAGGATATGATCTGTCGCTACCTGCGGCCCACTGCGGCGCGGTAGTTTATCTTTCCGGCGAGGAGGCTGAGCGCCTTGAGCTGCTGCTGAGCTGGTGCAGTGAGTTCAGCGACTTCTCTGATTCGCTGTTCCGTTCCCTGATGCAAAGCGTACTACTGCATGCTTTTAATCGCCTTAAAGATTCCGTTCCTGTTACCGAACGAACCCATCATCGCTACCTGAGCGAACTTATCGAACTACTACAAGTCATTAATGCCAATGAAAATTTTGAAATGACAACAGAGGAAGCCGCCCGACGCTGTCAGTGGTCAAAATCCTGGTTTTCCCGCACCTTTAAATCCGCCTTTGGCATCAGCTTTAAGAAATTCATGCTGCTGCGCAAACTCAATATCGCTGTCAATCTGCTGACAAACACCGACCTGAAGATCAGCGATATCTCGCAAAGTGCCGGCTTCACTGACAGCGCCTACTTCTGCCTCAAGTTTAAAGAGATGATGAACGATACTCCGCAATCTTTCCGCCACAAAATCAGAAGCACCGATGCCGTAGGCAGTCGGGCGGAGAAATAAATCGTTTTTTGTGAGCAGCATCACCAGATAAGTGGACGTTTATTATATAAATAGAAACAGTCTATATATCTCCTGAGTCATCCTCCACTTAAAATTATTGCTATATTTTGAGCATTAAGGATAAATACGATGATTCAGAATCCTGTCTTTAGAGGTTTTAATCCTGACCCCTGTATATGCCGCCGCGGCGATGATTATTATGTGGCGGTATCATCATTTGAATGGTTTCCCGGACTACCGGTTTATCATTCAAGGGATCTTAAACATTGGCAATTGCTCACCCATGTGCTTACCGATGATAATAACCCAGACTTAAAAAAACTGCCTTCTGCCAAAGGTATTTGGGCCCCAAGCCTGACCTGGTGCGAAGAAGAAAAGCTGTTTTATGTCATTTATGGCGTTATGAATTCAATGAACTCCCGTTATTTTGACGTTGATAATTATCTTATTACCGCCGAGGAGATCACTGGCCCGTGGAGCGCCCCCGTTTATCTCCATTCAGCTGGATTCGATGCCTCAATTTTGCACGACCACGATGGCAGAAAATGGATCGTCTCACTGGAGTGGGAAACTCGCGAAGGCTATGAAAAACCGGGAGCGATCTGCCTGGTGGAATATTCGCCGCAGACGCACAGCGTCATCGGCTACCCGCAGCGCATCTGGCACGGCGGTACCGACCGCGGCTGCATTGAAGCGCCGCATCTGACGAGACGCGGCGACTATTACTACCTGATGGTCGCCGAAGGCGGCACCGGTTACGGGCATTCTGTCACCATGGCCCGCGCCACCGAGGTCGCTGGCCCCTATCAAGGCGATCCGCTCAATCCAATCGTCACATCCTGGCCAGAGAATTTTAACGAACGCAAAGATACAGGCCATCTCAAGCCCCACTATTTCAATCCGGAAACCTACCTGCAAAAGGCCGGGCACGGTAGCTATGTCGAGACCCCAACGGGTGAAGTCTGGCTAACCCACCTTTGCAGTCGTCCGTTTCGCCAGGAGCTACGCTGCCCGCTGGGTCGCGAAACGGCGCTCCAAAGGATGGAATGGAGCGAGGATGGCTGGCTGCGCCTGGCCGCTGGGGGTCATCTCGCACAGCATCAGGTAGAAGGATCCCGTCTGCCGCCGCACCCGTTTCCACCAAAAGCGGACCTTGATGATTTTGATGAGCCAAGGGTGGATAACGCGTTTTATGCGCCGAGGATCCATTTCCAGCGTTTTACCTGCCTGACGCGTAAAGCAGGCTATCTTGCTCTACGCGGTCAGGAGTCGCTGAGCTCGCTCAATAAAGTCAGTCTGCTGGCGAAAAAGCTGACCTCGGTATACGCCAACATCAGTACGAAGATGGATTTTAACCCGGAGATTTATCAGCACAGCGCTGGACTGGTGCTCTATTACGACAACATGAACTATCTGTTTTTACATAAAACCTGGGATGAAACCTCTGGCGCGGCGCAACTGGCTATTATCTACATGGATAACGGTGAGCGTCACGACGATCCACAGAAAATTCGCCTTGCCGAGGGAGAAATCTATCTCGCGATTGCTATTAATGGCCGAGAGGTACAGTGTTCATGGTCTGTCGACGGTGAGCACTATCACCCCATCGGAGCGGTCTACGACACATCGCATTTCTCCGATGAATACAGCCGCTACGGCGAGTTTACCGGGGCGTTTGTCGGCATGGCCTGCGTGGATAGTATGCTGCATCGCAAAGAGGCGCTGTTTGATTTCTTCTGCTACCGGGCGGATGAAGACGCGATAATCGAGTAACGATGCCTTTCTGGCATCCTGTCCGCACAGGGTGCTAGAATCCCCGGCTGTTGTCGCTTAATTACGCAAACGGGCTACATGAGCACATTACCTTATCTCCATGGCTATCCTGAATCGCTGTTGTCGCAGGTCACGGCTTTAATCGAGCAAGACCGCCTCGGCGAGGTGCTGCAAAAGCGTTATCCGCAGGGGCATGACGTTAACAGCGATAAAGCGCTGTATCAGTACACCCAGGATCTGAAGGCCCGCTTTCTGCGCGGGGCGGCGCCGATCAACAAAGTGATGTACGACAGTAAAATCCACGTGCTGAACAATGCGCTCGGCCTGCATACCGCGATTTCCCGCGTTCAGGGCGGTAAGCTGAAAGCCAAAGCGGAAATTCGCGTGGCGACGGTGTTTCGCGACGCGCCGGAGGCCTTTCTGCGGATGATCGTGGTCCATGAACTGGCGCATTTGAAAGAGAAAGATCACAACAAAGCCTTTTATCAACTGTGCTGCCATATGGAGCCACAGTACCATCAACTGGAATTCGATACCCGCCTGTGGCTGACGCACCTTTCGTTAAATCGTTCTGCGTAGTGACGCACTGGTTTTGTCATGATGGCATGATAGAGTGACGACAGGTTCCCTTTAATGGAGTTCGTCAACGTTTATGATACGTTTCGCAGTTGTTGGCACAAACTGGATCACCAAGCAGTTTGTCGATGCCGCCCATGAAACCGGCAAATATAAACTTACCGCCATCTACTCCCGCAGCCTCGAACAGGCGCAAGCCTTCGCCAATGACTATCCGGTCGAGCATCTGTTTACCTCGCTCGATGAACTGGCACAGAGCCCTGACGTTGACGCGGTCTATATTGCCAGCCCGAACTCGCTGCACTTCCCGCAGACCCGGCTGTTCCTGAGCCACAAAAAGCACGTCATTTGCGAAAAGCCGCTGGCATCGAACCTGCAGGAAGTCGAGGCGGCGATAGCGCTGGCGAAAGAAAATAACGTTGTGCTGTTTGAAGCCTTTAAAACCGCCAGTCTGCCTAACTTTCTGCTACTGAAAGAGACGCTTCCTAAAGCGGGCAAACTGCGCAAAGCCTTCATCAACTACTGTCAGTACTCCTCGCGCTATCAGCGCTACCTTGACGGCGAAAACCCCAACACCTTTAACCCGGCGTTCTCTAACGGTTCGATTATGGATATCGGCTTCTATTGCCTGGCGTCCGCTGTGGCGTTATGGGGCGAACCGCGGGCCGTTCTTGCCACCGCCAGCCTGCTGGACAGCGGCGTAGACGCCCAGGGCACCGTGGTGCTGAGCTATGGCGACTTCGACGTGACGCTGCATCACTCCAAAGTTAGCGATTCCGCGATCCCCAGTGAAATCCAGGGCGAAGACGGCACATTAGTGATCGAAAAAATCTCCGAATGCCAGAAGCTGGCGTTTGTGCCGCGCGGCGGCAAAGCCCAGGACCTGACGCAGCCCCAGCACATTAATACTATGCTGTATGAGGCGGAGACCTTTGCGCGCCTGGTGGAGACACAGGATGTCAATCACCCGGGTCTGACCGTGAGCCGTATTACGGCAAAACTGTCGAGCGAAATTCGTCGCCAGACCGGAGTGATCTTCCCGGCCGATACGCAGCCGCTGGCGTAAAAGAGTGTAAAGGCCGGACCGGCCGCCATTGACGAAAACCGCCCTGTGACATATTTTGTTACGTGCAAAGGGGAGTAACTTCCTTGCCGGTTGATCGTCATTACGATGCGTGCAATACCGCATCCGGTCGCCGGGCAATAACCAAAGCCCATCGCGATGTACTTTGGTTGTTGTAAGTGAGACCTTGCCGGAAGGCGAGGTCTATGCATAAAAGCGCAGCGGCTGCCGTCTTCCGACGTCAGCCGTTTTGTTTTTATGTAAGGAATATCAAATGAATACTGTCGGCACGCCGTTGCTATGGGGTGGATTCGCTGTCGTCGTCGCGATCATGTTGGCAATCGACCTGCTGCTTCAGGGACGACGCGGTTCGCATAGCATGACCATGAAGCAGGCCGCGGGCTGGTCAATCCTTTGGGTCACGCTTTCTCTGCTGTTCAACGCCGCCTTCTGGTGGTATCTGGTACAAACCCAGGGCCGGGCCGTCGCTGACCCGCAGGCCTTAGCCTTCCTCACCGGTTATCTGATTGAGAAAGCGCTGGCGGTCGATAACGTCTTCGTCTGGTTGATGCTGTTCAGCTATTTCGCCGTACCGCCTGCTCTGCAGCGCCGGGTACTGGTGTATGGCGTGCTGGGCGCGATTGTTCTGCGTACCATCATGATCTTCGCCGGCAGCTGGCTGATTTCCCAGTTTGACTGGCTGCTGTACGTCTTCGGCGCCTTCCTGCTGTTTACCGGCGTGAAGATGGCGCTGGCGAAAGAAGATGACTCCGGCATCGGCGATAAACCACTGGTGCGCTGGATCCGCAGCCATCTGCGAATGACGGATAAAATCGAGAGCGAGCGCTTCTTCACCCGTAAAAACGGGGTGCTGTTCGCCACGCCGCTGCTGCTGGTGCTGATCCTGGTGGAACTGAGCGATGTGATTTTCGCCGTCGACAGTATCCCGGCGATCTTCGCGGTCACCACCGATCCGTTTATCGTCCTGACCTCAAACCTGTTCGCCATTCTCGGCCTGCGCGCGATGTACTTCCTGCTGGCGGGGGTCGCCGAGCGCTTCTCGATGCTCAAATACGGTCTGTCGGTGATCCTGGTGTTTATTGGCGTGAAGATGCTGATCGTCGACTTCTACCATATCCCGGTCGCCATCTCGCTGGGCGTAGTAGGAGGCATCCTGGCCGTCACGCTGCTGATTAACGCCTGGGTCAACAAGCAACACGACAAGCAGCGCAAACTGCCTGAGTAATCTGCACAACGCGCCGTCGGCCATCGCCGACGGCAATCTCTGCTCATGTCACAGTTATGTTACTACATAGTTAAAAAATAAGATCCAGATTAAAATCACAGCATTTTACGCTTCCAGCCCGCCATTCTTTCCGTATACTCGACTATGCAAACATCTACTTACATCCTGACATAAACGTAACAAATAATACGTGGCTGGGATGGCTTGCTACATCACTGGAAGGAATGAATTATGACCACACGCACTCCCCCATCGGGGTGGATCTCACGCCTGGCGCAAGGCAGCCTGGTGAAACAAATTTTAATCGGTCTGGTGCTTGGCGTGCTGCTGGCGCTGGTCTCTAAGCCAGCGGCTATCGCTGTTGGCCTGCTGGGGACCCTGTTCGTCGGCGCGTTAAAGGCGGTGGCGCCGGTGCTGGTATTGATGCTGGTGATGGCCTCCATCGCTAACCATCAGCACGGACAAAAAACCAGTATTCGCCCCATTCTGTTTCTCTATCTGCTGGGCACCTTCAGCGCGGCGCTGACCGCGGTGTTGTTTAGTTTTGTCTTTCCGTCGACTCTGCATTTAACCACCGCCGCCGACAGCATCACGCCGCCGTCGGGGATTGTCGAAGTGCTGCGCGGCCTGCTGATGAGCATGGTATCTAACCCGATCGACGCCCTGCTGAACGCCAACTATATCGGCATTCTGGTGTGGGCGGTGGGGCTGGGCTTCGCCCTGCGTCACGGTAACGACACCACCAAAAACCTGATCAACGATGTCTCCCATGCGGTGACCTTCATCGTCAAAGTGGTGATCCGTTTTGCACCGCTGGGGATCTTCGGTCTGGTCTCTTCCACCCTGGCGACCACCGGTTTCGAGACCCTGTGGGGCTACGCCCAGCTACTGCTGGTGCTGGTCGGCTGTATGCTGCTGGTAGCGCTGGTGATTAACCCGCTGCTGGTGTTCTGGAAAATCCGCCGTAACCCCTATCCGCTGGTGCTGACCTGCCTGCGCGAAAGCGGCGTCTACGCGTTCTTCACCCGCAGCTCCGCCGCCAATATTCCGGTGAATATGGCGCTGTGTGAAAAGCTGAATCTGGATCGCGATACCTATTCGGTCTCCATTCCACTGGGGGCGACCATCAATATGGCGGGCGCGGCGATCACGATCACCGTGCTGACGCTGGCGGCGGTGCATACGCTGAATATTCCGGTGGATCTGCCGACGGCGCTGCTGCTGAGCGTGGTCGCTTCGCTGTGCGCCTGCGGCGCCTCCGGCGTGGCGGGCGGTTCGCTGCTGCTGATCCCGCTGGCCTGTAATATGTTTGGGATCCCGAACGATGTGGCGATGCAGGTGGTTGCCGTCGGCTTTATTATCGGCGTGCTGCAGGATTCCTGCGAAACGGCGCTCAACTCCTCAACCGACGCCCTGTTTACCGCCGCGGCCTGCATAGCAGAAGATGACCAGCTGGCGAAAAACGCCCTGCGCAGCTAATGCCTTTCCCCTCCGCTATCGGGCGGAGGGGCTCTCTTCCTGGACTGCGTTTTCAACCTTAAACGGATCGATACCGCGCTTTTGCATCCGGCGGAAGCGAATGATATTCAGCCCGTTGACGATCAGAAAACTGCCTTCAATCAGCGTCCCACCAATCGAACCCAACCACAGATTATGCGTGACCCAGCAGGCGGTGGAGCACCACATCACGCAGCGGACGGTCAGCCCTTTGCAACGAAACAGCGCCCAGGTGCTGGCGACGGTGCCAATGATCGGCAGCAGCTCCATGGCATGCTGCAGTTTGCCCAGGCCGAGGATCAGCGTCAGGAGGATAAAGACGGTCATCACCCACAGGCTACGGGTGCGTAAGGAAATGACCGTACGTAGCGCATTGAGCCCGGCGCTCATTCCGGCCGACCCGGCGCCCATCAGGAAAAAATGAACGCCGATAATAGCGCTATAGACCGCCAGCTGTAGCCTGAAACGGCGTTCATCGCGGTTGATAAAGGTGGTAATGCCGATAAGAAAGGCGATGACGCCGACCCCCTGGGCCAGCCAATACGCGGTCATGAAAGCTCCCTGACTGAAAAAAACAAACGGCGCTTCACTGGCTGAAACGCCGCTGTTACGAGCCCGATGGCGTTACGCTATCAGGCCGATACACGTTCTACGCCCCTGGGCGCCAATGTGAATACACCTTTACAGGGTAACACCGCTTTTAAAGATGGCCAGTTCGCGGAAGTCATTCTGTTCATTACAGGTCGGTTTACCGTTAGCGAAAGCCACAATGGCATCCACAAACTCCTCCAGCAGCTGCGGCATCGCTTTGCCATGGATCAGCTGCCCGGCATCAAAGTCGATCCAGTGCTTTTTCTTCGCCGCCAGTTCGCTGTTGGTGGCGATCTTCACCGTCGGCACAAAGCCGCCGTACGGCGTGCCGCGTCCGGTGCTAAACAACACCATATGACAGCCGGCGCCGGCCAGCGCGCTGGTGGCGACCGCGTCGTTGCCCGGCGCGCTCAGCAAATTCAGACCATGAACCTTCAGGCGCTCGCCGTAGCGCAGGACATCCACCACCTGGCTGGAACCCGCTTTCTGAGTACAGCCCAGCGACTTATCTTCCAGGGTGGTGATCCCCCCGGCTTTGTTACCCGGGGAAGGGTTTTCGTAAATAGGCTGGTCGTGTGCGATAAAGTACTGCTTAAAGTCATTGACCATGGTCACCAGCTTGTCGAAGGTCGCTTCGTCACGGCAGTGACTCATCAGCAGCTGTTCAGCACCGAACATCTCCGGCACTTCGGTCAGCACGGTGGTGCCGCCGTTGGCGATCACATAGTCTGAGAAGCGGCCCAGCATCGGGTTAGCGGTAATGCCCGACAGGCCGTCCGATCCCCCGCACTCGAGACCAAACTTCAGCTCGCTCAATTTACCCGGCTGGCGTTTATCCTGACGCATCACTTCATACAGCTGATGCAGATGCGCAACCCCCGCTTCCACTTCATCGTCCTGGTGCTGGCAAACCATAAAGTGCACACGCTGCGGGTCAAACTCGCCCAGCGTTTCGCGAAAGGCATCCACCTGGTTGTTTTCACAGCCAAGGCCAACCACCAGTACCGCCCCGGCGTTCGGGTGACGAACCATATTTTGCAGCATGGTGCGAGTGTTGATGTGGTCATCCCCAAGCTGCGAGCAGCCATAGGTGTGGCTGAAGAGATGCACCCCATCGATATCCTCAGCGCCATACGTCTCTTTCAGGAAACGGTTCTGCATTTGTCTGGCCATCGCGTTGACGCAGCCGACGGTCGGCAGGATCCACAGCTCATTGCGCACGCCGACGTCACCGTTGGCGCGACGATAAATCTGCACTTCGCGATCCGCAGGCTGTGGCGGTTGGGCAACCCGGTCCGGTTGATAGCGATACGCGTCAAGGTCGCTGAGATTGGTGCGCGTATTGTGCGCATGAACATGCTCGCCCGGCGCGATATCCGCCAGCGCATGGCCAATCGGCAACCCGTACTTAACGACGTTTTCCCCTTTCGCGATAGCGCGCAGTGCAAACTTGTGGCCGCGAACGATATCCTGGCCGAGGGTGACCGAATCCTTATCAATCGTCACCACACTACCGGCAGCGATATCCGCCAGCGCGACCGCGACGTTATCCTGCGAATGGATTTTAATGTATTGCATATCAACCGACCTCTGGCCTTAGTTCAGTTCAATGGCGAAATAGTCACGCGCATTGTTAAAGCAAATGTTTTTCACCATCTCGCCCAGCAGCGCGATATCCGCAGGCGCTTCGCCGGCAGCCACCCAGCGGCCGATCATCTGGCACAGAATGCGGCGGAAGTATTCGTGGCGCGTGTAGGAGAGGAAGCTGCGGCTGTCGGTCAGCATCCCGACGAAGCGGCTCAGCAGGCCGAGCTGCGCCAGCTGGGTCATCTGCCGCTCCATGCCGTCTTTCTGATCGTTGAACCACCAGCCGGAGCCGAACTGCATCTTGCCTGGCATGCCTTCACCCTGGAAGTTACCGATCATGGTGCCCAGCACTTCGTTATCGCGCGGGTTCAGGCAGTAGAGAATGGTTTTCGGCAGCAGGTTTTCTTCGTTCTGCTTGCTCAGCAGCTTAGACAGCTCTTCCGCCATCGGGCGATCGTTGATCGAATCGAAGCCCACATCCGGGCCTAACAGTTTGAACTGACGCAGGTTGTTGTTACGCAGCGCACCGATATGGTACTGCTGTACCCAACCGCGACGGGCATATTCTGCGCCGAGGAACACCAGCACCGCGGTTTTGAACTGCGCCACTTCGTGTTCGCTGAGGGGCTCGCCAGCCAGACGGCGCGCCAGAATGGCGTCCAGCTCGGCGTCGGTCGCTTCCGCAAACAGCACCACGTCCAGCGCGTGGTCGGAGACCTTGCAGCCGTGTGCGGCAAAGTGGTCCAGACGTTTGGTCAGAGCGCTTTGCAGGTCCGCAAAACGGCGAATATCGGTATCGGACACCTCACCCAGCCTCGCCATGTAGTCATTAAAGGTCGCCTGTTCAATGTTGAATGCTTTATCCGGGCGCCAGCTCGGCAGCACTTTGATATCAAAGGAGGTATCTTTGGCGACAACCGCATGGTGCTCGAGAGAATCAATCGGATCGTCGGTGGTACCGACCATCTTCACATTCATCTGCTTCATGATCCCGCGGGCGGAGAAGGCGTCCTGAGCCAGTAAATCATTGCACTGGTCCCAGATCTCATCGGCGGTGGATGGAGACAACAGCTTACCTGTAATACCAAAAGGGCGACGCAGCTCTAAATGGGTCCAGTGGTATAACGGGTTGCCAATAGTGTGCGGCACCGTTGCCGCCCAGGCGTCAAATTTCTCGCGATCGGACGCATCACCGGTACACAGACGCTCCGGTACGCCGTTAGTGCGCATTGCGCGCCATTTGTAGTGATCGCCTTTCAGCCAGATGTCATACAGATTTTTGAAGCGATAGTTTTCGGCAACCTGCTGCGGCGGAAGGTGGCAATGGTAGTCGAAAATCGGCTGATCTTTGGCGTAATCGTGGTACAGACGGCGAGCAAATTCGGTATCGAGTAGAAAATCTTCAGTCATAAACGGTGTCATTCGCGTGTCCTCTTCGCTCCGTAGCGGGAGCCTTTCAGATGATTGACTACAATGCTGACAAAGTTATCACACCAATTTCTACAGACCGAGCTGTTTTTCGTGAGTTAGATCAATAAACGTCGATAAAAAAACGACCGTCTCATTGGAAAATACCCCGGCAGGGCGCGCCATCTCTGGCTTTCCCGGTAAGGGCTAAAGACCACACTAACTTTCCCACTTTTGTGACAGCACTCAACTTTTAAAGTTGTATGACAAGTTATCTTTCTGCCGTCGCAACATATAAACCGACGGAATGCATTACCGGTGTTTATGGCATCGGCTTATACGGAATGGACACCGACTTTCAACATAACAACTGATGGTAAGGTTCGGGCCAGAGGGGGATCCCCCCTCCTGAACCCTCCGTTTCGCTTTCCCGACCGCGTATTGCCGTCAGGAAAGGCCGCACCTGATGCGGAAAGATAACAGACGATGAGGTTTACATGCGTAAAATTAAAGGGTTACGTTGGTACATGATTGCGCTGGTGACGCTAGGCACCGTGCTGGGCTACCTGACCCGTAACACCGTGGCGGCGGCCGCGCCGACGCTGATGGAAGAGTTACACATCTCGACTCAACAGTACTCCTATATCATTGCAGCCTATTCCGCTGCCTACACCGTCATGCAGCCTGTCGCGGGTTACGTACTTGATATTCTCGGGACCAAAATCGGCTATGCCTTCTTTGCTATCGCCTGGGCGATATTCTGCGGCTCAACCGCGCTGGCAGGCAGCTGGGGCGGCCTGGCGCTGGCTCGCGGCGCAGTCGGCGCAGCGGAAGCCGCGATGATCCCTGCCGGGCTGAAAGCCAGTTCTGAATGGTTCCCGGCAAAAGAGCGCTCTATCGCGGTGGGCTACTTCAACGTCGGTTCCTCTATTGGCGCCATGATCGCGCCGCCGTTGGTGGTGTGGGCGATTGTCATGCACAGCTGGCAGATGGCGTTCATCATCTCCGGGGTATTGAGCTTCGCCTGGGCCATCGCCTGGCTTATCTTCTACAAACACCCGCGCGACCAGAAAAAATTATCTGACGAAGAACGCGACTACATCATTGGCGGTCAGGAGTCTCAGCATCAGACCAATAACGCGAAGAAAATGTCGCCGTGGCAGATCCTGCGCAACCGTCAGTTCTGGGGTATCGCCCTGCCGCGCTTCCTCGCCGAGCCGGCCTGGGGGACCTTTAACGCCTGGATCCCGCTGTTCATGTTTAAGGTTTACGGCTTTAACCTGAAAGAGATCGCGATGTTCGCCTGGATGCCGATGCTGTTCGCCGACCTCGGCTGCATCGTGGGCGGTTACCTGCCGCCGCTGTTCCAGCGCTGGTTTGGCGTCAACCTGATCGTGTCGCGTAAAATGGTGGTCACCATGGGCGCCCTGCTGATGATTGGCCCGGGGATGATCGGCCTGTTCACCAGCCCGTACGTGGCGATTGCCCTGCTGTGCATCGGCGGGTTCGCTCACCAGGCGCTGTCCGGGGCGCTGATCACCCTCTCTTCCGACGTCTTTGGCCGTAACGAAGTCGCTACCGCCAACGGTCTGACCGGGATGGCCGCCTGGCTGGCGAGCACCATGTTCGCCCTGGTTGTCGGCGCGCTGGCAGACACCATCGGCTTCAGCCCGCTGTTTGCGGTACTGGCCGTCTTTGACCTGCTGGGCGCGTTGGTTATCTGGACGGTGCTGAAAAACAAACCGGCTGACGATGACTCGACGCCGCTTAGCAGCCGCAAACCCGCCACGCAGAGTTAGATCATGTGCTGATATGACCGCTTATCGAGCCGCCTTCTCAGGCGGCTTTTTCATGCCTGCCAGTGGTGGAAAGCGTGTAAAAGTGGTATAACAAATCGAATATTGTCGCCATCTTGCGGGAGCGAATATGGAAATCATTGAACCACGCCGTCTGTATCAGCAGCTTGCCGCTGAGCTGAAGACGCGCATCGAACAAGGTGTCTACCTTGTAGGGGATAAGCTGCCCGCCGAGCGCTTTATCGCCGATGAAAAAAACGTCAGCCGCACCGTGGTTCGTGAAGCCATTATCATGCTGGAAGTGGAAGGGTATGTCGAAGTCCGCAAAGGGTCGGGTATTCATGTCATCTCCAACCATCCCAAGTACCAGCAGGTGGCCGATGAAAGCCTTGAATTCGCCAACTATGGCCCTTTTGAACTCCTGCAGGCGCGGCAGCTAATTGAAAGCAATATTGCTGAATTCGCGGCGACTCAGGTGACCAAACAGGACATCATGAAGCTGATGGAGATTCAGGAGAAAGCGCGCAACGAGAAGTGTTTCCGCGACTCCGAGTGGGATCTCCAGTTCCACGTCCAGGTGGCGCTGGCCACGCAGAACAGTGCGCTGGCGGCGATCGTGGAAAAAATGTGGACCCAGCGCGTGCATAACCCGTACTGGAAAAAGCTGCATGAGCATATCGACCTGCGCACGGTCGATAACTGGTGCGACGATCACGATCAGATCCTGAAAGCCCTGCTGCGTAAAGATCCCAACGCCGCCAAGCTGGCGATGTGGCAGCATCTGGAAAATACCAAGCAAATGCTGTTTAACGAAACCAGCGATGACTTTGAATTTAATGCCGATCGCTACTTATTTGCCGATAATCCGGTAGTTCATCTCGATACGGCGGCCAACAGCGCGAAATAAGCGCTTATCCTGACGGCGCGCGGCCCCTGCGCGCCTGCCCCCCAGGCCGGCTGGAGTAAGTAAAACATATATAGTGTCAGCCTGTGTAAATCCTCTCGCCTCCCACCGCCGCAATCAGCAAAATCAACGAGCAACACCTTGCAATTTCTCTGACGTAAAGTCAGCTGATTTGTTACAATTAGATGCATTTTGCCGTTCTGGGGGTAAGTGTTTACTTACTTCAGTCTTATACAGGGAAGCGTTCAGAGCGCCTAAGCAGCGACCAAAATCTCATAAAAATCTTGTCGCCCAACATGCCACGCGCTCAGACGTGCCGTTAACCGATGTACCAGGAATCGTGAATGGAACTTTTAACCCAGTTATTGAATGCCTTGTGGGCTCAGGATTACGAAACGCTCGCGAATCCCTCCATGATTGGCATGCTGTATTTTGTCTTGTTTATGATTTTGTTCCTTGAGAACGGGTTACTGCCTGCCGCGTTTTTACCGGGGGATAGTCTGCTTGTGCTCGTGGGCGTGCTGATCGCCAAAGGGGCGATGGGCTTTCCGGAAACCTTGCTGCTGCTTACCGCCGCCGCCAGCCTCGGCTGCTGGCTGAGCTACATTCAGGGGCGCTGGCTGGGCAATACGCGGATCGTGCAAAACTGGCTGTCGCATCTGCCCTCTCACTATCATCAACGCGCGCATCACCTGTTTCATAAGCATGGGCTCTCCGCGCTGCTGATCGGCCGCTTTATCGCCTTCGTGCGTACGCTGTTGCCGACGATTGCCGGCCTTTCAGGCCTCAATAACGCTCGCTTTCAGTTCTTTAACTGGATGAGCGGCCTGCTGTGGGTGCTCATCCTGACCTCGCTGGGCTATCTGCTGGGCAAAACCCCGGTATTCCTCAAGTATGAAGATCAGCTGATGTCCTGCCTGATGCTCCTTCCGGTCGCGCTGCTGGTCTTCGGACTGATCGGCTCGCTGGTGGTGCTGTGGAAGAAAAAATACAGAAGCCGGGGCTAATGATGGTCATTAAACGCCCCTCCCTGCGCCAGCTGAGCTGGCTGCTGGGTGGCTCTCTTGTGCTCTGCGCGCTGTTCTGGCTCTGGCTGGCAGTGCAGCAGCAGGAGGCCACGCTGGCGATCCGTCCGGTTGGCCAGGGCGTCAGCATGCCGGACGGCTTCTCCGTCTGGCATCATCTCGACGCCAACGGTATCCGCTTTAAGAGCATTACGCCGCAAAAAGATGGCCTGCTGATTAAGTTCGACTCCACCGCCCAGGGCGCGGCGGCGAAAGAGGTTCTCGGTCGCGCTCTGCCACATGGTTATATTATTGCCCTGCTGGAGGACGATAACTCGGCCACCGCCTGGTTATCCCGTCTGCGCGACGCGCCTCACCGGCTCGGGTAAACTACCGCCGTACTGCGTTTTTTACGCAGTCTGGTGGTTTCCTGCATTTGTTACTATGCTTAAACCTGCGGGAATCAACGCATTCCCGTTCACCATCGGGAACGGGTATATCCTCCGGGTATACCCTCAGACAATGGAAGGTACTATCCATGAAACACCGCATCGCTCTGCTTCTGGCCCTGACTTCACTTAGCGCCAGCGCCATAGCAGCCTCTCCCTGCCAGGAAAAAGAGCAGGATATTCAACGAGAGATCAGCTATGCCGAAAAGCATCATAATCAAAGTCGCATTGATGGGCTAAATACCGCGCTACGTCAGGTACGGGAAAACTGCAGCGACAGTAAACTCAAAGCCGATCATCAGCAAAAAATTGCCAAACAGCGGGAAGAGATCGCTGAACGTCAGCGCGATCTGCAGGAAGCCCGGAAGAAAGGCGATGCGGACAAAATCAACAAACGCCAGCATAAACTCAATGAAGCGCAACAGGAGTTAAAAACGCTGGAGTCTCGGGACTACTAATAACAGTTAACTTTCGCAACACGGACCACGCTACAGGAGAACGACATGGCTAAAGAGAATGTGACTGACGACCTTCGTGCAGAACTGAAAACGCTGGCGGATACCCTGGAGGAAGTTCTGAATTCCTCAGCGGACAAGTCGAAAGAAGAGATTGGTAAACTGCGTAGTAAAGCAGAGAGCGCGCTAAAAGAGAGTCGTGCCCGCCTGGGTGAAACCAGCGATGCGATTTTGCGTCAAACGCGCGAGACCGCCGCGCGGGCGGATGATTATGTTCGCGAAAATCCGTGGACAGGAGTCGGGATTGGTGCCGCCGTCGGGCTGGTGCTGGGTGTCCTGCTGTCGCGTCGCTGATTATGGCGAATACTCAACACACGCAGGGGCCAGGCCAGCGCGTGTTCTCCATTGGCCAGCGTATCGTCACGCTGCTGGCCGAAATGGTGGAAACACGGCTGCGCCTGGTCGTCGTGGAGCTGGAGGAGGAGAAAGCCAACCTCTTCCAGCTGCTGATCATGACCGGACTGACGCTGCTGTTTGCCGCGTTTGGCCTCATGAGTCTGCTGGTGCTGGTTATCTGGGCCGTTGACGCCCAGTACCGCCTGCACGTCATGATCGCCACCACCGTCGTTCTGCTCCTCGCCGCCGCGATCGTGGGTATCCTTACCCTACGTAAGGCGCGCCGCTCCACGCTGCTGCGCCTGACGCGTAAAGAGCTGGAGAACGACCGTGCCCTTCTGGAGGACGATAAACCGTGAATGGCCGACAGGAGCGTGAACGGCAAAAGGCGCTGCTGCTGCGCCAGATCCAGCAGCAACGACTGGAGCTTAGCGCCTGTCGTCGCCACTGGCTGGAGGCGACAGCGCCCCTCGATCGCGGCTGGCATACGCTGCTGAGTTTACGTTCGTGGCTGATGGTTGGCAGCGGTTTGATGGCCGTCTGGTCCATACGACACCCGCACTTTTTGATGCGCTGGACCAAACGCGGTCTCGGACTGTGGAGCACCTGGCGGATGGTCCGCGGGATCCTGCGCCAGTCGTCAACACACTAGCAGCCCGGAGCGCGGGCGCTTATCCCGGCGCCCCGCTCTGCCATTTCCCCGTCCGATACAATACGCCGTTCGCGGCAGCCGGGGCCTTCGCCGCAACCCGCGGTTAGCCCCCCTCAGATCTCAATTCATTCCGCTCAGCCACCCGATATCGGGACGGGTAGTTCCCCTCGTCGCCAGAAAATTTCTCCTCACCGCACTTATTGCTCAGAAACTTTGAAGAAGATCTACAGTTTTCCTTGCTAACAATTCCCTCTCCGCCTCGTTACTATCCTCTCCATCGACAGCAACACCGTGTAACCACGCGGGATTGCGCTAAAAAACAAAACTGCCGCCCTTTGGGTTTTCTGGAGTAAGAAATGAAAAAATTAGAAGATGTTGGTGTACTGGTAGCGCGTATTCTGATGCCGATTCTGTTTATCACTGCAGGATGGGGCAAAATCACTGGTTACGCCGGAACCCAGCAGTATATGGAAGCCATGGGCGTGCCGGGAGCACTGCTGCCGTTGACCATTCTCCTTGAATTCGGCGGCGGTCTGGCGATTCTGTTCGGTTTCCTGACCCGTACCACCGCGTTGTTCACCGCAGGCTTTACGCTGCTGACCGCGTTCCTGTTCCACAGCAACTTTGCGGAAGGCGTGAACTCGCTGATGTTCATGAAAAACCTGACCATTGCTGGCGGTTATCTGCTGCTGGCCATTACCGGACCGGGCGCATTCAGCATCGACCGCGTACTGAATAAAAAGTGGTAAGCGCACTATACTGAGTAAAAATCTAAAAAAAGCGAGGGGATATCTCCTCGCTTTTGCTATCTGCAGGAGGAAGTAATGGGACAATTAGTCGACGGCGTCTGGCAAGATACCTGGTATGACACCAAATCCACCGGAGGACGATTCAAGCGTTCCGTTTCGGCCTTCCGTAACTGGCTCACGGCCGATGGCGCGCCGGGGCCTGCGGGCGAAGGTGGCTTTGCCGCGGAAAAAGACCGTTATCATCTGTATGTTTCTTTAGCCTGCCCGTGGGCGCACCGCACGTTAATTCTGCGCAAGCTGAAAGGACTGGAACCCTTTATATCCGTCTCCGTGGTCAATCCGCTGATGCTGGAAAACGGCTGGACCTTCGCCGATGATTTCCCTGGTGCTACCGGCGACCAGCTCTATCATCATCAGTTCCTCTATCAGCTCTATCTGCAGGCTGACCCGCACTATACCGGTCGCGTCACGGTCCCGGTATTGTGGGACAAAAAACAGCAGACCATCGTCAGCAATGAGTCGGCAGAAATCATCCGCATGTTTAATACCGCCTTCGATGGTCTGGGCGCCAGAGCCGGGGATTACTATCCGCCGGCGCTGCGGGAAAAAATCGATGAACTGAACGGCTGGATCTACGACAACGTCAACAACGGCGTGTATAAGGCCGGCTTTGCCACCAGCCAGCAGGCTTACGACGAAGCGGTCGAGGCGGTCTTTACTTCACTGGAGCGGCTGGAGCAGATCCTCGGTCAGCATCGTTACCTGACGGGAAATCAGCTGACGGAAGCCGATATTCGCCTGTGGACGACGCTGGTACGGTTCGACCCGGTATATGTGACGCATTTTAAATGCGACAAACGGCGCATTAGCGATTATCTCAACCTGTACGGTTTTCTGCGCGACATCTACCAGATGCCCGGCATCGCGGAGACGGTGAGTATTCCGCATATCCGCCACCACTATTACCGCAGCCATAAAACCATTAATCCAACCGGCATTATCTCCATTGGACCGCAACAGGATCTCAACGAACCCCACGGCCGCGATCAGCGCTTCCGTTGATCTTTCGGGCGCCAGTGATGGCGCCCAATAATTCAGAAAACAGATATTTACCCACCATTCATTCACGTCTATTCTTATTGCGATCGCTTAAAAAACAAGTGATTGACGGTTAATTGAGGCGTAGAAATGGACTGGTATCTCAAGGCATTAAAAAACTATATAGGATTTGGCGGCCGTGCGCGGCGCAAAGAGTACTGGATGTTTATTCTGGTCAACCTCATCCTGACCGGCGTATTGAGCATCATCGATAAAATGCTGGGCTGGCAGCGGGCGGGCGGCGAAGGCATTCTGACGACCATCTATGGCGTACTGGTCTTTTTACCGTGGTGGGCGGTGCAGTTTCGGCGTCTGCATGACACCGACCGCTCAGCCTGGTGGCTGCTGCTGCTGTTGATCCCGGTCATCGGCTGGCTGGTGATCCTGATCTTTAACTGCCAGCGCGGCACCGAAGGCAACAATCGCTTCGGACCCGATCCGAAACCCTTCTCCTATTAATCTTCCCGCTCCTCCCGCTAGCGGGAGGAGCGTCTTCTCGACTAGCGTCCCGCAAACAGCTTAGGGATTTCGCGCAGACACCAGGACTTCGCTTCGCCCATACTGTCCCGTCGCCAGGCCATGATTATGTCAATTTCATTGGTGTATTCCGGGCTGACAACCCGCAAGCGTCCTTCGGCAATATCCTTCTCCACCAGCGGATAGGGCATGGTCGCCACGCCTAGCCCGGCCAACAGGGCCTGGCGCTTATCTTCAATGGTGCTCACCGTTAAGCGCGGCTGTTTATCCAGCAGCTGAACGGTAAGGACGGGCCGCTCGCGTGCGGTATCCGCTACTGCGACGCCGCGGTATTTCACGCGGGTCACTTCCGAGAGCGGTTCCGGCTCGTGGTGGATCGGGTGATCCGGCGCCGCGACGTACACACTGAGCACCGAATAGAGTTTGCGCGAGTTAATCTCCGAGGAGGAACGAAAATGCATATCCGGCGCGACAACAATATCCGCCCGCCCCTGCTCCAGCCGCTCCCAGGCGCCGGCCAGCACCTCGGTGATAATCGACAACTGCGTATTAGATTTGGTCGCCAGTTTTTCAATTAGCGGAAACAGATCCGGGGTGGGCACCAGCGCTTCGGTGACGATCGTCAGGTGGGTTTCCCAACCGCGCGACAACGCTTCCGCATCGGTGGTGAGTTTATCCGCCGCTTCGAGCAGCACGCGCCCGCGTTCCAGGAGCATCCGTCCAACGTTGGTGAACTTCGTGCGATGACCTGAGCGGTCAAACAGCACCACGTCCAGCTCCTCTTCCAGTTTTTGCATGGTATAGCTCAGGGCGGAAGGCACGCGTCCCAGCTCATCAGCCGCGGCAGCAAAGCTCCCACGACGGTCGATCGCATCCATCACGCGCAACGCTTCCAGCGTTAATGCTCTCTCTTTGGCCATCGCTTTCTCATTCAGGAAATTTGAACATACCGGGCAGAATATCTGGCTAACAATACAGCGTCCATACCTTTACCATTGATTTAGTGTAAAGAGAGGTCAAGAACATGATTACTACCCGAACAGCCAAACAATGCGGACAAGCAGACTTCGGCTGGCTGCAGGCCCGCTACACCTTCTCCTTTGGCCACTACTTCGACCCGAAATTACTGGGCTTCGCGTCCTTGCGCGTCCTCAACCAGGAAGTGCTGGCGCCCGGCGCTTCCTTCCAGGCCAGGACGTACCCAAAAGTCGATATCCTGAACCTGATTCTGGAAGGCGAAGCGGAATATCGCGACAGCGACGGCAACCACGTGCAGGCCAAAGCCGGTGAAGCGCTGCTTATCGCCACCCAGCCTGGCGTGAGCTATAGCGAGCATAATCTGAGCAAAGAGCAGTCGTTAACGCGAATGCAGCTGTGGCTCGACGCTTGCCCGCAGCGGGAAAACCCGCTACAGCAGAAAACCGAAGTGGTGAGCGCACCGCTGCAGCTGCTGGCCTCGCCGGAGGGAGAGAACGGCAGTCTCCAGCTTCGCCAGCAGGCCTGGGTCTACCATATCGCACTGGAGAAAGGAGAGCAGATTAGCGTGCAGCTACATGGTCCACGGGCTTATCTACAGTCGATTCACGGCACCGTCCATGCCGTCGCGCAGGAACAACAAAAACAGGCTCTCACCTGTGGTGACGGCGCATTTATTCGTGACGAAGCTAACATTACCCTCGTCGCCGATACGCCGCTGCGCGCTTTGCTGATAGATTTACCGGTGTAACAACGGAAGGGATGGAGTCTGTCAGTGAGTAAAAAGAAAAACAGAAAAAAGGCGTCCCCGACGCCATCAGCCCCGACGCAGCCGGAAACCGCCGGCGTCGTCAGCTTTGGTTATGATGAGATGCTGAGCGAACTGGAAGCCATTGTTGTCGAAGCGGAGATTCGTCTGCGGGATGAAGAAAGTCTCGCCTGAAAAGGCAATATCAATGATTCGATTTTCGTTTATAGCCTGAAGATAATATCGGCCCCGAAAGGGGCCGATGGCATTATTCGCTCAGCGCGTCGGCAAGATCTTTTTTCACCTGGGTACGCTGCTCCGGCGTCAGGACCTGATTCACATCGAAATAATACTTCACGCGGTAATAACGCACCTGCTGATCGATCTTACTGAAGGCAGCCAGCTGATCCTTGACCGCCTTTTCATCCCATTTTCCGGAATCAATCACGTTAATCAGGGCGCCATCTTTAATGTCTTGCTGCGAAATCTGTTGAACATTATTTTCCAGTTGCTGATGCAGGCTTTTAATTTTCGCAACCTGATCGCTGGTGAGTTTTAAGTGCTGGACAATAGGGTCCTGCGCCGGCGCTGGCGCCGCCTGCACGTCCGCGGCTTGCGCAGACAGAGAGAAACCGGTAGTCAGAAGGGCTGCAAACGCAATACGGGTCATTAATTTCATTGTTTTATCCTGAAGTGAAAGTGTCTGAAATAGCGGTTTATTATTTTACAGTTGGTAGTGAATAAATGTAAAAAATAATACCTAAAGATTATTCACAGCGTGCACCTGATCACAAACTATTCAATACATAAGAAATTCAAACATTATCACCAAATAAATTCACATGAAGAATACCACATTTGTAAAAAATGACTTTAGCGCTTATCACGGAAATTAATTGACAGCAGCCACGGTTGCTTTATTTAATTAGCGAGAAAGATGTCATACATAAAAGCAGGGATATCATTTTTAAAATATATAAGGAGATAATTATGTTATTACGCACTCGCGTATTACCGCTGGTTTTTGTCATCTCGCTGTTAAGCGGCTGCGGCCTGGCTTCTAAAGCCTTTTATTCCGCGGGAGACAAATTATTTCAACCGGGAGATGACGCCGTCGCTTCGATGCAGACGTATTCAGTCGCCCAGTTCCTGCAGCCGTTTACCCTCAACCCGGCGAAGGCCAGCAGCGATTATCTGGGCAAATGGGTCAAGGTACGCGGCGTGATTGTCGACATTCGCCGAATGAGCGGTATCGCCGGCAGCTACTATTTTACCGTGACCATGCGAGATGAGCAGAATAAAACGGATAAGCGTCTGACCTTCAATTTTGGCTCACATAACAGCGCAGACGTTGAGGCGTTAAGCAACGGCAGCATCGCCACGATCGTCGGTCAGGTTCATCAGGTGCAAGATTCCACGATCCCGACGCTACAGAATCCTAAGGTGGTTAAATAACGGTAACTGACCGATAAGCCGCGTTCTTTTGGTATAGCGTCGTGGACAGTCATTCATCCTGTTCCCGCTATCCGAATAGTCAAAACCCCGCCGGAGCAGGGTTTTAGCGTAAAAGGTGAAACTGACCGATAAGCCGCGTTCTTTTGGTATAGCGTCGTGGACAGTTATTCATCCGAGTCACGGATTCAGATAGCAAAAACCCCGCCGGAGCGGGGTTTTGACATAAAAAGGTGAAACTGACCGATAAGCCGCGTTCTTTTGGTATAGCGTCGTGGACAGTCATTCATCCTGTCCCCGCTATTCGAATAGCAAAAACCCCGCCGGAGCGGGGTTTTTGCATAAAGAGGTGAAACTGACCGATAAGCCGCGTTCTTCTGGTATAGCGTCGTGGACAGTTATTCATCCGAGTCACGGATTCAGATAGCAAAAACCCCGCCGGAGCGGGGTTTTGACATAAAAAGGTGAAACTGACCGATAAGCCGCGTTCTTTTGGTATAGCGTCGTGGACAGTCATTCATCCTGTCCCCGCTATTCGAATAGCAAAAACCCCGCCGGAGCGGGGTTTTTGCATAAAAAGGTGAAACTGACCGATAAGCCGCGTTCTTTTGGTATAGCGTCGTGGACAGTTATTCATCCGAGTCACGGATTCAGATAGCAAAAACCCCGCCGGAGCGGGGTTTTGACATAAAAAAGGTGAAACTGACCGATAAGCCGCGTTCTTTTGGTATAGCGTCGTGGACAGTCATTCATCCTGCTTCCGGTATTCGAATAGCAAAAACCCCGCCGGAGCGGGGTTTTTGCATAAAGAGGTGAAACTGACCGATAAGCCGGGTTCTGTCGTGGACAGTCATTCATCTAGGCCAGCAATCGCTCACTGGCTCAAGCAGCCTACCCGGGTTCAGTACGGGCCGTACCTTATGAACCCCTATTTGGCCTTGCTCCGGGTGGAGTTTACCGTGCCGCGGACTGTTACCAGCCGCGCGGTGCGCTCTTACCGCACCCTTTCACCCTTACCTGATCCCGCTTACGCGGGCCATCGGCGGTTTGCTCTCTGTTGCACTGGTCGTGGGCTGTGACACCCCCCAGGCGTTACCTGGCACCTTGCCCTATGGAGCCCGGACTTTCCTCCCCTCCGCCCGTCTCCCCCCGAAGGAGGACGACGACGAAGCGGCGACTGTCTGGTCAGCTTCGGCGCGCAGTATAGAGGGTTTACCGCCCGTTGTCATCCTTCTGTCGTCATCCCAACCTGCAGGGTGGCGGCGATATTGCGCGACGCTCGGTAAATGTTATCAAACGCCCCGCGAAATGCCTCTTCCAGCGTCGAAACTGTGGTTAACACGCTGAAAACCGCATCGATACCGTGCTGGTGAACCACGCCAACGTCGTGGGTCAGGCTGCCAGCAATACCGATCACCGGCTTACGGTATTTTTTCGCCACCCGGGCTATCCCCACCGGCACCTTACCGTGAATAGACTGGCTATCGATCCGCCCTTCTCCGGTGACCACCAGCGAGCAGTCATGGATCTGCTCTTCCAGCTTCAGCGCCTCGGTAACGATCTCAATCCCGCTACGCAGTTCCGCATTAAGAAAAGCCATCAGCGCCGCGCCCATGCCGCCGGCCGCCCCCGCCCCGGGGATCGGCTTAACGTCCACCTGCAGCGACGCCTTAATGACGTCGGCGAAGTGCGCCAGATTACGATCCAGCTCAACGATCATCGCCTCGGTCGCCCCTTTCTGCGGGCCAAAGATCCGCGACGCGCCGCGCTCGCCCACCAGCGGGTTAGTGACGTCACAGGCCACGTGGATCATCCTGTCACGTAAGCGTGGATCGATGGCGGAAAGATCGATCCGGCTCAGACGGCTCAGGCTACCGCCGCCATGGCCGATCTCCTGCCCCTCGGCGTCACAAAGGCGGGCGCCTAGCGCCTGCATCATGCCCGCTCCACCGTCGTTGGTCGCACTGCCGCCGATACCGATAATGATCCGTTTCGCGCCATGTTCCAGCGCCTGTAATATCAGCTCGCCGGTACCGCGTGAAGTGGTGATGAGAGGGTTGCGTTTTTCGGGCGGAACGAGTCCCAGGCCGCTGGCCGCCGCCATCTCAATAAACGCAGTGACGCCATCGCCGGACATGCCCCAGCAGGCCTCCACTTTCTCGCCCAGCGGGCCAGTCACCCATGCGGAATGTTCCGTTCCCTGCGTCGCGGCAATCATCGCCTCCACCGTTCCCTCGCCGCCGTCGGCGACGGGCATGGAAACATACTGCGCGTCGGGGAAAATTTCACGGAATCCTTTTTCTATCGCCTGAGCTACCTCGGCGGCAGACAGGCTTTCTTTGTAAGAGTCTGGGGCAATGACGATTTTCATAAGTTTGTAGCCTGACCGTGCCGCGCAAGGCAAGAATAACAGGGCGCGTGGTGCGCCCTTCTTGTTAGCGAGTGACTTCCACTTTCGCCAGTTTTTCGTAATAGCACGCCAGCGCGCTATGGTCCGCGGTGCCCAGACCGTCCGCACGCAGCGCCTGCATCATCTCCATTACCGCCGCCGTCAGCGGTAGCTGAGCGCCCACGCCATGGGACGTATCCAGGGCGTTCGCCAGATCTTTAATATGCAGGTCGATACGGAATCCCGGCTTGAAGTTACGATCCATCACCATCGGCGCTTTGGCATCCAGCACGGTACTGCCCGCCAGGCCGCCACGGATCGCCTGATATACCAGATCCGGATTGACGCCAGCTTTGGTCGCCAGAGTCAGCGCTTCAGACATCGCCGCGATGTTCAGGGCGACAATCACCTGGTTAGCCAGTTTGGTGACGTTGCCCGCGCCGATGTCGCCGGTATGCACCACGGAGCCCGCCATCGCTTTCATCAGATCGTAGTATTTATCAAAGATCGCCTTATCGCCGCCGACCATCACCGACAGGGTGCCGTCGATGGCTTTTGGTTCGCCGCCGCTCACCGGCGCATCCAGCATATCAATACCCTTGGCTTTCAGCGCTTCGCTGATTTCCCGGCTCGCCAGCGGCGCGATAGAGCTCATATCAATCACCACGGTGCCCGGCTTTGCCCCTTCGATAATGCCGTTTTCACCCAGCGCCACCTCTTTCACATGCGGAGAGTTTGGCAGCATGGTGATAATGACGTCGCACTGTTCGGCAATCGCCTTCGGCGTCGTCGCGGTCTCAGCACCCGCGGCAATCACGTCGGCAATCGCTTCCGGGTTACGGTCGGACACCACCAGCGAATAACCTGCTTTCAGCAAATTTTTGCTCATCGGTTTACCCATAATGCCAAGACCGATAAAACCCACTTTGATTGTCATAATGTTCTCTCTCTTCATCCTGGTGATTATTTTTTAAACGCATCAGCAAGTTTCTGCGTTGCTGAGCGGAAGACGCCCAGATCGCTGCCGACGGCGACGAAAGTCGCGCCCCATTCCAGATAGCGGCGCGCATCGGCTTCAACCGGCGCCAGAATGCCACTTGGCTTACCGTGTTTCTTCGCGCTGGCGAAGATATGCTGGATGGCGCGCTGTACCTCAGGATGGGCGGCATTGCCCAGATGACCTAAGGCCGCGGCCAGGTCGCTCGGGCCGACGAACAGGCCGTCGACGCCGTCGGTCGCGGCAATCGCCTCGACGTTGTCCACCCCGGTCTGGCTCTCAATCTGCACCAGAATGGAAATGTTCTTGTTGGACTGGGCGAAGTAGTCCGCCACGGTGCCAAACATATTGCCGCGGTGGGAAACGGAAACCCCGCGGATCCCTTCCGGCGGATAACGGGTCGAAGACACCGCCTGCGCCGCCTGTTCAGCCGTCTCGACAAACGGCACCAGGAAGTTATAGAAGCCGATGTCCAGCATGCGCTTGATGATGATCGGCTCATTGGTCGGCACACGGACTACCTGCGCGCTGGAGCTGCCCTTCAGCGCCATCAGCTGTGGGATAAGCGTGGTCACGTCGTTCGGCGCGTGTTCCGCATCCAGCACCAGCCAGTCGAAACCGGCCAGACCCAGCACCTCAGTGCTGATCGGGTTAGCCAGCGCGCACCAGCAGCCAATCTGCACCTGATGAGCCGCCAGCGCGGCCTTAAATTTGTTCGGGAAAATTGCGTTATCCATGATGTTTACCTTGCGTTAATCGTTGCTTACTTCTGCAATTCCAGGCGTTTAATCTCGCGAACCATAAATATAATCAGCAGAATAAAATAGCGAGTTGGTATTCCTTGTTTCTCATCCCATCCAGGATCATGAAGATATTCATCAAACACAGAACACCTTTTATTATTTTTTTAATCGGGTTCTTTATTTGTTAAATAGACGATATCAACGCTCTCTTATTGCCTATCGGCTACCTCAAAAACATGACACAGTATAATCAGCCTGCCATCGCCAGACACCATGCATAATCACAATATAAATGTCTTATCTGACGCTTTAGTTAGGCAAATGCCACAAGTCATGGGCGCTAATCCACAGTTCTCATGATTGCCTGTCGGTGCGTGAGCGTTGTCGCCAAGAGGGGTGACACAGATCACATTTTAAAGCCATTACTCCTGACATTCTTTATTTCATTATTCTTTTCTACAGCACCAGAATGACCATTTCATTCTTTTTTTAGCACCTGTTTGGAGATGACTGGACAATGGCTGACATTGCAATTCGACAACAATCGCCAACCGCGTTTTATATTAAAGTTGACCCGACAGATAACGTGGCGATTATTGTTAACGATCGGGGATTGACCGCCGGAACACGTTTCCCGGACGGCCTGACGCTCGTCGAACACATCCCACAGGGTCATAAAGTAGCCCTGGTGGATATCCCTGCCCGCGGTGAAATCATCCGCTACGGAGAAGTAATTGGCTTCGCCGTGCGCGACATCCCACAGGGAAGCTGGATTGACGAATCGCTGGTGGAACTGCCCACCGCCCCGCCGTTGAACAGCCTGCCGCTGGCGACCAAAGTGCCTGAACCCCTACCGCCGCTGGAAGGCTATACCTTTGAAGGGTACCGCAATGCCGATGGCTGCGTGGGCACCAAGAACCTGCTGGGCATCACCACCAGCGTGCACTGTGTTGCGGGCGTGGTTGATTATGTGGTGAAAATCATTGAACGCGACCTGCTGCCGAAATACCCCAACGTCGACGGCGTGGTAGGCCTGAACCACCTCTACGGTTGCGGCGTGGCGATTAATGCACCGGCGGCGGTAGTGCCAATTCGCACTATCCACAATATCGCCCTCAACCCGAATTTCGGCGGTGAGGTGATGGTCATTGGCCTCGGCTGTGAAAAGCTGCAGCCGGAACGCCTGCTGCAGGGCACGGAAGACGTCAAAAGTATCCCGGTGGACAGCGCCAGCATCGTCAGCCTGCAGGATGAAAAGCATGTTGGTTTTAAATCGATGGTCGATGACATTCTGCAGGTCGCCGAGTGCCACCTGGCGAAACTGAACCAGCGCCAGCGGGAAACCTGTCCGGCTTCAGAGCTGGTGGTCGGCATGCAGTGCGGCGGCAGCGACGCCTTCTCCGGTGTGACCGCCAACCCGGCGGTGGGTTATGCATCCGACCTGCTGGTGCGCTGCGGCGCGACGGTGATGTTCTCGGAAGTGACCGAAGTCCGCGACGCCATCCATCTGTTAACCCCGCGGGCGATTAACGAAGAGGTGGGCAAACGCCTGCTGGAAGAGATGGCCTGGTACGATAACTATCTCGACATGGGCAAAACCGACCGCAGCGCCAACCCCTCCCCCGGCAACAAAAAAGGCGGCCTGGCTAACGTGGTGGAAAAAGCGCTGGGTTCTATTGCTAAATCAGGGAAAAGCGCCATCGTCGAGGTGCTCTCTCCAGGCCAGCGCCCGACCAAACGCGGCCTGATTTATGCCGCTACCCCCGCCAGCGATTTTGTCTGCGGCACCCAGCAGGTCGCCTCTGGCATTACCGTGCAGGTGTTCACCACCGGTCGCGGCACGCCGTATGGCCTGATGGCGGTACCCGTAATAAAAATGGCGACCCGTACCGAGCTGGCCAACCGCTGGTATGATTTAATGGACATTAACGCCGGGACCATCGCCACTGGCGAAGAGACGATTGAGGATGTCGGGCGGAAGCTGTTCGAATTTATTCTCGACGTCGCCAGCGGACGCAAGAAAACTTTCTCCGATCAATGGGGCCTGCACAACCAGCTGGCGGTGTTTAACCCGGCGCCGGTGACCTGATCGAGAGCGTGAGAATTTAACTACTTTTAGCCCGGATTTATCCGGGCTTGTTGGTTACGGATGCTGTGCGGCAAGGAAAGCGCGGATCTGCGCCTGCGTCGAGGTGCCTTCCATGGGGCCGCGTTGGCTAATCGCCAACGAGCCGCTGGCGTTTGCCCATCTCAGCGCCTCCTGCGGCGTGGCGCCATTGAGGAACAGGCTGACAAAGGTGGCGCCAAAGCAATCCCCGGCACCAGTCGGATCCACCACCGGCACGTTGAAGCCGGCGACATGGTGTGTCTCGTTGGCGCTAAAGTAGCTGGCGCCACGCGGCCCACGTTTAATCACCACATGCTTCACGCCGCGTTTCAATAGCTTATCAACCAGGATCTGCTCATTGCGCTCCGGATTGAGGCCAAAATAATCCAGCTCACCGTCGCTCGGCAGGAAAATATCGGTGTAATCGAGAATGTATTCAAACGCCTGCGACATCTCGGGAATGTTCAGCATCTCTTTGCGAATGTTTGGGTCGAACGACACCGTACCGTTGCGGCCTTTAATGTTTTCAATCGCTTTACGCATCGCATCGATAATACGGAACGAGAACAGCGACGATCCCATAATATGAAAATGCTGACACTGATTTAGCAGCGCCTCATCAATGTGGTCGGCAGTCAGCAAACCGCAGGCGCTGTTAGGCATATTAAAAATAAAATCGCGCTGCGCCTGGCTACGATAGCTGACGAAGGCGCTACCGGTGGTCGCTTTCTGCAGCATGGCGATACCGTTGACGTTAACGCCATCTTTCTCCAGACGCGCAATATTCATCTCGCCAAATGCGTCGTTGCCCACGCAGCTAAACAACACAGAGCCAAAACCCAGCTTTGCCACCTGATCGGCAAAGATTGCCGGCGCCCCGCTGGGATAGGGCCCCCAAAATTCACCGGGGCGGGAAAAACCCTGATTCTCTTCCTTGGCGAGAAACTCCACCAGCAGTTCGCCGATGGTGCAAATGGTTACGTTCATCACCGCTCCTGGTTTGTCTTATGCAAAGCCGTGTTGAGCCATGTCAGGCATTCATTGTTGGTATAGCTGTTGGTCAAACCCGCAGCGAGGAAGCAGGCATGGTACTCTGCCGCGACGACCTGCGGGGTCACCACGCTGCTGATCTGTTGCAATTCACCGACAGCATAACGTTTCTCACCGTAGACCGGTCTGGACGCAACAATCGCGATAACTCTTTCGCTCTGCGCCACAGCCTCATTCAGTAGATGTGCTGTGGCCTCGTTACGCACGCTCAGCGTACCGTCTTCGGCAATATGATCCACCGCAATCAGCGCATGTGATGGCCGGTAATGACCTAACGCTTTCAGCGCCAGATCGCCCTCCACAATCCGCCCCTGCCCGGACAGCACCCCACCAAGCAGAACGGTTTCCCCATTTAAAAACTCCTGCGCCAGCGCGACATGGCCCAGATCGTTTAACAGCAGGCAAAGTTCTTCTCTGTTGGCCAGAAAGGGGATCACTTTACGCAAAATGGAACCTTGGCCTAAAAATAGCGTTTCGCCATCTTCTATCTGCGCCGCCACCTGGCGAGCCATTTCCGTCTCCAGCGCTTTATCCCTGACGGCTGGTGCTTCCCGCATCACCGCAACCGGCGCGCCAGCCTGGGCGGTATAAATCGCCCCGCCGAAGGAGCGTTTTAAGTAGCCCTGCTGCTCGAGGTAGTTGAGATCGTTACGGATTGTCACTCCGGAAACAGCCAGCATTTCGGCCAGATCGTCGACTTTGATCTCGCCGTTCTTACGAACGATCTCTGCGATGTCCAAGCGCCTTTTCAGCAGGCTGGTTGACGGTTTTGCCACGGTTTATGCCTTATTATTTTCTCCTAGAATAACTTTCATTTTTAAATTTCCCTATCGTAATGTCAAACTGCGGCTGAACTTCCATCTTGCCATAAATAAATTAATTAATATTAATCATATAGTTACAAAGAAAGCACTTCCCTGCTAAAACTTTAAAAAAGAAACATTAAAAATATTATTAACTTTCATTTTAAAAATCAATTCATCATTGTGTGCGGTGGATCACACCTAAAAGTCGAGACGATCGTTACATTACTTTCAAATTGAAGGTTATTTAATGTAAATAACTTACAAATTGAAAAGAGGACTAAAATGTACATCATTTCCAGTAAAAACATGCTGTTAAAAGCTCAACGACAGGGTTATGCCGTGCCGGCTTTCAATATCCATAACCTCGAAACCATGCAGGTCGTCGTTGAAACGGCGGCTGAATTACGCTCTCCCTTGATCCTTGCCGGCACGCCCGGTACCTACAGCTATGCCGGCACCGGCAACGTGGTGGCGATCGCCCGCGATCTGGCGAAAAAGTGGGATCTCCCGCTCGCCCTGCACCTCGATCATCACGAGGATCTGGCTGATATCACGCGCAAAGTCCAGGCAGGGATCCGCTCGGTCATGATCGATGGCTCTCACTCACCGTTCGAGGAAAATGTGGCACTGGTAAAAAGCGTGGTGGAGTTGAGCCACCGCTATGATGCCAGCGTAGAAGCCGAGCTGGGCCGTCTGGGCGGAGTCGAAGACGATCTGGTGGTCGATGCTAAAGATGCGCTCTATACCAACCCCGAACAGGCCCGTGAATTTGTCGCTCGTACCGGTATTGATTCGCTGGCCGTCGCCATCGGTACCGCTCACGGTCTTTACACCGCCGAACCGAAGCTTGATTTTGAGCGCCTGGCGGCTATTCGCGACTGCGTTGATGTTCCACTGGTTCTGCACGGCGCTTCCGGCCTGCCGGATAGTGATATTCGCCACGCCATTTCTCTGGGCGTATGCAAAGTCAACGTCGCCACCGAACTTAAAATCGCCTTCTCGGATGCACTGAAAGCCTACTTCCTGGAAAATCCGGGCGCCAACGATCCTCGTCACTATATGAAACCGGCGAAAGCGGCAATGAAAGAGGTCGTTCGCAAAGTCATTCACGTCTGTGGCTGCGAAGGACAACTGTAATCAGCGGATCGAAGGAGCCTTGTCGTGATCCACACCCTGACACTGAACACCGCGATTGATATGAATATCTTTTGCGATCCGCTCCAGCCGGCGGCAGTCAACCGCACCCGGCAGACGGAATATTGCCCGAATGGTAAAGGGGTTAACGTCTCGCTGGTATTACATCATTACCAGCAGCCAACCCATGTTATGGGCATATTCGGCGGTTTTACCGGCCGCTATATCGTTGAGGAACTACGCAAACAACATATTAACGTCACGCCGGCATGGGTCGCTGAACCCACCCGTATTAATATCTTTATTAACGACGGCAGAGATGAATATAAACTGGTAAATCCCGGCGCGCGGATTAACGATGAAGGGAAAGAACAAATTCTTCATCATTTACAGTGCGTCACGCCTGGTGATTATTTAGTTATCAGCGGCAGTCTGCCACCGGGAATAGAGAGCCGGTTCTATAGCGAGATTCTGGTGCTATGTCAGCAAAAAGGGTGTGAAGTCATCTTAGATATCAGCCACCCGGTGCTGCGCCAGCTTTTGGAGTGGCATCCGCTATTGATTAAACCCAATGACGACGAGCTGAACGAGATCTTTGGTCTGGATGTCAGCAGCCCCCAGCGGGTACGCGAAGCAATGCAAACGCTCCACCAGCTTGGGGCTCGCAATGTTCTGCTGACCCTTGGCGCACAAGGGCTCTATTTTTCGAACGGCGAGCAACTGTGGTTCTGCTCGGCACCGAAAATCGAACTGGTCAGCTCGGCCTGCGCCGGCGATGCCGCGCTGGGCGCGTTCCTCAGCCGATGGCTTAACGCAGGCGATATTCCTCAGGCGCTGGCGCTGGCCAGCGCCACCGGCGCCGATGTTGCCGCCTCCGCCGGGCTTGGCAAATTAAACCGTACGCAAGAATTATTACAACAACTTCAGATCGTCCAATTATAAAGGTCCGATTATGAAAAAAATTATTGCCGTTACCGGCTGCCCTACAGGTATTGCTCATACATTTATGGCTGAAGAGGCCTTAAAAACCGCAGCGAAAAAATTAAACGTTGAAATAAAAGTCGAAACCAATGGCGCTTCCGGCGTAGAAAATGCCATTACGCCGGAAGACCTGACGGATATTTATGGTGTGATTATCGCTGCCGATAAAGATGTTAATGCCGAACGTTTTAATGGCTTACCGGTTATTGAGGTGCCGGTTAAAGAAGCCATTCACCATCCGGCGGAATTAATTAATAAAGTTGTTAACGGTCAGGCGCAGCGTCGCCAGGGACACTCCGCGACGACGGATCTCGCCGAGAAATATGAGCGAGAATCGTTCGGCCGACAGATTTACAAACATCTGATGAGCGGTGTTTCCAACATGCTGCCGTTCGTTGTCGCCGGCGGGATCTTAATCGCCGTTTCTTTTCTGTGGGGCATCTACTCCGCCGATCCGAATTCACCGCAGTATAACGTGGTTGCCGCCACCCTGATGAAAGTCGGTCAGCAGGCGTTCTCGATCATGGTGCCGGTGTTTACCGCCTACATTGCCTGGTCGATATCTGGCCGCCCGGGCATGGTCGCCGGTTTTGTCGGCGGCCTGCTGGCGAACGCCACCGGCGCCGGGTTCCTCGGTGGGATCATCGCCGGTTTTGCCGCCGGGTATTTTATGCTGCTGATCCGTCATCTGCTCGACGGTCTGCCGCGCCAGTACGAAGGGCTGAAGTCGATCTTCATTATGCCGCTGATCGGCGTCCTGGTGATTGGCGTGATGATGGTCCTGCTCGGCCAGCCAGTGGCAGCGATCAACAATGGCATGATGAACTGGCTCAGCTCTCTGCAGGAAGCCAACCCCATCCTGCTGGGGATCGTGGTCGGCGCAATGTGCTCCTTCGACTTCGGCGGGCCGGTCAACAAAGCGGCCTATGTCACCGGTACGCTGCTGCTGGGGCAAGGTAACTATTTCTTTATGGCCGGTGTGTCTGCCGCCTGCATCACGCCGCCGCTGGTCATCGCTCTGGCGACCACGTTCTTTCCGAAAGGCTTTAGCGAGGAGGAACGCGCCGCCGGGATGGTCAACTATATCCTCGGCTGCACACACATTACCGAAGGTGCGATTCCCTTTGCCGCCAAGGATCCGCTGCGGGTGATCCCGATGATGATGATCGCCTCATCAATTTCTGCGGTACTCAGCTACAGCCTGCATATTCAGGTTCCGGCACCGCACGGCGGCTTCTTAATCCTGCCGCTGGTCAGTAAACCGTTGATGTGGGTGCTGTGCATTCTCGCCGGTTCCGCCTGCGGGGCACTTATGCTGGGATGCTGGCGGCTATGGCAGAAACGCACTGACAAAGCGACAGCCCTTGCTGGCGCCATGAAATAAGGAGCAAGCTATGCAACTGACTTCTGCCGATATTGGTTTCGATCGTCAGGTCAAAACGAAAGACGAGGCGCTACAACGTGTCGTTGCAGCCCTGACTGAGGCCGGACATACGCAAGCAGCCTATCTACAAGGCATGCGCGAGCGCGAGGGGCAAATCAGCACCTATCTGGGCAACGGCATCGCTATTCCCCACGGCACGCCGCACAGTCGCGACGCAGTGCTCAAAACGGGTGTTAAGGTGCTGGCTTGTCCGCAGGGGGTTGACTGGGGTGAGGAGCAAACCGCCTATCTGATTGTCGGTATCGCGGCTCAGGACAACGAGCATCTCGATATTTTGCGCCAACTCACCCATGCCCTGGGCGATGATCGGGTGCCTGACGCGCTTACGCGCGCCGATACCCCCCAGGCGGTGCTGGAAATTCTCGCTGGTGATATCCCTCTGCCAGCAGGCGAAGAACCACAACCCGCGCCGCACTTTGACGAAGAGGCCACCTTTACCCTGCGCAATCCGCACGGTCTTCATGCCCGCCCCAGTGCGGTGCTGGTGAAAGCCGTCAAGCAGTGGCGATCGCAAATCCAGGTCGAAAACCTTGATACGCGCTCCGCCATTGTTGATGCCAAAAATCTGATGCGCGTCGTATCACTGGGCGCCAAACAGGGTCATCGTCTGCACTTTATGGCCAGCGGCAACGATGCGCAGCAGGCGTTAAAAGCCATTGGCGACGCTTTTAACGCCGGTCTCGGCGAAATCGCCGCCCAGCCGCAGCAGGCCACTCAGGAAGCCGTCAAAACGAAACGTAGTTGGCTTTCCCGACTATTTAGTTAATTTTCAACAAATTAAAAACGCCCTGTCTTTCTGACCAGGGCGTTTTTGTCTTGAAAGACGATACCTTTCACTGCGTTACACGACTATTTATCGATGCAGACCACAATTCAAAACAAAGCCATTTGCGACCAAAACAAAACATAACGAATATATTCGAAAGAAAACGGAGGTTGTAAATGAAAGACATTATCTCTCGCCATAAGTCCGGCGAACACATCGGCATCTGTTCAGTTTGTTCAGCGCATCCGCTGGTTATCGAAGCGGCGTTACGTTTCGATCTGTCGACTAACAACAAGGTGCTGATCGAAGCGACATCCAACCAGGTGAATCAGTTTGGCGGCTACACCGGCATGCAGCCGGCCGATTTCCGTGACTTCGTCTACAACATCGCCCGTACCGTCGGTTTCCCGGCTGAACGTATTATTCTTGGCGGCGATCATCTGGGCCCGAACTGTTGGCAAGACGAACCGGCCGCCGTGGCGATGGAAAAATCTGTCGACCTCATCAAGGCCTACGTCGCGGCCGGCTTTAGCAAAATCCATCTCGATGCGTCAATGTCCTGTGCTGACGATCCGGTGCCTTTGGATCCTGGTGTGGTTGCTGAGCGCGCCGCTCGCCTGTGTCAGGCTGCCGAAGAGACCGCCAGCGCTGAGCAAAAGCGCCACCTGACCTACGTCATCGGGACCGAAGTTCCGGTGCCCGGCGGCGAGGCCTGCACCATCGGCAGCGTACATGTCACCCGGGCGCAGGATGCCGCGGCGACACTCGAAACCCATGAGGCTGCTTTCCGTAAGCTGGGACTCGAGGCTGCGCTGGAGCGAGTTATCGCTATCGTCGTGCAGCCTGGGGTGGAGTTCGACCATACGCAAATCATTCATTACCAGCCGCAGGAAGCGAAAGCGCTTTCCGCCTGGATCGAAAGTACCCCGATGGTCTACGAAGCGCACTCCACCGACTACCAAACTCGCCAGGCTTATCGCGCGCTGGTTCGCGACCACTTCGCCATCCTGAAAGTCGGCCCGGCGCTCACCTTTGCCCTGCGTGAAGCCATCTTTGCCCTCGCCCAAATGGAAAATGAGCTGATCGCCCCGGAGTCTCGCAGTCGCGTGATGGAGGTGATCGACGAAGTGATGCTTAACGAACCCGGCTACTGGAAAAAATACTATCGCCCCACCTGGAGCCAGGCGATGGTCGATATCCACTTCAGTCTTTCCGACCGTATCCGTTATTACTGGCCGCATCCGCGTATTCGCCAGAGCGTTGAGAAACTTATCGCTAATCTGACCGACGCTAAGCTGCCGCTGGGGCTTATCAGCCAGTATATGCCGGTGCAGTTTGAACGACTGTCGCTGAATGCACTGAACGCCGAGCCGCACGCGCTGATCCTCGACAAAATCCAGGATGTTCTGCGTGCCTACCGCTACGGCTGTTCTTCTGAAATCGCCTGAAGTTAAGAGGATATATGAGTCAACTGTTTGTTCGTACCGGCATTCATTTCAGTTCCAGCCAGCAGGCGCTGGAACACATTGGCGCAGAGATGCTGGCGCGAGGCGTCGTACACGACAGCTATCCCGCCGCCCTGCTCGAACGCGAAGCGACTTTTCCCACCGGCATCGCCCTGGAGCAGCATGCTGTCGCTATCCCGCACTGTGAAGCCGTCCACGCCAAATCGCCGGCCATTTACCTGATTCGTCCGGATGCGCCGGTTCCTTTTCAGCGGGCTGATGACGACGGCGAAATCGACGTTTCGCTCATCATCGCGCTGATTGTTGAAAACCCGGCGGCACAGCTGAAGCTACTGCGCCGGTTATTTAGTGAGCTACAAAATCCGCACACGCTGGAGGCACTGCTCGCCGCTTCCGACGATCAGCTGCCGGTGCGGTTCCAGCAATTTATCCTTGAGCCTGAGCTTAACGCCGTGGCTTCATAAGATACTGATAATAAAAGGGGTACCCTATGAAACGTAAAGTTATCGTCGCCTGCGGCGGTGCCGTCGCCACCTCCACGATGGCGGCTGAAGAGATTAAAGAGCTGTGTGCAGACCACAATATTGAACTGGATTTGGTGCAGTGCCGGGTCAATGAAATCGAAACCTACATGGACGGGGCGGACCTGATCTGCACCACCGCGCGCGTGGAGCGGACCTTTGGCGACATTCCGGTGGTACACGGCATGCCATTCGTTTCGGGCGTCGGCATTGAAGCCTTACAACAGAAAATCCTCGGCATCCTCGCGGAGTAAACGCCATGTTTAGCGAAATCATGCGTTATATCCTCGATCTCGGTCCGACGGTGATGCTGCCGATCGTGATCATTATTTTCTCCAAGTTACTGGGGATGAAGCTCGGGGATTGTTTCAAATCTGGTCTGCATATCGGGATCGGTTTCGTCGGTATCGGCCTGGTCATTGGCCTGATGCTCGACTCCATCGGCCCGGCGGCAAAGGCGATGGCGGAGCATTTCCAGATTAATCTTCACGTGATCGATATCGGTTGGCCGGGTTCATCACCGATGACCTGGGCGTCGCAAATCGCCCTGGTGGCGATCCCGGTGGCCATCGTGGTTAATATCGTGATGCTGGTTACCCGTATGACCCGCGTAGTGAATGTCGATATCTGGAACATCTGGCATATGACCTTTACCGGCGCGATGCTGCATATCGCTACCGGATCGTACTGGATAGGTATTCTCGGCGTGGTAGTGCATGCCGCCTTTGTGTATAAGCTGGGCGACTGGTTTGCCAAAGATACCCGCGATTTCTTTGGCCTCGAGGGTATTGCGATCCCGCACGGCAGTTCGGCGTATTTAGGGCCGGTTGCCGTGCTTGTCGATACCATCATCGACAAGATCCCCGGTCTTAACCGTATTCACTTTAGCGCCGATGATATCCAGAAACGCTTCGGTCCCTTCGGTGAACCGGTTACCGTTGGCTTCGTCATGGGCCTTGTGATTGGCGCGCTGGCGGGTTACGACCTGAAGAGCATTCTCCAGCTTGCGGTGAAAACCGCAGCGGTGATGCTGCTGATGCCACGGGTGATCAAACCGATTATGGATGGCCTCACACCGATAGCCAAACAGGCGCGTAAACGTCTGCAGGCCAAATTCGGCGGCCAGGAATTTCTGATTGGTCTCGACCCGGCGCTGCTGCTCGGTCATACCTCGGTGGTCTCCGCCAGCCTGATCTTCATCCCGCTGACCATTCTTATCGCCGTCGTGGTTCCTGGCAACCAGGTCCTGCCGTTTGGCGACCTGGCCACCATCGGCTTCTTCGTGGCGATGGCAGTCGCGGTACATCAAGGGAACCTGTTCCGCACATTGATTTCCGGGATCATCATTATGGGTATCACCCTATGGATCGCCACCCAGACCATAGGCCTGCACACCCAGCTGGCGGCAAACGCCGGGGCCCTGAAAGCCGGCGGTATGGTGGCCTCAATGGACCAGGGCGGTTCACCGATTACCTGGCTGCTGATCCAGCTCTTTACCTGGCAGAACGTGGTGGGCTTCGCGGTCATCGGCATTATCTATCTGACTGGCGTTCTGCTGACCTGGCGTCGTGCCCGTCGCTTCATCGCGGTGGAAAAAGCAGAAAAAAGCGCTGCCCCACAACAAAGTACGGGCATGTCTTGATCTAAAAGGGGAGCGGTCGCTCCCCTGAATCTTATAGCTGGAGAATGTTATGAAATCAGTGGTAATCCATGCTGAGGGGAACGTCGGCGTTGAAGAACGCCCTATCCCTACGCTGCAAACGGAACACGATGTCCTGGTCAAAGTGGTCAGTTCCGGATTATGCGGCTCCGACATCCCGCGCATTTTCGCCAAAGGCGCGCATTACTACCCTATTACGCTGGGGCACGAATTCAGCGGCTATGTGGAATCCTACGGCGCGGCGGTAACTGATCTGCAGCCCGGCGATGCCGTCGCCTGCGTGCCACTGCTGCCCTGCTTTCAGTGTCCGCAGTGCCAGCGCGAGTATTTCTCTTTATGTAAACAATATCAGTTTGTCGGCTCACGCAGCGAAGGTGGCAACGCCGAATATGTGGTGGTGAAGCGCGCCAACCTGTTCCGCCTGCCGGATCAGATGCCGATTGATGACGGCGCGTTTATCGAGCCGATAACCGTTGGCCTCCACGCCTTCCACCTGGCACAGGGTTGCGAAGGTAAAAACGTGATTATTATCGGTGCGGGCACCATTGGCCTGCTGGCATTACAGTGCGCCCGCGAACTGGGCGCCAACAGCGTCACGGCGATCGATATCAATCCGCAGAAACTGGAGCTGGCCAAAGCCCTTGGCGCGACCCGAGTGTTCAACAGCCGCGAAATGAGCGGCCAGGCGATTCAGCAGGCGCTGGAAGCCATTCAGTTCGACCAGTTAGTCCTTGAGACCGCCGGCACGCCGCAGACCGTCACGCTGGCGATTGAGGCCGCCGGTCCGCGGGCGCAGTTGGCGCTGGTCGGCACGCTTCATCACGATTTAACCCTCCCGGCCGCCACCTTCGGGCAGATCCTGCGTAAAGAGTTGAATATTGTCGGTAGCTGGATGAATTACTCTGGTCCGTGGCCAGGAGAAGAGTGGCAAACGGCCACCCGCCTGCTGACAGAAAAACGCCTGCAGCTGGCACCGCTAATAGCCCACCGCGGTGACGCGGAGAGCTTTGCGCGTGAAGTTCAGGCGCTAAACGGCGCACCGATGCAGGGTAAAATCCTGCTCAAACTCTCCTGACTGCATGAGCCAGCCCTGAGGGCTGGCTCATGTAACCTTTCGAAAATTATCGTTCAACTTTCGTTATCCTTCGATTACACTGAGATGAGTTAATTATCAGGCAAATCAAGATGAACTCATTTGAAAGAAGGAACAAAATTGTCGATATGGTGAATACGCAGGGCAGCGTATTGGTTCTAGACCTTTCGAATCTCTTTGGCATCTCTGAGGTAACGATCCGTGCCGATCTTCGCTTACTGGAAGAAAAAGGGCTGTTAACCCGCTTTCACGGCGGCGCCGCCCGCGCGGGCAGCGACCTGACCGACGCAGAGAATCAGGAAGTGGTGCTGGAAGACCGCTATCAGCTTGCCAGCGATCCCAAAAAGCGCATCGCCCAGGCCGCGGTAGCCATGATCCGTGAAGGTATGACGGTGATCCTCGATAGCGGCAGCACCACCCTGCTGATTGCCGAGGCACTGGTGCGGATGACCAATATCACCGTTATCACCAACAGCCTGCCCGCCGCGTTTACCCTGGCGGAAAATAAAGATATCACCCTGGTGGTTTGCGGCGGCACCGTGCGGCATAAAACGCACTCCATGCACGGGACGATTGCCGAACGTTCTCTGCAGGGAATCTGCGCCGATTTGATGTTTGTCGGCGCCGACGGTATCGACGCCACCAACGGCATCACCACCTTTAATGAAGGCTACTCCATCAGCAGCGTGATGGCCGCCGCCGCACATCAGGTTATCGCCGTGCTCGACGCCAGTAAATTTAATCGCCGGGGCTTTAACCAGGTACTGCCGATGGAAAAGATAGACTGCGTAATCACCGATGACGGTATCAGTGAAAATGACCGCGCAGCGTTAAGCAGCAAGAAGGTGGAACTGAAGATAGTGTGATTGCACGCTGAGTGGAACACCATGGCGGCTGGTTCTACTTAACCAGCCAGCTTCCACCTTTTTTAGCGCCTATGCGAATCAATCTCCCTTTCGCCTGTAGCCCTTGCAGATGGCGCTCAACCGTACGTGCTGATATCCCCAAGATCTCCGCCAGCGCTCTCGCCGTCAATTCCGGGTTTCCGGTTAGCAAACGCAAAATTGCGTTTTCCGGTGGAACTACTTTAACGTCGATTTCTTCCGACATTTCTTCCGACATTTCTTCCGACATTTCTTCCGACATTTCTTCCGACACGACGAATGAAGTCTCCAGACCTTCTTTCAGCGCCGCCAGGATATTTTGCAACATCCAGGTCACGAATAGCGTGCAATCACTGGTTTTGTCACAAACACCTAAAATGTCGTAATAACGTTCTTGCTGATGGTGGATCAGCGTTTCAACGGGCAGCCAGGCCAATTCCTGACGCCACTGGCTTAGAATCAACGTCTGCCATAAACGCCCCATCCGACCATTGCCATCAGCGAAAGGGTGAATGAACTCAAACTCATAGTGGAAAACTGAACTGGCAATCAAAGGATGAAGCTCGGTGTGTTCCAGCCAGCTGAGTAAATCAGCGATCAATCTTGGGACTTGAGCAGCAGGTGGAGCCATATGTACCACCTGCGTACCGCGATAAATGCCGACGTTTCCGCCACGTAAAGCGCCAGGACGATCAACCAGCCCTGTCATCAGCGTTTTATGCGCCGTCAGAAGATCCCTAATATTTGCCGCATGCCATCCGGGCATTAATTCATAAGCACGAATGGCATTTCTCACTTCCTGAATATCCTTAGCCGGCGCGAGAACCCGTTTGCCTTCCAGCAGCGCCGTTACCTGTTCCATGCTCAGGCTATTATGTTCAATCGCGAGTGACGCCTGAATAGTACGAATGCGGTTTTCTTTACGCAGCAACGGCGATGTTTGTCCACGTTTCGCCGACCAATGCCCAAGCAATTCCCCAATCTCAACGACAAGGTTGAGGACCGTGGGTGTGATGCTAAACGGCGGTTGGTAACGGCTCATCGCTTACTCCCCCTGCTGCTCCAGGGCGTACTTATACAACGCATTTTTCTTCACGCCGTGGATCTCCGCGGCCAGCGCGGCGGCTTTCTTCAGCGGCAGCTCCGCTTGCAGCAGCGCCAGGGTACGCAGCGCGGCCGCCGGCAGCGCCTCTTCCTGGGCCTTAAAGCCTTCGACAATCAACACCATCTCGCCTTTGCGGCGGTTTTCGTCTTCCTTCACCCACGCCACCAGCTCGCCGATCGGCGCGCCGTGGATCGATTCCCAGGTTTTGGTCAGCTCGCGGGCCAGCACCACGTAGCGGGATTCTCCCAGTACCGCGCAGATATCTTCCAGACTCTCCACCAGACGGTGCGTTGACTCATAGAAGATGAGAGTGCGCGGTTCTTCTTCCAGCGCCTTCAGGGTATCGCGACGGCATTTCGATTTCGCCGGCAGGAAGCCTTCATAGCAGAAACGGTCGGAAGGCAGACCGGCGGCGCTCAGGGCGGCGATGGCCGCACAGGGACCCGGCAGCGGCACCACGCGAATATTCGCTTCGCGGCAGGTGCGCACCAGATGATAGCCAGGGTCGTTAATCAGCGGCGTGCCGGCATCGGAGACCAGCGCGATGTTTTGCCCTTCTTTCAGTTTAGCGAGAAGTGTTTCCGCCTTTTGCTGCTCGTTATGGTCGTGAAGCGCAAATAAGCGGGCGTTAATCGCAAAATGTTGCAGCAGCAAACCGGTGTGGCGGGTATCTTCCGCAGCAATTAAATCAACAGCTTGCAACACTTCCAGTGCGCGCTGCGTGATATCAGACAGATTCCCTATCGGAGTGGGCACAATATAGAGCTGCCCCTGAGAATTATCCGCTGATTCGTGTTGTTTCATTGTCTCGTCCGTATTGCCGATTTAATATTGAGCATTGAGCCAAAAAAATATCACTGGACACTTATGGTACCGTCAACATTTCTTCGTTCTAAGCCCGCGCGCTGTCTGCCCGTATTGCTGGCGACGCTTCTTTTTGCTGGCTGCGGCACCCACACGCAGGATCAAAGCACGGCGTTTATGCAGGGTACATCGCAGGCCAACTCCAGTTTCTACCTACAGCAGATGCAGCAAAGCACGAATGATAGCAAGACCAACTGGCAATTACTCGCCATTCGTGCACTGCTGCAGGAAGGGAAGAAGCAGCAGGCCATCGACCTGTACAACCAGCTGCCGTCGAACCTGAACAGCACCCAGGCCCGTGAACAGTCGCTGCTGGCGGTGGAAATGAAGCTGGCGCAAAACGACTATCAGGGCGCTCGTACTCTGCTGGCAAAGCTCGACCCGACAAGCCTGGATCAACCCCAGCAGGCGCGCTACTGGCAGGCGCAAATCGATGCCAGCCAGGGCAAACCATCGCTGACCCTGCTGCGCGCCTTAATCGCCCAGCAGCCGCTGCTGAGCGACGCGAAACAGCGTCAGAAAAATATTGATGCGACGTGGCAAGCGCTCACCTCGATGCCCCAGGACCAGGCCAATGCGCTGGTGATCAACGCCGATGAAAATACCCTCCAGGGCTGGCTGGATCTGCAGCGGATGTGGTTTGACAACCGCAACGATCCGACGCTGCTGAAAGCAGGCGTTAAAGACTGGCAGACGCGCTATCCGCAAAATCCGGGCGCCAAAATGCTGCCAACGGCGCTGGTGAACATGCAAAACTATAAGCCCGCGTCCACCAACAAGATTGCGCTTTTTCTGCCGCTGAACGGTCAGGCGTCGATCTTCGGCCGCACTATCCAGCAGGGCTTTGAAGCCGCCAAAAATGGTGCGCCGTCGGTGACGGGTAGCGCGGTTCCCGCGCAGGTTGCCCAGGCGGCGAATGTCTCCGGTAATGATGATGTAGTGAGTCCGTCGCAGGCAGAAGTCAGCGATCTAACCGCCACCGGAAGCCGCGCTGAACCGGTGCAAGCCCCGGCACAAGACCAGGCGGCGCCTGCCGCGGAACCTACAGCCCAGGCGCCGGCAGCGTCCGCCACGCCGCAGACCACCGCTTCCCCGGTCACTCAGCCGGTCACCGCCCCGACCGCACAGCCTCAGCCCGCAGTCGCCAGCGCCGCCAATCCCTCTGCGGAACTGAAAATTTACGACACCACCAGCCAGCCCATCAGTCAGTTGCTTGCCCAGGCTCAGCAGGATGGCGCCACTTTAGTCGTCGGGCCGCTGCTGAAAGAGAACGTAGATGATGTGATTAAGAGCAACACGCCGCTCAATGTACTGGCCCTCAACCAGCCGGAGAAAGTCGAAAGCCGCGCTAACCTCTGCTATTTCGCGCTTTCCCCGGAAGACGAAGCGCGTGACGCGGCCCGACATATCCACCAACAGGGCAAGCAGACGCCACTGCTGCTGGTTCCGCGCGGTGCGCTGGGCGATCGCGTGGTTAGCGCGTTTGCCGACGAATGGCTGAAGCTGGGCGGCGCCAGCGTCCTGCAGCAGCGTTTTGGATCCACGGCCGAGCTGCGCGCCGGCGTCAACGGCGGAGGGGGCATTGCGCTGACCGGCACCCCGGTCTCCACCCTGCCTTCGGCCCAGAACAGTTCCCTCGGCAGTGCGGATGAGATGCCGGTGAGCAGCGGCGGTAGCGTGGACGCCGCCTATATCCTCGCCACCCCGGAACAGATTGCCTATATCAAACCAATGATCGCCATGCGCAACGGCAGTCAAAACAATGTCACCCTGTACGCCAGCTCGCGCAGCGCCCAGGGCACCGCAGGGCCGGATTTCCGTCTGGAGATGGAAGGGCTGCAGTATAGTGAGATCCCGATGCTGGCCGGCAGCAACCCGGCGCTGATGCAGCAGGCGCTGTCCGCTGTACGTAATGACTACTCGCTGGCGCGCCTGTATGCCATGGGAGCTGACGCCTGGTCACTGGCGAACCACTTCACGCAAATGCGCCAAACGCCGGGCTTCGAGCTGAACGGCAATACCGGCGATCTGACGGCCACCCAGGACTGCGTGATTAACAGGAAACTGTCATGGCTCAAGTACCAGCAGGGAAAAATCGTTCCGGCCAGCTAAGCAAACAGACTGGCGATGCCTGGGAAAACCAGGCTCGCCGCTGGCTGGAAGGCCAGGGCCTGCGTTTTATCGCCGCCAATGCCCGCGAGCGTGGCGGCGAAATTGACCTCATCATGCGCGACGGCGCCGTCACCGTTTTTGTCGAGGTGCGCTACCGCCGTAGCGCCCGGTACGGTGACGCGGCGGCCAGCGTCACCCCGCAAAAACAACAACGACTGCTTAAAGCCGCCCGTTTGTGGCTCTGCCGACAGAATGGGAGCTTTGAGACTGTGGATTGCCGTTTCGATGTGGTAGCCTTCACCGGAAACGACATCCAATGGCTAAAAAACGCCTTTGGCGAATAGCGTAATACCAGAAGTAAGGGATCCCGTGCTCGACAGAATCAAAGCCTGCTTTACCGAAAGCATTCAAACCCAAATTGCCGCAGCGGAAGCACTCCCGGACGCCATCTCCCGGGCGGCGATGACGCTCGTGCAGTCCCTGCTCAACGGCAACAAAATCCTCTGTTGTGGTAATGGCACCTCCGCCGCCAACGCACAGCATTTTGCTGCCAGCATGATTAATCGTTTTGAAACGGAACGCCCTGGTTTACCCGCCATTGCACTTAATACCGATAATGTGGTCTTAACCGCCATCGCCAACGATCGCCTGCATGACGAGATCTACGCCAAGCAGGTGCGCGCTCTGGGACACGCCGGCGATGTGCTGCTGGCGATCTCTACGCGCGGTAACAGCCGGGATATCGTCAAAGCGGTGGAAGCCGCCGTGACTCGCGACATGACTATCGTCGCGTTAACCGGCTATGACGGCGGTGAGCTGGCTGGCCTCTTAGGTCAGCAGGATGTCGAAATCCGCATCCCCTCGCATCGCAGCGCGCGTATTCAGGAGATGCATATGCTAACCGTCAACTGTCTGTGCGATTTGATAGATAACACCCTTTTTCCACACCAGGACGATTAAGGAGAACACATGAAGGCTCTCTCGCCCCTCGCCATCCTGCTTTCTGCACTATTGCTGCAGGGCTGCGTTGCCGCCGCGGTAGTCGGAACGGCAGCTGTCGGCACTAAAGCCGCAACGGACCCGCGTACGGTGGGAACCCAGGTCGATGACAGCACCCTGGAACTGCGCGTCAATAGCGCCTTGTCGAAAGATGAACAGATTAAGAAACAGGCCCGCATCAACGTCACGGCTTATCAGGGCAAAGTCCTGCTGACCGGCCAGTCGCCGACGCCGGACCTCTCCGCCCGCGCCAAGCAAATCGCCATGGGCGTGGAAGGGACCACGGAAGTGTTTAATGAAGTGCGCCAGGGCCAGCCGATTGGTTTAGGGACCGCCTCGTCTGATACCTGGATTACCACCAAGGTGCGTTCGCAGCTGCTGAGCACCGATCAGGTCAAATCCTCGAACGTGAAGGTGACCACGGAAAACAGCGAAGTCTTCCTGATGGGGCTGGTGACCGAGCGCGAAGGCCGGGCTGCCGCGGATATTGCCAGCCGGGTGAGCGGCGTGTCCCGGGTGACTACCGCCTTTACCTACATCAAATAAACCTGCAGTCTCCCGGCTGGCGCTGCGCTTAGCCGGGCTACCGTCCCCTGTCCGTTGTGTGCCGGGTAAGGCGTAGCCGCCGCCCGGCAGCCAATCCGGCTATCCATACGTTTACGGCAAACTACACCAGCGCCAGCGCACCGACAATCGCCCCGCACAGCGCCACCAGTCCGCCCGTCAGCCACAGCGCTTTGGCGGGGAAGGCTTTGCGCAGCATAATCAGCGACGGCACGCTCACCGCCGGCAGAGTGATGAGCAGCGCCAGCGCGGGCGCTGTCCCCATGCCAGCCAGCATCATCGTCTGCACAATCGGAATTTCCGCCGCGGTAGGGATCACAAACAGGCAGCCGGCGATCGCCATCGCGATGACCCAGAACAACGTGTTATCCACCGCGCCATCGGCGTGCGGGAACAGCCAGACCCGCGCCGCTCCCAGCACCAGTACCGCGAGGATATAAACCGGGATCGTGTTCCAGAACAGGGTCCACAGCGCCCGCAGCCAGCGGCTAAAGAAGCTGTCTCTGGCCGCTTCAGACGGTGCAGCAGGCACCGCTACCGGCTGCGTCGCCGCCTCTTTCACCCATTTCTGCACCAGGGTCGCAACAATCAGCACCGTCGCCAGGCCAGCGACCAGGCGAACCAGCGCAAACTGCCAGCCCAGGACAAAGCCCATAAACACCAGTGTCGCCGGGTTGAGCAGCGGGTTACCCATCCAGAACGCCAGCGCCCCGCCCATCGACACCTGTTGTTTACGCATGCCGGCCGCGACCGGCGCGGCGCAGCAGGTGCACATCATGCCAGGCAGTGAAAAAATCGCCCCCAGCAGCGTGCCCTGAAAACGCGATTGTCCCAGGGTGCGCAGCAGCCAATCGCGCGGGATGAGCACCTGAATCAGAGACCCGAGCAGCACGCCGAGCACTGCCGCTTTCCAGACGGCGAGGAAGTAAACCATCGCATAGTCCCACGCGGCTTTCAGCGGATTGGCGTCGGCCTGGGCGAGAATGGATTTACCGATACTGTGGGTTTCCGCGGCGGTGAAGGCTTTCCCGTAATAGGGCTGCCATTTGACGAACCACAGGCCGACAATCACGACGAGAAAGAAAAGCGCGGGTTTCCACCATTGAAACGGTGACGCCGCCTGAGATGAAGACTGACCAGTCATAGCATTCCCCAGCAAGAAATGTGGATATGAATTGAAGCCGTGAATAGTACGCCGGATATTTGCGTTTGCAAAACGCTATTCAGCCTGCTGCGCGGCGCGCTCCCGCAGCTGGGATGACGTCAGAATTTGCACGCCTTCCTGGGAGGGCGACAGCGCCTCCGCCAGCAGGGCAATCGCCACGTCACGGGCCGGAATCGCTTTCCAGTTTCCTGGCAGCAGCCGGAACAGCGGTTCGAGGAAAGTCTCATTGGCCCGTTTTTTTTCCCGCTCGCCTGACAGCATCGACGGCCGGGCGATGGTCAGCCGCGGCCAGGCCTGTTCAATCAACGCCGCCTCCATTTCCCCCTTCACCCGATTGTAGAAAAACGGCGAGTGGGCATTGGCGCCCATCGCGCTAACCACCAGCATATGTTGCGCACCAAGTCGTTTGCCGGTCAGCGCGGTATCAACCACCAGCGTGTAGTCAGCATGGACAAAGGCCTCTTTGCTTCCCGCTTCCCGACGCGTCGTCCCCAGGCAACAGAAGACGATATCGACCGGGTCGACTACCTGCGCCAGGGCATCGGTCAGCTGGGGATCGTGGGGATTAAAGACACCTTCCGCCGGCGCCAGAGGGCGACGCGTCGGCGCGGCGATGGTGCTGATGCTCGGCTCATTCTGCAGCAGCCGGAGTAAGTGACCGCCAACTAACCCGGTCGCACCGGTTAATAATACCTGACTCATTGATTCTCCTTTACAGAATTCTCCGCCTTGCACTTTCGGGCTCATGTTCCAGGCTTAATACCTTACAAGGTAAGTATCCACCATCATCATGGAATTACCTCATTGACCATCCAGATAGCGGAGGAAGCATGAGTAAAAAGATAGCCGTGCTCATTACCGACGACTTTGAAGATTCTGAATTTACCTCTCCCGCCGACGCGTTCAAGCTCGCCGGGCATCAGGTCGTCACGATCGAAAAGCAGGCTGGCAAGACGGTGAAGGGTAAACAGGGAGAAGCGGAGGTGGCCATCGACAGAGCCATTGATGACGTCACACCGGGCGAATTTGATGCCTTGCTGCTGCCCGGGGGCTATTCCCCTGATCAGCTGCGCGGGGATGAACGCTTCGTCACCTTTACCCGCGATTTCGTCAACGGCGGGAAGCCGGTGTTTGCCATCTGCCATGGCCCACAGCTGCTGATCAGCGCCGATGTGATCCGCGGGCGTAAGCTCACGGCGGTGAAGCCTATCGTGGTGGATATGAAAAACGCCGGGGGCGAGTTTTACGACCAGGAGGTGGTGGTCGATAACGAACAGCTGGTCACCAGCAGAACGCCGGACGATCTGCCGGCCTTCAATCGCGAAGCGCTACGCCTGCTCGGCGCCGGCATCACGCCGCCAGTGTAACTTTTTCCCGAAGCCCAGCGTGTTATCGGTAAACTTGATTTCGTCCGGACGAATCTCCCATACCGGCGCCGACAGCATGCGGGCCACTGGAAAGCGCTTGACGTAGCGCTGGCGCATCCGCGCCTCTTCGTCACCGCTCAGACGACGGATCTCGCCTTTGAACTGCACGCCGCGGATCAGGGCCACGGTTTTTGGCTGGCCATTAACCGTACCGGCCACTTTCGCCCGTTCGCCGGTCATCTGACCGTGGCGGGTGTGCTCATCGCTGAGCAGATAAAAGGCCACGGTATCCGGGTCATAGACGTAAAAGGCATTCGCACACCACAGCTCGTCGTCGCGGGAGACGCACCAGGTGACGACGTGCTGCTTACTCAGCCAGCGACCAATGGCAGCAAGGGTTTCCATCTTTCTTCTCCATTATGCTATGGTGCACACACCTTACCATAGTGACTTTGTGACCGTGTGCTGGTTTCTGTATCTCATTCGAACCGCGGACAATCGCCTTTATACCGGCATCACCACCGATGTGCCGCGCCGCTTTCGCCAGCATCAGGCGGGAAAAGGCGCGAAGGCGTTGCGCGGTAAAGGCGACCTGCTGCTGGCCTTTAGCCACGAGGTTGGTGAACACTCACTTGCGTTGCGACTGGAATACCGCGTTAAGCAGCTAACGAAGCGCGAAAAAGAGCGCCTCGTTGCCGGAGAGGATGCCTTCGATACCCTGCTGGCGAGGCTCAAAGGCGATTAAAATGGTCGCTGTATTCTACCTGGCCGTGGACGCCTTCGAGAGCGTCATCCGCCAGACGGTGAACCTGGAACGCCTCCGCGCTGTCCGGCCAGCGGCAGCGGAGATCGAAGCGCGCGGCCGGCTCAAAGCCGAAGCGACGGTATAAATCCGGGTCGCCCAGCGTCACCACCGCGGCATAGCCGAACTCATTCAGCGAATCCAGCCCTTCATAGACCAGTTGCCGGCCAATGCCCTGTCCACGATAGTGTTCATCCACCGCCAACGGCGCCAGACCGACCCACTGCAGCTCTTCACCTTCCACTGCAACCGGGCTGAAGGCAACGTAGCCGATCACCTGGCCTTCATCATCCGTTGCCACCACCCCCAGCGTGATCAGTCCATCTTCACGCAGATCGTGCACCAGCTGCGCTTCGGCATCGCGGCCGAAGGTACGACGCAGCAGCGCGTCGATTCCCGGTGCATCAATCCCAATCTCCACTCGAATCAGCATGCCTCACCTACCGATGTCTGTTCAGGTTTCTGCGGGCTCTTCAGTCCAGCTTCGACAAAATCCGCCAGTTGCAGCAACATCACGCGCAGCGCTTTTGGCATCTGCTCGAGCTCAATGGCGTCCATCAAATTTTTTACGTACAGCCCCAGCTCCGTATCGCCTTCAATCACCAGACGACGCTGGAAGAATAGCGTATCCGGATCCTGCTTGCGCGCGGCAATCATTAACAGATCGCTGGCGTCGGCGCTGAAGCTGACGTCGGCGTCGGCCTGCTGGCTGACCACCAGGCGACCATCGACTACCGAGGTATACCACAGCAGACCGATGTCACGCACATGAATACTTAACCAGCGCCCCTCGAGAAACGCCAGTTCTCCCTCTGCCAGCGCCTGACGGAACTGCCAGCTTAGCACCTGCTCCAGCACCTGGCGCTTGAGGGCAAAAGGCGCCAGCTTAACCGGCACGCTCAGTAAAGACGGGCCAAAGTGGACCAGCCGGGAACGCAGTTTATCCAACACAAGCTTTACTCCATGAATGCAATTGTTCCGCTATTGTGCCATATCACATAAACAACATAGCGGCGTAAATCAACAAAAACGCGATGACGGCCGCCAGTTATTGGCGCCACCAATACACTTTTAACTGCCTCAAATCAAAAATTGTCACCAGAAGGTTAACTAAAATCCCTGCTCGTTAACCATTCAGCGTCCCTGACGGGCCGCATTTTTCAGGAAAAATTATGGAGCTGCTCTGCCCAGCCGGTAACCTTCCGGCGCTTAAGGCGGCCATCGAAAACGGCGCCGATGCCGTCTATATCGGGCTGAAAGATGACACCAACGCCCGCCACTTTGCCGGCCTTAATTTCACCGAAAAGAAACTGCAGGAAGCCGTCAGCTTTGTGCATCAGCACCGTCGTAAGCTACATATTGCGATCAACACCTTCGCCCATCCCGACGGCTACGCCCGCTGGCAGCGCGCGGTGGACATGGCCGCCCAGCTGGGCGCCGATGCGCTGATCCTGGCCGATATCGCCATGCTGGAGTATGCCGCGGAGCGTTATCCACACATTGAGCGTCACGTTTCGGTGCAGGCTTCCGCCACCAATGAAGAGGCCATTCGCTTCTATCATCGCAACTTTGACGTGGCACGCGTCGTACTACCACGAGTGTTATCTATTCACCAGGTGAAGCAGTTGGCCCGTGCCACGCCGGTGCCGCTGGAAGTCTTCGCCTTCGGTAGCCTGTGCATCATGGCGGAAGGCCGCTGCTATCTCTCTTCCTACCTGACCGGCGAATCGCCGAATACCGTCGGCGCCTGTTCACCTGCCCGCTTCGTGCGTTGGCAGCAAACGCCGCAGGGGCTGGAATCTCGCCTTAATGAGGTGCTGATCGACCGCTATCAGGATGGCGAAAACGCAGGCTATCCGACGCTGTGCAAAGGCCGCTATCTGGTCGATGGCGAGCGCTATCACGCACTGGAAGAACCCACCAGCCTAAACACCCTGGAGCTGTTGCCGGAGCTGATGGCCGCCAATATCGCCTCGGTGAAAATCGAAGGCCGTCAGCGCAGCCCGGCGTACGTCACCCAGGTGGCGAAAGTCTGGCGCCAGGCGATCGACCGCTGCAAAGCCGATCCGCAGAATTTTGTGCCGCAATCCGCCTGGATGGAAACCCTTGGTTCGATGTCCGAAGGGACGCAAACCACCCTTGGCGCCTATCACCGTAAATGGCAGTGAGAAACATGAAATATTCATTAGGGCCGGTGCTGTACTACTGGCCAAAAGAGACGCTGGAAGATTTTTACCAGCAGGCGGCAAACAGCAGCGCCGACACCATTTATCTCGGCGAAGCCGTGTGCAGCAAACGCCGCGCCACCAAAGTTGGCGACTGGATCGAGATGGCAAAAGCGCTGGCCGGTAGCGGCAAACAGGTGGTGCTGTCTACCCTCGCGCTGGTGCAGGCCTCTTCCGAACTGGGCGAACTGAAGCGCTATGTCGCTAACGGCGAGTTCCTGATTGAGGCCAGCGACCTTGGCGTGGTGAACCTCTGCGCCGAACGCAAGCTGCCGTTCGTTGCCGGGCATGCGCTGAACTGCTATAACGCCGTCACTCTGCGCCTGCTGCTCAAACAAGGCATGATGCGTTGGTGCATGCCGGTAGAGCTTTCCCGCGACTGGCTGGCAAATTTACTGACCCAGTGCGAAGAGCTGGGTATTCGCAACCAGTTTGAAGTGGAAGTGCTGAGCTACGGCCATCTGCCGCTGGCCTATTCCGCGCGCTGCTTTACCGCCCGCTCGGAAGACCGGCCAAAGGACGAATGCGAAACCTGCTGCATCAAGTACCCGACCGGACGCAGCATGCTGTCGCAGGAGAACCAGCAGGTGTTCGTGCTCAACGGTATCCAGACGATGAGCGGCTACGTCTATAACCTTGGCAACGAGTTAACCTCGATGCACGGCCTGGTGGATATGGTGCGCCTGTCGCCGATGGGCAACGAAACCTTCGCTATGCTAGAGGCCTTCCGCGCCAACGAAAACGGTGCTGCGCCACTGGATCTTACCAGCAATAGTGATTGCAACGGCTACTGGAAACGGCTGCCCGGTCTGGTGCTGCAAGCCTGATAAACCGCTCACTTTGTTAACAACAGTGCTCAGATTTTAATGCATTATTAAAGATGCAGCTTTTCTGGCTGGCGCGTCCAGGATGCGCCAGGCTGGAAGAAGACCTTCAATCTGATGACGATGCTGTAGCAAAGTGAGCCTTTATGACTGACAAATCTGTTCCGTTCTCGGTGCTCGACCTGGCGCCGATCCCGCAAGGATCTTCTGCCAAAGAAGCCTTTACCCACTCTCTGGATCTCGCCAGGCTGGCCGAATCGCGCGGCTATCACCGCTACTGGCTGGCGGAGCACCATAATATGGTCGGCATTGCCAGCGCGGCGACCTCAGTGCTGATAGGCTATCTCGCCGCCAATACCACCACTCTGCATCTCGGTTCCGGCGGGGTGATGCTGCCCAACCACTCACCGCTGGTGATCGCCGAGCAGTTCGGCACCCTGAATACCCTTTATCCCGGGCGTATCGATCTCGGCCTTGGCCGCGCGCCAGGCAGCGATCAGCCGACCATGCGCGCCCTGCGCCGCCATATGAGCGGCGATGTCGATAACTTCCCGCGCGACGTGGCGGAACTGGTGGACTGGTTTGACGCCCGCGATCCGAACCCGCACGTGCGTCCGGTTCCCGGCTATGGCGAACGAATTCCGGTGTGGCTGCTGGGCTCAAGCCTGTACAGCGCCCAGCTGGCGGCGCAGCTCGGCCTGCCGTTTGCTTTCGCCTCGCATTTCGCGCCGGATATGCTGTTCCAGGCGCTGCATCTGTATCGCAGCAATTTCAAACCTTCGGCGCGGCTGGAAAAACCGTACGCGATGGTGTGTATCAATATTATCGCCGCCGACAGCAACCGCGATGCGGAGTTCCTCTTTACCTCTATGCAGCAGGCGTTCGTTAAGCTGCGGCGCGGCGAAACCGGACAGCTGCCGCCGCCGGTGGAAAATATGCATCAGCTGTGGTCAGCGTCCGAGCAGTATGGCGTGCAGCAGGCGTTAAGCATGTCGCTGGTCGGCGATAAAACGAAAGTCCGCCACGGCTTAGAGTCCATTCTGCGCGAAACCGAGGCGGATGAAATCATGGTCAACGGCCAGATCTTCGACCATCAGGCTCGCCTGCATTCGTTTGATTTGGCGATGCAGGTGAAAGAGGAGCTGTTGGGGTAACACAAACGTCAGCCCGGTGGATGTTATGCCACCGGGCATTAACCTTACTGATAAACCGGCAGCAGATTAAAGCTCGACAGGAAGTGCACCACCGCGTTGCCGAGACCAAAGAGCAGGATCAGCACAATCATCGCTTTTCCGCCCCACACGCGGAACTGTGGGCTGCCGAAGCGTTTACGCGAAGCGCGGGCCAGCAGCGCCGGCACAATGGCCGCCCATACCGTCGCCGCCAGGCCGGCATAGCCGATGGCGTAAAGGAAACCATCTGGTTTCACCAGCCCACCGAGCATCGGCGGGATAAAGGTCAACAGCGCGGTTTTAAAGCGCCCCATCGCGCTATCGTCAAAGCCAAACAGATCCGCCAGATAGTCGAACAGACCCAGCGTCACGCCGAGGAACGAACTCGCGACAGCAAAGTTGGAGAACACTACCAGCAGCAGATCCAGGCCGCGGTTATTCAGTACGCCGCTCAGGGCCTGTACCAGTACATCAATGTTACCGCCCTTCTGCGCAATATCGATAAACTGCGGACGCGGGATATTGCCCATCGTCACCAGCAGCCAGACCACGTACAGACCCAGCGCCAGCAGCGTACCGTAAATCAGACAGCGGGTAATGGTGCGCGGATCCTTACCATAATATTTCATCAGGCTCGGCACGTTACCGTGATAGCCAAACGAGGCCAGGCAGAACGGCAGCGTCATCAGCAGGTAGGGCGCATAGGAGGCATTCTTCTCCGCGACGTTAAACAGCGTCGTCGGTTCGACGTGTCCCAGCAGGCTGCCGAAGGTCAGGAAGAAGGTGATGACCTTGGCGCCGAGCACGATAGCCGTCATGCGGCTCACCGCTTTGGTGCTCATCCAGACAATAAATGCCACCAGAAGCGCAAAGCCGAAGCCCGCCGCGCGCGCCGGTACGTTCAGCGACATTTCACTGAAGGTATGGTGCAGGATCGAACCGCTCGCCGAAATATAGGCGTAAGTCAGGATATACAGCACAAAGGCGATCGACACGCCGTTCACCAGGTTCCAGCCCTTGCCGAGCAGGTCTTTGGTGATGGTGTCGAAACTGGAGCCAATCCGGTAGTTGAGGTTGGCTTCCAGGATCATCAGACCGGAGTGCAACATGCAGAACCAGGTAAAAACCAGCGCCGCCAGCGACCAGAAGAACCACGCGCCGGACATCACCACCGGCAGCGAGAACATGCCCGCGCCAATAATCGTGCCGCCGATAATCACCACGCCGCCAAACAGGGACGGCCGGGTGGTTGTAGTGGTTAGTGTCGCCATTTACCGAAATCTCCAGTCAAAAGAACTTTCCCACAGTGGGTGCGACGCACTGTACCAGTACACGAGTACAAAAGGAATAAAAAAAGCCCCAATCATGGCGATCGGGGCTGTATTATTTACTTTACGCTAGCGTGTTGCGCTAATTACGCATCGCCACCGAAACGACGACGACCAGCGGAGTCATCACGGCGCGGCGCAGCTGCATCGTCACGACGCGGCGCACGGCCTTCACGACGTTCGCCGCTGAAACGACGACCATCACCACGACCGCCTTCACGACGTTCGCCACCGAAGCTACGGCCGCCTTCACGACGCTCACCGCCGAAACCACGACCGCCTTCACGACGTTCACCGCCGCCACGACGTTCAGTGCGCGGCTGCGCATCGCCCATCAGCTGCATGTTCATCGGTTTGTTCAGGATGCGGGTGCGAGTAAAGTGCTGCAGTACTTCGCCCGGCATACCTTTCGGCAGTTCGATGGTGGAGTGAGAACCGAACAGCTTGATGTTACCGATGTAACGGCTGCTGATATCGCCTTCGTTAGCGATCGCGCCAACGATATGACGAACTTCAACGCCGTCATCACGGCCTACTTCAATGCGGTACAGTTCCATCTCGCCAACATCACGACGCTCACGCTTCGGACGATCTTCACGATCGCCACGCGGGCCGCGGTCATTACGGTCGCCACGACGCTCGAAACGGTCATCACGATCGCGGAACTCACGCTTAGGACGCATCGGCGCATCCGGCGGGACGATCAGAGAACGTTCGCCCTGGGCCATTTTCAGCAGCGCGGCGGCCAGCGTTTCCACGTCCAGCTCTTCGCCTTCCGCCGTCGGCTGGATTTTCGCCAGCAGCGCACGGTACTGGTCCAGATCGCTGCTTTCCAGCTGCTGCTGAACTTTAGCCGCGAATTTTTCCAGGCGACGTTTGCCCAGCAGTTCTGCGTTTGGCAGTTCTACTTCAGGGATCGTCAGTTTCATCGTACGTTCGATGTTACGCAGCAGGCGACGCTCGCGGTTCTCAACGAACAGCAGGGCGCGGCCAGCACGACCCGCACGACCGGTACGGCCGATACGGTGAACGTAAGACTCGGAATCCATCGGGATGTCATAGTTAACAACCAGGCTGATACGCTCAACGTCCAGACCACGGGCCGCAACGTCGGTAGCGATCAGAATGTCCAGACGACCGTCTTTCAGACGCTCCAGCGTCTGCTCACGCAGCGCCTGGTTCATATCGCCGTTCAGCGCGGCGCTGTTATAGCCGCTACGCTCCAGCGCTTCAGCCACTTCCAGGGTCGCGTTTTTGGTACGCACGAAGATAATCGCCGCATCAAAGTCTTCCGCTTCCAGGAAGCGCACCAGCGCTTCGTTTTTACGCATGCCGTAGGCCGTCCAGTAGCTCTGGCTGATGTCCGGGCGCGTGGTGACGCTGGACTGAATGCGCACTTCCTGCGGCTCTTTCATAAAGCGGCGGGTAATGCGACGAATCGCTTCCGGCATGGTGGCAGAGAACAGCGCGGTCTGATGACCTTCCGGGATCTGCGCCATAATGGTTTCTACGTCTTCGATAAAGCCCATGCGCAGCATTTCATCGGCTTCGTCCAGTACCAGACCGCTCAGTTTAGAGAGATCCAGCGTGCCGCGCTTCAGGTGGTCCAGCAGACGACCTGGGGTACCGACAACGATCTGCGGACCCTGACGCAGAGCGCGCAGCTGCACGTCATAACGCTGGCCGCCGTACAGGGCAACCACGTTTACGCCGCGCATATGTTTAGAGAATTCCGTCATTGCTTCAGCAACCTGTACCGCCAGTTCGCGGGTCGGCGCCAGCACCAGAATCTGTGGTGCTCTCAGCTCAGGATCAATGTTGTTCAGCAGCGGTAAAGAGAACGCTGCGGTTTTACCGCTACCGGTCTGGGCCATACCCAGAACATCGCGGCCGTCCAGCAGATGCGGAATGCACTCAGCCTGGATCGGAGATGGTTTTTCGTAACCCAGATCGTTAAGCGCTTCAAGGATGGGAGCCTTCAGGCCCAGATCTGCAAAAGTGGTTTCGAATTCAGCCATGTAGTACGTGTGCCTCAAAATTAATGGCGGCCAGTCTACATAACTCATCGTGAAAATTTACGGTAATTTTCATTGAAAAGTGTGAACCGGCTCAAAGTAGGTGTATTAACGAACAACAACGCCCTCACCCGCAAAGGTGATGGCAAGCAAAAAACTATGGGCTGATGTGTTCGTCAGCTATTGCTGGTCCGATTCTGCCAGGTCATCTTGCTCCTGGCCCAAGAGCGATAATTCCAACAATGCGTATCGGTGCTCAACGTAGTTATGTACGTTGTTAGCGACCGCCAGTTTGAACAGTGCCGTAGCGCTGTCCTTGTCCCCCAGACTTAGGTAGTACTTACCTAAATAGAAGTTGGTTTCACTGAGATGCTCAGCGAGCGAGGTGTTATCCGTTGCGTCTGCCTTCAGACGAGTCATCAGCTCTTTTTCGCTAATGTCGCCAAGGTAGAACTCGACAATGTTCCATCCCCATTGCTCTTTGTCCGACTTGTTTAAGCGCTCTCTGAGTGCTTCAAGCGCCCGCTTCTCGTCGAGTTTACGCTCGGCGATATAAAGCCACAGGCTACGGAAAGGATCATTGGGATCGTCTTGATAAAACGCCAGCAGATCATCTTGCGCTAACTTAGCCCGGCCGCCGTAATACAGGGCGATACCGCGGTTCAAGTGCGCGTAGTTGTAAGTTGGATCAAGCTCAAGTACAGAATCAAACGCTTCATAGGCAGCATCAAAATTGCCTGCCTGCGTTAAGTAAATGCCTAAGTAATTGAATACTTCAGGCATATCGGGTCGGATTGCCAGCGCTTGTGAAAAATCATTTCGCGCTAATGCCCTCAAACCGAGACTATCATACAACACTCCGCGCTCATATAAAAGCTGTGCGCGTTCGTCATCGGATAAAGCCCGACTGGCAAGAATTTGTTCCATGCGTGCCAGAATCACTTCTTGCTGTAAAGTCGGTTGCAATGGTACTGCGAGGACGGCGTCCTTACGCCAGGCGGTGCTACTGCATCCTGCCAGCGTGAGAGCTGTCGCCACGAAACACCAGCGCAAAAAAGGCTTCATTTCCCACTCCCGAAGACAACGATTGGATGAACGTCCTGTTCCCCGGCTGCAAACGAGGCGTCCTGCCCGTAAAACGCCCTCCGCAAAAGCGGAGGGCTAACGGCAACCTTACTCGCCCTGCTCGGCGACCGGAGCTTCCGGCGCTGCGGCAGACGGAGTCTGTTCAGTTGCTTCTTTGATGCTCAGACGAACACGGCCCTGGCGGTCAACTTCCAGAACCTTAACCGGCACTTCCTGACCCATCTGCAGGTAGTCAGTCACTTTCTCAACGCGCTTATCAGCGATCTGCGAGATGTGAACCAGACCTTCTTTACCGCCGCCGATGGCAACGAACGCGCCAAAGTCAACGATACGGGTCACTTTACCATTGTAGATGCGGCCAACTTCGATCTCAGCGGTGATCTCTTCGATACGACGGATAGCATGCTGTGCTTTATCGCCGTCGGTCGCTGCGATCTTCACGGTACCGTCATCTTCGATTTCGATGGTGGTGCCGGTTTCTTCGGTCAGGGCACGGATAACAGAACCGCCTTTACCGATAACGTCTTTGATCTTGTCCGGGTTGATCTTGATGGTGTGGATACGCGGTGCGAATTCAGAGATATCGCCGCGCGGCGCGTTAATCGCCTGCTCCATCACGCCCAGGATGTGCAGACGCGCACCTTTAGCCTGGTTCAGAGCAACCTGCATGATTTCTTTGGTGATACCTTCAATTTTGATATCCATCTGCAGCGCAGAGATACCGTCGCGGGAACCCGCAACTTTGAAGTCCATATCGCCAAGGTGGTCTTCGTCACCCAGGATGTCAGACAGAACGACGAAGTTGTCGCCTTCTTTCACCAGACCCATTGCGATACCCGCAACGGCGGCTTTCACCGGCACACCCGCATCCATCAGCGCCAGAGAGGCGCCACAGACGGAGGCCATGGAAGAAGAACCGTTGGATTCGGTGATTTCAGACACCACGCGAACGGTGTACGGGAATTCGTCGATAGTCGGCATCACGGCCAATACGCCGCGCTTAGCCAGACGACCGTGACCGATTTCACGACGCTTCGGAGAACCCACCATGCCAGTTTCGCCTACGGAGTACGGAGGGAAGTTGTAGTGGAACAGGAAGGAGTCGGTGCGCTCGCCCATCAGTTCGTCGATGTTCTGCGCGTCGCGTGCGGTACCCAGAGTCGCGGTAACCAGCGCCTGCGTTTCGCCACGGGTGAACAGTGCGGAACCATGAGTACGCGGCAGTACGCCGGTACGAACGTCCAGACCACGGATCATGTCTTTTTCGCGGCCATCGATACGCGGCTCGCCTGCCAGTACGCGGCTACGAACCACGTTTTTCTCGATGGCGTGCAGGATTTCACCCAGCTCGTTAGCGTCCAGGGTTTCATCTTCTGCTACCAGCGTGGCGATGGTTTCAGATTTGATCACGTCAACCTGAGCGTAACGCTCTTGTTTGTCGGTGATACGGTAAGCATCGCTCAGGCGGGATTCAGCCAGCGCAGCCACGCGCGCGTTCAGCGCTTCGTTGACGGCTTCCGGCTGCCAGTCCCAACGCGGTTTACCGGCTTCTTTCACCAGGTCGTTGATGTTCTGAATAACAATCTGCTGCTGCTCGTGGCCGAAGACCACCGCGCCCAGCATCTGGTCTTCGCTCAGCAGTTCAGCCTCGGATTCAACCATCAGCACGGCCGCTTCAGTACCGGCAACCACCAGATCCAGTTTGCTGGACTTCAGTTCTTCCTGGGTTGGGTTCAGTACGTACTGGTCGTTGATGTAACCCACGCGCGCGGCGCCGATTGGGCCATTGAACGGAATACCAGACAGGGACAGCGCAGCGGAAGCGCCGATCATCGCGACGATATCCGGGTTAACCTGCGGGTTAACGGAAACGACGGTGGCGATAACCTGAACTTCGTTAACGAAGCCTTCCGGGAACAGCGGGCGAACCGGGCGGTCAATCAGACGCGCGATCAGGGTTTCGCCTTCGCTTGGACGGCCTTCACGACGGAAGAAACCACCCGGGATTTTACCGGCAGCGTAAGTACGCTCCTGGTAGTTAACAGTCAGCGGGAAAAAGTCCTGGCCTGGCTTCGCTTTTTTCTGACCCACAACGGTCACGAATACCGCGGTGTCATCCATGCTAACCATCACAGCGGCCGTTGCCTGGCGCGCCATCATGCCGGTTTCCAGGGTTACGGTATGCTGGCCGTACTGGAATTTACGAACGATCGGATTAAGCAAAATTCTATCCTTTTTATCTATAAATCACGCCATATCAAAGATATAGCGTCTATTGACCCGATCCTCTGCATCCTCGCGACTAATGACAACCTTTACCCGCCCCTGCGGATGAAGCCTCTCATTAGCCGCGCGAACCTCTGCATGAAGATCATTACTAGCAACAATACATGAGTTTTGAATGAATTGCTGCCGCCCGGTCGAAAAAAGGGGCCGTCAGGCCCCTTTTTCTGAAACTCGCAGAATTAGCGACGCAGACCCAGACGCTCGATCAGCGCAGCGTAACGTGCAACATCTTTACGTTTCAGGTAGTCGAGCAGTTTACGACGCTGAGAAACCATGCGCAGCAGACCACGACGGCTGTGGTGATCTTTTTTGTGCTCTGCAAAGTGGCCCTGCAGGTGGTTGATCTGTGCAGTCAGCAGTGCAACCTGAACTTCGGTAGAACCGCTGTCGTTTTCGCCACGACCAAACTCAGAAACGATTTTTGCTTTAGCTTCAACGCTTAGAGACATTTTAGAACTCCAAAAATTAAAAGAAAGAAAGGGTGCCGATCTCTAATTCAGCGACCCCTGATGCAACGCCCGAAAATGTTAAAACACTTTAGCGGACGTTAAGCGGCGATATTCTACTCGTAGCAGGCTTTTATCGCAAGAAAAGCGCTTACGCCGGGTATTCCACCACCAGACGACGCGGCGCCACGCGGCCTTCATCGTCAATTTCGCCCATGCCGAGAAACTTGCCGGATTCGTTTTCCATCACCCGCACCAGCCCGTTAAGCGGCGCGCCTGACTGACGAACCGGGTTACCGTTTTTAAAGTAAACCGCGGAGGTCTCCGGAATCGCCACCAGCGGATAGTCCGATGCCGGGCTGTCCATCGGCATCAGCAGCGGATCAAGCAGCTGCGCGGCAGGAATATCCTGCGCTGCCGCCTGATCGACCAGCGCCTGCAGCTGCTCGAGGGTCACCATCCGCTCAACCGGGTATTTGCTCACCGCCAGGCGACGCAGGAAAATCACGTGCGCGCCGCAGCCGAGCTTTTCACCTAAATCATCGATAATCGTCCGGATGTAGGTGCCTTTCGAGCAGTGGATCTCCAGCTCCAGTTCATCGCCTTCATGGCGAATAAACAGCAGCTCATAGACCGTAATCGGCCGGGCTTCACGCGGGACCTCAATGCCCTGACGAGCATACTCGTACAGCTTCTTGCCCTGATACTTCAGCGCCGAGTACATCGACGGTACCTGCTGCGTCTCGCCGCGGAAACTATCCAGCGCCGCCGCCAGCTGCTCGTCGCTAAAGGTTAGCGGACGCTCTTCCACCACCTGACCGTCGGCATCGGAGGTATCCGTGCGCTGGCCCAGTTTGGCGATCACGCGATAACGCTTATCGGAGTCCAGCAGATACTGGGAAAACTTGGTCGCTTCGCCAAGACACACTGGCAGCATACCGGTCGCCAGCGGATCCAGCGCGCCGGTGTGGCCAGCGCGGTTGGCGTTATAAATACGCTTTACTTTCTGCAGCACATCGTTGCTGGAAGCGCCCTGAGGCTTGTCCAGCAACAATACGCCGTGCACGTCGCGGCCGCGACGACGAGGACGACTCATCAGTCCTCCTTGCTGTCGTCCGGGTTCACACGACGTTCATCGTCGTGTTTCACCACGCTGGTGACCAGGTTGGACATACGCATCCCTTCCACCAGCGAGTTGTCGTAGAAGAAAGTCAGTTCCGGCACGATACGCAGACGCATCGCTTTACCCAGCAGGGAGCGGATAAAACCAGAAGCTTCCTGCAGCGCTTTGATGCCCGCTTTCACCGCGGCTTCATCTTTGTCGTTGAGGAAGGTGACATACACCTTGGCATAGGCCAGGTCACGGGACATTTCCACACCGGAAACGGTGGTCATCATACCCAGACGCGGATCTTTGATTTCACGTTGCAGGATGATGGCAATCTCTTTTTGCATCTCCTGGGCCACACGCTGCGGGCGACCAAATTCTTTCGCCATAATAAGTTCTCCAGAATAAAGACAAAAAAGGGGCCAAAAGCCCCTTTTTAAAATGATTGCCGGGTGGCGCTTCGCTTCCCCGGCTGCTTAGCCATCAAATGATTAATCGATGCTACGCTGGATTTCGATGATTTCGAACACTTCGATCATATCGCCAACGCGAACGTCGTTGTAGTTCTTCACACCGATACCACATTCCATGCCGTTACGGACTTCGTTAACGTCATCTTTGAAGCGGCGCAGGGATTCCAGCTCGCCTTCATAGATAACCACGTTGTCGCGCAGGACGCGGATTGGGTTGTGACGTTTGATCGTCCCTTCGGTAACCATACAGCCCGCGATGGCGCCGAATTTCGGCGATTTGAACACATCACGCACTTCAGCCAGACCGATGATCTGCTGTTTCAGTTCCGGAGACAGCATGCCGCTCATCGCCGCTTTCACTTCGTCGATCAGGTTATAGATGACGGAGTAATAACGCAGATCCAGGCTTTCCGCTTCGATAACTTTACGCGCAGAGGCATCGGCACGAACGTTGAAGCCAACCAGAATCGCGTTGGATGCTGCTGCCAGGGTCGCGTCGGTTTCGGTGATACCACCTACGCCGGAACCGATGATCTTCACTTTCACTTCGTCGGTAGACAGTTTCAGTAAGGAATCGGAAATCGCTTCGACAGAACCCTGTACGTCCGCTTTCAGCACGATGTTCACTTCGTGAACTTCGCCTTCGGTCATGTTAGCGAACATGTTTTCCAGCTTAGATTTCTGCTGACGCGCGAGCTTAACTTCACGGAATTTGCCCTGACGATACAGTGCCACTTCACGCGCTTTTTTCTCGTCACGAACCACAGTCACTTCATCACCCGCAGCCGGCACACCGGACAGACCGAGGATTTCCACCGGAATGGACGGACCCGCTTCCAGCACTTCGCGACCCAGTTCGTCACGCATCGCACGCACGCGGCCATATTCAAAGCCACACAGGACAATATCGCCCTTATGCAGAGTACCTTCGCGAACCAGAACGGTAGCCACCGGGCCACGACCTTTATCGAGGAAGGACTCGATGACCGCGCCGCTCGCCATACCGTTACGTACAGCTTTCAGTTCGAGAACTTCAGCCTGCAGCAGAATCGCGTCCAGCAGGTCGTCGATGCCGGTACCGGCTTTCGCGGAAACGTGGACGAACTGGCTCTCGCCGCCCCACTCTTCCGGCAGGATGCCGTACTGGGACAGTTCATTCTTCACGCGATCCGGATCAGCTTCTGGCTTATCGATTTTGTTCACCGCAACCACCACCGGTACCTGCGCCGCTTTAGCGTGCTGGATAGCTTCGATGGTCTGCGGCATCACGCCGTCGTCTGCCGCCACCACCAGAACCACGATATCCGTCGCCTGCGCGCCACGAGCACGCATGGAGGTAAACGCGGCGTGGCCCGGGGTGTCCAGGAAGGTGATCATGCCGTTGTCGGTTTCTACGTGGTAAGCACCGATGTGCTGGGTAATACCACCCGCTTCGCCGGAGGCAACCTTAGTAGAACGAATATAGTCCAGCAGCGAGGTTTTACCGTGGTCAACGTGACCCATGATGGTCACGACCGGTGCGCGCGGTTCAGCCGCAGCGCCGGTGTCACGGTCGCTCATTACCGCTTCTTCCAGTTCGTTTTCACGACGCAGGATAACTTTGTGGCCCATCTCTTCGGCAACCAGCTGCGCGGTTTCCTGGTCGATGACCTGGTTAATGGTCGCCATGGCGCCCAGTTTCATCATCGCTTTGATGACCTGAGAACCTTTCACCGCCATCTTGTTAGCCAGTTCACCAACGGTGATGGTTTCGCCGATGATAACGTCACGGTTAACGGCCTGCACCGGCTTCTGGAAGCCCTGCTGCAGAGCGGAACCTTTACGGTGCTTACCGCCTTTACCGCCGCGAACGGCCGCACGGGCTTCTTCACGATCAGCTTTAGATTCAGCGTGTTTGTTGCCTTTCTTCGCCGGACGCGCCGCTTTGCTGCTACGGCTACGGCCGCGACCGCCTTCAACTTCACGATCGTTATCATCTTCAGCCTGACGAGCATGCTGTGAAGTAGTGACGTGATAGTCGCTGCTATCTTCCGGGCTGTCTGAGGTTTCAGACCAATTTTTTTCGTTTTCTTCTGCCATACGGCGTGCTTCTTCCGCTACACGGCGCGCTTCTTCTTCAAGTTTGCGGCGTGCTTCTTCTTCCGATTTGCGCTTCAGTTCCGCGGCTTCGTTCTCACGGCGGATCTTTTCAGCCTGGGCGGTTTTGGTCATTTCGTCGGTATGTTGATTGCTCACTTTGTCTTTTTCCGCAGCTTCACGTTTCGCTTTATCAGCGACTTCACGTTTAGCTTGTTCTGCGGCCTCACGTTCAGCTTTTAATTGCGCCTCGCGTTTCGCTGCTTCTTCAGCTTCACGACGGGCCTGCTCTTCCGCTTCACGCTGCGCCTGCTCTTCCGCGGCCAGACGTTCAGCCTCTTGCGGATCGCGTTTCACAAAGGTGCGTTTCTTGCGGACTTCGATTTGTACCGATTTACTCTTTCCACCGGTACCTGGAATATTCAACGTGCTGCGTGTTTTACGCTGCAACGTCAGCTTGTCGGGCGCCGAGCCGTGTTCACGGTTCAGGTGCGTCAACAAAGTTTGTTTCTCTTGCGCGGTCACAGAATCATCAGCCGATTTGCGGATGCCTGCGTCAGCAAATTGCTGTATCAGGCGATCCACAGAGGTCTGAATCTCTGAGGCCAGCGCTTTAATAGTCACATCTGTCATGCTGTTCCTTCCTGCTACAGTTTATTACGCTTCGTCGCCGAACCAACAAATGTTGCGAGCGGCCATGATGAGCTCGCCAGCTTTCTCGTCGGTCATCCCTTCGATATCAGCCAGGTCATCAACGCCCTGCTCGGCGAGATCTTCCAGCGTACAAACACCACGGGCAGCCAGTTTGAATGCCAGGGCACGATCCAGACCTTCCAGATTCAACAGATCATCGGCAGGTTTGTTATCTCCCAGGCTTTCTTCCTGAGCCAGCGCCAGCGTAGTCAGTGCGTTTTTCGCACGCTCACGAAGTGCTTCAACGGTGGCTTCATCCAGACCGTCGATTTCCAGCAGTTCTTTCATCGGCACATAGGCCAGCTCTTCCAGCGAGGAGAAGCCTTCTTCAACCAGCACTGTCGCGAAATCTTCATCAATATCGAGATATTTGGTGAAGGTATCGATAGCGGCATGCGCTTCCGCCTGGTGCTTAGCCTGCAGGTCGTCAACGGTCATCACGTTGAGTTCCCAGCCGCTGAGCTGCGAAGCCAGACGAACGTTCTGACCGTTACGGCCAATCGCCTGCGCCAGGTTGCCCGCTTCTACCGCGATATCCATGGTGTGTTTATCTTCATCCACCACGATAGACGCGACGTCTGCCGGCGCCATGGCGTTGATCACGAACTGCGCCGGGTTATCATCCCACAGGACGATATCGATGCGTTCGCCGCCCAGCTCAGTAGAGACGGCCTGCACGCGCGCACCGCGCATACCGACGCAAGCGCCAACCGGGTCGATGCGCTTGTCGTTGGTTTTCACCGCGATTTTGGCACGAGAGCCCGGATCGCGAGCCGCCGCTTTGATCTCCAGCACTTCTTCACCGATTTCCGGCACTTCAATGCGGAACAATTCGATCAGCATCTCAGGTTTGGAACGGGTCACGAACAGCTGGGCGCCACGCGCTTCCGGACGGACAGCGTACAGTACGCCGCGGATGCGGTCGCCCGGACGGAAGTTTTCACGCGGCAGCATATCTTCACGCAGGATCACGGCTTCAGCGTTGTTGCCCAGATCCAGGGTGATGTTGTCGCGGTTCACTTTTTTCACCACGCCGGTGATGATCTCACCTTCGTGCTCGCGGAACTGATCGACCACCATCGCGCGCTCGGCTTCGCGGACTTTCTGCACGATAACCTGTTTAGCGGTCTGCGTGGTGATACGGTCGAAGGTAACAGATTCAATCTGATCTTCGACATAGTCGCCGACGTTCATGCTTTCATCTTCGTAACGCGCTGCTTCCAGCGTGATCTCGCGCGTCGGCTGAGTCACCTCTTCAACAACCAGCCAGCGACGGAAGGTGTCGAAATCGCCGCTCTTACGGTCGATTTCTACGCGAACGTCGATCTCTTGTTCGTATTTTTTCTTGGTGGCCGTTGCCAGCGCGCTTTCCAGCGCTTCGAAAATTTTCTCGCGCGGCAGCGCTTTTTCGTTGGAAACGGCTTCAACAACAGCCAAAATTTCTTTGTTCATCGGGGCCTTTCACCTCAATCCAGACTGTTAAAAGTGGGGAACCAGGTTCGCCTTCTGGATGTTACTCAGCGCGAACACTTCATCTTTGCCTTCGACGGTTACCGTGATCATTTCACCGTCTACCGCTTTGATAATGCCCTGCCATTTGCGACGGTTCTGAACCGCCATGCGCAGCACCAGCGCAACTTCTTCGCCAGTGAAACGTTGGTAGTGTTCGGCGGTGAACATCGGACGGTCGAGACCAGGCGAAGAGACTTCCAGGTTGTAAGCGACAGTGATCGGGTCTTCAACATCCATGACGGCGCTTACCTGGTGGCTCACATCAGCACAATCATCAACGTTGATGCCATCTTCACTATCAATATAGATGCGCAGTGTGGATGTGCGACCGCGAATAAATTCGATGCCGACCAGCTCAAAGCCAAGCGCTTCAACCGGCGCTGTGAGCATCTCTGTCAATTTTTGCTCTAATGTGGACAAACCCACCCCCAAGACATAAAAAAAGGGCGTATAGCCCAGTTATTCTGAAGTCAGATAACAAAAAACCCCGATAAATCGGGGCTTTAGATAACTGAACCCTGAGATCGCCATGGCGATCTGGAACACCTTCCGCAAGAATTCTTTCAAATTCGGCTACGAAGGACACTTAGTCCTCACAGTATATTTGAAAAAGTACTTAATGGGAAAGTGGTTGCGGGGGCCGGATTTGAACCGACGACCTTCGGGTTATGAGCCCGACGAGCTACCAGGCTGCTCCACCCCGCGCCTGAAACGTGGCATATTTTACTCTTATTGAGCAAAAGACGCAAATACTGCTGGGATTTGGTACCGAAGACGGGACATAAAATCGGGGTGAATTGTATCGGCAATTAGTATATTTTGTCAACATGCTTTTTATCGCCCCCGATTGCCGTTTATGCTGGTATTTCAGGCTTTTTTAGCAAAAAGATGATGAAGCCCTTCCTGTCGCCAGTAAAAGATGGTTAAATGAATACTCACAATTAATGCATAAAAATGCAGTTAAGGTTGTTGAGTCGAACTCACCACAGTCTATCGAGCAGGGTTTTATTTTATGACGACGATTCTCAAGCATCTCCCGGTTGGTCAACGTATTGGTATCGCTTTCTCTGGTGGACTGGATACCAGCGCCGCGCTGTTATGGATGCGCAAAAAAGGCGCCGTGCCTTATGCATATACCGCTAACCTGGGTCAACCGGACGAAGACGACTACGATGCTATTCCGCGCCGCGCGAAAGAGTATGGCGCTGAAGGTGCCCGTCTGATCGACTGCCGCAAACAGCTGGTCGCAGAAGGGATCGCGGCGATTCAGTGTGGCGCTTTCCATAACACCACCGGTGGGTTGACCTACTTCAACACCACGCCGCTGGGCCGCGCGGTCACCGGCACCATGCTGGTGGCGGCAATGAAAGAAGATGGCGTCAACATCTGGGGCGATGGCAGCACCTATAAAGGCAACGATATCGAACGTTTCTATCGTTACGGCCTGCTGACCAATGCTGAACTGCAGATTTACAAGCCGTGGCTGGACAGTGATTTCATCGATGAGCTCGGCGGCCGTCACGAAATGTCCGAATTTATGATCGCCTGCGGCTTTGACTACAAGATGTCGGTTGAAAAAGCCTATTCCACCGACTCCAACATGCTCGGTGCCACCCACGAAGCGAAAGACCTCGAATTCCTCAATTCCAGCGTGAAAATCGTCAACCCGATTATGGGCGTGAAGTTCTGGGACGAAAACGTGAAGATCCCTGCGGAAGAGGTAACCGTACGCTTTGAGCAAGGCCATCCGGTGGCGCTGAATGGCAAAACCTTCGCTGATGACGTCGAGATGATGCTGGAAGCCAACCGCATCGGCGGCCGCCACGGTCTGGGGATGAGCGATCAGATTGAAAACCGCATTATCGAAGCGAAAAGCCGCGGTATTTATGAAGCCCCCGGGATGGCGCTGCTGCATATCGCCTACGAGCGTCTGCTGACCGGTATCCATAACGAAGACACAATCGAGCAATACCATGCCCACGGTCGTCAGCTGGGCCGCCTGCTGTATCAGGGACGCTGGTTCGATTCCCAGGCGCTGATGCTGCGTGATTCTCTGCAGCGCTGGGTCGCGAGCCAGATCACCGGCGAAGTTACCCTTGAGCTGCGTCGCGGTAACGACTACTCGATCCTCAATACCGTTTCAGACAACCTGACCTATAAAGCAGAGCGTCTGACCATGGAAAAAGGCGATTCCATGTTTACCGCCGAAGACCGTATCGGTCAGCTGACCATGCGTAATCTGGATATTACCGATACCCGCGAGAAGCTGTTCGGCTATGCCCAGTCAGGCCTGCTGAGCGCCTCCTCGGCAACCGGTTTACCGCAGGTTGAGAATCTGGAAAACAAAGGCAAATAATCGCCTGACGATGTTTGCTCCCCGCCGGCGGCCCTCCGCCGGCTTTTTATTTTTTGTTCCCTGTCAGCGCCAGAAAAATTGAAAAGAGGCATTTTTTCCTTATCGCCCGGTCAGCAAAATTGTTGATTATAATAGCCTCAATTGATTAATTCATATCTGGTGATAAACATCATGAATATTAAACCGCCGATCAGGCCGCAAAAGGCCATTGACCGACTGATCGATGTGCTTGAGCCACACGCGACGCCCGTTAACGCGATCGCCAGAAAAAGACTCACCTGGGAATATAAAGGCAAAACCCAGCTCTTTATTTTTAAAAAAGGCGAGCTATCGATTATTCGGAATTCCGACAAGCTATTGATGGTGACCGTCTATGAGCCCCACCTTTTCGGCGTGGCGGAAATGCTACAGCCCAGCCGCAGCCATAGCCTGCGAGCGGAAGTCTCTTCCGAACTGCTACGCATCGACTATGACCTGGCTTCCGCGCTCTTTCGTCAGCATAACCTGTGGGAGGAGGTGACCAGCCTGCTGGCCTATCATACTTCTTACCTGGTATATCGTGACGATCTGGTCCTGCAACAGCGAACCTATTCAGTGATCCGTAACCATCTGCTGGAAATGATGCTATTAACCGCAGAGACCCGACTGCGCGTGTCTATTCTTGAATATATTCAGGACAGGACCCACCTGTCGCGCAGCAGTATTCTCAATGTCTTGTCAGCATTAAAGAAAGGCGGTTATATTGCTTTCGCCCGCGGCGGTTATTTGCAAAGCATCACCTCACTTCCTGAAAAATTTTGACCGCGTCAGTCACCTTTATTTGTTGTTACTCGCCTCAATGTTGAAAATGTTTAAATTTAAATTAATAAACGCTAACGGTAAAAAAAGAAAAATTTTATGCTGAGCACCTGAATTTACCGGCGGACAACATGTCCCTGGGCTCGACCAGCAGGCAACCACTCACGGCGTTAACCGCCGGGCCTGCACCGGCTCAGGATATGCCCCGGAAATCGGCCAGGCGTGAGCAGCGGTAGCGGGAGTTGACCCCCTCGCCTGCCGTCTGCAGCGACCATAACGATGAGATCCAAGAACCCGTTAATTTTGCCCGAACGCCCGTATCGGGCTTTTTTTTATCTGAAGGAATTCAACAATGAAGTCGATTGCTCCAAAATTGTTTGCCGTGATGATCGCCCTGGGGGCCAGCAGCGCCGTCTGCGCATCCGTTAACCTGCATGGTGAAGCCGGTGCCGAGTTCACCAATCTGTCCGCCAGCTTTGGCGCCGGGGAACCGGGTATGACGTTCAATACCCAGTGGGCTCACAGCGACAATGACGGGGACAGCGTAGGGCTGGGAATGGGCTACAACTTTAACCTTGGACCTTTTCTGATGACGCTGGGCGGTAAAGGCGTCTATCTGAATCCCAAAGATGGTGATGAAGGCTACGCCATCGCCGCTGGCGGCGGCGCGGAGCTGCCCCTCGGCCAGTACTTCACGCTCTTCGGTGAGGGGTATTATTCGCCGGACTCAATGTCCAGCGGCGTCGATGATTATGTGGAGGCCAATGCCGGATTACGTATTAACGTACTCCCGTCTCTGAATATCGAAGCAGGCTATCGTTATATCGATATGGCGGGGAAAGATGGCAATCGTGACAACACCCTTGCCGACGGGGTCTATGCCGGGGTTAACTTCCGCTTTTAATCCTTACACAGGGATTGCTGTCCGGCAGTCCCTGTCTTCTCTCAGCTGGCCAACGGCACGCTTTTCAGCACGCGGTTGATCTCCTGCAGACCGGCAACATTATTCTCTTTACGGTAAACATCATTCATGGACGCCATCTGCTCCAGACGGGTCAGGGCGCCATACACCTGGTACGCCTCACTATGTCTGTCAAACACATCGCGGCGCTCCACATCCTGCAAATAATGATTTTTCAACGAATGGTTAAGGCGACCAATCAGCGCCGTATTGTCCTGGAAATAGCGCGTCACCGCCTGGGCATTATTCGCTGTCGCCCCAGGCTCACTGTGCGATACCGGTACCGTTAGCGCATTAATCGTCTCCACCGTTTGGGAGGGCGATGTTGAACTGCACCCTGCTAAACCGAGCACACCGGCGACGATAAGCAACCCGATCTTGTTCATTATGTCACTTCACCTCTGTTAATTTGACGAGGCGACTTTAACGACAGTAAAAGAAGGGAACCAGCAAAGAGATGTTTATAATTAAATGGCCGGAGGGGACAAAAACAAAAAAAGACGCTTTTCAGCGTCTTTTTTCTGGAATATTGGTACCGAGGATGGGACTCGAACCCACAAGCCCGTTAGGGCACTACCACCTCAAGGTAGCGTGTCTACCAATTCCACCACCTCGGTACAGAATACTTAGTGCGGGATGTCGCTGGTCGGCTGAGCCGGCGCAGTTGGCTGAGTTTGCTCCGTTTTCGGTGCACTCAGGTTATCCCACTCACTTCCTTTACTGGTCTTGTTGCTGTTGATGTTACCCAGCGCCAGACTGATGATGAAGAACAGCGCAGCCAGGATACCGGTCATACGGGTCATGAAGTTGCCAGAACCGCTGGACCCAAACAGTGTGCCGGAAGCGCCTGCACCGAAGGAGGCTCCCATATCAGCGCCTTTACCTTGCTGCAGCATAACCAGACCAACAAGGCCAATCGCTACAATAAGGAAAACAACCAAAAGAGCTTCGTACATAATCAACCTGTTCCTTGCGGATTTGCCGCATACCAAGTGCTTCGACCAATAAAGCGGGACGTTTTAACGTTTCCCACTGAAGCGGGTGTGAATACTAACCAAAGCGAATGACCTTCGCAAGGGCAATTTCGACACATTGTATCAACTGCAGAAAAAAACAGCAAAAAGCCGGTATTCGATCATAAAAAAGGCGGCAAGCGCCGCCTTTTTAACCACTTAGCCGGCAAGCTTAGACGCTTTTTACCGCTTCGGCGATGCGATGCGCAAACTCGTGCACCTGATCTTCATGCTCGCCTTCCACCATGACGCGGATCAGCGGCTCCGTTCCGGATTTACGCAGCAGGACACGGCCGCGTTTCCCTAACGCTGCTTCCACTTCTGCGGTCACCGCTTTGACATGCTCGTTCTCCAGTGGGTTACCGCTGCCTTCAGTAAAACGCACATTCACCAGTAACTGAGGGAACATCTTCATGCCACTGCAAAGGTCATGCAGACTCATATGGTTACGTACCATCGCCGCGACCACCTGCAGACTGGCGACGATGCCATCGCCGGTGGTGGTTTTATCCAGCAGGATCACATGGCCTGAGTTTTCCGCACCAATGCGCCAGCCTTTTTCCTGCAGCATCTCCAGTACATAACGGTCACCGACCTTCGCGCGGGCAAACGGGATGCCTAACTGCTTGAGCGCCAGCTCCAGTCCCATATTACTCATCAGCGTGCCCACGGCGCCGCCGCGCAGCTGCCCCTGACGCAGCCCTTCCCGGGCGATGATGTAGAGGATCTGGTCGCCATCGACTTTATTGCCTTCATGGTCAACCATGATCACCCGATCGCCATCGCCGTCGTAGGCAATACCCAGATCGGCTTTCTCCGCCAGCACGCGCGCCTGCAGCGCACGCACGTCGGTGGCGCCGACCTCTTCGTTGATGTTGAGGCCATCAGGCTCGCAGCCCATCGCGATAACCTGAGCGCCCAGCTCGCGGAAGACATTGGGGGCAATGTGATAGGTCGCACCGTGCGCGCAATCCACCACCACTTTCAGCGTGCCGAGGCTCAGTTCGTTGGGAAAGGTGCCTTTACAAAATTCAATGTAGCGCCCGGCGGCATCAACGATACGGCTGGCTTTGCCCAGCTCTGCCGAATCCACGCAGGTGAGTTCTTTCTCCATTTCGGCTTCAATCGCCTCTTCCACATCATCCGGCAGCTTGGTGCCCTCAATGGAGAAGAATTTAATACCGTTGTCGTAGAAAGGGTTATGTGAAGCTGAAATAACGATCCCCGCCTCGGCGCGGAATGCGCGCGTCAGGTAGGCGATGGCCGGTGTCGGCATTGGCCCGGTGAACGACGCAGAGAGCCCCGCGGCCGCCAGCCCAGCTTCCAGCGCGGACTCCAGCATATAGCCCGAAATACGGGTATCCTTGCCGATGATAATTTTACGCGAGCCGTGGCGCGCTAACACTTTCCCCGCCGCCCAGCCCAGCTTAAGCACAAATTCCGGAGTGATCGGCGCATCGCCGACGCGGCCACGAATACCATCGGTGCCAAAATACTTGCGGTTACTCATAACGTTTTTTTCCCTTAGCGGCGAGGGTGGCTTCCACCACGCGCAGCGCTTCTACCGTTTCTTTGACATCATGGACGCGGATTATCTGCGCGCCCTGCATTGCTGCAATGACGGCACACGCCAGGCTGCCGTTCAGCCGTTCCGACGGCCCGACGTTCAGCAACTGACCTACCATCGACTTACGCGACATACCGACCAGCAGAGGCAGCCCAAAGTGGTGAAATTCACCCAGCCTGGCCAGCAGTTGATAATTATGGGAGAGATTTTTACCGAAACCGAATCCCGGGTCGAGCAGCAATTTTTCTTTTGCGATCCCCGCCTGCTCGCAGCGCACAATATGTTCTGCAAAAAAGCGCTCGACATCGGCGAAGACATCCTCATATTTCGGCGCCTCCTGCATGGTTTTCGGCTGACCCTGCATATGCATCAGACACACCGGCAGCCCGGTTTCCGCAGCGGCCTGCAGCGCGCCAGGTTCGGTCAGCGAACGAATATCGTTAATGATATGCGCCCCGGCCCGGGCCGATTCGCGGATAACCTCCGGTTTGGACGTATCCACCGAGATCCACACTTCAAAGCGCTGAGCGATCGCTTCGACAACCGGGATCACCCGCGCGAGTTCCTCTTCTACGCTCACCTCAGCCGCCCCTGGCCGCGTGGATTCACCGCCGATATCAATGATGGTCGCCCCTGCGTTAATCATCAGATTGGCATGCTTCACCGCCTCAACCAGCGAGTTGTGAGCGCCGCCATCGGAGAAAGAGTCGGGCGTCACATTAAGAATGCCCATCACATGCGGATGAGAGAGATCGAGGGTTGAGCCCTGGGCTACAAGTTTCATCACAAAATCCCTGAGACTGAAGAGGTTAAAAAAAGAAAAACCCCGGAGCGGGCGCCCCGGGGTTTTTAAGGTTAAAACAAGACATCAACAGCGGTAGCTTACTTGTCGCCCAGCTGCTCTGACATGGTGTTGCCCGGGTTCGGCGTACGCGGTTCATCAACCGGACGCGGCGCACGAGGCGTGCCATTGTTGTCAGAGTTATTCGAAGAACCCGGTTCTTCCCAACCCGCCGGCGGACGAACATCGCGACGAGCCATCAGGTCGTCAATCTGCGGCGCATCGATAGTCTCATATTTCATGAGCGCATCTTTCATCGCGTGCAGGATATCCATGTTGTCGTTCAGCAGTTGGCGAGCACGACCGTAGTTACGCTCGATCAGCGATTTCACTTCCTGGTCGATGATACGCGCGGTTTCATCGGACATATGCTTCGCTTTCGCTACGCTACGGCCGAGGAAGACTTCGCCTTCTTCTTCCGCATACAGCAGCGGACCGAGTTTGTCGGAGAAGCCCCACTGGGTCACCATGTTACGCGCCAGGTTCGTCGCCACTTTAATGTCGTTGGACGCGCCGGTAGAAACATGTTCCGGACCGTAGATAATCTCTTCCGCCAGACGACCGCCGTACAGGGTGGAGATCTGACTTTCCAGTTTCTGACGGCTGGCGCTGATCGCATCGCCTTCCGGCAGGAAGAAGGTCACACCCAGCGCACGACCGCGCGGGATAATCGTCACTTTATGGACTGGATCGTGTTCCGGAACCAGACGGCCGATAATGGCGTGGCCTGCTTCGTGGTAAGCGGTCGATTCTTTCTGCGCTTCCGTCATCACCATGGAGCGACGTTCCGCACCCATCATGATTTTGTCTTTCGCTTTTTCGAACTCAACCATCGAAACAACACGTTTGTTGCCGCGAGCAGCAAACAGCGCCGCTTCGTTGACCAGGTTCGCCAGGTCCGCACCAGAGAAGCCAGGGGTACCGCGCGCAATGATCGCCGCGTCGATATCCGGCGCCAGCGGTACGCGACGCATATGCACTTTCAGGATCTGTTCACGACCGCGAACATCCGGCAGACCAACGACAACCTGACGGTCGAAGCGGCCTGGACGCAGCAGCGCGGGGTCCAGAACGTCCGGACGGTTAGTCGCCGCGATAACGATAATACCTTCGTTACCTTCGAAGCCGTCCATTTCAACCAGCATCTGGTTCAGGGTCTGCTCACGTTCATCGTGACCACCGCCAAGACCCGCGCCACGCTGGCGGCCGACGGCGTCGATTTCATCGATGAAGATGATGCAAGGCGCTGCTTTCTTAGCCTGCTCGAACATGTCACGCACACGAGATGCACCGACACCGACGAACATTTCGACGAAATCAGAACCGGAAATTGTGAAGAACGGTACTTTTGCTTCGCCAGCGATCGCTTTCGCCAGCAGCGTTTTACCGGTACCCGGAGGGCCGACCATCAGGACGCCTTTCGGGATCTTACCGCCCAGTTTCTGGAAGCGGCTCGGCTCACGCAGGTATTCCACCAGCTCACCGACTTCCTCTTTCGCTTCGTCACACCCGGCAACGTCGGCAAAAGTGGTTTTGATCTGGTCTTCCGTCAGCATACGGGCTTTGCTTTTGCCGAAGGACATCGCGCCCTTCCCGCCACCGCCCTGCATTTGCCGCATAAAGAAGATCCAGACGCCGATCAACAGCAGCATTGGGAACCAGGAGATGAAGATGGAAGCCAGCAGGCTTGGCTCTTCTGGTGGTTCGCCAATAACTTTGACGTTTTTAGTCAACAGGTTATCGAGCAGCTTCGGATCGTTAACCGGAATGTAAGTCGTGTAACGGTTACTATCTTTCTTGGTAACGTTGATCTCACGTCCGTTGATACGCGCTTCGCGAACCTGGTCCTGATTGACCTCTTGCAGGAAGGTAGAATAATCCACCTTGCGGCCATTCGACTCGCTGGGCCCAAAGCTCTGGAATACTGACATCAGCACAACGGCAATGACCAGCCAGAGTATTAGGTTTTTCGCCATGTCACTCAAGGGATTAACCTCTTATTACAACTGTGTTAAAAACAGCGTCAGGATACTCTATATCCAGTTTCTTTCAAACTTTCGTTTGAAATCTGCCGGTTATGGTTTACGCCCGGTCGCTACAATATACACTTCACGCGAACGAGCGCGGGAAGAGTCCGGTTTACGAACTTTGACCTTCGTAAACAGGGAGCGAATTTCTCGAAGATACTCATCGAAGCCTTCGCCCTGGAACACCTTCACTACAAAACTACCACCTGGCGCTAATACATCACGAGACATTTCAAGCGCCAGTTCTACCAGATACATAGCCCGGGGAATATCCACCGCCGGTGTTCCGCACATATTCGGCGCCATATCGGACATGACAACTTGGACTTTACTGTCGCCCACTCGCTCAAGTAACGCTTTCAGGACTAATTCATCACGAAAATCGCCCTGAAGGAAGTCCACACCAACGATTGGATCCATTGGTAAAAGATCGCAAGCGATGATGCGGCCGCTGTTGCCGATCTGCGTGACCGCATACTGCGACCAGCCACCGGGAGCAGCACCGAGATCGACTATCGTCATCCCCGGCTTAAAAATTTTGTCACTTTGCTGTATTTCATCAAGTTTAAACCAGGCACGGGAACGTAACCCCTTTTTCTGTGCCTGTTGAACATATTTATCGCTAAAGTGTTCCTGAAGCCAGCGGCTTGAGCTGGCAGAACGCTTTTTACCTGTCATTTAACATTCCCGTTCGGGTTCATCGTACTTTACTGCGTAAAAATCGACGCGGTAGTTTGGCGATATATGGGAGATGGCGGTAGAATGACCCGTTTTCAATCCCAACGTAAGCAAAAAAACACGATGAATCTGAGTACTAAACAAAAACAGCACCTGAAAGGTCTGGCACATCCGCTCAAGCCGGTAGTTATGCTTGGCAATAATGGTTTGACCGAAGGGGTACTGGCCGAGATCGAACAAGCGTTAGGGCACCATGAGCTCATCAAGGTGAAGATCGCCTCAGAAGATCGCGAAACTAAAGCCTTGATCGTGGAAGCCATCGTACGTGAAACCGGCGCCTGTAACGTACAGGTCATCGGTAAAACGCTGGTTCTGTACCGCCCAACGCCAGAGCGTAAGATCTCGCTGCCACGCTAAGAATATCCTGAATCTCGACACAACTTTGTGTAAAACGAGGGATTTCTGCGGCCAGGCGAGCAAAATGCCATGCTCCTGACGTTGATAAAAGGCCGCTATGCGGCCTTTTTCCTTTCTTTACAATCTATAAACATCGTAGCGGGAAATACGCCTTACAGGTATTCAACCTTAGTAATTTCGTATTCCACTTCACCACCCGGGGTACGGATAGTCACGACGTCATCCTGCTCTTTGCCGATCAGACCACGGGCGATCGGCGAGTTCACGGAGATCAGATTCTGCTTAAAATCAGCTTCATCATCACCCACGATGCGGTAGGTCTGTTCCTCATCGGTATCGAGGTTGAGCACGCTGACGGTTGAGCCAAAAATTACCCGGCCATTGTTCGGCATTTTGGTGATATCGATCACCTGGGCATTGGACAGCTTCGCTTCAATATCTTTGATACGCCCTTCGCAGAAGCCCTGCTGCTCACGCGCAGCATGATACTCAGCATTCTCTTTCAGATCGCCGTGTTCACGAGCGTCAGCAATAGCGGCAATGATTTCAGGACGACGCACAGACTTCAGATAATCCAGTTCTTCGCGCAGTTTCTCAGCGCCACGTAAGGTCATCGGAATCGCTTGCATTAGTTATACCTCTTTATCATTCCTTCAGGGAACGGAGAGCTCCGCCCCGCCACCTGCCCTGCCCACAGGCAGGACACGAGCAAAAAGAAACCGACCCGGGAAACACTCCCCAGGTCAGCAGCAATTTTTCATTTGATAGGTATTTTACCCCGAAGTTCATTATGGGTCATCGTTTACTTTACTGGGCGTTGCACCGTAGTATGACGGCCTGGCTTCAGGTTGTTAGCGCGAGATTATGCGATTTCCCAGATTTATCATCGGATTGACTGCCGGTATAGCGCTTAGCGCTCAGGCGGCGAATATTGACGAGTACATCAACCAGCTTCCCGCCGGTGCGAACCTTGCCTTTATGGCGCAAAAGGTCGGCGCATCGACGCCGGAAATCGACTATCACAGCCAGCAAATGGCGCTCCCGGCCAGTACGCAAAAGGTTATCACCGCGCTGGCGGCTCTGCTGCAGCTGGGGCCCGATTTCCGCTTTACCACCACGCTGGAAACCAAAGGCTCACTTGACGGCGGCGTGCTGAAAGGCGATCTGATTGCGCGCTTCGGCGGCGATCCGACGCTCAAACGGCAGGATATTCGCAATATGGTGGCGACGCTGAAAAAAGCTGGCGTGCAGCGTATCGAAGGCAATGTGCTCATCGATACCTCGGTCTTCGCCAGCCATGACAAAGCGCCGGGCTGGCCGTGGAACGACCTGACGCAGTGCTTCAGCGCCCCGCCGGCGGCCGCAATTGTCGACCGTAACTGCTTCTCTGTCTCGCTGTATAGCGCGCAGAAACCGGGCGATCTCGCCTTCATTCGCGTTGCGTCCTATTATCCGGTCACCATGTTCAGCCAGGTGCGAACGCTGGCGCGCGGCTCAGCAGAAGCACAGTACTGCGAGCTCGACGTAGTGCCAGGCGATCTCAATCGCTATACCCTCACTGGCTGCCTGCCGCAGCGTAGCGAGCCGCTGCCGCTGGCCTTCGCCATTCAGGATGGCGCCAGCTACGCCGGGGCGATCCTCAAAGCGGAGCTGACCCAGGCGGGGATCACCTATAGCGGCACGCTGCTGCGCCAGACGCTGGCCAATGACCCCGGAACGGTATTAGCCACCACCCAGTCGGCTCCACTGCACGATCTGCTGCGGATCATGCTGAAGAAGTCAGATAACATGATTGCCGACACCGTCTTTCGTACCATCGGCCACGCCCGCTTCGGCGTACCAGGCACCTGGCGGGCAGGATCCGATGCCGTACGCCAGATCCTGCGTCAACAGGCTGGGGTCGATCTCGGCAATACGATCATCGCCGACGGCTCTGGCTTGTCGCGCCACAACCTGATCGCCCCGGCGACCATGATGCAGGTGCTGCAGTATATCGCCCAGCACGATACCGAGCTCAACTTCATCTCCATGCTGCCGCTGGCGGGCCACGACGGGTCGCTGCAATACCGCGCCGGTCTCCACCAGGCGGGCGTGGATGGCAAAGTCTCGGCGAAAACAGGTTCGTTGCAGGGGGTTTATAACCTTGCAGGCTTTATCACTACCGCCAGCGGACAAAAGGTGGCCTTCGTGCAATATCTCTCCGGTTACGCCGTGGAACCCGCCGACCAGCGTAATCGCCGCATCCCGCTGGTCCGCTTTGAAAGCCGCTTGTATAAAGATTTGTACCAGAACAACTAAAACAAAAGGGCCGCATCAGATGCGGCCCTTTTTGATCCAGCGAAGTCAGGATTAGCGTTTGTAGATGAATTCGACGCCTTCTTCGTCGTCTTCGTCCCAGTCGTCATCCCAGTCTTCGTCATCTTCCACTTCGACTTCGGCTTCTTCAAGCTGCTGACGGTGATAGTCGTCCCACATGAACTCGACTTTCTCCGGCTTCTGCTCTTCTTCCACATGCACGATCGGGTTTTCGATGATAAAGGTCATCACGTCCCAGCACAGCTCTTTCACGCCCTGCTGGCTGGCCGCTGAGATCAGGTAGAATTTATCTTCCCAACCCAGCGCTTCGGCAATCGCCTTCGCTTTGGCTTCGGCTTCCGCTTTGTCCATCAGGTCAATCTTGTTAAAGACTAACCAGCGTGGCTTGGAGGCCAGCTTCTCGCTGTATTTCTCCAGCTCGCCAATGATAATGCGGGCATTCTCAACCGGATCGGAACCATCGATAGGCTCGATGTCGATGAGATGCAGCAGCACACGGCAGCGCTCAAGGTGCTTGAGGAAGCGGATACCAAGGCCTGCACCTTCCGCTGCGCCTTCAATCAGCCCCGGGATATCGGCGACCACGAAGCTCTTCTCGTTGTCCATACGCACCACGCCCAGGCTCGGCACCAGGGTGGTAAACGGATAGTCAGCCACTTTCGGCTTGGCGGCGGAGACCGCGCGGATGAAGGTGGATTTGCCGGCGTTCGGCATCCCCAGCATCCCGACATCGGCCAGCAGCATCAGCTCCAGCTGCAGGTCGCGTTTATCACCCGGGGTACCCATGGTCTTCTGACGCGGAGTGCGGTTAACGGATGATTTGAAACGGGTGTTGCCCAGACCGTGCCAGCCACCTTTCGCCACCATCAGACGCTGACCGTGTTTGGTCATGTCGCCCATGGTCTCGCCGGTTCCCTGGTCGATAACCCGAGTCCCGACCGGCACTTTCACCGTCACGTCTTTACCACGCTTACCGGTACAGTCGCGGCTCTGGCCATTCTGCCCGCGTTCGGCGCGGAACGATTTTTCAAAACGGTAGTCGATCAGGGTGTTCAGGTTCTCGTCCGCTTCCAGCCAGACATCGCCGCCGTCACCGCCATCGCCGCCGTCCGGACCGCCTTTCGGAATATACTTTTCGCGGCGGAAGCTTACGCAACCATTGCCGCCGTCACCTGCTACGACCAGGATCGTTGCTTCATCTACAAACTTCATTTTACTCTCCGTAAATCATTCGCCTGAGCGGGGCAGCGGTACTACCGCCTCTCGCTTACGCCAACGCCCCCAAAGACGATGGCCGATGGCGGAATACATCGCGCCCGCAACCACGACAAACGCACCGAGATAACCAATCAGGTTTAACATCGGTCTGGCGAAAACATCGGGCCAGGCCATTGATAATAAATCAGAAAACAGTAGCGTAAACAGTGGCGTCAAGGTGATTAACGCGCTGACCTGCGCCGCCTGCCAGCGCGCCATGGCTTCCGCCAGCGCCCCGTAGCCGACCAGGGTATTTAGCCCGCAAAAAATCAGGCATGCCAGTTGCCAGTCGCTTAGCTGGGATATCACCCCGGGCTTAGCGAGCGGCAGTAATGCAATCGTACATAAAGTGTACAGCAAAAATAGTATCTGCTGTGATGCCAGACGGCGCAATAACACCTTTTGCGCGACGCCATAGCTTACCCACACCGTTGCAGCAGCAACGCCGAAAATTACCCCCCATGTGTAATCCGTCAGGCGGGTAAAGATTTCAATCAGGCTGGTGTTGAAAAACATCACCAGCCCGCTGAGCAACATCAACGCGCCCACCACCTGGGTACCGCGCATGCGCTCTTTCAGAATCACGACGCTTGCCACCATCATGCCCACCGGCGATAGCTGGCCGATGACCTGAGAAGCAGTGGGGCTGAGATATTGCAGGGAAGAACTGAACAGAATGAAGTTACCGAACAGGCCACCGGTGGCAATGGCTAACAAAACCAGCCAGCGCGGCTTGCGAAAAATTCGCAGCGGCGGCAGTTTGCCTTTGATCGCGAGGATCGCGCCAAGCCCAATGCTGGCCATCAGGAAGCGATAAAACACCACCGTAGGCGGCTCCATCACCTCAAGAACCTGTTTCATCGCAATCGGCAACGCTCCCCAACACATCGCGGTGGTAAGCGCCAGAATAATGCCAATCCCAGCCTGCTGCTTCATGCCTGTTTCCCTGCAAAATTTTCCAGTAGACGAATGTAAAAAGCCCCGCAACGTGTTGCGGGGCTTTCATCCGTTACCGGGACGCGAAAAACTTATTCAGCAACGATGCTGATGAATTTACGGTTTTTCGGGCCTTTAACTTCGAACTTGACTTTACCGTCAGTCAAAGCGAACAGAGTGTGGTCACGGCCGCAACCAACGTTGGTGCCAGCGTGGAATTTGGTACCACGTTGACGAACGATGATGCTACCTGCCAGAACTGCTTCACCGCCGAAACGTTTTACGCCCAGACGTTTAGCTTCTGAATCGCGACCGTTACGAGTCGAGCCGCCAGCCTTTTTATGTGCCATTTAAATCTACTCCTCAGGTCTTAGGCGCTGATGCCAGTGATTTTCACATCAGTGAACCACTGACGATGGCCCTGCTGCTTACGATAGTGTTTACGACGACGAAACTTAACGATTTTAACTTTCTCGCCACGACCGTGAGCAACAACTTCAGCTTTGATTACGCCGCCCTCAACGAAAGGAACGCCGATCTTGATTTCTTCACCGTTTGCGATCATCAGCACTTCAGCGAATTCAACAGCTTCGCCAGTTGCGATGTCCAGCTTTTCCAGGCGAACGGTCTGACCTTCGCTTACTCGGTGTTGTTTACCACCACTTTGGAAAACCGCGTACATATAAAACTCCGCTTCCGCGCACCTCTTTATGTGATTCAGAGTGCGCTATAAATATTCACAATAGGGCGCGAATATTACGCAAAACGCGAGCCTTTGACAAGAGCGATTAGCGATCAATGCAGAAAAAAAACACAACTTTCACGACAACGTTTATCTACGGCAATTTTTCAGTACAATCATATCTTCTTTTAATTCTGTCTTAATCCTTCTGTGATCCCACCTGGATTCATGGTAACAGGACATTTGGCCCGGCTTTTGCGATGAATTTAGAAAAAATCAATGAGTTAACCGCGCAAGATATGGCGGGTGTCAATGCGACGATTCTTGAGCAACTCAACTCCGATGTTCAGCTTATCAATCAGTTAGGCTATTACATCGTCAGCGGCGGCGGCAAACGCATTCGCCCGATGATTGCTGTGCTTGCCGCGCGCGCGGTGGGCTATCAAGGGAGCGCGCATGTCACTATTGCTGCGCTGATTGAATTTATTCATACCGCCACGCTACTGCATGACGACGTCGTCGATGAGTCTGACATGCGTCGCGGCAAAGCCACGGCCAATGCGGCGTTCGGCAATGCCGCCAGCGTGCTGGTTGGCGATTTCATCTATACCCGCGCCTTCCAGATGATGACCCAGCTAGGCTCACTGAAGATCCTCGAGGTCATGTCGGAGGCGGTGAACGTCATTGCCGAAGGCGAAGTGCTGCAGTTGATGAACGTCAACGATCCGGATATCACGGAAGAGAACTATATGCGCGTCATCTACAGCAAGACGGCGCGCCTGTTTGAGGCGGCCTCGCAGTGTGCGGGAATGCTGGCCGACTGCTCCGCGGAAGAAGAGCGCGCATTGCAGGATTATGGTCGCTATCTCGGCACCGCTTTCCAGCTGATCGACGATTTACTCGACTACAGCTCCGACGGAGAACGACTCGGTAAAAACGTCGGTGATGACCTGAACGAAGGCAAACCGACGCTACCGCTGCTGCATGCTATGCATCATGGCACCCCCGATCAGGCGGCGATGATCCGCGGGGCGATCGAGCAGGGCAATGGTCGCCATCTGCTGGATGCTGTTCTGGAAACCATGGCCACCTGCGGTTCGCTGGAGTGGACGCAGAAGCGTGCTGAAGAAGAAGCCGATAAAGCGATTGCAGCCCTGCAGATCCTCCCGGACACACCGTGGCGCGAAGCTTTGATTGGACTGGCACATATTGCGGTCCAGCGCGATCATTAATCCCCCCTCCTTTCCCGCGCGATGCGCGGGAAAGTTCCAGTAAAATGCCACTTCTTTCCCTAAACTTCCGAATATCTTGATAGATTCTGAATATTCTGGCGCCTTAACAGAACTTGTTAGAACCCTACATAGTACGCGGGTATAGTGTCCCCATCGCCCATGTGGACGATCTGGACCTTTAACACCAGGAGAATTTATGGATAAGTTCATCGACTGGCATCCCGCCGATATTGTTGCTGGGTTACGTAAACGGGGAACATCGCTGGCGGCAGAGTCGCGACGGCACGGCCTGAGTTCTTCAACGCTGGCGAACGCCCTGACCCGCCCCTGGCCGAAAGGCGAGTTGATTATCGCCACGGCGCTGGAAACGCAGCCGTGGGTCATCTGGCCGTCACGCTACCACGACCCGGTGACTCATGAGTTTATCGACAGAACGCAGATGATGCGTCAAAAGAAGACAGACAGGTGATGTGATAATCGACAGGGTCCCGAACCAACGCCCCGGGGCCCTGTCAGGACACGGTTACTCGCCCTTCACGCGCTGAATATTGGCACCCAACGCCTGCAGTTTATCCTCGATACGCTCATAGCCACGATCGATGTGGTAGATGCGATCAACGATGGTGGTCCCTTCAGCGATGCAGCCTGCCAGCACGAGGCTCGCCGACGCACGCAAATCGGTCGCCATCACCTGCGCGCCCGAAAGCTGCTTCACGCCGTGACAGATAGCGGTATTGCTCTCGATCTCCGCGTGCGCGCCCATACGGATCAGTTCCGGAATGTGCATGAAGCGGTTTTCAAAGATCGTTTCGGTGATCACGCCGGTCCCTTCCGCCACCAGGTTAAGCAGCGTGAACTGGGCCTGCATATCGGTCGGGAAGCCCGGGTGCGGCGCGGTACGCACGTTGACCGCTTTCGGACGGTTGCCGTGCATATCGAGGCTAATCCAGTCTTCTCCCGTTTCGATGTCAGCCCCGGCGTCACGCAGTTTCGCCAGAACGGCATCCAGAGTATCCGGCTGCGCGTTACGGCAGAGGATCTTGCCGCCGGAAATCGCCGCGGCCACCAGGAAGGTGCCAGTTTCGATACGGTCCGGCAGTACACGGTATACGCCGCCACCCAGACGCTGCACGCCTTCGATGGTAATGCGATCGGTGCCCTGGCCTTTGATTTTCGCGCCCAGCGCGTTAAGGAAGTTGGCGGTATCGACAATTTCCGGCTCGCGCGCGGCGTTTTCGATAATCGTCGTCCCCTCCGCGAGGGTCGCTGCGCTCATGATAGTTACGGTAGCGCCGACGCTCACCTTATCCATCACGATATGCGCGCCTTTCAGGCGACCGTTGACCGAGGCTTTGACATAACCTTCTTCCAGTTTGATCTCGGCGCCCAGCTGTTCCAGACCGCTAATGTGCAGGTCGACCGGACGCGCGCCGATGGCGCAGCCGCCTGGCAGAGAAACTTGTCCCTGACCAAAACGCGCCACCAGCGGGCCCAGCGCCCAGATGGAGGCACGCATGGTTTTCACCAGGTCGTACGGAGCACAGAATACATCAACCGGACCGGCGTCAATCCATACTGAACCATTGCGCTCAACCTTCGCGCCCAGCTGGCTCAGCAGCTTCATGGTGGTATCGATATCTTTCAGCTTAGGTACGTTCTGGATCTCTACCGGCTCTTCGGCAAGCAGCGCGGAAAAGAGGATTGGCAGGGCGGCGTTCTTTGCACCAGAAATGGTGACTTCGCCCTGAAGGCGAGTCGGCCCCTGAACACGGAATTTATCCATTGATTCTGTTCTCTATTAAAAATTCACATACGCTGCAGGGGACCCCCCACAGCTTAGAAGCCATTTAGTTTGCGGTCTCGCGCCCACTCCTGCGGAGTGAAGGCCTTGATCGACAGCGCATGGATACGGTTGTCAGCAATATATTCCATCAGCGGCGCGTAGACGCTCTGCTGCTTTTTAACCCGACTCATGCCATCGAACATCTCACCCACAGCAATAACCTGAAAGTGGCTGCCATCGCCAGAGACGTGGACTTCCTGGAGGGGGAGTGCGTTCATCAGCACGGTCTGAATTTCATGATTTTCCATGGGCTCAAATTTATCTGATAGTGAAAACAGCCCAACATCTTAGAGGAAAGTGGCGCGGTCTTAAACAAGCAAAAAGCCCCGACGAAAAGATTGCCGGGGCTTTCGGAATAGCTTCAACGCTAAGGCACTGAAAAGATTATGGGATCATATCGACAGGCAGGTTGTAAAGACCGATCAGCGTTTGCAGATTTTCGCTCTTCGCGATCAGCTGCGCTTCCCGCCCCTGACGGCGGATCAGTGCCACAAAATGCACTAACAGCGCCAGGCCCGCCGTGTCCACGCGCGTAGTCTGGCTGAGATCGATGATCGTCGCCCCCTCCGTCGCCCTGGCGCGTGCTTCCCAGAGCGGGACCAGCAGATCCTGGTCCAGCTCTCCGTGCAGCGCCAGCGTCTCGCCCTCGCGAGTCCAGCTCAGCTGCCCGGTCATTATTTTTTCTGTTCCAGCGTGATCGGCTGAGCGGAGATCGCTTTCAGCTGCGCGGTCAGGCCGTCAACGCCCTTGGTGCGCAGCAGATCGCTCCACTCATTCTGTTTGGTAGTGATCATACTGACGCCTTCGGCGATCATATCGTAGGCCTGCCAGTTACCGGTCTGGGTATTTTTACGCCACTGGAAGTCCAGACGCACCGGCGGACGACCGTTCGGGTCGATGATAGTGACGCGGATCGGAACGATGGTTGCGCTGCCCAGCGGCTGCTCCGGCGCAATCTGGTAAGTCTGCCCGTGGTACATCGCCAGCGCCTGGCCGTAGGCCTGCTTCAGATATTCACGGAAGGCGGCAAAGTAGGCCTCACGCTGCGCGGGGGTCGCTTCTTTGTAATAGCGGCCCAGCACCAGCGCGCCAGCATATTTCACCTGCACATACGGCAACAGCTCCTGGTCGACGATGTCGCGCAGATAGTTAGGGTTGGCTTTGATCTTCGGCTGTTCATTCTTCAGGCGATCGAAGGTTTTCTGCGCCGCTTCATTCATCAGCTTATACGGGTTGGACTGGTCTGCCGCCTGGACAGCGGTCAGCGGGGCAATCACCAGCATGGCGACCATGAGTAAGCGTTTAAACATATCGTGTTTCTCCTGAAATTAATGCGTCGTGCCGGCTGCCGGCGTCGCGTCAGTATGACCTTCTGCCTCGGCCTTATCATTGCCAGAATTCTGATTGTCGCCGCCCTTGCTGTTATAAAGGAACTGACCAATCAGATCTTCCAGCACCATGGCGGACTTGGTGTCCTGGATAGTACCGCCGTCTTTAAGGATAGTCGTCCCAAGGTCCGGGTCTTCAAAACCGACGTTCAGCGCCAGATACTGTTCGCCCAGCAGACCCGAGGTGCGGATCGCCAACGAACTGGTATCCGGGATATGGTTGTAGCGCTCATCGATATCGAGCTCCACGCGTGGCAGATAGGTTTTCGGGTCGAGAGTGATGTCCGCTACCCGTCCCACAACCACACCGCCGATGCGTACCGGCGAACGCGCCTTCAGGCCGCCGATGTTATCGAAGGTCGCGTAAAGGCGGTAAGTCGGCTCAGTACGTAGCGAGGTGACGTTCGCCGCCTTCAGGCAGACAAACAGCGCCGCCAGCAGCGCCACCAGTAAGAACACCCCTACCCAGATTTCATTTTTTTTCGTTTGCATGAACTCAATTCCCAAACATCAGCGCAGTCAGCACAAAATCCAGCCCCAGAACCGCCAGCGACGCATGCACCACGGTGCGTGTTGTCGCCCGGCTAATCCCGGCGGAAGTGGGGATAGCGTCATAACCGTTAAATAACGCAATCCAGGTTACCGTAATGGCGAATACCAGACTCTTAATCAGGCAGTTCACCAGGTCCATTCGCCAGTCGACGGCATTTTGCATCGCGGTCCAGAAAAAACCACCGTCAATGCCTTTCCAGCTTACGCCTACCAGCGCACCACCCCAGATCCCTACCGCGACAAAGATAATCGTCAACAGCGGCAGCGAAATGACGCCAGCCCAGAAGCGTGGAGAAATCACGCGACGCAGCGGGTCCACCGCCATCATCTCCATACTCGAGAGCTGCTCCGTGGCCCGCATCAGGCCAATCTCGGCGGTCAGCGCCGATCCGGCGCGCCCGGCAAACAGCAGCGCAGCGACCACCGGCCCCAGCTCGCGCAGCAGCGACAGCGCCACCAGCATGCCAAGACTGGTCTCTGCGCTGTAGGTGGTTAAGACCAGATACCCCTGCAGCCCGAGCACCATACCGATAAACAAGCCCGATACAATGATAATCAGCATCGACAGAACGCCAACGTTATAGAGCTGACGAACCAGCAGCGGCGCGTGCTTGCGAAACTCTGGTTTGCCCACAACGGCGTTGAAAAGCATTAATCCGGCGCGTCCAAACGTCGCGGTGGTTTTAATCCCGCGATGTCCTAGCGCGGCCAGCGCATTAAACAGCATGAGTCGCTCAACTCCCTATGCCTAATAAATCATGGTGATAGTCGCCAGCCGGATAACGGAACGGCACCGGGCCGTCGGCAATACCATCAATAAACTGACGAACCCGAGGATCGGTATTCTCCCGCAGCGACTGGGCGCTACCGTGGGCGACAATCTTTTTATCCGCCACGATATACGCGTAGTCCGCAATGCTAAGCACCTCAGGCACATCGTGCGAAACCACGATGCAAGTGACACCCAACGTGTTGTTGAGTTCAGAAATCAGCTTCACCAGCACGCCCATGGTGATGGGATCCTGCCCGACAAACGGTTCGTCGAACATAATCAGATCCGGCTCAAGGGCAATCGCTCTCGCCAGGGCGGCGCGGCGCGCCATCCCGCCGGAAAGCTCGGAGGGCATTAACTTCGCCGCCCCACGCAACCCCACCGCTTCCAGCTTCATCATCACCGTCGTATGCAGCAGCGCAGGCGGCAGCTGCGTATGCTCGCGCAGCGGATAGGCAACGTTATCAAAGACATTGAGATCGGTGAACAGCGCGCCAGACTGGAACAGCATGCTCATCCGCTTACGCACCGTATAAAGACGCGATCGCGTCATCTGCGGCACGTTCTCGCCATCAAACAGGATCTCTCCCCTGTCCGGCGGGATCTGCCCGCCGATCAGGCGTAACAGGGTAGTCTTGCCGATCCCCGAAGGTCCCATGATCGCAGTAATTTTACCGCGCGGCACCGACAGCGAGATGTCGTCGAAGATCACACGATCGCCGCGTGAAAAGCGGATACCGCGTACTTCAACTAAATTCGCCTGAGTTTGGCTCATAAAATCATCCTTACTAAACACCTGACGGGCAAGCATGGCCCTTTCTTGCGCCACAATCACAACATTTTTACAGAATCTTACCTGCACAGGTTAGCGAAAGCTGGCATTTGTTTTACTTTTGGCACACATAAAGTCAAAATTAAGAATTCGTTACGCTGCGTAGGGATAACCCAGCGAGGCGACGATTATACCTGAAGAAAGGACTTTAGATGCTCTTAGCGACGGCTCTGTTAATTATTGGTTTACTGCTGGTTGTCTACAGCGCCGATCGTCTGGTCTATGCCGCTTCCATCCTGTGTCGTATGTTGGGGATCCCGCCGCTGATCATCGGTATGACGGTGGTGAGTATCGGCACCAGCCTGCCCGAGATCATGGTTTCCACCACGGCCTCGCTGCATGGGCAGATCGATCTGGCGGTCGGCACCGCGCTCGGCTCCAACATTACCAATATTCTTCTGATCCTCGGACTCGCCGCCTTACTCAGGCCATTTACCGTGCATTCTGATATTCTGCGCCGCGAATTACCGCTAATGTTGCTGGTCAGTGTGCTGGCCGGGCTGGTGCTCTACGATGGACAGCTGTCCCGTCTCGACGGGCTGTTTTTACTGGCGTTAGCGCTTCTGTGGCTGCTGTTTACCATCAAAATCGCCCGTCTGGCGGAGCGCCAGGGCAGCGATAGCCTGACTCGCGAACAGCTGGCGGAGCTGCCGCGTGAAGGATCGCTGCCGGTCGCTCTGCTCTGGTTAGGGGTCGCGATGATTGTCATGCCCATGGCTACCCGTATGGTGGTGGATAACACCACGGTATTGGCAAACTTTTTTGCCATTAGCGAGCTGACCGTCGGTCTGACGGTGGTGGCGATAGGTACCAGCCTGCCAGAGCTGGCCACCGCTATCGCCGGGGCGCGGAAAGGGGAAGATGACATTGCTATCGGCAATATCATCGGCGCCAATATCCTCAATATTGCGCTGGTGCTGGGTTTACCGGCGCTGATCGCGCCGGGGAGCTTTGCGAGCGAAGCCTTCACTCGCGATTATGGCGTGATGCTGCTGGTCAGCCTGATCTTCGCGGTGCTGTGCTGGCGCCGCCAGCAGCAGCCGGGACGGCTGGTTGGCGCACTGCTGGTCGGCGGCTTTGTGGTTTGGTTGGCGATGCTGTTCTGGACAGCGCCGCTCTTCGTTGAATGACTCGGGATAACATCATGTCGCAAATAGATTTGCCCACGGATTTTGACTTTCAACAGGCAGGCCGTCAGGTGCTGGAAATTGAACGCGAAGGTCTGGCCCAGCTCGATCAATATATAAATGAAGACTTTACCCATGCTTGCGAAACGATTTTCCGCTGCGGCGGCAAAGTCGTGGTGATGGGGATGGGCAAATCCGGCCACATCGGCCGCAAAATGGCGGCGACGTTCGCCAGTACCGGCACCTCGGCTTTTTTTGTCCACCCCGGCGAAGCGGCGCACGGCGATTTAGGAATGGTCACTCCACAGGATGTGGTGATTGCGCTGTCGAATTCCGGCGAATCGAATGAAATTCTGGCGCTGATCCCGGTCCTGAAGCGCCAGCAGGTGAAGCTTATCTGCATCACCAGCCGGCCTGAGAGCAGCATGGCGCGCGCAGCGGATATCCATCTGTGCGTGAAAGTGCCCAAAGAGGCCTGCCCGTTAGGGCTGGCGCCCACCTCCAGCACCACCGCGGCGCTGGTGATGGGTGATGCCCTCGCCGTCGCTCTGCTGGAAGCCCGTGGCTTTACCGCCGAAGATTTCGCCCTGTCTCATCCTGGCGGCGCACTCGGTCGTAAGCTGTTGCTGCGCGTCAATGATATTATGCATACCGGTGATGAAATCCCGCACGTCGGCCTGCAGGCCACCCTGCGCGATGCGCTGCTGGAAATCACGCGTAAAAATTTAGGCATGACCGCCGTTTGCGATGACGATATGAACATCATCGGGATCTTCACCGATGGTGACCTGCGCCGGGTCTTTGATACCGGCGTCGATATGCGTAATGCCAGCATTGCCGATGTCATGACCCGGGGAGGGATCCGCATCCGTCCCGGCACCCTGGCGGTAGATGCGCTAAACCTGATGCAATCCCGTCATATCACCTGCGTGCTGGTTGCCGATGGCGACCACCTGCTAGGTGTGGTACATATGCACGATCTCCTGCGCGCGGGCGTAGTGTAAGTAAGGAAAAAATAATGAATAATGCTGATGCTCAGTTAGCGACATGCTATGGGCCGGTAAGCCAGGCGTTTCTCGATCGCGCGGCTAAGATCCGTCTACTGATCCTCGATGTTGACGGTGTATTATCCGACGGACTTATCTATATGGGTAATCACGGCGAGGAGCTGAAAGCGTTCAACGTCCGCGATGGCTATGGTATCCGCTGCGCGCTGACCTCCGGCATCGAAGTGGCGATTATTACCGGGAGAAAAGCTAAACTGGTAGAAGACCGCTGCCAGACGCTGGGCATTACGCATCTCTATCAAGGTCAGTCGGATAAGCTGTTGGCGTTTCGCGAATTAGTCAGCAAACTGGCGGTTCGTCCGGATGAAGTGGCGTATATCGGCGACGATCTGATCGACTGGCCGGTGATGGCGGAAGTGGGTTTAAGCGTCGCCGTCGCCGATGCGCATCCGCTGCTGCTGCCGCGGGCGAATTATGTCACGCGCATTAACGGCGGACGCGGCGCGGTACGCGAAGTCTGCGATTTGTTACTATTGGCGCAGGGCAAGTTGGATGAGGCCAAAGGGCAATCAATATGAGTAAAACCAGACGTTGGGTTATCATTTTACTGTCGCTGCTCGCGCTGATCCTCATCGGCCTGAATCTGGCGAATACGGACGACACGGCCCAGCCGGAGGTCAATCCCAACGACCCGACGTATAAAAGCGAACATACCGACACCGTCGTGTACAGCCCGGAAGGCGCCCTGAGCTATCGGCTGATTGCCGAGCATGTGGAATACTTTTCCGATCAGGAGGTTTCCTGGTTTACCAAGCCGGTGATGACCACCTTTGATACCAATAAGGTGCCAACCTGGTCAATCAGGGCAGATAAAGCGAAGCTGACGAATGACCGTATGCTCTATCTTTACGGGCACGTTGAGGTGAATGCGCTCGCGCCTGACTCTCAACTGCGCAAAATTACGACGGATAACGCCCAGATAAATCTGGTCACACAGGACGTTACCTCCGATGACATGGTGACGTTATACGGCACCACATTTAATTCCAGCGGCCTGAAAATGCGTGGAAACCTTCGCAGCAAAAATGCCGAGCTGATTGAAAAGGTGAGAACCTCTTATGAAATTCAGAACAAACAAACTCAGCCTTAAGATTGCGCTCGCCGGCGCTTTACTGGCCGCCAGCCTGCCGGCCCTGGCCAAGACGGGAGATACCGATCAGCCGATCCATATCGAGTCCGATCAGCAGTCACTGGATATGCAGGGCAACGTCGTCACTTTCACCGGTAACGTGGTCGTCACCCAGGGGACGATCAAAATTAACGCTGATAAAGTGGTGGTCACCCGTCCGGGCAATGAGAAAGGTAAAGAGGTGATCGAAGGCTTCGGTAACCCGGCCACCTTCTACCAGATGCAGGATAACGGCAAGCCGGTAAAAGGCCGGGCGTCGAAAATGCGCTACGAGCTGCAGAATGATTACGTCGTGCTGACCGGCAATGCTTACCTTGAGCAGCTCGACAGCAATATCAAGGGCGATAAGATCACCTATCTGGTGAAAGAGCAAAAAATGCAGGCCTTCAGCGACAAAGGTCGACGCGTCACCACCGTTCTGGTGCCGTCTGAGCTGCAGGATAAAAGCGGCAATCAGCAAAAGAAGAGTAACTAATTCGTTATGGCAACCTTAACTGCGAAGAATCTCGCCAAAGCTTATAAAGGCCGCCGCGTGGTGGAAGATGTCAGTCTCACCGTTAACTCCGGAGAGATTGTCGGCTTGCTCGGCCCGAACGGCGCCGGTAAAACCACCACCTTCTACATGGTGGTCGGCATTGTGCCGCGCGACGCGGGCAATATTATTATCGATGACGAAGACATCAGTCTGCTACCGCTGCACGCGCGCGCGCGCCGGGGCATCGGCTATCTGCCGCAGGAAGCCTCTATTTTTCGTCGTCTGAGCGTCTATGACAACCTGATGGCGGTCCTGCAGATCCGTGACGATTTAACCAGCGAACAGCGGGAAGATCGCGCTAAAGAGCTGATGGAAGAGTTTCATATTGAGCACCTGCGCGACAGCCTCGGTCAGGCGCTCTCCGGTGGTGAACGCCGCCGTGTCGAAATCGCGCGCGCGCTGGCGGCGAACCCGAAATTTATCCTTCTGGATGAACCCTTTGCCGGTGTTGACCCCATCTCCGTTATCGATATCAAACGCATCATTGAGCACCTGCGCGACAGCGGCCTCGGCGTACTGATCACCGACCATAACGTCAGAGAGACCCTCGCCGTCTGCGAACGGGCGTATATTGTCAGTCAGGGACACCTTATTGCTCATGGTACGCCGCAGCAGATCCTCGAAGATGAGCAGGTTAAGCGCGTGTATCTTGGGGAAGACTTCAGACTCTGATAGGGTAGAGGTTACAGACGTTTTAGCCGGAGATATTTACCCTGAACATGAAGCAAGGTTTGCAATTAAGGCTTAGCCAACAGCTTGCCATGACGCCGCAACTGCAGCAGGCTATTCGTTTGCTGCAGTTGTCCACGTTAGAACTCCAGCAAGAGCTCCAGCAAGCGCTGGAAAGTAACCCATTGCTTGAGCAAACCGATCTTCACGACGAGGTAGAGGCGAAAGAAGTGGAGGACCGCGAGTCCCTCGATACCGTCGATGCGCTTGAGCAAAAAGAGATGCCGGACGAGCTCCCTCTCGATGCCAGCTGGGATGAAATCTATACCGCCGGTACGCCGTCAGGCAACGGCGTGGATTATCAGGACGACGAGCTGCCCGTCTATCAAGGCGAAACCACTCAGACGCTGCAGGATTATCTGATGTGGCAGGTCGAGCTGACGCCCTTCACCGACACCGACCGCGCCATTGCCACCTCCATCGTCGACGCCGTCGACGATACGGGCTATCTCACCATTCAGATTGAAGACATCGTCGACAGCATTGGCGATGACGAAATCGGCCTGGAAGAGGTGGAGGCCGTTCTGAAGCGCATCCAGCGTTTTGATCCGGTTGGCGTCGCGGCGAAAGATCTGCGCGACTGCCTGCTGATCCAGCTGTCGCAATTCGCTAAAGAGACGCCGTGGCTGGAAGAGGCCCGGTTGATTATCAGCGACCATCTCGATCTGCTGGCTAACCACGATTTCCGCACCCTGATGCGAGTAACGCGCCTGAAAGAAGAGGTGCTGAAAGAGGCGGTGAATCTGATCCAGTCGCTGGATCCCCGCCCTGGCCAGTCCATTCATACCAGTGAACCGGAATATGTCATTCCCGACGTACTGGTCCGCAAAGTCAGCGGCCGCTGGACCGTGGAGCTCAACGCCGACAGCATTCCCCGGCTGAAGATTAATCAGCAATATGCGGCAATGGGCAACAGCGCCCGCAATGACGCCGACGGCCAGTTCATTCGCAGCAATCTGCAGGAAGCCCGCTGGCTAATCAAAAGTCTCGAAAGCCGCAACGATACGCTGCTGCGCGTCAGCCGCTGCATCGTTGAACAGCAGCAGGCTTTTTTCGAACAGGGTGAAGAGTATATGAAGCCGATGGTGCTGGCCGATATCGCCCAGGCTGTCGAGATGCATGAATCCACCATTTCCCGTGTCACCACGCAAAAATATCTGCACAGTCCGCGCGGTATTTTTGAACTGAAGTATTTCTTCTCCAGCCATGTGAATACCGAAGGCGGCGGCGAAGCCTCGTCGACGGCCATTCGCGCGTTGGTGAAGAAGTTAATCGCCGCGGAAAACCCCGCGAAGCCGTTGAGCGACAGTAAGCTCACCTCCATGCTGTCCGAGCAGGGTATCATGGTCGCGCGCCGCACTGTCGCGAAGTACAGAGAGTCTTTATCCATTCCGCCGTCAAACCAGCGTAAACAACTGGTCTGACACAACCGATAAGGAAGACACTATGCAGCTCAACATTACAGGACACAACGTCGAGATCACCCCCGCGATGCGCGACTTCGTCACGGCGAAGTTCAGCAAACTGGAGCAATTTTTCGACCGGATCAATCAGGTCTATATTGTGTTAAAAGTAGAGAAAGTGACGCAAATTGCGGACGCGAATCTGCATGTCAACGGTGGCGAAATCCATGCCAGTGCGGAAGGGCAGGATATGTATGCAGCTGTCGATGGTCTTATCGACAAGCTGGCAAGGCAGTTAACGAAGCACAAAGATAAACTAAAACAACACTAATTGTCCGGGCCCCCCTGCGTCCGTCGTGGTTTAACATCGGCGGCGGGCGCGGGGGCGCTCAGGTGAAATTATGATGAACAACGATTCGGCTCTACAACTGAGCAACGTCCTGAACCAGGAATGTACCCGTAGCCAGGTTCACTGTCAGAGCAAGAAGCGTGCTCTGGAAATCATTAGCGAACTGGCCGCCAAACAGTTAAGTTTGCCGCCGCAGGTGGTGTTCGAAGCGATCCTCACCCGCGAAAAAATGGGCAGTACCGGGATTGGCAATGGTATCGCCATTCCTCACGGTAAACTGGAAGAGGATACGCTGCGCGCTGTCGGCGTTTTTGTCCAGCTGGAAACCCCCATCGCCTTCGACGCGATCGACAATCAGCCTGTCGACCTGCTGTTCGCGCTGCTGGTGCCAGCCGACCAGACAAAGACTCACCTGCATACGCTCTCCCTGGTGGCCAAACGGCTGGCGGACAAAGCGATTTGCCGTCGCCTGCGCGCGGCGCAGAGCGATGAAGAGTTGTATGAGATCATCACCGAAGCAGGAAGCAGCGATGACGCATAACGGCAGTCGCACCTTATCCTTTATCGTACTGAGGAGAAACGGTACATGGTACTGATGATCGTCAGCGGCCGCTCGGGCTCGGGGAAATCCGTCGCTCTGCGAGCGCTGGAAGATATGGGCTTTTACTGCGTGGATAACCTGCCGGTCGTGCTGCTGCCCGATCTGGCGCGGTCGCTGGCTGACCGCAATATCTCCGCGGCCGTCAGCATCGACGTGCGTAACATGCCGGAATCACCGGAAATCTTTGAACAGGCGATGCAGAACCTGCCGGAATGCTTTTCTCCGCAATTGCTGTTCCTTGATGCCGATCGTAATACCCTGATCCGCCGTTACAGCGATACTCGTCGCTTACACCCGCTCTCCAGCAAGAACCTGTCGCTCGAAAGCGCCATCGACGAAGAGAGCGACTTGCTGGAGCCACTGCGCTCCCGTGCGGATCTGATCGTCGATACGTCCGAAATGTCGGTGCATGAGCTGGCGGAAATGCTGCGTACTCGCTTGTTAGGCAAACGCGAGCGCGAACTGACGATGGTCTTCGAATCCTTCGGCTTCAAGCACGGTATTCCGATCGATGCTGATTACGTCTTTGACGTGCGCTTTCTGCCAAACCCGCACTGGGATCCGAAACTGCGTCCAATGACCGGTCTGGATAAACCGGTGGCCGCCTTCCTTGACCGGCACACTGAAGTGCACAACTTTATTTACCAGACCCGGAGCTATCTTGAGCTATGGTTACCGATGCTGGAGACCAACAATCGCAGCTATCTGACGGTGGCCATTGGCTGCACCGGCGGTAAACATCGTTCGGTTTATATTGCTGAACAACTGGCTGACTACTTCCGCTCCCGCGGCAAGAACGTACAGTCTCGTCATCGGACGCTGGAAAAACGTAAATCATGACCGTAAAGCAGACCGTTGAAATCACCAATAAGCTGGGCATGCACGCCCGCCCGGCGATGAAACTGTTTGAGCTGATGCAGAATTTCGATGCCGAAGTACTGCTGCGCAACGATGAAGGCACGGAGGCGGAAGCAAACAGCGTGATTGCCCTGCTGATGCTGGACTCCGCGAAAGGGCGGCAGATAGAGGTGGAAGCCAGCGGTCCGCAGGAAGTTGAGGCGCTCGCCGCGGTGATTGCTCTTTTTAATGCCGGATTTGATGAAGACTAAGCGTCACGCTTCCCGGCGACGGCCGACTGGCGACAGTGCCAGCCCCGGCGCCGGATTCACGCGCTAATACAGCTTATGCTCGCGCATAAACCCTTCCCCGCCCAGCTGTCGCATCTGGCGTAAGATCCAAGCCTGGCGGCTGCGCACATAGCCCGAAGGCGCGTCAGCGCGATAGCGGATCGGATTTGGCAGCACCGCGGCCAGCAGAGCCGCTTCCCCCGGCGTCAGCTGGCTGGCAGGCTTATGAAAATAGCGCTGCGCGGCCGCTTCCACACCAAATATCCCATCGCCAAACTCGGCAATATTCAGGTAGACGGTCAGGATCCGCTTTTTACTCCAGACGGTTTCTATACCGACCGTCAGCCCGGCTTCCAGCCCCTTACGCAACCAGCTGCGGCCATCCCATAAAAACAGGTTTTTCGCCGTCTGCTGCGACAGCGTTGACGCGCCGCGGATGCGGGTATCATGACGCTCATTGTGCGCCAGCGCTTTTTCTATCGCCGATACGTCGAACCCCCAATGTTCCGGGAACTTTTGATCTTCGGCGGCAATCACCGCCAGCCCCATCCACGGAGAGATCTCATCCATGCCGACCCAATCAGAGTGCGCCAGATAGTGGACATCTCCGGAGAGCCAGGCGCTCACCTGCCGCTCAAGCATCACCGCCGAAAACGGCACCGGCAGCACGCTAAACAGCGCGATCCCCCCGCCCCATAAGACGGCGGCGATCAGCAGCAGACGCAGCGCCAGTCGTTTTAGCAGCGCAAAGGGCGCAACGCGGAGCCTCATGCGCTCAGCGCCAGCACGCGGGCGACCAGCTTTTCGATCCCGGTGGCGGCTTGAGCAATATTCTCTGCCAGCATATACGCCGGGGTGGTGACCACTTTGTTCTCTTCATCCACCACGATGTCGTCGACCGGACAAGGCACGTGCTCCGCCCCCATCTCTTCGACCACATCGGCAGTATCGAGATCGGTCCCGATGGTTATGCGCAGCGGAAACGCAAAAATCTTCGGCAGCAGCGCCGGGGCAATGCACATGAAACCCAGCGGTTTGCCGGCCTGATGCATCGCCAGTGCCAGAGCCTGCAGATCGCGGTCCACCTGACATTCGCTGCCCTCGGCGGCGAAGCTGCTTAAATTTTTCGCCGCGCCGAAGCCGCCGGGGACGATCAGCGCGTCCAGCGTCTCCGCACGCGCCTGCGTCAGCGGTAAGATGTCGCCGCGGGCAATTCGCGCCGCTTCCACCAGCACATTGCGTTGCTCCGTCAGCGGTTCCCCCGTCAGATGGTTGATGACGTCGCGCTGCGGTTTATCGGGTGCAAAGCACACCGCCTGCGCGCCGTTGCGCGCGATCGCCAGCAGGGTAATCACCGCTTCATGAATTTCACTGCCGTCGTACACGCCGCAGCCGCTCAGTACCACACCAATTTTTTTCATCGCTTTCGCTCCTCCATGCAACTCGCTGAAACCAGTCAAAAATGTCGATTTACTCGCTATGCTTCACATATTTTACTGATTCATGTAACAAATTAGTTAAGCTTTGCTATCTTAATGAGCGAGCAATCCACTTCTCAGGTTGCGCCACGTAACAACATCACTCAAATAACACTGGCTCAACCACCAGTTCCCTGGTGTTGGCGCAGTATTCGCGCACCCCGGTCTGTCCGGGGTCATTTTTTCCCGGCCTTCGCCACCCACGCCTTCAGTACCGCCACGTCGTTTTGCCACTCAGATTTCATCTCTTCAACCCATTCAGCGACATTATCAGACCAGGCTGGCAGATCCGGCGTCTGGATCTGCTGCCCCAGCTGCTGGATGTGGCGCAGACCAATAGAACCCGCCGCCCCTTTGATCTTATGCCCCTCTTCGACAATCCCTTTTTGATCGCGGGCGGTGAGATTGGACTCGAGGACAGACATATAGCCCGGCATCATCTTCTCAAACACCGCGAGGCCATCGTTGATAAGCTTCGGTCCCACCAGTTCGATATATTGCTCCAGCATATCGGTATCCAGCACCGCGTCGGCTTTATGCAGATCGGCCGCCGGCGCTTCCTGCGCTTCCTCTTCCGGCGCATCCCAGAATTTCTTGATCATGGCCGTGAGCGCTGGCACCGACAACGGCTTGCTCAGCACATCGTCCATCCCGGCGTCGAGATACTCTTTCTTATTCTTCAGTACGTTGGCGGTCAGGGCCACCAGCGGCGGCAGCTCATCCGCGGCAAAGTTCTGTTTTAGCTGGCGAGAGATATCCAGCCCCGTCATATCCGGCAATTGAATATCCAGCAACACCAGGTCGTACTCGCCTGGCTCAAACATCTCCAGCGCGGCTTTCCCGGTCATGGCGACATCCACGCTGTTGCCCAGCTTTTCCAGCACCGAACGGGCCACAATGACGTTGAGCTCAATGTCTTCCACCAGCAGCACGTTAAGCGCGGGTAATGGCATGTCGTCTTCCGCCAACGTATCTTCCACTTCTTCCGCAATGGCAGGCGCATGGACGGTGAGCGTAAAGGTCGCCCCTTTACCCGGCTGGCTGGTTACGCTGATATCGCCGCCCATATTGCGCGCCAGGCGACGCGAGACGGCGAGACCAATGCCGGTTCCGGTGGCTGGTTTGCCGCCGTGGCTGTCTTTGACCTGGTAATACATGGCGAAAATTTTGTCCTGTTCCGCTTCAGGAATACCAATTCCGGAGTCTTCCACTTCGAAGTGCAGGATATCGCCTTCGTCATAGCGCACGCGGACATTCACCCCGCCGCCCTGGGGGGTAAACTTCACGGCGTTGCTGATAAGGTTCCACAGGATCTGGCGCAAACGCGTACCGTCGGTGATCACTTTATGCGGTAGCGGCAGGCTCGGCTCCAGCACAAAGCGCAGGCCCTTCTGCTGGGCCTGCAGACCGGAGAGGTTTTCAAGGTCGGCAAGGAAGCTGGTGAAGTCCACCGGCTGGTTATCGAGCTGTACCTTACGGCGCTCCATTTTATCCATGTCGATAATATCATTGAAGATATTCCCCAGCGTCACCGCCGAGACATGGATGGTTTTCAGGTATTTCTCCTGCTCGCTGGTCAGTTCGGTATCCAGCAAAATACGGCTCAGCCCGACGATCCCGTTTAGCGGGGTACGCAGCTCATGGCTGATGGTCGAGATAAAGGTAGTTTTATCCCGGCTGGCGCGCTCGAGGGCATCCTGATAGCGTTTTCGTTCGGTGATATCGCGCCCGAAGCCCATCAGGCCGCGACGCTTACCGACGCGATCGTAGTACGGGACCTTGCGGATTTCGAAGCACGCTTTGCGGCCATCGGGATAGTCCAGCCACTGCTCATAGGTCAGCGATACATTGTGGCGGAACACCTTCTCGTCGGTTTCCAGCACCTTTTCTGCGGCCTCTTCGCTATAGACGTCCTGCGGTTTGAGATGGATCAGCTGTTTCTCACTTTTGCCGGTCAACAGCTCCATCGCCCGGTTACAGCCTGAAAACTCCTTATCTTCATTGCGATAGAAGACCAGGTCCGGGGAAGCATCAAGGAAAGAGCGCAGAAAGGAGGATTGCTGTTCGAGTTGGATCTGCGTCTCTTCACGCTCTTTCATCTCGATCTTCAACTGCTCGAGAGTGGTCTCGCGCTCGGCTTCTGCTTTTTCACGTTCGCCTATCTCCTGATTCAACTGCGCGATGTTATCTTTCAGCTGCACGTTCAGCTTCAGATCGCGCTCGCGCATCTCCTCCAGCTTGTCCACCAGCCGCGAAAGACGCTGGCGAGATTCTTCGAGTTGCTCCACCACCACCGAGAGAAAGTAGACCGCCCAGGGGGTAATCAACAGACCAAAGAAGATAGAGCGGATAACGTCGATACTTTCTACCTGGCCATGCAGCACCATGGTGACCGCCATCTGTACCACAATGGCCAGCACCACCAGCGCAAGAGCCAACAGCATCGAAAAGCGGACCAGACCCAGCTTCATCATCAGGTCGACATAATACTGCGCCAGCATACGAATTTGCTTCATAGAGGATTCCTTCACGACAACTCCGCACAATAATACTCAATTCTGAGCAATGCGCTGTAAGTTGTGCAAAAAATGCGGGAAGGCGCTGATATGACGGCTGGTCGCCAAGGCGAACCAGCCGCTAAAAAGAGGCAAGGTCAGGAGAACGGTTAGCGCTTGCTTAACGCCTCCCAGAGCCCCTTCAGGTAGGTCACGCCGAGAGCGCGGTCGTACAAGCCATAGCCTGGCCGTCCGGTCTCTCCCCAGATAAAACGGCCATGATCCGGGCGAATATAGCCGTCGAACCCGTTGTCATACAGCGCTTGCATCACCTTGTACATATCCAGGGAACCGTACTCTGACGGATGGGCGCACTCGTAAAAATCTTTATCCCGTATCAGCTTAATATTGCGGACGTGGGCAAAGTGGATCCGTTTGCGCCGGGTAAACTCGGCCAGGATGGCGTACACATCGTTATCCGGATCTTCGGCAATCGAGCCGGTGCAGAGCGTGATGCCGTTGGCGGGCGAATCGACGGCCCGGCAGATCCAGTCCAGATCGTCGCGGTTTTTGACCACCCGCGGCAGGCCAAAAATGGAGTACGGCGGATCGTCCGGATGGATCGCCATTTTCACCCCGACCTCTTCACAGACCGGGATCACCGCCCGCAGAAAATAGACCAGGTTCTCCCGCAGCTTGTGGTCATCCACCGCGCTATATTTGGCAAACAGGGTCTGCACCTCCGCCAGCCTTTCTGGCTCCCAGCCCGGCAAGGCGAAGCCGTTTGAGTTCTCCAGTACCTCTTTCACTACGTCTTCCAGCCGTTTATCGATATCTTTCTTCTCAAAAGCCATCGTCAACGAACCATCCGGCAGGACGTAGTTCATATCCGTCTTCATCCAGTCAAAAACCGGCATGAAGTTATAACAGATAACTTTGACGCCGAAGCGGGCAAGGTGGCGAATGGTCTGCTGATAGTTGGCAATATAGCGGTCACGGGAAGGAAGGCCGATTTTAATGTCATCATGAATGTTGACGCTCTCTATCACCTCCATTTTCAGGCCCGCGGCATGGGCCTGGCTGACCAGACGCTCAATTTTATCGACTGGCCATACCTCACCCACCGCGACGTCATAGAGCGCGCCGACGACCCCCTCCACGCCGGGCACCTGTCGTATATGCTCTAATGAAACCTTGTCTTCCTCTGGCCCAAACCAGCGCATTGTCATCTGCATCGTTATCACCTGCTTCATAATTTGTGTTTTTACCCTACTACCATACCAGTAATCATAATCGAATTGCCCTTTCCTGTCGTGATAACGATCACATTCCTGCACCGGGCAAGCCCATCCCGGCGCATTCATATTTTTTTTCAATTTATTTCAATAGATTAATAATAGTCTGGCTTTTTCTGACGACCTCTTCCAAATGTGATCCAGAGCTATTTATGATCAAATGCATACTTGTATGGTAATAAAAACAGGCGAAATTCGTTCGCGAAACAGACAATGGAAGGAACAGAAATGAGAAGCGTCATCGTCAAAGAGCCAGGCCAACTGAACATTGCATCACGTCCGGTTCCCGTTCCGGGCAGCCATGAAGTACGGGTGAAAATCGCCTTTGCCGGGATCTGCGGTTCCGATGTACACATCTATCAGGGCCACAACCCCTTCGCGAAATATCCCCGCGTTATTGGTCATGAATTCTTCGGCATTGTCGATGCCGTCGGCGAGCAGGTCTCTCCGGCGCGTATTGGCGAACGCGTCGCGGTCGATCCGGTGGTCAGCTGCGGCCATTGTTATCCCTGCTCGGTTGGTCGGCCGAATGTTTGCGCGCAGCTCCAGGTCATCGGGGTGCACCGCGATGGGGGATTCAGCGACTATGCCTGCGTGCCGGCCAAAAATGCCTGGCGCATTCCGGAGGCTATCAGCGATCGTCAGGCGACAATGGTTGAGCCTTTTACTATTGCGGCAAATATTACCGCCCAGCTGCAGCCCACGCCGCAGGATATCGCCCTGGTTTACGGCGCTGGCCCAATGGGCCTGACGGTGATCCAGGCGCTGAAGGGGGTGTATGGCGTTAAGCAGGTGATCGTCGTGGACCGCATTGCCGAACGTCTACAGATGGCACGGGACAACGGCGCCGATCTGACGCTCGATAACACCCATCAGCCGCTGGCGGATCAGCTGGCGCAGCGGCAGATAGCCCCCACGCTGGTCATTGATGCCGCCTGCCACCCAGCCATTCTGCAGGAGGCAATCCTCCTCGCCTCCCCTGCAGCCCGCATCGGCATACTCGGTTTCTCCGGCGAGGCGTCCACGCTGACCCAGCAAAGCATCACCAGTAAAGAGATCTCCATTTTCTCCTCGCGGCTGAACAGCGGGCGCTTTCCGCTGGTCATCGACTGGATGGAAAAAGGCCTTATCCATCCTGAGGCGTTAATCACCCACTGTATGCCGCTGGAGCAGGTGAAAGAAGCCATGGAGATTTTCGCCAACGATCGGAAGACCTGCTGCAAAGTGCTGCTGCAATTAGGCTAAGCCGACATTATTTTTAAATAACGGCCGACGGATATCTGTAGATCCGCCGCGCCTGATATAAATCATATAATGAGCATGGTGTTATCATGGGAAAAAATATTCGCTGGATTATCGTCCTGTTATTATTTTTAGTGTATATGATAAATTATCTGGACCGGGTGGCGTTATCCATTACGGTGCCGATGATTGAAAAGGACCTTGCACTTAACGCTGAACAATTTGGTATGATTTTCGGCAGCTTTTTCTTCGGCTACGCGGTCTTTAATTTTATTGGCGGCCTCGCCGTCGATAAATTTGGCGCCACATTGGTGATGGGCCTGGCGGTTGGGTTATGGTCGCTGTTTTGCGGCTTAACCGCGGTTGCCACCGGCTTTTATTCCATGCTGGTGCTCCGCGTGCTCTTCGGGATGGCAGAGGGCCCGATTTGCGCCTCAGCGAACAAGATGATTAACGGCTGGTTTCCTAAAAAGCAAGCAGCAACCGCAGTGGGGTTCCTCAGCGCCGGCTCTCCGCTGGGCGGCGCGGTCGCCGGACCTATCGTCGGTTATCTGGCCCTGGCTTTCGGCTGGCGTCCCGCGTTTATGATTATTTTCGCCATCGGTATTGTGTGGATGGTCGTGTGGTTTTTTATTGCCGCCAACTCGCCTGACAAACATAAGCATGTCAGTCAGGAAGAGCTCATGCTCATTAATAAAATGAAGCAAGAGGAGGACGCCCTGGAAACCGTAGAAAATCAAACGGCCCACTCACTGGGTTATTATCTCAAGCAGCCTATTATTCTGGTGACGGCATTTGCCTTCTTCTGCTACAACTATATTCTGTTTTTCTTTCTCAGCTGGTTTCCGTCCTATCTGGTCCAGCAGCACCATCTGGATATTAAACAGATGAGTCTCACCACCATGATCCCGTGGATCGTCGGTTTTGTCGGTCTGGCGCTGGGGGGTTATATATCCGATAAAATATTTAACCTTACCGGAAGGCTGCTGCTGTCGCGCAAAATCGTGCTGGTGGTATGCCTGCTAATGGCCGCGCTCTGCGTGGGGCTCGCCGGTACCGTTAGCAGCGTCGTTCCTGCCGTTCTGCTGATGTCGGTCTCCATCTTTTTCCTCTATGTGACCGGGGCGATCTACTGGGCGATTATTCAGGACGTGGTGCATAAATCCCGCGTCGGCGGCGCCAGCGGCTTTATCCATCTTATCGGCAGCGTCTCCGGCATCGTGGGGCCGATTGTCACGGGCTATATCGTGCAGTCCACCGGCAAATTCGACAGCGCCTTTATTCTCGCCGGCACTATCGCCGCGCTTGGCGCCGTGCTGGTGCTGCTGGTGATTAAAACCCCGCGGATGACGATGAAAGCCAGTCAGGCATAAATGGCTGAAGAGCGATGTCCGGCCTTGGCCCGGACATCGTCTGCTTCTACTTCTCCGCCAGGGGCACAGCCCAGCTGCGGCCTAGCGCCGAGCCCTGAGCGCCCTGCTCATTCAGATAGCGATCCAGTTCAACCATTCCGGTCCAGCGATTTTCGCACCACAGCGGCGCCAATAGCGTGGGTCGACGGGCGCTGGCCGATATCCGGTGATAGATCACCTCCGGCGGCGTATGGCGAATCATCTCCCCGGCGGTCACGGTATACGCCTCCAGCTCAATGCCATTGAGACGCCCGGCCTGCCACGCTTTGGCCATAATACTGCCTTTGACAATGTGCAGCGGGTGCAGCTTGATGCCGTCCACGCCGGTCGCCACCACCCGCTCCAGCGTCTCCAGGCAATGGCCCTGGGTCTCTCCGGGCAGGCCGACGATCAGATGTACGCAGACCTTCAGCCCTCGCGCTCGCGCCAGACGCGCAGTACGCTGGTAGCAAGCGAAATCATGCCCACGGTTAATCCGATGCAGGGTTTTATCGTGCGCGGTTTGCAGTCCCAGCTCCAGCCATACCTCATATCCTTGCTCATGATATTCACTCAGCAGATCGAGGACTGCCTCCGGCACGCAGTCCGGGCGGGTGCCGACGCAGAGGCCGACAATATTCGCCTGGCTGATGGCCTGACGATACATCGAGCGGAGCACCTGCACTTCAGCGAAGGTGCTGGTATAGGCCTGGAAATAGGCCAGATAGCGCTTTGCCCGGTTGACGAGCTGCGCCTGATGAGCGAGCTGTTCGGCGATGGAGCGATGCTGCTGCGCCTCATCGGCAAAGGAAGCCACATTACAGAAAGTGCAACCGCCGCGGCCCAGCGTGCCGTCGCGGTTCGGGCAGCTAAAACCGCCGTGCAGCGTCAGCTTATGGACCTTTTCGCCATAGCGGCGCATAAGATCCCCACCAAACATATTGACTAATTTCTGTAACTGCATAATCTGATAGACCGGCCTCAACAAAGGGGGCCAAGCCTGCCACTTTTTGTCACCGACGGCGATGACCTGGATCAATCGTCAGCGCGGCGGCTACCCTCATTGCATAAACAATCATGATTACTGCAATTTCATTCACCTCTGCGGTGATGAGTTTTCCTTATATTTCACCTGCGGATAGCCCTAATCTTCTTCACGGTAAAAAACAGTATTAATATCCATTTAGAAAATATATGGCAGTCAAATATGCTAATGATGACATGCATTTCAGCGCATAACGGTAATGCAAAGCCGCGTGCACAGTGAGACAGATCACACTAGCCTGACCTTCCTGAGGCGTATTCATAGCACGAAAAATGGCACTATTTATTTTTAAAACAACAAGTTAACACCTGTATAGCACATTTTTGTATTAATAAGATTGCCATTTGACGTAAGTGTGGATTCCCGATAAGTTGGGAATCCGCTGGAAGCTTTCTGGATGAGCACTCTGCTCATCATATTTATGCAGTAATTGAGATTCCCTCTTAACAGCAAGTCCTCAAACTTGTGTACCGATGCGAAAAGGATTTAAAGAGGGCGAATGCGAGGTGCAAACCCCGTCGCCATACTCTTTCTGTGCCTGTGCGCAATCGGTATCGGAGGGTGTCCGCAGAGCCTGGGGAGGTTCACTGATATGTTGTACGACAAATCCCTTGAGAGGGATAACTGTGGTTTCGGCCTGATCGCCCACATAGAAGGCGAACCTAGCCACAAGGTAGTGCGAACCGCGATACACGCACTGGCCCGCATGCAGCACCGTGGCGCAATCCTTGCCGATGGTAAAACCGGCGACGGTTGCGGTCTGCTGCTGCAAAAACCCGATCGTTTCTTCCGCATCGTTGCTGAAGAGCGCGGCTGGCGTTTAGCCAAAAACTACGCCGTTGGGATGCTGTTCCTGAATAAAGATCCTGAGCTGGCTAAAGCGGCGCGCCGCATCGTTGAAGAAGAACTTCAGCTTGAGACCCTGTCGATTGTCGGCTGGCGCGATGTGCCGACCAACGAAGGCGTCCTCGGTGAAATCGCCCTCTCCTCGCTGCCCCGTATTGAGCAAATCTTTGTGAACGCCCCGGCTGGCTGGCGCCCGCGCGATATGGAGCGCCGTCTGTTTATTGCGCGTCGTCGCATTGAAAAACGCCTGCAGGAAGACAAAGATTTCTACGTTTGTAGCCTGTCCAACCTGGTCAACATCTATAAAGGTCTGTGTATGCCGGCGGATTTGCCGCGCTTCTACCTGGACCTCGCGGACCTGCGCCTGGAGTCGGCTATCTGCCTGTTCCACCAGCGCTTCTCCACCAACACCGTGCCGCGCTGGCCGCTGGCGCAGCCGTTCCGTTACCTGGCGCACAACGGTGAAATCAACACCATCACCGGCAACCGCCAGTGGGCCCGCGCCCGTACCTATAAGTTCCAGACCCCGCTGATCCCGGATCTGCATGACGCCGCGCCGTTCGTTAACGAAACCGGCTCTGACTCCAGTTCAATGGACAACATGCTGGAGCTGCTGCTGGCCGGCGGGATGGATATCGTGCGCGCCATGCGCCTGCTGGTGCCGCCAGCCTGGCAGAACAACCCGGATATGGATCCGGAGCTGCGTTCGTTCTTCGACTTTAACTCCATGCATATGGAGCCGTGGGACGGCCCGGCGGGCATCGTCATGTCCGATGGCCGCTACGCTGCCTGTAACCTCGATCGTAATGGCCTGCGCCCGGCGCGCTACGTCATTACCAAAGATAAGCTCATCACCTGCGCCTCTGAAGTCGGTATCTGGGACTACCAGCCGGACGAAGTGGTCGAGAAAGGCCGCGTGGGCCCAGGCGAGCTGATGGTTATCGATACCCGCGCCGGACGCATTCTGCACTCGGCGGAAACCGATGACGATCTGAAGAGCCGCCACCCGTACAAAGAGTGGATGGAGAAAAACGTTCGTCGCCTGGTGCCGTTCGAAGATCTGCCGGAAGAAGAAGTCGGCAGCCGCCAACTGGATGACGACACGCTCGCCAGCTACCAGAAACAGTTTAACTACAGCGCGGAAGAGCTGGACTCCGTCCTGCGCGTGCTCGGCGAAAATGGCCAGGAAGCAGTCGGTTCGATGGGCGATGACACGCCTTTCGCCGTGCTCTCCAGCCAGCCGCGCATTATCTACGATTACTTCCGTCAGCAGTTCGCCCAGGTGACTAACCCGCCTATCGATCCGCTGCGTGAAGCGCACGTCATGTCGCTGGCCACCAGCATCGGTCGCGAAATGAACGTCTTCTGCGAAGCGGAAGGCCAGGCCCATCGCCTGAGCTTCAAATCGCCGATCCTGCTGTACTCCGATTTCAAACAGCTGACGACGATGGAAGAAGAGCACTATCGTGCCGACGTCCTCGACATCACGTTTAACCCGGCAGAGGCCTCGCTCAGCGAGACGGTGAAAGCCCTGTGTGACAAAGCAGAGCAAATGGTGCGCGAGGGTACCGTGCTGCTGGTGCTGTCCGACCGCAACATCGCCAAAGACCGTCTGCCGGTACCGGCGCCGATGGCCGTTGGCGCGATCCAGACCCGTCTGGTCGATAAAAGTCTGCGCTGCGATGCCAACATCATCGTTGAAACCGCCAGTGCCCGCGATCCGCATCACTTTGCGGTCCTGCTCGGCTTCGGCGCGACCGCTATTTATCCGTACCTCGCCTATGAAACGCTGGCGAAGCTGGTCGACAGCAAAGCTATCGATAAAGCCTACCGTGCGGTGATGCTGAACTATCGCAACGGTATCAACAAAGGTCTGTACAAAATCATGTCGAAGATGGGGATCTCCACCATCGCGTCCTACCGCTGCTCGAAGCTGTTCGAAGCCGTCGGTCTGCATCGCGAGGTTTCCGATCTCTGCTTCCAGGGCGTGGTCAGCCGCATCGGCGGCGCCGGCTTCGATGATTTCCAGCAGGATCTGCTGAATCTGTCGAAACGCGCCTGGCTGGCACGTAAGCCACTGGCTCAGGGCGGCCTGCTGAAGTTCGTGCACGGCGGTGAATATCACGCCTACAACCCGGACGTGGTTCAGACCCTGCAGAAGGCCGTGCAGAGCGGCGAATACAGCGACTATCAACAATACGCGAAACTGGTTAACGAACGTCCGGCGGCCACGCTGCGCGATCTGCTGGCGCTCAATCCAGGCGAAGACGCAATCAGTATCGACGACGTAGAACCGGCGAAAGAGCTGTTCAAACGCTTCGATACCGCGGCGATGTCGATCGGCGCGCTGAGCCCGGAAGCACACGAATCGCTGGCGGAAGCGATGAACAGCATCGGCGGTTTCTCTAACTCCGGTGAAGGCGGTGAAGACCCGGCGCGCTACGGCACCAATAAAGTGTCGCGCATCAAGCAGGTCGCGTCCGGCCGCTTCGGCGTCACGCCAGCCTATCTGGTCAATGCCGACGTCATCCAGATCAAAGTCGCCCAGGGGGCGAAACCGGGTGAAGGCGGTCAGTTGCCGGGTGATAAAGTCACCCCATATATCGCCAAACTGCGCTATTCCGTACCGGGCGTGACGCTGATTTCCCCGCCGCCGCACCACGATATCTACTCTATCGAGGATTTGGCGCAGCTGATTTTCGACCTCAAGCAGGTCAACCCGAAAGCGATGATTTCGGTCAAACTGGTTTCTGAACCGGGCGTTGGCACCATCGCCACCGGCGTGGCCAAAGCCTATGCCGACCTGATCACCATCGCCGGCTACGACGGCGGTACCGGGGCGAGCCCGCTCTCGTCGGTGAAATATGCCGGCTGTCCGTGGGAGCTTGGCCTGGTGGAAACCCAGCAGGCGCTGGTCGCTAACGGTCTGCGTCACAAGATCCGTCTGCAGGTGGACGGTGGCCTGAAAACCGGCCTCGATATCATCAAAGCGGCGATCCTTGGCGCAGAGAGCTTCGGTTTCGGAACCGGCCCGATGGTCGCGCTGGGCTGTAAATACCTGCGTATTTGCCACCTGAATAACTGCGCGACCGGCGTGGCGACTCAGGATGACAAACTGCGTAAGAACCACTATCACGGTCTGCCGTTCAAAGTGACCAACTACTTTGAATTTATCGCCCGTGAGACCCGCGAGCTGATGGCCCAGCTGGGCGTCAAGCGTCTGGTGGATCTGATTGGCCGCACCGATCTGCTCAAAGAGCTGGATGGGTTTACTGCCAAACAGCAGAAACTGGATCTGGGTAAACTGCTGGAGACCGCAGAGCCGCATCCGGGGAAAGCGCTGTACTGCACCGAGAACAACCCACCGTTCGATAACGGTGTACTCAACGCGCAGCTGCTGCAGCAGGCGAAACCGTACGTGGATGAAAAGCAGAGCAAAACGTTCTGGTTCGATATCCGCAATACCGACCGCTCCGTGGGGGCCTCGCTGTCCGGGTATATTGCCCAGACCCATGGTGACCAGGGACTGGCCGGGGATCCGATCGTCGCCCACTTTAGCGGCACCGCAGGCCAGAGCTTCGGCGTGTGGAACGCCGGTGGCGTAGAGCTGCATCTGACCGGCGATGCCAACGACTATGTCGGGAAAGGCATGGCGGGCGGTCTGCTGGCCATTCGTCCTCCGGTCGGCTCTGCGTTCCGCAGCCATGAAGCCAGCATTATCGGCAACACCTGCCTGTACGGCGCGACCGGTGGTCGTCTGTACGCCGCAGGCCGCGCAGGCGAGCGTTTCGCCGTGCGTAACTCCGGCGCCATTACCGTGGTGGAAGGCATCGGTGACAACGGCTGTGAATATATGACCGGCGGCATCGTCTGCGTGCTCGGTAAAACCGGCGTCAACTTTGGCGCAGGGATGACCGGCGGCTTTGCTTATGTCCTGGATGAAGATGGCGACTTCCGTAAACGCGTGAACCCGGAACTGGTGGAAGTGCTGGACGTTGATTCTCTGGCTATCCATGAAGAGCACCTGCGCGGTTTAATCACCGAACATGTGCAGCTTACCGGTTCGCAACGTGGCGAAGAGATCCTCGCCAACTGGCCGGCCTTCTCCGCGAAGTTTGCGCTGGTTAAACCGAAGTCCAGCGATGTTAAAGCACTGTTGGGTCACCGTAGTCGTTCCGCAGCTGAGCTGCGGGTGCAGGCGCAGTAAGGGGTTAAGATGAGTCAGAACGTTTATCAATTTATCGACCTGCAGCGCGTTGATCCGCCAAAGAAACCGCTGAAGATCCGTAAAATTGAGTTTGTGGAAATTTACGAGCCGTTTTCAGAAGGCCAGGCCAAGGCGCAGGCAGATCGCTGCCTCTCCTGCGGCAACCCGTACTGTGAATGGAAATGCCCGGTGCATAACTACATCCCGAACTGGCTGAAGCTGGCCAACGAGGGGCGTATTTTTGAGGCGGCTGAGCTGTCGCATCAGACCAACACCCTGCCAGAAGTCTGCGGGCGCGTTTGCCCGCAGGACCGCCTGTGTGAAGGCTCCTGTACGCTGAACGATGAGTTCGGCGCGGTGACCATCGGCAACATCGAACGCTATATCAATGACAAAGCGTTCGAAATGGGCTGGCGTCCGGATCTCTCCGGCGTGAAGCCGACCGGTAAAACCGTCGCTATTATCGGCGCTGGCCCGGCGGGCCTCGCTTGTGCCGACGTGCTGACCCGCAACGGCGTCAAGGCGGTGGTGTTTGACCGCCATCCGGAAATCGGCGGCCTGCTGACCTTCGGTATCCCGGCGTTCAAGCTGGAAAAAGAGGTGATGACCCGCCGCCGTGAAATCTTCACCGGCATGGGCATTGAGTTCAAACTCAATACCGAAGTGGGTCGCGACGTACAGCTCGACGACCTGCTAAAAGAGTACGATGCCGTGTTCCTCGGCGTCGGGACCTATCAGTCGATGCGCGGTGGACTGGACAACGAAGACGCCCCGGGCGTCTACGACGCGCTGCCGTTCCTGATCGCTAACACCAAGCAGATCATGGGCTTTGGCGAAACAGCTGATGAGCCCTACGTCAGCATGGAAGGCAAACGCGTGGTCGTGCTCGGCGGTGGCGACACCGCGATGGACTGCGTGCGAACCTCCATTCGTCAGAATGCGGCGCACGTGATCTGTGCCTATCGTCGTGACGAAGAGAACATGCCCGGTTCAAAACGCGAAGTGAAAAACGCGCGTGAAGAAGGCGTTGAGTTCCAGTTCAACGTCCAGCCGCTGGGCGTGGAAGTGAATGCCAATGGCAAAGTGTGCGGCGTGAAGATGGCGCGCACCGAGATGGGCCAGCCGGACGCGAAAGGCCGCCGTCGCGCGGAGATCGTCGCTGGTTCTGAACACGTGGTGCCGGCTGATGCGGTGGTAATGGCCTTTGGCTTCCGTCCGCACAGCATGGAGTGGCTGGCGAAGCACAGCGTCGAGCTGGACTCTCAGGGCCGCATCATCGCGCCGGAAGGCAGCGACAACGCGTTCCAGACCAGCAACCCGAAAATCTTCGCCGGTGGCGATATCGTTCGCGGTTCTGACCTGGTGGTCACCGCGATTGCCGAAGGCCGTAAAGCGGCGGACGGGATCCTCAACTACCTTGAAGTCTGATTAGACTCTGAGCCTCAGCGCATAAAAGCCCGATGGTTAACGCCATCGGGTTTTTTTATTGCTCATTCGCCGGGCAAACCGCCGCTTTCAGCGCCGTATTATACCAGCCGCAGATATGCTCTAAGCGGGTGATCGCCGAGCCGACGGTCACCGCCCACGCGCCGCAGCGCATCGCTTCAGCCGCCTGCGCAGGCGTATTGTAGCGCCCCTCTGCGACCACTCGGCAGCCCGCGGCGCTCAGGCTTTTCACCAGCGCCAGGTCCGGTTCGTCCGGTGTCTCCTCTGCGGTATAGCCGGAGAGAGTAGTGCCAACCATATCGAAGCCCAACTGCCAGCATTCCAGGGCATCGTCGAGAGAGGAACAATCTGCCATCGCGTTTTTCCCCTGGCGGTGAATTGCCGCCAACAACGATGCGACAGAGGCCGGACGCTGGCGCCGCGTGCCGTCAACCGCAATGATATCGGCCCCCGCCTGCGCCAGGGCATTCACATCCTCAAGCCACGGCGTAATACGCACCGGGCTATCATGCAGATCGCGCTTAATCAGCGCGATAACAGGCACCGTCACTAACGGACGAACGGCCTGCAGGTTGGCCAGACCTTCTATGCGCAGCGCCACCGCCCCCGCCTGTTCCGCCGCCAGCGCCATCGCCGCGACGATGGCGGGGTTATCCAGCGGGCTGCCCGGCACCGGCTGACAGGAGACAATTAACCCACCGTAATAGCGAATACGCCGATCCAGTTGTGCAAGTAAAGACATGACTGCTCCCTGAAAGATAAGTGTGGCAATAACAGTACCAGCCGCAGGGGCGCGTCGTGTGTGGCGGGGTTAACAAAGCAGGCAGGAAAAAAAACAGGCCCCGGAGGGCCTGTCAGGCGTTACTTCACAACGCGGAGCGCCGGGCGACCACCGCGCGGCGGCGGCGTGTCGTCAGGATCGTCGTCGTGATTATCCGGCTTATCGCCATCGATCACCGACATCACCGTTTCGCTTTCACTCTCAGGCGCGACGTCATCATCGTTGAGGCTGCTGACATCTTCGTCATAGGCCGCTTCCGGTTCAAACATCGTGCCGGCGCCGTTCTCACGGGCATAGATGGCGAGTACCGCAGCCAGCGGAACAGACACGTTACGCGGCACGCCGCCAAAGCGCGCGTTAAAACGCACCTCGTCATTCGCCAGCTCCAGATTGCCGACCGCACGCGGGGCAATATTGAGAACGATTTGTCCGTCGCGCGCGTACTCCATCGGTACGAGCACGCCCGGCAGAGTGACATCCACCACCAGGTGCGGCGTCAGCTGGTTATCCAGCAGCCACTCATAAAACGCCCGTAACAGATACGGGCGACGCGGCGTCAGCTGTGATACATCCATTATTTAGCCCCGACCGAGGCGCATTTCACGCTCGGCTTCAGTTAAAGAAGCGAGGAAGGAATCACGCTCAAATACGCGAGTCATGTAGCCTTTGAGCTCTTTCGCGCCTGCGCCAACCAGTTCCACACCGAGAACCGGCAAACGCCACAGCAGCGGCGCCAGGTAGCAATCCACCAGGCTGAACTCGTCGCTCAGGAAGTAAGGTTTCTGGGTGAAGACCGGCGCGATGGCCAGCAGTTCTTCACGCAGCTGCTTACGCGCAGCATCAGCTTGCGCTGCGGTACCGCTCTGGATGGTGTTCATCAGCGAATACCAGTCCTTCTCGATACGTTGCATATACAGGCGGCTTTCTCCACGCGCCACCGGATAAACCGGCATTAACGGCGGATGCGGGAAACGCTCATCCAGATACTCCATAATGATGCGAGATTCCCACAGAGTGAGCTCACGATCCACCAGCGTCGGTACGCTTTGATTCGGGTTGAGGTCAATCAGATCCTGAGGTGGGTTGTCCTTCTCCACGTGCTCTATCTCAAAACTGACACCCTTCTCAGCCAGCACAATGCGGACCTGATGGCTATAGATGTCAGTAGGACCAGAAAACAGCGTCATTACCGAACGTTTGTTGGCAGCGACAGCCATGAAAACCTCCAGGTATATTCAGAATTTTGTACTGCTGCCAGTCACTCATGACCGGCCAGATGTAAAAACCCCAGTAGCGCGATGTCACCTTCGTTCACGAATAAAACAAAAAATGAACAATCACCAGCATTTGGGCAGAAAATTGGATGATAGTTTACCAGATTTTGAAGACGTTGTGGTGAGGGGATTCTGGAAATGCTGAAAAAGTGGCGAAAACCGGCGGCATGATTGTGGATAACAGCCGTTTTATCCATAAAAAAACCCGCCGGAGCGGGTTTTTTCGCAAATTGTTCTGCGTGAGCAGAAGACAATTAACGTTTGGAGAACTGCGGACGACGACGTGCTTTACGCAGACCGACTTTCTTACGTTCAACCTGACGAGCGTCACGAGTAACGAAGCCTGCTTTACGCAGTTCGCCACGCAGGGACTCATCGTACTCCATCAGAGCGCGGGTGATACCGTGACGGATCGCACCAGCCTGACCAGAGATACCACCACCTTTAACAGTGATGTACAGATCCAGTTTCTCAACCATGTCGACCAGTTCCAGCGGCTGACGAACTACCATGCGGGCAGTTTCGCGACCGAAGTACTGTTCCAGAGAACGCTGGTTGATAACGATTTTACCGTTGCCCGGTTTGATGAATACGCGAGCTGCGGAACTTTTGCGGCGACCAGTGCCGTAGTATTGATTTTCAGCCATTGCCTATAATCCCGATTAGATGTCAAGAACTTGCGGTTGCTGTGCCGCGTGGTTGTGCTCGTTACCCGCGTAAACTTTCAGTTTACGGTACATAGCACGACCCAGCGGGCCTTTTGGCAGCATGCCTTTAACCGCGATTTCAATCACACGCTCAGGACGGCGGGCAATCATCTCTTCAAAGGTCGCTTCTTTGATACCACCGATGTGGCCGGTGTGGTGGTAGTACATTTTGTCTTCGCGCTTGTTGCCGGTTACAGCAACTTTTTCTGCGTTCAGAACGATGATGTAATCACCGGTATCAACGTGCGGAGTGTATTCCGCTTTATGCTTACCGCGCAGGCGACGAGCCAGTTCAGTAGCCAGACGGCCCAGAGTTTTACCGGTCGCGTCAACAACATACCAGTCGCGTTTTACGGTTTCTGGTTTAGCTGTAAAAGTTTTCATTAAAAGCTTACCCAAATAATAAGTTACACGTTGGTGAACACCCAAACGTTTAGTCAGTTGAGGTTCACACGACATTGTCCAGCAAACCTACCCCTTCGAATAGCCTATGCCGGCGCATAGAAAGTTTCGGGAAAAAAACCTTCTCGTAACGTGGGGTCGCAAGATTATAGAGAAGTCGGGGTCAAAGATCGACCCCTTTATGAGATTTTTCAGGCAGGCCCCGGGGTGGCCTTCCGGCTCTCAATCCGTCGGGAAAAAGCGCCCTGTCAGGGCATATGCGGACGCTTGAGATACTCTTCGCTCTGCATCTCCTGCAGACGCGACAGACAGCGCTGGAACTCAAACTTCAGCCGCTCTCCCTGATAAATGTCGTACAGCGGCACCGCGGCGCTGACCACCAGCTTCACGTGGCGCTCATAGAACTCATCCACCAGGGCGATAAAGCGCCGCGCTTCGCTCTCCAGCTGCGCGGTCATCACCGGCACATCGAGCAGCATCACGGTGTGGAACAGACGGGAGAGGGCAATATAGTCATGCTGGCTACGGGCATCCACACACAGCGTGGCGAACGACGCCGCCAGCGTCTGGTTTTCGACGCCAAGCGTGGGCAGCTCACGGTGATTGATCTCCAGCGTCGGCCCGGCAGCAGCGCGCGGCGCCCCGGCCAGCGCCAGCCACAGTTTATCCATCTGTTCGCGGGTTTCGCTGTTCAGTGGCGACAGCCACAGGTGCGCCTGCGTCAGCGTACGCAGACGATAATCGATGCCGGCATCGACGTTCATAATATCGCAATGCTGCTTGATGGCGTCGATCGCCGGCAGAAAACGGGCCCGTTGCAGGCCATTGCGATAGAGCTCATCCGGCGGAATATTGGAAGTGGCGACCAGGGTGATGCCGCGGGCAAACAGGGCTTTCATCAACCCGCCTAACAGCATGGCATCGGTAATATCAGAGACGAAAAACTCGTCAAAACAGAGCACATCCGTTTCCGCCTTGAAACGGTCGGCGACAATCTCCAGCGGGTCGCTATGTCCCTGCAGGGTGGTCAGCTCTTCGTGCACGCGCAGCATGAAGCGATGGAAATGCAGGCGCTGCTTACGCTCGCCCGGCAGGCTCTGGTAAAACAGGTCCATCAGCCAGGTTTTTCCCCGCCCCACGCCGCCCCACATATACAGGCCGCGGACAGGCGCCGCCTCGGCAGCCGGTTCGCGCTTACCCAGCAGTTTGCCGAATTTCGCGCGCAAACCGCCGCCTGACGCGACGGGCGCGGGCTGAGTCTGCAGTTCCTGGTAAATGGTATCAAGGCGGCTCACCGCTTCTTGCTGGACGTCGTCGGGTTGATGGCTGCCCTCTTTCAGGGCTAAAAGGTAACGCGATGTTGGAGACAGGCTTTGCATGATCTAATTGTTATTCCTTGAAAACCGTAATGCCGAAGCTCACGATTGACGAAAAAAAGGCCGTTCTACACTACGCGATGATACGCCAGGATTCCACTTCTGTGGAATTAGCGGTTATAGTGGCACTATCGGGCGCAGGCGGAGAGCCTAAGAGCCACCCTACGGAACCACAAAACAACGGGAGATGTTCATGACCTGGGAATACGCGCTAATTGGGTTAGTCGTCGGTATCATTATTGGTGCCGTCGCCATGCGTTTCGGCAACCGCAAACTGCGCCAGCAGCAGGCGCTGCAGTTCGAACTGGAAAAGAATAAAGCCGAGCTTGAAGAATACCGTGAAGAGCTGGTCAGCCACTTCGCGCGCAGCGCCGAGTTGCTGGATAACATGGCGCATGACTATCGTCAGCTGTATCAGCATATGGCGAAAAGCTCTAACAACCTGCTGCCGGACTCTATGGCAGACGCCAACCCGTTCCGCAACCGTCTGGAAGAGTCTGAAGCCAGCAACGATCAGGCGCCGGTCCAGATGCCGCGCGACTACTCTGAAGGCGCATCCGGTTTACTGCGCGGTGGCGCAAAACGCGATTAACTGATCGCGTCTGATAAAATATCTCCGGGCGCGCCCACCGCGCCCGCTCCTTCCCCCACTTCCCGGCTACAATTTAAACCAGTACCCACATTGTTACCTGTGCAAAAATTCAATAACATCAGGTTATTCAGGACGTTTTTCCATACACCTCAGGTTACGAGAGCCAGCATCTAATGAAGAAACAGACTTTGCTGTTGAGTGCGTTAGCGTTAAGCATTGGGTTATCGTTGTCGGCCCTGCCTCCGGCAGCAGCATCCTTACCGACTCAGGTGCCCGGCCAGGGCGCGTTACCGAGCCTGGCGCCGATGCTGGAAAAGGTCCTGCCAGCGGTGGTCAGCGTGCAGGTGGAAGGCACCGCCTCGCCGACGCTCAATATGCCGGAAGAGCTGAAGAAATATTTTGGTGATAACGCCCCGCAGGAGCAGGCGCAGCCGTTTGAAGGGCTCGGCTCCGGCGTCATCATCGACGCAGCGAAAGGCTACGTGCTAACCAATAATCACGTCATCAATCAGGCGCAGAAGATCAGCGTCCAGCTGAACGATGGCCGTGAATTTGATGCCAAACTGGTCGGCAGCGATGAACAGAGCGATATCGCTCTGCTGCAGCTGATCAAGCCGGCGAACCTGACGCAAATCGCCATTGCTGACTCCGATAAACTCCGCGTCGGCGACTTCGCCGTCGCCGTCGGCAACCCGTTCGGCCTTGGCCAGACCGCCACCTCCGGCATTATCTCTGCCCTTGGCCGCAGCGGCCTGAACTTGGAAGGGCTGGAGAATTTCATCCAGACCGATGCCTCGATTAACCGCGGTAACTCCGGCGGCGCGCTGTTGAACCTCAACGGCGAGCTTATCGGGATCAACACCGCGATCCTGGCGCCGGGCGGCGGTAGCATCGGTATCGGCTTCGCCATTCCAAGCAACATGGCGAAAACCCTCGCCGACCAGCTCATTCAGTTTGGCGAAATCAAGCGCGGCCTGCTGGGCATTAAAGGCATGGAAATGAGCGCCGATATCGCCAAGGCGATGAATCTCGACGTTCAGCGCGGCGCCTTCGTCAGTGAAGTGTTACCAAACTCCGGTTCCGCCAAAGCAGGGATCAAATCCGGCGACGTCATTGTCAGTCTGAACGGCAAGCCGCTGAACAGTTTTGCCGAACTGCGCTCGCGCATCGCCACCACCGAACCGGGGACCAAGGTCAAACTTGGCCTGCTGCGCGACGGAAAACCGGTCGATGTCGAAGTGACGCTGGATAAGAGCACCTCCTCCACCGCCAGCGCCGAGCTGATTATCCCTGCCCTGCAGGGAGCCTCGTTCAGCGATGGTCAGATGAAGGACGGTACCAAAGGCGTGGTGATCGATAATGTCGATAAAGGCAGCGCCGCCGCCCAGGTCGGCCTGCATAAGGATGACATTATCATTGGCCTTAACCGGGAACGTATTCATTCGATTGCCGAACTGCGCAAAGTGCTTGAAGGCAAACCGCCGGTCATCGCCCTGAATGTGATCCGCGGCAACGAAAGCATCTATCTGCTGCTACGCTGATTGTCTTCCCGGACATCGCCGCCATGTGCGATGTCCGGACAACTCATGCTATGCTGCGTCTGACCATTCATTAACGATATTTGCATCATGCCTGGAAAGTTATTACGTTCGATACTCATCGGTTTGATTGTCGGGGGACTGCTGCTGGCCCTGATGCCATCGCTGCGCCAGTGGCAGCTGACGCCGACCACCCAAAACGATACGGCAGACGACTCCCCTGTGAGCTATAACGCCGCCGTACGCCGCGCGGCGCCCGCCGTGGTGAACGTCTATAACCGCGCCCTGAACAGCACCAGCCATAATCAGCTGACGCTTGGCTCCGGGGTGATCATGGATCAGCGCGGCTATATCCTGACCAACAAGCATGTTATCAATGATGCCGATCAGATCATTGTCGCACTGCAGGACGGCCGCGTCTTCGAAGCGCTGCTGGTCGGATCCGACACCCTGACTGACCTCGCCGTGCTGAAGATCAACGCCACCGGCGGGCTGCCGGTGATCCCGATCAACCCGAAACGCACGCCGCATATTGGCGATGTCGTCCTGGCGATTGGCAACCCCTATAACCTGGGGCAGACCATCACTCAGGGGATCATCAGCGCCACAGGGCGCATTGGCCTCAACCCGACCGGCCGCCAGAACTTCCTGCAAACTGACGCCTCGATTAACCACGGTAACTCGGGTGGGGCCCTGGTGAACTCCCTCGGCGAGCTGATGGGGATTAACACCCTCTCCTTTGACAAAAGCAATGACGGCGAAACGCCGGAAGGCATTGGCTTTGCGATCCCGTTCCAGTTAGCGACCAAAATTATGGATAAGCTGATCCGGGATGGCCGGGTGATCCGCGGCTATATCGGCATTAGCGGCCGGGAGATCGCCCCGCTGCACGCGCAGGGCGGCGGGATCGATCAGATCCAGGGGATCGTGGTTAACGATGTGGCGCCTGATGGCCCCGCAGCACAAGCCGGGATCCGCGCCAACGACGTGATCATCTCCGTGAATGACAAACCTGCAGTTTCTGCACTGGAGACGATGGATCAGGTGGCCGAGATCCGCCCGGGATCGGAAATTCCGGTAGTCATCATGCGTGATGATAAGAAAATTACGCTCCATATCGCCGTTCAGGAATACCCGGCCACCAACTAAACGGCTCCCCGTTTGGGGAGCCACGTTAATCGCTAAATACCGGACCGGCCGGGAATCTGACCAGAAACCCGGTCACCGCCAGCAGCGATCTCAGCCCGGGCCAGACTATCTGTCGCTCGCGAAGCTCATCATCCAGCGTCAGTAGCGCAAATTCCCCCTTCTCACCCAGCACGCCACCCTGCCAGAGCAGGCGCTGCGCCTGCTGCCGCGCCCAGGGCGACTCACTCTTCCAGGCCAGCAAATGCAGCAGCGCCTGCTGCAGACAGACGCTGTGAGAATGGTTATCCCGCCGCAGCCGCCGGTAAACGGGCAGGGACACGCTGCGCACAGTATAAAATCCACTGCCCGCCTCTTCATCGCCTTCAGGAATAGCGCGGGCGAACTGCCCCGCCACGTCGCACAGCCGGTTGTGCGTCAGCGGAAGTTGCCGGGCGCTGAGCGCCCCGGCCGCCATGCACAGCAGACCGCTGCGCTGCAGCGAGGGCGTCGCAGAGCGCACGACCGCCGCCGGTAAGGCGATCACCGCCCGTGTCGCCTCGTCAGCGTTATGGTCAGCGCCGGCCTCATAACAGCTGGCCAGCAGCGCTTCACCAGGCGTGGCGTTCAGCGGGGGCGAAAGCAGGTTCAGCGCCGGCTGCAGTTGTGCAAGTTCATCGCCTGACGCCAGCATGGCGTCAACCACCGCCTCCCGTGTTGATGTCCGGTTTTCCGGACAGCATGCTATGGCTTCATTCATCACCGTCTCCTTATGAGAAATCTCCGCGGCCGGTATGCCAGCCGCGGGAACAGGCTGGCCTACATCGCCAGCACGTACTTGAGCATCACCCCGGCGGCGATCGCCGAGCCGATCACCCCGGCCACATTCGGGCCCATGGCGTGCATCAGCAGGAAGTTCTGCCCGTCCGCTTCCAGACCCACTTTGTTCGACACCCGCGCCGCCATCGGCACCGCCGACACCCCCGCCGAGCCGATCAGCGGGTTGATTTTGTGCCGGCTGAACACGTTCATCAGCTTCGCCATCAGCACCCCGGCCGCGGTGCCCACGCAGAAGGCGATCACCCCCAGCACCAGGATCCCCAGCGTCTGCGGCTGCAGGAACTTGTCCGCCACCAGCTTGGCCCCCACCGACAGTCCGAGGAAGATGGTCACGATGTTGATCAGCGCGTTCTGCACCGTATCGCTCAGCCGCTCCACCACGCCGCTCTCGCGCATCAGGTTGCCGAAGCAGAACATCCCCAGCAGCGGCGCGGCGTCCGGCAGCAGGAGCGCCACCAGCAGTAACAGCACCGCCGGGAACAGGATCTTCTCCCGCTTACTCACCGTGCGCAGCTGCACCATGCGGATCTTCCGCTCCTTATCCGTGGTCAGCGCCTTCATGATCGGCGGCTGGATCAGCGGCACCAGCGCCATATAGGAGTACGCCGCCACCGCGATGGCCCCCAGCAGCTCCGGCGCCAGCTTGCCCGACAGGTAAATCGCCGTCGGGCCGTCGGCGCCGCCGATGATGCCGATGGCCGCCGCCTGCGGCAGGGTGAAGCTGATGATGCCGAAGTAGTTCAGCGTCAGCGCCCCGAGGACGGTGGCGAAGATCCCGAACTGCGCCGCCGCCCCCAGCAGCAGGGTGCGCGGGTTGGCCAGCAGCGGGCCGAAATCGGTCATTGCCCCAACGCCCATAAAGATGACCAGCGGCGCAATGCCTGAGCCAATCGCCACCTTATAGAAGATGGCCAGCACCCCGGCGGAGTAGCCCATGTCCACCGCGAGGCTCTCCATCTGCCCCTGCACCGACGGCAGGGCCAGCGCCAGCGCCTCCTTAATGGCGTGGACGTCCGGCGTGCAGTGGAGCTTCGCGGCAATCACCGCCAGCTGCGCCGGGTCGTGGTGGGCCAGCAGGCTCTCCAGGGCGGTGAGCGCCAGCCCGGCCTCCGGGATATTGGAGAGCAGGCCGCCGAAGCCAATCGGCAGCAGCAGTAACGGCTCGAACTTCTTCGCAATCGCCAGCCACAGCAGCAGCAGGCTGACCAGCAGCATCACCGCCTGGCCGGCCCCCAGGTGCATCAGCCCCATGCCCTGAATCAGGGCGTTCAGACTTTCCATTTCCGCTCCTCGTCCTTACGCCAGCTGCAGCAGAGTGTCGCCGACCGCCACCGCGTCGCCGGCTTTCACCGCGATACCGCGCACGGTCCCGGCCTGCGCGGCGCGGATTTCGGTCTCCATCTTCATGGCTTCCAGAATCAGCAGCACCTCGCCTTCGGCCACCGTCTGGCCTTCCGCGGCCAGCACCTTCCAGATAGTGCCCGCCAGCGGGGCGGTCACCGGGGTGCCGGCGCCAGCCGGGGCCGGGGCGGCAGCAGGCGCAGCGGCCACCGGCGCGGCGCTGAGCTGGCTGACGTCGCCGCCGTCGCTGACTTTGACCACAAAGGCTTTGCCTTCCACTTCGACGGTGTAGACGCCGGAGGCGGCTGGTTTTTCTGCTTTTGCCAGCGGCTGCGCGGCTTCCACCTGCGGCACGGGCTCAAAGGCCGCCGGGTTGTGGCGGTTTTCGAGGAACTTCAGGCCGGGCTGCGGGAACAGGGCCACGGTGAGCACGTCGTCGATGGCGTTTTCGGCAAGGGTGATGCCTTTCTCCTGCGCCTGGCGTCTGACGTCGGCTTCCAGCTGCGCCAGCTCCGGCTTCAGCAGGTCGGCCGGGCGGCAGGTCACCGGGTCAGCGCCGTCAAGCACCCGCGCCTGCAGGGCGGCGTTCACCGGCGCCGGGGTGCGGCCGTACTCACCCTTCAGGATACCGGCGGTCTCCTTCGCGATGGTTTTGTAGCGCTCGCCGGTCAGGACGTTGAGCACCGCCTGGGTGCCGACAATCTGCGAGGTCGGGGTGACCAGCGGGATGAAGCCGAGGTCCTCGCGCACGCGGGGGATTTCCGCCAGCACCAGGTCGAGTTTGTCCGCGGCATTCTGCTGCTTCAGCTGGCTTTCGAGGTTGGTGAGCATCCCGCCCGGGACCTGGGCGACGAGGATACGGCTGTCGGTGCCCTTCAGCTGGCCTTCGAAGGCGTGGTACTTCTTACGCACCTCGCGGAAGTACGCGGCGATGCTCTCCAGCTTGTGGATATCCAGCCCGGTGTCATATTGCGTGCCGGCGAGGGTGGCGACCAGCGCCTCGGTGGCCGGGTGGCCGTAGGTGGCGCTCATGGACGAAATCGCCGTATCCACGCCGTCGACCCCGGCTTCAATGGCCTTCAGCAGCGCCATCTCCGCCATCCCGGTGGTGGCATGGCAGTGCAGGTGCAGGGTGACGTCGTAGCGCTTCTTGATTTCGCTGACCAGCTCAAAGGCGGCCCCCGGCGTCAGAATGCCGGACATGTCCTTGATGGCGACGGAGTCAACGCCGGTCTCCAGCAGCTGTTCGGTGAGGTCGAGCCAGGTCTGCAGGGTGTGCGCCGGGCTGGTGGTGTACGAAAGCGTACCCTGGGCGTGGGCGCCGTGGCGGCGGACCGCCTGCAGGGCGGCCTGCATGTTGCGCGGGTCGTTCATGGCGTCGAAGACGCGGAAGACGTCCATGCCGTTTTTGACGGCGCGCTCCACGAAGCGCTCCACCACGTCATCGGCGTAGTGGCGGTAGCCGAGCAGGTTCTGGCCGCGGAGCAGCATCTGCAGCGGGGTCTTCGGCATCGCCTTTTTCAGCTCGCGCAGGCGGACCCACGGGTCCTCGCCGAGGAAGCGGATGCAGGCGTCAAAGGTGGCGCCGCCCCAGCACTCCAGCGAGCGGTAGCCGACGTCATCCAACTGAGCGGCGATGGGGAGCATATCGTCGAGACGCAGACGGGTGGCGAACAGGGACTGGTGGGCGTCGCGCAGGACGACATCGGTAATGGCAACGGTCATAAATTCCTCCGTGAATTAAGGGTGAAGACGGCGATGGTGGTGAATGGCGGCGACAATCGCCGGCTTTAAGCGGGCGAAGTCGTCGGCGGGCGCGGCCGGGGCCGGTTTGGGGGCGGCAGGCGGCTCGGGAAACAGGCGGTTGACGGCGAGGGACATTCCCCGGATGGCAAAGATGAGCAGCAGCAGGAACACCAGCACAAAGCCCATGCCGAGAAACATCAGGGTGAAGCCTTCGCCTAACAGGACGGCATTGTTAGTCATAAAATAGCCTTTGGGAGGGGGCGCAATAATGGCTAACAGCAGACCGCGTTAGCCGAGTGGATTTCCCCGGACCGCCTGGTCAGAAGCCTCTGTTTAGCAGTCAGCTGCCGCTGCCATTACTGCGCTATATATTCAATCGGGGTTATTTAATGAAGCTCACATGTTTGCAGATTTCATCGGCGACAATGTCTTTGCGCTGATTAAAGATCACTTTATTCTGCTCAAACAGGTTATTGCCGTGGGTATCGATTGAGACAATTAACGGCCCGAACTCTTTCACCCGACATACCCATAAGGTTTCCGGCATCCCTAAATCACGCCACTGCGCATCTTCGATTTCTTCCACGCAGACCGCGGCGACGACCGCGCAGCCGGCCGGGAACACGCAGTGCAAGGCTTTATGCTCGGCGCAACCCTCTTCAGTTCCCTTCCCCATACCGCCTTTACCAACGATTAATTTCACGCCAGTCCTGGCAATAAACTCTTTTTCAAATTTCTCCATGCGCATACTGGTGGTCGGCCCAACGGAGACCATTTCAAATTTATCTTCCGAACCTTTAATCGGTCGCACAATCGGCCCGGCATGCAATATCGCGCCACCGGCAACATTGACCGGTAATTCACGCCCGCCCTCAATTAAGCGACGATGAGCCACATCGCGACAGGTCACAATATGGCCGTTGAGATAAATGATATCGCCCGCTTTAATATCAGCTAAATCTTCATCTTTAATGGGCGTAGTGAGTATTTTTTTAGCCATCAGAATGCCACTCCTGTGTGAGACGTAATGGTGTAGTTCAGGTCTTTATCGAAAACGATATGTCCTTTGCGGTGCGACCAGCAGCCGACGTTGACCGCCACGCCAATGGTGGAAGGATGGCGTGCGGTATTTTCGATATTGACGCCCATCACGGAGGTATTGCCGGACATCCCCTGCGGGCCCAGACCGATTTTGTTGATGCCGTCTTCGAGCATTTTTTCCAGCGATGCCGCCCGTTCGTTATCATTGTGCGAGCCAATCGGGCGCATCAGCGCTTTCTTCGACAGCAGCGCCGCGGTTTCCACCGACGTTGCCACCCCAACGCCAACCAGCAATGGTGGACAGGCGTTCAGGCCATAGCTGGTCATCACATCCAGCACAAAGCGGGTCACCCCTTCATAGCCAGCGCCAGGCATTAACACCATCGCTTTACCCGGCAGCGAGCAGCCGCCGCCAGCCATATAGGTGTAGATGCTGCACTGATCGGAATCCGGGACGATCTCCCAGAAAACGGTGGGTGTCCCTTTGCCAACGTTTTTGCCGGTGTTGTATTCATCAAAGGTCTCGACGCTGTTATGACGCAGCGGGGAGTCGACGGTGGCTTTGATCACCGATTCGCGCAGCAGCGCTTCCAGTTCGCCGATCAGCGGAAAGTTGGCGCCGCACTCCACCAGAAACTGGATCACGCCGGTATCCTGGCAGGAGGGACGATCCAGCTCTTTCGCCAGACGCTGGTTTTCAATCATGGTGGTAAAGATGACGTCCGCCAGCTGGCTGGTCTCTTTCTTATGCAACTCTTTTAGTTTTGCCGTGACGTCATCAGGCAATACTTTGCCGGTATATCCCACAAATCTGGCCATGATGTCGGTCATGCGGGATATCTGTTCGCTTTTGCTCATAAAGGCTCCTTAGTCAGAACAGCGTCCGTAAGTTACGGATGAAAAGGGAAAAGGATTGGCAGCAGGATCAGGCTGACAATGGTGGAAACGATAATCAGAGGGATGCCGGATTTGGCGTAATCGACGAACTTATAGCCCCCGGCCGACAGCACCATCATATTGGCGGGCATCCCGATCGGCGTCGCATAGGCGCAGGAGCTTCCAATCACCGTCGCCATCAGCACCGCACGCGGATCGGCGCCCATACCGGCGGCAATCGACAGGCTCACCGGCACCAACAGCGCGACGGTGGCGGTATTGGACATAAAGTTGGTCATCACCACGGAGAGGGCAAAGACCACCACCAGCAGCATGAACGGCGAGGAGTTGTTGCCCAGCAGACCGATAACCTGGTCAGCCACCAGCTTGCCCGCCCCGGTCATTTCCAGCGCCTTTGCCAGCGCCAGGGTGCCGCCGAAAATAAAAATAGTCTGTGAATCAATAGCTTTGTAAGCTTGCTTTTCCGTCAGCACCCCGGTAACCACCAGCACCAGGGCACCGATACAGCCGGCCACCGCCAGGCTAATGCCGGTCTGTTTTTCGAAAATCATGCCGAGGATCGTGGCGATCAACACCACCAGGGACAGGATCTGCTTCCAGCGTGGAACGTGGCTGTAATCCCGCTGTTCGCCGACGCTGCCCACTTCCCCGCTGTTTGGATTATTGGGCAAAAACTTATAGCCGATGGTCAGGAAATAGAGGATGCCGCAGACCAGCATCGGTAGACCCACTTTCGCATACTCAAAGAAACCGAAGCCGCTGCCGATGTTCTGTAAGGCCGATTGCGCGATCAGGTTGCCCGGGGCGCCAATCAGCGACAGGTTGCCGCCCAACGCGGCAGCAAACACCAGCGGCATCAGCAGACGCGAGCGGGAAAACCCCGATTTGGCGGCCACGCCAATGACGACCGGGATCAGCACCGCCGCCGTACCGGTGTTGGAAAGAAAGCCCGACATCACGCCGACCACCACCATGATGGTGAAAATCAGCTGTTTTTCGGTTTTGGCGAAGTGAGTGATCACCCCGCCGACTTTATTGGCCATCCCGGTTTCAAATAACGCCCCGCCGACGACGAACATGGCGACAAAAAGAATGACATTGCTGTCGATAAAACCGGCAAAGGCCTGCTTCAGATCCAATACGCCAGTGACCACTAACGCCACACAAACCACCATGGAAGTCACTGCCAGCGGCACTTTCTCCCAGACGAACATGACGATAGCGAACACCAGCAAACATAGGGTGATGGTAATCGGTTCCATACTTATAATTCTTCCTATCAATGATATATGATATTGTATCCAATATTGACGAGGGAGAAATTATTCCCATGCAAAAAGTAAGTCAATGCGTTTTTGTGGAATGATCGCGCAATGAGATCTACATCAAGATCCTGCGCAGATCGTCACGTTGAGGAATTAATAACGTTGATAAATATAACAAACGCCAGCTATTCGCTGGCGATCGATCCGGTCAGGGAGCAGGATCGGGCAGGTAACGCGTGAGCATATTCTCCATCGAGCGGATGATATGCTCATGCATTCGCTGACGGGCCAGCGCTTCGTTATGCTGCTCAAGCGCTTGTAAGATCGCTTTATGTTCACGGAGGGAAATGACGGCGTACTCTTCTTCGGTCACCTTGTGCCCCATCGACAGTCCGTTCCACATGTTGCAGAGCAGCATCTTCATTTTTTCATTTCCCGCCGCGTTCCAGATCTCCATGTGGAAGGCCTGGTTCAGGTCGGAATATTCAGCAGAATTATTGTCTGCCAGCGCCTTCTCTGCGGCATAGTGAACCTGAGCGATGCGTGAAATATCGGTCCCTGGACGAGAAGCTTTCGCCACCGCTTCACTTTCCAGTACAGCGCGAATTTCGTAATGCTCGCGGATAGTCTGCTCATTAATCCCCAGCACCACCGCACCTTTATTCGGCCGCACTTGAATCAGACCATCGGCGGCTAAAATCTGAAACGCTTCACGTACCGGCATGCTGGAAACGCCAACCATTTTGGCAATCCCTTCAAGGGTAATTTCCTGCCCTTCCACTAAATCCCGCGAAAGGATCGCTTTACGCAAAACCGCCGCCACCTGCTCCTTCGCGGAAAGAAGCTTAATTTTCCCTAATTTAGGCTTCTGCACTTTCCCAATCCTTCATATGTTGACGCATTATCTCCGCAAGCATAAGGAAATAACGCTGTGTTGCCTGAGCAATTTTTTCGCCTTCGCCATGGCCAATGGCGCTCGCCAGTTCGTTCAGGATCTGCGCCGACTCCTGGCCATCCTCTTTCAGGTACAGAATGACATAGGAAATATAACCGTCCAAAAATTGCTGATACGCCTTTGCCAGATAGCGGTTATCAAGATAGGAAATCAGCAACTGATGAAACGCCAGTTCACCGGCATTATCGCCAGCACGCGCCAGCTCCTGCGCGCGCGCGCGAAGTAATTCCCCCTGATTTGCCGGCACGAGGGCAAACAGTTCAGCAGCCATCACCGCGATAACGCGAAAAATATGGCTCACATCCTCGACGGCCAGCGTGGAGACCTGCATATGTCGGTTAGGCAAGCGCACCAGAAATCCTTCCTGTTCAAGGGACTGTAGCGCTTCCCTAACCGGCATACGTGAAAGTCCCAATTGTTCCGCGATGTTCTCCTGAGTCAGTTCCTCCCCGGGTTTCATGGCGCCGGAGAGGATCTGATAACGAATCATCTGCGCGATTTGGTCCCGGGTCTGTTTTCTTTCGATCTTTTTCACGCTGTCCTCATGGCTGGTGGCTTAAAACGCGGGGGATTTTAGCAGATTTGCCCGACCGCTGGCGCATGGAGGCGAAAAGTGAGGCAATAAAAAGCCGGAACAACGGTTCCGGCTTTTTTGCACGTGCGAGGTTACTTGTTGACGAAGTCTTCGCCGAGCGCGATATCTTTCTTCAGGGTGTCCAGCATGCCTTCCAGCGCCTGCTGCTCAAAGGCGCTGAGTTTGCCGATAGACTGTCGCTCTTCCACGCCGTTTTTTCCCAGCAGCAGCGGCTGGGAGAAGAAACGCGCATAGTGGCCGTCGCCTTCCACGTAGGCGCACTCCACCACACCTTTCTCTCCCTGCATCGCGCGAACCAGAGAGAGACCAAAGCGCGCAGCCGCCTGACCCATCGACAACGTCGCCGACCCACCGCCCGCTTTCGCTTCCACGACTTCGGTACCGGCATTTTGAATGCGTTTAGTCAGATCGGCCACTTCCTGATCGCTGAAGCTGACGCCCGGGATCTGCGACAATAATGGCAGAATGGTGACGCCGGAGTGACCACCAATGACCGGGACTTCCACCTCGGTTGCCGATTTACCTTTCAGCTCAGCGACAAAGGTATTGGAGCGGATAATGTCCAGCGTGGTGACGCCGAACAGCTTGTTTTTATCGTACACGCCGGCTTTTTTCAGCACTTCGGCGGCGATAGCCACGGTGGTATTCACCGGGTTGGTGATAACACCGATGCAGGCCTGTGGGCAGGTTTTGGCAATCTGCTGCACCAGGTTCTTAACGATGCCGGCATTCACATTAAACAGGTCGGAACGATCCATGCCGGGCTTACGCGCTACGCCCGCGGAGATCAGCACCACATCAGCGCCTTCCAGCGCCGGGGTAGCATCTTCACCGGAAAATCCTTTAATTTTTACATCTGTGGGGATATGACTTAGATCTACCGCCACGCCCGGCGTAACCGGAGCGATGTCGTACAACGAGAGCTCTGAACCTGAAGGCAGTTGGGTCTTAAGTAGTAGGGCAAGCGCCTGGCCGATACCACCGGCGGCGCCAAGGACTGCAACTTTCATCCTAAACTCCTTATTATGGTTAATTTAGTCTTTCGTTATTCCGTCGCCTGGACCTTAATTCACAAGATGAACAATTACAATGATTATGGCTGAAGAATGCATTATTGTGCGTAGCAATAGAACAGCGGCGCACTTTATGCTTCCTGACTGACCATCCAGCAAAGCGAAGTACCGGATCGACTGTTGGTTACAATACACCCAGCCAGTTGCGCAAAACAACACCAACTCAATAACATTTCATTTACTTTTACATGGCTTTAAGCGTTGTGATGTGAACATGTTCCTTATATGGTTTTTTTGCTAAAATATGCCCCCTTCATAACATTATTGACCTATCCCGTTGCGGATTATTTGCATAAAAATTCACGGTTATGCATAATGATGTTGTTTTTACCACCATAATCTGGGTGACTTATGCGAAGTTCGGCAAAACAAGAAGAACTGGTTAAAGCGTTTAAAGCGCTGCTTAAAGAAGAGAAATTCAGCTCGCAGGGAGAGATCGTCCAGGCGCTGCAGGAAGAAGGCTTCGAGAATATCAACCAATCGAAGGTCTCCCGCATGCTCACCAAATTTGGCGCGGTTCGTACCCGTAACGCCAAAATGGAAATGGTCTATTGCCTGCCTGCTGAGCTTGGCGTGCCGACCACCTCCAGCCCGCTGAAAAATCTGGTGCTGGATATCGACTATAACGATGCCGTCGTGGTGATTCACACCAGCCCCGGCGCGGCGCAGCTGATTGCCCGTCTTCTCGACTCGCTGGGCAAGGCGGAAGGTATTCTCGGCAGCATCGCCGGGGATGACACCATCTTCACCACCCCTGCGCGCGGCTTTACGGTGAAAGATCTGCACGACGCCATCCTGGTCCTGTTCGAACAGGAACTCTGAGTATTCCCCTCTGGCAATCGTCAGAGGGCGACTCCCCTTTCTTTCTCTCTCACGCCCCTCAATCCAACAATTATTTAACATTTTGTGTGATTTAACGCGTCTATACGTTCTTTTACTTAAGGGAAACGCCTAAAACGCACAAAAGATCAAATTCGCATACCTTTATGATTTTATTAGAAATAAATCTTATCACTGCGGATAAGTTGTCATTTTTAATTCTTATAGGTTATAAAAAGCGCAATTCATTGTAACTATTAACGCGCAAAACAATTAGCATGGTATTAATATTTTTTGTGATTAGTGTATACTTGGTTTTGTGATGAGGGTCACGAAACAAAGACCTCAACAAAAAGATTCGACGAGGTGAACATCATGAAAATCAAAACCACTGTAGCAGCACTCAGCATCCTGTCCGTCGTGTCGTTTGGCGCTTTTGCCGCTGACGTTATCAACAGCGAGCAAGCCCAGGGCCGCGAGGCCATTGGCACAGTTTCCGTCGGCGCGGTAGCCTCTTCCCCGATGGATATGCATGAAATGCTGAACAAGAAAGCGCAGGAAGAAGGGGCTTCTTCTTATCGCATTATCGAAGCCCGCACTGGCGACCACTGGCATGCCACCGCTGAGCTTTATAAATAAGTTGTAGTTCGTCAACGACTAACCCGACACAGATTCTCTACCGCGGCCTGGGCGCATACATCCCCCGCCGCGGCAAAACAAAGACTGGAGTAAAGATTATGAAACGCGCAATGATCATCGCATCCCTTGGCCTGGCTTCCGTTCTCTCTTTCGGCGCAAGCGCGGCCGTTCAGCAAGTTAACGCTGAACAAGCACAAAACCTGCAGTCCATGGGCACCATCTCCGTATCCCAGGTAGGTAGTGCGCCAATGGACATGCGTCAGGAGCTGGCCGCTAAAGCCGAGAAAGAAGGCGCCAGCAGCTACCGTATTATTGAAGCACGTACCGGCGATAGCTGGCACGCCACCGCTGAGCTGTACAAATAAACCCTCGTCGTCTTATTTCGACGACTTGCCCCCGCCTGCCGGGGCTTTTTTTTGCTTCATCGCCGGCCCCGTCCGGAACAGCGATGTCTCAATGCGCTCCCCTGGTTCAGAAACACGTCCGTCACGGTCGGCGAGGCGCGCAACCTCTGGAGGGAAGCCTTCACCAATATTCAACAGATTAGAAATGAACGTTTAGCCATGCCGGGCGTTAAAGCGCAACTCCCCCTCCAGCTCCTCTTCTGCTTCATCAAATAATAAAATCAGCGCGCCGAAGCGCCGACGCTGCTTGTCGTTTAAATGAATAAACTCAATATCCAGCGGCAATGGCAGCAGCCCACCAGTCACCGCGTCCCACAGTGAATCCAGGTTGTTGACCTTATCCTGAGCCAGCTCAAAGGTTCGGGAAAACTCCCGGTAGAAATCCTGTTGTTCGGCGATTTCGTCAAAATCAAACGTATAGGTGGTCATGGCAGCCCCTCCCGCTTCTCTTCCTGTCGCCGTTAAGTATAGCGATAAAAAAACCGACGCCTGGGCGTCGGTTTAGGGGTTAACTGCTGGTCAGCACATGCTGGTACTTGTGCAACATCTCAACCAGCCGCCGCACGGGCTCGGTCACCTGCGGCGAAGCCTCCCAGACCCGCAACTTCTCCTGATAGACATCAAGCTCAGCCAGCAGCTGGGTAAAGTAGCGCCGACGCTTATCATCACTCCCGGCGGAGATCACATGATCTGCGGTACGTCGCAGCTGTCGATGGAAGGCCGACAGATCGTCGTTCACCGGCACGGGCGCATCACGCAGGCGCTGATGGGCAATAATCAACGTCAATGCCAGACGGAAGCGGGCGACATCGCCGGGGAACTTATTGAGCAATAAAAACAACTGCTGATAGAGCGCGGGCAGATGGTTCTCTTTACGACGCGCCGAGTTCGTTGTCAGCGAAGAGACCGCCGCAGAGACAAACTGATTCAACAGCACCCGACCGGTTCTGGCCCGAGAATTATCCCTGACAATGAGAATGACCATCAGGGCAAGGAAACAGCCGACGATCTGCCCCAGCGCACTGTCAAGGAACTGACTGAACTGAAACTGCATCGGGTTATCCAGCACCAGAATGTTAATGGTGCTCGCCAGCGCTCCCAGCGATCCGAGACGCCTTTTCTGCACTTCGATACCGATAAAGAACGCCATCGCCGCCAGGCTGATGCAAAGCAGCAGCATGCTCTGCTGCGTCGCCGGCATGATCACCAGGAAGTACAGGGTACCCAGCGGTAACGCCGCCAGGGTGCCATAAAGGAAGTCCATCGCCACCATTCGGGGGTTAGGCAGGCGCATCGCCAGCGCGGTAACGACGGCAATCATCACCATCGCGCCGCTGCCTGAGGTCCAGCCTGTCCACAACCAGAACAGCGTCCCGAGGATACAGGAGACGGAGGTACGCCAGAAGTTCACCATCGCATGGTGGCGCTCAGCAGATTCCACTTTGACCACCGCTTCGCCGCGCAGCACACTATCTTCAATGCGACTGATTTTGGTGTTACCCACCACGCCACGCTTAAGCAATAAGTAGCGCGTAGCGGCACCCACCCAGCTGTAGATGGTGACGGGCGTATTATGCTCGCCTTTCCAGGTCAGAAAACGGCGCATACGCTTCAGCTGCTGGTGGACGTCCTGCACTGTCTCCACCGGCTCGGCGAACAGCTCACGGTAGTCATCCGTCACCATTTCCGGGCGCGAGTTCTGAATCAGGTAGGTCTCGCAAGCCTGGGTGATAAGCGTTAATGAAAGGGTATTGATCGCCTTCAGGCGCTGATTCGCCTTCGCCCAGCGAGAGGATTCCATGATCAGATTACTGCGCATACCTTCCAGCGCCGTGGTGCGACGCACCAGCGCGCCCCACGCCTGATCCACTTCCTCTTTTTCACCGTGGGCGACGCATAACTGCATCAGCTTATATTGCGCAATCAGCAGGTTATCCAGCTCAAGGTCGATCTCTTTTTTAATCGAACGTGGAGAGAACAGCAGGTCGGCGACGATAGCGCTGACAATACCGATGACAATTTCGCTACAGCGTTCGACAGCAAACTGCGGCGCCAGCATCGGATTGGTATGGATGGTGATAATGATAATCAGCGCAGTGTACCCGGCCAGTCCCCAGGCATAGGAGTTCTCGACCTTAACCAGCGACGAAATCCAGGTACAAAACCCGGCCCACAGGCAGCAAACCAGCATCATCAGCAGAGGCGCACGGATCATCAGGATGATGATAATCAGCGCCGCAATACAGCCAATAAAGGTCCCGGCAATTCGCAACATCCCACGATAGCGGATTGCGCCCGAGTAAGGTTCGCCGCCGGCAGCAAAGGCCGGCCCGGCGGCGACGATCGCTGCCGTCAGTACTGCCCAGCGCGGTGTTTCGAGCTGAAAATGGAAACCGACGAACAGCGCCAGCACCACCGCGCATGCAAGCTTAATGGCAAAGCGGAGATGCCGGGGAGCAATGGTATATGTCCCCATAGCGATTAACCGAATTCGCGCAGGCGCATAGCCAGTTTCTGGAAGAAGTTGGCCCGGCTGGTATCGCGGTCTTCTTTACCGGTGATCACCACCGTCGCCGTGGTGCCCGATGGCCACAGATTGCCCTGCTGCTGGTCGAGGCGAATACGCACCGGCACACGCTGCGCCAGACGCACCCACTCAAGGTTGGAGTCGACCGAGGCCATCCCTTTCGAGTCGCTGCTGCTGCTGGCGTTGGTCACCCCTGCAGCGATACTGTCCACTGTCCCTTTAATGGTTTTGCTGCTGCCAAGTGGGGTAATCTCCGCCCGGTAGCCAGGGCGGACGCCTTCCAGCTTGGTCTCTTCCAGATAAGCCATGACGTAAAACGTATTCTCTTTCACTAGCGCCACCGCCGTGGAGCCACGGGTAATAAACTCCCCGGTATAGACGTTAAGGTTGGTCACCCAGCCATCCGCGGGGGCGCGAATTTCTGTGCGCTCGAGGTCCAGCCTGGCCAGATCGCGGCTGGCTACCGCTTTCGCCAACTGATGCTCAACGGTTTGCAGCACGTTGTTCGCCTGGTCTATCTCTTCCCGCGACATCGCCTGTATGCCCAGCTTATTACGCCGACCCGCTTCAACGCGCTTCTCCTGCGCTAAGGTCTGGTAGTAAGCGACATCGGCTTCCGCCTCCGCCAGCGCTTTTTGGTAACGAGGTTGGTCAATAACGAACAATACCTGGTCTTTCTTAACCAGTTGGTTATCCTTGACGTTTACCTGGGAAATCAGCCCGGAGACGTCAGGGGCAATCGCCACAATGTCAGCGCTAAAGCGCGCATCCCGCGTCCACGGCGAAGCGGTGTAATAGACCCAGGCGCGGAAAATCGCCACGAAAGCCAAAATGACCAGTATCACGGTAATAGCGGTACGGAGGATATTTCTTGTTAGTGTTTTCACATCAACCTCAAACGAACAAGCGCGATATCAAATAAAAAAGGCAGCAATATAGCGCCGTATTAAACAGTGCAGGGTGCCAGACAAAATCGTAAATGCCGGTCGGAACCAGCAGTCGATGCACCAGCCAAAAGATGGCCAGCGACAAAAGCAACTCGAAGAAGATCGGCGGAAACGATAAGCCGAAAATCACGATGACAGGAAACAGACTCATGATGACCTTGAATAAGAAGCGTACAGGTAGTGAGCAGATGCGTTTATTATGTAGCTAACAATATATTAACGTAACGATTGCCGCATTATCTACAATGTGTGATCTAAATCACTTTTAAGCCAGAGTGAATAATGGAACGATTAAAACGCATGTCCGTTTTCGCCAAAGTGGTCGAATTAGGTTCATTCACCGCGGCGGCCCGCCAGCTTCAGATGAGCGTTTCTTCGATCAGTCAGACCGTCGCCAAACTGGAAGATGAGCTGCAGGTAAAGCTGCTCAACCGCAGCACCCGCAGCCTTGGCTTAACTGAAGCAGGTAAAATCTATTACCAGGGCTGCCGTAGGATGCTGTTTGAAGCGCAGGATGTCCATGAGCAATTATACGCATTTAATAACACCCCCATCGGGACGCTGCGCATCGGTTGCTCTTCAACTATGGCACAAAATGTTCTGGCGCGCATAACGGCGGAAATGCTGAAAGAATACCCCGGACTCTCCGTCAATCTGGTCACTGGCATACCAGCCCCTGACCTGATCGCCGACGGCCTTGACGTGGTGATCCGCGTGGGGGCCCTGCAGGATTCCAGCCTTTTTTCCCGCCGCCTGGGCTCAATGCCGATGGTATTATGCGCCGCCAAAAGCTATCTGGCGCAGGCAGGCAATCCGGAGAAACCGGCCGACCTCGCCAGCCATTCATGGCTCGAATATAGCGTACGTCCGGATAACGAATTTGAAATTATCGCCCCGGAAGGGATCTCAACCCGCCTGATCCCGCAGGGGCGCTTTGTGACCAACGATCCCATGACGCTGATACGCTGGCTGACAGCCGGGGTGGGTATCGCTTATGTACCATTGATGTGGGCGATCGAAGAGATCAACCGCGGCGAGCTTGAGATCCTGCTGCCCAGCTATCAGTCCGATCCACGGCCGGTCTACGCGCTGTATACGGAAAAGGATAAACTGCCGCTGAAAGTGCAGGTCTGTATCAACTATCTGACAGAGTATTTTGTCGACGTGGCGAAGATCTATCAAGGCATGCACGGGCGCGGGATCGCCCGGTGAAGCGGTTCCCGGCAGCGCCGGGAACCTGGTCAGGATCAGGCGGTACCGCCGACGGTAAGATTATCGACCTTCAGGGTCGGCTGGCCGACGCCCACCGGCACGCTCTGGCCCTCTTTGCCACAAACGCCAACGCCGTTATCCAGCCGCAGGTCATTCCCTACCATCGAAATCTGCTGCATGGTTTCAATCCCGGAGCCGATCAGCGTGGCCCCTTTCACCGCCTTCGTGACCTTCCCTTTTTCGATCAGATAGGCTTCGGAGGTAGAGAAGACAAACTTACCAGAGGTGATATCCACCTGCCCGCCGCCAAAGTTAGGCGCGAAGATACCGTAATCGACCGACTCGATAATCTCCTGCGGCGTCGACTGGCCCGCCAGCATATAGGTATTGGTCATACGCGGCATCGGCAGATGAGCATACGACTCGCGACGGCCGTTACCGGTCGGCGCGACGCCCATCAGACGCGCATTGAGCTTATCCTGCATATAGCCTTTCAGGATGCCGTTTTCGATCAGCACGTTGTATTGCCCCGGCGTGCCTTCGTCATCGATGGCGACCGACCCGCGACGATCGACGATGGTGCCGTCATCCACCACAGTACACAGCTCAGAGGCAACTAATTCCCCCATATGGCCGCTAAAGACCGAGGTGCCGCGACGGTTGAAATCACCTTCCAGCCCATGGCCGACCGCTTCGTGCAGCAGGACGCCAGGCCAGCCGGCGCCGAGCACCACCGGCAGCATCCCCGCCGGGGCGGCGACTGCCGAAAGGTTCACCAGCGCCATGCGCACGGCTTCTTTCGCCCAGGCATCAGCCCGCACGTCGCCCTCCTGGGAGGCGAGGAAATAGTCATAGCCAAAGCGTCCACCGCCGCCGCTGCTGCCGCGCTCACGCTTGCCATCCTCTTCCACCAGCACGCTGACCGAAAGGCGCACCAGCGGGCGAACGTCCGCGGCGAGGGTGCCGTCGGTGGCGGCCACCAGAATCAGCTCATAAACGCCGCTCAGGCTGGCCGAAACTTCCTGCACGCGCTTGTCCGCCGCCCGGGCGACTTTGTCCACCCGGCGCAGAATATCCAGCTTCTCTTCCCGACTCATGCTCTGCAGCGGGTCGATGCTGGTGTACAAAGGGCTGTACTCAACGGCTCCCAGGGTCTGCACTTTGCCATTACCGGTATCACGCACAATCGTCCGCGCCGCCTGGGCGCTCTGCTCCAGCGCCAGCTTGCTAATCTGGTCCGCATAGGCAAAGCCCGTTTTTTCGCCGCTGACGGCGCGCACGCCTACGCCCTGGTCAATGTTGTACGACCCATCTTTAATGATGCTGTCTTCCAGAACCCAGGATTCGTGATAGCTCGACTGAAAATAGAGATCGCCGTAATCGAGGCGGCGCTCGGTCAGTTGACCAAGAATGGCAAACAGATCCTGATGATTCAGGCCATTTGCCGACAGTAATTGTTCACTTACCAGGTTCAGACTCATCGTTATGCTACTCGTTTGTTGCCGCCTGACAGGCGGAAATACAGAAGGCGATCTATTGAGATTGCGGCAATTCCCGGCAATCGTCAAATCATTGCTTTTTGTTGCTACGCGCCTGGCGCAGCACCTCATTGATCTGCGGCTGGTCAATCGGACCAGTAATGCGATAGCGCAGAATCGAGACTTTGTTCCACAGCGGGCCCAGCACCTTGCTGGCGGCAAACACCGCCGCGCCGACGATAGGGTTGACGGCAAAAGCCGCCGCCACGCCGACGGTCGCAGAGATCTCCGGCGCCACCACCGCCTGCAGATCCAGCCGGCGACGCACCAAATCGACCGAACCTTTCATGGCAATATCCGCTTCCAGGCCATCCACCAGCGTATCGTCGGTATGCAGCACGCCATCCTTGATCCATGCCGTACTGTTAATCGAGTCGAAGTAAAAGCCCTCGCTGAAGGTATCGCTAAAGTCGAAGCGCAGCTTACGCAGCAGGGCATCAACGCTCAGCAAACGCAGCAGTTGGCCAGCGTGTCCGGTACTCAGGTCGGTAAACTGTCCCTTGCCGAGGTGGCTTTTAATGATCCCATTGAGCGATGCGACATCGGGCGACCAGGGCGGCGCGCGCCAGTGCAGATCATAGTCGATGTCAAACGGCGAATCCTTCACCGGCGTGGAAACGCCGAAGAAACTGGCAAACTCATCCGTTTTATTGCCATGCAGTTTGCCTTTCAGCGACGTGCGTACACCAGCCGGCGCGCTGACCCAGACGCCATCGGTCGTCAGTCGGCCAAACCCGGTATCCACCAGACCATTGGAGAGCGTTAAGGTATCGCCCTTAATCGCCACATCGCCGTCGATACGGCCATATTTTTGCCCCCACAGCCAGCATTCCGCACAGCGCAGCTGCAGATCGGGCCAGCCGTGGAAATCCAGCCGCGTCTCTGCCTGCGGGGCAGCGTTCTTCTCACCGGTCTGGCCATTGGCGCTGGTCGGGTTGAAATAGAGATAACGCACATTCGCCAGCCAGGGCGCATTGTCGCGCATCGTCAGGGTAGCGTTGATTTCACGCCCCTGCGCCTCGACCTGCGAGCCGCCGGCGACCGGCTGCGACATCAGACTGACGTTGTTCCACTGTTGACCGGCAAGCGCCAGCGACGGCGTACGCAGCACAATGCGCTGGGGAAAGAGTATGGTGCTGCTGACTTCATTCGCCGCCCCGTTTTGAAAGAGCGCCAGCCATTGAGCGCCATCCATCGGTGGCAAATTGAGTTCAACCCCAGGCTGGTCAGGCAGCGGAGAGAGCCCCTTGCTGTCCGAAGTAAGGATTGCCCGATCCAACGTCAGCTTATGGTTCAGCAACCAGCGGCTGTTGATATGATTCTTCGCGCCGACGGAGCCGGTCAGGTCGAAGCTGCTCAAACCGCCGGCGACGTTAATTTTGATCGGCATCGGCTCTCCAGCGGGCTTATTGACCGGCGAAGGTAAGTGACTGCTCACATTCTTGAGGTCGCCGTTGATATCAACCTTATAGCTGGCGTTACCATGGTACGGCAGTTCGATAGCGACCTTGCCCTCCCACGGCACGCTGCCGCTCAGCGACTCGTTGACGGCTTTTGGCAGCAACCCGGTATGCGATGGCTGCCAGTTGGCGTTCATCCCGACGTCCACCAGAAACGCTTTTTCGCCCTCCCGGGTGGAAAAATTGAGATTCAGCGGCTGATGAAACCAGGTCGCGCTCAACGTTTCGCTATTGAGATCGCCATTCACGAAGCTGAAATTCCCGCTCAGGTTTTGCAGAGTGGTGTCTAACGGCTTGATAAACAGACTGTTATTCTGCAGACGCACATCGCCTTTCGCGGTGGTCATTTCGCCATCTAAAGGGATGTTAAGATGTAAGCGAGCGCTCACATCCCCGTCCAGCTGCAGGGAATCCAGCGCCGCTCCCAGGGTCTCTTTCAGCGGCGTGGTGTTGAAATAAGGTCCCACCTCTTTGCCCGGGCCTTTGATATCGGCATCAATCAACAGCTTTTCAGCGGTATAGTCCGGGATCGCGGCATCGAGATTGCTGGCGGTGACATTGCCGAGCATCGCTTTATCCGCCCGCATCCACAACCCGTTATTGATGAAGTTGAGGTCGATGTTCAGCCCGGTCAGCGCCGGCCAGTCCGGCTGGAAGGCAAAAGTGGCGTTCTTCAGCGGGACATAAACCTGGAACTGCCCTTCATTATGCGGGTAAGGGAAAAGATGCGGATTGCCGCCATACACCAGCGTCGCATCGCGAGCCTGTCCGGCTTTAATCGCGCCGCTGAGATAGTCCACCAGCGCCTTGCCCATCAGGTTTTCCGGGAAGTAACGCCATGCCTGGCCACCATCATTGGTGCTGATGCCCGCCAGAATGCCCAGCCAGGGATCATCTCCCTGCGGTTGCAGATAGCGGAAGCCGCCGCGGGCGCGGACACCCGTCGCCTGCACGTCAATATCGCGGCCATCAAGCATAAACCCTTTGTCGTTTTTCACCCAGCTGAGGGTGGCTTCGCCAGCGGCGATCTCCAGCGGGGCGCGGAAAACACCGGTATAAGGCATCAGCGCCTGCGTCATGCGGGCGCGCAGTTCCCCGTGCTCAACGCTGCCATTCAGACTGCCGGAAAAGTGTTCCGCTCCCGGCAGGAGTTTCCACTGCTTCCATGCCAGATCGCTCCACTGCGCCTGAAAGCGCGTTTTCTCCGTCGCCTGCAGGGGAATATCGAGCGCCAGCAGGTTGATTTTGCCGCTGGGCTGCGTGGTGCGCCAGAGCTCGCCCAGGGAAGGCGCCAGCTTATCGGCGAAGGGCTGTAATCCGCTGAGGCCGCTGAGGGTTAAGTTGCTGGCACGAATGCGTAATTCATCGCTACGCTGATGGTCGTCGCCACCGACGTCCTGCGCCGGGATCCAGGCCATCGCCAGCGCGCCGCTTGGCCAGGGTTTATCGTCGATAGCGATCCGCGTATCGGGAATGTAGAAGCCCCAGCTCTGCTTGTCATGGGAGAGATGCGCCGTCAGGTTATCCACTGACAGGTGATGCACCTCGTCATCCCCCTGCCAGCTGGCGCCCCCTTTTTTCAGCCATACGTCACCGCTGGCCACATCGCCTTTTTCAATGGTCATCCAACCTTCAAGGCTGAAGCGGGCGCTCTTCAGAGCGATATTGTCCTGCATCCAGCGGCCGAGCCACGGTTTGACGTCAATATCGTCAGCCTGTAGCCAGACTCGCCCTTTATTCAGCAGGCCATCCTCATCGCGGAGATCCATCCGCACCTGCATCACGCCATGCTGGCCGGTGAGACTGGAGAGGCTAAGCTGCCCCTCGGCGCGGTGACGGTTCCTGCCGTTAAGCCAGGTCAGCTGCGGGACTGCCAGCTCCGCCCGCTGACCGGAAATGGTCAGGAAGCTCAGATGGCTGTCGCGCAGGGTAAAGTGGTCGAACTGACGTAAAAAGAGATCGCTGATGCGGTCGGTTTTCAGGCTTTCGCCGCCGTCATTGGTCTGAATAGGGGTGTTGGTATGAACCTGCAGCTGCCAGAAGGTAAGATCGCGGAACTGCCAGCGCATATGCAGCAAACTCTGCCAGACGTCCAGCGCCAGGGTCACGCGCTTCACCGCCATTTTGCCGCCGTCTTTCAGCCCGACCTGAATATCACGGACATCTAACGTCGGACCAAAATTTTGCCAGCTGGCGGTGATCTGCGAGGCATCCACCGGCGTGCCGGTAAGTGTGGAAATCTTCTCCAGCAGCTGCGGACGCCAGGCGTCAAGCTGCGGCAACACGAGACGCAAGCCACTCACCAGCAGCGCGACGATAACAATCAATGTTGCCACGGTGAGCAATAAAATCCCGGGCAGTCGCCTCACGCCTCTCTCCTTGTCAGCCGCACAATGACGCGGTGTCTTACATCATAACCACATCGAACTGCTCTTGATTATAGAGCGGCTCAATTTGTACCTTGACCTGCTTGCCGACAAAGATTTCCACTTCCGCCAGCGCGTGCGACTCTTCCCCTTTCAGGGTTTCCGCCACCGCAGGGGAAGCATAGACCAGGAAGCGATCGGAATCATAAGCATGATGCACGCGGACGATCTCACGCATAATCTCATAGCATACCGTTTCAACCGACTTTACCGTTCCGCGTCCGTGGCAGGTCGGGCACTCGTTGCACAGCACATGCTCCACGCTTTCACGCGTCCGCTTGCGGGTCATCTCCACCAGCCCCAGTTGAGAGAAACCGTTGATGCTGGTTTTCACCCGATCTTTACTCAGCGCCTGCTCTAAGGAGTGCAGTACCCGTCGCCGATGGTCTTCATTGTTCATGTCAATGAAATCAATGATGATAATGCCGCCGAGGTTACGCAAACGTAGCTGGCGGGCTATCGCCTGGGTGGCTTCGATATTGGTATTGAAGATAGTATCGTCAAGATTCCGGTGCCCGACAAACGCCCCGGTATTGATATCAATGGTAGTCATCGCCTCGGTCTGGTCGATGATCAGGTAGCCCCCGGACTTCAGCTCAACCTTACGCTCCAGCGCGCGCTGAATTTCGTTCTCCACATCAAAGAGATCGAAAATCGGCTGGCGGCCGCTGTAGTGTTCCAGCTTGCTGGTCATTTCCGGGATATATTCAGCGGTGAACTCAAGTAACGCCTCGTAGGTCAGGCGAGAGTCGACGCGAATACGGTCGAGATGCGCATCGGCAAAATCACGCAGCACGCGCTGAGCCAGAGCCAGCTCGCCGTACAGCTGATAACGGGTCTGATTGCGCTTTTTGCGCTCCATCACCTTGGTCCAGACGCGCTTCAGATAGGCGGCATCGGCGGCCATTTCCTGCTCGTGAACCCCTTCCGCAGCGGTGCGAATGATAAATCCGCCCTGCTCGTCGCAGTAATCTGCGACAACCTTCTTCAACCGCTCACGCTCGGCTTCGCTTTCAATGCGTTGGGATACTCCCACATGGGAGGCGCCTGGCATAAACACCAGATAACGGGAAGGCAGGGTGATATCCGTGGTCAGACGCGCGCCTTTGGTGCCCAGCGGATCTTTGACCACCTGGACCATCAGGTCCTGGCCCTGGCGCACCAGCTCCGAAATATCGCGTACGGTAAACTGCTTTTGCTCCTCACCAGCGACACATTCGGTATGCGGCATGATATCGGAGGCGTGGAGGAACGCCGCCTTATCGAGACCAATATCTACAAAAGCCGCCTGCATTCCCGGCAGCACTCGGCTAACACGACCTTTGTAGATATTGCCTACTATTCCGCGTCGCGCTTCACGCTCAATATGGATTTCCTGCAGAATACCGCCATCGATATACGCGACGCGCGTTTCGGATGGCGTTACGTTAACTAATAATTCAGCCGTCATCTTTATCCCTTTTCTTTACGCAGTGAGTTAAAGTTACTGAGCAACTCATACGTTTCCACCAGCGGTAAGCCGACTACGGCGTGATAGCTGCCATTAATCTTCCTGACGAAGCAACCACCCAACCCTTGAATACCGTATGCACCTGCTTTATCTAAAGGCTCGCCGCTGGCCACATATTCGGCGATATCCTGCTCGCTAAGCAGCCGGAAGGTCACGTCCGTGACCACCAGACAGTCCAGCGTCTGCTGCGTATCTGCCAGCGCCACCGCCGTCATGACCTGATGCGTTTGGCCGGAAAGCAGACGCAGCATTGCTGCAGCGTGTTCAGCGTCGCGCGGTTTCTCCAGCACTTCGCCGTTAAGAATGACAATCGTATCCGCCCCCAGCACCGGCAAATCGCGCGATGCCATCGCCACCCCGGCCTGCGCTTTTTCGCGCGCCAGGCGGACAACATAGTGCTCGGCGCTCTCCTGCGGCTGGCGCTGTTCCTCAATACCGGGAACCAGACGCTCGAAAGTGAGACCAAGCTGAGTCAGCAGTTCCTGCCGACGCGGGGAACCTGAAGCAAGATACAGAGTTGTCATATCAACCTTATTGCACTGCAAATTGCTGACGCACTTTGCGCATCAGCAGGAAGAGCCATGGCCAGAGGACACCGTTTACTACACTACTCCAGAATACTTCCGGACGGAAAGAGACGTTGATCACTAAAAACTCTGCCCAGAAAACAATGATATCCACGGCCAGGGATAACAGCATGACCACCAGCGCTTGTTGCCACAGCGCCAGGTTACGGAACAGCTGATATTTCAGCGCGACCAGATAGGCGATAATGCTTAAGGACAGGGCGCGAACGCCCAGCGTCGAGCCGCTAATGAGATCAAGAATAGCCCCCATCACGAAGCCCGTCCCCACGTTCACCCGGTGCGGCAGGGCGAGGATCCAGTACAGCAGGATCAATAATACCCAGTTGGGCCGGAAAACGCTGATGTCCGCCGGCCAGGGCATAATTTGCAGCAATAGCGCGATAAGAAACGAGAGCCAGATAACCCAGCGTCCCTGGCTACGATAACTTGCCACTATTGCCCCCCTGCAGGCAGAGACGGCTGCGATGGCGTCAGCCCGGTGGCTGGCGCCGGCATCTGCGGCCCCATGGCATCCGGCGCAGGCAGCACCTGCGGCATCATCTGCATCAGGCGCTCGTTAGCCACGCGATGGACCTCTTCCGGGGTCATCGGGTTGGCGCCATTGCGATCGGCGCCCCACAGCAGCAGCAGATAGCGCAAGCGCTGCAGCCCGGCCGTCGGACGCGCCTGAATCACGGTGTAGGCGCGCTGAGTGTCCAGCTTCACCGAGGAGACCACCCCGACCGGATACCCTTCCGGGAAGCGGCCACCGAGACCAGAGGTCACCAGCACATCGCCGACGCGAATATCGGTATTCGCCGGCAGATGCTCAAGCTGGAGATCGTCAGTACAGCCGTTACCGGCGGCAATCACGCGAATGTCGTTACGCAGGACCTGGATCGGCAGCGCATGGGTGGCATCGCAGATCAGCAGCACCCGGCTGGTCATTTTCGCCACGGCCACGACCTGCCCCACTACGCCTTTATCGCTGATAACCGGCTGGCCTTCGTAAACACCGTTCACGCTGCCCTTATCAATAACCACCTGATCGCTGTAGGGGTCGTTGACCGTTGAGATGACCTGCGTCACCATTTTTTGTTCGTCCTGGCGCAGCGGCGAGCCAAGCAGTTCACGCAGACGCGCGTTCTCTTGCTTGTACTGGCCCAGCATCAGCAGATCGCTGTTTTTCAGCAACAGTTCCTGACGCAGCGCGCGGTTTTCCAGTTCGAGCTGATCGCGGGTCGCCAGCGTTTGCGATACGCTGTCGAGGAGTTCCCGGGGACCATTAGAGACAAAGTAGAAAGGGCTGACGGCTGTATCCATGTACGTTCTGATTTGACTGAACGTACCCAGGCGGCTGTCGGCGATAATGACGCCAAGCGCCACCAGCACCGCCAGAATAAGGCGAATCTGTAGCGAGGGGCCACGGCTAAAAATTGGCTTCATAGGCTATGCGTATTCTCGTGTCAGTAAAGACCAGGGGCAGCCGCTAAGCCACCCCAGACCTTCAGGCTGACTACTCTTCGCTAAACAGGTCGCCGCCGTGCATGTCGATCATTTCCAGCGCCTTGCCGCCGCCACGCGCTACGCAGGTCAGCGGATCTTCAGCAACCACGACTGGAATACCGGTTTCTTCCATTAACAGACGGTCCAGGTTGCGCAGCAGCGCACCACCGCCGGTAAGAACCATCCCGCGCTCGGAGATATCAGAAGCCAGTTCCGGCGGGCACTGCTCCAGAGCAACCATGACCGCACTCACGATGCCGGTCAGCGGCTCCTGCAGCGCTTCAAGAATTTCGTTGGAATTCAGGGTAAAGCCGCGTGGTACGCCTTCCGCCAGGTTACGGCCGCGAACTTCGATTTCACGCACTTCATCGCCCGGGTAAGCCGAACCGATTTCGTGTTTGATACGCTCAGCGGTCGCTTCACCGATCAGGGAGCCGTAGTTACGACGCACGTAATTAATCACGGCTTCGTCGAAACGGTCGCCGCCGATACGCACGGAAGAAGAGTAGACCACGCCGTTCAGGGAAATAACCGCGACTTCGGTAGTACCGCCGCCGATATCGACAACCATAGAACCGGTCGCTTCAGAAACCGGTAAGCCTGCGCCAATCGCTGCCGCCATCGGCTCTTCGATCAGGAAGACTTCACGAGCGCCAGCGCCCTGCGCGGATTCACGGATCGCACGACGCTCAACCTGGGTGGCGCCAACCGGTACGCACACCAGCACGCGCGGGCTCGGGCGCATAAAGCTGTTGCTGTGCACTTGTTTGATAAAGTGCTGCAGCATCTTTTCCGTCACGAAGAAGTCAGCGATGACGCCGTCCTTCATCGGGCGAATCGCCGCGATATTACCCGGGGTACGGCCGAGCATCTGCTTCGCTTCATGACCTACGGCGGCGACGCTTTTCGGCGATCCGGCACGATCCTGACGAATGGCCACCACGGAAGGCTCATTCAATACGATGCCTTGTCCTTTTACGTAAATAAGGGTATTCGCGGTACCCAGGTCAATGGACAGGTCATTGGAAAACATGCCACGAAATTTTTTTAACATACTAAGGGATAATCCTGAAAGCTGGGGCGGAAAACAAAATCCGCTTACTTTACCAACCACACGCAGCAGCGACAAGGCGCAAAAATCACCTGCTGCGGTGAAAATTAGTGCAGTTCATTTCCTTTGTTACAAATTTTTCCGACTCCGTTCATTGCTGAAATCTTCAGCAGCGCTCCACGCCTGAATTTGTAACCTGTCAAAGGAGGGTCACTGGCATTTACATTGCGATGATCCGGCGAGTAGACAAGCACACCCCCTTCACCATGGCGCGCGTTATTCTACGTGAAATCACGCTAAACGGCAGATCAAACCGAGTATCTTTGCGAATATTTTTTCACATTTGTGTCAAGTGGCTGTGAGGCCGCAAAAAATTCCCCCTGACCGCCTGTGACACCGCATTGGGACAGCACTAACCACTCGCTGCGGCTGCGTACGCCCGTCGCAAAAACTTGCATAGGCATGCCTTTGCAGGCTTCCACCAGACTTTGCACCAGCAGCTGGTTCTCACTGCGCTTTTCAATGTTGCGCGCCAGCCCAGGATGCAGTTTGATCAACTCCGCATCCAGCTGCTTGATCCAGCTGGTTCCCACCAGGGTTAGTCCCGCCTGAACGACCGCCACCCGAACGCCCAGGGCGTTAACCAACCGCATAACCGGCTGCAGACGGCCGATATATTGACAAACATCTGCCTCCGCAAGTTCAAAAATAATCCGCTGACGCTGCGATTTTTCACACTGCATTAAGGCATCGCGCAGCCAGCGCTGAAAACGGGGACGGATCAGCGACTCCACCGACAGCTGTAACGCCAGGTTTTCCTCAGGCCAGAAGCCTAAAAATGGCAGCAGGCGCGTCACCTGCAGGCGGTCATACTCCTCCGCCAGACCAAACTGCAGCACCATCGGCATGTACTCGGCGGCGATCACCTCTTCTTTACCGTCGTACATCCGCGACATCAGTTCACGGTGATGCACCCGGCCATCGCGGGTAACGGCAGGTTTTTGGTACAACCGCGGTCCCCCGCGGCTCAGCATCTGTTCGATCAGCGTCCGCCAGCGAACGTTGCCGCGGCCTTTCTCAGGAAGGGTGTCATCGTAAACCGACCAACTATTGCTACCCTGCAGCACCGCGTTGCGCGTTGCCGCTTCCGCGTGCTCCATCACCTGCGCTGTCGATTGCCCGCTGCGGAAAGCACAGATCCCGATATGCATCATATCGTCGCGATCGAGAATGCGCGTCGGCGGCAGTGCGTCCATGGCCTTCAGCAACAGCCCGGCGATACTATCTGCCTCTTTTAACGTGCGGTGCGGCAGCAGCACGGCGAAGTCGCTACGGTGATAGCGCGCCAGTAGCGCGCCGGGATAACGCATAATAAAGGTAGAGAGCAGGTTGATAAGCGTGAAGTAATGCTCTTCGGCGGCCGCCCGTCCCCAGTTGTCCCGTAGCAGATCGAACTCCGGCAGACGGATCATCATGACGATGCCGTAGGCGCCCACTTTCTCCTGGTCTTCCAGCAGCGTGGCCAGCTGATTATCAAAGAACAGGCGGTTATTCAGGCCCGTTTTAGAATCCTGTGCCGCATAGGAGCGAATCAGCGTATCCATACGGCTGCGCTGATCGCTGGCGAATTGCAGCTCCGACAGCAGCATATCCAGCGCGCTGCTGGTGCTGGCTGGCCATTCATAGACCGATCCGCGCACCTGCGGCCCGCGCTCGCCGCTCAGGATGCGCGTGGAACGCAGCTCAAGCAGCTCCTGACCAGCCAGCTGGCGGCGGATCCAGCGGACGGCGAAGAAAATAATCACCACCATAAAGCCGATGGAGATCGACAGCGGGGCCGTGATCGACAGCGAGCGGAAATAGTTCACCATTGGGTCAACGTAGACCAGATGCAGAGTGATACCGGGGTGTTTAAGCGACGGGACCGTGATCTCACGGAATTGCTCATGGCTGCCAAGCGGGCGGTAGCTGTCGGTTCGGGAGTGGCTGTAGAGTGGTTTGCCGTTAAGCATGAAATCGATATGCACGATCTCGATCGGCGTCATCAGCTCATCCAGCTGCGGCTCAAGCTGATCAAAAGAGGTGGTGATGAGCCGGTTATCCAGCATGGTCGCCACCGCCTGAACCCGGTTTTCGACCTTGTTCTCAATGCCGTTATAAAAACTCAGCGAAGCGCCAATCAGCGTGACAAAGATGGTCAGGCTAGTTAGCAGCGTGATAAAGGCTGAGAACTTCGTCGTTAATCGCATCCCTGTGTTAACTCCGCGAGTGAATGACTGCCCGATGAACCATCAGGCTCCCGTGCTGGCGCGCGCCTTGCCGCTAGCATTAACCTTTTAAAGCGCGACGCATACTATCAAAGATGGCGAGTCTGGCAATGGAATGCGTATTATCGGCGAAAGTATGCCGATAGCGAGTATAGTCGGCAGAAAAAATTTGCCAATCATTGCCCGCCTGCGGCCTGCGCCAGAAGCGCTTTAATTTTAGACGCAGGATGGCAAACCCGCGCCAGCGACGCAAATTATTACCGGTTTACCGTTTGGCCTGCTTGCCGCCCTCTTTTCCCTGCTAAAGATGCCGGGTCATGCGCGGTAAAGGAAACGTCTTGCGCCACTTTCCGATGATTCCTGGACGACCGCGCCTCTGCTTCGGCGGCGGCTCCTCATCCTAATCTGCAATTTTTCGTGACATATTCGCGATAAATCGTCGTCTCCGTCATGCTTAGGGAAACGCATGACGGAGGACACCATGAAAAGAAAAAAACTGACGGAAGCCGACGTCACGGCCGAATCCGTTTTTATGCTCAAGCGGCGCCAGGTGCTGAAAATGCTGGGTATCAGCGCGACGGCGCTTTCGCTTCCCGCCGCCGCGCAGGCCGATCTGCTGGACTGGTTTAAAGGAAATGACCGCCCGCCGGCCCCGGCGGGCAAGGCCCTGGACTTTGCTAAACCCGCCGAGTGGCAGGCTAATCTGACGCTCACCCCGGAAGATAAGGTCGCCGGTTACAATAACTTTTATGAATTCGGCCTCGATAAAGCCGACCCGGCGGCGAACGCAGGTAGCCTGCGCACCGATCCCTGGACACTGACCATCGGCGGTGAAGTGGCGAAGCCGCTGACCCTTGACCATGACGATCTGACCAAACGCTTTCCGCTGGAGGAGCGCATTTACCGTATGCGCTGCGTGGAGGCCTGGTCGATGGTCGTTCCCTGGGTCGGTTTCCCGCTGCATAAACTGTTGGCGCTGGTGGAACCCACCAGCAACGCACGCTATGTCGCCTTCAAAACCCTTTACGCCCCGGATCAAATGCCCGGGCAGAAAGATCGTTTTATCGGCGGGGGACTTGCTTATCCTTACGTGGAAGGGTTGCGACTTGACGAAGCCATGCACCCCTTGACGCTGCTTACCGTCGGCGTGTATGGCAAAGCGCTGCCGCCGCAGAACGGCGCGCCGATCCGCCTGACCGTGCCGTGGAAGTACGGTTTTAAAGGCATTAAATCCATCGTCAGCATTGAGCTGACGCGCGAGCAGCCGCCGACCACCTGGAATCTGGCGGCGCCGGACGAATACGGCTTCTTTGCCAACGTTAATCCCCATGTCGATCATCCCCGCTGGTCGCAGGCCAGCGAGCGGTTCATCGGCTCAGGCGGTGTGCTCGATGTGAAACGTCAGCCGACGTTGCTGTTTAACGGCTATGCCGACGAGGTGGCCTCACTGTATCGTGGCATGAACTTGCGGGAGAACTTCTAGTGCGTTTCACCGTCAAACAGATCGCGTGGTTGAAAGTCTTCCTCCACCTGGCGGGGTTTTTACCGCTGGTCTGGTTGTTCTGGGCCGGGCATCAGGGCTACTTTAGCGCCGATCCGGCCAAGGATATCCAGCACTTTACCGGCAGGATGGCGCTTAAATTTCTGCTGGCGACTCTGCTGGTCGCCCCGCTGGCGCGCTATGCGAAGCAGCCATTATTGATTCGCATTCGCCGCCTGTTAGGTTTATGGTGTTTTGCCTGGGCGACGCTGCACCTGACCAGCTACACCTTGCTGGAGCTGGGCATTAACAATCTGGCGCTGCTGGGCTCGGAGATTATCAATCGCCCCTATCTGACGTTAGGCATGATCTGCTGGGTGATCCTGCTGGCGCTGGCGGCGACTTCGACGCAGGCGATGCAGCGAAAACTGGGCCGTCGTTGGCAACTTTTGCACAATTTCGTCTATCTGGTGGCGATCCTCGCGCCGATTCACTACCTGTGGTCAGTGAAGATCGTCTCGCCGCAGCCCATCATTTATGCCCTGCTGGCGGTGGTGCTTTTGGCATGCCGTTATAAGAAGTTCCGCCAGTGGTGGCGCTGAATCCGGTAATGTGCAGTTTCCCGCAGATCTTTTATCAACCGCGACTCTTTTTACGATAGCGGTTGATAATCTTCCCTGATAAGACCAGTATTTAGCTGCCAATTGCTACGAAATCGTTATAATGTGCGACTTTGGTTTTCCTGACGGGGTTTTCTGACCCTGAAAAGGTGACAAGGGCGCATTGAAGGTATATGTTGTTTTTTACCCGAAGATGGCAGGAGATCGCCACACGATGGCTGACAAGTTTCACATTTTGCTTTTGAATGGTCCAAACATTAACATGCTCGGTACCCGAGAGCCTGATAAGTATGGCACCCTCTCGCTGGCTGAAATTGTTAACCGTTTGACATCTGAGGCGGCGGCGCTGAATGTGAGCCTGGATCACCTGCAGTCCAACGCGGAGTATGCGTTAATCGACCGAATTCATCAGGCTAAAGACAACGTGGACTATATCCTGATTAATCCGGCCGCGTTCGCGCATACCAGCGTAGCAATCCGTGACGCGTTGCTTGCCGTGAACATCCCGTTTATCGAGATTCACTTGAGCAACGTGCATGCACGCGAACCCTTCCGCCAGCACTCATACCTGTCAGATGTCGCCGCTGGCGTCATTTGCGGACTGGGGGCGGACGGCTATTCATACGCTTTACAGACGGCGGTAAAACGCCTGTCACAATCACACTAAACAAAGAGTACGGAACCCACTCATGGATATTCGTAAGATTAAAAAACTGATCGAGCTGGTTGAAGAATCAGGTATCTCCGAACTGGAAATTTCTGAAGGCGAAGAGTCTGTTCGCATCAGCCGCTCTGCACCGGTCGCAAGCTATCCGGTTATGCAGCAGGCTTATGCTGCGCCGATGATGCAGCCTCAGGCGCCTGCCGCCGCGGCTGCCGCACCAGCTGCTGCAGCTGAAGCGCCGGCAAAAGCGGAAATCAGTGGTCACATCGTACGTTCCCCGATGGTTGGTACTTTCTATCGTACGCCAAGCCCGGACGCGAAAGCGTTTGTGGAAGTTGGCCAGAAAGTTAACGTGGGCGACACCCTGTGCATCGTCGAAGCGATGAAAATGATGAACCAGATCGAAGCCGACAAAGCCGGCGTGGTGAAAGCCATTCTGATCGAAAGCGGCCAACCGGTAGAATTCGACGAGCCGCTGGTAGTTATCGAGTAACGAGGCGAACATGCTGGATAAAATTGTCATCGCTAACCGTGGCGAGATCGCATTGCGCATCCTGCGTGCCTGTAAAGAACTGGGCATCAAGACCGTCGCTGTGCACTCCACCGCGGATCGCGATCTAAAACACGTATTGTTAGCGGATGAGACGGTCTGTATTGGCCCGGCTCCGTCCGTAAAAAGCTATCTCAACATCCCGGCTATCATCAGTGCGGCGGAAATCACCGGCGCGATAGCGATTCACCCGGGTTATGGTTTCCTCTCCGAGAACGCCAACTTTGCCGAGCAGGTTGAGCGCTCCGGCTTTATCTTCATCGGTCCGAAAGCCGACACTATCCGCCTGATGGGCGACAAAGTGTCCGCAATCACCGCGATGAAGAAAGCCGGCGTCCCGACCGTTCCAGGTTCTGACGGCCCGCTGACCGACGATATGGACGCTAACCGCGCCCATGCCAAACGCATTGGCTATCCGGTGATCATCAAGGCCTCCGGCGGCGGCGGCGGTCGCGGTATGCGCGTTGTGCGTAGCGACGCCGAACTGGCGCAGTCTATCTCCATGACCAAAGCGGAAGCGAAAGCGGCTTTCAATAACGACATGGTCTACATGGAGAAATACCTGGAAAATCCTCGCCACATCGAGATCCAGGTACTGGCGGACGGTCAGGGTAACGCTATCTATCTGGCAGAGCGTGACTGCTCCATGCAGCGTCGCCACCAGAAAGTGGTCGAGGAAGCGCCGGCGCCGGGCATCACCCCGGAACTGCGTCGCTACATCGGCGAACGTTGCGCGAAAGCCTGTGTGGATATCGGCTACCGCGGAGCGGGCACCTTCGAGTTCCTGTTCGAAAACGGCGAGTTCTACTTCATTGAAATGAACACCCGTATTCAGGTAGAACACCCGGTTACCGAAATGATCACCGGCGTTGACCTGATCAAAGAGCAGCTGCGTATTGCAGCTGGCCAGCCGCTGTCCATCAAGCAGGATGAAGTGGTCGTCAGAGGCCATGCGGTGGAATGCCGTATCAACGCCGAAGACCCGAACACCTTCCTGCCGAGCCCGGGTAAAATTACCCGCTTCCACGCGCCGGGCGGTTTTGGCGTGCGCTGGGAGTCTCATATTTACGCCGGTTACACCGTACCGCCGTACTATGACTCCATGATCGGTAAACTGATCTGCTACGGCGAAAGCCGTGACGTGGCGATTGCCCGCATGAAGAATGCGCTGCAGGAGCTGATCATCGATGGCATCAAAACCAACGTCGATCTGCAGATGCGCATTATGAGCGACGAGAACTTCCAGCATGGTGGCACTAACATCCACTACCTGGAGAAAAAGCTCGGACTGCAGGAAAAATAATCCTGTATTTGCTGCAAAAGGCCGGTTAATCCGGCCTTTTTTCTTTTTCTCTCCCCTCGACTTTTCCATGCGGTACAATCCCCGCTTTCTTCATCCTCAAGGGACAAAAAATGGACAAACGCTTTGTTCAGGCCCATAAAGAAGCGCGCTGGGCGCTGTGGCTGACCCTTCTCTATCTTGCCGCCTGGCTGGCGGCGGCCTATCTGCCGGGCGTCAGTATCGGTTTTACCGGCCTGCCGCACTGGTTTGAAATGGCCTGCCTGCTGGTGCCGCTGCTGTTTATACTGCTGTGCTGGGCGATGGTGCGCTTTATCTTCCGTGATATCTCCCTGGAGGATAACGATGCAGCTTGAGATTATCGTGGTGCTGATCGCTTACCTGTTTGTGGTCTTCGGGCTGTCGATTTACGCGATGCGTAAACGCAGTACCGGGAACTTCCTTAGCGAGTATTTCCTCGGCAGTCGATCGATGGGGGGGTTTGTATTAGCCATGACCCTCACCGCCACCTATATTAGCGCCAGCTCGTTTATCGGCGGCCCCGGCGCCGCCTATAAATATGGGCTGGGTTGGGTACTGCTGGCGATGATCCAGGTACCGACGATCTGGCTCTCTCTCGGGATCCTCGGCAAGAAGTTCGCGATCCTGGCGCGACGCTACAATGCTATTACCCTTAACGATATGCTGCAGGCGCGCTACCAAAGCCGCGCAGTGGTATGGATTGCCAGCGTCAGCCTGTTGGTGGCCTTTGTCGGGGCCATCGCGGTGCAGTTTATTGGCGGCGCGCGCCTGCTGGAAACCGCTGCCGGGATCAAGTACGAAACCGGTCTGCTGATCTTTGGGATCACCATCGCGCTGTATACCGCTTTCGGCGGCTTCCGCGCCAGCGTACTCAACGATACGATGCAGGGAATGGTGATGTTGATCGGGACGATCGTCCTGCTGGTTGGTGTCGTCCATGCTGCCGGCGGCCTGCATCAGGCGGTGGACACACTGCAGCGGATCGACCCACAGCTGGTGTCGCCGCACGGTGCGGATGATATCCTGTCCCCCACCTTTATGACCTCGTTCTGGGTGCTGGTTTGCTTCGGCGTTATCGGCCTGCCGCATACCGCCGTACGCTGTATCTCCTATAAAGACAGCAAAGCCGTGCACCGCGGGATTGTCATTGGCACGATCGTCGTGGCGATTCTGATGTTCGGCATGCATCTCGCCGGCGCTCTTGGCCGCGCCGTCCTGCCGGGCCTCACCGTGCCCGATCTGGTGATCCCCACGTTGATGGTCCAGGTGCTGCCGCCGTGGGCTGCAGGACTGTTTTTAGCCGCGCCGATGGCCGCGATTATGTCGAACGTGAACGCCCATTTACTGCAGGCATCGGCTACGATCATTAAAGATCTGTGGCTCAGCGCGCAGCCAACAAAAAAACGCAATGAGCAGAAGCTCAAGCGGATCTCAACGATCGCCACCTTAGTGCTGGGTATATTAATGATGCTGGCCGCCTGGCGGCCGCCGGAAATGATTATCTGGCTCAATCTGCTGGCCTTCGGCGGCCTGGAAGCGGTGTTTTTATGGCCGTTGGTGCTGGGCCTTTACTGGGAGCGGGCAAACGCTGCCGGGGCGCTCAGCGCGATGTTGGTGGGCGGCGTGCTGTATGCCGTGCTCGCGACGTTTCATATTCAGTTCCTGGGCTTCCATCCTATCGTGCCCTCGCTACTGCTAAGTTTGTTGGCTTTTGTCGTCGGGAACCGTTTCGGCCAACCCGTCCCGCCAGCCCCTGTGATGACTACTGATAAATAAAGAGTTTTGCTATGCCATGGATCCAACTGAAACTAAATACTACCGGCGCGAACGCAGAAGATCTTAGCGATGCGCTGATGGAGGCCGGATCGGTCTCCATCACCTTCCAGGATACGCACGATACGCCGGTATTTGAGCCGTTGCCCGGGGAAACCCGGCTGTGGGGCGATACCGACGTGATCGGCCTGTTCGATGCCGAAACCGATATGAAAGCGGTCGTTGCCCAACTGGAGCAGCATCCGCTGCTCGGCGCCGGCTTTGCGCATAAAATTGAACAGCTGGAAGATAAAGACTGGGAGCGCGAGTGGATGGATAACTTCCACCCGATGCGTTTCGGTGAGCGCCTGTGGATTTGTCCGAGCTGGCGCGATGTCCCCGATGAGAACGCGGTCAACGTGATGCTTGATCCGGGACTGGCTTTTGGTACCGGCACTCATCCCACTACCGCCATGTGTCTGCAGTGGCTCGACGGCCTCGACCTGCAGGGCAAAACCGTTATCGATTTTGGCTGCGGTTCCGGCATCCTTGCGATCGCCGCCCTGAAACTGGGTGCCGCTAAAGCGATCGGGATTGATATCGACCCACAGGCCATCCAGGCCAGCCGTGATAACGCCCAGCGTAACGGCGTCTCCGAGCGTCTTGAACTGTATCTGCCGCAGGATCAGCCAGAAGCCATGAAAGCCGATGTCGTGGTCGCAAACATCCTCGCGGGCCCGTTACGTGAGCTGGCCCCATTAATCAGCGTCCTGCCGGTTACAGGCGGCCTGCTGGGCCTTTCCGGCATTCTGGCAAGCCAGGCGGAAAGCGTCTGCGAAGCCTACGCCCCGCTCTTCACCCTCGACCCGGTGGTGGAGAAAGAGGAGTGGTGCCGGATCACCGGCCGGAAAAACTAAGCACAATGCGGCCTGCGGGCCGCATTTTTGTTTCCAGTAGCCACCAAATAATGCCTGGAAATGAGAGGCAGATCGCACTACAGAGTACTTTTTTGGCTACAAAAACAGCGTTTTATGCCGTCAGGCAGCGAGTTTATCTAAGAAAAATCGAGAAGTTTTACGATTTTATAAATGGACACAAATTACCCATCATCAATTAAAGTAATGATTAATATAAGTATTTATTCATCGCTTTTACGCTAGTCCCGGATTCATTGATCTGCAACAGAGGATTGCTCAAAGTTTGGCCTTTCATCTCGTGCAAAAAATGCGTAATATACGCCGCCTTGCAGTCACAGTATGGTCATTTCTTAACTCATGCGCATCGGACACCACCAGCTCAGAAATCGCCTGATCGCAGCGCCCATGGCTGGCATTACTGACAGACCATTCCGGACGCTGTGCTATGAGATGGGAGCGGGTTTAACCGTTTCCGAGATGATGTCCTCTAATCCACAGGTGTGGGAGAGCGACAAGTCCCGTTTACGGATGGTGCATATTGATGAGCCCGGTATTCGTACCGTGCAAATCGCCGGTAGCGTACCGGAAGAGATGGCTGCAGCCGCGCGGATTAACGTGGAAAGTGGCGCCCAGATTATAGATATCAATATGGGATGCCCGGCGAAAAAGGTGAATCGCAAGCTTGCAGGTTCAGCCCTCTTGCAGTACCCCGAGCAGGTGAAGTCAATCCTGACGGCGGTCGTCAACGCGGTGGACGTTCCTGTGACTCTCAAGATTCGCACCGGTTGGGAACCGGAACACCGTAACTGCGTAGAGATTGCCCAACTGGCCGAAGAGTGTGGCATTCAGGCTCTGACTATTCACGGACGCACCCGCGCCTGCTTGTTTAACGGAGACGCTGAGTACGACAGTATTCGGGCAGTTAAGCAGAAAGTTTCCATTCCGATTATCGCGAATGGTGACATTACTGACCCGCTTAAAGCCAGAGCTGTGCTCGACTATACAGGGGCTGATGCCCTGATGATAGGCCGTGCAGCTCAGGGAAGACCCTGGATCTTTCGGGAAATCCAGCATTATCTGGACACTGGAGAGCTGCTGCCCCCGCTGCCACTGGCAGAGGTTAAGCGCTTGCTTTGTGCGCACGTTCGGGAATTGCATGACTTTTACGGTCAGGCAAAAGGGTACCGAATCGCGCGTAAACACGTCTCCTGGTATCTTCAGGAACATGCTCCAGATGACCAGTTTCGGCGCACATTCAACGCCATTGAGGATGCCAGCGAACAGCTGGAGGCGTTGGAGGCATACTTCGAAAATTTTGCGTAATAGAAATAAAGAGCTGACAGAACTATGTTCGAACAACGCGTAAATTCTGACGTACTGACCGTTTCTACCGTTAACTCTCAGGATCAGGTAACTCAAAAACCCCTGCGTGACTCGGTTAAACAGGCACTGAAGAACTATTTTGCTCAACTGAACGGTCAGGATGTGAATGACCTGTATGAGCTGGTACTGGCTGAAGTTGAACAGCCCCTGTTGGACATGGTGATGCAATACACCCGTGGTAACCAGACCCGCGCAGCCCTGATGATGGGTATCAACCGCGGTACACTGCGTAAAAAACTGAAAAAATACGGCATGAACTGATACTAGTCAGTTGCTTGCTTGATATAAAAGGCGCTCTTCGGCATGGGGAAGCGCCTTTTTTATTATCTGCGCCGACAGAACACATTACTGATTCACTACCCGCAGTACAGGCTCCTGCGATAAACGAGCAGCACAGACCACCGCCATAATATTATCCACCAGCGCAGGTGCCTGCTGATACAGATCGAAGCGTTGCGGTTCAAGCAGCCAGTTTTTAATCAAGCCGGAAAAGGCGCTATGTAAAACAATTAATATCACGTCGATATTTGTTTCGGCTGGCAATATATTGTTACGCACACAGCGCTGCAGAATGCCGCCAATAACGGAATAGTTAAATCCAATGCGTTGGCGAATTTCGCTCTCCGATAACATATCGCTGGCAAACTCACAGCGTTGATAAAGGATTTGCATCAGGGCACGCTGGCGAGGATTCTCAGCAATATAGCGCAGGCCGGCAATAAATCGCTGGCGCAAATCTTTTAAGGGCTCCTGCTCATTCCTTGTCGCCAGGTTTTGCTGAATCAAATCCCTGAGCGGCGGCTGCTGCTGCCACATCTCATTAAACAACTCGGTCTTACTGGCAAAATGCCAGTATACGGCACCGCGAGTCACCCCCGCCGCATCAGCGATATCCGTCAGGGTCGTATTGGTCACCCCCCGCAGGGCGAACTGCTGGATCGCGGACTCAATCAGGAGCTGCCGCGTGCGCAGCGCCTCCTCTTTGGTTTTTCTCGCCATATAAGATCTCAGTTCCCGATTAACAGGCAATATAGATTTTTCTGAAGATCCCTTAATCTAACATTCGGTGCACAATATTATTTAGCAAAAATGCAGACAAGCTAATTCTGATGTAGAAAACCAACGAATCACCCTAATGAATATTAATAGCCAACTCATTCATTAAAACAATGTCTGTTTATTATGTTTTACAATTAAGATAAATAGTAAAAACAGATCGGCCATTTTTTTGTTTTTGCGTGCCTTGCTGATTGCTTAAAAATAAGTATCTCTTACATCCAATGGCGTTTATTTGTAGGATGGCAAACTGCTTTTTGATTCCCTCTTTCTTTCACAGATTCGCCGCCGAATTTGGCACGTAATCTATAAGGAACCGCAATGACAACTCACGCCAGAGTGACACTTTTATCCGGTTTAATTATCTCTGCCTTGTTGCTTACCGGCTGCGATAATTCGGGCAATCCGCAACCCCATGCACAGGCGCCGCAGGTGACGGTCCATGTCGTGAACAGTGCACCGTTGTCGGTCACCACCGAACTGCCAGGCCGCACTTCTGCTTTTCGCGTGGCGGAAGTCCGCCCCCAGGTGAGCGGTATCATCCTGAAGCGTAACTTTGTTGAAGGAAGTGATGTCGAAGCAGGTCAGTCGCTTTATCAGATCGATCCGGCAACCTATCAAGCCGCCTGGAACAGCGCGAAAGGCGATGAGGCCAAGGCCGAAGCCGCAGCCGCCATCGCCCATTTGACGGTGAAACGCTACGTTCCACTGCTGGGTACCAAATATATCAGCCAGCAGGAATACGATCAGGCGGTGGCCACTGCACGCCAGGCCGACGCCGACGTCATCGCCACCAAAGCCGCCGTAGACACCGCCCGTATCAACCTGGCCTACACCAAAGTGACCTCCCCCATAAGCGGGCGCATCGGCAAATCGAGCGTCACCGAGGGCGCGCTGGTCACCAACGGTCAGTCGGATGCCCTGGCCACCGTCCAGCAGCTCGACCCCATCTATGTCGACGTGACGGAGTCCAGCAATGACTTTATGCGCCTTAAGCAGGAAAGCCTGCAGCGCGGCGGTGATACAAAAAGCGTTGAGCTGGTGATGGAGAACGGCCAGGCCTATCCGCTTAAAGGGTCGCTGCAGTTCTCTGACGTCACTGTCGATGAAAGCACGGGCTCTATCACGCTACGCGCTATCTTCCCTAACCCGCAGCATGCCCTGCTGCCGGGGATGTTCGTCCGCGCTCGCATAGACGAAGGTGTCGATCCGCAGGCCATCCTGGTGCCGCAGCAGGGAGTGACCCGCACGCCGCGGGGCGATGCCTCCGTGATGTTGGTGAATGACAAAAACCAGGTTGAAACCCGGGAAGTGGTCGCGACTCAGGCCGTTGGCGATAAATGGCTCATCACCAGCGGGCTGAAGCCGGGCGATAAAGTGATTGTCAGCGGCTTACAGAAAGTCCGTCCAGGCGTCACCGTCAAAGCGGAAGCGGAGCGTGCGGCACCGGCCGCACAATAAGGATACTCAGCCATGTCTAAGTTTTTTATCCATCGACCGGTCTTCGCCTGGGTGCTGGCCATCATTATGATGATTGCCGGCGGCCTGGCCATCCTGCAGCTACCGATAGCGCAGTATCCGACGATTGCGCCCCCTGCGGTGGCGATCTCCGCCACCTACCCGGGTGCGGATGCCCAAACCGTGCAGGATACGGTCACTCAGGTTATCGAACAGAATATGAACGGTATCGACAACCTGATGTATATGTCGTCAACCAGCGACTCCGCTGGCTCGGTAACCATTACGCTCACCTTTAAGTCCGGCACCGATCCGGATATCGCCCAGGTGCAGGTGCAAAACAAACTGCAGTTGGCTACGCCGCTGCTGCCTCAGGAAGTACAGCAGCAAGGGATTAGCGTCGAAAAATCCAGCAGCAGCTTCCTGCTGGTTGCTGGCTTTATCTCTGATAATCCGGCCACCACCCAGGACGATATCTCTGACTATGTCGCCTCCAACGTGAAAGACCCTATCAGCCGCCTCAACGGCGTGGGCGATGTGCAGCTGTTCGGCGCGCAGTACGCCATGCGCGTCTGGCTGGACGGCAATTTGCTGAATAAATACAACCTCACGCCGGTCGACGTCATCAATGCGCTGAAGGTTCAGAACGATCAGATCGCCGCGGGTCAGTTGGGCGGTACGCCGGCGCTGAAAGGTCAGCAACTGAACGCGTCGATCATCGCTCAGACGCGGCTTAAAGATCCGCAGGAGTTTGGCAAGGTTACACTCCGGGTCAATGCCGATGGTTCGGTCGTCCATCTGAAAGACGTCGCCCGCATTGAGCTGGGGGGAGAAAACTACAACGTCGTCGCGAGAATTAACGGTAAACCCGCCTCTGGTCTGGGTATTAAGCTTGCGACCGGCGCCAACGCGCTGGATACTGCCACCGCGATTAAAGCGAAGCTGGCCGAGCTACAGCCCTACTTCCCTCAGGGGATGAAGGTTGTCTATCCGTACGATACGACCCCTTTCGTCAAAATCTCCATCCACGAAGTGGTTAAAACGCTCTTTGAGGCAATTATCCTCGTCTTTCTTGTCATGTATCTGTTTCTGCAGAACATGCGCGCAACGCTCATTCCGACGATTGCCGTTCCTGTCGTGCTGTTGGGTACCTTTGCGGTACTGTCGATGTTTGGCTACTCCATCAACACCCTGACGATGTTTGGCATGGTGCTGGCGATAGGCCTGTTGGTCGATGACGCCATCGTGGTGGTGGAAAACGTCGAACGTGTAATGGTTGAGGAGAAGCTCTCGCCAAAAGAAGCGACAGAAAAGTCGATGTCGCAGATCCAGGGGGCGCTGGTGGGTATCGCCATGGTGCTCTCTGCGGTATTCGTCCCGATGGCCTTTTTCGGCGGCTCGACTGGCGCGATTTATCGTCAGTTTTCGATCACTATCGTCTCCGCCATGGCGCTCTCCGTGCTGGTTGCGCTGGTACTGACGCCGGCGCTCTGCGCCACGTTGTTGAAGCCAGCCTCAGCCGAACACCATGAGAAAAAAGGATTTTTCGGCTGGTTTAACGCCCGCTTTGACCAGAGCGTCAATCACTATACCAACAGCGTTAGCGGCATTCTGCGTGGAACAGGCCGTTATCTGGTGATCTACCTGGTGATAGTCGTGGGGATGGCCGTGTTGTTCATGCGTTTGCCCACGTCCTTTCTGCCCGACGAGGATCAAGGCGTCTTCCTGACCATGATCCAGCTGCCTTCCGGCGCGACCCAGGAGCGCACGCAGAAGGTGCTGGATACCGTAACCGACTACTATCTGCATAACGAGAAGGCCAATGTTGAAAGCGTCTTTACCGTTAACGGCTTCAGCTTCAGCGGCCAGGGGCAAAACTCCGGCATGGCGTTTGTCAGCCTGAAACCCTGGGAAGCGCGTAGCGGTGATGAAAACAACGTGGAGTCGATTATTAAACGAGCCACCGTGGCCTTCAGCCAGATAAAAGACGCCATGGTTTTCCCGTTCAACATGCCGGCCATTATTGAGCTGGGTACCGCCACCGGCTTCGACTTTGAGCTGATCGACCAGGGTGGACTTGGCCATACCGCCCTGACCCAGGCGCGAAACCAACTGCTCGGTATGGTGAAACAGCATCCGGATCAGCTGGTCCGGGTACGGCCCAATGGGCTGGAAGATACGCCGCAGTTCAAACTGGATGTCGATCAGGAAAAAGCGCAGGCGCTGGGCGTATCCCTCTCCGATATCAATGAAACGATATCTGCGGCGCTGGGGGGGTACTATGTCAATGACTTTATCGACCGCGGCCGCGTGAAAAAAGTGTACGTCCAGGCTGATGCCCATTTCCGTATGCTGCCGAGCGACATTAACAACATGTACGTTCGTAGCGCCAACGGCGAAATGGTTCCGTTCTCCGCCTTTGTCACTTCACGCTGGATCTATGGCTCGCCGCGTCTGGAGCGCTACAACGGCTTGCCGTCCATGGAGATCCTCGGTGAAGCCTCGCCAGGAAAAAGTACCGGGGAAGCCATGGCCCTGATGGAACAACTGGCCAGTAAACTGCCGAGCGGCATCGGTTACGACTGGACCGGGATGTCTTACCAGGAACGGCTCTCCGGCAACCAGGCGCCTGCACTTTATGCCATCTCATTGATCGTCGTCTTCCTGTGCCTGGCAGCGCTGTATGAGAGCTGGTCGATCCCCTTCTCAGTCATGTTAGTGGTTCCGCTGGGGGTCATTGGCGCGCTGTTAGCGGCCACGCTGCGTGGGCTGAATAATGACGTTTACTTCCAGGTCGGTCTTTTGACTACGATCGGTTTGTCGGCAAAGAATGCGATCCTGATCGTTGAGTTCGCCAAGGATCTGATGGAGAAAGAAGGGAAAGGGATCATTGAGGCTACGCTGGAGGCATCGCGGATGCGCCTGCGCCCTATTCTTATGACATCTCTGGCTTTTATCCTCGGGGTTATGCCGCTGGTGATTAGCCATGGTGCCGGTAGCGGGGCTCAGAATGCAGTGGGCACCGGCGTGATGGGCGGGATGCTTACCGCGACACTGCTGGCGATCTTCTTTGTTCCGGTGTTCTTCGTGGTCGTTAGGCGACGCTTTACCCGGCACGCTGAATAATTCGGCTATGTCTTGAAGGCGCCCCCTCCGGGCGCTTTTTTTTGCATGGAATATTGGTCGCCAGCTAAACTAAACTCCCCCGCAGTCTGGCAACCGCCATCGCACGCAGCATCGCTGAATCACAATCTTTCTCTCCATCTTTTCTGCATATTCCCGGGCTTATCTTCACGATATTTACGCGGCTCATAAATTGAGATGATTTCGGCATCCGGGCCGGACAATCCGCGGTGATAAAATAAGCCATTCCGTTCTGCACTGGCTCTCAGTACAACCCTGCGGATTATCCAGAGGTAATATCATGAAAAAGTATTTAATCGTGGCGCTGCTGGCCTCTCTGCTGGCAGGCTGTGCCCATGACTCTCCTTGCGTGCCGGTTTATGACTCGCAAGGCCGCTTAGTCCACACCAATACCTGTATGAAAGGCACAACAGAAGACAACTGGGACACCGCAGGTGCGATCGCCGGGGGGCCGCCGCGGTAGCCGGCCTCACGTTAGGGATCGTCGCGCTGACTCGTTAGCAACTCCGCTCCACAAATGCTCAGCCTGGAGGCGTTCTCTTCGGCTCAGTCGCCAGAAAGACAAAAGGCCCAGTCACACGACTGGGCCTTTCATTTACGTTGATATGACCGCTGCTTTCCCCAGAGGCGGTGCTGCGCACCTTTTCCGGGCTACGGGGTCTGTAGCCCCGGTAAGCGCAGCGCCACCGGGGGAGCTGGCGGCGCGTCTGGCCGCAAAAAACAATAAAGCCCGGTCTTCCGACTGAGCCTTTCGTTTTATTTGATGCCTGGGAATGATGGCGGGCGTCCTGCCCGCTACCCTCCGGCCGTTGCTGCGCAACGTTCAAATCCGCTCCCGGCGGATTTGTCCTGCTCCGGAGAGCGCTCATCGGCAAACAACAGATATAACAAAAGCAAAAGGCCCAGTCTTTCGACTGGGCCTTTTGCTTTATTTGATGCCTGGCGATTCCCTACTCTCACATGGGGAGACCCCACACTACCATCGGCGCTACGACGTTTCACTTCTGAGTTCGGCATGGGGTCAGGTGGGACCGCCGCGCTATTGTCGCCAGGCAAATTCTTTACAACGTGCCGAACTTTAACCTAAAAAGTGGTGCTGATACCCAGAGTCGAACTGGGGACCTCACCCTTACCAAGGGTGCGCTCTACCAACTGAGCCATATCAGCACGCTAAATTTGATGCCTGGCAGTTCCCTACTCTCACATGGGGAGACCCCACACTACCATCGGCGCTACGGCGTTTCACTTCTGAGTTCGGCATGGGGTCAGGTGGGACCACCGCGCTAGTGCCGCCAGGCAAATTCTGTTTTCAACACGTCCTGCGGACGCATCGATTAATCTGTATCACGCTAAAAATCTTCTCTCAAATCCGCCAAAACAGCTTCGGCGTTGTAAGGTTAAGCCTCACGGTTCATTAGTACCGGTTAGCTCAACGCATCGCTGCGCTTACACACCCGGCCTATCAACGTCGTCGTCTTCAACGTTCCTTCAGGAGACTTAAAGTCTCAGGGAGAACTCATCTCGGGGCAAGTTTCGTGCTTAGATGCTTTCAGCACTTATCTCTTCCGCATTTAGCTACCGGGCAGTGCCATTGGCATGACAACCCGAACACCAGTGATGCGTCCACTCCGGTCCTCTCGTACTAGGAGCAGCCCCCCTCAATTCTCCAGCGCCCACGGCAGATAGGGACCGAACTGTCTCACGACGTTCTAAACCCAGCTCGCGTACCACTTTAAATGGCGAACAGCCATACCCTTGGGACCTACTTCAGCCCCAGGATGTGATGAGCCGACATCGAGGTGCCAAACACCGCCGTCGATATGAACTCTTGGGCGGTATCAGCCTGTTATCCCCGGAGTACCTTTTATCCGTTGAGCGATGGCCCTTCCATTCAGAACCACCGGATCACTATGACCTGCTTTCGCACCTGCTCGCGCCGTCACGCTCGCAGTCAAGCTAGCTTATGCCATTGCACTAACCTCCTGATGTCCGACCAGGATTAGCTAACCTTCGTGCTCCTCCGTTACTCTTTGGGAGGAGACCGCCCCAGTCAAACTACCCACCAGACACTGTCCGCAACCCCGATTAGGGGCCTACGTTAGAACATCAAACATTAAAGGGTGGTATTTCAAGGTTGGCTCCACGCAGACTGGCGTCCACGCTTCAAAGCCTCCCACCTATCCTACACATCAAGGCTCAATGTTCAGTGTCAAGCTATAGTAAAGGTTCACGGGGTCTTTCCGTCTTGCCGCGGGTACACTGCATCTTCACAGCGAGTTCAATTTCACTGAGTCTCGGGTGGAGACAGCCTGGCCATCATTACGCCATTCGTGCAGGTCGGAACTTACCCGACAAGGAATTTCGCTACCTTAGGACCGTTATAGTTACGGCCGCCGTTTACCGGGGCTTCGATCAAGAGCTTCTCCTTACGGATAACCCCATCAATTAACCTTCCGGCACCGGGCAGGCGTCACACCGTATACGTCCACTTTCGTGTTTGCACAGTGCTGTGTTTTTAATAAACAGTTGCAGCCAGCTGGTATCTTCGACTGGTCTCAGCTCCATCCGCAGGGACTTCACCTACACACCAGCGTGCCTTCTCCCGAAGTTACGGCACCATTTTGCCTAGTTCCTTCACCCGAGTTCTCTCAAGCGCCTTGGTATTCTCTACCTGACCACCTGTGTCGGTTTGGGGTACGATTTGATGTTACCTGATGCTTAGAGGCTTTTCCTGGAAGCAGGGCATTTGTTACTTCAGCACCGTAGTGCCTCGTCATCACATCTCAGCGTTAAAAGGTACCGGATTTACCTGGAACCTCCGCCTACATGCTTAAACCGGGACAACCGTCGCCCGGCTAACATAGCCTTCTCCGTCCCCCCTTCGCAGTAACACCAAGTACAGGAATATTAACCTGTTTCCCATCGACTACGCCTTTCGGCCTCGCCTTAGGGGTCGACTCACCCTGCCCCGATTAACGTTGGACAGGAACCCTTGGTCTTCCGGCGAGCGGGCTTTTCACCCGCTTTATCGTTACTTATGTCAGCATTCGCACTTCTGATACCTCCAGCAGCCCTCACAGGCCACCTTCGCAGGCTTACAGAACGCTCCCCTACCCAACAACGCATAAGCGTCGCTGCCGCAGCTTCGGTGCATGGTTTAGCCCCGTTACATCTTCCGCGCAGGCCGACTCGACCAGTGAGCTATTACGCTTTCTTTAAATGATGGCTGCTTCTAAGCCAACATCCTGGCTGTCTGTGCCTTCCCACATCGTTTCCCACTTAACCATGACTTTGGGACCTTAGCTGGCGGTCTGGGTTGTTTCCCTCTTCACGACGGACGTTAGCACCCGCCGTGTGTCTCCCGTGATAACATTCTTCGGTATTCGTAGTTTGCATCGGGTTGGTAAGTCGGGATGACCCCCTAGCCGAAACAGTGCTCTACCCCCGAAGATGAATTCACGAGGCGCTACCTAAATAGCTTTCGGGGAGAACCAGCTATCTCCCGGTTTGATTGGCCTTTCACCCCCAGCCACAAGTCATCCGCTAATTTTTCAACATTAGTCGGTTCGGTCCTCCAGTTAGTGTTACCCAACCTTCAACCTGCCCATGGCTAGATCACCGGGTTTCGGGTCTATACCCTGCAACTTAACGCCCAGTTAAGACTCGGTTTCCCTGCGGCTCCCCTATACGGTTAACCTTGCTACAGAATATAAGTCGCTGACCCATTATACAAAAGGTACGCAGTCACACCCGAAGGTGCTCCCACTGCTTGTACGTACACGGTTTCAGGTTCTTTTTCACTCCCCTCGCCGGGGTTCTTTTCGCCTTTCCCTCACGGTACTGGTTCACTATCGGTCAGTCAGGAGTATTTAGCCTTGGAGGATGGTCCCCCCATATTCAGACAGGATACCACGTGTCCCGCCCTACTCTTCGAGTTCACAACCTGTGCATTTTGGTGTACGGGACTATCACCCTGTACCGTCGGACTTTCCAGACCGTTCCACTAACACACAAGCTGATTCAGACTCTGGGCTGCTCCCCGTTCGCTCGCCGCTACTGGGGGAATCTCGGTTGATTTCTTTTCCTCGGGGTACTTAGATGTTTCAGTTCCCCCGGTTCGCCTCGTTAACCTATGTATTCAGTTAACGATAGTGCAACGAATTGCACTGGGTTTCCCCATTCGGACATCGCCGGCTATAACGGTTCATATCACCTTACCGACGCTTTTCGCAGATTAGCACGTCCTTCATCGCCTCTGACTGCCAGGGCATCCACCGTGTACGCTTAGTCGCTTAACCTCACAACCCGAAGATGTTTCGTAAAACATCATCGTGTCGCGAAAATTTGAGAGACTCGAACACACATTAGCTGTGTGTCGTTTCAATTTTCAGCTTGATCCAGATTTTTAAAGAGCAAAATTTCACAATGCACTTCGCAGTACATTTTGAAATTTATCATTTATCAAACAATCTGTGTGGACACTACAAAGGCAGGTTCTTTAAGGTAAGGAGGTGATCCAACCGCAGGTTCCCCTACGGTTACCTTGTTACGACTTCACCCCAGTCATGAATCACAAAGTGGTAAGCGCCCTCCCGAAGGTTAAGCTACCTACTTCTTTTGCAACCCACTCCCATGGTGTGACGGGCGGTGTGTACAAGGCCCGGGAACGTATTCACCGTAGCATTCTGATCTACGATTACTAGCGATTCCGACTTCATGGAGTCGAGTTGCAGACTCCAATCCGGACTACGACATACTTTATGAGGTCCGCTTGCTCTCGCGAGGTCGCTTCTCTTTGTATATGCCATTGTAGCACGTGTGTAGCCCTGGTCGTAAGGGCCATGATGACTTGACGTCATCCCCACCTTCCTCCAGTTTATCACTGGCAGTCTCCTTTGAGTTCCCGGCCGGACCGCTGGCAACAAAGGATAAGGGTTGCGCTCGTTGCGGGACTTAACCCAACATTTCACAACACGAGCTGACGACAGCCATGCAGCACCTGTCTCACAGTTCCCGAAGGCACCAATCCATCTCTGGAAAGTTCTGTGGATGTCAAGACCAGGTAAGGTTCTTCGCGTTGCATCGAATTAAACCACATGCTCCACCGCTTGTGCGGGCCCCCGTCAATTCATTTGAGTTTTAACCTTGCGGCCGTACTCCCCAGGCGGTCGATTTAACGCGTTAGCTCCGGAAGCCACGCCTCAAGGGCACAACCTCCAAATCGACATCGTTTACAGCGTGGACTACCAGGGTATCTAATCCTGTTTGCTCCCCACGCTTTCGCACCTGAGCGTCAGTCTTTGTCCAGGGGGCCGCCTTCGCCACCGGTATTCCTCCAGATCTCTACGCATTTCACCGCTACACCTGGAATTCTACCCCCCTCTACAAGACTCTAGCCTGCCAGTTTCGAATGCAGTTCCCAGGTTGAGCCCGGGGATTTCACATCCGACTTGACAGACCGCCTGCGTGCGCTTTACGCCCAGTAATTCCGATTAACGCTTGCACCCTCCGTATTACCGCGGCTGCTGGCACGGAGTTAGCCGGTGCTTCTTCTGCGGGTAACGTCAATCGGTGAGGTTATTAACCTCACCGCCTTCCTCCCCGCTGAAAGTGCTTTACAACCCGAAGGCCTTCTTCACACACGCGGCATGGCTGCATCAGGCTTGCGCCCATTGTGCAATATTCCCCACTGCTGCCTCCCGTAGGAGTCTGGACCGTGTCTCAGTTCCAGTGTGGCTGGTCATCCTCTCAGACCAGCTAGGGATCGTCGCCTAGGTGAGCCGTTACCCCACCTACCAGCTAATCCCATCTGGGCACATCTGATGGCATGAGGCCCGAAGGTCCCCCACTTTGGTCTTGCGACGTTATGCGGTATTAGCTACCGTTTCCAGTAGTTATCCCCCTCCATCAGGCAGTTTCCCAGACATTACTCACCCGTCCGCCGCTCGTCACCCGAGAGCAAGCTCTCTGTGCTACCGCTCGACTTGCATGTGTTAGGCCTGCCGCCAGCGTTCAATCTGAGCCATGATCAAACTCTTCAATTTAAGTTTGATGCTCGTGAATTAAACTTCGTAATGAATTACGTATGTTCACTCAGAGACTTGGTATTCATTTTTCGTCCGAGGACGTTAAGAATCCATGTCACTTTGAGTGCCCACACAGATTGTCTGATAAATTGTTAAAGAGCAGTTGCGACGCGCTTTAGCGCTCTGTCGCGAGGTGGCGTATATTACGCTTTCCTCTTTCAGAGTCAACCCTGAATTTCAGGATTTTTCTCTTCAACCGAACCGGCTGTTTGTGTGAAGTGATTCACATCTGCCGTGTCAGTGGGAGCGCATTATAGGGATCCCATTTTTTTGCACAAGCCTTTTTTCGATCTTTTTTTCTGAATGGTGATTTTTCACCCTTTTCGTCGCGTAATTGCACGATTTGCTCAATTTTCACCGTTTTCAGGGGTTGCACAGGGAGATAAAAGCCACCAAAGTCTTCTTACATTCCGGTATTTTGAGGTCTATATGTCTGCTCAGCTGCGCCCCTATAAAGCATTTTTCCCACAAATCGGTCTTCGCGTCATGATTGACGCATCCAGCGTTGTCATCGGTGATGTCAGAATTGCCGATGATGTCAGCGTCTGGCCTCTGGTGGCCATTCGCGGCGACGTCAACTATGTATCGATAGGTCAACGCAGCAATATTCAGGACGGTAGCGTTCTCCATGTGACCCATAAGTCCTCTTATAAGCCGGAGGGAAATCCGCTGATCATTGGTGAGGATGTAACTGTTGGTCATAAAGTGATGCTGCACGGCTGCACTATCGGCAACCGCGTGCTGGTTGGTATGGGTTCGATCTTATTAGATGGTGTCGTCGTTGGCGATGACGTCATGATTGGTGCAGGCAGTTTGGTACCGCAGAACAAACAACTGGAAAGCGGCTACCTTTACTTTGGCAATCCGGTCAAACAGATCCGCCCCCTGACGGAGACGGAACGGGAAGGACTGAAGTATTCAGCAAATAACTATGTGAAATGGAAAAATGAATACCTGGATCAGGATAACCAGATCCAGCCCTGAGCATCTTCCTGACCATCGCGGATCAATGCTTCCACCTCTTCCTCTAGATCCCAACGATGTTCCTGGAAGGCGGCCAGCCACTGCGCTGGCCCCTCTGCACCAAAACGCTGCTGCAGGCTCTGTCCTGAAATTGCGCAGGTTAATTGCATCCCATTGACCAGCACAGGAAAAACCACACCCTGCCGTTCGGCATCCCATGATTCCCGGTCAGGAAACTGAATCGCCTGATTCATGCATTCAGTTCCTGCTGCAGCGTTTCGATGACCGGAGCGATAGCCGGCAGGACGCCGTGCCATAGCAGAACAGCATGGGCGGCTTGCGCCACCAGCATTCCCAGCCCATCAGCACAGTGGACTGCGCCATACTGCTGGCACCAGTGAAGAAACGGTGTTGGCCCTTTCTGGTAAAACATGTCATAGCAATACACGTCAGCGTGGACAACAGATGCCGGGATAGCCGGTACATCACCGTCTATTCCACTGGACGTCGCATTGATGATCAGATCGAATGTTTCCCCGGATAAGGTATCCATCTCTCTTGCGCTGACGCTACCGGTATGGGCGAAGAGAGTGGCTAACTCATGGGCACGAGAATAGGTTCGATTCACGATCGTGACGGCACATCCCAGCGACAGAAGCGGCAAAAGAACCCCGCGTGATGCGCCACCAGCACCTACCAGCAGGATCCGCTGGCGCGGCTTAATGAACCCCAGGCGTTCCAGATCGCTCAGGAGGCCAATACCGTCGGTGTTGTCCCCCAGTAAACGGCCATCTTCCAGGCGTTTCAGGGTGTTTACTGCTCCCGCCAGCGCAGCGCGTTCTGTCAGCTCGTCCGCGCGCGCAAAAGCTTCCTCTTTAAAAGGAACGGTGACGTTGGCCCCCTTTCCTCCTTCTGCAAAGAACTGATTCAGAGAAGAGACAAAATCGTCCAGTGGCGCCAGCACACGTCCATAAGGATGAGTAATCCCTAACTGGCGGGCAAACAGCTGATGAATAGAAGGCGACTTGCTGTGCGCGATCGGATTACCAAAAACGGCATAGGTTTCCATGGTTCACCCCTGGCGGAACAGTTTACCCGTCAGGGCATCACGGATTTCAGATGGATTTTGCCGTCCACCCGTGGCGCCATCCACAACCGGGAAGCTGTCACCAAACTGAGCATGAACCTCTGCGGTGGTACGACACGGTGGTTGCCCGGTGAGATTGGCGCTCGTCGAGACCAGCGGTTTCCCGTAAGCTTCGCACAATTCAATCACCAGCGGATGGTTGGTCACGCGTACGGCCAGCGAATCAAAACGCCCCGTCAGCCAGCGCGGCGTTTCAGGACGCGCCGGGAATACAAACGTCACCGGTCCCGGCCAGCAGGAAAAGATAGCGTCCCGCTGCGAGTCACTTAACCGTGAATCATCAACATAAGGCTTCAACTGCTCAAAGCTGGCGGCGATAAGGATCAATCCCTTGTCAACAGGACGCTGCTTCAGCTCCAGCAGACGCATGACGGCCGTTTCGCTGTCTGGATCGCAGCCAACGCCAAAAACGGCTTCTGTGGGGTAGGCGATGACATGTTCATTTTTCAGTACCGCCACGGCATGGGCGACGGTTTCTGAGGGCAGGTTATTGTTCACTGATTTATTCCGCCGGGATCGGCTTTCCACATTGTTTACTGGCACAGAAGCGTCTGAGCCCCTGCGCCGTCTTCTTTTCAATTAACAGCGGGTAATGGCATTCAGGGCATTCGCCCGCTACCGGTTTAAAATTGATAACGAACTGGCAATCAGGGTAGCGATCGCAGGAATGAAAGGTTTTACCGAAACGAGAGCGACGCTGGACCAGATGCCCCTGTCCGCATTGCGGACAGGCGATAGCGGTCTCATCGGGTTTATCAATCAGCTCGGTATGCTCGCATTCAGGATAGCGACTGCAGCCGATAAACATACCAAAGCGCCCCTGGCGTAACACCATGACAGCGCCGCAAAATGGGCACTCCTGTCCCTCCAGCACCTTAACGATATGACCGTCCGCCTGACTTTTCAGGGGACGGATATAGTCACAGTCCGGATAATGCGAACAGCCGAGAAACGGGCCATGTTTCCCGGAACGGATCACCAGTTCAGCCCCGCACTGCGGGCAGGGCTCATTTTTACGCACCGAAAACAGTGCTGATTTGGTCATAACAACTCGATGTTGCTGCAAAAAGATTAATGCAGCATACCTTCATTTACTTCGAAGAGTAATTCTTCCATTTGCTGATAGGCGTTTTCACAGCCCGGAATGTTGAACAGTACCATCAGAATGACCCATTTCAGGTCTTCCAGTTCAAATTCTGCTGTATCCAGCGCCAGGACGCGCTCTATCACCATTTCTCGCGTTTCGAGGTTCAACACCTGAATCTGCTCGAGGAAGAGTAAAAATCCCCGGCAACTGGCATCCAGACGCTGGCACTCCTCTTCGGTATACACCCGAAGCGACAGCGGGTCGGAAGCGAGCTGCATGGGTTCAACGAGACCTTCCTGATAATCAGCCAGTTTCTCGAGCCACATTAACGCGTTATAGATATCTTCCCGCTCAAAACCCGCATCGGTAAGATCCCGCGTCAGTTTGTCCTGATCCACGCGCATTTCTGCTTCGTTATGGATGTAAGTTTCAAACAAATACATGAGTACGTCGAACATGGCTTGCCCTCCTTAATCGGACATAGCCGCCGGGTACAGCTGCGATCCAGCCTGCTAACTCCAGTTCAAGTAGCTGAGCTACGGTTACTGGCACAGATTGGCCGGCACGTTCAGCGACAACGTCAACAGGTGTTACCTCATCTCCTACGTTAGCCAGGAGCTCCGGAAATGGCAATGCTACAGACGGCTGATCGGCGCAATTATTTATCGAATCAGACGTATCAGTAAGCCAGGCCAGCTCGTTTTGCCAGTACTCCACGATATCCTCTGGCGAGGTCACCGGTACCGCGCCTTGCTTGATTAACCAGTGCGGACCTTCAGATCCCGGATTACCAATCGGGCCTGGCAGGGCGAACACATCTCTTCCCTGCTCCAGGGCGCAACGGACGGTGACCAGCGATCCGCTTCGCAACGCCGCCTCAATCACCAGCACGCCCAAACTTAAGCCGCTGATAATACGGTTACGTCGGGGAAAATGAGCGGGAAGCGGCGGCGTAATGAGTGGAAATTCAGAGACCAGCGTACCGCCATTGTCGATGATCTGTTGGGCGAGGTTTGCATGGCGCCGCGGATAAACCTGTTCCAGCCCGTTGCCCAGCACCGCGATGGTTTTCCCCTCCGCGGCCAGCGCGCCGCGGTGCGCAACGCCATCAATGCCTAACGCCAGCCCACTGGTGATGGTGATCCCTCTACGCGCCAGCGTTTCGCTGAACAGTTTTCCCCAGCGGGCGCCATACCAGGAGTGCAAACGGCTGCCAATAACGGCAAGCTGCGCGCTGTGAAGCAGGGCGGGGTCGCCACTGACCAGCAACGCGCCGGGGTAATCAGCGATAGCCCTTAGCCGCAAGGGATAGCGCGGATCGTCAGCCCGTAACAGATGATGATCCGGGTGTTCCAGCCAGCGCTGCGTCTCGTCAAGCTCCCGCTCGTCAAACCGTAAAAATGGCTTCACCTGCGCCGCGGTCATCCCAACGGCATATAGCACTTCACTATCCACGAAAGCGGCTGCGCATAACCGCTGCGCAATATCCAGCATCCTGTCGCCATACAAATTACTGACCTTCATCAGCCGCAGCCAAATCTCGTCGGGCGTCATCCTTACCCCCTGCCATAAGCGGCATTGACAATCTTTGCGATTGGACAGTGAGACTGTCAATTGCAGGGGGTTTTGTCTAGAATAGAGCTAATAATCTTATCAACTCCTGAATACGACTCTGGAACTTTATGGCAGTTTTGCAAGTGTTACATATTCCGGACGAGCGCCTTCGCAAAGTCGCCGAGCCGGTCAAAGAAGTGAATGCGGAAATTCAGCGTATCGTCGATGATATGTTCGACACCATGTACGCCGAGGAAGGCATCGGTCTGGCCGCAACCCAGGTCGATATCCATCAGCGCATCATCGTGATCGATGTGTCGGAAAATCGTGAAGAGCGGCTGGTGTTAATCAACCCGGAGCTGCTGGAAAAAGACGGCGAAACCGGTATTGAAGAAGGCTGCTTGTCCATTCCGGAACAGCGTGCTCTGGTACCCCGTGCGGAAAAAGTGAAGATCCGTGCGCTGGATCGCGACGGTAAGCCGTTTGAGCTGGAGGCCGATGGCCTGCTGGCGATCTGTATCCAGCATGAAATGGATCACCTGGTTGGCAAACTGTTTATTGACTATCTGTCACCGCTCAAACAACAGCGCATTCGTCAGAAGGTTGAGAAACTGGATCGTTTACGTTCCCGTGCCTGATAACAAGGAATACCGTGTCACATTCACTACGTATCATTTTCGCCGGCACCCCCGATTTTGCAGCGCGTCATCTTGACGCGTTGTTGTCGTCTGAACATCAGATCGTTGGCGTGTTTACTCAGCCAGACCGTCCCGCGGGACGCGGCAAAAAATTGATGCCGAGCCCGGTAAAAGTGCTGGCTGAAGCCCATGACGTCCCCGTATTCCAGCCATCGTCTCTTCGTCCGCAGGAGAACCAACAGCTCGTCGCCGATTTAGGCGCCGATATCATGGTGGTGGTGGCGTATGGTCTGATCCTGCCAAAAGCGGTGCTTGAGATGCCGCGTCTGGGCTGCATCAACGTTCATGGCTCCCTGCTGCCGCGCTGGCGTGGCGCCGCGCCGATCCAGCGTTCGCTGTGGGCGGGCGATAGCGAAACCGGCGTGACCATCATGCAGATGGACGTCGGCCTTGATACGGGTGACATGCTGTATAAGCTTTCCTGCCCCATTACCGCTGAGGATACCAGCGGCAGCCTGTACGATAAGCTGGCCGGCCTCGGCCCACAGGGACTGCTGACAACCTTAGCGCAACTGGCAAACGGAACGGCACAGCCTGAAGTCCAGGACGAGTCACTCGTCAGTTATGCCGAGAAGCTGAGTAAAGAAGAGGCCCGCATCGACTGGTCGCTTTCCGCTGCACAGCTGGAACGTTGCATCCGGGCGTTTAATCCTTGGCCAATGAGCTGGCTGGAGATTGACGGGCAGCCAGTCAAAGTCTGGCGGGCATCGGTTATTGCCGAAGCCACGCACGCCGAGCCGGGAACAATAGTGGCAGCAACCAAGCAGGGTATTCAGGTCGCCACGGGTGATGGGATCCTCAGTCTGGAATCACTACAGCCAGCGGGTAAAAAAGCGATGAGCTCGCAGGACTTACTCAATTCCCGCCGGGAGTGGTTCATCCCTGGTACCCGTCTCGCCTGACGGTTGTCTCTTTAAAAGCCCGGGTTAGCCGGGCATTTTTATTTTTGCGCTTATGAAAAACAAAATAAACTTACGCAGTCTGGCCGCCCAGGCTATCGAGCAAGTGGTAGAACAAGGTCAGTCTTTGAGCAACGTTCTGCCCCCTCTGCAGCAGAAAGTCAGCGATAAAGACAAAGCGCTGTTGCAGGAGCTGTGCTTTGGCGTATTGCGTACGCTCAGTCAGCTTGAGTGGCTTATCAACAAGCTGATGGCGCGTCCGATGACCGGCAAACAGCGCACCGTGCATTTTCTGATCATGGTTGGGCTTTATCAGTTGCTCTATACCCGTATTCCTCCGCATGCCGCACTGGCGGAAACGGTAGAAGGCGCGGTGGCCATTAAACGCCCGCAGCTTAAAGGGCTGATCAACGGCGTGCTACGCCAGTTCCAGCGCCAGCAGGAAGCGTTATTAGTCGAATTTGCTGAGCATGAAAACCGCTATCTTCATCCCAAATGGCTGCTGAAACGCCTGCAGCAGGCCTGGCCGCAGCAGTGGCAGGAGATCGTCGATGCGAACAACCAGCGCCCGCCGATGTGGCTGCGCGTTAACCGCAACCATCATTCCCGGGATGAATGGCTTGCTCTGCTTAAAGAGGCCGGCTTAGAGGGCTTCACCCATCCTGACTATCCCGACGCCGTGCGTCTGGCCACCCCTGCCCCAGTCCATGCGTTGCCAGGTTTTGCCGAAGGCTGGGTCACCGTCCAGGATGCCTCGGCCCAGGGCTGTATGCGCTACCTGCTGCCGGAAAATGGCGAACGCATTCTCGATCTTTGCGCCGCACCGGGCGGCAAGACGACGCATATTCTGGAGGTTGCCCCGCAGGCTCAGGTCATGGCGGTGGATATTGATGAACAGCGTCTGTCACGCGTCTATGACAACCTGAAACGGCTGGGCATGAAAGCCGAAGTCAAACAGGGCGATGGTCGCTTCCCTGAGCAGTGGTGTGGCAACGAACAGTTCGATCGTATTCTGCTGGATGCCCCCTGCTCCGCCACCGGCGTCATTCGCCGCCATCCGGATATCAAATGGCTGCGCCGGGATCGGGATATCGCCGAGTTAACCCAGCTGCAGGCCGAGATCCTGAATGCCACCTGGGAGCACCTGAAACCAGGCGGTACGCTGGTTTACGCTACCTGTTCTATTCTGCCGGAAGAGAATAGTCAGCAAATTTCCGCCTTCCTCGCACGAACCCCGGATGCTGAACTTCATGCAACCGGTACGCCGGCGAGCCCCGGGCAGCAAAATCTGCCGGGCCCGGAAGAAGGTGATGGCTTCTTTTACGCTAAGCTAATCAAACGTCGGAATTAATGGGTCACTGCAGATGAAGATTATTATTCTGGGCGCCGGCCAGGTCGGCGGCACGCTGGCGGAAAACCTTGTCGGCGAGAACAATGATATTACGCTGGTTGATACCAATGGCGACCGTCTGCGCAGCCTGCAGGATAAGTTCGACCTGCGTGTCGTCCAGGGACATGGCTCTCACCCTCGCGTACTGCGCGAGGCGGGGGCCGATGATGCCGATATGCTGGTAGCGGTCACCAGTTCGGATGAAACCAATATGGTGGCCTGTCAGGTCGCCTACTCATTATTCAATACCCCAAACCGTATTGCGCGTATTCGTGCGCCAGATTACGTTCGTGATGCGGATAAGCTCTTCAATTCTGAAGCGGTGCCTATCGATCACTTAATCGCTCCGGAACAGCTGGTCATCGACAATATTCACCGGCTGATCGAATATCCCGGCGCGCTGCAGGTCGTGAACTTCGCCGAAGGGAAAGTCAGCCTCGCCGTAGTAAAAGCCTATTACGGTGGTCCGCTGGTAGGGAATGCGTTGTCCACCATGCGGGAGCATATGCCGCATATCGATACGCGTGTGGCCGCTATTTTCCGCCACGATCGTCCTATTCGCCCACAGGGTTCGACGATTGTGGAAGCCGGCGATGAAGTATTCTTTATTGCCGCCTCGCAGCATATTCGCGCGGTCATGAGCGAACTGCAGCGACTGGAAAAGCCGTATAAGCGTATTATGCTGGTCGGCGGGGGCAATATTGGCGCGGGTCTGGCCCATAAGCTGGAAAAAGATTACAGCGTCAAGCTTATCGAACGTAATCAGCAGCGAGCCGCTGAGCTTGCGGAAAAGCTGCAGCATACAATCGTCTTCTACGGTGATGCATCGGACCAGGAGCTGCTGGCTGAAGAGCATATTGACCAGGTGGACCTGTTTATTGCCGTCACTAACGACGATGAAGCAAACATTATGTCGGCGATGCTGGCAAAGCGAATGGGCGCGAAAAAAGTGATGGTGCTGATCCAGCGCAGAGCCTACGTGGATCTGGTCCAGGGCAGTGTCATTGATATCGCGATATCACCTCAACAGGCCACAATTTCCGCACTCCTCAGCCATGTTCGTAAAGCCGATATTGTCGGCGTCTCCTCCCTTCGCCGCGGTGTTGCCGAAGCGATTGAGGCCGTGGCGCACGGTGATGAGAGCACCTCCCGGGTGGTCGGGCGTTCGATCGATGAGATCAAGCTGCCGCCAGGTACGATCATCGGCGCCGTTGTGCGGGGCAACGACGTAATGATCGCGAATAATAATCTGCGGATCGAGCAGGGCGATCATGTGATCATGTTTTTGACCGATAAGAAGTTTATTTCCGATGTAGAAAGGCTGTTCCAGCCAAGTCCTTTCTTCCTGTAATTCCCAGGGCGCCGAACAGGCGCCTTTTTATTATCCCTTATTATTCAAAGGTTAATATTTTGCGGTAACTATCTACTGGGAATGGCAAATGAAAATACATTTGTTAAACTTACAACGTCAGCTGGCACAAGGAGAATAAAATGAGTTTTTTAAAAGAGTTTCGCGAATTCGCGATGCGCGGGAACGTTGTCGATTTGGCAGTGGGTGTGATCATCGGTGCAGCATTCGGTAAAATTGTTTCATCGCTGGTCGCAGATATTATTATGCCACCACTCGGCCTGTTGATTGGCGGGATCGATTTTAAACAGTTTGCCGTCACGCTACGTGATGCCCAGGGCGATGTCCCGGCTGTCGTGATGCATTATGGGGTATTCATTCAGAACGTTTTCGATTTCATCATCGTCGCGTTTGCCATCTTCATGGCGATTAAACTGATGAATAAGTTAAATCGTAAGAAAGAAGAGGCTCCGGCGGCGCCGCCAGCTCCTTCTAAAGAAGAAGTCCTGCTGAGCGAAATTCGCGATCTGCTGAAAGAGCAAAACAACCGTTCTTAATCAGCACCGAAAGCAGAAGGCCAGTGGTAAAAAAGCGATTCGCTTGCTTGCCACTGGCCTCCCGGTCAATCCTTCCTGCATGTTTATCTTTACGTTGATAGCTTCCTTTCCCTTTCTTGTTTTTCTCTACACGCTGCCTGAATAACGGATCGTGGAGAAGTGCCTCAATGGCGTTATCTTTAATTTGCCCTTTAGTATGCTGATAGCGACTCATATAAACTCCAGTGCATGTGTGAATTCCGCGCGAGTGTAGATCCGCGCGATGAAAAAATCAACGTCCCGTACCGCCATTGCTGGCGCCTTGTTCAAGGGCCTCAAGGATCGAACAATAAACACTACTGTGCGCAGTCCCACAGCAGGCATCATTAAGCCGCTGCAGAGAGCGACGCATCGTCTGCAACTCTTTGATCCGCGCCTCGACTTCGCTTAATCGCGCCTGAACGATCCCTTTCGATTCCTGGCAGGTATGGTGCTCCGGATCGATACGGATCGACAATAATTCGCGGATCGCTTCCAGAGTGAAGCCCAGCTGACGGGCATAGCGAATAAAGCGTAGCCGCTGAAGATCGTTATCCGAGTAAAGACGAAATCCTCCCTCGGTGCGCACGTCATGATCCATCATTTGCTGTTTCTCATAATAACGGATGGTATCTGGCGTGACGTCAGCCAGCTTAGCCAGCTCACCAATACGATACATATTTACTCCTGGTTCATTCTTTGTAGCAAAGCCTCGGCATACTCACCGCGTAAAAAGTCGGTACTCAGACCAGCCTGACGAAGCTTCAGTTCGAGCAAGGCAAGCCGTTTGCTCAGTTCAGCATGACGAGGATCGTCCTGGCGGACGCCCTTCAGTAAATCAGCCAGTGCCACCGCTTCTCTTCGCTGCTCCAGCTCCGGGGGAAGGCATCCAGCATTCTTCAGAAGGCGATAACCTGCCCGCAGCTCCGCCGGCACATGCGAATCGTCATCGAGAGTCAGCGGTTCGCCGCTGCCGGGTAAGTTATCGAACTCACCTTTAGTTTGGGCATCGAGGATATGGCGTTCCGCCCACTGATCCAGTAACCACATTCTACGGCTCCGGGGGATGAACAAAAAGAGTACAGATAGTGTAGTGAAGTGGGGATGCGGTAGATATAAAAAAACCCGCCGGGGCGGGTTTTTTTACGTTACTACAGATTACTCTGCAGCAGCTTCTGCTTTCGGCTCAGCACGATCAACCAGCTCGATGTATGCCATCGGCGCGTTGTCGCCTGCACGGAAGCCACACTTCAGAATGCGAGTGTAACCACCGGCGCGGCTCGCGAAACGCGGGCCCAGCTCGTTAAACAGTTTTGCCACGATCTCGTTATCACGAGTGCGGGCGAATGCCAGACGACGATTAGCAACGCTATCAGTCTTGGCAAGAGTAATCAGCGGCTCAACTACGCGACGCAGTTCTTTCGCTTTCGGCAGGGTCGTCTTGATGATTTCATGACGAACCAGCGAACCTGCCATGTTACGGAACATAGCCTGGCGATGGCTGCTGTTGCGGTTCAGTTGACGACCACTCTTACGATGGCGCATGACCTTATCCTTCTCAGTAAAACCTTAACCTGTGATCCGGTTACTCGTCAGCAATGCTTGCTGGTGGCCAGTTTTCCAGGCGCATGCCCAGAGACAGTCCACGGGAAGCCAGCACGTCTTTAATCTCAGTAAGAGATTTTTTACCCAGGTTCGGCGTTTTCAGCAACTCAACCTCGGTACGCTGTACCAGATCACCGATATAGTGGATAGCTTCTGCCTTGAGGCAGTTAGCAGAGCGGACAGTCAATTCCAGATCGTCAACAGGGCGCAGCAGGATCGGATCGAACTCTGGTTTCTCTTCTTTCACTTCTGGCTGACGTACATCACGTAAGTCAACAAAAGCTTCCAGTTGTTCAGCCAGAATGGTTGCCGCACGACGAATCGCCTCTTCAGGATCGATTGTGCCGTTGGTTTCCATTTCGATGACCAGCTTGTCCAGGTCGGTACGCTGTTCTACACGCGCAGCTTCAACATTGTAGGCAATACGCTCTACAGGGCTGTAGCAGGCGTCGACCAGCAGACGGCCGATTGGGCGCTCATCTTCTTCCGAATGAATTCGGGCAGAAGCCGGCACATAACCGCGACCGCGCTGAACTTTGATACGCATGCTAATAGCAGCGTTCTCATCAGTCAGGTGGCAAATCACGTGCTGCGGCTTGACGATTTCGACATCACCGTCGTGGGTAATGTCGGCTGCAGTCACAGGGCCAATGCCAGATTTATTCAAAGTAAGGATGACTTCATCTTTACCCTGAACTCTCACCGCCAGCCCTTTCAGGTTGAGCAGGATTTCAAGGATGTCTTCCTGAACGCCTTCTTTGGTGCTGTACTCGTGCAGTACACCATCAATCTCAACCTCGGTCACCGCGCAACCCGGCATCGATGAGAGCAGAATACGGCGCAGTGCGTTACCCAGAGTATGGCCGAAGCCACGCTCTAAAGGCTCAAGGGTCACCTTGGCGTGCGTCGAACTCACTTGCTCGATATCGACCAGGCGCGGTTTTAGAAACTCTGTCACAGAACCCTGCATTGTGTCCTCTCTTTGGTACTAAGCTTTACTTGGAGTAAAGCTCGACGATCAGGTGTTCGTTAATGTCCGCAGACAGATCAGAACGCTCCGGCTGACGCTTGAACGTACCTTCCATCTTGCCAGCATCAACTTCCAGCCAGGTTGGCTTTTCACGCTGCTCAGCCAGCTCCAGAGCGGCTTTCACGCGAGATTGCTTTTTCGCTTTCTCACGAATGCTGACAACGTCATTCGCTTTAACCTGATAAGAAGCGATGTTAACAACACGACCGTTTACCATAATCGCTTTGTGGCTAACCAGCTGGCGTGCTTCAGCACGAGTGGCGCCGAAGCCCATACGGTATACAACGTTGTCCAGACGACCTTCCAGCAGAGCCAACAGGTTTTCACCGGTGTTGCCTTTCAGACGTGCTGCTTCTTTATAGTAGTTACGGAACTGACGCTCCAGCACACCGTACATACGGCGAACTTTTTGCTTTTCACGCAACTGCACACCATAGTCAGACAGACGCGGTTTACGCGCACCGTGCTGGCCAGGAGCTTGTTCAATTTTACACTTGGTATCGATCGCGCGAACGCCAGACTTAAGGAATAAGTCGGTGCCCTCACGACGGCTCAGCTTGAGCTTAGGACCCAAATATCTTGCCATTTTCTTTCTCCAACTAACCTGGAAAACGTAGCGTTATACGCGACGTTTTTTCGGCGGACGACAACCGTTATGAGGGATCGGAGTCACATCAGTAATATTAGTGATGCGGAAACCAGCGGCGTTCAGTGCACGAATGGTAGATTCGCGACCCGGACCCGGACCTTTGACCATAACTTCCAGATTCTTGATGCCGTATTCTTTTACGGCTTCTGCGCAACGCTCTGCTGCAACCTGAGCTGCAAACGGAGTGGATTTGCGAGAACCACGGAAACCGGAACCACCGGCTGTTGCCCAACCCAGTGCGTTACCCTGACGATCAGTGATAGTAACGATGGTGTTGTTAAAAGAAGCATGGATATGAGCCACGCCATCAGAGACTTGTTTTCTTACACGCTTACGTGCACGAACTGGTGCCTTTGCCATTATTCAATCACCCCGATTATTTCTTGATCGGTTTACGCGGACCCTTACGGGTACGTGCGTTGGTCTTGGTACGCTGACCGCGAACCGGAAGACCACGACGATGGCGTAAACCACGGTAGCAACCAAGGTCCATCAGACGCTTGATGCTCAGGGTGATTTCACGGCGCAGATCACCTTCAACGACAAATTTACCTACTGCTTCACGCAGAATATCAATTTGTTCTTCAGACAGCTCACTGATCTTAACATTTTCAGCGATGCCCGTTTCAGCGCAGATAGCTTTAGAACGGGTTTTGCCGATACCGAAAATAGCGGTTAAAGCGATTACGGTATGTTTGTGATCAGGAATGTTAATGCCTGCTATACGGGCCACTATGCACTCCTACTATTTAATATGTACGTACCATGCTGAAAAGCCCGTTTTCAGGATACTCAAATGGAAACGTACAGACATACAAAAGATTGGCTGGCTAATCTAGCCAGCTCAATCCAACTTTGCAAGAAAAATATGCGAATAAATCAGCCTTGGCGCTGTTTATGCTTCGGCTCGGCACTGCAAATCACACGGATGACGCCATCACGCTTAACGATTTTGCAGTTACGGCATAATTTCTTGACGGAAGCACGAACTTTCATTTTTACTCTCCGTAACTTCTCGGGCGACCAGTTTTAACGGCCGTAGCCTTTCAGGTTCGCCTTCTTCAATGCAGACTCATACTGACTGGACATCATCAGAGTTTGCACTTGAGCCATAAAGTCCATAATCACGACAACAACGATAAGCAGCGATGTCCCACCGAAGTAGAACGGCACTTTCATCGCGTCACGCATGAACTCCGGGATCAGGCAGATAAAAGTAATATACAACGCACCAACCAGAGTCAGGCGAGTCATCACTTTATCGATATACTTCGCCGTTTGCTCTCCCGGACGAATTCCTGGTACAAATGCACCGGACTTCTTCAGGTTATCTGCTGTTTCACGCGGGTTGAAAACCAACGCCGTGTAGAAGAAACAGAAGAAGATGATTGCAGACGCATAGAGTAACACATAAAGCGGTTGCCCAGGCTGCAAATACAGCGAAATTGTTGTCAGCCAGTTCCAACCAGTACCACCCCCGAACCATGACGTGATGGTTGCCGGGAACAGTATAATACTGGAAGCGAAGATTGCCGGGATTACCCCCGCCATATTCACTTTCAGCGGTAAATGTGTGCTCTGTGCAGCATAGACACGACGACCCTGCTGCCGTTTCGCGTAGTTTACCACAATGCGGCGTTGACCACGTTCAACGAATACAACAAAGAAGGTCACTGCAAATACTAATACTGCAACCAACAGCAACAGGAGGAAGTGCAGGTCGCCTTGACGCGCTTGCTCGATAGTATGGGCGATGGCCGGCGGGAGTCCCGCAACGATCCCGGCGAAGATCAGGATCGAGATACCGTTACCGATACCGCGTTCAGTGATCTGTTCGCCGAGCCACATCAGGAACATAGTCCCTGTGACCAGACTTACAACAGCGGTGAAATAGAACGCAAAGCCTGGATTAATCACCAGGCCCTGCATACCAGGCATATTCGGCAGACCGGTAGCAATACCGATCGACTGGAATATCGCCAGCACCAGAGTACCGTAGCGGGTGTACTGGCTGATCTTACGACGACCAGACTCCCCTTCTTTCTTCAGCTCTGCCAGCGGTTGGTAAACCACCGTCAGCAGCTGCACGATGATAGATGCCGAGATATACGGCATAATCCCCAGTGCAAAGATAGAAGCACGGCTGAGAGCACCACCAGAGAACATGTTGAACATTTCAATGATGGTGCCTCGCTGTTGCTCAAGCAGTTTGGCAAGTACAGCGGCATCAATACCAGGGATCGGAATAAAAGAGCCAATACGGAACACTATCAGCGCACCGACCACAAACAGAAGTCTGCGTTTCAGTTCGCCAAGGCCACCTTTGGCACTTTGAAAATCTAATCCCGGTTGTTTAGCCATCTGCTACTTATTCCTCAATTTTACCGCCAGCAGCTTCGATAGCAGCACGAGCACCTTTAGTCACACGCAGGCCACGAACAGTTACCGGACGAGTTACCTCACCAGACAGGATCACTTTCGCGAACTCGATCTGGACACCGATAATGTTTGCCGCTTTCAGCGCGTTCAGGTCTACTACATCGCCTTCTACGTGAGCCAGATCGGAGAGACGGATCTCTGCGGTGATCATCGCTTTACGAGAAGTGAAGCCGAATTTCGGCAGACGACGGTACAGAGGCATCTGACCACCCTCGAAACCGCGACGTACGCCACCGCCAGAACGAGACTTCTGACCTTTGTGACCACGACCACCGGTTTTACCGAGGCCAGAACCGATACCACGACCCAGGCGTTTACCCGCCTTTTTGGAGCCTTCGGCCGGAGACAGAGTATTTAAACGCATCTCTTACTCCTCAACTTTAACCATGAAGGAAACCGCGTTGACCATACCACGAACAGCAGGAGTATCCTCGCGCTCTACGGTGTGACCAATACGACGCAGACCCAGGCCAAGCAGTGTTGCCTTGTGTTTCGGCAGACGACCGATTGCACTGCGGGTTTGAGTAATTTTAATAGTCTTTGCCATGGTTTATTTCCCCAGAATTTCTTCAACGGATTTACCACGCTTGGCAGCGACCATTTCTGGAGAATTCATATTTTCCAGGCCATCAATAGTTGCACGAACCACGTTGATCGGGTTGGTGGAACCGTATGCTTTAGCCAGAACGTTATGAACCCCAGCAACTTCCAGAACGGCGCGCATTGCACCACCGGCGATGATACCGGTACCTTCGGAAGCTGGCTGCATGAATACACGAGAACCCGTGTGAACACCTTTAACCGGGTGTTGCAGGGTGCCGTTGTTCAGCGCGACGTTAATCATGTTGCGACGGGCTTTTTCCATCGCTTTCTGGATCGCTGCTGGAACTTCACGCGCTTTACCGTAACCAAAACCAACGCGACCGTTACCATCACCAACTACAGTCAGAGCTGTGAAGGAGAAAATACGACCACCTTTAACGGTTTTAGATACGCGGTTTACCGCGATCAGCTTTTCCTGCAGTTCGCCAGCTTGTTTTTCGATGTGAGCCATCTTACACCTCTACCTTAGAACTGAAGGCCAGCTTCACGGGCAGCATCTGCCAGTGCCTGGACACGACCATGATATTGGAACCCGGAACGGTCAAAGGAAACATCTTTGATGCCTTTTTCCAGAGCGCGTTCAGCAACAGCTTTACCCACAGCTGCAGCCGCGTCTTTGTTACCGGTGTACTTCAGTTGTTCAGAGATAGCTTTTTCTACAGTAGAAGCAGCTACCAGAACTTCAGAACCATTCGGAGCAATTACCTGTGCGTAAATATGACGCGGGGTACGATGTACCACCAGGCGAGTTGCACCCAGCTCCTGGAGCTTGCGGCGTGCGCGGGTCGCACGACGGATACGAGCAGATTTCTTATCCATAGTGTTACCTTACTTCTTCTTAGCCTCTTTGGTACGCACGACTTCGTCGGCGTAACGAACACCCTTGCCTTTATAAGGCTCAGGACGACGGTAGGCGCGCAGATCTGCTGCAACCTGGCCGATCACCTGCTTATCAGCGCCTTTCAGCACGATTTCAGTTTGAGTCGGACATTCTGCAGTGATACCGGCCGGCAGCTTATGTTCAACAGGATGAGAGAAACCTAAAGCCAGGTTTACTACATCCCCTTTAACCGCTGCACGATAGCCTACACCAACCAGCTGAAGCTTTTTAGTGAAGCCTTCGGTAACACCGATAACCATTGAGTTCAGCAGGGCACGCGCGGTACCAGCCTGAGCCCATCCGTCTACGTAACCATCACGCGGACCGAAGGTCAGAGCATTATCTGCATGTTTAACTTCAACAGCATCGTTGAGAGTACGAGTCAGCTCGCCATTTTTACCTTTGATCGTAATAACCTGACCGTTGACTTTAACATCAACGCCGGCAGGAACAACGACCGGTGCTTTAGCAACACGAGACATTTTTTCCTCCGATTAGGCTACGTAGCAGATAATTTCGCCACCAAGACCAGCCTGGCGCGCTGCACGATCAGTCATAACACCTTTAGAGGTAGAAACAACTGCGATACCCAGACCCGCCATAACTTTCGGCAGCTCATCTTTACGTTTGTAGATGCGCAGACCTGGGCGGCTGACACGCTGAATGCTTTCTACAACAGCTTTACCCTGGAAATACTTAAGAGTCAGTTCCAGTTCCGGCTTGATGTCGCCTTCAACTTTAAAATCTTCAATAAAGCCTTCTTCCTTCAGCACGTTGGCAATTGCCACTTTCAGCTTGGAGGAAGGCATGGTGACCGCAGCTTTATTCGCGGCCTGACCGTTACGGATACGGGTCAGCATATCCGCGATCGGATCTTGCATGCTCATCTGTCTTTACTCCCGTGATTCAATTGGTGACAATTACCAGCTAGCCTTTTTCAGACCCGGGATTTCACCGCGCATAGCGGCTTCACGGACCTTAATACGGCTCAACCCGAACTTCCGCAGGAAACCATGCGGACGACCTGTTTGACGGCAGCGATTACGCTGACGAGACGGGCTGGAATCACGCGGCAGAGTCTGCAGCTTGAGAACAGCGTTCCAACGATCTTCGTCGGTTGCGTTCACATCAGAGATGATAGCTTTCAGTTCAGCGCGTTTAGCGAAGAATTTATCAGCTAAAGCCACGCGCTTTACTTCGCGTGCTTTCATTGATTGCTTAGCCATTAAGTAACCCTACCTTACTTGCGGAACGGGAAGTCAAAGGCAGCCAGCAGAGCGCGGCCTTCTTCATCAGATTTCGCAGTAGTGGTAATGGTAATATCCAAACCACGAACGCGGTCGACTTTATCGTAGTCGATTTCTGGGAAGATGATCTGCTCACGGACACCCATGCTGTAGTTACCACGGCCGTCGAAAGACTTAGCGGACAAGCCACGGAAGTCACGGATACGCGGTACAGCAATAGTGATCAGGCGCTCAAAGAACTCCCACATGCGCTCGCCGCGCAGAGTTACTTTACAGCCGATCGGATAGCCCTGACGGATTTTGAAGCCTGCAACTGATTTGCGTGCTTTGGTGATCAGCGGTTTTTGACCGGAGATTGCTGTCAGGTCAGCTGCTGCGTTATCCAGCAGTTTCTTGTCAGCGATCGCTTCACCAACACCCATGTTCAGGGTGATCTTCTCGACCCGAGGGACTTGCATGACAGAATTGTAGTTAAACTCAGTCATGAGTTTAGCGACTACTTCGTCTTTGTAGTAATCATGCAGTTTCGCCATCGTACTACTCCAAATTACTTGATAGTTTCGCTGTTAGACTTGAAGAAACGGACTTTTTTGCCGTCTTCGAATCTAAAGCCTACACGGTCAGCCTTGCCGGTTGCCGCGTTGAAGATAGCAAGGTTAGAGATCTGAATAGCTGCTTCTTTCTCTACGATGCCGCCTGGTTGGTTCAGGGCCGGAACCGGCTTCTGATGTTTCTTAACCAGGTTGATACCTTCAACAATGACCTTGCCGGAAGACAGGACATTTTTTACTTTACCGCGTTTACCTTTATCTTTACCGGTTAACACGATAACTTCGTCATCACGACGGATTTTAGCTGCCATGATTCGCTCCTTAGAGTACTTCTGGTGCCAGAGAGATAATTTTCATGAACTTCTCGGTACGAAGTTCACGAGTTACCGGCCCAAAAATACGCGTACCGATAGGCTGCTCGCTGTTATTGTTCAGAATAACGCATGCATTACCATCGAAGCGAATGACAGAACCGTCCGGGCGACGAACACCCTTCTTGGTGCGCACCACTACCGCCTTCAGCACATCACCTTTTTTGACCTTACCACGCGGAATTGCTTCCTTGATGGTGATCTTGATGATGTCGCCTACGCCTGCGTAGCGACGGTGCGAGCCACCCAGAACCTTGATACACATTACGCGACGTGCACCGGAGTTGTCGGCGACGTTCAGCATAGTCTGTTCTTGGATCATTTTAGTGCTCCGCTAATGTCAACTACTACTGAGACCCGAAAATTAGGGTCGTTAAAAAGCCCCATATCGAGGGCGCGGCATTATAACACCACAAACCAGATATGGGTAGAAAAAATAAACGGCTCATCGCTGAGCCGTTTATCCGTATCGAGAATGCGTACTCTATTACAGAACCGCTTTCTCTACAACGCGAACCAGCGTCCAGGACTTAGTCTTGGACAGCGGACGGCATTCGCGGATTTCAACCACGTCACCGATACCGCATTCGTTGTTCTCGTCATGTACGTGCAGTTTGGTCGTACGTTTGATGAATTTGCCGTATACCGGGTGTTTCACCATACGTTCGATAGCAACAACAATGGATTTCTCCATTTTGTCGCTAACTACGCGACCTTGCAGAGTACGGATTTTATCGGTCATTACGCACCCGCCTTCTGAGTCAGTAAAGTCTTAACGCGTGCAACATCACGACGCACTTGCTTCAGCAGATGAGTCTGTTGCAGCTGGCCACTTGCAGCCTGCATACGCAGGTTGAACTGCTCACGCAGCAGGTTCAGCAGCTCAGCGTTCAGCTCTTCAACGCTTTTTTCACGCAGCTCTTTTGCTTTCATTACATCACCGTCTTAGTTACAAAGGTGGTTTTGATCGGCAGTTTCGCTGCTGCCAGGCCGAATGCTTCACGGGCCAGCTCTTCCGGTACACCGTCCATTTCATACAGGACTTTACCCGGCTGAATCAAGGCAACCCAGTACTCCACGTTACCTTTACCTTTACCCATACGAACTTCCAGCGGCTTCTCGGTGATCGGTTTGTCCGGGAATACACGGATCCAGATCTTACCTTGACGCTTAACTGCACGGGTCATAGCACGACGTGCTGCTTCGATCTGACGGGCAGTCAGACGACCACGGCCAACAGCTTTCAGACCGAAAGTGCCGAAGCTAACATCCGTACCCTGCGCCAGACCACGGTTGCGGCCTTTGTGCACTTTACGGAATTTTGTACGCTTTGGTTGTAACATCAGCGACGCTCCTTATTTACGGCCTTTACGCTGCTGCTTTTTAGGTTGAGCAGCCGGTTCCGGTTGTTCAACAGCAGCCATACCACCCAGGATCTCACCTTTGAAGATCCATACCTTAACGCCGATTACACCGTAAGTGGTGTGCGCTTCAGAGGTGTTGTAGTCGATGTCAGCACGCAGAGTGTGCAGCGGTACGCGACCTTCACGGTACCATTCGGTACGTGCGATTTCCGCGCCGCCCAGACGGCCGCTAACTTCAACTTTGATACCTTTAGCGCCCAGACGCATTGCGTTCTGTACAGCACGCTTCATCGCACGACGGAACATAACGCGACGTTCCAGCTGAGAAGTGATGCTGTCAGCAACCAATTTAGCGTCCAGTTCAGGCTTACGAACTTCGGCAATATTGATCTGTGCAGGTACGCCAGCGATATCCGCTACGACCTTGCGCAGTTTTTCTACGTCTTCGCCTTTCTTACCGATAACGATACCCGGGCGAGCAGTGTGAATGGTCACACGGATGCTCTTAGCCGGACGCTCGATAACGATTCGAGATACAGACGCTTTAGCCAGTTCTTTTGTCAGGAACTGACGTACTTTAAAATCGCTGTCCAGGTTGTCAGCGAATTCTTTGGTGTTCGCGAACCAGGTAGAGTTCCATGGTTTGACAATACCCAGGCGAATACCATTAGGATGTACTTTCTGACCCATTGCTAGTCTCCAGAGTCTCAGCGATCGGACACAACCACAGTGATGTGGCTGGTGCGCTTCAGGATGCGATCTGCACGACCTTTAGCACGCGGCATAATGCGCTTCATGCTCGGGCCTTCGTCTACGAAAATTTTCGCAACTTTCAGATCATCAATGTCAGCGCCATCGTTGTGTTCAGCGTTAGCAATGGCAGATTCCAGTACCTTCTTGACCAGTACAGCAGCTTTTTTGTTGGTGTAGGTCAGAATATCCAGGGCCTGCGACACTTTCTTACCGCGAATCAGGTCAGCTACGAGGCGAACCTTCTGAGCAGAAGAACGAGCATGGCGATGTTGAGCTAAAGTTTCCATCTCTTCCTCCTACCTTATTTCTTCTTCGCTTTTTTATCAGCAGCGTGGCCGCGATAAGTACGAGTCGGTGCGAATTCACCCAGTTTGTGACCAACCATTTCGTCGGAAACAAAGACTGGAACGTGCTGACGACCATTATGGACAGCGATGGTCAAACCGATCATGTTAGGAAAGATCGTTGAACGACGGGACCAAGTGCGCAGGGGCTTCTTGTCTCCGCTTTCCACCGCTTTCTCTACCTTCTTCAGCAAGTGCAGGTCAATAAAAGGACCTTTCTTGAGAGAACGTGGCATGGCTTATCCTCTAAAATTATTTGCTACGGCGACGTACGATGAATTTATCAGTACGCTTGTTGCTGCGGGTCTTCTTACCTTTGGTCTGCAGGCCCCACGGGGATACCGGGTGCTTACCAAAGTTACGACCTTCACCACCACCATGTGGGTGGTCTACTGGGTTCATCGCAGTACCGCGAACGGTAGGACGAACACCACGCCAGCGTGCAGCACCTGCTTTACCCAGAACGCGCAGCATATGCTCAGCATTGCCAACTTCGCCCAGAGTAGCGCGGCAGTCTGCTTCGACTTTACGCATTTCACCAGAACGCAGACGCAGGGTGACATAAGCACCATCACGAGCAACGATCTGAACGTAAGTACCAGCGGAACGTGCCAGCTGACCGCCTTTACCTGGTTTCATTTCTACGTTATGAACGGTAGAACCAACCGGGATATTGCGCATCGGCAGGGTGTTGCCTGCTTTGATTGCAGCATCAACGCCAGACTGAATCTGGTCACCAGCTTTCAGGCCTTTCGGGGCCAGGATGTAACGGCGCTCGCCGTCTTTGTACAGAACCAGCGCGATGTTCGCGGAGCGGTTCGGATCGTACTCAAGACGTTCAACAACTGCCGGGATACCATCTTTGTTGCGTTTGAAGTCAACAATACGGTAAGCCTGCTTGTGGCCACCACCGATATGACGGGTGGTGATACGGCCATTGTTGTTACGACCACCGGATTTGCTGTTTTTTTCCAGCAACGGAGCAAAAGGTTTGCCCTTGTGCAGCTCTGGGTTAACCACTTTAACGACGTGGCGACGACCCGGAGATGTCGGTTTACATTTAACAACTGCCATTGTATTACTCCTCCGACTTACTCAGCGCCGCCAACGAAGTCCAGATTCTGGCCTTCCTTCAGGGTGACGTAAGCTTTTTTCCAGTCGCTACGACGACCGATACGCTGTCCGTGACGTTTAACTTTCCCTTTAACAACCAGGGTGTTAACGACTTCGACTTCGACTTCAAACAGTTTCTGCACAGCAGCTTTGATTTCTGCTTTGGTCGCGTCTTTAGCAACTTTGAGAACGATGGTGTTTGTTTTTTCCATCGCAGTAGACGCTTTTTCAGAAACGTGCGGTGCGCGCAGCACCTTCAGCAGACGTTCTTCACGAATCATGCCAGCATCTCCTCAACTTGCTTAACAGCATCAGCAGTCATTACGACTTTGTCGAAGGCGATCAGGCTAACCGGGTCGATACCGTTCGCATCACGTACGTCAACCTTGTGCAGGTTACGTGCGGCCAGGAACAGGTTCTCGTCCAGCTCACCGGTGATGATCAGCACATCTTCCAGAGCCATGTCTTTCAGTTTCTGTGCCAGCAGCTTAGTTTTCGGCGCTTCAACAGAGAACTTCTCGACAACGATCAGACGATCCTGACGTACCAGTTCGGACAGAATGCTTTTCAGCGCGCCGCGGTACATCTTCTTGTTAACTTTTTGACTGTGGTCCTGCGGACGAGCAGCGAAGGTCACGCCACCGGAACGCCAGATCGGGCTCTTGATAGAACCAGAACGCGCACGGCCGGTACCTTTCTGGCGCCACGGTTTTTTACCGGAGCCAGTGATTTCAGCACGAGTCTTCTGAGCACGAGTGCCCTGACGCGCACCAGCTGCATAAGCAACAACAACCTGGTGAACCAGCGCTTCGTTGAAATCACGACCGAAGGTAGTTTCGGAAACAGTCAGCGCGCTCTGCGCGTCTTTCAATACTAATTCCATTGCTATCTCCTCACGCCTTCACAGCTGGTTTAACGATCAGGTCGCTACCGGTAGCACCCGGGACAGCACCTTTAACCAGCAGCAGGTTGCGCTCAGCGTCAACACGTACTACGTCCAGGCTCTGAACGGTTACACGCTCATTACCCAGCTGACCTGCCATTTTCTTGCCTTTGAACACTTTGCCCGGAGTCTGGTTCTGACCGATAGAACCCGGAACGCGGTGAGACAAGGAGTTACCGTGAGTAGCGTCCTGGGTACGGAAGTTCCAGCGCTTAACGGTACCAGCAAAACCTTTACCTTTAGAGGTACCGGTTACGTCAACTTTTTTAACGTCAGCAAACAGTTCAACGCTAATGTTCTGACCTACGGTGAATTCTTCGCCGTCAGCAAGACGGAATTCCCACAGACCACGGCCAGCTTCAACGCCAGCTTTAGCGAAGTGACCCGCTTCCGGCTTGGTTACACGGTTAGCTTTTTTAGCACCGGTGGTAACCTGGATTGCGCGGTAGCCATCGTTAGCCAGGTCTTTAACCTGAGTAACGCGGTTTGCTTCAACTTCGATTACGGTTACTGGGATAGATACGCCATCTTCAGTGAAGATGCGGGTCATGCCCACTTTTTTACCGACTAAACCAATCATTGTTTCAACCTCTCAATCGCTCGATGACCTGATTAACCCAGGCTGATCTGCACGTCTACACCGGCAGCCAGATCCAGACGCATCAGAGCATCAACGGTTTTTTCAGTTGGCTCAACGATGTCAACCAGACGCTTGTGAGTGCGAATCTCGTACTGATCACGCGCGTCTTTGTTGACGTGCGGGGAGATCAGAACGGTAAAGCGCTCTTTGCGGGTCGGCAGCGGGATCGGACCACGGACTTGCGCACCAGTGCGCTTAGCAGTCTCGACGATTTCCGCGGTTGATTGATCGATCAGACGATGATCAAACGCTTTAAGGCGGATACGGATTCTTTGGTTCTGCATGAGACCAGAGCTCCAATTATTTTATAGACGAAATGATTACTCCTCATACCCATTACGATTGATGGGAGAGTGTAACCGTTCTTACATAGTCCCCCGATTGGGGACATTGTTTGATAGCAAAAAGCACTATCAGGGTTCATATCGAACCGGCTGTCAACTTTGACAGGCCCGCGCATTATACGCAAATTCTGGCACGACGCAAGCGCTGTTTAGAAAATCATCACCGGGATTTGCGCGTCTTCGCGATAGTGCGCTGTGCAAGCGCCGTAACGCTGCCAATAAATCCGCAAAGCGCCATCCACTCTCGAAAATTGCATTTTGCCCTGCGCCGAGCCGATAAGCATAGTGAGGCCATGTTCATTGCTCATCACGGGGTAACCTATGCTCGCCGCCCTCCCCTTCTTACTGTGCTATAGCGGATTGACGCTAGCATTATGTCAGCAGGACCTGCGTTACGGCTTGCTGCCAGACCGTTTCACCTGTCCCCTGCTATGGAGCGGCTTGCTTTTTTATCTCTGTCTGGCGCCGCATCAGCTCAACGAGGCTGTCTGGGGAGCACTAGCCGGCTATCTCTCGTTTGCCGCCCTTTATTGGCTATACCGCAGGGTCCGTGGGCATGAAGGATTAGGCTATGGCGATATAAAATATCTCGCCGCCCTTGGGGCCTGGCATGGCTGGCGAATGCTGCCGCAGCTGGTGCTGGTAGCGTCATTGCTCGCTGGCATGACGTGGGTGATATTGGGACTGTCCGCCAGGTGCGGCGGCAACAGAAAATGGGAAAAGAATAACCCGCTGCCATTTGGGCCATTTCTGGCGGCAGCAGGTTTCTGGTGCGGGTGGCAAACGCTGGCTAATCTGACACTTTGATCTGCGACTGCAGGTAATTTTGCAGGCCAATTTTGCCAATGAGATCGAGTTCGGTTTCCAGCCAGTCGATATGGCCTTCTTCATCCGCCAGGATCTCAATCATCATATCGCGGCTGACATAGTCATGTACGCTGTCGGCATAGGCGATCGCTTCACGCAGGTTTTGCGCGCCTTCCAGCTCCAGGCGTAAATCTGACTGCAGCATCTCTTCCACATCTTCACCGATGCCAAGTTTGCCGAGATCCTGCAGATTAGGAATGCCTTCGAGGAAAAGAATACGCTCGATGTACTTATCGGCGTGCTTCATTTCATCAATTGATTCGTGGTACTCAATATCGTTGAGGCGCATCAGACCCCAGTTTTTGAACATTCTCGCATGGAGAAAGTACTGATTGATTGCGACCAGCTCATTTCCCAATAATTTATTGAGATAACTTATGATTTTGACATCACCTTTCATTATATAGTCCCTCCGCTTCCACTTATTGAAGCGTAGTCCGGCCTATAGGGATGTCAAAAGAGAAGCGCGGACTTCAGGCGATTTCTTTGAATTCCGGCATGGTGGTTAATTCATCTTCCATCACTTCACGTGCAGCTCGAACACACTTACCGCATTGATTTCCAACGGGAACAAACTTACGTAATTGCTGAAAAGATTGCGGTTGAAACTGGCGAACAACCTGGCGAATTTTTTTATCGCTAACGCCATTGCACAAACAAACGTACATATAAACTCCCGTTCAATTTATGCACAAATATTAAATGAGAATAGTTATGATTACAATAGACCATTTGCGCATTATCCGCCGCAGCGCACGTTATGAATGGTGTGTTGTACACGTTATTTCGCGGAACTGCGCGCAGCAAAAAGGGCGCCGAAGCGCCCTTTTTATTCGAAGCTAACGAATTAGCCCAGAACTTTAGCTACAACGCCCGCGCCAACGGTACGGCCGCCTTCACGGATTGCGAAACGCAGACCGTCGTCCATCGCGATCGGGTGGATCAGGGTAACAACCATTTTGATGTTGTCGCCCGGCATAACCATCTCTACGCCTTCCGGCAGTTCGATGGTGCCAGTCACGTCAGTAGTACGGAAGTAGAACTGCGGACGGTAGCCTTTGAAGAACGGAGTATGACGGCCGCCTTCGTCTTTGGACAGGATGTACACTTCAGATTCGAACTTGGTGTGCGGCTTGATGCTGCCCGGCTTAGCCAGTACCTGACCACGTTCGATTTCTTCACGTTTGATACCACGCAGCAGAACACCAACGTTCTCACCAGCACGGCCTTCGTCCAGCAGTTTGCGGAACATTTCAACGCCAGTACAGGTGGTTTTCGCGGTGTCTTTGATACCAACGATTTCAACTTCTTCACCGACTTTGATGATACCGCGCTCTACACGACCGGTAACAACGGTACCACGACCGGAGATGGAGAATACGTCTTCGATCGGCAGCAGGAACGGCTTGTCAATCGCACGCTCTGGTTCCGGGATATAGGTATCCAGGTGGCCAGCCAGTTCGATGATTTTCGCTTCCCACTCTGCGTCGCCTTCCAGCGCTTTCAGAGCAGAACCACGAACGATCGGAGTGTCGTCGCCCGGGAAATCGTACTGAGACAGCAGTTCACGAACTTCCATCTCAACCAGTTCCAGCAGCTCTTCGTCATCAACCATGTCGCATTTGTTCAGGAACACGATGATGTACGGAACGCCTACCTGACGACCCAGCAGGATGTGCTCACGAGTCTGCGGCATCGGGCCGTCAGTCGCAGCAACAACCAGGATCGCGCCGTCCATCTGCGCAGCACCGGTGATCATGTTTTTAACATAGTCGGCGTGGCCCGGGCAGTCTACGTGCGCGTAGTGGCGAGTCGGGGTGTCATATTCAACGTGAGAGGTGTTGATGGTGATACCACGAGCTTTTTCTTCCGGTGCGTTATCGATCTGGTCGAATGCACGAGCAGAACCACCGTAGGTTTTAGCCAGAACGGTAGTGATGGCAGCAGTCAGGGTAGTTTTACCATGGTCAACGTGGCCGATAGTACCAACGTTGACGTGCGGTTTTGTACGTTCAAATTTTTCTTTAGACACGGCTATATTCCTTACTATAGTGCTCTCCCCTTCGGAGAGAGCACGGGACTTAGGTTTTAATCCTGTGGATTATTTACCACGGGCTTCAATAACGGCCTGAGCAACGTTGTTCGGCGCATCATCATACTTCAGGAATTCCATGGTGTATGATGCACGACCTTTGGTCAGAGAACGCAGCTGAGTTGCATAACCGAACATTTCGGACAGCGGTACTTCAGCGTGGATCTTAACGCCGGTTACTTCGGATTCCTGACCGCGCAGCATACCGCGACGACGGCTCAAGTCACCGATAACATCACCCGTGTTCTCTTCCGGAGTTTCTACTTCAACCTTCATGATCGGCTCAAGCAGAACTGGTTTTGCTTTCTTAAAGCCTTCTTTAAAGGCAATAGACGCAGCCAGTTTAAACGCCAGCTCAGAGGAGTCAACGTCGTGGTAAGAACCGAAGTGCAGACGGATACCCATATCAACTACCGGGTAACCTGCCAGCGGACCAGCTTTCAGCTGTTCCTGGATGCCTTTATCAACGGCCGGGATGTATTCGCCAGGAATTACACCACCTTTGATGTCGTTGATGAACTCGTAACCTTTCGGGTTAGAGCCCGGCTCCAGCGGGTACATGTCGATCACAACGTGACCGTACTGACCACGACCACCAGACTGCTTGGCGTGTTTACCTTCGATATCGGTAACTTTCGCGCGAATCGCTTCACGGTAAGCAACCTGAGGTTTACCGACGTTCGCTTCAACGTTGAATTCACGCTTCATACGGTCAACGATGATGTCGAGGTGCAGCTCACCCATACCGGCGATGATGGTCTGGTTAGACTCTTCGTCAGTCCATACGCGGAATGACGGGTCTTCTTTAGCCAGACGACCCAGAGCCAGACCCATTTTTTCCTGGTCAGCTTTGGTTTTCGGCTCAACGGCGATGGAGATTACCGGCTCAGGGAATTCCATACGCTCCAGAATGATCGGCGCATCCGGGTCACACAGGGTGTCACCAGTGGTTACGTCTTTCAGACCGATAGCAGCAGCGATGTCGCCCGCGCGAACTTCTTTGATCTCTTCACGTTTGTTAGCGTGCATCTGTACGATACGACCGAAACGCTCACGTGCAGCTTTCACGGAGTTCAGTACGGTATCACCAGAGTTAACCACACCGGAGTACACACGGAAGAAGGTCAGGTTACCAACAAACGGGTCGGTAGCGATTTTGAACGCCAGTGCAGAGAACGGCTCTTCGTCGCTTGCGTGACGCTCAGCCGGGGTATCTTTACCGTCGTCCAGAATACCGTTGATTGCCGGAACATCAACCGGGGATGGCAGGTAATCAATTACCGCATCCAGCATCGCCTGAACACCTTTGTTCTTGAACGCAGAACCGCAGGTTACCAGGATGATTTCGTTGTTCAGAACACGCTGACGCAGAGCTTTTTTGATCTCTTCTTCAGTCAGTTCTTCACCACCCAGGTATTTCTCCATCAGCTCTTCGGAAGCTTCCGCAGCGGACTCGATCAGGTTCTGGTGCCATTCGTCAGCCAGGTCCTGCATGTCAGCCGGGATATCTTCGTATTCGAAGGTAACGCCCTGGTCTGCATCGTTCCAGTTGATGGCTTTCATTTTCACCAGGTCAACAACACCGGTGAAACCTTCTTCAGCACCAATCGCCAGCTGCAGCGGAACCGGGTTCGCGCCCAGACGGGTTTTGATCTGACCAACAACTTTCAGGAAGTTCGCACCCATGCGGTCCATTTTGTTAACGAACGCAATGCGCGGAACTTTATATTTGTTTGCCTGACGCCATACGGTTTCAGACTGTGGCTGAACACCACCAACTGCGCAGTAAACCATTACCGCACCATCAAGAACACGCATGGAACGTTCTACTTCGATAGTGAAGTCAACGTGCCCCGGGGTGTCGATGATGTTTACACGGTGCGGTTCATACTGCTTAGCCATACCAGACCAGAATGCAGTAGTCGCAGCGGAAGTGATGGTGATACCACGTTCCTGCTCCTGCTCCATCCAGTCCATGGTAGCGGCGCCGTCATGAACTTCACCGATTTTGTGGTTTACACCGGTGTAGAACAGAATACGTTCGGTAGTAGTGGTTTTACCGGCGTCGATGTGCGCACTGATACCGATGTTACGGTAGCGTGCGATGGGTGTTGTACGAGCCATTTGATTCCTCGTTTATTTCTTTAGGCGTTCAGTTAAGTTATCCAGAGCGGGCGACTCATCTGAAGCGCCCGCCTGGTGACTATGACTCCGAAGGGATTACCAACGGTAGTGTGCGAACGCCTTGTTGGCTTCGGCCATACGGTGAACGTCTTCACGTTTCTTAACTGCAGTACCTTTGTTGTCTGCAGCATCAGTGAGTTCGTTCGCCAAGCGCAGAGCCATGGATTTATCACCGCGTTTACGAGCAGCTTCAACGATCCAACGCATTGCCAGAGCATTACGACGAACCGGACGAACTTCAACTGGAACCTGATAAGTAGAACCACCAACGCGGCGAGACTTAACTTCTACAGTCGGGCGCACGTTGTCGAGAGCGACTTCGAAAGCTTCCAGTTCATTTTTACCAGAGCGCTGAGCCAGGGTCTCCAGCGCGCTGTATACGATTGCTTCTGCAGTAGATTTTTTACCATCTACCATCAGGATATTGACAAATTTAGCCAGCAGTTCTGATCCGAACTTCGGATCCGGCAGAATTTTACGCTGACCAATGACGCGACGACGTGGCATGGAAATACTCCGTTGTTAATTCAGGATTGTCCAAAACTCTAAGAGTTTAGTATGACATTAAGGTAAATCAGTTTGGCCTTACTTAACGGAGAACCATTAAGCCTTAGGACGCTTCACGCCGTACTTGGAGCGAGCCTGCTTACGGTCTTTAACGCCGGAGCAGTCAAGCGCACCACGAACGGTGTGGTAACGAACACCCGGAAGGTCTTTAACACGACCGCCACGGATCAGGATCACGGAGTGCTCCTGCAGGTTGTGACCTTCACCACCGATGTAGGAGGTGACTTCGAAACCGTTAGTCAGACGCACACGGCAAACTTTACGCAGTGCGGAGTTCGGTTTCTTAGGAGTGGTGGTATATACGCGAGTACATACGCCACGTTTCTGCGGGCAGGCTTCCAGCGCAGGCACGTTGCTCTTTGCAACTTTGCGTGCGCGTGGTTTGCGTACCAGCTGGTTAATTGTTGCCATTAAATAGCTCCTGGTTTTAGCTTTTGCTTCGTAAACACGTAATAAATCGCCTCATATAATATGAGGACGCAGAATTTTAGGGCGGTGCCGAAAAGGTGTCAAGAAATATACAACGATCCCGCCATCACCAGGCCAGCTGACCGGCATGTTTTACCGTGAGTCTGACGAAATCAGTATAGCTAACCCTACCGACACTGTCCGCAATTTGACCAGCCAGCCCGCGGGCGTCAACGTCGTCTTGCAGCACATAGAGGGTTATGGGGGCGGATTGCAGGATCTCAAGGAAGCGACCACCGGCGATGGCCGCCGTGACGCCATCAGACAGCAATAACAGATCGTCACCGTGATCCATCACGCGAAGCATTGCTGCGATATCGGCATGCCAGGGAGAAACACTGAGCGTATGGAGCATGGGGACCTCAGAAACGCAAAATCACATCAAATTCATGCAGACGGGCGCGCAGGGCATCCGGCGCCAGGCATTCGACATCCACCACCCACGGAGTAGCGGGGTCCAGACCGCGCTCCCGCGCGGAGTCGGCACACAGCCAGCACTGATCGATATCATACAGTGACAGCAGTTTAAAGGTGGCTATGTAGTCGCGAGCCAGCACTGCACCCGGCCGTTGATCGGGCAGCAGTTGAAAAACGCCGTCGCCTACAAAGAACACGCCAATCTCGTCGGTGAGCGCGGAGGTTGCTAATAAGGCATCGAGCCCTTCCCTGCCGGCGGCGCTGCCGTGCGGCGCGGAGGAAAAAATAAAAGCCACACGTTTCATCAGAACTGCACCATCCGATCGCAAGTGAGCGCGGCTTCCGCCAGCGCGCCGAGCCCGCTCAGCGTGAAGCCGGGTTGCAAATTGTGGCTGGCCAGCGCGAGCTGTTGCGCCTCACGCTCGTCCGTTACGCCTCGACGCAAGGCAGCCGCCACGCAGATGTGTAGTGCCACACCTTGTTCATCGTGCAATGATTGCCACGCGCGCACCAGATCGAACTCATCGCTGGCGGGCGCCGTCAGTTGGTTAGCGTTGAGCACGCCTTCGCGATAGAAAAAAACGCATGCCAGTTCATGACCTTCCTGCAATACGGCCTGGGCAAACTGCCAGGCGCTGCTCGCCTGCTGGGTCCCATAGGCAGGGCCAGTCACCGTGAGGGCAAAACGCATTACTTATCCAGCCCCTGGAAATCGCCGCTCTTGAACTGGCGGATATAGAGGTAGACGGTATGCTTGGAGATATTCAGACGATCGGCCACCTGGTTAATGGCGTCTTTGATATCGAAGATCCCTTTTTCGTAGAGATTCAGCACGATTTGGCGGTTTTTCGCATTATTAGACACGCTGCGATCGGCGTTCACCTCTTCAATGGTGAATTCCAGCGTCTGCGCGACCAGATCGTCAACCGAGGAAGCAAAGTTCACCGGTGAGTTGACCTCCGGCGTTTCTGGCGGAATAAAGGTGCTCATGATCTGTGAAAAAGGCACATCCAGATTCATGTTGATGCACAGCAGACCGATCACCCGATGATCGCGATTGCGAATGGCTATCGTCACCGACTTCATCAGTACGCCGCTTTTGGCGCGGGTGAAGTAGCATTTGGAAACGCTGCTATCGGCGCCCGTCATATCGTGCAGCATGCGCAGCGCAAGATCGGTAATCGGTGAACCGATTTGGCGGCCGGTATGTTCACCATTGGCGATACGGATGGCAGAGCATTTAAGATCCTGCAAAGAATGCAGCACGATTTCACAGTGCGAACCGATGAGCATCGCCAACCCGTCCACCACCGCTTCATAAGATTTAAGAATATCGAAATCGGTCTGGTCAAAGGGACGTTGATCCAGCAGGTCAAGCTCGCTGGTTTCGTTGGTTAAAAGCGACCTGGACATGAAAAAAAGCACTCCTTTTCAGGAGCCTGTCGTTATTGTCAGGGCAGGCTCATCATCATTATTAAGCTATCTAAAGTAATACAGCGCCTGAGGATCTTTCCAGTTTTAATTATATCTGCGCTCAATAAAAAAGCCGCCGCCTCTGACGAGACGGCGGCCTGAACCCGATTACTTCTTAGCGTCAGCATTCGCGTCTGCGGCTTTCGCGTCGCCAGCGGCTTCCGGCTGTGCATCCGCCTTAGGCGCCGGTTTGATATCCAGCAGTTCTACGTCAAAGACCAGCGTAGAGTTGGCCGGGATCCCCGGAACGCCGGTTTTGCCGTAAGCCAGATCCGGTGGAATGACCAGCTTGATTTTACCGCCTTTCTTGATGTTCTTCAGGCCTTCCGTCCAGCCCGGGATCACGCCGTCCAGGCGGAAAGAGAGCGGCTCACCGCGGGTATAAGAGTTATCAAACTCTTTACCGTCGATCAGGGTGCCTTTGTAGTTAACCACCACGGTGTCGCTGTCTTTCGGCGCATCACCAGTGCCTTCTTTCTCGACTTTATACAGCAGGCCAGTTTTCGAGGTTTTCACGCCCTTCTCTTTAGCAAAGCTATCGCGGAAGGTTTTGCCTTTGGCTTCGTTCTCAGTCGCGTCTTTTTCCATTTTCTGCTGAGCCGCGGTCTTCACGCGCGTTTCAAAGGCCTGCAGAGTCTGTTCGATCTCCTGGTCGGACAGCTTGCTCTTATCGGCAAACGCGTCCTGTACGCCGGCGATCAACTGGGCTTTGTCCAGCTTAATGCCCAGCTTTTCTTGTTCTTTCAGGGAGTTTTCCATGTAACGCCCGAGAGACGCGCCCAGTGCATAGGCGGATTTCTGATCGTCATTTTTAAATGCCGATTTACTCTCAGCCGCTGGGGCTGCCTTCGCCGCCGCATCTGCAGCAAAGGTCAGCGGTGCATTCAGGGCGACGGCCATTGTGGTCGCCAGCAGCGTTACTTTAAACAGTGATTTCATCCATTTCTCCAGGGCCGGGGCCTCTCACCCCAGGGTTATCGTAAAAAGCAAAAAACGTACTATAGAACGTTGCCGTTAAAATCTACATACGGACGTTCCTGAATATCGCCTCTTTTAGGACTATTTTTGTATGAATAAGTTTCCTGTCAGACGCAGCGATGCTGCGCGAAAAGAGAAACTTAAGTAGAATCCGCTCGCAGGATCAGACTAAAGAGGTTACCCATGCACGATAGCACATTAGAAACGCGCCTTGCAGAGCTGGAAAGCCGGCTGGCGTTTCAGGAAATCACCATCGAAGACCTCAATAAAACCGTGACCGCCCACGAGATAGAGATGGCGAAGATGCGGGAGCATATGCGTCTGATGATCGAGAAACTGAAGGCGACCCAACCGTCCCATATCGCCTCTCAGGCAGAAGAGACGCCGCCTCCCCATTATTGAGACGTAAAAAAAGCGGGTTTCCCCGCTTTTTTTGGCTATCCGCGCGAACGCGACGCCATTAGTGGCAACCGCAACCGCCGTTACCGCAACCACCTTTGCCGTGTTCATGGTCGTGACCATGATCGTGGCCGTGGCCGCCGCAGCAACCGTCATGACCATGGTCATGATCGTGATCGTGGCCATGAGCGCCATGCACGTGACCATGCTCCAGCTCTTCAGCCGTTGCTTCACGAATAGCGACAACTTCCACATTGAACTTCAGGTTCTGGCCAGCCAGCATGTGGTTGCCATCAACCACAACGTGGTCGTCTTCAACTTCAGTGATTTCTACCGGTACTGGACCCTGATCGGTTTCCGCCAGGAAGCGCATACCAACCTGCAGTTCATCAACGCCCATAAAGACGTCTTTCGGTACACGCTGCACCAGGTTTTCGTCATACTGGCCGTAAGCGTCGTTAGCGCCGACAGCTACGTCAAATTTGTCGCCCACTTCGTGGCCATCCAGCGCGTTTTCCAGGCCGGAAATCAGGGAGCCGTGACCGTGCAGGTAATCCAGCGGCGCGCTTACCGGAGACTCATCAACCAACACACCGTCTTCTGTACGTACCTGATAGGCCAGGCTGACCACCAGGTCTTTTGCTACTTTCATGATATCTCCTGAGATGGGAAGAATAGTGGCGCAGATTGTAGCGGAATTCTGCAGCCGTGTACCCTCTAGCTTAAAAAAAGCCGACGGATAACGCTAGTCGGGATGAAAAATGCCAATCACCTGCTCCTCTTTGCGTACATGCTCGCGGGCCTCTTTATCCGCCTCACGCATTTGGTGACCACACTTAACGCATTCAACGACATCGACATTATTCTCACGCCACATCGCCAGCGAATCCTGCGCCTGGCACGCCGGACATTTCGCCCCGGCAATAAAACGTTTACGCACTGCCATATGATTTACCTTTATTCAAACTCGTCCCAGCCGTCCAGCTGCCGACTTTCTTTCTGCATTTCACGCTGAAAAATCTCTTCCAGTTCGCGTCGGGCTTCCCGCACGCGAGATACCTGTACCGTATCAGTATGCACTGGCATTAACTCGCGCAGCATTCGCATATCGAGCCGTCGGAAGTGCAGTTGCGCGCGCTGGGCCTGGTGAGGATGCATCCCCAGGGTGATGAGCGCTTTGCGCCCCAGTTCCAGTGCACTGGAGAAGGTTTCACGAGAAAACTGCGTCACACCGGCCTGCAGCAGCTCATGCGCCTCAACGCGACCGCGTGCGCGGGCCAGAATATGCAGATGTGGAAAGTGTTGTTGACACATTTCCACCAGCCGCATGGTGTCTTCCGGCTCATTACAGGTGATGACGATCGACTGCGCCTCTTCCGCTCCCGCCGAGCGCAGCAGCTCCAGCTGGGTAGCGTCGCCAAAATAGACTTTGTAGCCATAGTTTCGCATCAGATTCACCGCGCTGATGTCCCGCTCCAGCACTGTAATACGCATCTTATTGGCCATCAGCAGGCGACCGATAACCTGACCAAAGCGACCAAACCCGACAATAATCACCTGCGGCTTGTCATCCTCCACCCACGGCGCCTCATCGGTATCATCTGCCGGATTCAGCCGTCGCGACAATAGCTTATCTATCCCCTTCATCAGCAGCGGCGTCGTCATCATCGACAACGTCACCGCCACCAGCAGCAGCGCCATCTGGTCATGCTGGAACAACCGCTGAGAGGCGGGCAGCGAAAAGAGGACAAACGCGAACTCACCGCCCTGGCTTAATACGCCCGCAAACTGCATCCGCTCTGAACTTCGCAGGCCATAGAGACGGGCCAGCAGATAGAGCACCAGCATTTTTACCGCCACCAGCACCGCCACACTCACCGCCACCCACAGCAGATGGGTATACAGCACGCCAAGGTTCAGCGCCATGCCGACGGAGATAAAGAACAGCCCAAGCAGCAGCCCCTTGAACGGATCGATAGCGATTTCCAGTTCGTGGCGATACTCGCTTTCCGCCAGCAGCACGCCGGCGATAAAGGTACCAAGCGCCATCGACAACCCCAGCGCCTCCATAAACAGCGCCGACCCAAGGACCAGCAGTAGCGTGGCGGCAGTAAACACTTCCCTGACCCCTGAGCTGGCGATGAAACGGAACACCGGCCGCAGCAGATAGCGTCCGCCAATCAGCATCCCGGCAAAGGCCAGGACCTTCATACCGACCGTCAGCCAGTTAACATGCTCATCCGCGGAACCGGCCAGCAGGGGAACCAGCGCCAGCGCCGGGATCACCGCCAGATCCTGAAACAGCAGGACCGAAAAGCCTAACTGCCCCGATTCGCTGCGGCTCATTCCCTTCTCACGCATCAGCTGCAGCGCCATGGCGGTGGAAGACATCGCCAGGCCGATCCCGCCGACCACCGCCGCCTGCCATGAAAACCCGGTCGTCATCAGCAATCCACCGAGGATCGCCGCGCTGAGCATCACCTGCGCCGCGCCAACGCCGAAGATAGAGCTTCGCAGCCGCCATAGCTTGGCCGGATTAAGCTCCAGGCCGATGATAAACATCAGAAACACTACGCCGAGCTCAGAGAAATGGAGAATTTCATCCACATCGCTGATAAACCCAAGTCCCCACGGGCCAATCGCAATCCCGGCCAGCAGATAGCCCAGCACCGCGCCAATACCCAATCTTGAGGCCAGAGGTACGGCAATAACGGCGGCGAACAAAAAAAGAACGCCCGCCAGCAGCAAATCAGATCCCGCCATGTATACCTCCGGCGGTAAGGGGATTGGCCAGCCAGTCCCGGTAGGCCCGAGCGCGGCTACGCAATTCCTCTGGCTGTTGCCGCCGTGCCCAGTAGACAATAATGGGGCTCATCCAGTGCATACGGCACATGCCGGCGGTCAGTTCAAAAGGACGTAAAATATCGTTCATCGGATAGCGATTGGCATCGCGACGGTAGGCGCTCTCAGGTTCGCCGGTGGTGATCACACTACGCCAGTACTTTCCCGCCAGTTCGTTTCCTCCGGCACCGCTGGCGAAGCCGCGGCTTAACACACGATCCAACCACTCCTTGAGCAGCGCCGGACAGCTCCAGGTATATAAAGGATGCTGGAAAACAATCACCTCATGCTGGCGCAGCAGGTCCTGTTCATGAGCGATATCGATAAAAAAATCCGGATAGTGCGCGTAAAGATCGTGCACGGTGACGTTCGGCAACTGTAAGGCCGGCTCTAATAAAACCCGGTTGGCCACGGAATCATGAGATTCTGGGTGGGCATACAGCAGCAACACTTTCGCTGTCTGAGACATCATTCCCCTCCCGTAGGTCTTCTGGCGGCCTGCGCAGCCCCGGTGTTCTGACACCGCCAGAATGACTTTGTGTATCGTCTTCGTTTTGGGCTACCATGGCGGCCCGGTGAAGCGATTCGCTTCCACACTACATTATCATAATGACAAATTAACATAGTCTGAACATACGGCGCCTTATGATTGTTTTCTCCTCGTTACAAATTCGTCGCGGCGTACGCGTCCTGCTGGACAACGCCACCGCTACCATCAACCCTGGCCAAAAGGTCGGTCTGGTGGGGAAAAACGGCTGCGGGAAATCGACGCTGCTATCGCTTTTGAAAAACGAGATAAGCGCTGACGGCGGCAGTATGACCTTTCCAGGCAGCTGGCAGCTGGCATGGGTGAATCAGGAAACCCCGGCGCTGCCTCAGCCGGCTATCGATTATGTTATTGATGGCGATCGTGAATACCGCCAGCTGGAAGCCGCGCTCCAGCAGGCAAATGAGCGCAACGACGGCCATGCCATCGCCACGGTCCACGGCAAGCTGGACGCCATCGACGCCTGGACCATCCGTTCGCGCGCTGCCAGCCTGCTGCACGGTCTGGGATTCAGCAACGAACAGCTGGAGCGGCCGGTCAGCGATTTTTCCGGCGGCTGGCGTATGCGCCTTAACCTCGCCCAGGCGCTGATTTGCCGCTCCGATCTGCTGCTGCTCGATGAACCGACTAACCACCTCGACCTCGATGCCGTCATCTGGCTCGAAAAATGGCTTAAGGGTTACACAGGGACGCTGATCCTGATCTCCCACGATCGCGATTTTCTCGATCCTATCGTCGACAAAATTATCCATATCGAACAGCAGACGATGTTTGAGTACACCGGTAACTACAGCTCGTTCGAAGTGCAGCGCGCTACCCGTCTCTCTCAGCAGCAGGCGATGTACGAAAGCCAGCAGCAGCGCGTTGCGCATCTGCAAAGCTATATCGACCGCTTCCGCGCTAAGGCCACCAAGGCCAAGCAGGCGCAAAGCCGTATCAAAATGCTCGAACGGATGGAGCTTATCGCCCCGGCGCACGTGGATAACCCGTTCCACTTCAGCTTCCGCCAGCCGGAGAGTCTGCCTAACCCGTTACTGAAAATGGAGAAAGTCAGCGCCGGTTACGGCGAGCGTATTATCCTCGACTCCATCAAGCTCAATCTGGTGCCGGGCTCGCGCATCGGCCTGCTGGGCCGCAACGGCGCCGGGAAGTCGACTCTGATTAAGCTGCTGGCGGGTGAACTCCAGCCGGTGAGCGGCGAGATCGGTCTCGCAAAAGGTATCAAGCTCGGCTACTTCGCCCAGCATCAACTGGAGTTCCTGCGTGCCGATGAGTCGCCGCTGCAGCACCTGGCGCGCCTGGCCCCGCAGGAACTGGAGCAGAAACTGCGTGATTATCTGGGCGGCTTTGGTTTCCAGGGCGATAAGGTCAGCGAAGAGACCCGCCGCTTCTCTGGTGGAGAAAAAGCGCGCCTGGTACTGGCCCTGATCGTCTGGCAGCGCCCTAACCTGCTGCTGCTCGATGAACCGACCAACCACCTTGACCTCGATATGCGTCAGGCCTTAACCGAAGCGCTGATCGACTTTGAAGGGGCGCTGGTTGTCGTGTCGCACGATCGTCACCTGATCCGTTCCACCACCGACGATCTGTACCTCGTTCATGACGGTAAAGTCGAGCCGTTCGACGGCGATCTGGAAGATTATCAGCAGTGGCTCAGCGACTCGCAAAAACAGGAATCACAGAGCAGCGACGCGCCAAAAGAGAGCGGCAACAGCGCGCAGGCGCGCAAGGACCAGAAGCGTCGGGAAGCGGAACTGCGCAGCCAGACCCAACCGCTGCGCAAAGAGATCGCCCGTCTGGAAAAAGAGATGGACAAGCTCAACGCGCAGTTGGCCAGTGCGGAAGAAAAACTTGGCGACAGTGAGCTTTATGACGCCTCACGTAAAGCCGAACTAACCGAATGCCTGCAGCAGCAGGCCAGCGCGAAGTCCGGGCTGGAGGAGTGTGAAATGGCCTGGCTGGAGGCCCAGGAGCAGCTGGAGCAGATGCTTCAGGAAGGCTAATATTGACTTCCTCATCCTGCCTGCGCGTACGATGCCGCTGGCAGGGTGGGTTTCTGCCCTCTCCATGGCCTGCCATCAGTGACATCAATGATTTGTTTTTGCTGTAACCTGGCGTCGCTGGCCACAAGACCACATATTGGCTAACCCCTGTGCGCCCTGCGCGGTATAGTCATCATCACGTTTATTAATTGTTCTGGTGCTATGGTTGAAATCATCCCCACAGACATGACGCCCCCCGAAAACGATTCGCGTGAGTTCCATCCGATGCGCGGCGTGGGCAATCGTCATCTGCAAACCATGCTGCCGCGGCTGATCCGCCGTAAATTGCGCTTTACCCCGCACTGGCAGCGCCTTGAGCTGCCGGACGGCGATTTTGTCGATCTGGCCTGGAGCGAAGACCCGCATCAGGCGCGCCATAAGCCGCGCCTCGTCGTCTTTCATGGTCTCGAAGGAAGCCTGCACAGCCCGTACGCCCATGGTCTGATCCACGCGGCGATGCAGCGCGACTGGCTGGGCGTGGTTATGCATTTCCGCGGCTGCAGCGGCGAACCTAACCGCAATAACCGCATCTATCACTCCGGCGAAACAGAAGATGGCACCTGGTTTCTGCACTGGCTACAGCGCGAGTTTGGTCCCGCGCCGACTGCGGCCGTCGGCTATTCACTAGGCGGCAATATGCTGGGCTGCCTGCTGGCAGAAGAAGGCGACCGCTGCCCGCTGGATGCGGCGGTGATCGTCTCCGCGCCTTTTATGCTGGAAGCCTGCAGCTATCATATGGATAAGGGCTTCTCGCGGGTTTATCAGCGCTATCTGCTCAATCTGTTAAAAGCCAATGCCTCACGCAAGCTGAAAGCGTATCCTGGCTCACTGCCTGTCGATTTACGCCAGCTTAAAGGGATGCGCCGCATCCGGGAATTTGACGATATGATCACCGCCAAAATCCATGGTTTCGCCGATGCGCTGGATTATTACCGGCAATGCAGCGCCATGCCGCGGCTCAGCGATATCACTAAGCCAACGCTCATCATTCACGCGAAAGACGATCCATTTATGGATCACCACTCCATACCGCCGCAGGAGCAACTGCCGGCGAACGTTGAGTATCAATTAACTGAGCAAGGCGGCCACGTTGGTTTCGTCGGCGGCACCCTGCGTAAGCCGGAGATGTGGCTGGAAAGACGCATCCCGGACTGGTTAAACCGTTGGCTGGAGGTCGCCGTATGATTATTCCCTGGCAGGATCTGGATCCCGAAACGCTGGATAACCTGATTGAAAGCTTTGTGTTACGTGAAGGCACCGATTATGGTGAACATGAACGTTCACTTGCCGATAAAGTCGCCGATGTAAAACAGCAGTTGAAACGCGGAGAGGCGGTCCTTGTGTGGTCGGAACTGCATGAGACGGTCAATATTATGCCGCGCGCGCTGTTTAACGGCTAAGGCGACGCCACTACATCGTTTAACCAGGGAGTTGTTATGTCTGCCAAACATCCGGTGATCGCCGTCACGGGCTCCAGCGGCGCGGGCACTACCACCACCAGCCTTGCCTTTCGCAAAATCTTCGCGCAGCTAAACCTGCACGCCGCGGAGGTGGAAGGCGATAGCTTTCATCGCTACACCCGCCCGGAAATGGACATGGCGATCCGCAAGGCGCGGGATCAGGGCAAACATATCAGCTACTTTGGCCCGGAGGCGAACGACTTTGGCCTGCTGGAGCAGACCTTTATCGACTATGGCCGCCACGGAAAAGGCCAGTCGCGGAAATACCTGCATACCTATGACGAAGCCGTACCGTGGAATCAGGTGCCAGGGACTTTCACCCCCTGGCAGCCGCTGCCGGAGCCGACAGACGTACTGTTCTATGAGGGGCTGCACGGCGGGGTTGTCACGCCGCATCATGATGTCGCCAGCCATGTCGACCTGCTGGTCGGCGTAGTGCCTATCGTTAACCTCGAGTGGATCCAAAAGCTTATTCGCGACACCAGCGAGCGCGGCCACTCCCGGGAGGCGGTGATGGACTCAGTCGTCCGCTCGATGGAAGACTACATCAACTTCATTACCCCGCAATTTTCCCGCACCCATATCAACTTTCAGCGCGTGCCGACGGTAGACACTTCCAACCCGTTTGCCGCGAAAACTATTCCCTCGCTGGACGAGAGCTTTGTGGTGATCCATTTCCGTAACCTGCAGAATATCGACTTCCCCTGGCTGCTGGCGATGCTGCAGGGGTCGTTTATCTCGCACATGAACACGCTGGTGGTGCCGGGCGGTAAAATGGGGCTGGCGATGGAGCTTATCATGACGCCGCTGGTCGAGCGCCTGATGGAAGGCCGCAAGATCGGCTAACAGAAAAAACCCCGGCCAGGCCGGGGTTGAGATGCTTCACAACGGCAGGCGAAGACTACGCCTCGATCACTTCATAGGAGTGGGTGATCTTCACCGCTTTTTCCAGCATCAGCGCCACCGAGCAGTATTTCTCTGCCGACAGATCCACCGCCCGGGAGACCGCGGCATCTTTCAGCGCCTTACCGGTGACGATAAAGTGCAGATTAATATGCGTAAACAGACGCGGCGCCTCTTCGCGGCGCTCCGACGTCAGCTTCACTTCGCAGTTGGTCACCTCATGGCGACCTTTTTGCAGAATAGAAACCACATCGATCGCACTGCAACCGCCCGCCGCCATCAGCACCATCTCCATCGGGCTGGGTGCCTTATCCCCGGAGTTGCCATCCATCAGAATCTGGTGTCCTGACGCGGACTCCCCGATAAAGGTTAACCCTTCAACCCATTTCACACGCGCTTGCATAAAATTTAACTCCAGTATCGCAATTTTCCTGTCAGATTACGCGCACATAACAATTCTCGCAACGGAAGGCGACCTGCGTCATGCTGAAGCGAGACACCAGGAGACATGCGGCGAAAGCTATGCTAAAACAGTCTGGATGCTACAGTATTACATTGATGTACTGCATGTATGCAGAGGAGTTCACATTACGGGCTGTCGAAAAATCATCAGCCAGCTTCCCAGGTATAGGGAAACAATACGATTGCATGCCCGGACGCCGTGTAGTGTCGGCGCCCGGAGATAGCTTATAACAGAGGATAACCGCGCATGGTGCTTGGCAAACCGCAAACAGACCCTACCCTTGAATGGTTCTTGTCTCATTGCCACATTCATAAGTACCCATCAAAGAGCACGCTGATCCACCAGGGTGAAAAAGCAGAAACGCTGTACTACATCGTTAAAGGCTCCGTGGCTGTACTCATCAAGGATGAAGAAGGTAAAGAGATGATCCTCTCCTACCTCAACCAGGGCGATTTCATCGGTGAATTAGGCCTGTTTGAAGAGGGTCAGGAGCGTAGCGCCTGGGTACGGGCGAAAACCGCATGTGAAGTGGCCGAAATCTCTTATAAGAAATTCCGTCAGCTGATCCAGGTTAACCCGGACATTCTGATGCGCCTCTCTTCGCAAATGGCTCGCCGTCTGCAGGTCACGTCTGAGAAAGTGGGCAACCTCGCCTTCCTCGACGTGACGGGCCGTATCGCCCAGACGCTGCTGAACCTGGCGAAGCAACCCGATGCCATGACCCACCCGGACGGTATGCAAATTAAAATTACCCGTCAGGAAATTGGTCAGATCGTCGGCTGCTCTCGTGAAACGGTTGGCCGTATTTTGAAAATGCTGGAAGATCAGAACCTGATTTCCGCACACGGTAAAACTATCGTCGTCTACGGCACCCGTTAAGTTGCTAAGCGGCGTATTGCTCCTGCAGTACGCCGTTCTTGTTTTTCCCTCATGTGGCGCAGGCTGATTTACCACCCGGAAGTCAACTATGCACTGCGGCAAACGCTGGTGCTGTGTCTGCCTGTGGCCATCGGTCTTCTGCTCGGCCATCTCCAGCAGGGGCTGTTGTTTTCCTTAGTGCCCGCCTGCTGCAACATTGCCGGTCTTGATACCCCACATAAGCGCTTTTTCAAACGTCTGATTATCGGCGGCTGTCTGTTTGCCGGATGCAGTCTGGTGGTGCAGTTGCTGCTCGCTCAGGCCATTCCCCTGCCGCTTATTCTCAGCGGCCTGGCGCTATTGCTCGGCGTCACCGCGGAGATCAGTTCGCTGCACGCGCGCCTGCTGCCCGCGTCGCTGATCGCCGCTATCTTTACCCTGAGCCTGGCGGGCAATATGCCCATCTGGGAACCACTGCTGATCTACGCTTTCGGTACGCTGTGGTACGGCGTGTTTAACTGGCTCTGGTTCTGGCTGTGGCGCGAACAGCCGCTGCGGGAGTCGCTCAGCCTGCTTTACCGGGAACTGGCTGACTATTGTGAAGCCAAATACAGTCTGTTGACCCAGCATACCGATCCGTCGACCGCCCTGCCGCCGCTGCTCACCCGCCAGCAGAAGGTAGTCGACCTGATTACCCAGTGCTATCAGCAGATGCATATGCTGGCCGCCAACCAACGCAACGACCACAAGCGTCTGCTGCGGGCGTTCCAGGTTGGGCTGGATCTACAGGAACATATTTCGGTTAGCCTGCATCAGCCAGAAGAGGTACAAAAGCTGGTGGAACGCAGCCATGCCGAAGCGGTGATCCGCTGGAATGCGCAAACCGTCGCTGCCCGCCTGCGCGTGCTGGCGGATGATATTCTCTATCATCGCTTTCCGCAGCGTTTTCAGATGGATAAACAGATTGAGGCTCTGGAAAAGATCGCCCGCCAGCATCCGGACAACCCGGTCGGTCAGTTCTGCGCCTGGCACTTTAGCCGTATCGCCCGGGTGCTGCATACCCAGCGCCCCCTGTATGCCCGGGATCTGATGGCCGACAAAGAGCGTCGTTTACCGCTGTTTCCCGCGCTAAAGAACTATCTGTCGCTGAAATCACCCGCACTGCGCAATGCCGCGCGCATCAGCGTCATGCTGAGCGTCGCCAGCCTGATGGGCAACGCCCTGCATTTGCCGAAGCCCTACTGGATCCTGATGACGGTGCTCTTCGTCACGCAAAACGGCTACGGCGCCACGCGGGTGCGAATTGTTCACCGGGCGGCGGGAACGCTCGCCGGCCTGGTCATCGCCGGGCTAACCTTGCACTTTCACGTTCCGGAGAGCTATACCCTGAGTGGCATGCTGCTGATTACCCTGCTCAGCTATCTGATCATCCGTAAACACTATGGCTGGGCGATGGTAGGCTTTACGGTGACGGCGGTGTATACCCTGCAACTGCTGACGCTCAACGGCGAACAGTTTATTGTCGCCCGGCTTATCGACACGCTTATCGGCTGCCTGATCGCCTTCGGCGGGATGGTCTGGCTGTGGCCGCAGTGGCAGAGCGGCCTGCTGAAAAAAAACGCCCACGATGCGCTGGAGGCCGACCAGCAGGCGATTCGCCTGATCCTCAGCGCCGATCCAAAAGCCCCCGCGCTGGCCTATCAACGCATGCGCGTCAACCAGGCGCATAACGCGCTCTACAACTCCCTGAATCAGGCGATGCAGGAGCCCGGTTTTAATACCCACTACCTGGAAGATATGAAGCTGTGGGTGACGCACAGTCAGTTTATCGTCGAACACATCAACGCTATGACCACCCTGGCCCGGGAGCATACGATGCTCACCCCGGATCTTGCCCAGCGCTATCTCGAATCTTGTGAGATTGCCTTGCAACGCTGCCAGCAGCGGCTGGACAGCGATGGTCCCGGCAGCGCAGGGGATGCCAATATTCTGGAGTCGCCGGAAACAGAGGTGCCGAACGGTCCGTTAAGTACCCTGGAGCAGCACCTGCAACGCATTCTGGGCCATCTGAACACCATGCATACCATATCGTCAGTAGCATGGCGTCAGCGGCCGCATCATGGCATCTGGCTGCGGAAAATCAGCCGTTAATCACCTTTGCCACTGCCTGGGCAAAACGCGCCATCCCCTCGGCAATATCCTGCTCGTCGATGATCAGCGAGGGAACAAAACGCATCACGTCCGGCCCGGCGTTGAGCACCATGACGCCGGCTTGCGCAGCGGCATAGAGGAAATCACGCGCGCGGCCCTTGTGCTGCGGCTTGAGTTCGGCGCCAATCAGCAGGCCCATCCCGCGAATATCACTGAACAGATCAAATTCAGCATCCAGCTGCTGCAGGTGTTTGACGAACAGTTCGCGCTTCGCGCTCACGCCATCCAGCACCGCCGGGGTATTGATTAGATCGAAGGCGGCGTTGGCGACCGCGCAGGCCAGCGGGTTGCCGCCGTAGGTTGAGCCATGGGAACCCGCATGGAAGGCGCTGGCGATCTCATGGGTGGTCAGCATGGCGCTGACCGGGAAGCCGCCGCCGAGCGCTTTGGCGCTGGTCAGAATATCCGGCGTCACACCGTAATGCATATAGGCGAACAGCGATCCGGTACGCCCCATACCGCACTGCACTTCATCAAAGACTAACAGCGCCTGGTGCTGATCGCACAGCTCACGCAGCCCCTGCAGGAAGGCCGGCGTCGCTGCCGTCACGCCGCCTTCGCCCTGAATCGGCTCCACCACCACTGCGCAAGTGTGGTCATCCATCACCGCTTTTACCGCCTGCAGGTCGTTGAAGGGAATATGGACAATATCCGCCGGTTTCGGGCCGAAACCATCGGAGTACTTCGGCTGCCCACCGACGGAAACGGTAAACAGGGAGCGGCCATGGAAGGCATTATGGAAGGCAATGATTTTGGTTTTATACGGGCTATGGCGGGTCACCGCATAGTGACGCGCCAGCTTAAAGGCCGTTTCATTGGCTTCCGTACCGGAGTTCATAAACACCACGCGCTCGGCGAAGGTGGCCTCGACAAGTTTACGTCCCAGACGCAGCGCTGGCTCATTGGTAAAGACGTTGCTGGTGTGCCACAGCGTTTCGCCCTGCTCGTGGAGCGCCGCCACCAGCGCCGGGTGGCAATGGCCGAGCGCCGTCACCGCGATACCGCCGGCAAAATCAACATACTCTTTGCCCTGCTGATCCCAGACGCGGCTGCCTTTCCCTTTCACCGGGATGAATTCTGCTGGTGCATAAATCGGCAAAATAACTTCATCGAATGTGGCGCGGGTGATTGCCGGTTGTTCAGTTGCCATGTCTTGCCCATCCCTCTTCGTTATGCAGATGTAATCATGAAAATATAATCACAAAATATGCATAAAAAATCAGTCAATGGCAACTGAAAATCACCGCTTCAGAAAGTTTTCCAGCAATTGATGGCCCTGCTCGCTGAGGATGCTTTCCGGATGAAACTGCACGCCCTCAAGATCCCAGGCGCGGTGGCGGATCCCCATAATCTCAGCGCTGGCGCTGCGGGCGGTGACGATAAACTCGGGCGGGAGCGTCGGCGGGTCAATCACCAGCGAGTGATAACGGGTCACCGTCAGGGGATTATTCAGCCCCTGAAACACCCCTTCGCCGTTATGCTCAATAAGCGAGGTTTTACCATGCATCACCTGTGCCGCCCGTACGATGGTCGCGCCAAACGCCTGGGCTATCGCCTGGTGCCCGAGACAGACGCCCAGTAGCGGCGTTTTCCCCGCATAGTGGCGGATAACCGCGAGGGAAATCCCCGCCTCATTCGGCGTGCAGGGGCCTGGCGAGATCACGATTTTCTCCGGCGCCAGCGCCGCTATCTCCTCCAGCGTCAACGCATCATTGCGCCTGACCAGTACTTCCGCACCCAGTTCGCAGAAGTACTGATACAGATTCCAGGTGAAAGAGTCATAGTTATCGATAAGCAGGATCATAGCGGCTCCGGAACAATCAAAACCGGGCTATTCTACTCAGATTCCCGCGCTTCGCTTACCACTTTGCGAAAGATCGCCACCAGCGGAGCCGGATCGCCCATCGCGCTCTGCTGGCAGGCCGCGCTCCAGCCGGCGGGGTCGACGTCACGCCAGTCAAGCAGGTAGCCGGCATGTATTGCCAGCTGTTCAAAGAAAATGCGCTGGGTCAGGCCATTGCCAAGACGAAAAGGGTGCAGCACATTAATTTCGCCATAGAACCAGCTCAGGCGTTCAATAAAGATCTCGCGCGGCAGGCCATTGAGATAATCCTCCTGCTCAAGGGCCTGCATCAGGGCGTTCCCCTCCTCCTCGATCCGGGCAAAGTGGCAGAACGGCGTATCGCCCAGGTAGAGGTTCACTTCACGTAACCGGCCGGCCCAGTCAAACAGATCCTGATACAGCTGATGATGAATCGCGCACAGATAGGGTAAGCCGCGCACCCGCGGCCCCAGCGGCAAGGTTGCCGCCCGCAACGCCGTCATCTCAAAGGCGGCCTGTTGCAGATTTTTAGCCTGCCGGATGCCGAGGCGGTTGCGCAGGACATTCAGCGCCGGGTAGAGGTAAGGATCGCGTTCATCGCCGAATTTATCGCTCATACTCCCTCCGCAGCGTCGCCAGACGCGCCAGCGCCTCTTCGGCAGTCAACGTAACCAGCGGCACCGTCACGCCTTCAAGGCGACGACTGGCCTGAAAATTGGTATTGCGTGTCTGTTCCCAGAGTCGGGATTTTTGCTTTTCGGTGAGTGGACGCATCGTCGCCCCCCTTATCGTCCCCTGTGTGCCACAAGTATAAGCAGCAATTTCAGGTTATGCCGGGAGGCAACCGGGCGCGGCGATAGCACACCGCGCCGTGGAAGGATTAGGGCAGCACTTTCGCAGAGAGGATAACAACCGGTTTGGTCGGCACATTCTGGTATGGGCCGACGTTATGGGTCTGGACCTGGGAGATCTTATCCGCGACGTCCATACCTTTCACTACCTTGCCAAACACCGCATAGCCAAAGTCGCGCTGACCATGGTCAAGGAAGGCGTTATCCGCCACGTTGATGAAGAACTGGCTGGTGGCGCTATCCTGGTCGGCGGTACGCGCCATCGCGATGGTACCGCGGGTGTTGCGCAGGCCGTTGTCTGCTTCATTCTTAATCGGCGGGTTAGGCTGTTTCTGCTGCATCTGCTCGTTAAAGCCGCCGCCCTGCACCATGAAACCCGGGATCACGCGGTGGAAGGTGGTGTTGTTGTAGAAGCCGCTGTTGACGTACTTCAGGAAGTTATCCACGGAAATCGGGGCTTTCTGACTGTTTAACTCAAGCTCAATGTTCCCTGCCGAGGTGGTCAGCAGCACATGCGGATCGCCCTTTGCCGCCATGGCCGGGGAGAACGCTGAAATGGCGAAAACGGCAGCCATCGCCGCCAGTGTTGATTTGAGCATGGAAATTCCTTAACGGAGCAGAATAAAAGCGAGTGCCTTGATTCTAAAGAGCCTTTGCATCCTGGGCCAGCCTTTTACCAAATTTTACTTAGCTGTAATAATTGTAACCGCGCAAACGTTCTCCTGTGCGGCGAATAAAGTGTGATGCATGTCACATTAAACCATGCAAAAGATAACCACTTTCACAATAAACATTTGATTACATCACCTGAACGAATAAAATCTGTCCGCCCGGCGCAGCGTCAACGCGCTTTACCTTTCTATTCACAGGCCAGTCATGACTAACAGCAACCGTATTAAGCTCACATGGATCAGCTTCTTCTCCTACGCCCTGACCGGCGCGTTGGTGATCGTCACCGGGATGGTGATGGGTAACATTGCGGATTATTTCCATCTGCCCGTTTCCAGTATGAGCAACACCTTTACCTTTCTGAACGCCGGTATTCTGATCTCTATCTTCCTCAATGCCTGGCTGATGGAAATCGTGCCGCTGAAAACTCAGCTGCGCTTTGGCTTTATTCTGATGGTGCTGGCGGTGGCCGGCCTGATGCTCAGCCACAGCCTGGCGCTGTTTTCCGCGTCGATGTTCGTTCTCGGGCTGGTGAGCGGGATCACCATGTCGATCGGGACCTTCCTGATCACCCATATGTATGAAGGCCGTCAGCGCGGAGCGCGTCTGCTGTTTACCGACTCCTTCTTTAGCATGGCGGGAATGATTTTCCCGATGGTCGCCGCCGTCCTGCTGGCGCGCAGCATCGAGTGGTACTGGGTCTACGCCTGTATTGGTCTGGTGTATGTCGCCATTTTCGTCCTGACTTTCGGCTGTGATTTTCCGGTGTTGGGCAAAAAAGCGCAGAGCGAAAACAGCCAGCCGGTAGTGAAAGAGAAGTGGGGCATCGGCGTGCTGTTCCTCTCCGTTGCGGCGCTGTGCTACATCCTCGGTCAGCTGGGCTTTATCTCCTGGGTACCGGAATATGCGAAGAGCCTGGGCATGAGCCTCGGGGATGCCGGTAAACTGGTGAGCGATTTCTGGATGTCCTACATGATCGGCATGTGGTCATTCAGCTTCATCCTGCGCTTCTTCGACCTGCAGCGTATCTTAACCGTCCTCGCCGGGCTCGCGACGGTGCTGATGTACCTGTTTATCAATGGTTCCCCGGAGCATATGCCGTGGTTTATTCTGACCCTGGGCTTCTTCTCCAGCGCCATCTACACCTCGATCATTACGCTCGGCTCGCAGCAGACGCGGGTCGCTTCGCCGAAGCTGGTGAACTTTATCCTCACCTGCGGCACCATCGGCACCATGCTCACTTTCGTGGTCACCGGCCCGATTGTGGCTGCCAGCGGTCCACTGGCCGCGCTGCACACCGCTAACGGCCTCTATGCCGTGGTATTCGTGATGTGCTTTATCCTCGGCTTCGTCTCCCGTCACCGCCAGAACAACGCTCAGGCGGCGTCTCACTAAGCCTTCGGCCCCTTTGCGTCCGCAAGGGGGCTGTTCCTCATAAAAGAGAGCTCCTCGCCACCGCGGTCGGTCTGGATCCAGGTTTGCGCCAGCTGGGTGGTCGCGATCACCCTTCCCTGACGAATTGACCAGCGCACAGGCACCTGGCAGCGGACGGCCTCAAAGCCATTCTCCGCCGGGAGAATGATCAGGTTAGCCGGGTTGCCGCTGACAATGCCGTAATCCTCCAGGCCAAACGTGCGGGCGCTGTTGGCGGTGATAAGCTTCAGACCGTCGTTGATCTGCTGGTAGCCCATCAGCTGGCAGACGTGCAGGCCCATATGCAGGACCTGCAGCATATTGCCGGTCCCCAGCGGGTACCACGGGTCAAAGACGTCATCATGACCAAAGCACACGTTGATCCCCGCCGCCATCAGCTCCTTCACCCGGGTAATCCCCCGTCGCTTAGGGTAGTCATCAAACCGGCCCTGCAGATGAATATTCACCAGCGGATTGGCGACAAAGTTGATACCGGAGAGCTTAAGCAGGCGGAACAGGCGCGAGGTATAAGCGCCATTATAGGAGTGCATGGCGGTGGTATGGCTGGCCGTCACCCGCGCCCCTATCCCCGCCTTTAACGCCAGCGCGGCAACGGTTTCAACAAAGCGCGACTGTTCATCGTCAATTTCATCGCAGTGAATATCCAGCGGGCGATCATATTTTTGCGCCAGCCGGAAGGCGATATGCAGCGACTCCACCCCATATTCACGGGTGAACTCAAAATGCGGGATGGCCCCAACAACATCCGCCCCCAGCTTGAGGGCCTCCTCCAGCAGCGCTTCGCCATTGGGGTAAGAGAGGATCCCCTCCTGTGGAAAAGCAACTATCTGCAACTCGACCCATGGCGCGACCTCCCGTTTGACCTCCAGCATCGCCTTCAGCGCCGTTAATGTGGGATCGGAGACGTCGACATGAGTGCGGACAAACTGCACGCCATTGGCGATCTGCCACTTCAGGGTTTTCCACGCCCGGGCTTTGACGTCCTCATGGCTGAGCAGCGCTTTTCGCTCCGCCCAGCGCTCAATCCCCTCGAACAGGGTGCCGGACTGGTTCCAGTGCGGCTCGCCGGCCGTCTGGGTGGTATCCAGGTGGATATGCGGCTCAATAAAAGGCGGGATCGCCAGCCCGCCGCGAGCGTTCAACACCTCGTAGCTTTCGTCGCGCGCCTCGCCCATCGGCGTGATCTCGCCAAAGCGGCCCTTATCAATCGCTATTTGCCACAGGCCGTCGCGGTCTGCCAGGCGTACGTTCTGAATTAACCAAAGCGGCGCTGCTGTCATATCACCTTCTCCATTCAATATGGCTAGTTTTCTGCCCAACCCCAATCGCGGCCCATCCAATTCTTGTACACAAAATCAGCAAAAAGGAAAAGCCAGCGTTTTCCATAACTTAGAAAAATACAGACAAATCAATTATATACCCATTAAGTGGTAGGTGAAGTTGTCATTGATTTGCATCAATAAGCCTGATGGCTGAATCGTTAAGGTAGGCGGTAATAGAAAAGAAATCGAGGCAAAAATGAGCAAAGTCAGAATCGCTATCATCGGTAACGGCATGGTTGGCCATCGCTTTATCGAAGAGCTTCTCGATAAGGCGCCTGCCGGACAGTTCGACATTACCGTGTTCTGTGAAGAACCGCGTATCGCCTACGACCGTGTCCACCTGTCGTCTTATTTCTCCCACCATACCGCAGAAGAGCTGTCGCTGGTGCGCGAAGGTTTCTATGAGAAACACGGCGTCAAGGTGCTGGTCGGCGAACGGGCGATCACCATCAACCGCCAGGAGAAGGTGATCCACTCCAGCGCCGGGCGCACCGTGTTCTACGACAAGCTGATTATGGCGACCGGCTCATACCCCTGGATCCCGCCGATTAAAGGCGCGGAAACTCAGGATTGCTTCGTTTATCGCACCATTGAAGATCTTAACGCGATTGAATCCTGCGCCCGTCGCAGCAAACGCGGCGCGGTGGTCGGCGGTGGCCTGCTAGGCCTGGAAGCCGCAGGCGCCCTGAAAAACCTCGGCGTGGAAACCCACGTGATCGAGTTCGCGCCGATGCTGATGGCCGAGCAGCTCGACCAGATGGGCGGCGAGCAGCTGCGGCGCAAAATTGAAAGCATGGGCGTGAAAGTTCACACCAGTAAAAATACCAAAGAGATCGTCCAGCAGGGCACCGAGGCGCGTAAAACCATGCACTTCGCCGACGGTAGCGAGCTGCAGGTCGATTTCATCGTCTTCTCAACCGGGATCCGCCCGCGCGATAAGCTGGCCACCCAGTGCGGGCTGGCGGTCGCCCAGCGCGGCGGCATCATGGTCAACGATAGCTGCCAGACCTCCGACCCGGACATCTACGCCATCGGGGAATGCGCCAGCTGGAACAACCGCGTGTATGGCCTCGTCGCCCCGGGTTATAAAATGGCCCAGGTGGCCGTCGACCATCTCCTCGGCAGTGAAAACAGCTTCACCGGCGCCGACCTCAGCGCCAAGCTGAAGCTGCTGGGTGTGGACGTGGGTGGGATCGGCGATGCCCACGGCCGTACGCCGGGCGCCCGCAGCTACGTCTATCTCGACGAAAGCAAAGAAGTTTATAAGCGCCTGATCGTCAGCGCCGACAATAAAACGCTGCTCGGCGCGGTGCTGGTCGGTGACACCAGCGACTATGGCAATCTGCTGCAACTGGTGCTCAACGCTATCGAGCTGCCGGAAAATCCGGATTCGCTGATCCTTCCGGCCCACGCCGGCAGCGGCAAGCCGTCGATCGGCGTCGATAAACTGCCGGACAGCGCGCAGATCTGCTCCTGCTTTGACGTCAGTAAAGGCGACCTGATCGCCGCCATCAACAAAGGCTGCCACACCGTCGCGGCGCTGAAAGCGGAAACCAAAGCCGGAACCGGCTGCGGGGGTTGTATCCCTCTGGTGACGCAGGTGCTCAATGCCGAACTGGCGAAACAGGGCATCGAGGTCAACAACAACCTGTGCGAACACTTCGCTTACTCCCGCCAGGAGCTGTTCCACCTGATCCGCGTGGAAGGCATTAAAACCTTCGACGAACTGCTGGAAAAACACGGTCAGGGTTATGGCTGCGAGATCTGTAAGCCGACCGTCGGCTCTCTGCTGGCCTCCTGCTGGAATGAGTACATCCTCAAACCGCAGCACACGCCGCTGCAGGACACCAACGACAACTTCCTTGCCAACATTCAGAAAGATGGCACCTACTCGGTGATCCCGCGCTCCGCTGGCGGCGAAATCACGCCGGAAGGGCTGGTCGCCGTGGGCCGTATCGCGCGTGAATTCAATCTGTACACCAAAATCACCGGCTCCCAGCGCATCGGCCTGTTTGGCGCGCAGAAAGACGACCTGCCGGAGATCTGGCGTCAGCTGATTGAAGCGGGCTTCGAAACCGGCCACGCCTACGCCAAAGCGCTGCGGATGGCGAAAACCTGCGTCGGTAGCACCTGGTGCCGCTACGGGGTCGGCGACAGCGTCGGCTTCGGCGTGGAACTGGAAAACCGCTACAAAGGCATCCGCACCCCGCACAAAATGAAGTTCGGCGTCTCCGGCTGCACCCGCGAATGTGCGGAGGCCCAGGGCAAAGACGTGGGGATCATCGCCACCGAGAAAGGCTGGAACCTGTACGTGTGCGGTAATGGCGGGATGAAGCCGCGCCACGCCGATCTGCTGGCCGCGGACCTTGATCGCGAGACGCTGATTAAGTATCTCGACCGCTTTATGATGTTCTACATCCGCACCGCCGATAAGCTGACCCGCACCGCGCCGTGGCTGGACAACATGGAAGGCGGCATCGACTATCTGCGCAGCGTCATCATCGATGACAAGCTGGGCCTGAACGACCATCTGGAAGAGGAGCTGGCTCGCCTGCGCGCCGCCTTCGCCTGCGAGTGGACCGAAACCGTCAACAACCCGGCGGCGCAGACCCGCTTCAAACACTTTATCAACAGCGACCAGCACGACCCGAACGTACAGGTGGTGCCGGAACGTGACCAGCACCGCCCGGCCACGCCCTATGAGCGCATCCCGGTCACGCTGGTGGAGGAAAACGTATGAGCCAGTGGGTAAACATCTGCAAAATTGACGACATCCTGCCGGCCACCGGCGTCTGCGCGCTGCTCGGCCAGCAGCAGGTGGCGATCTTCCGTCCCTACCAGGACGACAGGGTATTCGCCATCAGCAACATTGACCCGTTCTTCAACGCCAGCGTGCTGTCTCGCGGGATTATCGGCGAACATGACGGCGCGCTATGGGTTGCCAGCCCGCTGAAAAAGCAGCGCTTCCGCCTGAGCGACGGCCTGTGCATGGAAGATGCCAGCCACTCCATCGCCCGCTTCGACGCCCGGGTGAAAGACGGCCAGGTGCAGCTTAAAGCGTAAGTCCTCTTCCTCCCCCCGGCTACGGGGGGAGACATAAGCAACACTTCTGACCGACAACGCATGAGTGCGGGATAAGTCGCATGTTTTGTATTACCTTTGCTGCTATTCTACGACCACGCATTTTCTACCCCTTATTTTCATGAGGTTATTCTGTGGATCACTTACCCATATTCTGCCAGTTGCGCCAGCGGGATTGTTTACTGGTTGGCGGCGGGGATGTCGCCGAACGCAAGGCCCGTCTGCTACTGGATGCTGGCGCAAACGTCACGGTCAATGCGCTCGACTTCACCCCGCAGTTTCAGGTGTGGGCCGATTCACAGATGCTAACCCTGGTGCAGGGTGAGTTTATCCCCTCGCTGCTGGACACCTGCTGGCTGGCCATCGCCGCTACCGATAATGAGACGGTGAACCAGCAGGTCAGCGACGCAGCCGAAGCGCGGCGTATCTTCTGTAACGTGGTGGATGCCCCGCGCCAGGCCAGCTTTATTATGCCGTCCATCATCGACCGCTCGCCGCTGATGGTCGCCGTCTCTTCGGGCGGGACATCGCCGGTGCTGGCGCGCCTGCTGCGCGAGAAGCTGGAGTCAGTCTTACCCCTGCATCTCGGCCAGCTGGCCCGCTATGCCGGCCATCTGCGCGCGCGCGTTAAGCAGCAGTTTGCCAGCGTGGGCGAACGCCGCCGCTTTTGGGAGAAGCTGTTTGTGAACGACCGGCTGGCGCAGTCGCTGGCCAATGACGATCGGCAGGCGGTGGCGGATACCACCGAGCAGCTGCTGACGGAGCCGTTGGAGCATCGCGGCGAGGTCGTCCTGGTTGGCGCCGGTCCCGGTGACGCCGGGCTGCTCACGCTCAAAGGTCTGCAGCAGATCCAGCAGGCCGACGTGGTGGTTTATGACCGGCTGGTTTCCGACGACATCATGAATCTGGTGCGTCGCGACGCTGACCGGGTGTTCGTCGGCAAACGCTCTGGCTACCACTGCGTCCCGCAGGAGGAGATCAACCAGATCCTGCTGCGTGAAGCGCAAAAAGGCAGACGCGTGGTCCGGCTGAAAGGCGGCGATCCCTTTATCTTTGGCCGCGGAGGGGAAGAGCTGGAAACCCTTTGTGAGGCGGGCATCCCCTTCTCCGTTGTTCCAGGCATCACCGCCGCCTCCGGCTGCTCCGCCTACTCGGGGATCCCGTTAACACACCGCGATTTCGCCCAGGGCGTCCGCCTGGTCACCGGCCACCTGAAAACCGGCGGCGAGCTGGACTGGGCAAACCTGGCAGTGGAGAAGCAAACCCTGGTGTTCTACATGGGTCTGAACCAGGCGCCGGCGATCCGCGAGAAGCTCATTGCTCACGGCATGGCTGAAGATATGCCCGCCGCCATCGTCGAGAACGGCACCGCCGTGTCGCAAAAAGTGGTCAGTGGCACCTTAGGGCAACTGGATATCCTGGCGCAGCAGATGGCTAGTCCGGCGCTGATCATCGTCGGCCGCGTGGTCGGCCTGCGGGATAAACTGAACTGGTTCTCGAACCACTAATCTTCGCCTCCCCCGCGTGGACGACAGACATAAAAAAGGCGGGATAATATTCCGCCTTTTTAGCTGTTGCGTCGCTTACGGCCTGGCGACAAAACCAATCGCTTCGTATACCGCTTTCAGGGTCTGAGAAGCGCGCGCGCTGGCTTTCTCTGCGCCGTCTTTCATTACCTGGTTGAGAAACGCTTCGTCGTTACGGAAACGGTGATAGCGCTCCTGCAGCTCAGTCAGCATGCCCGACACCGCTTCAGCGACTTCGCCTTTCAGGTGGCCATACATTTTGCCTTCAAAATGCTGCTCCAGCTCAGGAATGGTTTTCCCGGTGACCGCGGAGAGGATATCCAGCAGATTGGAGACACCCGCTTTTTCTTTCAGGTCGTAGCGTACCACCGGCGGCTCGTCGGAGTCGGTCACCGCGCGTTTGATCTTCTTGACCACCGATTTCGGATCTTCCAGCAGGCCGATGACGTTGTTGCGGTTGTCGTCAGACTTGGACATCTTCCTGGTCGGCTCCAGCAGCGACATCACGCGTGCGCCGGACTTCGGAATAAACGGCTCCGGCACTTTAAAGACATCGCCATAGATGGCGTTAAAACGCTGGGCGATATCGCGGCTCAGTTCCAGGTGCTGTTTCTGATCTTCCCCTACCGGAACCTGGTTGGTCTGATACAGCAGAATGTCAGCGGCCATCAGTACCGGGTAATCAAACAGACCGGCGTTGATGTTTTCCGCGTAGCGTGCGGACTTGTCTTTAAACTGGGTCATGCGGCTCAGTTCGCCGAAATAGGTGTAGCAGTTCAGCGCCCAGCCTAACTGGGCGTGTTCCGGCACGTGCGACTGAACGAAGATGGTGCTTTTTTGCGGATCGATGCCGCAGGCCAGATACAGCGCCAGGGTATCCAGCGTCGCCTTGCGCAGCTGCTGCGGATCCTGACGCACGGTAATGGCGTGCTGGTCCACGATGCAATAGATGCAGTGGTAATCGTCCTGCATGTTTACCCACTGACGCAGCGCACCCATGTAGTTGCCAATGGTCAGTTCACCTGAGGGCTGTGCGCCACTAAAAACGATGGGCTTAGTCATGTTTCAATTCCTGAGTTTCACTGTGCGGTAACCCGAGAGCGGGTAAGAGTTCATTAAACTGGTCGAAGAGATAGTCCGGCTCGCTCAGCGCAAGCGGTTCGCCATAGTTATAACCGTAGGTCAGGCCGACAGAGCAGCAGCCTGCCGCTTTGGCCGCCTGAATATCATTGCGCGAATCGCCGACGAACAGCAGCTCGGCAGGAGCCAGAGAGAGCTTTTCCGCTACCAGCAGCAGCGGTTCCGGATGCGGCTTTTTATTCTGCACGTCATCGCCGCCAATCACCACGGTAAAATATTTCGCGATATCGAGCGCGTCCAGCAGCGGGGCGACAAACGGCGTCGGCTTATTGGTGACCAGCGCCAGCGGCAGGCCTTTGGCATGCAGCGCGCCGAGCGTATCGGCCACCGCCGGGAACAGGAAGCTACCCTCTTCCGCCGTTTCGGCGTAATAGCGGTCAAACAGTTTACGCAAAATGCGCAGCTGTTCGTCTTGCGGAATATCATGATCGTCGACGGAAGGCTTACCCATCGCCGCCCGTAACGTCGCACGCTCCTGACGAGCCCAGGTCAGCGCCCGCTCCATCAGGACATCGGCGCCGTTGCCGATCCAGGTGACAACGCGTTCTTCTCCCGCCACCGGCAACTCCATGGCGTAGAGGGCGTTATCAACCGCCGAGGTTAGACCCGGCGCACTGTCCACCAGCGTGCCGTCGAGATCAAACGCGATGCCGCGGATCGCCTGTAATTTATCCATGACTCACCTTCGCTAATTCACTACGCATTTGATCAATCACTTTCTTGTAGTCCGGCTGACCGAAGATCGCCGAACCGGCAACAAACATATCCGCACCCGCCGCGGCGATTTCGCCAATATTGCTGGCTTTCACGCCGCCATCCACTTCCAGGCGAATATCGTAGCCAGAAGCATCGATGCGCTGGCGTACTTCACGCAGTTTATCCAGCGTCTGGGGAATAAAGGACTGGCCGCCAAAGCCCGGGTTAACCGACATCAGCAGGATCACGTCCAGCTTATCCATCACGTAATCGAGGTAGCTCAGGGGCGTCGCCGGGTTAAACACCAGGCCCGCTTTACAGCCGTGCTCTTTAATCAGCTGCAGGCTGCGATCGACGTGTTCGGAGGCTTCAGGATGGAAGGTGATGATGCTGGCGCCGGCTTCGGCAAAATCAGGAATGATGCGGTCGACCGGCTTTACCATCAGGTGGACGTCGATTGGCGCGGTAATACCGTAATTGCGCAGCGACTTCAGCACCATCGGGCCAATCGTCAGATTCGGCACGTAGTGGTTGTCCATGACGTCGAAGTGCACGACATCCGCACCCGCCGCCAGCGCCTTCGCGGTATCCTCACCCAGACGGGCAAAATCAGCTGACAGAATCGAAGGGGCAATCAAATACTGCTTCATCCGCATCTCCTTGAAATTTATTTGGTCTTAGGCGGACGGTAGAGCGCTAACAGCTCATCCACCTTTTTACGCGTACCACCGTTGCTGCTGATGCTGCGCCGAACCTTCACAATATGTGTTTCTGCCGCGTTTTTATACCATTCCTGCGTCAACGGTGTGCGGTGGTTGGAAATCAGCACCGGGATCCGCTTTTTCATCAGCGATTCCGCCTTTTGCGCCAGCAGTACCTGTTGTTCCAGATTGAAGCTGTTGGTGTGGTAGGCGGTAAAGTTCGCCGTCGCCGTCAGCGGCGCATAGGGTGGATCGCAATATACCACCGCGCGGCTATCTGCACGTTGCATGCACTCTTCATACGATTCGCAGTAAAACTCGGCGTTTTGTGCTTTCTCGGCGAAATGATAGAGCTCTGCCTCGGGGAAATAGGGCTTTTTATAGCGGCCAAACGGCACATTAAACTCGCCGCGCAGATTGTAGCGACACAGGCCGTTGTAGCCGTGGCGATTCAGATACAGGAACAGCACCGCGCGACGCAGCGGATCCTGGCTTTGGTTGAATTCATCACGATACTGGTAGTAGCGCTCAGCGACGTTGTTTTCCGGGACAAACATCTCACGCGCAGCGGCGACGTATTCGTCGGTACGCAATTTAACGATGTTGTACAGGCCAATTAAGTCACTGTTGATATCCGCGAGGATATAACGAGAAAAGTCGGTATTGAGAAATACCGACCCGGCGCCCACAAAGGGCTCGATTAAGCACTCGCCTTCCGGCAAATGCTTTTTAATATCGTCAAGCAGGGGGTACTTCCCCCCTGCCCACTTCAGAAAAGCGCGATTCTTTTTCATGCTGCCTAACTAATTACACGTTCTCCGGCTGTGGAGAAAGCTCCGACAGCATCCTGCGCTTAAGACTACCCCACGGCATTATTTCAGGTCAGCCTGTACCTGATGCAGTGGTTTTGCCCATGGATTTTTCGCCTGCACGTCCGCCGGCAGCGAGGTGACAGCGCGTTTCGCTTCTTCTTTCGAAGCATAGATACCGCTCACCAGCACGTACCACGGTTGGCCGTTACGCGACGTTTCATAGACAACATATCTATCCAGCTTCTCTTTCTTCGCCCAGTTGTTCAGGTTGTCGTAGTTAGAGGAGCTGCTGAGCTGCAGGGTATAGTTACCCGACGGCGCAGATTTCATTGAGCTCACGTCACCTGCTGTTTTACCGCTCTTCGCGGCTGGCGCTGCCGTTGCGGCTGGCGCGGCAGTGGTGGTGGACGCTGTTGCTACCGGTTTGCTCTGCGCTGTTGCCACCGGTTTGCTTTCGGTTACGGTGGTTTTCGCCGGGGCGGTAGTCGCCGCGCTTTCAACATGCTTCGGCTGAACCGGCTTCGTTTCTACCGGCGCTTTTGCCACGGCCTGAGGCTTCGTCTGCGGCTTCGCTTCGATAACGGTGTGCTTACGCTCTGCCGGACGCGGCGTTGCAGCCGTCTGACGCTCGGTCGCCTGGCGCGGCGCCGCAGTGCTATTGGCGCCATTACGGATCGGCGCGACGGTTGCCGGTTCAGTTGGCAGCGTCGAGTTAGCCACGGCGCCGTCCAGCTGGCCCTGCTGCTGGGTCAGCGCATTGTTCAGATCGCCCTGAACTTCAATACGCTGCTGGCCCTGCGGCTCTGATACTGCCTGGCCCTGCGTCGGGTTCGCGGCAATAGGCGGAACCGTTACGTCCTGCTGTGGGGTGGTGTTGGCAGCAGCAGTCTGATCCTGACCGGCAGCAGGCGTGCTGGTGGACTGATCGTCAGACAGATTAATGCTCTTCTCGCCGGAAGCGGTCTGCTGGCTGGACGAGGATGGCGATTTCAGCGCAGAACCAATACCCACGATTAACAGCAGCAGCACCAGAATCCCCACGCCCATCATGATGTACTGACGGGAGGCAGGTTTGGCCGGCGCTTTTTTACGCTTGCGCGGACGACGCTCTACAGGCTGCTCTTCGAGCAGTTCCTCGTCTTCCGCATCCAGTTCTTCTTCGAACTCTTCCTCTTCACGCTCGCGACGGGCCTTACCGGCGCGCGTCGGACGGCCTTCATCGGCATCAAGATCGACGTCGTCAAAATTGATCTGCGGATCGGCATCACGCTCGGAAGACTGACGGGAACGACCAGCACGACGATCGTTGCGATCGGCTTTCATATCGTCTTCTGGTTTGAAATCATCCATTTAACACCCCACTAAAAGGCTTATGCTCACGATTATTGCACATCACCCGAAATGATAACGCCGCGCGAACGCGGCCAGACCTTCTTATTGTTGCGCCTGCTGAGTATCAGCAATCGCGCCAAGAACCACATCGTGCGGCACTCCGCCGCGCAGCTCGCTGCTTCCTATTGCGAGCGGGAGCACCAGCCGCATGTCGCCCGCCAGTACTTTTTTATCGCGCATCATATGGGGCAAATACGCCTGCGCACTCATCTCCTGCGGGCCGCGTACCGGTAAGCCTGCACGCTTGAGCAGATCGATAATGCGCTGTGTATCCTGCGCGCGGAACTGCCCCAGCCGTTCGGACGTATGCGCCGCCATCACCATACCTGCCGCCACCGCTTCGCCGTGCAGCCAGTTACCGTAGCCCATTTCCGCCTCGATAGCATGGCCGAAGGTATGTCCAAGATTGAGTAAAGCACGTAACCCGGTTTCACGCTCGTCGGCAGCCACAACTTCCGCTTTCAGCTCACAGCAACGGCGAATACAGTACGCCATCGCTTTTTCATCCAGCGCCAGCAGCGCATCAATGTTGTTTTCCAGCCAGCTGAAGAATTCGCCGTCGAGGATCACACCGTACTTGATGACCTCAGCCAGTCCGGAAGCGAGTTCACGCGCCGGGAGGGTCTTCAGACAGTTAAGATCAACCACCACCGAAACCGGCTGCCAGAAGGCGCCAATCATATTTTTGCCGAGAGGATGGTTCACTGCGGTTTTGCCGCCGACCGACGAATCGACCTGTGACAGCAGAGTGGTAGGGACCTGGATAAAACGCACCCCGCGCTGATAGCTTGCCGCGGCGAAACCGGTTAAATCACCGATTACGCCACCGCCAAGCGCCACCAGCGTGGTGTCGCGGCCATGCGGTTTTTGCAACAGCGCGGTAAAAACAGTATCCATCACCGCCAGGCTTTTATACTGCTCGCCATCGGGCAGGATCACGCTGTCAACGTTGACCCCTGCCTGCTCCAGCACAGAGCGGACGGTATCCAGATAAAGCGGCGCCAGCGTTTCGTTGGTGACCAGCATAGCCTGGTCGCCCGACTTGAGTGGCAGGAAGGAAGCTGGATCGTTAAACAAACCAGCCGCGATGGTAATCGGGTAACTACGTTCCCCGAGGGTAACAGTAAGCCTCTCCATAACGCGACGTCCACCTCAGTGACTTTTACTCTGACGCACTTTTATTAAGCCAGAATCAATTGCTTTCCAGCATATGAATAATCTGGTTCGCGACGACTTTCGCACTCTGATCGTCTGTGCGGATAGTCACATCGGCGATCTCTTCATACAGCGGGTTACGCTCGTCAGCCAGCGCTTCCAGCACTTCACGAGGCGGCGCATCGACTTGTAGCAAAGGACGCTTTTTATCGCGCTGCGTACGGGCCAACTGCTTCTCGATTGTCGTTTCCAGGTAGACCACCACGCCGCGGGCGGAGAGACGGTTACGCGTTTCACGGGATTTTACAGAGCCGCCGCCAGTCGCCAGCACAATCCCCTGTTTTTCCGTCAACTCATTGATAATTTTTTCTTCACGGTCGCGGAAGCCTTCTTCGCCTTCAACATCGAAGACCCAGCCCACATCAGCGCCAGTGCGTTTCTCAATTTCTTGATCGGAATCGTAAAATTCCATGTTGAGCTGTTGGGCTAACTGGCGCCCAATAGTGCTTTTGCCGGCACCCATAGGCCCAACCAGAAAGATATTGCGTTTCTCTGCCATTTTTTCGGTACTACTAAGACTATTCGTTAATGATAAACCCGCTTCGCAGACACCCAGCGCCGCAGGGCATGAACTGAAACCTCATATGCAATAGAGCGAGAGTCAGACTAAAAATTATCTCAATACTCCGGCTGGTTTGGCAACTGAATAAAATCGCCGGACAATAAAGGGAGGATTGATGTCGTACCCGACTCTCAAATCGGTACCCCTTGTATGCTAAATCCGTCCTCACGTCAAACACCTGAAACGTGTTTAGCATGAAAAACCTGCTTAACGTACCGCCAGAATCCGTGGCGTAATAAAGACAACCAGTTCACGGCGTTCATTATCTTTCCCGTCGCGACGAAACAGACGCCCCAGCACCGGGATATCGCCAAGCAGCGGGACGCTGTCGCGGGCGGTTTTGTTTTTCTGCGAAAAGATGCCGCCCAACGCTAACGTCTCGCCGCTGCGAACTTCCACCTGGGTCTCTATCTCTTGTTTATCAATGGCCAGCGCCTCGCCATTTTCCTGCTTCAGCACCTGACCCGGCGTATTTTCGCTGATCCGCAGCTTCAGCCGCACTCTCCCCTGCTGCAGCACCGTCGGCGTCACCTCCATGCCCAGCACGGCCTCTTTAAACTCCACCGACGTGGCGCCGCTTTCACCGCTGGAAACCTGATAGGGGATCTCGCTCCCCTGCTTGATGCTGGCGGGCTGCATATGCGAGGCCAGCAAACGAGGGCTGGCGATAATATCGACCTGCTGCTTGCGCTCCAGCGCGGAAAGTTCCAGTTCGAGTAAGCGACCGTTAATCTTGCCGATGTTAAACCCCGCACGGGTGCTGGCATCGTTCACCGACATATCGCTGCTCAGGGTGGTAATTTGTCCTGATCCCGGCGAGCCTCCGGCCTCCGCCAGCCGCCACTTCACCCCCAGCTCGCGAAGGCTGGTTTCGCTCATCGACACGATATGAGCGGCCAGCTCCACCTGTCCGACGGGCAAATCCATCTCCTGCGCCCAGGCTTTCAACGCCGGCAGATGCCGGGCATCATCGCGGATCAGCAGACGGTTGGTCCGTTTGTCCGCCATCAGGTGCCCCCTGGCGCTAAGCAACTTACCGCCCGTTTTAGCCAGCTCCTCGGCATCGGCATAGTGCAGGGTCACGTTCTCGGCCTGCAGGGGCAGGTTCTGCAGGCGTTTCTCCTGTTCCGCTTCACGCTGCGCCTGATTCGCCTTTTGCCAGGCCTGGGTATGCGCGTAGATGACCGTCCCCTGCTGTTGCAAAGAGAGGCCTGCGCTATCCGCCACCGCCCGCAGCGCCTGGGTCCAGGGGACCGTTTGCAGATGCAGGGAGAGCGTACCGCTAACGTCCGGCGCCACAACAAGGTTCTTGTGGTTCATTTCGGCCAGCGCTTGCAGCACATGAGCCACCGGCGCGTCATCAACCACCAGCGAAATTGTCTTTTCATTTCGGGCGGCGCCCGCCGCCAGCGGCAGCAGCAGAAGCAGTAGGCTTATCCATCGCATCATATTGTTTCCCTTCACGTTGCCAGCGCCACGCTGGCGGTTCACACCCCGCAGGCGTGACGATCTCCAGCTCGCCGGTCGTCAGCCGGCTCACCCGCCAGCCCGTGGGCAATTGATCATCCATGCGCACCCGCCGCCATTTGCCGCTCCCGTCCTGCAGAAACCCCGTCCAGCCTGCGCCATCCCCGGCCGCGCCGCCATAGCGCCATTGTGATAGTTGCGCCGTGCGGCAGGGATCCTCTACCGGCTGAAAAGGATCGCGCTCGGCCGCCAGCAGCGACAGCGGCAGCCACAGTAAAGCCCAGCGTTTACGTCCCATCTTCCGCCTCCAGTTGCAAACGCAGGCGGAGCATCTGCGCCTCACGCTCCAGCGAGAACGATCGCGGGTTCATCCCGCAGCGCGCCAGCCAGGAAAAAAACGCGGGCAGCGTCTGCCAGGGCAGGGTCAGCTCCATCTCGCCCCCGCTACCCTGAGGTCGCCAGGCGATAAGCTTCACCCCGGCAAGCGGAATGGCTATCGGCGAAAACGGCTGCTTGTCGATGCCCTCCACTGGGATTTCACCGGCAGGCATGCGCAATGCCATCACCCGGCGCCACTGCGTTTGCAGGACGGGGTCGCGGGACACAGCCGCCAGCGGCGGCCCGGCAGCGCACCAGAGCGTAACGCCGAAGCCCAGCCCCCCCATCGCGAGCAGGGCCAGCAGCACCGCCTGGCTGCGCCGGCTGCTAATCCACATCGGCACGCTCTTCTGCGAGGGTAAAGCTGAACTGCCAGCGTCCCTCGGCGTCGCGCTGCGTTCCGCCCGCTTTTGCCGGCGCGAATCCCGCCACATTGGTCAGAATGCGCTCCAGTCCGGCCAGCGCCTGAAGGTTGAGGGCCAGGCCGTTCACGGTCAGAACCGCGCCCTGGTAATCCAGCCGCGTCAGCCACGCCTGCGCGGGCAGATCTGCCGCCAGCGCCAGCAGCCTGGGTTGCCAGGCGGCGATCGCCGCTCTACGCCGTTGCTGTTGACGATGACGCTGGTGCTGCTGCCACGCCTCGCGCATTGGAAGCTCGCGCTGTTTAAGCGAGGCGAGCAACTGCGCGTCGGCCGTCACGTGGAGTGTCGCCAGGGCGAGATGCTGCAGACGGACCGTGCGACATACCTGCAGGATCATCAATCCCAGCAGCATAATGCCGGTAGCAATCAGCAGGATGAAGCGCAGGCGCTGGCGCCGCCGCAGGTCGCGCCAGGGGAGAAGATTAACGGCATGCGTCATGGTGTTCACTCCCCAGCGCCAGCCCAAGGGCGATAGCGTAGCGATCGCCATCGACCGGCAGAGGAGGCTGCCGGCGGTGAATGACCTGCCAGACATCTAAGTTGCTGGCCTCGTCGCCAGCGTCAGCGCACAGACGCAAAGGAACCTGAAGCTGCTCCGCCAGCTGGCTTAACGACTTCACCTCATCGCAGGTGACACAACCCCAGGCCTCCTGCGTCGCCCATAGCCAGTGATTTTCATCCCGCCACGCGAGGCCCTGCGACTGCGGGTTCAGCAAGGGGACAAACGCGCCGAGCGCGCTGGCATCCGGCACGATGGCCGCTACCCGCAGTCGTAGCCGTCCTGCCAGCGCCCGCAGGACATTGATGTCCAGCCGCTGCGCCGCCGTGACCTGCCAACCGTCATCCCGCGAGGTGGGAGCATAATCAATGCTTAAGGAGGCGGCGGGCATCGCCAGTTGCTGGGTCATCGCGCTGGCTATCCACGTCGCCTGTTCACGATCCCGCAGGGCGAACTGGGGATACGGCAGGCGCTTTTGCAGCGTGCGAACGGCGGGGAAAGCGATACTGACCTGATGCTGCACCGGTAGCTCCCGCCGCCAGGCGCTAAGCTGTGCGCCAAGGGCGCTGACGTCCACCACCATCCCCTGCCGTACCAGGCCTGGCGGCAGCGGAATACGCCACCAGCGGCGCAGCGCCCAGTGTGAGCGTTCATGCAATAGCGCGACAATGGCGATGCTATCCTGCTGGATATGCATTCCGATCCGCCAGTTTCTGAAAGCCATGCTTACGATCTCCTTATCCGGCAAAACTGTCCGGCTATATCAATGCACCTGGCTTGCCTTTATACTACCGCGCGTTTGTTTATAAACTGCCCAAATAAAACTAAATGGGAAAACACCGGTGAAGTTCGTAAAGTATCTATTGATCCTTGCAGTCTGTTGCGTACTGCTGGGAGCAGGCTCGATTTTTGGCCTCTACAAATACATAGAGCCGCAACTCCCCGACGTCGCAACCCTGAAGGATGTGCGTTTGCAGATCCCGATGCAGGTCTATAGCGCCGACGGTGAGCTTATTGCGCAATATGGCGAAAAACGCCGTATCCCTGTGACGCTGCAGCAAATTCCCCCCGAGCTGGTGAAAGCGTTTATCGCCACTGAAGACAGCCGTTTCTATGAGCACCACGGCGTCGATCCGGTGGGTATTTTCCGCGCCGCCAGCGTGGCGATGTTTTCAGGCCATGCCTCCCAGGGCGCCAGCACCATCACCCAGCAGTTAGCACGTAACTTCTTCCTCAGCCCCGAGAAGACGTTGATGCGTAAGATTAAAGAGGCCTTTCTGGCTATCCGCATCGAGCAGTTGCTGAACAAAGATGAAATCCTTGAGCTGTATCTGAACAAGATCTACCTCGGCTACCGCGCCTATGGCGTCGGCGCCGCGGCGCAGGTCTATTTTGGCAAACCTATCGACCAGTTGACCCTGAGTGAGATGGCGGTGATTGCCGGTCTGCCGAAAGCGCCTTCTACCTTTAACCCGCTCTATTCCATGGATCGCGCGACCGCCCGTCGCAACGTGGTGCTGTCGCGTATGTTGAGCGAGGGGTACATCACCCAGGCGCAATATGATGAGGCGCGCAGCGAAGCGATCGACGCAAGCTATCACGCGCCGAAAATCGCTTTCTCCGCCCCTTACCTGAGCGAAATGGTGCGCCAGGAGATGGTGAATCGCTACGGCGAGCAGGCCTATGAAGATGGCTACCGGGTTTACACCACCATTACTCGCAAGAATCAGCAGGCAGCCCAGCAGGCGGTACGCAATAACGTGCTGGATTACGATATGCGTCACGGCTACCGCGGCCCGGCCAGCGTGCTGTGGAAAGTCGGTGAAACGCCGTGGGAGACGAAGAAAATCATCGACTCGCTGAAGCGTCAGTCTGGCTACGGCCCGCTTTTCCCGGCGGTGGTCACTTCCGCGAATGCCCAGGAGGCCGTCGCGCTGTTGGCTAACGGCGACTCGGTTTCTCTGACGATGGACGGCGTGCGCTGGGCCCGGCGCTTTATCTCGGATACGCAGCAGGGGGCGACCCCGCGTAAAGTCAACGACGTCCTGCAGGCCGGGCAGCAGATCTGGGTTCGTAAAGTGGCTGACGGCTGGTGGCTGTCACAGGTCCCGGACGTCAACTCAGCGCTGGTCTCCATTAATCCGCAAAACGGCGCGATTATTGCTCTCGTCGGCGGGTTTGACTTTAACCAGAGCAAGTTCAACCGCGCCACTCAGGCGCTGCGTCAGGTCGGCTCCAACATTAAGCCGTTCCTCTATACCGCCGCGATGGATAAAGGCTTAACGCTGGCCAGTATGCTCAACGATGTGCCGATCTCGCGCTGGGACGCAGGCGCAGGATCCGACTGGCGGCCGAAGAACTCGCCGCCGCAGTATGCCGGTCCGATTCGTTTACGCCAGGGGCTTGGACAGTCGAAAAACGTGGTGATGGTGCGCGCTATGCGCGCCATGGGCGTTGACTATGCCGCCGAGTATCTGCAGCGCTTTGGCTTCCCGGCGCAAAACATTGTCCACACAGAATCGCTGGCCCTGGGCTCCGCCTCCTTTACGCCCCTGCAGGTTGCCCGCGGATATTCGGTGATGGCCAACGGCGGCTTCCTGGTCAACCCGTTCTTTATCAGTAAGATTGAGAATGATCAGGGCGGCGTTCTCTTCGAAGAACGTCCGAAAATCGCCTGCCCGCAGTGTGATTTACCGGTCATTTACGGTGATACGCCAAAATCCAACGTGCTGGAAAATAAAGATGTGGAAGATGTCGCCACCTCGACGGAACCGCAGAACGGCAACGTGCCGCCACAGCCGCAGCTGGAGCAGGCCAACCAGTCGCTGGTTGCACAGAGCGGCGCCCAGGAATACGCGCCGCATGTGATTAACACGCCGCTGTCGTTCCTGATAAAAAGCGCACTGAACAGCAACATCTTTGGCGAACCGGGCTGGATGGGAACCGGCTGGCGTGCCGGACGCGATCTGCAGCGGCATGACATCGGCGGGAAAACCGGGACCACCAACAGCTCGAAGGATGCCTGGTTCTCAGGCTACGGCCCAGGTGTAGTGACTTCGGTATGGATCGGCTTTGACGATCATCGTCGCGATCTTGGCCGCACCACCGCCTCCGGGGCGATTAAAGATCAGATCTCCGGCTATGAGGGGGGTGCTAAAAGTGCCCAGCCGGCCTGGGACAGCTTTATGAAGAGCGTGCTGGAGGGGGTGCCGGAAGAGCCGTTAACCCCGCCGCCGGGGATCGTCACGGTGAATATCGACCGCAGCACTGGTCAGTTGGCTAACGGGGGCAACAGCCGCGCGGAATACTTCATTGAAGGAACCCAGCCCACGCAGCAGGCGGTCCATGAGGTGGGCACCACCCTGACTGACGGCGGTGGTGAAACCCACGAACTGTTCTGACAAAAAAAGCGCCTGCGGGCGCTTTTTTATTGCTGCTAACGGCGCGCTTTCTCTCAGAGCCGGCCCTGAGCCAGCAGCCACTCGCGCACTAAAAACAGCGCGCTGACGTTACGGGCTTCGTTAAAATCTTCTTCATCCAGCAGCGACATCAGCTGCGCCAGCGGCCAGCGCACCTGCGGCAGCGGCTCAGGTTCATCGCCCGGCAGTGACTCAGGATAGAGGTCTTCCGCCACCAGGATATTCATTTTGCTGGAGAAGTAAGAGGGGGCCATACTGAGCTTCTTCAGAAACGTCAGCTTATTGGCGCCAAAGCCAACCTCTTCTTTCAGCTCGCGATTCGCTGCTTCATCCACGGTTTCACCCGGGTCAATCAGCCCTTTGGAGAAACCCAGCTCGTAGGATTCCGTGCCGACGGCATACTCGCGAATCAAAATAATGTGATCATCAACAATCGGCACAATCATCACCGCTTCACGGGTGGATGGCCGCATACGTTCATAAACGCGACGCACACCGTTGCTGAATTCCAGATCGACGCTTTCGACATTAAAGAGGCGCGAACGGGCGACAGTTTCAACATTGAGAATGGTGGGTTTTTGTAATGATTTGCTCATTGTCATCGGTCTATGCTGTGATTAAGCAGTCATTGTGCGATACGCAACACGCTTTCGGCAATCCAAATCGCTACTTATTTACAGAGTTGTAACCTTTTACCGGCAAAGGGGAAAGTAATAAAGATAAAAAAGTCAATAGCTTGAATTCTGTTTGAGAATTTACCGATTTCTGCGCATTAACGTTTTTGGTAAGCTTATGCGTTGCTGCAAGACATATTCATTACCCTGTAACCAGGTGCGCCACTAACACTGCAGCTTGACGTTAGTCTTCACGTTCACCGACGATATCGTAAGAAAAAATAACTATGATGGGATGGGCATGGGCACCTTTCTGATTTTCCTTACAGCTCTGCTAATCTGCGTATTGCTCATCGGATGGTGGTACCGCGCTCACGCCAGACGCCGACGCCTTCCTCTACTGCACGCCTTTAGCGACGCCACTACGCGGCCGCTTCCTGCCGATGAGCGTCAGGCTATCGAAAAGTATCTTGCGGAGCTCAGTCGCACCCTGCAGGTCCCGGCGTCCGGCGCAACGACCGCGCCCGTCGCTTTGGCGCTGAATGAACAGAGTGATACGGTCTACGCGGTGACGCGAGCCATCACTCGCTACGGGATCACTACCGACGCGCCGAATAAATGGCGCTACTTTCTCGATTCGGTGGAAGTCCATCTGCCGCCGTTCTGGGAACAGCATATCAACGACGAAAACAGCGTTGAGCTGATCCCAACCGACAGCCTGCCGCTGGTTATCACCCTTAACGGACATAGCCTGAGCGACTATCGTCAGGAGGCGCAAAGCTACGCCCTGGAACGCGCATCGGCCACCCAGGCCTCCATTCGCGGCGAAGAGAGCGAACAGGTAGAGCTACGGCAGATCCGTCGGGAAAGTCGGGAAGAACACGCCCTCAACCGGCCGGATGGGCTGCGCGAAGCGATCCTGATTGTCGCCTCCTTTCTGTTCTTTTATTTCAGCCTGATTGGGCCAGCCGTTTTTACCCCCTGGCTGGTGGCCGCGGGGGTACTGCTTCTCGCCGCTGGCGTGGGGGGGATCTATGCCCCGCCGCGCCGCGCCGCGTTGCGCGAAATTCACTGCCTGCGGGGCGTTCCCAAACGCTGGGGTCTGTTTGGCGAAAACGATCAGGAACATATCAATAACATCTCGCTGGGTATTATCGATCTCATCTATCCGCGCCACTGGCAGCCATGGATCGCCCAGGACCTGGGACAGCAGACCGATATTGATATCTATCTCAACCGTCACGTGGCCCGCCAGGGACGCTACCTGTCGCTCCATGATGAAGTGAAAAACTTCCCACTACAGTACTGGCTGCGCAGCGCGATTATCGCCGCCGGCGCGCTGGTAGTGGTGATCATGCTGTGGGTCAGCGTACCGCTAAATATGCCGTTTAAGTTCACCCTGTCGTGGTTGAAGGGCGCCCAGACGATTGAAGCGACAACCGTCGACCAGCTGGCAAAAGCCCATGTGCGCATTGGCGATACGCTGCGCCTGACAGGCACCGGGATGTGTAATATCCGTACGCCGGGTAGCTGGTCGGCCAAAGAGGATTCGCCGTTCCTGCCTTTCGATTGTTCACAGATTGTATGGAACGACGCCCCTCCTCTGCCGCTGCCGGAGTCTGATATTGTCAGCAAAGCGACCGCCCTGATGCAGTCCGTCCAGCGCCAGCTGCACCCGGAAACCGACGATGACTCCCGCGTCAGCCCGGCGCTGCGCTCCGCGATTCAGAAATCAGGCATGGTGCTGCTGGATGATTTCGGCGATATCGTCCTGAAAACCAACGATCTCTGCTCGGCAAAGGATGACTGCCTGCGCCTGAAGAATGCGCTGGTCAACCTCGGAAATACCCGTAACTGGGAGGCGCTGACCAAGCGCGCCACCGCCGGAAAACTGGACGGCGTGAACGTGCTGCTGCGCCCGGTCAGCGCGGAGTCGCTGGAGAATCTGGTGACCACTTCCACCGCCCCCTTTGTAATGCGTGAAACTTCGCGAGCCGCGCAGGCGCTAAACAGCCCGGCGCCCGGCGGTTTCTTGATCGCCAGCGATGAAGGCAGCGTGCTGGTCAATCAGCCGTGGCCGGCGGTGAGCCTGTATGATTATCCGGCACATGAGCAGTGGAGCGAGCTGCGGCGACTGGCCGGTATGCTCATGCATACCCCTTTCCACGCCGAAGGGATCGTCACCAATCTGTTTACCGACGCCAACGGCACCCAGCATATCAATCTGCACCGCATCCCCGACCGCAGCGGACTGTGGCGCTATCTGGGCATTACGCTGCTGCTGTTGTCGATGCTGGGATGCATGGCTTACCACGGCGTACAGGCGCTGCGTCGTTATCAACGCCATCGCCAGCGTATGGAAGAGATTCAGAAATATTACGAAAGCTGCCTGAACCCGGTACTGCTCCCCGCGTCTGACCCGCAAGATTAATTTTCCCGGCGACAGGGTATGATACCCTGTCGCCCATTTTCTGCTCGCTGGAGAGTCATCATGCATTTTGATATCGCCTGGCAGGAGGTCGATACCGTTCTGCTGGATATGGACGGCACGCTCCTGGACCTCGCTTTCGACAACTATTTCTGGCAAACGCTGGTGCCTGAAACCTGGGGAGCCGCCCGCGGCCTCAATCTGCAGGAGGCGAAAGACGCCATGCGCCAGGAGTATCACGCCGTGCAGCATACGCTAAACTGGTACTGTCTGGATTACTGGAGCGAGCGCCTGGGTTTGGATATTTGTGCGATGACCAGCGAACAGGGTCCGCGCGCCACGCTGCGCGAGGATACGGTGCCGTTCCTTGATGCGCTCAAGGCCTGCGGTAAGCGACGCATTCTGTTGACCAATGCCCATCCCCACAATCTGGCGGTGAAGCTCAAACACACCGGCCTGGATGCGCACCTTGATTTATTACTTTCCACCCACACATTTGGTTATCCGAAAGAGGATCAGCGCCTGTGGCGCGCCGTGGCGGAGGAGACTGGCCTTGAGGCCCATAAAACGCTGTTTGTCGACGACAGCGAGGCGATTCTGGATGCCGCGAGGGAATTTGGCATTCGTTACTGCCTGGGCATTACCAATCCCGACTCCGGGCTGGCGGAAAAGCAGTATCTGCGCCATCCGGGGCTGAATGATTACCGGCGACTGATCCCTTCGCTTACCCCGAAGGAGAGGCGATGAAAGAGAAGCCCAGCGAAACCGTCAGACTGGACAAATGGCTTTGGGCCGCCCGCTTTTACAAGACCCGCGCGCTGGCGCGGGAGATGATTGAAGGCGGCAAGGTGCATTACAACGGACAACGCAGCAAACCCGGGAAAATTGTCGAGCTGGACGCCATGCTGACGCTGCGCCAGGGCAATGACGAGCGTACGGTACGGATTGTCGGTATTACCGAACAGCGCCGCCCGGCAAGTGAAGCCGTCGCCCTGTATGAAGAGACGGCGGAAAGTATCGAGAAGCGTGAAAAAGTGGCCCTGGCGCGCAAAATGAACGCCCTGACCATGCCGCACCCTGACAGACGTCCGGACAAGAAAGAGCGCCGCGACCTGATGAGATTTAAACACGGCGAGAGTGAGTAACTCGCGCCAGAAAGAGAGATGATTATGACTCAACACGATCAATTACATCGTTATCTGTTTGAAAACTATGCCGTACGCGGCGAGCTGGTGACGGTGTCGGAAACCCTGGAACAGATTCTGGCGAATCACACCTATCCACAGCCGGTGAAAACGGTGCTGGCGGAGCTGCTGGTCGCCACCAGCCTGCTGACCGCGACGCTGAAGTTTGCTGGTGATATTACCGTTCAGCTGCAGGGCGATGGCCCTTTACAGCTGGCGGTGATCAACGGCAATAACCAGCAGCAGTTGCGTGGCGTCGCGCGCGTGCAGGGCGATATTGCGGACGATGCGGATCTGAAAACGATGGTCGGCAACGGCTATCTGGTCATTACCATCTCCCCGAAAGAGGGTGAACGTTATCAGGGTGTGGTCGGTCTGGAAGGCGATACGCTGGCCGCCTGCCTGGAAGATTACTTCCAGCGTTCAGAGCAGTTGCCGACGCGCCTCATCATTCGCACCGGGGAACATGAAGGTCAGCCGATGGCCGGTGGGATGCTGCTGCAGGTGATGCCGGCGCAGGATACCCAGACGACCGACTTCGAGCACCTGGCGACGCTCACCGAGACCATCAAGGCGGAAGAGCTGTTCACCCTGCCGGCGAACGATGTGCTGTGGCGCCTGTACCATGAGGAAGAGGTCACGGTCTACGAGCCGCAGAGCGTCGAGTTCAAATGTACGTGTTCTCGTGAACGCTGCGCTGGCGCGCTGAAGACCCTGCCGGATGAAGAGATAGATAGCATCCTCGCCGATGAAGGCGAGATTGATATGCACTGCGACTACTGCGGTAACCACTATATCTTCAATGCCATGGATATTGCCGAGATCCGTAATAACGCCTCTCCGGCCGACCCACAGGTCCATTAATCCCCGCGTCTTCCACAGGTACAGGGTGGCGATGTTGTTCGTCGCCTTGTGCCTGACTTTTATTTATTCACGAGTTGAATCGATTTTCCCTGAAAGAGTTACGTAATTTTATTCCAGGAAAGCGATTACATTCACAATTCAGTAGTTTTTTTAATTACTTTTTAACCATTAATAAACATCTACCCCCAACATCCGCCCATTTCCTGAGATAATCCACTTCACTTCGTGACAGGAGTCACCGTTTTTTTCGTCATTCTGAGGAATGTCGAGATACGTAAATCTATGAGCCTGGTCGCGGTCAATACCCGGTAAGAAACCCTACAATTTACAGCAGTACATCTTGGCTAAGGAGCAGTGACATGCGCGTTAATCATGGTTTAACCCCGCAGGATCTCAAGGCTTATGGTATCAATGACGTTCAGGATATCGTCCACAACCCCAGCTACGATATGTTGTTTCAGGAAGAGCTCGACCCCAGCCTGGAAGGTTACGAACGTGGCGTATTAACCAGTCTGGGTGCTATCGCCGTCGACACGGGCATTTTTACCGGCCGTTCTCCGAAAGATAAGTATCTCGTTCGCGACGACACCACCCGCGATACCGTCTGGTGGTCCGATAAAGGCAAAGGTAAAAACGACAACAAGCCGCTTTCACAGGAAACCTGGCAGCATCTGAAAGGGCTGGTGACCCAGCAGTTGTCCGGTAAACGGCTGTTTATCGTCGACGCCTTCTGCGGCGCCAACGCCGATACCCGTCTCAGCGTGCGCTTTATTACCGAAGTGGCCTGGCAGGCGCACTTCGTTAAAAACATGTTCATCCGCCCGAGCGATGAAGAGCTGGCGGACTTCGAGCCCGACTTCATCGTGATGAACGGCGCGAAGTGCACCAACCCGCAGTGGAAAGAGCAAGGTCTGAACTCGGAAAACTTCATCGCCTTCAACCTCACCGAGCGCATCCAGCTGATCGGCGGCACCTGGTATGGTGGCGAAATGAAGAAAGGGATGTTCTCGATCATGAACTACCTGCTGCCCCTGAAGGGCATCGCCTCCATGCACTGCTCAGCCAACGTCGGCGAAAAAGGCGATGTCGCTATTTTCTTCGGCCTCTCAGGCACCGGCAAAACCACCCTCTCCACCGATCCAAAACGCCGCCTGATTGGCGATGATGAACATGGCTGGGATGACGACGGCGTGTTTAACTTCGAAGGGGGCTGCTACGCCAAGACCATCAAGCTCTCTGAAGCGGCCGAGCCGGATATCTATCACGCCATTCGCCGCAATGCTCTGCTGGAAAACGTGGTGGTGCGCGCCGATGGCACGATCGATTTCGATGACGGTTCGAAGACTGAAAACACCCGCGTCTCCTACCCCATCGACCATATCGACAACATTGTTAAACCGGTTTCCAAAGCGGGTCACGCCACCAAAGTGATCTTCCTGACGGCCGATGCGTTCGGCGTCCTGCCGCCGGTCTCCCGCCTGACCGCCGATCAGACCCAGTACCATTTCCTGTCCGGGTTTACCGCCAAACTGGCCGGCACCGAACGCGGCGTGACCGAGCCCACGCCAACCTTCTCCGCCTGCTTTGGCGCCGCCTTCCTGTCGCTGCATCCGACACAGTACGCCGAAGTGCTGGTTAAACGTATGCAGGCGGCCGGCGCGCAGGCTTATCTGGTCAATACCGGCTGGAACGGCACCGGCAAGCGTATCTCGATTAAAGATACCCGCGCCATCATCGACGCCATCCTCAATGGCTCGCTGGACAACGCGGAGACCTTTACCCTGCCGATGTTTAACCTGCAGATCCCAACGGCGCTCCCGGGTGTGGATACCCAGATCCTCGATCCGCGCAGCACCTATGGTTCCCCGGAGCAGTGGCAGGAAAAAGCCGATCAGCTGGCGAAGCTGTTTATCGAGAACTTTGAGAAGTATACCGATACGCCAGCGGGCGCCGCGCTGGTGGCGGCAGGGCCGCAGCGCTAACGGGCGTAGAGGTGAAAAAGCCGGGCTTGCCCGGCTTTTTGTTGTGCAACGTCCTGATTAGCCAACCTCGGCCGCACTCAGCTCTCTTTGGTGGGTTTCATCGGCGCCAGCATCCGGTGCACCGGCAGCCAGGCGCGGATCAGTAATCCGCCGCGTTCGCTGGAGCCAATCTCCAGCCGGCCGTTGTGATTGTCGATAATACGCTGAACAATCGCCAGCCCCAGCCCGGTGCCGCTGGTACTGCGGGCGCTATCGCCGCGTACAAACGGCTGGAACAGATGTTCGCGCTGCTCAGGTTTGATCCCCGGCCCGTCATCTTCCACCTGGAACCAGGCCCGACTCGCTTCGCTGCCGCTGCTGACCTTGATCCAGCCATTGCCGTAGCGGGCCGCATTCACCACCATATTCGCCAGCGCACGCTTGATAGACAGGGGATGCATGCGTACCGGGATTTCACCGGCCTGCAGGGCAGTGGCGATCTCACGTTCATAGCCGCTCTCTGCGGCGATCACTTCCCCCAGCACCGCATTGAGGTCCGCCAGCTCCATCGGCATCTCCTGCCCGGTGCGCAGATAATCGATAAACTGCTCGATGATGGCGTTGCACTCTTCGATATCTTTGTTAATCGACTCCGCGAGATACCCGTCCTGCTCGCCCATCATCTCGGTGGCCAGACGAATGCGCGTCAGCGGAGTACGTAAATCGTGGCTGACCCCGGCCATCAGCAACGTACGGTCGTCAGCCAGCTGCTTCACGCCCGCGGCCATATGGTTAAAGGCGCGGGTCACCGAACGCACCTCAGAGGCGCCGTACTCTCGCAGCGGCGGCGGGATAATACCGCGCCCGACCTGCAGCGCCGCGTGTTCGAGATCTACCAGCGGACGGTTCTGAATACGGATAAACAGCCAGGCGCCGCCTATCGCCAACAGCATGATCGCCAGGGTATAGCGGAACAGCGGCGAGAAGTCGCCCTGATGGATCTCGGTCAGCGGTACCCGCACCCAGATATTGGGCGACAGCCAGGTCTTCAGCCACACCACGGGGGAGCTTTTATTGACCTCCACCCGCACCTCAGTGGGGCCGCCGAGCTGATGCGCCATCTGCTGGCTTAAGAATTCATAATGCTGCGCCCAGCGCAGCCCTGCGTCTTCCGCCGCTTCATTAGAATAGAGCGAAATCCCCAGCTCACGATAAATTTCACGACGAAACGCCGGGGGCACCACCAGCTGGGTGCCATCCTCCAACTGCAGTTTGTCGGTCATCAGCATACGGACTTCGTAGGCCAATACTTTATTAAACTGCTGGAGACTCGGCAGGATCGCGAAATTCAGTACCACCAGATAGGTCGTCACCAGGCTGACGAACAGCAAGGTGACGATCAGGAGCAGCGTGCGAGCAAAGGAGCTGCGCGGCGAAAAGCGCACGCGTTTCATGCCTTAGAGCCGTCCGGGACGAAGACGTAGCCCAGACCCCAGACGGTCTGGATATAGCGCGGATGCGCCGGATCCTCTTCCACCATGCGGCGCAGGCGGGAGATCTGAACGTCGATGGAGCGCTCCATCGCAGAATATTCGCGCCCGCGGGCGAGGTTCATCAGCTTATCGCGCGACAGCGGTTCGCGAGGATGACTCACCAGCGCCTTCAGGACCGCAAATTCGCCGCTGGTCAACGGCATCGGCTCGTCTTCACGGAACATCTCGCGGGTGCCCAGGTTCAGTTTGAATTTACCAAAGGCGATAACCGCCTCTTCCTGCGATGGCGCGCCCGGCAGTTCATTCGCCTGACGACGCAGCACCGCCCGAATACGGGCCAGCAGTTCACGCGGGTTAAACGGCTTCGGAATGTAGTCGTCAGCCCCGATTTCCAGGCCAACGATCCGGTCAACCTCTTCACCTTTCGCCGTCACCATAATGATCGGCATCGGGTTGCTCTGACTGCGCAGACGACGGCAAATCGAGAGACCATCTTCCCCAGGCAGCATCAGATCCAGCACCATCAGGTGGAAGGATTCACGGGTTAACAGACGATCCATCTGTTCGGCGTTCGCCACGCTACGAACCTGGAAGCCCTGCTCGGTCAGATAACGTTCGAGCAGCGCACGCAGGCGCATGTCGTCATCCACAACCAGAATCTTATAATTCTCTTGCATTGTTTGTACTCCCAAAGGTTCACTGCAATAGTCAGTGCGTATTCTCAAAAAAGCCCGGCGCGCTCACCAGCTAAATCTGGTATATATTCCAGGCTAAATTGTTACAAAGCATATTTAACAGCAGGTTAAGTATACATTTAATCATAAGACACAGTATTTATCCTGTCGGTATTATTACGCGCTACAAATTGTGCGCAACGACAGACTGTCAGAAGGTTGAACTCACGATGAAAACGCCGCTGATCACCCGCGAGGGATATGAAAAACTGAAGCAGGAAATGGACTACCTGTGGCGCCAGGAGCGCCCGGAAGTGACCAAAAAGGTGACCTGGGCCGCCAGCCTTGGCGACCGCAGCGAGAACGCGGACTACCAGTACAACAAAAAGCGCCTGCGGGAGATCGATCGCCGGGTCCGCTATCTGACCAAATGTCTGGAACAGTTAAAGATCGTCGATTATTCCCCACAGCAGGAAGGCAAAGTCTTCTTCGGCGCCTGGGTAGAGATCGAAAACGACGAGGGTGACACCAAACGCTTTCGCATCGTCGGCTACGATGAGATTTTTGGCCGCAAAGACTACATCTCCATCGACTCGCCAATGGCGCGCGCCTTATTGAAAAAAGAGGTCGGCGATCTGGCTATCGTTAACACGCCGGCGGGCGAAGCCAGCTGGTATGTCAACGAGATCGAATACGTAAAATAGACAAGAACTTTCCGAGAGACACCGGGCGCGACTGGCATTTTCAGCCGTCAGTCCGTATAACTAGTCCCTGATTTTTGACCCTAAAGATGAATTAAAAGCCATGATGAATGATTCGCTCTGCCGCATTATTGCGGGTGAACTTCAGGCCAGAGCCGAACAGGTAGAAGCTGCCGTTCGCCTGCTTGATGAAGGGAACACCGTGCCGTTTATTGCACGTTATCGTAAAGAAGTCACCGGCGGTCTGGATGACACGCAGCTGCGTAATCTGGAAACTCGCCTTGGCTATCTGCGCGAACTGGAAGACCGTCGTCAGGCGATCCTCAAATCCATCGCTGAACAGGGCAAACTGACCGACGCGCTGGAAAAAGCCATCACCACCACGCTCAGCAAAACCGAACTGGAAGACCTCTACCTGCCGTACAAGCCGAAGCGCCGTACCCGCGGGCAGATCGCCATCGAAGCCGGGCTGGAGCCGCTGGCTGACCTGCTGTGGAACGAACCGGCCCACGATCCGGAAGCGGAAGCCGCAAAATATATTAACGCTGACAACGGCATCGCCGACAGCAAAGCGGCCCTGGACGGCGCGCGCTATATTCTGATGGAGCGGTTTGCCGAAGACGCCGCGCTGCTGGCGAAGGTCCGCGACTATCTGTGGAAAAACGCCCACCTGGTCTCCACCGTCGTCAGCGGCAAAGAAGAGGAAGGCGCCAAATTCCGCGACTACTTCGATCACCATGAACCGATCGCCACCGTGCCGTCGCATCGCGCGCTGGCGATGTTCCGCGGTCGCAACGAAGGCGTGCTGCAGCTCTCTTTAAACGCCGATCCGCAGTTTGACGAGCCGCCGAAAGAGAGCCACGGCGAGCAAATTATTATCGACCACCTTGGCCTGCGCCTGAATAACGCCCCGGCGGACAGCTGGCGTAAAGGTGTCGTCAGCTGGACCTGGCGTATCAAAGTGCTGATGCACCTCGAAACCGAGCTGATGGGCACCGTGCGCGAGCGCGCGGAGGACGAAGCCATCAACGTCTTCGCCCGTAACCTGCACGACCTCCTGATGGCCGCGCCCGCCGGGCTGCGCGCCACCATGGGACTCGATCCGGGCCTGCGCACCGGGGTGAAAGTGGCCGTCGTCGACGCCACCGGTAAACTGGTCGCCACCGATACCATCTATCCCCATACCGGCCAGGCCGCCAAAGCGGCCGTCGTCGTCGCCGCGCTGTGTGAAAAGTACAATGTTGAGCTGGTGGCCATCGGCAATGGTACCGCCTCGCGTGAAACCGAGCGTTTCTTCCTCGACGTGCAGAAGCAGTTCCCGAAAGTCACCGCCCAGAAGGTGATCGTCAGCGAAGCCGGGGCTTCCGTTTACTCCGCCTCCGAGCTGGCGGCCCAGGAGTTCCCGGACCTCGACGTGTCGCTGCGCGGCGCGGTCTCCATCGCCCGCCGTCTGCAGGATCCCCTGGCCGAGCTGGTGAAAATCGACCCGAAATCGATTGGCGTCGGCCAGTATCAGCACGATGTCAGCCAGACCCAGCTGGCGCGTAAGCTGGACGCGGTGGTGGAAGACTGCGTGAACGCCGTCGGCGTTGACCTGAACACCGCCTCCGTTCCGCTGCTGACCCGCGTCGCCGGCCTGACCCGCATGATGGCGCAGAACATCGTTGCCTGGCGCGACGAGAACGGCCAGTTCCAGAATCGCCAGCAGTTGCTGAAGGTCAGCCGTCTGGGGCCGAAAGCCTTTGAACAGTGCGCCGGCTTCCTGCGTATCAACCACGGCGACAACCCGCTGGATGCCTCCACCGTGCACCCGGAAGCCTATCCGGTGGTCGAGCGCATTCTGGCGGCCACCCAGCAGGCGCTGAAAGATCTGATGGGCAACAGCAGCGAACTGCGTCATCTGAAGGCTGCGGATTTCACCGATGAGAAGTTCGGCGTTCCGACCGTCACCGACATTATCAAAGAGCTGGAAAAACCAGGCCGCGATCCGCGTCCGGAGTTTAAGACGGCGAAGTTCGCCGACGGCGTAGAGACCATGAACGATCTACTGCCGGGGATGATCCTGGAAGGCGCCGTCACCAACGTCACCAATTTCGGCGCGTTTGTCGATATCGGCGTCCACCAGGATGGACTGGTACACATTTCGTCGCTTTCTGACCGGTTTGTTGAAGATCCGCACACCGTGGTGAAAGCGGGCGACATCGTGAAGGTCAAAGTCATGGAAGTCGATCTGCCGCGTAAACGTATCGCTCTGACCATGCGTCTCGACGAGCAGCCAGGCGACAGCAACGCCCGCCGCGGCGGCGGTCAGGATCGCCCCCAGGGTAACCGCCCGGCCGCGAAGGCCGCCAAACCCCGCGGTCGCGAGGCACAGCCTGCCGGTAACAGCGCAATGATGGATGCCCTCGCTGCGGCGATGGGTAAAAAACGCTAATCTCTCCCTGCCCCTTTTCAGGGGCAGTTTTCATTTTTCATCCCCTGGCGATACGGCCGCCATTACGCGCAAAACGGGTTCAGTCATTTCTGATAACCTGCATTAATTCCGTTAAGGAAAGGTCGCGAAATTATTATTTTCATTTCGTTAACTTAAGAAACCTTAATTAAACATTAGATCGCCGAAATAATATTTTGCGCTATTTGATCACCGACTGGATTTTGCGGCATATCAATAAAAAGGTGATTTTCGCTATAAAAATAGCGCGAAGCGCATCATATGTATTGATGATAAAAACCATTCTCATTATCATCACTTTCAGAACGTTTTTTCCTTTTTCGTTGGCTACGGTCCCCGGCGCAGCTGCCTCCAGGCGTCCGGAAAATTCTTCTTCGGTTAGCGATAGACAAGTAGGCCCTATGCAATTCACACCTGATAGTGCGTGGAAAATTACCGGATTCTCCCGCGATATTAGCCCAGCATACCGTCAGAAATTACTCTCCCTCGGCATGCTGCCCGGTTCCTCATTTCATGTGGTTCGCGTAGCGCCACTCGGCGATCCTGTTCATATTGAAACCCGACGCGTCAGTCTGGTATTACGCAAAAAAGATCTCGCCTTAATCGAACTGGAAGCGGTTGCACAATAACGGCTGGCCCGGCACAAGAGTCTGAAATATGAAAAAATTAACCGTTGGTTTAATTGGTAATCCTAATTCTGGCAAGACCACCTTATTTAATCAGCTGACCGGTGCCCGCCAGCGCGTAGGCAACTGGGCCGGGGTCACCGTTGAGCGTAAAGAAGGCGTTTTCGCCACCACTGACCATCAGGTCACGCTGGTCGACCTCCCGGGGACCTACTCCCTGACCACCATCTCTTCGCAGACCTCGCTGGACGAGCAGATTGCCTGCCACTACATCCTGAGCGGCGACGCCGACATGCTGATTAACGTGGTTGATGCCTCCAACCTTGAGCGAAACCTCTATCTGACGCTGCAGCTGCTCGAGCTGGGGATCCCCTGCGTCGTCGCGCTGAACATGCTGGATATCGCCGAAAAGCAGCAGGTGCGTATCGATATCGACGCCCTCGCCGCCCGTCTCGGCTGCCCGGTCATTCCGCTGGTCTCAACCCGCGGACGCGGAATCGAAGCGCTGAAGATTGCCCTCGACCGTCATCAGGCGAACAGCGATATTGAGCTGGTTCACTATCCGCAGCCGCTGCTGCGCGAAGCTGACCTGCTGGCGCAGCAAATGTCAGCGCAGATCCCGACCCGGCAGCGGCGCTGGCTGGGTCTGCAGATGCTGGAGGGCGATATCTACAGCCGGGCCTATGCCGGCGACGCCGCCGATAAACTGGATATTGCTCTGGCGAATCTCAGCGACGAGATCGACGACCCGGCGTTGCATATCGCAGACGCGCGCTATCAGACCATCGCCGCCGTTTGCGACGCCGTCAGCAACACCCTGACCGCCGAGCCAAGCCGCTTCACCGCGGCAATGGACAAAGTGATCCTTAACCGCTTCCTCGGGTTACCGATTTTTCTCTTTGTCATGTACCTGATGTTCCTGCTGGCGATCAACATCGGCGGCGCGCTGCAGCCGATTTTTGATGCCGGCTCGGTCGCGGTCTTTATTCACGGTATTCAATGGCTGGGCTACACCCTGCACTTCCCGGACTGGCTGACCGTGTTCCTCGCCCAGGGGATCGGCGGCGGTATCAACACCGTGCTGCCGCTGGTGCCGCAGATCGGCATGATGTATCTGTTCCTCTCCTTCCTCGAGGACTCCGGCTACATGGCTCGCGCCGCCTTTGTCATGGACCGCCTGATGCAAGCCCTCGGCCTGCCGGGGAAATCCTTTGTCCCGTTGATTGTCGGTTTCGGCTGCAACGTGCCGTCGGTGATGGGCGCCCGCACCCTTGACGCACCGCGCGAGCGTCTGATGACCATTATGATGGCGCCGTTTATGTCCTGCGGCGCGCGGCTGGCGATCTTCGCCGTCTTCGCGGCCGCGTTCTTTGGTCAGAACGGTGCGCTGGCGGTCTTCTCGCTCTACGTGCTGGGCATTGTGATGGCCATTCTCACCGGCCTGATGCTGAAGCACACCATTATGCGTGGCGAAGCCTCGCCGTTCGTGATGGAGCTGCCGGTGTACCACGTCCCGCACATCAAGAGCCTGATTATCCAGACCTGGCAGCGCCTGAAAGGCTTTGTGCTGCGCGCCGGGAAGGTGATCGTCATTGTCAGCATCTTCCTCAGCGCGCTGAACAGCTTCTCGCTGAGCGGTAAGGTCGTCGACAACATCAACGACTCCGCGCTGGCCTCGGTGAGCCGGGTCATTACGCCGGTGTTTAAACCGATCGGCGTGCATGAAGATAACTGGCAGGCCACCGTCGGCCTGTTTACCGGCGCGATGGCGAAGGAGGTGGTGGTCGGTACGCTGAACACCCTCTATACCGCCGAAGATATCCAGAATGAGGAATTCAATCCGCAGACCTTCAGCCTCGGCGAAGAACTGCTCGCCGCCGTCGACGAAACATGGCAGGGACTGAAAGACACCTTCAGCCTCAGCGTCCTGGCCAACCCCATCGAAGCCAGCAAAGGCGATGGCGAGATGGCCACCGGCGCCATGGGCGTGATGGGCAGTAAATTTGGCAGCGCGGCGGCGGCATACAGCTACCTGATCTTCGTTCTGCTCTATATCCCCTGCATCTCGGTGATGGGCGCCATCGCCCGCGAATCGAGCCGCGGCTGGATGACCTTCTCCATCCTGTGGGGGCTGAATATCGCCTATTCGCTCTCGACGCTCTATTACCAGACCGTCAGCTTTAGCGACCATCCGCGCTACAGCCTGGCGTGTATCCTGGCAGTGGTGTTGTTCAACGTGGTGCTCTTCGGCCTGCTGCGCCGGGCGCGCAGCCGGGTGGACGTCTCGCTGCTGGCCACCCGAAAAACGCCGGCCTCCTGCTGTTCCAGCCCGGCTGGTGATTGCCACTAAGGAGGGTCTGTGGCGTCGTTAATGGAAGTCCGCGATATGCTGGCCCTGCAGGGTCGTATGGAGGCGAAACAGCTCAGCGCCCGCCTGCGGACGCCTCAGCCGCTGATTGACGCGATGCTGGAACGGATGGAAGCCATGGGTAAGGTGGTACGGATCAGCGAAACGAGCGAGGGCTGTCTCTCAGGCAGCTGTAAAAGCTGTCCTGAAGGGAAAGCGGCGTGCCAGCAGGAGTGGTGGGCGCTGCGATGAAAGGAGTCAGGCCTGGTCGTGCAGCGGGTAAAACGAGTAAGTCAGCAGTGAAAAACGGGCCAACAGGCCCGTTTTTTATGACTGGATTATTTATAAACGTCAGCGTTAGCGTGTACGGTTTTTTCGTTTTTCTGCCCGGCAATCACCACAAAGTATTTCCCACCCAGCTCATCGGCTTTTTTAGACAGATCGCGTCGGGCGTCCATCGGTGACGTCGTCCTGGAGGTCGTGATGCTGCCGACCTTGGTCAAATTCATCTTCGCCACGTCTTCTTTTTGGATCTCTTTCGCGGCAAATGCGCCAAAAGACAGGGTGCCAATCACCAGAGATGCAACCATTCCTGTAACAAGTTTCATAGCCTCTACTCTCCATAAGGTTGTTATTGTAGGTCACGGTGGCGGAATGAAATAATCAACCACCGTAACAACCTAAGTATTGCTAGGAATGGCCCATTTACCATGGCGCGGCAAAAAAAATTACCCCAGCCGCGTTTTCAACGCCAGCAGCGGCTCGCAGAAGGCCGCGGGATGGGAAACAAACGGCGCATGCGCCGCCTTATCGAAGAGGATTGACTCGCTTTCCGGCCACAGCTCATCCAGCAGCGGGACAATCTTGCGCGGCACCAGTCCGTCCAGCCGGCCATACAGCCGCAGAAACGGTATCGGCAACCCAACCAGCGCCTGGCGCAGATCGACGGTTCTGAGGATCTCCAGTCCGCCGTTCAGCGCCTCGGCGGAAGGCATCGGCAGCGAGAGCACCGCCTGCTTTAACGCCCGCGCATCCTGACGCGCGCTCTCTGTGCCCATGGTTTGCAGAGCGAGGAATCGCTCGACGGTGCGCTGGAAATCGTCGCTCAGCTGCTGCTGAAACCCGGCCAGCACCTCGGGCTTGATGCCGGGCCAGTCGTCACAAGCCGCGAAACAGGGGGAAGAGGCAACCGTCACCAGCGCCTGCACGCGTTCCGGGTGCATCATCGCCACCTGGCTTGCCACCAGCCCGCCCAGGCTCCAGCCCAGCCACACCGCCTGAGGAGGAGCCTGCTCCAGCACCCGCTGCGCCATCGCCTCGAGCGACATCGCCCCATACCCGCCGCTGCGGCCATAGCCAGGCAGATCCACCAGGTGCAGGGTAAAATGCGAAGCCAGCTGCGGCGTGATGCAATCCCATACCTGAGCGTTCAGTCCCCAGCCGTGCAGCAGCACAAGATGACAATCCCCTTCGCCGATTGTTTGCCACCAGATGTCGTTCATCCGTTACCGTTCTCTTTTTTACTGGACAGAAGGCCAAATATGCTAACAGCACACAGCTTATGCTGGCTATGCCAAATGCCGCTGGCGGTCGCCTGCTGGGGGATCTGCTCCCGCTGCAGCCGCGCCCTGCTCGCCTGCCCCCCGCTCTGCCCCCAGTGTGGCCTGCCGGCGGCGACATCCCATCACCCCTGCGGCCGCTGCCTGCAAAAACCACCTCCCTGGCATTGGCTGGTGGCAGTCAATGACTATCGCCCGCCGCTGAGCGGTCTGGTCCAGCAGTTGAAGTTTCACCATCGTCCGGAGCTGGGGCCCGCCCTCGCGCGCCTGCTGCTGCTGCGTCTTCTGCAGCGGCACGATTTGCCGCCGGTGGACGGTATGGTCGGCGTACCGCTGTGGCATCGCCGCCGCTGGCGCCGGGGTTATAATCAGTGTGACGAACTGTGCCGACCGTTAGCCCGCTGGCGAGGTTGCGTCTGGCATCGGGAAGGCCTGACGCGCCAGCGAGCCGGCGCCGTCCAACATTCGCTCAATGCCCGCCAGCGCAGGCAGAACCTGAAAAATGCCTTTCAGCTTGAATTTGCCGTGGAGGGACTCCATATCGCTATCGTGGATGATGTCGTCACGACCGGCAGCACCGTCGCCGAGATATCCCGCCTGCTTTTGCGAAACGGCGCCGCGACGGTTCAGGTATGGTGTTTGTGCCGTACCTTGTAGACCCCCGCTGATGGGCGTATTATAACCCAGTAAAATAGTCAACTATTAGGCCAACGCTATGATCCGTATTTCCGATGCTGCACAAGCGCACTTTGCCAAACTGCTGGCAAATCAGGAAGAAGGGACGCAAATTCGCGTATTTGTGATTAATCCCGGCACCCCAAACGCTGAGTGCGGCGTATCTTACTGCCCACCGGATGCGGTGGAAGACACCGACACGGCGCTGAAATTTGAACAGCTGACCGCCTATGTCGATGAGCTCAGCGCGCCCTATCTGGAAGACGCTGAAATTGATTTCGTCACCGACCAGCTTGGCTCGCAGCTGACGCTGAAAGCGCCGAACGCCAAGATGCGCAAAGTCTCTGACGATGCCCCGCTGATGGAGCGCGTCGAGTACCTGCTGCAGTCGCAGATTAACCCGCAGCTGGCGGGCCACGGCGGCCGCGTGTCGCTGATGGAGATCACCGACGACGGTCTGGCTATTCTGCAGTTCGGCGGCGGATGCAACGGCTGTTCGATGGTTGACGTGACCCTGAAAGAAGGCATTGAAAAGCAACTGCTGAACGAGTTTCCGGAGCTGAAAGGGGTTCGCGATTTGACCGAGCATCAGCGCGGCGAGCACTCCTACTACTAAGCCCTTCCTCCGGCGGCACCCTGCCGCCGGTCCTCCCTGGCCCTTTCTGTGTTACCGCGCAACATCTCCCGCTAAATGACCGGCAAAAACCGGGGAAAGAGTATGACTTAAGTCTCATATTTAACATTTTCCCCCGTCAGGTGATTCTCAACCCTCACATGTTACCCGTATCATCCCCTTCAGGCACCACCGGCAAAAAAATAGCCAGCTATCCTTTCTCTGGGTAAGGATAATGCAAGTATTTACGGTGCCAGACTATTTTGCTCCCACATGGGGCAGATGTCTTACAGGTTGAATCTTTGACGTTACCCATAACAAATTAAGGCCAGGTAAATCATGCCATTAATCATCGTTGCTATCGGGGTTGCCCTGTTATTGCTGTTAATGATCCGTTTCAAAATGAACGGCTTCATTGCGCTGGTTCTGGTGGCGCTCGCCGTCGGATTAATGCAGGGTATGCCGCTGGATAAAGTGATCGTCTCTATCAAGAACGGCGTTGGCGGCACCCTTGGCAGCCTCGCGCTGATCATGGGCTTCGGGGCTATGCTCGGTAAACTGCTGGCAGACTGCGGCGGCGCCCAGCGTATCGCCACTACCCTTATCAATAAGTTCGGTAAGAAGCATATTCAGTGGGCCGTGGTCCTGACCGGCTTCACCGTCGGCTTCGCGCTGTTCTATGAAGTAGGCTTCGTGCTGATGCTGCCGCTGGTATTTACCATCGCCGCCTCGGCCCGCATCCCGCTGCTGTACGTCGGTGTCCCGATGGCCGCCGCGCTCTCTGTCACCCACGGCTTCCTGCCGCCGCATCCGGGTCCGACCGCGATTGCCACCATCTTCCATGCCGATATGGGCAAAACGCTGCTCTACGGCACCATTCTGGCTATCCCGACGGTTATCCTGGCAGGGCCGGTGTTTGCGCGCTTCCTGAAAGGCATTGATAAGCCGATCCCGGAAGGCCTGCATAACCCGAAAGTGTTCACAGAAGAAGAGATGCCTGGCTTTGGCGTCAGCGTCTGGACCTCGCTGGTACCGGTGATCCTGATGGCGATGCGCGCCGTGGCCGAGATGATCCTGCCGAAGGGCCACGCCTTCCTGCCGATTGCTGAGTTCTTCGGCGACCCGGTGATGGCCACCCTGATTGCGGTACTGATCGCCCTGTTCACCTTCGGTTTGAACCGCGGCCGCTCCATGGAGCAGATCAACGATACCCTGACTTCTTCTATTAAAATCATCGCCATGATGCTGTTGATCATCGGCGGCGGCGGCGCCTTCAAACAGGTGCTGGTGGATAGCGGCATGGATAAATACATCGCCTCTATCATGCACGAATCGAACATGTCTCCGCTGTTTATGGCGTGGTCAATCGCCGCAGTGCTGCGTATCGCGCTGGGTTCGGCGACCGTTGCCGCCATCACCGCAGGCGGGATTGCCGCGCCGCTGATCGCCACCACCGGCGTCAGCCCGGAACTGATGGTTATCGCCGTTGGCTCCGGCAGCGTTATCTTCTCTCACGTCAACGATCCGGGTTTCTGGCTGTTCAAAGAGTACTTTAACCTGACCATCGGCGAGACCATCAGGTCCTGGTCGGTGCTGGAAACCATTATCTCAGTATGCGGCCTGGTAGGCTGTCTGCTGCTGGGGATGGTGGTGTAAGGAGACTCCCGCACAGAAAAAGGCCGGTCCGCATAATGCGGACCGGCCTTTTTTATCGGACATGCTCATCGCCGCGCAGCAAACGACGCGGCGGGAAGTCATCTGGCGGCGGCTTTCTTGCTCGCCGCCTTGCGCCGTTTATCCAGATCCTTAATCAGCTTATTGACCTGTTCATCGGCAAACATCTGCTCCAGGGTGACGGACAGCTTCCGGCGCCAGTTCGGGTACTCAGTGCTGGTGCCCGGAATGTTAACCGGCGACGCCATCTCCAGCCAGTCTTCCGGCTGCAGGCCCAGTAGCGCACTGTTACTGTCGGCAATGTAACGCTGCATCCCCCGGTTGAGGATCCCGGTCATGCTCATCAGCGAGGCCTTATGCCCGGCACGTTTGGGCAGACAGCCGTACTTATGCAACGCATCCAGCAGCCCTTGCTTCGCCAGCTCGCGGTCCTGGTACAGCCCGCGCAGCACCACCTCATCAGGATAGAGCCCCAGCGCTTTACCTAGCGTCAGATCGCCGCTTTCCCAGTAGCCGCGGAGGGTGGGCAGGTCGTGCGTCGTCGCCACAGCCATTGATTGCTCCGGGTACAGCGCCGGCGCGCGGAACGTTTTCTCTGCATCACTCTCAAAATAGAGCACCTTATAAGAATAGACGCCGCTGTTGCGTAACTTGCTGACAATCTCCACCGGTACCGTGCCCAGATCTTCACCGATCACCATGCAGCGATGACGCTGGCTTTCCAGGGCCAGGAGCGACAGCAGATCGTCGACGGGATACTGAACGTAAGCGCCATGGTCGGCGGTTTCACCATAGGGGATCCACCACAAACGCAGCACCGACATCACGTGATCGATGCGCAGCGCGCCGCAGTTCTGCATATTGGCGCGCAGCAGATCAATAAACGGCTCATAGGCGCGAGCGGCAATAATATGCGGATCCATCGGCGGCAGGCCCCAATTCTGGCCCAGCGGGCCCAGAATATCCGGCGGCGCGCCCACGGACGCTTTCAGGCAGTACAGCTCACGGTCGCACCAGGTCTCCGACCCGCCTTCGGCGACGCCCACCGCCAGATCGCGGTAGAGGCCAATCGGCATCCCGTCGCGCTGGCTGGTTTCCCAGCAGGCGGCAAACTGGCTCCAGGCCAGCCACTGCAGCCAGAGATAGAAACTGACGTCGTCCTCATGCTCAATGCAGAAGGCTTTCACCTCCGGGCTGTCGATATCCTGAAAGGCCTTCGGCCAGGCCGGCCAGCCCCAGCGCAGCGGGTCCTGTTGTACCTGCCAGGCGTGAAGCGCATCGAAAGCGGCCTGCCAGTAGAGGCTTTCCCCTTCGCGCAGAACAAACTCGCGGAACGCTGTCATCTGCTCATCTTCACGACGAGAGAATCGTTTCCACGCCATACGCAGCGCGGTCATTTTCAGCGTGGTGACCGCGGTATAGTCGACATCATCCGTTTGCCGCGCCGCCTGCAAGGCCTGCTGGGTCGCTGCGGACTGCCACCACGCCTGCGCCTCTTCGCTACGCTGGAAATCTTCAACCGCATTAACGTCGATGTAGATGACGTTTAGCCAGCGACGTGAAGACGGGCTATACGGACTGGCGCTCTCCGGGTTCGCCGGATAGAGAGCATGTATCGGGTTAAGGCCAATAAACGACCCGCCGCGGCGGGCGATTTCCGGCAACATGGCCCGCAGATCGCCAAAATCGCCGATCCCCCAGTTTTTCTCCGAGCGCAGGGTATAAAGCTGCACGCAGGTGCCCCACAGCTTTTTCCCCTCTTTCAGCGGCTGCGGTTCGTAGCAGCGCGCCGGCGCGACAATGGTCCGGCAGTGCCAACGCTCTCCCTCCTGGGTGAGCGTCAGGGAGTGGTACCCCTCCGGCAGTTTAGCCGGCAGCGGCAGCGTCTCGCCGCCGCGGGTTTTCCCTTGATACTGCTTACCGTCCTCAGTGGTCAGGATCCACTGATACTCACCGCGTCCTGCCACCGGCAGCGACATTTTTTTGCCGTGGGTGAAAATTTTCACGTTCGGCAGCGGGTTAACCGCCACTTTCGTGGCGGCGGTAGAGCGATGCATCGCATCCAGCAGGCGCTGTTTGGTGACAGCCGCGATAGACTGCGGCTTGCCGTGCGCATTGATATAGCTGGGGCTGATGCCCGCCGCCAGCGCGGCATTATCGAGGCGTTTACTCTCCATAGGCCTTCCTTTAGCGTTTCGCCTGCCAGATACGTTGCTGATAATCGCGGATCGAGCGGTCGGAGCTGAACATGCCGCAGCGCGCGGTGTTGAGGATAGCCGCGCGGGTCCAGGCCTCCTCGTCTCGATACAGCTCATCTACCCGTTTTTGCGCCGCTACGTAGGCTTCGAAATCGGCCAGCACCAGGTACGGATCGCCGCCCTGCAGCAGGCTGTGCAGCATCTGATCGAAGGCATGCTTGTCGCCGTTGCTGTAGGTGCCGTTCTCCAGCTCTTTAAGCACCGCATCGAGCAGCTTGTCTTTTTTACGCCATTTCAGCGGATCGTAGCCTTTCGCTTTCAGGGCTTTCACCTCTTCAACCGTGTGGCCGAAGATAAAGATGTTTTCCTCGCCCACCTGCTCAGCGATTTCCACGTTAGCGCCATCCAGCGTCCCGACGGTCAGCGCGCCGTTCAACGCCAGCTTCATGTTGCCGGTGCCAGAGGCTTCTTTACCCGCGGTGGAGATCTGCTCGGAGATATCCGCCGCCGGGATCAGTTTTTCCGCTGCCGATACACAATAGTCCGGCAGGAAGACCACCTTCAGCTTATCGCCGACTTTCGGGTCATTGTTGATCGCTTCCGCTACCTTATTGATGGCAAAAATAATGTTTTTCGCCAGATAGTAGCCCGGCGCTGCTTTCGCGCCGAACAGGAAGACGCGCGGCACGCGGTCCGCCTGCGGGTTTTCGCGGATCTCTTTGTACAGCGCAAGAATATGCAGCAGGTTAAGGTGCTGACGCTTGTACTCGTGCAGGCGTTTGATCTGAATATCGAAAATCGCCTGCGGGTTGATCTCAATCCCGGTACGCTGCTTCACAAACTCAGCCAGATGAACTTTGTTGGCCTGCTTGATATCGCGATAAGTCTGACGAAACGCCGCATCGTCAGCATATTTTTCCAGGTTGATCAGCTGGTCGAGGTCATTGGCCCACTCTTTTTTCAGCGTCTCATCCAGCAGCGAGGCCAGCGCCGGGTTGCACTGCTTGATCCAGCGGCGAGGCGTGATGCCGTTGGTCACGTTATGGAATTTGTTCGGCCACAGCTGGTTATATTCCGGGAACAAATCTTTTACCACCAGGTCCGAGTGCAGCGCCGCCACGCCGTTGACAGCAAAGCCGCCCACCACGCACATGTTGGCCATCCGCACCTGCTTGTCATGCACCACCGCCAGCTTCGCCCAGACCTGCTTATCGCCCGGCCAGGTTTTGTCCACCAGCTGTTTAAAGCGGTCGTTGATCTCTTTAATGATCTGCATATGGCGCGGCAGCAGCGCTTTCACCAGCTTCTCATCCCAGCACTCCAGCGCTTCCGGCATCAGGGTGTGGTTGGTGTAAGCAAAGGTTTTGCTGGTGATCGCCCAGGCGTCGTCCCAGCTCAGCTGGTGCTCGTCGATCAGCACGCGCAGCAGCTCCGGGATGGCGATGGTCGGGTGCGTATCGTTCAGCTGGATCACTTCGTAATCCGCCAGCTCGGCCAGCTTGCGGCCTGCCAGATGATGACGGCGCAGGATATCGGCCACTGAGCAGGCGCACTGGAAGTACTGCTGCATCAGGCGCAGTTTTTTACCGGCCTGATGGTTGTCGTTCGGGTACAGCACCTTGGTCAGTTTTTCCGCGTCGATGCCCTGCTGCTCGGCGCGCAGGAAATCGCCATCGTTGAATTTGGTCAGGTTGAACGGATGAGCGTGTTTGGCCTGCCACAGACGCAGTGGCTGGGCGACGTTGTTGCGATAGCCAAGCACCGGCAGGTCCCAGGCTTCGCCGGTAATGACGAACGCCGGCTGCCATTCGCCGTTTTTGCTGACTTTCCCGCCGATGCCGACCTGGACATCCAGCGCCTCGTTATGGCGGAACCACGGGTAGCTGTTACGCCCCCAGTCGTCCGGGGCTTCCATCTGCTGGCCATCGTCAAAGGACTGGCGGAACAGACCATACTGATAGTTGAGGCCGTAACCGGTCGCCGACTGCCCCACCGTCGCCATGGAGTCGAGGAAGCAGGCTGCCAGACGTCCCAGGCCGCCGTTACCCAGCGCCGGGTCTGTCTCTTCTTCCAGCAGATCGGTGAGGTTGACGTCGTAGCCTTTCAGTGCGTCGCTGACGCCCTCGTACCAGCCCAGGTTGAGCAGGTTGTTGCCGGTCAGGCGACCAATCAGAAACTCCATCGAGATGTAGTTAACGTGACGCTGTCCTTGCGCCGGTTTCGCTACCGGCTGCGCCGCCAGAAGTTCCGCCAGCGCTCCGCTGACCGCGCGCCACCATTGACGCTGTGTCATCTCGGAAGCGGACTGTAAACCAAAATGCTGCCACTGACGCGTCAGTGCAGCCTGAAACTGAGCTTTGTTAAATGAAGTCTGTGACATAATGAGATCCGGGTCCTTTACTAAAACGATGGCGCTAGTGTGCCGACCTCCCGATTCATCGTCCTCATCCCGACGGGGATTAGACAGGGAGGAGTGGCGGGGATGAGCGAAAAGTGTGATCCTGGACACTATAGTGTGGGTGAGAAGGCAAAAATATGCTGTAAAAATCACCGCGATATGACAATCGAGAGGTTACGTCCGCAGGGAAAAAATTTGTTACAGGCCAATACGCGCTAAAAATCTTTCCGCCTCTCGCCAGGTTATTAAAAAAATAAATAGAGAGCTCTGGAGAAATAAGCACATTTCATCACATTGATCCGCAAAAAAGATTACTTCTAAGAAATCACTGACAATAATTTAATAAAAACAAACAACTACTCTTCACATAAAATAAATCTCTCCCCGCTCCGCCAGCCGCCGCCTGAAAACCGCTGGCGGCGAGTTCTGCCTGCGATTTTTCCCCATTCTCAACCAATGTCAAAATTTGTGACATAGAGCAAATTCAAGAGCATAAAGTTCGGACATAACTTGCAATAAATTTCATAATCACCGACCTTATTAGATATTAATTACGAAGCGCAAAAAAAATCGCAACCTCTCTCTTGCACAGCGAAATGTAGAACTATGTTGATTCCGTCCAAATTAAGTCGTCCGGTCCGCCTTGAACACACTGTGGTTCGTGAGCGTTTACTGGCGAAACTTTCCGGCGCGAACAATTATCGTCTCGTGCTGATCACCAGCCCTGCCGGGTACGGTAAAACAACGCTCATTTCTCAGTGGGCCGCGGGTAAAAACGATCTCGGGTGGTTTTCGCTGGACGAAGGCGACAATCAGCAGGAGCGTTTTGCCAGCTATCTGATCGCGGCGATCCAGCAGGCTACCGGCAACCACTGCGCGGCCAGTGAAGCGATGGTGCAAAAGCGCCAGTACGCCAGTCTCTCCTCTCTTTTTGCGCAGCTGTTTATTGAACTCGCCGACTGGCAGCGCCCGCTGTACCTCGTCATTGATGATTATCACCTGATCAATAATCCGGTGATCCATGACGCGATGCGCTTTTTCCTGCGCCATCAGCCGGAGAATATGACCCTGGTGGTGCTGTCGCGTAACCTGCCGCAGTTGGGCATTGCCAACCTGCGCGTCCGCGATCAGCTTCTGGAGATTGGCAGCCAGCAGCTGGCCTTTACCCACCAGGAAGCGAAACAATTTTTCGACTGCCGTCTGACGTCGCCAATCGAAGCCGACGACAGCAGCCGGCTGTGCGACGATGTCGCCGGGTGGGCCACCGCGCTGCAGCTCATCGCCCTCTCCGCCCGCCAGAATAACTCTTCCGCCCAACACTCCGCCCGCCGCCTCGCCGGGATTAACGCCAGCCATCTGTCGGATTATCTGGTGGATGAAGTACTGGATAACGTCGACGCCCGCACGCGTAACTTTTTGCTGAAGAGTTCTCTGCTGCGCTCGATGAACGACGCGTTAATCGTGCGCGTCACCGGCGAAGAGAATGGCCAGATGCAGCTGGAGGAGATCGAACGCCAGGGGCTATTCCTGCAGCGGATGGATGATTCCGGTGAATGGTTCCGCTATCACCCGCTGTTTGGCAGCTTCCTGCGCCAGCGTTGTCAGTGGGAGCTGGCGGTTGAACTGCCGGAGATCCACCGCGCTGCGGCGGAAAGCTGGATGGCGCAAGGGTTCCCCAGCGAGGCCATTCATCATGCGCTGGCCGCTGGCGATGCCAAAATGCTGCGCGATATCTTACTCAACCACGCCTGGGGCATGTTTAACCATAGCGAACTAGGGCTGCTGGAGCAGTCGCTGTCGGCGCTGCCCTGGTCAAATCTGCTGGAAAATCCGCGCCTGATCCTGCTGCAGGCCTGGCTGATGCAGAGCCAGCATCGTTACAGCGAAGTCAACACCCTGCTGGCGCGCGCCGAGCAGGAGATGAGTGTGGAAATGGACACCGCGATGCATGGCGATTTCAACGCGCTGCGCGCACAGGTAGCGATTAACGACGGCGACCAGGACGAAGCGGAACGTCTGTCGATGGTTGCCCTGGAAGAGCTGCCGCTGGCCAACTATTACAGCCGCATCGTCGCCACCTCGGTGCATGGCGAAGTCCTCCATTGCAAGGGGAAACTGACCAAATCCCTCGCCGTGATGCAGCAGACCGAACAGATGGCCCGCCGTCACGACGTGTGGCATTACGCGCTGTGGAGCATTATCCAGCAAAGTGAAATTCTCTTTGCCCAGGGCTTCCTGCAGGCTGCCTGGGAGAGCCAGGAGAAAGCCTTCCAGCTGGTGCGTGAACAGCACCTTGAGCAGTTGCCGATGCATGAGTTCCTGCTGCGCATCCGTTCTCAGCTGCTGTGGGCATGGGCGCGCCTCGACGAAGCTGAAGCCTGCGCCCGCCAGGGAATGGACGTTCTCTCAACTTATCAGCCGCAGCAGCAGCTGCAGTGTCTGGCGCTGATGGTCCAGTGCTCGCTGGCGCGCGGCGATCTCGATAATGCCCGTAGCCACCTGAACCGGCTGGAAAACCTGCTCGGTAACGGTCACTATCACAGCGACTGGGTCTCCAACGCCGATAAGGTGCGGGTGATCTACTGGCAGATGACCGGCGATAAAACCGCGGCGGCCAACTGGCTGCGCCAGACGCCGAAGCCGGAATTCGCCAACAACCACTTCCTGCAGAGCCAGTGGCGCAACATTGCCCGGGCGCAGATCCTGCTGGGCGATTTCGAACCGGCGGAAATGGTGCTGGAAGAGCTGAACGAAAATGCGCGTTCGCTGCGTTTGATGAGCGATCTCAACCGCAACCTGCTGCTGCTCAATCAACTGTACTGGCAGGCGGGACGCAAGAGCGAAGCGCAGAAAGCCTTGCTCGAAGCCCTGACGCTCGCCAACCGCACCGGCTTTATCAACCACTTTGTGATTGAAGGCGAGGCGATGGCTCAGCAGCTGCGCCAGCTGATCCAGCTGAACACTCTGCCGGAGCTGGAGCAACACCGCGCCCAGCGTATTCTGCGCGACATCAACCAGCATCATCGCCACAAATTCGCCCACTTTGACGAAGGGTTCGTCGAGCGGCTGCTGAATCACCCGGAGGTGCCGGAGCTTATCCGCACCAGCCCGCTGACCCAGCGCGAATGGCAGGTGCTTGGCTTAATCTATTCCGGTTACAGCAACGAGCAGATTGCCGGCGAGCTTGACGTGGCGGCTACCACCATCAAGACCCACATTCGCAACCTGTATCAGAAACTGGGCGTCGCCCACCGGCAAGACGCGGTGCAGCATGCTCAGCAGTTACTCAAAATGATGGGATACGGCGTCTGACGACGCCGTTGCCGTTTAGCACAGCTCCAGCTGGAGGTTGTTATCGGTGATGACCTTCAGCACGCCCGCCGGCGGCAGCACGTCGGTATAGACCGCATCGACCATACTGATACTACCCATATTGACCATCGCATTGCGGCCAAACTTGGTATGATCCACCACCAGCATCACGTGGCGTGAATTCTCAATGATCGCGCGCTTGGTGCGCACTTCATGATAATCAAACTCCAGCAGCGAGCCATCGCTGTCGACGCCGCTGATGCCAAGAATGCCGAAGTCGAGACGGAACTGCGAGATAAAATCCAGGGTCGCTTCCCCAATGATCCCGCCGTCGCGACTACGCAGTTCACCACCGGCGAGAATAATGCGGAAGTCCTCTTTAACCATCAGCGTGTTGGCCACGTTCAGGTTATTGGTGACAATGCGCAAATCGTGGTGATCGAGCAGGGCGTGCGCCACCGCTTCCGGCGTGGTGCCGATATCAATAAACAGCGTCGCCCCGTCGGGGATCTCGCTGGCTACCCGCCGGGCGATACGCTCTTTTTCCGCCGTCTGGGTCGCTTTGCGATCGTGCCAGGAGGTGTTCACCGAGCTGGAGGGCAGCGCCGCGCCGCCGTGATGGCGGAGGATCATTTTCTGTTCGGCTAAATCATTCAGGTCGCGGCGGATGGTCTGCGGGCTGACCGCGAACTGCTCAACCAGCTCTTCCGTGCTGACGTAACCCTGTTTTTTTACCAGCTCGATAATCGCGTCATGACGTTGTGTTTGTTTCATGAAATATCCCTGGAAAAATATCGCCTACCCGACCCCTGTCGGTAAGTCTTTATGCGCGTTTTCGCCCATGCAAGGTATCAACAAACGCCATCGCCAGGCCGGTCGCCAGACCAGCCACATGCGCGCCGTTAGCGATCGCCATGCCGAAAACGTCAAACCAGCCAGCAATTAACCACACTAAAGAAAAGAGTATCAACCCGCGCTGCAGATAAATACCGCTCTGCGGATCGCGCTCGCCCCGCAGCCAGACGTAGCCCATCAGCGCATAGACCACGCCCGATAAGCCGCCAAACCACGGGCCGCTAAACTGATGCTGCACGAAGCCGCTCAACAGGGCGCTGATAACGGTGATCACCACCAGTTTGCCGCTGCCGATGCGTTTTTCCACCGCGCCGCCGAGATACCACCACCATAGCAGGTTGAAGAGAATATGCATCAGCGAGAAATGCATGAAAGCATGGCTGAAATAGCGCCAGGCTTCGAACTGCAGCGAAGGATCGTAGGGCCAGGCCAGCCAAATCATCACCGGCTGATCGCCCAACAGATTTTGCAGGATAAACACCGCGATGCAGATGAGCAGAATCGCCCAGGTGAACGGGCCGGCGTTATGCCGCAGCGTGGCAAAGAAAGGAAAGCGCTGATAGCGCAACCCGCTATTGGTCTGTCCGGACTGCCAGCTCGCCGCCAGATAACGCGGGTCCGCCGGGTTCTCAAGGAAGCGGGCCAGCTCAGCCCTGACACGCCCGGCCTGACTCTCATCAGCCAGCCAGACGTCGCTCTGGGCGTGCTGCTGAATGGTCAGGATAATCCCCTGCGTCGCCATATAATCGACAAACGCCTGGGCCACCCGTGGATTGGCAAAAGAGGTAATCATTAACATGCAGCGAATCGCTTATTCCACACAAAGGGGGATAGTATACCTGCCAGCCGTTAAAACGTCCCGTGCGCCACTTCCGCCGGGAAATGGCGATGCCAGGCGTCGAACCCGCCATCAACGCTGTAGACCTTATCAAACCCCTGCTGCAGCAGATACTGCGCGGCGCCCTTGCTGCTGTTGCCGTGATAGCACATCACCATCACCGCCGTGTCAAAGTCGTGGTCACGCATAAACGCGCCCAGCGTATCGTTGGTCAGATGAAACGCGCCCGGCGTATGGCCCATCGCATAGCTTTGCGGATCGCGGATATCCACCAGCACCGCCGTCTGCTGATGCAGCTTCTGGTGCGCTTCTTCAACGTTGATACATTCAAACTGTTCCATGATTCTCTTCTCTTTCTCGTCATGACGGGCGATGGCCGGCCCAATTTTACCCTGTAGTGTACCGTCAGGCGGTAAAGAAACGCCAATATGTTACACCCATCACTCCAAAATGTTTTTTTGATGTTACCAAAAGCGCGTTTGTTTGCTATAGTGAGCGATATCGAGCATTTGTGAGCTTAAACGAAAGTGTGAGAGGGTAAGAACGTGGAAACCAAAGATCTGATTGTGATAGGCGGAGGCATCAACGGTGCCGGTATCGCGGCAGATGCCGCCGGGCGGGGTTTATCCGTACTGATGCTGGAAGCGCGCGATCTCGCCTGCGCTACCTCCAGCGCCAGTTCCAAACTTATCCACGGCGGGCTACGCTACCTCGAACACTATGAGTTCCGCCTGGTCAGCGAAGCGCTGGCCGAGCGTGAAGTGCTGTTAAAAATGGCTCCGCATATCGCCTTCCCGATGCGCTTTCGTCTCCCGCATCGTCCGCATCTGCGTCCGGCATGGATGATCCGTATCGGCTTGTTTATGTACGATCATCTGGGCAAACGCACCAGCCTGCCGGGCTCCACCGGCTTGCGTTTTGGCGCAGAATCGGTACTTAAGCCGGAAATTGTGCGCGGTTTCGAATATTCCGACTGCTGGGTCGACGATGCCCGCCTGGTGCTGGCCAACGCGCAGATGGTTGTCCGCAAAGGCGGCGAAGTGCGGACCCGCACTCGCGCCATCTCGGCAAAACGAGAGAACGGCCTGTGGGTGGTGGAAGCGGAAGATATCGATAGCGGCGAGAAGTTTACCTGGAAGGCGCGCGGTCTGGTCAATGCCACCGGTCCATGGGTCAAACAGTTCTTCGACGAAGGGATGCATCTGCGCTCGCCTTACGGTATCCGCCTGATCAAGGGCAGCCACATCGTGGTGCCGCGAGTGCATACTCAGAAGCAGGCCTACATTCTGCAAAACGAAGATAAACGTATTGTGTTTGTTATCCCGTGGATGGATGAGTTCTCCATCATCGGCACGACGGACGTCGAGTATAAGGGCGATCCGAAAGCGGTGACCATTGATGATAAAGAGATTAATTACCTGCTGAACGTCTATAACGCGCACTTTAAAAAGACTCTCAGCCGGGACGATATCGTCTGGACCTACTCCGGCGTCCGTCCGCTGTGTGATGACGAGTCGGATTCGCCGCAGGCGATCACCCGCGACTACACGCTGGATATTCACGATGAGAACGGCCAGGCGCCGCTGCTCTCCGTCTTCGGCGGGAAGCTGACCACCTATCGCAAACTGGCCGAGCATGCGCTGGAAAAACTGACTCCCTATTACAAAGGGATCGGCCCGGCATGGACCAAAACCGCGGTGCTCCCCGGCGGCGATATCGGCGGCGACCGCGACGACTATGCAGCAAAACTACGCCGTCGCTTCCCGTTCATCAGCGAATCACTGGCCCGCCATTATGCCCGCACCTACGGGAGCAACAGCGAGTGGATCCTGAAGGAAGCCAGCGCCCTGAGCGATCTGGGGGAAGATTTCGGCCATGAGTTTTATGAAGCCGAGCTGAAATATCTGGTTGAGCACGAATGGGTGCGCAGCCTGGATGACGCCATCTGGCGTCGTACCAAACAGGGCATGTGGCTGAATGCCGAGCAGCAAGCGCGCATCAGCGAATGGCTGGCGCAGCATGCGGGAAAGTCTGAACTGTCGTTAGCGTCCTGACATCGCGCGGCGCCAGGAGAGAAATACCCGGGCTATGGCTTGCGCTTGGCCCGGATACCTGTTCACAAATTAAACGAGACTTTTTTTCCAGTCGGCAACGTGACATTTATACTGAGTTCTCCCCCCAATGCCGCAATGTAGCGTTTTAGGGTCGAAAGCCGCGGATCGTTATCAGCCTGTTCCATTTTAGCGATCGTTGGCTGCTTTACCCCCATAGCCGCAGCCATCTCTGTTTGCGACATTTGCAACTCTTCTCGAAGCAAGTTTAAAGCGACAGACTGGCGTATCTCTGCCGCTTTCGCTGCAATACGCTGCTGGCTTTCAGGACTCTGTTTCGCCATGAGTTCTTTTAGCGTGGCCATTATCGCTCCTTAGTCAGGTGTTGGCTGAATTCTCTGTCAGCCAGAGTAATCATCTCTTTGTAAAAACGTTTCTCATTCATGCCATCCTTATTGCCCGCACATAAAACGATAGCTTTCCGCAGAGGATCAAAAGCAAAAAAGGCGCGGATGGGGAGCCCATGATGCTGAACCCGGAGTTCTTTCATATTCTGAAACGTTGAATCTTTCACCGTATCAACATACGGGCGCCCAAGCTGCGGACCAAACTCAGACAAGATGAGCATCGTGGCCAACATATCCTCTTTTAAAGCTCTACTTTGTAATTCGAACCAGGCATCAAACGTATCCGTCGTTTCTACATCCCACATAGGCGATCCCTCATAGCCTAAAGGCTATCATCCATATTATAGCCATTAGGCTATGAACGTAAACTTATTGAGCATTTATCGTACTGCTGGCGAATTCACGTCAATAGTATATTCCCGCAATAGCCTGAATCCTCCCGGCACTTTTCCGAATAAAACGTTCTCCGCACAGACAGAAACGGGGCCAAATGGCCCCGTTGAGTTGCATTGACTGGCTTACAGCCTTACCGGGTCGATATGCCAGATATATTTCGCGTACTCCTGGATCGTCCGGTCAGAGGAGAAGTAGCCCATGTTGGCAATATTCAGCATCGCTTTATAGGCCCACTCTTCCGGATGTTGATACAGCTCGTCGACGCGATCCTGACAGTCCACATAGCTGCGATAGTCCGCCAGCACCTGGTAGTGGTCGCCAAAGTTAATCAGCGAATCCAGCAGGTCGCGGTAGCGCCCCGGTTCCGCCGGGCTGAACACGCCGGTACCGATCTGCGTCAGCGCCTGGTGAAGCTCTTCATCCTGCTCGTAGTATTCGCGTGGTTTATAGCCGCTGCGACGTAGCTCCTCCACCTCTTCCGCGGTGTTGCCGAAGATAAAGATATTCTCTTCGCCCACGTGCTCCTGCATCTCCACGTTCGCCCCGTCGAGGGTGCCGATAGTCAGCGCTCCGTTAAGGGCAAACTTCATATTGCTGGTGCCGGAAGCTTCAGTGCCTGCGAGGGAGATCTGTTCCGACAGGTCTGCCGCCGGAATAATCAGCTGCGCCAGGCTGACGCTGTAGTTGGGGATAAAGACCACCTTCAGCTTGTCGCCAATCTGCGGATCGTTATTGATCACCGCGGCCACATCGTTGATCAGGTGAATAATATGCTTGGCCATGTAGTAAGCCGAGGCCGCCTTACCGGCGAAAATGTTCACTCGCGGCACCCACTCCGCCTGCGGATCGGCTTTGATCCGGTTATAGCGGGTAATGACGTGCAGCACATTCATCAGCTGGCGTTTGTACTCATGGATGCGTTTGATCTGCACATCAAACAACGCCTTCGGATTCACCACCACATTAAGCTGCTGCGCAATATAGCTGGCCAGCCGCTGTTTGTTTTCCAGTTTAGCCTGACGCACCGCCTGATTGACCGTCGGATAGTCGATATGCTGCTTCAGCTCGTCAAGCTGGCTCAGATCGGTCCGCCAGGTGCGGCCGATATGCTCATCCAACACTTTCGACAACGGCGGGTTGGCCAGCGCCAGCCAGCGGCGCGGCGTGACGCCGTTGGTGACGTTGGTAAAGCGCATCGGGAAGATTTTAGCGAATTCGGCAAACAGCGACTCCACCATCAGCCGCGAATGCAGCTCCGACACGCCGTTGACCTTGTGGCTGACCACCACCGCCAGCCAGGCCATCCGCACGCGACGGCCGTTGGACTCGTCGATAATCGAGGTTCGGCTGAGCAGCGCGGTATCATTGGGATACTGCTCCTGCAGGGTCTTGAGGAAGTAATCGTTAATCTCGAAGATAATCTGCAGATGGCGCGGCAGAATTTTGCCCAGCATATCCACCGGCCAGGTCTCAAGCGCCTCGCTCATCAGCGTATGGTTGGTATAGGAGAAGACCTGACAGGTCACCTCGAACGCCTCGTCCCAGCTGAATTTATGTTCGTCGATAAGCAGGCGCATCAGCTCCGGTATTGACAGCACCGGGTGGGTGTCATTGAGGTGAATGGCAATCTTGTCCGCCAGGTTGTCAAAGGTCTTATGCAACATGTAATGGCGGCTCAAAATATCCTGTACCGTCGCCGACACGAGGAAATACTCCTGGCGCAGACGCAGCTCGCGTCCGGAGTAGGTCGAGTCATCCGGATAGAGCACGCGGGAGACGTTTTCGGAGTGGTTTTTATCCTCTACCGCAGCGAAGTAGTCGCCCTGGTTGAATTTACCAAGGTTAATTTCGCTACTGGCCTGCGCGCTCCACAGACGCAGCGTGTTGGTGGCATCGGTGTCAAAGCCGGGGATGATCTGGTCGTAGGCTTCCGCAATAATCTCTTCCGTCTCAATCCAGCGGGTTTTCTTTCCTTCCTGCTGAATGCGGCCGCCGAAACGCACTTTGTAGCGGGTGTTGTGGCGCTCAAACTCCCACGGGTTACCGTACTCCAGCCAGTAGTCAGGGGACTCTTTTTGTCGGCCATCGACGATATTCTGTTTAAACATCCCGTAGTCGTAGCGGATCCCGTAACCGCGTCCCGGCAGACCCAGCGCCGCCAGGGAATCCAGGAAGCAGGCCGCCAGACGGCCCAGACCGCCGTTGCCAAGACCGGGGTCATTCTCTTCATCGATCAGCTCTTCCAGATCGAGCCCCATCTCCGCCAGTGCGCTGCTCACATCGTCATAAATGCCTAGCGACAGCAGCGCGTTAGAGAGGGTACGGCCAATCAGGAACTCCATCGACAGATAGTAAACCTGGCGCACTTCCTGCGAAAGCTGCGCGCGGTTGGAGCGCAGCCAGCGCTCCACCATGCGATCGCGAACGGCAAACAGCGTGGCGTTAAGCCATTCATGCTTGTTGGCGATGGCCGGATCTTTACCGATGATAAACATCAGCTTATAGGCAATAGAGTGCTTTAACGCCTCAACGCTCAGCGTCGGTGATGCATAGCTAAAGGGTACATTCATAACAATGACTCCAGTGGTTACATCAAGCGTTGATAAAGTTCGCGATAGGAGTTCGCGGCAACCTGCCAGCTAAAATCCATATTCATCGCCTGACGCTGCACATAGCGCCAGAGCGACGGGCGCGACCAGAGAACAAAGGCGCGACGGATAGCGCGCAGCAATGACAGCGCATTGCTGTCCTCAAAGACAAACCCTGTCGCCAGACCATCGGCAAGGTTCTCCAGCGAACTGTCAGAGACCGTGTCCGCCAGCCCCCCGGTGCGGCGCACCAGCGGCAGCGTGCCGTACTTCAGACCATACAGCTGAGTTAAGCCGCACGGTTCAAAGCGGCTCGGCACCAGAATGACGTCGGCGCCGCCCATAATGCGATGGGAGAAGGCCTCATGGTAGCCAATCTGCACCCCCACTTTGCCCGGATGTTCGGCGGCGGCGGCGAGGAAACCTTCCTGCAGCACCGGATCGCCGGCGCCCAGCAGCGCCAGCTGGCCGCCCTGCTCAAGCAGACCCGGCAGCGCTTCGAGCACCAGATCCAGCCCTTTCTGGCTGGTCAGGCGGCTGACCACGGCAAACAGCGGCGCTTTGTCATCGACCTTCAGGCCCATCGCAATCTGCAGCTGACGCTTGTTCTCCGCCTTCTCCTCCAGCGTGTCGCGATCGTAGCGCATCGGCAGCAGCAGATCGTTTTGCGGACTCCAGATACCGTCGTCAACGCCGTTGAGGATCCCCGACAGCCGTCCTTCATGATGGCGCTGGCGCAGCAGCCCTTCCATGCCGTAGGCGTATTGCGGTTCGGTGATCTCGCGCGCGTAGGTCGGGCTTACCGCCGTAATATGGTCGGCGTAGTAAAGACCGGCCTTCAGAAACGAGATCTGACCGTTAAACTCGAGGCCATGCATGTTGTAAAACGACCACGGCAGCTCGATATCATTCATATGCCAGGAGTAAAACATCCCCTGGTAGGCCAGGTTGTGCACGGTAAAGACCGATTTAGCCGGGCGTCCGCGCGCCGCCAGGTAGGCCGGCGTCAGGCCGGCGTGCCAGTCATGGGCATGCACCACATCCGGGCGCCAGAACGGATCCAGTCCGCTAGCCATTTCGCTTCCCACCCAGCCCAGCAGCGCAAAGCGCAGGACGTTGTCGGTATAAGCGTGCTGGTTGGTATCGTGGTATGGGCTCCCCGGCCGGTCATAGAGATGCGGGGCATCTATCAGGTAGATCCCCACGCCGTTAAAGTGGCCGTACAGCAGCGTGATCCGCCCGGCGAAGGTATCGCGGCGGGTTACCACCTGGGCATCCACCACGCCGCGGCGGATATCGGGAAACGCCGGCAACAGCACGCGGGTGTCGATACCCTCCGCAATTTGCGCCGCCGGCAGTGCGCCGATGACGTCCGCCAGACCGCCCGTCTTTAACAGCGGGAACATCTCAGAACATACATGTAAGACCTGCATTAGCGCTCCTGTTTGTGCCCCAATTTCCGCAGCATGTCGCGGGTCACCAGCACGATACCTTCCTCTGAGCGATAGAAGCGGCGTGCATCCTCTTCCGCGTTCTCACCAATCACCATACCTTCCGGGATGACGCAGGCGCGGTCAATCACGCAGCGACGCAGGCGGCATGAGCGCCCCACCCAGACATCTGGCAACAAGACTGCCGAATCAATGTTACAGAATGAGTTCACCCGCACGCGCGGGAACAGCACCGACTGCACCACCACCGACCCGGAGATAATGCAGCCGCCGGAAACCAGCGAGTTCAGGGTCATGCCGTGGCTACCGGAGCGGTCCTGGACGAACTTCGCCGGCGGCAGCGATTCCATATGGGTGCGGATCGGCCAGTTCTGGTCGTACATATCCAGTTCCGGCGTGACTGATGCCAGATCGAGGTTGGCCTTCCAGTAGGCCTCCAGCGTTCCCACATCGCGCCAGTACGGCTCAGCGTTCGGGTCAGACTGCACGCAGGAGAGCGGGAAAGGATGTGCATAAGCCATGCCAGCTTCGGTGATCTTCGGAATGATATCTTTGCCGAAATCGTGGCTGGAGTTTTCGTTGCGATCGTCTTCTTCCAGCAGCTCATAAAGATAGGCGGCGTCAAAGATATAAATGCCCATACTGGCCAGTGATTTGGTCGGGTCGGTTGGCATCGCCGGCGGGTTAGCGGGTTTCTCGACGAACTCAATGATTTTTTCGTTTTCATCGACCGCCATGACGCCGAAGGCGGATGCCTCTTCAATGGGCACCGGCATGCAGGCCACGGTGCAACGCGCCCCTTTTTCGACATGGTCGATCAGCATGCGCGAGTAATCCTGCTTATAAATATGATCGCCCGCGAGGATCACCACGTACTCCGCTTTGTAGCGGCGGATGATGTCCAGGTTCTGCGTCACTGCGTCCGCCGTGCCGCGATACCAGTTTTCGCCGTGCACGCGCTGCTGGGCTGGCAGCAGATCGACAAACTCATTCATCTCTTCGCTGAAGAACGACCAGCCGCGCTGGATGTGCTGCACCAGCGTGTGCGACTGATACTGGGTGATGACGCCGATACGGCGGATCCCTGAGTTAATGCAGTTAGATAATGCGAAATCGATAATACGGAACTTGCCGCCGAAGTGAACGGCAGGTTTCGCACGCTTAATGGTGAGATCCTTGAGCCGGGTGCCACGCCCGCCCGCGAGGATCAACGCCACGGATTTGATGGGTAATTGACGCGCCAGCATCAGCGGATCGTTTTTTTCAAGCCTAACCATGATTAACTCCTTTTTACACCCCAGCTTTCCTTCTCATCCCGCCGCGCCGCCGCCACGAGTTCAACCGGAAGCTTCAGGGATTACGACCTTTGAAATACGCACACTCCGTGCGCGGGCCCATGCCAGACAGCCATGATGACCGGATTATCCTCTCCGGCGAAGGGAGGAACGGCGCGCCATTCCCCCTCAGGTAAAACCATATCGACCACCTCTGCGGTGGCGTTCAGCGTGAGCAGCCAGCGATCAGACAACTGGATCTGCATACACGCTGCGCCCTGCTGCCACTCCCCGGCAGTCAGCGGCTGGGCGTTGCAATTAAGCCAGCGGACATTGCCATCGCCCTCCTGCCACCAGCGGTTGCGGGTGAGCGCTGGAATGCGACGGCGCAGGTGGATCAGCGCCGCGGTAAACGCGGTTAATCCCGGGTTCGCCTGACGCCAGTCCAGCCAGGTCAACGCGTTATCCTGGCAGTAGGCATTATTGTTGCCGTGCTGGCTGTGGCCCTGCTCATCGCCCGCCAGCAGCATTGGCGTCCCCTGAGCCAGCAGCAGCGTCGTCAATAGCGCATGCACGCTGGCGCGCCGCCGTTCAATCACCGCAAGATTGGCGTCTAATCCCTCTATACCATGATTGTTGCTGTAGTTATTGTTAGTCCCATCGCGATTCTCCTCCCCGTTTGCCTCATTGTGTTTCTGATTGAAACAGACGCAGTCGCGGAGCGTGAAGCCATCGTGGGCCGTCACCAGGTTCACCGTCGCCGATGGCCGTTTGCCATCGCGAGCAAAGAGATCGCTGGAGGCCGCGAAGCGTTGCGCAAAGTCACCGAGGGAGACGTTTTGCTGCAGCCAGAAACGACGGGAAATATCGCGAAAATGGTCATTCCATTCGGCGAACAGCGGTGGGAAATTAGCCACCTGATAGCCGCCCGGGCCGATATCCCAGGGTTCCGCAATCAGTTTCACCTGCGACAGCACGCTGTCGCGGCGGATAGCCTCGAACAGCGGCGCATCCTGGCGGAATTCCGGCGTCCGCCCCATCACTGAGGCGAGGTCGAAGCGAAAGCCGTCGACATGGCACTCATCCACCCAGAAGCGCAAACACTGGCGCGCCCATTCCACCACCCCGGGGTGGCTGAGATTGAGCGTATTACCGCAGCCGGTCCAGTTGTGATAATCGCCATCCTCCCTTACCCAATAATAGCTACGGTTGTCGATTCCGCGCAGGGAGACGGTGGGCCCTTCGAGATCAATTTCCGCGCTATGGTTGAGCACGATATCCAGAATCACCTCGATGCCGGCGGCATGAAGCGCCTTAACCGCATCACGAAACTCATCGAGGGCACGCGCGGGATCGCTGGCATAGCGCGGATCCAGCGCGAACCATGCCAGCGGGTTGTAGCCCCAGTAGTTGCTCAAGCCCATCCGCTGCAGTCGCGGCTCGCTGGCGAACTGCGCTACCGGCAACAGCTCGAGGGCGCTGATGCCCAGCGATTTGAAGTAAGCGATCATCACCGGGTGGCCCAGCGCCTTATAAGTTCCGCGAATGGCTTCCGGCAGCTGCGGGTGCAGCAGGGTGAGTCCTTTCACGTGCGCTTCATAAATCACCGTTTCCCCCCACGGGGTACGCGGCGGCTTATCGCCCCGCCAGTCGTAATGCAGATCCACCACTTGCGATTTTGGCGCGATTGCGGCGCTGTCGCGATGATCCGGCTCCCACATTCCACCATGCAGGCGTTCGTCATCCGGCAGATCGCCCTCGACCCGATACGCGCAGGGATCGAGCAGCAGCTTCGCCGGGTTAAAGCGGTGCCCCTGCGCCGGGTCCCAGGGACCATGCACCCGATAGCCGTAGCGCAGGCCCGGCCCGGCAGCGTCCAGCCAGCCGTGCCAGATGTCGCCGCTGCGCGCCGGGAGATCGACGCGTTGCTCGTTACCCTGCTCGTCGAATACGCACAGCTCCACCCGCTCGGCATGGGCGGAGAAGAGGGCGAAATTCACGCCCTTGCCGTCATAGCTGGCGCCCAACGGCGCAGGTTTGCCTGCCGCAAGTGAGGTCATTGCGCCTCCCGGACCAGCCAGATCGTCGCCAGCGGAGGCAGGGTCAACGATAGCGAATGTTCGCGGCCATGGCTGGCGATCGCGTCGCTCTCCACCACACCGCCGTTACCCTGGTTGCTGCCGTGATAGTGCATGGAGTCGGTATTCAACGCCTCGCGCCAGCGTCCCGGCTGGTTAATGCCGAAGCGGTAGTCATGGCGCGGCACCGGCGTGAAGTTGCTGGCGACGATAATCTCATTCCCGGCCCGGTCGCGGCGCACAAAGACAAACACCGAACGCTCATGGTCATCGACCACCAGCCATTCGAAACCGTAGGGGTCGAAATCCAGCTCGTGCAGCGCTTTATGGTGACGGTAGGTATGGTTCAGGTCGCGCACCAGTCGCTGGACGCCGTGGTGCCAGTTGTCGCCGCCCTCCAGCAGATGCCAGTCGAGGCTGCCGTCGTGGTTCCACTCGCGGCCTTGAGCGAACTCATTGCCCATAAACAGCAGTTTTTTACCCGGGAAGGCGAACAGCCAGCCGTAGTAGGCGCGCAGGTTGGCAAACTTCTGCCAAGCATCCCCCGGCATGCGGTCGAGAATCGATTTTTTGCCGTGCACCACTTCATCGTGGGAGAGCGGCAGCACAAAATTTTCGGTGTAGTTGTAGAGCATGCCGAAGGTCATTTTGTCATGATGGTAGCGGCGATGCACCGGATCGAGCTTCATGTAATCCAGGGTGTCGTGCATCCAGCCGAGGTTCCATTTGAACCAGAAACCGAGGCCGCCGCCGGCTGGCGGACGGGTCACCCCGGCAAAATCGGTGGACTCTTCCGCCATCGTCACCGCGCCCGGCGTCTGTTCGCCGAGGATGCGGTTGGTGCTGCGCAGAAACTCAATAGCTTCCAGATTTTCCCGGCCGCCGTATTCGTTGGGGATCCACTCACCTGCCTTGCGGCTGTAATCGCGATAGATCATTGAGGCCACCGCGTCGACCCGCAGGGCATCAATACCGAAGCGCTCGATCCAGTACAGCGCGTTACCGACGAGGAAGTTGCTGACTTCGCGGCGACCATAGTTGTAGATCAGGGTATTCCAGTCCTGGTGATATCCCTCGCGTGGATCGCTGTGCTCATACAGCGAAGTACCGTCAAACGAGGCAAGGGCAAAATCATCCGCCGGGAAGTGGCCGGGCACCCAGTCAAGAATGACGTTCAGCCCGGCGGCGTGCGCGGCGTTGATAAAGTAACGGAAATCGTCGCGGGTGCCGAAACGGCGGGTCGGCGCATAGAGCCCGGTGGGTTGATAGCCCCAGCTGCCGTCGAACGGGTGCTCGTTAACCGGCAGCAGTTCGAGATGGGTGAAGCCCATCCATTTCGCGTAGGGCACCAGCTGGTCGGCCAGCTCGCGGTAGCTCAGCCAGAAATTATTATCGGTATGACGGCGCCAGGAGCCGAGATGCACTTCATAGATAGAGATCGGGGCATCAAACTGGTTCGCCGCTTTGCGGTCCGCCGGCTGTTCCACTTTGGGCGGCAGGTCGCAGATAAGCGAGGCGCTTTCCGGACGCATTTGCGACTCAAAGGCGTAAGGGTCGGCTTTGACCCGCAGATGGCCGTGGGCGTCAATCAGTTCGAATTTATACAGCTGGCCATTATGCGCGCCGGGAACGAACAGCTCCCAGATCCCGGACTCTTTGCGGAATCGCATCGGGTGGCGTCTGCCATCCCAGTAGTTAAACTGCCCCACCACCGACACGCGGCGGGCATTCGGCGCCCACACCGAGAAACGGGTACCGGTGACGCCGTCCATGGTGGCAGCGTGCGCGCCCAGCGTTTCGTAAGGGCGCAGGTGGGTCCCTTCGGACAGCAGCCAGACATCAAGATCCTGCAACAGCGGACCAAAGCGATAAGGGTCATCAATCAGATTCTGCTGCCCGTGCCAGGTGACGGCCAGCTGATAGCGAAAGGCGTTTTTGCGACGTGGCAGGACGCCGCTGAAGAAACCACGCGAGTCGAGGCATTCGAGCTTGCCGACTTTGCGTCCGGTTTTCGGTTCAATAACCCACACGTCGGTGGCATCGGGTAATAATGCGCGCACTTCCAGCCCGGCGTCAGTTCGGTGCATGCCGAGCACGGAAAAGGGATCCGCGAAATGACCGGCGATTAGCGCATTAATCACGTCTCTATCAATATGATTAGACATGCTTTCATCCTGTTGTAAGTGTCGCTCATTCCTGTAACTGGCGACTTTTTTTGACCTGAACGGCGCAGTGCTCTCAGCATCCTCCTGCTCCGTCCCACCTTCAGGTAAGGAATTCCTTACTTAAAGCATAGCCAAGGCTGAGTTACCTCCGTGGGGAAAAATCTAACATCCGCGTTTACTCCTTGTATTACGCAAAAAAAAAGGGGGCTTGAAGACCCCCTTTATGTTCATCCTGCGCTTACGCCAGCTGGCGAAGCATCCGGCGCAGCGGCTCCGCAGCGCCCCACAACAGCTGGTCGCCAACGGTAAAGGCCGACAGATACTCCGGCCCCATATTCAGTTTACGCAGGCGCCCGACCGGGGTGGTCAGGGTGCCCGTCACCGCGGCTGGGGTCAGCTCGCGCATGGTAATCTCACGATCGTTCGGTACCACTTTGGCCCACGGGTTGTGCGCGGCCAGCAGCTCCTCAACGGTCGGGATAGACACATCTTTCTTCAGCTTGATGGTGAACGCCTGGCTGTGGCAGCGCAGCGCGCCAACGCGGACGCACAGGCCGTCTACCGGGATAACGGACGAGGTGGCGAGGATCTTGTTGGTCTCCGCCTGGCCTTTCCACTCTTCGCGGCTCTGGCCGTTATCCAGCTGTTTGTCGATCCACGGGATCAGGCTGCCCGCCAGCGGTACGCCGAAGTTATCCACCGGCAGCTCGCCGCTGCGGGTCAGCGACGTCACTTTGCGCTCGATATCCAGAATGGCGGAAGCCGGATCCGCCAGCTCTGCCGCAACATGGTTGTGCAGCTGACCCATCTGGCTCAGCAGCTCGCGCATATGACGCGCGCCGCCGCCGGAAGCCGCCTGGTACGTTGCCACGCTGACCCACTCCACCAGATCCTGGGCAAACAGGCCGCCGAGGGACATCAGCATCAGGCTAACGGTACAGTTGCCGCCGACAAAGGTTTTGACGCCATTATTCAGGCCGGCGGTGATCACGTCCTGGTTAACCGGGTCGAGGATAATGATCGCATCGTCCTTCATGCGCAGCGAAGAGGCGGCGTCAATCCAGTAACCCTGCCAGCCGCTTTCGCGCAGCTTCGGGTAAATCTCGTTGGTGTAATCGCCGCCCTGGCACGTGACAATAATGTCCAGTGCCTTCAGCGCGTCCAGATCGAACGCATCCTGAAGCGTGCCACCGGTGCTACCGCCGAATGACGGCGCTGGCTGTCCCAGCTGGGAGGTAGAGAAGAACACCGGGCGAATGGCGTCGAAATCGCGCTCTTCAACCATGCGTTGCATGAGAACAGAGCCGACCATTCCGCGCCAGCCGATAAAACCAACATTTTTCATAACGTATTCCTGCGAGGTGTGTGCTGTTTGTGCCTGGCCAGTTTCCAACTGGATTATCCCTCACCTTACAAAATGCAGCTAAAGTCGCAAGTGAAATTAATCAATGATTGCTGAACAATCAGAAAAGCAACTTATCCTGCACATTGTCCACCGTCGCTGGTCGTCGTCAAAAACGCAACGATTATCGGGGAAATCCCCTGCGCAATGGAATATTTTCCGTTGCTATTTTATTGATCCTGATTATGGATTGAGCGCGAAATCAGGTGATTTACCGCTTGCCAAATAAACGCATCAAACCCAGGCACAGCAAGGGCTGACGAGGGATACGAGTATCGTCGTAGCGCTAATAAGGGCGAATAGCAGGCAAGGAAAAGGGGGAAAAAGGGCGGCTTATTACAAAGAAGCCAGGGTAAGCAGCGTTACCCTGGCTTTTTATACCCCGCGAGCGGGAGGTGAGCGGGCTTAGCTCAGCAGCTGGAAAGCGATCATACCGACAATCGCCCCGGTGGTACCCAGGATGGTTTCCATCATGGTCCAGGTTTTCAGCGTCTGGGCTTCCGTCGCACCGGTAAATTTACCGAACAGCCAGAAGCCGGCATCGTTCACGTGGCTCACCACAATCGAGCCGCCGGCGATACAGATAGACAACGCTGCCATCTGCGCGCCGCTGTAGTTCAGTTGCTCAATGACCGGCATCACCAGGCCAACCGCCGTCAGACAAGCAACGGTGGCAGAGCCCTGAATGATACGGACGGCAGCCGCCAACACGAAGCAGGTAATCGCAATCGGCAGACCCAGGCCTGTCAGCGCTTCGCCGAGCGCCGGGCCGACGCCGGAGTCAACCAGCACCTGCTTGAAGACGCCGCCGGCGCCGATCACCAGCAGGATAATCCCCGCCGGCTGCAGCGCGTGGCCACAGATCTCCATCACGCGGTCTTTCGCCATCCCCTGGCGCATCGCCAGGCCGTAGATCGCGACCAGGCAGGCAACCAGGATCGCGGTGAACGGATGGCCGATAAACTCGAACCATTCGTAGGCAGTGGAACCCACCGGCACAAAGCGCGCGGCGATGGTTTTTAGACCCACCAGCACCAGCGGCAGCAGGATCAGCGACAGGCTAAAGCCGAAGGAGGGCATTTTTCCTTCGCCGAGATGCGGTTCGCTGATATCGTCAGGAATATGCAGCTCAACGTAGCGGCTAATGAAGTTACCCCACAACGGACCGGCGATAATCATCCCCGGGATCGCGGCGCACAGGCCAATCAGGATCATCCAGCCAAAGTCGGCGTGCATTTGCGACGCCAGCAGCATCGGCGCCGGCCCGGGAAGCAGGAACGCGGCGGCGGCGGCCACCCCGGCAAACAGCGGGATCACCAGCTTCACGAGGTTAGTGCCGGTATGGCGCGCCATCGAGAAAGCGACGCTGATCAGCAGGACAATGGCCACTTCGAAGAACAGCGGCAGCGCGCAGATAAGACCGGCAAGACCAATCGCATAGTGCGCGCGGTTGTGGCCGAAGGATTTGAGCATCTTGACGGCAATCTGATCGACCGCCCCCGTTTCATGCAGGATCTTACCGAACATCGCGCCGAGCGCGACGACGATCGCCAGGAAGCCCAGCGTACCGCCCATCCCTTTCTCCATCGTCGCCGCGATTTTATCCAGCGGCATGCCGGAGAAAAGACCTGCACCAATAGAAACCACCATCAAAGCCACGAAGGCGTGCATCCGCGCTTTCATGACTAAAAACAGCAGCAGCAATACCGAGCCGACTGCTGTTAAAACAAGCGTTAAAGTACTCACTAGTGACTGCCTTTGTTGATCACCTCGATGGTGCTGGCCACCACGCCTTCCAGCGGCTGGTCGATATCGACGATAAGCACATCGCTCTCGTCGGCGCCTGGTTCCTGCAGCGTTTCAAACTGCGTCACCAACATTTGGGTTTTGAAGAAGTGTCCTTTGCGTGCCTTCAGACGGTTTTCGATCACGTCGAAATCGCCTTTCAGATAGATGAAGGAGAGGTTCGGGTTGCCCTTGCGCAGAATGTCGCGATAGCTCTTCTTCAGCGCCGAGCAGACGATCAGCGACACCTTGTTGGTACGCTGCATAGCAAACGCGGCGTCATTCAGCGCCTGCAGCCACGGCGTGCGGTCATCATCGTTCAGCGGCTCACCGGAGGCCATCTTGGTGATGTTGCTGCGCGGATGCAAAAAGTCGCCGTCGAGAAACGCGGCATGCAGTTGATGCGCCACTTCGCTGGCGACAGCGGATTTCCCGCTGCCGGAAACGCCCATCAGAACATAGACGTGGTGATCATGATTAGTCGTGCTCAAAGCATCCTCCCACCGGACAGGTACGCCGCGCCATGGCTGACTCATCCAGCGCGAAGGCGGCGTATCGGTTAATTGTTACGGGTAACTGTTATCGGTAACATTGTCATGCCGGACCTGTGGAGAAGCAATATCCATTCGTGCCAGATGTGAATATGTGTGATCTACTTCAAACTTGTCAGTTTAAATTGATCCGCCCGGTGACAATGTGAAACCTAAATCTAACATCTTAGGGGTAATCGCTTCACCACGAATGCGCGCCAGCAGCCGTTCGGCGCCGATGCGTCCCATCCGCTCGCGCGGGGTCAGGACGCTGGCGAGACGCGGCTCCATCACCTGGCCGATATCATGGCCGTGGAACCCGGCGATCGCCATATCATCGGGGATCTTCAGCCCCAGACGCTGGCATTCAAACGCCGCGCCGACCGCAAGGTCATCGTTGGTACAGAAGATACCGTCAAGCTGCGGATATTCGCGGCGCGCCTGACGCATCAGCTCAATACCCGACGAGTAGGACGAAGACTGCTCCACCATCACGCTATAGGGCGTCATCCCGGCGTCGAGCATCGCCTGCTCATACCCCTTCTGTTTGATGATAGTTCGTTCATCGAGACGCGCCCCCAGATAGGCGACGTGGCGGTGGCCGCGGGCGATAATCGCTGCGGTCATCTGCCGGGCGGCTTCAAAGTTATCAAACCCGACGGCGATATCGAGGCACGGCGACCGGCTGTCCATCAGCTCCACCACCGGAATGCCGGCGACTTCAATCATCTTCAGGGTGCGAGGCGTATGAGTTCGTTCGGTGAGGATCAGGCCGTCAATGTTCCAGGAGAGCATCGATTCGAGGCGTTTCTCTTCCATTTCCGGCTTATAGCCGTAGTGCGCCAGCATGGTTTGATAGCCGAAAGCGTCGGTGACGCTTTCGATACCGCGCAGCACTTCCGAGAAGACCTGGTTAGTTAACGACGGCAGCAGCACGCCGATGGCGCGGCTGGTCGCGTTGGAGAGAATGTCAGGGGCGCGATTGGGAATATAACCCAGTTCATCGAGGGCAACGGCAATCTTGCCACGCAGCGCTTCGGAGACCTGCTCCGGGTTGCGTAAATAGCGACTGACCGTCATTTTGGTCACGCCGACAAGATCGGCTACATCCTGAAGTACGGGTCTTTTCTTTTTCATCGTCCTGACTGTGATCAACGGGGAAACATTTTCTCAGTTTATCACGGACAAAGCGCAACCTTCGCCGATGTTGGAGAAGGTTGCGCAATTTATTTAACCTGGCTCAGATAACTATCAAACCGGCGGCAGATCGAACAGCAGGATCTCGCTATCGCTGTCGGCATGAACCGAAATCGCCTGCTCGTCCCAGATGGCCAAACCGTCGCTGGTGGTGGCTTTGGTACCGTTGATGGTCACTTCGCCTTTCACCACCTGGATCCACACGCGGCGTTCCGCGGCAATCTGGTGAACCGACTGCTCATCTTTCAGCAGCGCCCAGCGATAGAGTTCCATATCCTGGTACACCTTCAGCGAGCCATCTCGCGCATCTGGCGACAACACCAGCTGTTTGCCCTGGGCGGCGTCGAAGCGGCGCTGCTCGTAGCGCGGGGTAATGCCGGTTTCTTCCGGAATAATCCAGATCTGATACAGACGCAGACGATCGGTTTTGCTCGGGTTGTACTCAGAGTGGCGCACCCCGGTACCCGCACTCATGATCTGGAACTCGCCTGCCGGCACCTGCTCTTTGTTGCCCATACTGTCCTGGTGCTCCACCGCCCCTTCCAGCACATAAGTCAGGATTTCCATGTCTTTGTGTGGATGGGTACCGAAGCCCTGACCGGCGTCGATGACGTCGTCGTTAATCACCCGCAGGGCAGAGAAGCCCATAAAATTCGGGTCATAATAGTTGGCGAAAGAGAAAGTATGCCAGGAATCCAGCCAACCATGGTTAGCGTGGCCACGTTCGTTCGCTTTGCGTAAGTAGATCATGTTGCACCCCCGTATGTTTTCGATGGAGTCAGTGTGGACCCATTTCGCCGTCGATCATAGAGGGTGAAAATTGACTCCTCTGTTCAAAAAATATGAACAAGCGTCGAGGAGCCCGTTTTGCTTATTTTGCCAGGGTGATGGTGGCCGGAGAAGGCTGTTCAAAGCCGCGCTCCAGGATCTCCATATTGGTGAGAACGTCAGATTCCTTGACGTAATTCGGCTGGCCGTTGACGAGAGTTTCATACAGCGCGTCGTACACCCGACCGTAGTCGCCGGTCTCCAGCGGCACCGCTTCACGCACCGTCTCCCCCGCCTCGTTGACGTACACCAGCTCGCCGACGCTGTCGTCCGCGCCAAAACCCGGCTCGCCCGGCATGATATTGGCCTTCAGGCTGGTCTCCTGCTGGTCAATGCCGTATTTCACAAACGAACCTTTATGGCCGTGAACGATGAATTTCGGGTAGTCGATCTGCACCAGGTGGCTGGTTTTGACGATGGCCTTCAGATCGCCGTAGAACAGTTGGGCCTCAAAGGTGTCATCCGGGTTGGCTTTATTGCGCAGCGAGCGCAGATCGTAAGAGACATGGTCCGGACGGCCGAACAGCGAAATGATCTGATCCAGGGTATGTACGCCAAGGCCATAGAACTCGCCGTTTTGCGGGCCGCCGGGGTTGGTCTCCGCCACCGGGCGGTAGTTATCAAAATGACTTTCGATCTCCACCAGTTCGCCGAGTTTCCCGCTCTCAATCACCTTTTTGGTGGTCAGGAAGCAGGAGTCGAAACGGCGATTCTGGTAGGGCGTCACCGTGAGACCTTTGCTGTTTGCCAGGGAAAACAGGGTTTTTGCTTCCTCAAGCGTCGGGGTGAACGGCTTTTCCACCAGCACGTTTTTCCCCGCCTCCAGCGCCTTTTTCGCATATTCGAAATGACTGTCGGCGTGGGTGCAGACCACCACCAGATTGACCTGTGGGTCGTTTAACACGTCATCAAGATCGCTGGTGAAATGGATATGGGAATACTGCGGCGCCTGCTCCTCGGGCTTCGCCCGGCGGCGGTAGATATGCGCCACATGCCAACGGTCTTTGCGGTGCAAAACGTAAGGAAGATGGTAGCGGGTGGTACTTTTGCCGAAGCCAATAAATGCGCAGTGCAGAGTCATAACGCTGTCCTTAGTTGATGAGCTACCTTCAACCATAGCGCAAGCCGGGCCATCACTTCATCCTCTCTGTCCGCTTTCCTGGAAGATTCGCCAGCAAAATAGTTCAAGCATCACTTATACGAAAATATTAATAACCAATTGATTAACCAGGAATTAATTCGCCATTTTCCAGCTAAAAAACTTGATCCTAACGGCGAAACTACGGATAAGTGGAGGGCAAACCAGGACGTTGCTGATGACTAACGGAGTAGCCAGCCGCTGCTAATGGACAAACAGTATTTCGCCATAAACGGCACCCTTTTTTTCTGGCTTCTTGGACTGATCGCCTGGTCTGTCGATGCCATCGCGCTGGCGCGCCTGGCGGCCGCCTGCGCGCTTGTCGCTTTCCTCCTCCATAGCCAACGGAACAAGATTAACGCGATGTTTATTAAGAAAAATAAAACGGAACCTCAAGCGTCAGAAGCAGCCACATTTCCGGCAATAAACCCAGAACCCGAAGCGGTCGCCAGCAAAAAACACGAGACCACGATCATCGCCAGCGGGGTACATTTCGTCGGCAATATCGTCGCCAGCGGCCATGTCTATATTCACGGCCAGTTGACCGGCAACATTGAGGCCAAAGAGCATCTGATTAAGATAATGCGTGAAGGCCAGGTGGAGGGCAACATCAGCTGCCGGGAGCTGATTATTGACGGCAAGGTGCAGGGCCAGTGTCATGGCGATAGCATCACCATCGAGGAGCACGGCCATCTGGATGGTACCCTCGCCTATCGCGCGCTGGCGATCAAGAAAGGCGGGGTTTTTAGCGGTCGCGCTGAAATGCTGGCCGCAGCGGAGAACAAAAGTCATATTCTCGGTCTGGTAGCAGACACGCCATCCAAAGCCGACGCGGAGCCCGCCAGGCCGCAGAGCGCCTGAAATAGCGGCAAAAAAAAAGCCAGCACCCGGCTGGCTAAAGTAATACTGGAAGCAATGTGAGCAATGTCGTGCTTTCAGGCTTTCCGCAAGGGTCTCCCTGAATGCAGGACAATAATAATCATTCTCATTCGCACTTGTCTACTTTTTTTTGCAAATAATGCGTGTTGACTCGAACGCCGTAGTCAGTGATGTTTAAAGGGACTTTTCACCTGAATGAGGAACAAGGAATGAGTGACATCGTGATACGCCATGCTGAACCGAAAGATATTGACGCGATTCGTCAAATTCACGCCCAGCCGGAGGTGTATCACAACACGCTACAGGTCCCTCATCCATCCGAACATATGTGGCGGGAGCGGCTAACCGATACGCCCGGCGTGAAGCAGCTGGTGGCCTGTATCGATGAGCAAGTCGTCGGCCATTTAAGCATTGCCGTCGTCCAACGTCCCCGCCGTAGCCACGTCGCCGATTTTGGTGTCAGCGTGGATTCGCGCTGGCACAACCGCGGCGTCGCCAGCGCGCTGATGCGTACCATGATTGATATGTGCGACAACTGGCTGCGGGTCGAACGTATTGAGCTGACGGTGTTCGCCGATAATGCTCCGGCGATTGCGGTGTATAAGAAGTACGGCTTTGAGATCGAAGGCACCGGCAGGCGTTACGCGCTGCGCAACGGTGAGTATGTGGATGCGTATTATATGGCCAGAATGAAGTAGCGTGTTGCCGGGTGGCGGCTTCGCCTTACCCGGCCTGCGTTCGTGCAGTTGTAAGCCCGGTAAGCGCAGCGCCACCGGGCAACACATCAATACCCCGCCGTTAAATCATCCGGCGAACGCGGATCGGAGGCGCCATACAGCATACCGTCCGGCCCTACCATGATGCTCTGGGTACTGCCCATCGCCTCTTTCAGCGCCACTTTCTGCCCCTTCGCCTCCAGCAGCTTCAGGGTATCCGGGCTAAAGCCTTTCTCCACCCGCAGCTCATCCGGCAGCCATTGATGGTGGAAACGCGGCGCGTTGGTGGCTTCCGCGACGTTCATCCCGAAATCGATGGTATTGACCACCATCTGCAGTACGGTGGTGATGATCCGACTGCCGCCCGGGCTGCCGGTCACCAGCCAGGTTTTGCCGTCTTTCACCACAATGGTCGGCGACATCGACGACAGCGGGCGTTTTTTCGGCTCCACCGCATTGGCGTCGCCGCCCACCAGACCATAAACGTTAGGCACGCCGGGCTTCGCCGAGAAGTCATCCATCTGGTTATTCAGCAGAATGCCGGAGTCCCCCGCCACGATGCCGGTGCCAAAGGTGGTATTCAGCGTATAGGTCACCGCCACCGCATTACCCTCTTTATCGACCACCGAGAAGTGGGTGGTCTGGTTACTTTCATACGGCGCCAGCTTGCCCGGGCGGATCTGACTGGAAGGTTTGGCCTTGTTGACATCAATCTCGGCGGCAATTGCTTTGGCGTAAGCTTTGCTGGTCAGCGCCTGCCACGGCACTTTGACGAAGTCAGGGTCGCCGAGATATTCAGAACGGTCGGCATAGGCGTGTTTCTCCGCCTCCGCCATCACCTGCATAGCATCGGCACTGCCAAAGCCATATTTCTGCATATCGAAGTTTTCGAGGATATTGAGGATCTGCACGATGTGGATCCCGCCGGAAGACGGCGGCGGCATGGAATAAACCTCATACCCGCGATATTCGCCGCTAACCGGCGTACGCTCCACGGCCTTATAGCTGGCAAGATCGGCTTTGGTGATTAGCCCGCCGTGCTTTTTCATCTCGTCAGCGATCTGGTCGGCGATGGCCCCTTTATAGAAGGCCTCCGGGCCGTGCTCGGCAATCAGCTCCAGGCTCTTACCGAGATTCTTTTGCACCAGCCGGTCGCCCTTTTTCAGCGGCTCGCCGTTCTTCCAGAAGATCGCTTTACTGTTTTCATGCTGCGGGATCACTTCGCTGCCATAGGTCTTCAGATCGTCCGCCAGCGCATCGTTAACGATAAAGCCCTCTTCTGCCAGCTTAATCGCCGGGCGGATCACTTTGTTCAGCGGCATGGTGCCGTATTTTTCCAGGGCGAGAGAGAAACCGGCGACGCTGCCTGGCGTGCCGGAGGCCAGATGCGAAGTCAGTGATTTTTTACTGTCCGGGTTGCCCTGGTCGTCAAGGAACATGTCGCGGGTGGCCTGTTCCGGCGCCATTTCGCGGAAATCGATCGCCGTGGTCTTGCCGTCTTTAGTCCGCAGCATCATAAAACCGCCGCCGCCGATATTCCCGGCCTGCGGATGCGTGACCGCCAGCGCGTAGCCAACCGCCACCGCCGCATCGACAGCGTTGCCGCCCTGGCGCAGAATATCCACGCCGACGCGGGTCGCCAGCGCGTCCACCGACGCCACCATCCCCTGCCGGGCGCGTACCGGGTGGAACACATCTTCCTCTACGCCATAAGAGACCGGCGGCGGCGGTGGCGGATTGGCGGCGACGGTGAAACTACCGCCCGCCAGCAACGCAGCGATGACCACCTGGCGCCATATTGTTGTTTTTATCATTGTCTTACTCCTGAAAGGTAGGTTTCATTCCCCGCTTAAGCCTGGTTGATAACTCCTAAAAAATCATTGTTATGGCGGATTCGAGGTACACTTAAGTGATCCCACGCACGGGAGGAGAAAACCATGAAAGCGATTCTGTTTCTGGCGGCGCTGATGCCGCTTGGCGTATTAGCCCAGCCGATCAATATTAATAACAACCCTAACCAGCCGGGTTACGTGGTGCCCAGCCAGCAGCGCATGCAAAATGAGATGAAGGTGCAGCAACAGCAGCAGCAGAGCATGCTGAAGCAGGATCTGAACAATCAGACCCGCTCGCAGCAGCAGCATTTGCAAAACCAGTTGCAGACGAATCAGCAGCGCGCGGCCCAGGGCGGTAATCTCAATCCGCCGCAGCAGGTGCTACCGAACAACAACGGTGGAATGCTGCGGCAGACCAACCCGTAAAGGTCAGCCGCCGCAAATCCGTCTTAAGGGTGGAAATTCGGCCCGATGACGTCAATGGCATCGGTGCAGATGCAATCTACACCCCAGCGCAGCAGCTCGGCGGCGCGCTGGGGTTTATTGACCGTGTACACCAGAATATGCAGGCCGGCCTGTTTCAGGCTCGCCACCCGCGCCGCATCCAACAGCTTGTGATTGAGGTGAATCGACACGCAGCCCAGCCGGGTGGTCAATTCGCGCCAGTCATCGCGCCACTCATCCAGCAGCAGCCCGCGCGGCAGCTCGGGCGCGGCTTCCTGCGCCGCCTCCAGAGCATCGATTTCAAAAGAGGAGAGCAGCGGCGCGGCCATGCCTTGCCACAGATCGCGCGCAGCCAGGGCCACCACGTTGCCGGTCTGCGGCCCCAGCCCGGTGGTCGGCTTAATTTCGATATTCGCCATCATACCGTGACGGCGGCAGCGCTCCGCCACCTGAGAGAGCAACGGCAGCGGCTCGCCCTTAAATTCACGGCTGAACCAGCTGCCGGCATCGACCTTCAGCAGATCGTCCCACGCCAGCTCGCCCGCCACGCCCCAGCCGTTGCTGGTGCGTTCGAGATTATCGTCGTGCAGCAGAAAGATCTGCCCGTCCTTCGACAGCTTGACGTCAAATTCAATCATCGTGTGCCCGTAGCGGGCGCCAACGTCGATAGCCGCCAGGGTGTTCTCCGGCGCCAGTTTACCGCCGCCGCGATGGGCGACGATGCGGGGATAAGGCCAGTTACTCATGCGCGTTGTCCTGTTTCACCATCAAAGAGATGCAGATGTTCCAGGGGCAGATGCAGCCATAGCGTACTGCCGCCCGCCGGGCGCTGCTGATGCGGCAGTCTGACCACCAGCTTCTGCTCGCCCCAGCGCCCGTGGGCGAGGTTATCGGCACCTAAAATTTCCAGGGTATCCATCAGCAGCGGGATGCCGCCTTGCGCCTGCGAGCTTAAAATAAAGTGCTCCGGGCGGATACCGAGCGTCATTTTACGCCCGGCGTAGCGCCGATGCTCGTGATTCATCGGCAACGCCATGCCACTGGCCAGCTCGAAGCGGCCGCCGTCATCGCTCACCCGCCCTTCCAGCAGGTTCATGGCCGGGCTGCCGATAAAGCTTGCCACAAAGCGGCTGGCGGGCTTCTCATACACTTCCACCGGCGTGCCGATCTGCTCGGCAACGCCTTTATTCATCACCATCACCCGCTGGGCCAGGGTCATCGCTTCGACCTGATCGTGGGTGACATACAGCGAAGTCGTTTTCAGGCGGCGATGCAGCTGCTGCAGTTCCAGACGCATCTGCACGCGCAGCTTGGCGTCGAGATTTGACAACGGTTCGTCGAACAGGAATACCGCCGGGTCACGCACGATAGCGCGGCCCATCGCCACGCGCTGGCGCTGACCGCCGGAGAGCTCCCGCGGGCGACGCTTGAGCAGACCATCCAGCTCCAGAATACGCGCCGCCTCCTGCACCCGCTCGGCAATCAATCCCTTACCCATGCCGCGGATCTTCAGCCCCCACGCCATGTTCTCTTCCACGCTCATATGCGGATAAAGCGCATAGTTCTGGAACACCATCGCGATGCCGCGATCTTTCGGTTCCATCTCAGTCACCCGTTTGCGATCGATCCAGATATCGCCGCTGGTCACCCGCTCCAGTCCGGCAACCATCCGCAGCAGCGTTGATTTCCCGCAGCCCGACGGGCCGACCATGACGATAAATTCCCCGTCCGCCACGTCCAGCGTCAGCGGTTGAATCACCTGGGTTTTGCCATCCCAGCTTTTGCTTACTGCCTGTAGTTTTAAACCAGCCATTTTATTTCTCACTATCGACCAGGCCACGCACAAAGGCGCGCTGCATGGCTAAAACGATGACAACCGGCGGGATCAGGGTCAGCAGCATCGCCGCCATCACCTGATTCCACTGGGTAGTACCTTCGCCGGTGGCGATCATGCCTTTGATACCGGCGACGGCGGTGCCAAGATTCACATCCTGAATAATCAGCAGCGGCCACAGATATTGGTTCCAGCCGTAGATAAAGGTGATGACGAACAGCGCCGCAAGATTGGTTTTCGACAGCGGCAGCACGATGTCGCGGAAAAAACGCATCGGCGAAGCGCCATCAATACGAGCCGCTTCAATCAGTTCGTCCGGCAGGGTCATAAAGAACTGGCGGAACAGGAAGGTGGCGGTGGCCGAAGCCATCAACGGCAGCGTTAACCCGGCGTAGCTGTCGAGCATGTTGAGGTTAGCGATGACCTCCACCGTCGGGAAAATCCGCACCTCAACGGGCAGCATCAGGGTGATAAAGATCATCCAGAAGAACAGGTTACGCAGCGGAAAGCGGAACCAGACGATGGCGAACGCCGAAAGCATCGACACCACGATTTTGCCGACCGTAATGGCGAATGCCATGATGAAACTGTTGAGCATCATCAGCCAGAACGGCGCGCTGTTGACGCCGACGCCGTTCACCCAGATGGTCTTCATGTTCTCCAGCAGATGGCCGCCGGGGATCAGGGTCATCGGCGTTTCAAACACCGATTGGTTATCCAGCGTCGCCGCCACGAAGGCGACGTACAGCGGGAATAAAATGACGGCAATACCCAGAATGAGCATGGTGTGGCTGAAAATCGTCAGCCCGCGACGGTTCTCAATCATTGGTAACGCACCTTACTTTCAACGTAACGGAACTGCACCACCGTCAGGATAATAACGAGGAACATCAGCACCACCGACTGCGCGGCGGAAGCGGAAAGATCGAGTCCGGCAAAACCTTCGCGATATATTTTGTAGATTAGGGTGGTGGTGGCCTGCACCGGGCCGCCGGCGGTGGCGGCATCGATCACCGGGAAGGTGTCGAAGAAGGCGTAAACCAGGTTGACCACCAGCAGGAAGAAGCTCACCGGCGCAATCAATGGCAGCGCCAGCTTAAAGAAGCGACGAATGGGCCCGGCGCCGTCAATGGCGGCGGCCTCAACCAGCGAACGCGGGATCGACTGCAGCGCGGCGAAGAAGAACAGGAAGTTGTAGCTTATCTGCTTCCATACCGAGGCGAAGACCACCAGGAACATCGCCTGGCCGCTGTTTTGCGCGTGGTTCCAGTCGTAGCCCAGCTCGCCGAGGAAATGGGTGATCAGCCCGCGCCCGGGGTTAAAAAGGAAGATCCACAGCACCGCCGCGACGGCGGGAGCCACGGCGTACGGCAGCAGCATCAGCGTTTGATAAAAGCGGCTGCCGCGCACCACATAGTCGACCAGCGCGGCAAAAAACAGCGAAACGAGCAGGCCGCTAACAGTCACCAGGGTGCTGAATTTTATAGTGGTCCAGAACGAGTCCAGATAGTACGGGTCGTGGAACAGCGCAACGAAGTTATCCAGGCCGACAAACTGGCTGGAGAGACCAAACGGATCGACGCTCTGCAGCGAGTACCACAGCGCTTCGCCCGCGGGCCAGATAAAGAAAATCAGCGTGATAATCAGCTGCGGCGCGACCAGCACATAGGGCAGCCAGCGCGAGCGGAATACCGGACGGGATGATGACATTGAGATTGGGTTCCTGAACAATGCCGGGAGGCGGCTACGCCTTACCCGGCCTACATAGGGCACATCGTAGGCCCGGTAAGCGCAGCGCCACCGGGCAAGTTACAGATTACGATTTGGTCGCTTGCTCGAAGCGACGCAGCAGCTGATTCCCACGCTGAACAGCGGAATCCAGCGCCTGTTGCGGGGTTTTCTTGCCGGTCCACACGCTCTCCAGCTCTTCATCGACGATGGTGCGGATTTGCGGCATGTTGCCCAGACGCAGGCCTTTGGTGAACGGCAACGGCGGCTTGTTCAGCATCTGGCGGGTGGCGATATCGGCGCCCGGGTTCTTATCATAGAAGCCCTGCTGGCGCGTCAGATCGTAGGCCGCAGTGGTGATCGGCAGATAGCCGGTTTTCTGGTGCCATTCGGCGGCGATTTCCGGTTTGGTCAGGAAGTCGAGGAACTTCGCCACGCCGGTGTAAGTCTCTTTGTCTTTACCCTGCATCACCCACAGGCTGGCCCCGCCGATGATGGCGTTCTGCGGCGCGCCTTTCACGTCGGCATCGTATGGCATCATGCCGACGCCGTAGTTGAATTTGGCGTACTGACGAATATCGGCCAGCGAGCCGGATGACGCGGTAGTGATCGCGCAGTCGCCGTTATAGAACTTCTCGGTGGATTCGTCTTTGCGCCCGAAATAGCTGAAATCACCCTTCTTGTTCATCTCTTCGAGCAGCGCGATATGCTTCACCTGCTCCGGCTTGTTGAACTCCAGTACCGCGTCGGTGCCGTCAAAACCGTTATTTTTCGTGGCCACCGGCAGGCCGTGCCAGGCGCTGAAGTTTTCAATCTGGATCCAGCCCTGCCAACCGCTGGCGTAGCCGCACTTCATTCCGGCCGCTTTCAGTTTGGCGGTGTAAGCCGCCAGATCCTGCCAGGTCTTCGGCGGCTGCTCCGGATCTAAGCCGGCTTTTTTGAAGGCGTCTTTGTTGTAGTACAGCACCGGCGTAGAGCTGTTAAATGGCTGGGAGAGCAGATGGCCGGTTTTCGAATCGGTGTAATACCCGGATACCGTCGGCACGAACTGCGATTCATCAAACTTGATGCCCGCCTCGCTAAACACCTGGTACACCGGCTTAATGGCTTTTGACGCCATCATGGTGGCGGTGCCGACTTCATACACCTGCAGGATCGCCGGGGCGTTGCCGGTACGGAAAGCGGCGATACCAGCGCTCAGGCTCTGTTCATAGTTGCCTTTGTATACCGGAACGATTTTGTAATCAGGATTGGCCGCGTTAAAGCGTTGCGCCAGAGAATCCACTTCTTTACCCAGCTCGCCTTCCATTGAGTGCCAGAATGGGATGGTGGTAACCGCCAGGGCCTGACCGGCAAAAGCCAGGCTCAGCGCCAGTCCTAAAGCTGTATGTCGTAACGATATCATCGGTTATCTCTCTTGTTGTGCCGGATGCGCGATTTCACGCGTTTTATGCTCGCGGGGTAACATGACATGTTCGAATTACAGAAAAATAACTTTTTTATTACAAAAAAAAGATAGTAACGGGTCAGAGAGATGACAAGCCGATGAAAGGACGGGGGAAGTAAAGTGGGAGCTGAGACACGGATAATAGTTGCGCGATCGGCTCCCGGGGTCGGCGCAAGCGCCTCGCCCGGGCTACAACGGCTTGGGTAGCCCGGCCAAGCGAAGCGCCGCCGGGTTGCAACGATTTAACCGTCATCCGCGCAAACGCGCGACAATCTGTTCCAGGGTAAGTTGCCCCGCTGCCGCCTCGACGGTCATGCCGACGAAGTCCGGGTTCGCCGGCAATATAATTCCATTTCGCTTTAAAAAAAGCAGGGTAATAAACAGTGCCGTACGCTTATTTCCATCATTGAAAATATGGCCGCGAGAAATCGCCAGCAGGTGCATCGCAGCGAGTCGCCACACGTCTGTCACACCTTCATATTCAATTTTGTTTAGCACCCTATACATTATCGCTTCGGCACGCCCCGGGTCGGGCATACCGGCAACGCCAGGCGTGACGCGGAGCAGCCTGTCGTGAAACTGTATTATCTCTTCCGCTGAGATAATCTGCAGCGTCATTTATCCGCAAGCTCCCTGATCTCATCACCATGAACCGCCATAATAGCCGCGAACTCATCATCCATTCTGGCCGCCTGGTAGCGTTCAAATTCTTCTGCACTAATGATGACTGCAGATTTATGCCCACGACGGGTAATGGTCACAGGTACACCTGTCACTGCGCTTTCCAGCACATCGGCCAGATTTTGCCGGGCTTCGCTATAGTTAACCGTTTTCATAAAAACCTCCAAAGCTGTACTCTTTTATTGTACAACATACATGTACAAAAAAAGAGCCATCAGGCTCTTTTAAAGGTATTCTTGCGATCGGCTCCCGGGGTCGGCGCAAGCGCCTCGCCCGGGCTACAAACCTACAAACCGGCGAAGTGAACGACGCCGGGTTGCGATGAATTAACCGCCGAGATAGGCGCTGCGCACCGCCTCGTTGGCCAGCAGCGCGTCGCCGGTATCCTCCAGCACCACGTGGCCGTTCTCCAGCACGTAGCCGCGGTCGGCCAGCTTTAGCGCCTGGTTGGCGTTCTGCTCGACGAGGAAGATAGTCATCCCCTGCTCGCGCAGCTGCTCGATGGTGTCGAAAATCTGCTGAATGATAATCGGCGCCAGCCCTAATGAGGGCTCATCAAGCAGCAGCAGGCGCGGCTGGCTCATCAGAGCACGACCGATCGCCAGCATCTGCTGCTCGCCGCCGGACATGGTGCCGGCGCGCTGAATACGGCGTTCATGCAGACGCGGGAACAGCTCATACACCCATTTGATGCGGGTCTGGAACTGATCGCGGTCGGCAAAGAAACCGCCCATCGCCAGGTTCTCTTCCACCGTCATACGCGAAAAGACGCGCCGCCCTTCCGGGACGATCGCCACCGCTTCACGCATGATTTTCGCCGTCTGCCAGTCGGTAATATCCTTACCGTCAAAGACAATGCGCCCGCTGGAGGCGCGCGGATCGCCGCACAGCGTGCCAAGCAGGGTGGTTTTCCCCGCGCCGTTGGCGCCGATCAGCGTAACGATCTCGCCCTGTTTGATATGCAGGCTGACGTTGTGCAGCGCCTGAATCTTGCCGTAGTGGGCGCTGACGTTGTCAAAAGTTAACATCGCGTTTTCCATCTTATGCCTCACCAAGGTATGCGCGGATCACGTCCGGGTTATTACGAATCTCTTCCGGCGTCCCGTTGGCCAGCGGCGTCCCCTGGTTCACGACGTAGATGCGATCGGAAATGCCCATCACCAGCTTCATATCGTGTTCGATAAGCAGGATGGTGGTGTTGTGATGGTTACGCAGCTCGGCGATAAGCTCGTCCAGCTCTTTGGTCTCTTTCGGGTTCAGCCCCGCCGCCGGTTCATCGAGCATCAGAATTTCCGGCTGGGTCACCATGCAGCGGGCAATCTCCAGCCGGCGCTGGTCGCCGTAGGCCAGGTTGCTGGCCTGACGGTTGGCGTGCTCCAGCAGGCCGATACGCTCCAGCCAGGTGGCGGCCCGGTCCAGCGCTTCGCTCTGCGCCCGACGGAAGGCCGGCGTTTTCAGCAGGCCGGAGAAGAGCCCGGTTTTCAGCTGCTGATGCTGCGCCACCAGCAGGTTTTCAATCACCGTCATTTCGCGGAACAGACGCACGTGCTGGAAGGTCCGCACCACGCCCATCCGCGCAATCTGCTGACCCGGCAGCCCTTCCAGGTGCTGGTCGCGCAGCATAATGATGCCGCCAGTGGGCTTGTAGAAACCGGTCAGGCAGTTAAAGACGGTGGTCTTCCCGGCGCCGTTGGGGCCGATCAGCGAGACAATCTCGCGCTCTCTGAGCTCCAGCGAAACATTGTTGACGGCCAGCAGGCCGCCGAAACGCATCATCAGGCCGCTGACGGATAATAATGGCTGACTCATGCCTGCTCTCCTTTCGCCTGACCGTTTTTCAGCTTCAACTGCACGCGCGTCATTGGCAGAAGCCCCTGCGGACGCCAGATCATCATCAGCACCATCAGGCCGCCGAGCATTAACATGCTGTATTCGTTGAAGTCACGCATCAGCTCGCGCGAGACCACCAGCAGAATAGCCGCGAGGATCACCGCGAACTGCGAGCCCATCCCGCCCAGCACCACGATCGCCAGCACGAAGGCCGACTCGGCGAAGGTGAAGGATTCCGGGCTGACGAAGCCCTGGCGCGCAGCGAACAGCGTCCCGGCGAAGCCAGCAAACGCGGCGCTGATGGTAAAGGCGGTCAGCTTGATGCGCGTCGGGCTCAGGCCCAGCGAACGACAGGCGATCTCATCTTCACGCAGCGCTTCCCACGCCCGCCCCAGCGGCATTCGCAGCAGGCGGTTGATGACGAACAGGCTGAGCACGACCAGCAGCAGCGCCACCAGGTAGAGGAAAATCACCCGATCGGAGGGATCGTATTTGACGCCGAAGAAATTGCTGAAGGTATCCCAGCCGCCTTCGCGGGCGGTACGGCTAAATTCGAGGCCAAAGAAAGTCGGTTTCGGGATCTGGCTGATGCCGTTCGGCCCGCCGGTGATCTCGGTATTGTTGAGCAGCAGAATACGCACAATTTCACCGAAGCCTAAGGTCACAATCGCCAGATAGTCGCCGCGCAGACGCAGCACCGGGAAGCCCAGCAGGAAGCCGGCCGCCGCGGAGACCAGGCCAGCCAGCGGCAGACAGGTCCAGAAGCCGAGACCGTAATAGTGGTTCAGCAGCGCGAAGGTATACGCGCCGATGGCGTAGAACCCGCCGTAGCCCAGCACCAGCAGGCCGGAAAGGCCGACCACCACGTTCAGCCCGAGGCCGAGGATGATATAGATCATCGTCAGGGTGGCGATATCCACCGTGCCGCGCGACACCATAAACGGCCAGGCCACGGCGATCACCAGCAGGGCTATCAGGAACAGCTTCTGCTTCACCGTTGAGCCGTCAATCGCCGGCATAATAAACTTCGGCCCGGAGACGTTCTTAACCGCTTTCTGGAACAGCGGCCGCAGCAGCTGGAAGAAAAAGACCACCGCGGTGCCGATAAAGATCCACTGCCAGCGAATATCGGCGGCGGTATCGACCACCAGCTTGGTGCCGTCCAGCTCCAGCTGCACGCCCATAAAGACGCCCGCCAGAATGAAGAACATCACGGCAGACAGCAGCGCCATTGCAATTTGCATCGGTTTCATACTTTTTCCACCTCCGGGCGGCCCAGAATGCCGGTCGGCATCACTAACAGCACCAGAATCAGCAGCGCGAAGGAAACAACGTCCTTATATTCGGTGCTGAGATAGGCAGAAGAGAGCGCCTCGGCAATACCCAGGATCAGGCCGCCGATCATTGCGCCAGGGATACTGCCGATACCGCCAAGCACGGCGGCGGTGAAGGCCTTCATCCCGGCCATAAAGCCGATGTAGGGGTTAATTACGCCGTAGAACTGGCCGAGCAGCACGCCCGCCACCGCCGCCATCGCTGCGCCAATGACAAAAGTCAGGGCAATGACGCGGTCGGTGTTAATGCCGAGCAGGCTCGCCATTTTCAGATCTTCGGCGCAGGCGCGGCAGGCGCGGCCCATCCGCGAGTAGCGAATAAACAGCGTCAGGGCCAGCATGGCGATAAAGGTCACCACCCATATCACCAGTTGCATGGTGGTGATCGTCGCGGAGAAGCTGTCGCTGTGGCCGACGATCCACTGGCCGTTAAACAGGCTTGGCAGCGCCACGTCGCGCGACCCCTGGGTCAGGCTGACGTAGTTCTGCAGGAAGATAGACATCCCGATAGCGGAGATCAGCGCAATCAGACGCTTAGAGTTACGCACCGGCCGATAGGCAACGCGCTCGATACTCCAGCCGTAGGCGCTGGCAATCACAATGGCGCCCACGAATCCGGCGGCGACCAGCAGCCAGCTGGTGTCGATGCCCATCATCATCAGCGCGGCGATGATCATGAAGGAGACATAGCTGCCAATCATGTAGACCTCGCCGTGGGCGAAGTTGATCATGCCAATAATGCCATACACCATCGTGTAGCCGATGGCGATCAGCGCATAGGTACTGCCCAGCGTGACGCCGTTAAACATCTGCTGCAGAAAATAGAGAAACTGCTCGGACATAAGGTAACCTTTTTCAAACCGCCCGCGGTTCGCGGGCGGAGGGATAACTCGTCTTCAGCGCTTATTTCGCCGCGCTCGAAGAGCCGTCGGCGTGCCACTGGAAGACACCAAACTCAAATCCCTTCAGATCGCCTTTTTCATCCCAGGTCAGCGGCCCAATCACGGTTTTCGCCCCGTGCGCTTTCAAATCTTTGATTAAATCCAGCGGCTGCTGGCTGCCGGTTCTGTCCATCGCCTGCGCCAGCGACTGAACGGCGGCATAGGTGATCCAGACATACGGCCCGCTCGGATCTTTCTTCTCCGCTTTCAGCGCGTTCACGATGGCGCTATTGGCAGGGTCCTGATCGTAGCGTTTTGGCATTGTCACCAGCATGCCTTCCGCCGCGGCGCCCGCGATATTGGACAGCGAGGCGTTGCCGACCCCTTCCGGCCCCATAAACACGGTTTTCAGCCCGACGGAGCGCGCCTGGCGCAGCATCTGGCCCATTTCCGGGTAGTAGCCGCCGTAGTAGACGAAGTCAATGTTCTCTTTCTTCAGGCGCGCCAGCAGGGCGGAGAAATCTTTTTCCCCCGCGGTGATGCCGTCGAAGAAGACGATATTGGCCCCGGCTTTCTTCAGGTTGTCCTGCACCGAACGCGCCAGCCCTTCGCCGTACTGCTGCTTGTCATGAATGATGGCGATACGCTGCGGTTTGACTTTCTCGACGATATATTTCGCCGCGGTCGGCCCCTGCGAGGAGTCGAGGCCGGCGGTACGCATGATGTACTGGTATCCGCGTTGGGTCAGCTCCGGGTTGGTCGCCCCGGGGGAGATCATCAGGATGCCTTCATCCTCATAGATGTCGGAAGCCGGCTGGGTGGAAGAGGAGCAGAGGTGGCCGATAACGTACTGAATGCCGTCGTTGACGATTTTGTTGGCCACCGCGACCGCTTGCTTCGGATCGCAGGCGTCGTCATATTCGACGGCCACCAGCTTGTCACCCTTAATACCGCCGCTGGCGTTGATGTCTTTAATCGCCTGACGCGCGCCATTGAACTCCATGTCGCCCCACTGGGCCACCGGACCCGACATCGCGCCGACCACGGCGACCTTAATATCCTTGGCCATCGCCGCGTGCGACATCGCTAATGCGACAATGCCCGCGACGATGGTTTTCGCGTTCCTTTTCATGCTGCAGAACCCCGTTCGTGATGTGGTGTAAATGTTTTGTATTTTTATGGTTAAAAAGCATTCTGTGCTTTTATTAAACAACGCCATTTTTACCATTGAGTTTAATGGTTTAGCGCAGCTTTTCACTAAAAAACAGATTAAAATCTCTATTTTTCAGTCGATTAAGCAAAGATAATATTCTGTATTTTGGTGAAGATAAACAAAAAAAAGTCCATCCTGCAGCATAAAATAACGATACATAAGGCGGAATAAAACGCTGCACATTAGGTTAAAATTCTGCTTATTTTTCGATCCATGACGGATTGCGCTACCCTGACTACATCCGGAAAACGAATCCCCTGATGTATGCGCAAAAAACAGCGCTCCGCCAGACAGCAATTTTGGGTACACTGGCGCCTCTGTTTTGCACTGGATTTGCCGCCCATGAAACTGACCATTATCCGTTTACAGCACTTCAGCGATCAGGATCGCATCGACCTGGGGAAAATCTGGCCGTCGCAGGATCTGTCGACCCTAACCCTGGACGAGAATCATCGTCTCTACGCCGCCCGCTTTAACGAACGCCTGCTGGGCGCCGTGCGCGTCACCCTGCGCGGCGTCGAAGCCGAGCTCAGCGATCTGTGCGTGCGTGAAGTGACCCGCCGCCGCGGCGTCGGGCAATACTTAGTGGAAGAGACGTTGCGTGATAACCCGGCCATCAATAGCTGGCGCGTCGCCGACCAAGGGGTGGAGGACCGCGGCGTGATGGCCGCATTTATGCAGGCGCTCGGCTTTAGCGCCCAGCAGACCGGTTGGGAAAAGCATTAAGCCGTAGCCCCAATATGCGGAGCATGACCAAGGAAGAACCCGGCGGCGCTTCGCTTAGCCGGGCTACCTGGAAATTGTAGCCCCGGTAAGCGCAGCACGACCGGGGTCTGACAACACATCTGTGGCGTGAAAGGCCCCCCCCCCATTTAACCCAGCATTTCGCGTTGCAAAAAGGCGTCAAGACCCGAAATCCCCGGGAGCTTACTCAGTCAGTGACCGGGGTTGAGGGCCGCAGACAACGCATCGGCAGCGGGAAAGGCGCCCCCCACCCATTTAACCCAGCATTTCGCGTTGCAAAAAGGCGTCAAGACCCGAAATCCCCGGGAGCTTACATCAGTAAGTGACCGGGGTTGAAGGCCGCAGACAACGCATTTGCAGCGTGAAAGGCGCCCCCCATTTAACCCAGCATTTCGCGTTGCAAAAAGGCGTCAAGACCCGAAATCCCCGGGAGCTTACATCAGTAAGTGACCGGGGTTGAGGGCCGCAGACAACGCATCGGCAGCGGGAAAGGCGCCCCCCACCCATTTAACCCAGCATTTCGCGTTGCAAAAAGGCGTCAAGACCCGAAATCCCCGGGAGCTTACATCAGTAAGTGACCGGGGTTGAGGGCCGCAGACAACGCATTTGCAGCGTGAAAGGCGCCGGTTAAATTATTTGGCGTCGGTCGCCGTACCGTTAGCATGCCAGGTAAAGACCCCGAACTCGAAGCCTTTCAGGTCGCCTTTCTGATCCCACGACAGCGGGCCCATCACGGTGTCTACCGTCGCGCCTTTCAGGTATTTAGCGATTTCCGCCGGATCGTCAGACTGATTCAGGCCCGCCTGCAGCGACTGCAGCGCCGCGTAGGTGGTCCACACGAAGGCGCCGCTCGGATCCTGTTTCTTCGCCTTGATCGCATCCACGATCGGTTTGTTCGCCGGCACCTGGTCGTAGTTCTTCGGCTTGGTCACCAGCAGGCCTTCCGCCGACTCGCCGGCGATGTTAGACAGGGAGACGTTCGCTACGCCTTCCGGGCCCATAAACTGGGTTTTCAGACCGGCAGCACGGGCCTGACGCAGGATCTGGCCCATTTCCGGGTGGTAGCCACCGTAGTAAACGAAATCGATATTCTCTTTCTTCAGGCGCGCCACCAGGGTGGAGAAATCTTTCTCACCGGCGGTGATGCCGTCGAAGAAGACCACGTTCGCCCCGCCTTTTTTCAGGCCATCCTGCACCGCACGGGCCAAACCTTCACCGTACTGCTGTTTATCATGTACCACAGCGATACGCTGCGGCTTCACTTTGTCGAGAATGTATTTCGCTGCGGTGGGTCCCTGATCGGAGTCCAGGCCGGTGGTGCGCAGGATCAGCTTATAGCCGCGCGCGGTCAGCTCCGGAGCAGTCGCGGCCGGCGTGATCATCAGAATGCCTTCGTCTTCATAGATGTCAGACGCCGGCTGAGTGGAAGAGGAGCACAGATGGCCAATAACGTACTTGATGCCGTCGTTGACCACTTTGTTGGCGACCGCTACCGCCTGTTTCGGGTCGCAAGCGTCATCATATTTGACGATCTGAAGCTTATTGCCCTTGATGCCGCCCTTAGCGTTGATATCCGCTACCGCCTGCTCGGCACCGGTAAACTCCTGGTCGCCGTACTGAGCCACCGGGCCGGACATCGCCCCGACGACCGCGATTTTGATGTCTTCCGCCAGCGCCGCGCTGCTCATAACTAAGGCAATACATCCTGCCAGTAACGCTTTACCCTTCATATTCATCCTGAGGCTCCCCATTATTATGGTTTTTGCATTTGTTGTGATGTTGTTTGTTAGCGCATTATTTTGTTTATATCGATAGGAAAAGCATATGATAGCTAATCCACCGGGGGCTGCTCGCGCTTTTGCAGCACACTATGCTAAACATACCGTCATTCTGAGGAATTTGAAACGACTAAATTGCGGGCTATGTAACAGATAAGTGACAAATAAAAAAACCGCGCCAGCATGAACCGGACGCGGTGCAAAACAGGCCCTGATTACCAGCCAGCGGGCAGGTAGCCTACCGCGGACGCTATCGCGTAGACGGCGCTGCAAAGATACAACAACACAATGAAGCATTGGATAAGCGGATGGGTCATCCAGGCCGGACAGGTCCAGCCTGGGGTCAGGTCGCCACGCTGGCGGGCGCCCTTCAGCATCAGGATCGGCATAATTGATAAAATGACGCCGCTGAACACTCCGGCAAAATAGAGCGCGTTGACGAAAGAAACCATGCCGCTATAGGCCAGCACGAACGGCGGGATCGCCACCACCAACAGCACCATCAGGCGCCGGGCGGGCTGTTCGTCATTCCCCAGGCGGAACTGATCGAAGATATTGGTCAGAAAGCTGCCGCCCAGCCCCCAGTAAGAGGTCAGCATGGCGCACAGCGCAAACAGGTTGGCCGAGAAGAACGCCCATTCGCCAAGCGCCCGGCCCCAGGAGATGGTGGCCACATCCGAGATATTGTCCAGGCCATTAAGCGAGATAACCGATAGCGGCACCAGCGCCAGCAGGGCAAAGGTCAAAGCCATACCGACCATAATGGCCCTGGGCAATTTTTCCGGTTTGTCGGCGAAGCCCCGCGCCATCTCCGGCACGATATACTGTGCCGAGAAGCAGAATGCCACGACATTGAAGACCGGAACCATATACAGCCAGTTGCCGTCGAGCAGATAGCCCACACGGGTGGTCTCTTTCAACAGCGTGGCAATCACCAGCACCGAGATCATCACCACCATGCCGATGCTGATAAATTTCTCGCCGCGGCCGATCGCCTTCAGGCCCAGGTAGAGCACCCCTGCCGCCGGGACGAAAAACAGCACGCTGCCCAGCGCCGGCGAGATGCCAAACAACGAGTGCAGCAGCTTGCCGCTGCCGGTCATATAAGCCGTCAATGCGCCGACGCTGTTGACGCAAACGGAGAGGAACATCATCAGCGCGCCAAAGGCGCCGACGTAGCGCTTCGATAAACCGCTGAGCTGCAGATGTTTACGGGTACGGAGCGTGGATTCCGCGACATAGAGCATGGTCACCGTCGTCAGGCTGCCCACCAGCACCAGCCAGAACAGCAGCAGTAAGAAGCCCGCTTTGCTCGACGCATAGGCGATAGAGAGGACACCCGCACCGATATTGGTACCGACAATCATCGATACCCCTTCGATGAAGCTCAGAGATTTTGTAGGGACAGCCGTACGTTCCCGGCCGGTGAGGACGGGAGAAAAGGTGGAGTTTTCAGACATAATACTTTCCGTTTTACTCCGGCGGTTTTTACCGCCGGAAAAAAGGTGATATCAGGGTGATACACCACTCACGCTGAGCATGAACAGCCGGCTGCGGCGTCCTGTTTCTGTTCGGCTTCCCTGCCGCCGCAGCCCGCCGGGGAGACGTTAGCTCTTCAGGATGCGCGCCAGAATATCCAGCGCTTTCGAGAACTGGGCGTCGGGGATAGTCAACGGATACAGGAAGCGGATCACGTTGCCGTAGACGCCACAGCTCAGCAGCAGCAGGCCGTTTTCCTGCGCTTTCTGTTGCACAAGGCGGGTGAACTCCGGCGACGGCTCGCCAGTTTGCGGATCGTTAAACTCCACCGCCACCATCGACCCCCGGCCACGGACATCAACGATCGCCGGGCAGGTGGCGCGCGCCTGGTTGAGCACCTCCTGCAGATGGCTACCCAGCTGTTCAGCCCGTTGACACAGCTGCTCTTCGGCAATGACATCCAGCACCGCGTGCGCCGCGGCCACCGCCAGCGGGTTACCGGCATAGGTTCCGCCCAGCCCGCCTGGGGCTGGCGCATCCATCACCTCGGCGCGACCGACAACGCCCGACAGCGGGAAGCCGCCGGCGAGGCTTTTCGCCATCGTCATCAGATCCGGTTTCACCTGATAGTGCTGCATAGCGAACAGCTTGCCGGTGCGGGCGAAACCGGTCTGCACTTCATCAGCGATCAGCAGAATACCGTGGGTATCGCACAGATCGCGCAGCGCCTGCATAAAATCGGCCGGCGCGACGTTAAAGCCGCCTTCCCCCTGGATCGGCTCGAGGATGATGGCCGCTACCTGGTCCGGCGCAATATCCGCTTTGAAAATGCGCTCCAGGCTTTTCAGCGCATCCGCGGTGGTCACGCCGTGCGCCTCATTGGGATAAACGCCGTGATACACCGATCCCGGGAACGGCCCGAAGCCGATTTTGTAGGGCGCGACCTTACCGGTGAGGGCCATGGTCATAAAAGTACGGCCGTGGAAGCCGCCGCCGAAAGTAATTAGTCCAGGGCGGCCGGTGTAAGCGCGGGCAATTTTCACTGCGTTCTCAACCGCCTCCGCGCCGGTGGTGAAGAAAGCCGTTTTTGCCGGCCCGTCAATTGGCGCCAGATCGTTGATACGCTCCGCCAGCGAAACATAGCTTTCGTACGGCACAATCTGATAGGCGGTGTGGGTGAACGCCTGCAGCTGATCGGCGACCGCGGCGACCACTTTCGGATGGCGGTGACCGGTATTTAACACGGCGATCCCGGCGGCGAAATCGATCACCTCATTGCCTTCGATATCCCACAGCGTGGCGTTTTCCGCCTTCTCGACAAAGTAGTTACACATTACGCCTACGCCGCGCGGCGTCGCCTGCTGGCGACGTTGATTCAGTTCTGAGCTTTTCACCTGCGAATCTCCTGTCGTGTATGTCACGTTATCGCAACAAATTAGAAACGATGTCGTTTATTTACACAGGAGTTGGCCCTATAATCGAGTACCAATTTAGAATATCTGAGGGATCCAATTGCGTTCGCTGGTGGGTGACCTGGTGCTGGTCCGTCTGCAGGAAGAGCGGGATCCTCTTCTGCACAAACGCTTATATAACGCGCTGCGCCGCGCGATCCTCGATGGTTCGCTGGCGCCGCAAAGCCGCCTGCCGCCGTCGCGCGATCTGGCGGGTGAACTCGGCGTATCAAGAAACACCATATTAACAACTTATGAACAATTACTGGCGGAAGGATATGTGGTTTCCCGCCGGGGAAGTGGAACATTCGTTGCCCAAACCGCCCCTGAGAGCTCATTGACGGCTAAAGGTCAGCAAGAAAACAGCAGTATCGCGGCACCGACGGTGCATCTTTCACGCCGAGGCCAACATCTGCTCGGCCAGGTCAGCGCCAGCCCGCGCCAGTGGGGGGCGTTTATACCCGGCGTGCCGGACGTTAACGCCTTTCCCCACCCGCTGTTCAGTAAGATCCAGGCCCGTATCAGCCGTCGGCCCAAGCCGGAGCGGCTCAGCTATAGCTGCAACGGTGGCACCCCGGAACTGCAGCAGGCGCTGGTGGATTATCTGCGCGTGTCGCGCGGCGTCCACTGTCAGGCAGATCAAATTCTTATCACCGAGGGGATCCACCAGGCGATCGATCTGGTCACCCGCATGCTGTGTGATAACGGCGATCTGGCGTGGGTGGAGGAGCCTTCCTATTGGGGGATCCGCCACGTGCTGGCGATGAACGACGTTCGGGTGGAACCCCTGACCGTCGATGCCAACGGCCTGTGCCCGCCGGAAACGGTTGACGACGCGCCGAGGCTCATCTTCGTTACGCCTTCCCACCAGTACCCGCTGGGCGCGGTGATGAGCCTTGAGCGCCGCCAGCGACTGCTGGCGCTCGCCCGTCAGCAGGGGAGCTGGATCGTCGAAGATGATTATGACAGTGAGTTTCGCTTTTCCGGCCAGCCGATCCCCGCCCTGCAGGGTCTGGTCCCCGATGCCCCGGTGGTCTATATCGGCACCTTCAGCAAAACGCTCTATCCCGGCCTGCGCCTGGGCTACGTGGTGATCCCCCGTCCGCTGGTCAGCGATCTGAAGCACGCCCATGCCGAGCTTTACCGCGGCGGCCATTCGCTGATCCAGATGGCGCTGGCGGAGTTTATTACCGCCGGCCACTATTCGGCCCATATCCGCCGTATGCGGTTGCTCTACAGCCGTCGCCGCGCCTTTTTAACTGAGCTTATCCAGCGGCACTGTATGCCGTACGCCCTGTCTGACTTCAGCGATAATGCCGGGCTGCATTTGATCCTCAATTTGCCCGCAGAGGCTGACGATGTGGCGATTGCCAAAGAGGCTAATGCGCGCCACATTCTGGTGCGGCCGCTGTCGCGCTACTACCTGACGGCGGCGCGGAAGAAAGGATTACTGATGGGATTCGCCAGCCAGCCCGAAGAGCAGATGGCGCCGGCGTTCAGCGTCTTACTCGGCTGCCTGCAGACGCACTGCCCGCAGATGCTCCTGCCCCGGGAGGACGCAGAAAAACAAAACGCCCCAACCTGAGGCGGGGCGTTATCGGGGAGCCTGATATCAGGTATCAGGCAGGCGTGGCGTATCAGGCTTCGATAGCGGCACGCAGTTTTTTCATGGCGTTCTTTTCCAGCTGACGCACACGCTCTGCGGAGACGCCGTAGCGGTCGGCCAGTTCCTGCAGCGTGGACTTGTTGTCTTCGTCCAGCCAGCGGGCGCGGATGATGTCCTGGCTACGCTCGTCCAGGCCCTGCATCGCGTCAGTCAGCTTATTCGCCGCCTGCTCTTCCCAGTTGTCGTCTTCGATGCCGTCGGCAAAGTTAGACGTTTTGTCCTGCAGATAAAGGACCGGCGCCATCGGCTGGCTGTCGGACTCATCGTCGGAAGACATGTCGAAGGTCATGTCCTGGGCCGCCATGCGGGATTCCATCTCGCGGACGTCTTTGCTCGACACGCCCAGCTCACGGGCCACCATTTCCACTTCATCCTGGTTGAACCAACCCAGACGCTGTTTGGTTTTACGCAGGTTAAAGAACAGCTTACGCTGTGCTTTGGTGGTAGCGACCTTCACAATACGCCAGTTACGCAGCACGTATTCGTGAATTTCAGCTTTAATCCAGTGCACGGCGAAGGAGACCAGGCGCACACCCACTTCCGGGTTGAAGCGACGCACGGCTTTCATCAGGCCGATATTGCCTTCCTGGATCAGATCCGCCTGCGGCAGGCCATAGCCCGAGTAGTTACGAGCAATGTGAACAACAAAGCGCAGGTGAGACAGAATCAGCTTTTTCGCTGCTTCCAGATCGCCCTGGTAATGCAGCTTTTCAGCAAGCTCCCGCTCTTCATCAGCCGACAGCATCGGCCAAGTGTTAGCGGCCCGGATGTACGATTCCAGGTTACCAACGGGGGCTAAAGCTAAAGTTTGCATTTCTTTGGTCATTCAAATCCTCTCAATTGATATCTTCTGACGCGTTCTTGTCCCCATCAGGCAACAAGCATGCCAGCATTCATGAGCAACGAGAATATCACTCACATTAGTATCAGACAGTGATTTTATCCACAAGTTCCATGCAACGGTGTGAATAAATTACGCACAAAATGTGACACCACGATGAACAAGTGAGGGCAGGAAAAGGAGAACAAGCTTGCGGTATCTTTCCCTGCGAACAGGAACTCATTGCAGCAGGGAAAGATTATATCACGCTTTTTTTAATCGGGAGTAAAGTGACGTAAATGTTGCACTGTCGCCAGCCAGGCGGCGACCCACCCGATCATCGAGCAGACAATCAGCATCAACAGGCACTCGTCGAAGCCCAGGCCGCTCAGCTCAAACTGGGTGCCGAACACTTTCGCCACTTCGGTCACCGCCGACGAGAGGCGCATCACCAGAATCTCCGACAGGATCAGCGATAAAAACGCGCCGGAGAAGCCCAGCATCGCCCCGCCGTAGAGGAACGGACGCAGGATAAAGCCGTCGGTGGCGCCGATCAGCTTCTGCACGTTAATGGTATCGCGGCGGGCAAAGATGCTCAGGCGCACGCTGTTGCCGATCACCAGGAACACCGCCGCCACCATCAGCACGCCGATCATCGCCGACACGCGGCCTACCAGCCCGGTAAGCGAGGAGAGACGGGCAAACCAGCTGTCGTCCATCCGCACCTCATCCACCCCCTGGATCCGCGATACCCGCTCGCGCAGGGTATTGAGCGCTTCCGTGCTCTGGAAATCCAGCTTCGGCACCACGATGGCGACCGCCGGCAACGGGTTCTCTTCCAGCATATCCAGTGCGCCGCCAAAGCCTGACCAGTTACGGAATTCACCCAGCGCCTCGTCACGGGACAAATAGTTTACCTTGTCGACGCCCTGCTCCGCCTGCAGCTGGCCCACCACCCGCGCCGCGGCGTCGTCATCCAGCGTTTTTTCCAGATAAACGGTGATCTGCGGCGATGGATAATACTGTGACGCCGCGCTGCTGACGTTTTTGTAGACCATGTAGCAGACGCTTGGCAGGGTCAACGAAATGGCGATGACCATCACCGTCAGGAAGGTCGCCAGCGGCGTGCTTTTGAGATCCTGCAACGCGCCGTGCCAGGCATAGCGCACCTGTTCGTTGAACACGTTACTCTTACGCGAGGCCGGGTTAGGCGCCGCTTTCGGCCGTTTTGGCGCATTGCGCCCGCCGCCGCTGCCACCCGCCGCGTTGCGCAGGCGATCGAACTTACTGCCGAACTGGCGAATCTGGTTCATTGCGTCGCGCTTATTCACCCCGAATGCCTCCATGCAGATGGCCGTCGCTGAGCGACAGCACGCGGTACGGACGACTGGAGATAAGCCCCAGATCGTGCGTCGCCATCAGTACCGTCACCCCAACGCGGTTAAACTCTTCAAACAGACGTAAAATCCCCTCCGAGAGCGCCTCGTCGAGGTTACCGGTCGGTTCATCCGCCAGCAGCACCGCCGGCTTGTTGACCACCGCGCGGGCTATACCGACGCGCTGCTGCTCACCGCCGGAGAGCTGAATCGGAAAGTTCTTCGCTTTGTCCAGCAGGCCGACCTTGTCCAGCGCCGCCGAGACGCGGCGACGAATGTCATCGCCGCTGGCGCCGGCGATAATCAGCGGGATCGCCACGTTGTCATACACGGTACGATCCATCAGCAAATGGTGGTCCTGGAAAATCATGCCGATCTGGCGGCGCAGGAACGGCACCTCACGGCTCTTCAGGCGGCTGATTTCATGACCGCTGAAGAAAATTTTCCCGGCGCTGGGCCGTTCGATACCACAGATAAGCTTCAGCAGGGTACTCTTCCCTGCGCCGGAATGGCCGGTCAGAAACGCCATCTCGCCCGGCTGCAGGTGGAAGGTCACCCCCTGCAGCGCTTGTCTCCCACCGAGATAGGCTTTGCTGACTTGTTCAAAGCGAATCATTCTTAATCCTCTCGGGCAAAAAGTGCCTCAATAAAGTCGCCCGCATTAAACGGACGCAGATCCTCAATACGCTCGCCGACGCCAATATAGCGAATCGGAATGCCGAACTGATCGGCCACCGAGAAGATCACGCCGCCTTTGGCGGTGCCGTCCAGCTTGGTCAGGGTGATCCCGGTCAATCCTACCGCCTCATGGAACAGTTTGGCCTGGCTAATGGCATTCTGCCCGGTGCTGGCGTCAATAGTTAACATCACCTCATGCGGCGCGTCGACGTCCAGTTTTTTCATCACCCGGACAATCTTCTTCAGCTCTTCCATCAGGTGCGATTTATTCTGCAGACGCCCGGCGGTGTCGGCAATCAGTACGTCAACATGGCGCGCCTTCGCCGCCTGAATGGCGTCGAAAATCACCGAGGCGGAGTCCGCGCCAGTATGCTGGGCGATCACCGGGATATTGTTACGCTGACCCCAGACCTGCAGCTGTTCCACCGCCGCCGCGCGGAAGGTATCCCCCGCCGCCAGCATCACCGATTTACCCTGCTGCTCAAACTGACGCGCCAGCTTGCCGATGGTGGTGGTTTTCCCCACCCCGTTTACGCCGACCATCAAAATAACAAATGGCGTTTTGCCTTCAACGTTCAGCGGCTCATCCACTTTGGCGAGAATCTCGCCCATCTCTTCTTTCAGCAGGCCGTACAGCGCTTCCGCATCGCGCAGTTGCTTACGGCTGGCGCCTTCCGTCAGGTTGGTAATGATCTTGCGAGTGGTTTCCACCCCGACGTCGGCGATCAGCAGTTGCTCTTCCAGCTCTTCAAACAGATCATCGTCGATCTTCTTGCCGCGGAACAGGCTGATAAATCCGGAACCGAGATTTTCTTTTGTTTTCAGCAGGCTACGCTTGAGGCGGGCGAAAAAGCCTTCTTTCGTCGGTTTTTCCTGCTCCTGGGCCAGCGCTTCCACCGGCGCCTCGTCCTCGGGCTCCGGCACCACGACCGCCGCCTCTTCTGCCGCCTCGGCCGCCAGCGCCAGTGCTTCCAGCTCTTCATCGCTTAACGGGGCGTCCTCTCCAGGGACATCCGTCTCCTGCGGCTCGGCGATAACGTCTGCCACAGGCTGCTCTGCTACGGCTTCCGCCACCACCGGTTCGGCGATCACCTCTTCCGCCAGAGGCTCAACCACCGCAGGCTGTTCAGGCGGTTCGCTGACCGCGGGCTCCGGTTCAACAACAGGCGCGTCTTCGACCAGAGCAGGCGTTTCCACCCCCTCTTCTTCCTGCACGCTGGCAGGCTCCGCGAGGTGCGCTTTTTCGCTTTCGACCACCGTCTCGGTCACTTCGACGACATCTTCGGCAAACGCCTCCGGGTCTGCTTTCGGCGCGCTCGGCTCAGCAGGGGTTTCCGCTACCGGCGTCTCATCGGCAACCGCTTGTTGTTCTTCTACTTTTTGTTCAGTCTCGGTTTCCTGTGCCTGTTCTTTCTGTCCAAAGCCCAGCCAGGAAAAGAAGCCACGTTTTTTCTCTTTTGCCATTTGCGACCACACTCCTCGCTGTTTTATTCATGGCGCAGCTTCATCAGAAGCTGAAAAAATGATGAAATTAGTCGGATAGTCTATCACTTAACTTAACTCGCAGCACCGCCCCCGGATTAAGGTTTCGTCAACCGCCGTCGATCGCTAGAATAGCAGGCCGGAAGTTGAGACTTGAGCAGAGAGATGAAAAAACCAAACCACGCGGGCAGCGGCCAGATCCGCATTATTGGTGGGCAATGGCGCGGCCGTAAATTACCGGTGCCGGAGAGCCCGGGCCTGCGGCCGACCACCGACCGGGTTCGCGAAACCCTTTTTAACTGGCTGGCGCCGTCCATCGTTGACGCGCACTGCCTCGACTGCTTTGCCGGCAGCGGCGCGCTGGGGCTGGAGGCGCTGTCCCGCTATGCGGCCAGCACCACGCTACTGGAGATGGAGCGCGGCGTAGCCCAGCAGTTGCAAAAAAATCTCGCCACCCTAAAAGCGGATCGCGGCAAGGTGATCACCACCAACACCCTCAGCTTCCTGAGCCAGCCGGGGACACCGCACCAGATCGTGTTCGTCGACCCGCCGTTCCGTCAGGGGCTGCTGGAGGAGACGCTACGTCTGCTGGAGACACAAGGCTGGCTGGCCGATGAGGCCCTGGTGTATGTCGAAAGCGAAGTCGAAAACGGTTTACCGCCGGTGCCAGCTAACTGGCAGCTGTATCGTGAAAAAGTGGCCGGACAGGTCGCCTACCGTCTTTACCAACGTGAGGCCCAAGGAGAGCACCATGCTGATTAATTTAGGCCGCCTGCTGATGCTGTGCGTCTGGGCCTTTCTGTTATTGAACCTGTTTCAGCCCTTCCCGAAGCCGCTGAATATCTTCGTCAACGTCGCGCTGATTTTCATGATCCTGATGCACGGGCTGCAGTTGACGCTGCTCAAGGCGACGCAGCCGAAAGAGGCGCCGCCGCTGAGCCGCTTTGAGCAAATCCGCATTTTTATCTTCGGCGTGTTTGAGCTCGTCGCCTGGCAGAAAAAACTGAAGGCGACGCTGAAAAAGTAGTCCTGAAAAGGGCTCAGGGATCGGGCGTAAACGCCACGAACGCTGTGCCCTTATAACTCAACATCCCGCGATCGCCCACGCTTAGCGCATGATATTGCGGCGCGTCGAGGCGAAACACCACCTCCAGCCCACCGTTTTCGGGGCGAAAGCTCGCTTCATAGCGCATCTCACTGCCTGCGGGCGTCACCGTCTGCTGCCGCGAGCGCCGATCGTTAATCACTTTTTCCCGTTTATTGCTGACGATAACCCGCTTTTGTAGCAACGGCGCGGCGTCATTCGCCTGTTTCTCACGCCGCTGCTGGACATAGCGAAACGAAGCCGCCACCACAATCACCGCGACGACCAGAACAAAAAAGAGGGGCATTTTACTCATCAAGGTTACCCATAAAAAATATCAGGAATCAGCATACTGCGTCGGGAATAACATTGTCATCTGCTACGCCAAACCACTACACTGAGTTGTAGCATCACGCATCCGTAACTTTCTTTATGATAACAGATACAGGGACTTACTATGCTTTGGTCATTTATTGCTGTCTGTTTCTCCGCATGGCTTTATGTCGATGCATCCTATCGTGGGCCGGCCTGGCGACGTTGGGTATTTAAACCTGTCACCCTGATTCTGTTGCTGTTACTGGCCTGGCAGGCGCCGATGTTCAATGCCATCAGCTATCTGGTGCTGGCCGGCCTGTGCGCCTCGCTGCTCGGCGACGCCCTGACCCTGCTGCCGCGCCAGCGGGTGATGTACGCGGTGGGCGCTTTCTTCCTGTCACATCTGCTGTATACCATCTGGTTCGCCAGCCAGCTGACGCTGTCGTTCTTCTGGCCGCTGCCGCTGGTGCTGCTGGTATTCGGCGCCCTGCTGATGGCGGTGATCTGGAGTCGGCTGGAAGAGATGAAAATGCCGGTGCTGACCTTTATTGGAATGACGCTGGTGATGGTCTGGCTGGCCGGTGAGCTGTGGTTTGCCCGCCCCACCAACACCGCGCTGTCCGGTTTCGCTGGCGCGGCCCTGCTGCTGCTGAGCAATGCCGTATGGCTGGTGAGCCACTATCGTCGCCGCTTCCGCGCCGATAACGCCATTGCCGCCGCGTTCTACTTTGCCGGCCACTTCCTGATCGTGCGCGCGTTATACCTGTAATTTAGTCCTTGACTCTGGAGTCGACTCCAGAGTGTATCCTACGGCTAATGAGAAAATTATCATTTCCCGGAGGGTGCCATGTCGACTCCAGACGCGCAGGATAAAAAAGTCCCACAATTCTCGTCATTCACCATGCGGCCAGCGACCGCGCCGGCGGAGAGCTGCTGTACAGATCACGCCTGCGCCACAGAATCCGCCCCTGCCGCCGAAGCGCTCGACGACGCCCGCTATAGCTGGCAGGTTGATGGCATGGACTGCGCCGCCTGCGCCCGCAAGGTGGAAACCGCGGTTCGCCAGGTACCCGGCGTCAGTCAGGTCCAGGTGCTGTTCGCCACAGAAAAGTTGCTGGTTAACGCCGAGGGTGATATCCGCGCTCAGGTTGAGAACGCGGTCCGCCAGGCGGGCTATACGCTGCGCGATGCCGATGCTCCCGCAGCAGAGAAAACCCGAGGGTCGCTGCTGCGCGACAATCTGCCGTTACTGACGCTGGTTATCATGATGGCCCTGAGCTGGGGGCTGGAGCAGGCCAACCACCCCGCCGGTCAGTTGGCCTTTATTGCCACCACCCTGGTTGGCCTGTGGCCGGTTGCTCGCCAGGCGCTGCGCCTGATCAAAAGCGGGAGCTGGTTTGCCATTGAAACGCTGATGAGCGTCGCCGCCATCGGGGCGCTGTTTATCGGCGCCACTGCGGAAGCGGCGATGGTCCTGCTGCTGTTCCTGATCGGCGAGCGTCTCGAAGGCTGGGCCGCCAGCCGCGCACGGCAGGGGGTGAGCGCGCTGATGGCGCTGAAGCCCGACACCGCCATCCGTCTGCGCAACGGCGTGCGGGAAATCGTCGCCCAGCGCGACCTGCGTCCCGGAGATGTGATTGAAGTGGCCGCCGGCGGGCGTCTGCCGGCGGATGGCCAGCTGCTGTCGCCGTTTGCCAGCTTTGATGAAAGCGCCCTGACCGGTGAGTCGGTGCCGGTGGAGCGTCAGGCCGGGGAACGAGTCGCGGCGGGCGCCACCAGCGTCGATCGCCTGGTGCAGCTTACCGTGATATCCGAACCGGGCGACAGCGCCATCGACCGCATCCTGAAGCTGATTGAAGAGGCAGAGGAACGTCGGGCGCCAATCGAGCGTTTTATCGATCGCTTCAGCCGGATCTACACCCCGGCCATTATGGTCGTAGCTTTGTTGGTCGCCATTGTCCCACCGCTGTTCTTCGCCAGCGCCTGGCTGCCGTGGATTTATAAAGGGCTGACGCTGCTGCTGATCGGCTGTCCGTGCGCGCTGGTCATCTCCACGCCGGCGGCCATCACCTCCGGCCTGGCGGTCGCCGCCCGCCGCGGGGCGCTAATCAAAGGCGGCGCGGCGCTGGAACAGCTGGGCCAGGTGCGGCAGGTGGCGTTCGATAAAACCGGCACCCTGACCGTCGGCCAGCCGCAGGTGACTTCGGTGATCGCCACGGCTGAGTTTGACGACAACGCGCTGCTGGCGCTGGCGGCGGCGGTGGAGCAAGGCTCCAGCCACCCGCTGGCGCAGGCCATCGTCCGTGAAGCACAGCGGCGTCAGCTGAGTATTCCGCTTGCCAGCGGCCAGCGGGCGCTGGCGGGCTCTGGCATCGAAGCCGAGGTGAACGGCAGCCGCATCTTGATCTGCGCCGCCAGCAAAGCCGCCCCGGCAGAACATGAGGCGCAGATCCAGCAGCTGGAAAGCGCCGGGCAAACGGTAGTGCTGGTGATGCGCGGCGAGACGCTGCTCGGTATTCTGGCGCTGCGCGACACCCTGCGCGACGACGCGCGTCAGGCGGTGGATGCCTTGCATCAGTTGGGGGTTCAAGGGGTGATCCTTACCGGAGATAACCCGCGCGCCGCGGCAGCCATCGCCAGCGAACTGGGGCTGGAATTCCGCGCCGGTCTGCTGCCGGCGGACAAAGTGAAAGCCGTCATGGCGCTGAATGCCGATGCGCCGCTGGCGATGATCGGGGACGGCATCAACGACGCCCCGGCGATGAAAGCGGCCACCATCGGCATCGCCATGGGCAGCGGCACCGATGTGGCGCTGGAGACGGCCGACGCCGCGCTGACCCATAACCGTCTGACCGGCCTGGCGCAGATGATTTCCCTGGCGCGCGCCACCCATGCCAATATTCGCCAGAACATCGCGATTGCCTTAGGGCTGAAGGGGATTTTCCTCGTCACCACCCTGCTCGGCCTGACCGGCCTGTGGCTGGCGGTGCTGGCGGATACCGGCGCCACTGTGCTGGTAACGGCTAACGCGCTGCGGTTATTGCGTAAGAAGTTGTAGCATAGATACCGGCTTCCCTGCTCGCGCTACGCTTAGCAGGGCTACGGTTCCGGACCGTCGGATAGCCCGGATAAGGCGCTACGCGCCGCCATCCGGGGTATTCCCTGCTCGCGCTGCGCTTAGCAGGGCTACGGTTCCAGACCGTCGGGTAGCCCGGATAAGGCGCTACGCGCCGCCATCCGGGATATTCCCTGCTCGCGCTACGCTTAGCAGGGCTACGATTCCGGACCGTCGGGTAGCCCGGATAAGGCGCTACGCGCCGCCATCCGGGGTATTCCCTGCTCGCGCTGCGCTTAGCAGGGCTACGATTCCGGACCGTCGGGTAGCCCGGATAAGGCGCTACGCGCCGCCATCCGGGATATTCCCTGCTCGCGCTGCGCTTAGCAGGGCTACGGTTCCGGACCGTCGGGTAGCCCGGATAAGACGCTACGCGCCGCCATCCGGGGTATTCCCTGCTCGCGCTGCGCTTAGCAGGGCTACGATTCCGGACCGTCGGGTAGCCCGGATAAGGCGCTACGCGCCGCCATCCGGGATATTCCCTGCTCGCGCTGCGCTTAGCAGGGCTACGATTCCGGACCGTCGGGTAGCCCGGATAAGGCGCTACGCGCCGCCATCCGGGATATTCCCTGCTCGCGCTACGCTTAGCAGGGCTACGATTCCGGACCGTCGGGTAGCCCGGATAAGGCGCTACGCGCCGCCATCCGGAGTATTCCCTGCTCGCGCTGCGCTTAGCAGGGCTACGGTTCCGGACCGTCGGATAGCCCGGATAAGGCGCTACGCGCCGCTATCCGGGAAAAGCTCAGTGGCTTTTGCGGATCAGATAGCGGTACGGCAGGGCTTCGGTTTCCTGGGCCACCAGCTCATGCTCCATAAAGCGGCAGAATCCCGGGATATCGCGGGTGGTGGCCGGATCGTCAGCAATAATCAGCAGCGTCTCGCCGACCGGCATCGTCCGCACGGTTTTACGCACCATCATGACCGGCTCCGGGCAGCGGAGCCCCAGGGCATCCAGGGTATGGTCAGGAGTGGAGAAAAGTTCGCTCATTTTAGTCTCACGTTAACAAAACGGCCCTAGTTTACCCCCAGTTCGCCAGTACGCAAGCCAGGTTAACGTTTGCGCGAAAAACAACCATTGCATTACGCCGACAACGCAGTATCATGCAGCCGTTTTTTATTGGGTTCCCTCACCCCAACGTTCCGCTGCCGATTGCTCATTCACCTGAAGCATGACGGGCATAAAAAGGTCACAATATGAATCCGTTTACTACCGTACAGCGCAAAAAAGCGCTCGTCTGGCTTTCGCTATTTCATCTGCTGGTCATCACCTCCAGCAACTATCTGGTTCAGCTGCCGATCTCCATTTTTGGTTTCCATACCACCTGGGGCGCGTTTAGTTTTCCGTTTATCTTTCTCGCCACCGATCTGACGGTACGCATTTTTGGCGCACCGCTGGCGCGACGCATCATTTTCGCGGTGATGGTCCCGGCGCTGGTTATCTCTTACGGCATCTCTGCGCTGTTCTACATGGGCGAGTGGCAGGGCTTTGCCGCGCTGGGCACCTTTAATCTCTTCGTCGCGCGCATCGCCATCGCCAGCTTTATGGCCTATGCACTGGGGCAGATCCTCGACGTCCACGTCTTCAACCGCCTGCGGCAGAGTCGCCACTGGTGGCTGGCCCCCACCGCCTCGACGCTGTTCGGCAACATCAGCGATACCGTCGCGTTCTTCTTTATCGCTTTCTGGCGCAGCCCGGACCCGTTTATGGCCGCCCACTGGGGGGAAATCGCCCTCGTCGACTACAGCTTTAAAGTGCTTATCAGCATTATTTTCTTCCTGCCGATGTACGGCGTGCTGTTAAATATGCTGTTGAAAAGACTGGCGGATAAATCTGATTTGTCGGCATTACAGCCGAGTTAAAGGTACTCGCGGGCCGATGTGTTAAGATAGCCGGATGAGCCATTAGTGGCCGTTTATCGAAAGGAAGATGTCAATGCGCAATTTGGTTAAATATGTCGGTATTGGCCTGCTGGTAATGGGGCTTGCCGCCTGCGATAACAGCGATTCAAAAGCGCCAACCGTTGGCGCAGCAGCGGAGAGCAATGCCAGCGGCCAGGCAATCAGCCTGCTGGATGGCAAACTGAGCTTCACCCTGCCTGCGGGCATGGCCGACCAGAGCGGCAAACTGGGTACCCAGGCGAACAACATGCACGTCTACTCTGACGCTACCGGCCAGAAAGCGGTCATCGTCATCGTCGGCGACAGCACCAATGAAGATCTGGCGGTACTGGCGAAACGACTGGAAGATCAGCAGCGTAGCCGCGACCCGCAGCTGCAGGTGGTGAGCAACAAATCGCTGGAGATGAAAGGCCATACCCTGCAGCAGCTGGACAGCATCATCTCTGCCAAGGGGCAGACCGCCTGGTCTTCAGTGATCCTCGGCAAAGTGGATGACAAACTGCTGACCCTGCAGGTGACCCTGCCGGCGGACAACCAGCAGCAGGCGCAGACCGAAGCAGAAAGCATCATCAACACCCTCACCATCCAGTAATTACTGGCCTGGTGCGATGGCCTCCGGTTCGCTAACCGGGGGCCGTTTTTTTAGCCGCCAGCCCAACAGCAGCGCCGCCATCACCAGCCCAGCCGCGGCGAGATAAATCATCGAGATCCCGGTCCACGCCATCAACAATCCGGCCAGCGGCCCGGTGACCCCCAACGACAAATCCATAAACACGGTATAGGTCGCCAGCGCCGACCCCTGATTGTGCTGCGGCACCGCTTTGACCGCCACCACCCCCAGCGCCGGGAAGACCAGCGAGAACCCCGCCCCGGTAAGGAAGGTACCGATTTTCGCCAGCAACGGCGTATCGGCAAAGCCGACCAGCAGTAGTCCGATAATCTCCACGCTAAAGCAGAGCATCGCCACGTTCAGTCCACCGAGGCGATTAATGCCGTTAGGAAACAGCAGCCGCGTGCCAACGAACGCGCAGCTGAATAACGTCAGAGCGAAAGCCGCGCCGTCCCAGCCTTTGGCGTCATAAAACAGCGTGATAAAGGTGGCGATCACCCCGAAGCCGGCGGAGGCCAGCGCCAGCGCCATACCGTAGGGCCAGACCCGGCCAAGCACCGCGCGAAACGACATCGCTTTACCTTTGGTAGCCTTCACCGCCGCGCGGGGCAGCGCACAGAGGATCGCCACCAGCGCCACCGCCATAATGACTACCGCCAGGCCGCTGAGGCCAATGTGTGAATAGCACAGCACGCCGAGCGGCGCGCCCATCGCCATCGCCCCGTAGGTCACAATCCCGTTCCACGAGATCACCCGCCCGATATGCAGTGAACCGACCACGCCGACGCCCCACAGCGTCGAGCCTGTGCCGGCGAAGCTCTGGCCGATACCAAGGATCACCCGTCCGAGGCATAACAGCAGCAGGCTAACCAGAGGCCAGCCGCTGCTCCAGGCCGCCAACAGATAGCTCAAACCGCTCAAAAAACAGCCGCAGAGACCGAAGACGACAATCTTTTTAGGCCCCAGCAGGTCGGCGTAGCGCCCGGCATGCGGGCGGCTGAGCAGCGTGGCGAAATATTGCAGACTAATCACCAGCCCGGCCCAGAAAGCGCTAAAGCCCATGACATCATGCACATAGCCGGGCAGCACCGCCAGCGGCAGGCCGATGGTGAGATAGCTGGCAAAGTTAAAGATAACGACAGAGACAATCCGCAGATTGAGGCGCAGTCCATTGAGCGCCGGCTCGGCGACGGGTTCGGGCATCAGGTTCCACCAGATTTCGACAATCAGCTTTCACTATTACCACGCTGTCGGCGGAAAAGCAGCCCTCCTTTCAGAATATTGGCAGTCGGCGAACCGCTACACTTATCTGGCGCGACTCATAAAAAGGAATACCTATGTCCTCTCCGCAGGCTGATAAAGCCGGGCTCCATATTTTACTTAAGCTGGCAGCGTTAGTGATTATCCTCGCCGGGATCCACGCCGCCGCCGATATTCTGGTGCAGCTGCTGCTGGCGCTGTTTTTCGCTATTGTTCTCAACCCGCTGGTCACCTGGTTCATTCGCCGCGGGGTGCGGCGTCCGTTCGCCATTACCCTGGTGGTGACGGCGATGTTGGTGATGCTCACCGCGCTGCTTGGCGTACTGGCGGCGTCGCTCAATGACTTTGTCGCCATGCTCCCCGATTTCAACCGCGCCCTGACGCGCAAGATCCTCCAGCTCCAGGAGTATCTCCCCTTCCTTAATCTGCATATCAATCCGGAGCGCATGCTGCGGCGCATGGATTCAGAACGGCTGATGACCTGGGCCACGACGCTAATGACTCAGCTTTCCGGGGCGATGGCCAGCATCGTGCTGCTGGTGATGACGGTGATCTTTATGCTGTTTGAGGTTCGCCACCTGCCCTACAAACTGCGTTTTGCCCTCAATAACCCGCGCCTGCATATCGCCGGATTGCACCGGGCGCTGAAAGGCGTCACCCATTATCTGGCGCTGAAGACGCTGATTAGCCTGTGGACCGGGCTGATTGTCTGGCTAGGGCTGCTGGCGATGGGGGTACAGTTCGCCCTGATGTGGGGGGTGCTGGCGTTTCTGCTGAACTATGTGCCGAACATTGGCTCCGCTATCTCCGCTATCCCCCCGATGCTGCAGGCGCTGCTGTTTAGCGGCATTTATGAGTGCCTGTTGGTCGGGGCGCTGTTTCTGGTGGTGCATATGGTGCTGGGCAACATGGTGGAGCCGCGCATGATGGGCCATCGGCTGGGAATGTCGACCCTGGTGGTGTTCCTGTCGTTGCTGGTCTGGGGCTGGCTGCTGGGGCCGGTGGGGATGCTGCTCTCGGTACCGTTAACCAGCGTCTGTAAAATCTGGATGGAGACCACCGTCGGAGGCAGCAAGCTGGCGATCCTGCTCGGCCCGGGCCGTCCCAAAAGCCGGCTCCCCGGCTAGCGGCGTTTGACCGGCCAGAAGATGGTCAACACGCCGGCGACAATGATCGTCACGCCCAGCAGCGATTGCCAGTAGAACGGCTCATGCCAGCCGGGCAACCAGATGGCGGCGGCCCACACGAGGATATAGCTCAGGCTCAGCAGGGCATACGCTTTCGACAGCGGCAGGCGATGCAGGGCAAAGTACCAGCAGACCATCGACAGCAGGTAGCCCAGCAGGCCGAAAAACAGGCCGAAGGTCCCGGGCTGGAAATGCAGCAGATGCTGGAGAAATGCCACAATATCGGTCAGCGGCGGCAAGGCCACCATGGCGCTGCGCAGCAGCAACTGCGCGGCGCTGACGAGGCCGACGCTGAATAATGCCCAGAGAAAGCCCATCAGACGCTGGTCCCCAGAATGACAATGCCCACGACGATCAACCCGACGCCAAGCCAGTGACGGCGAGCGACCGGCTCATGCCAGATGCCCCAGCCCGCGAGGGTAACCCAGACGAAATTCAGGCTCAGCATCGGATAGGCGATGCTGACCGGAATAGACTGCAGCACGCTCAGCCACAGCAGCATGCCGCAGCCCAGGCATAACAGCGCCATCCCCAGCCAGAAGAGTATATGGCGACTCCGCCGTCCGCGACGGGACGGGCGGGTCGCCTGTTTCTGGCAGAGTTGCCCGGCGCAGCTCAGCAGGCTGGCGAACACCAGACAGATCCAGACGCTCATTGCGGCAGATACTGAAGGAAGACCACCCGACCCAGCTCGTAGGCGTTATCTGGCTTCGGTAACGGTAAGTCAACCATACTCTCTCCTTTATCCATCAACAGCACCAGCGAGACCGGCCCCTGCTGACGGTGCGTGGCCAGCCAGTCGGCAAAACCGGCCTGGCTGACAAAGCTTCCCTGAGCATCCGGCCAGTCGAGACCGTACTTCAGCTCACCCTGTTTGTCGAACATAATAATATCGCTGCGCTTCAGCTCCCAGGCCAGGCCGCCGGCGATCCCAACGTTGTTGGTCAGGACGTAACGGCTGGGCTGCAGGGATTCACTGACGATATCCACGAGGAACTGCGGCTGTTTGCTGTCGATAACCCGGTCCGGGATGGCGAAGCCCACCAGCAGCGCCAGGCCGAGCGGACAGAGCGCGGCGAGGCTCCAACGGCGGCACGGGTTTTTCATCGCCAGCCAGCCCATCAGCGCCCAGACTGCGAAGGCGATCGCCGCCAGCAGACATTTATACAGCTCAATCTTGGTCCACACCGGCTTGTGCATCACGCCCCAGGGTGAGACCACCAGCACGGCGATCAGCCCCAGCAGGCCAACGCCCAGGTTGATCATCCCGTTGATGCGCAGCGCTTTTGCGCCGGTCTTTGCGGCCTCCAGCGCGTAGCGGGCCATCAGAATCGACAGCGGCGCAAAGCACGGCAGGATATAGGTCGGCAGTTTGCCTTTGGCGATACTGAAGAACAGGAACGGCATCGCCACCCAACCCAGCAGATACAGCGCGCCGCGAGCCTCATCGCGCTCAAGCCAGCCGCGCTTCAGCGCCCCCGGCAGCAGGGCCAGCCACGGCAGGCTGCCGGCGATCAGGAACGGAATGTAGTACCAGAACGGCGCTTTGTGCTGGGCATCTTTTTCGGCAAAACGCTGAATATGCTCGACCCAGAAGAAGTAGCGCCAGAAGTCCGGCTCGCGCTGGGCGATAGCCAGCCCCCAGGGCAGCACCACCAGCGTACAGACGATCACCGCCAGCCAGCCGTAGGTCAGCACTTCACGCCAGCGTTTACGGGCGATCACCCACGGCAGCACGCCCACCACCGGCACCGCCAGCGCCAGGAAGCCCTTGGTCATCACCCCCATACCGCAGGCGACGCCCAGCAGCGCGTAGCCCAGTATTTTGCCGCTGCGGCTCTGCGCCTGCGCCGCGCCCCAGAAGCTGCACATCGCCAGCGCCAGCCACAGGGTGATCATCGGGTCCAGCACCGCATAGGTGCCAATCGCATACACCAGCATCGCGGTAAGGAAAATCACCGGCGACAGGACAGCCACCTTTTTGTCGCGAAAGACGCGCCACGCCAGCCAGGCCACCAGCAGGGCAGTCATGGTGATAGCGAAGACCGACCCAAAGCGTACGCCGAAGTTATTATGGCCAAACAGCCACTGACCGATACTGTTGATCCAGTAACCGGCAATCGGCTTTTCGAAGTAGCGCAATCCGAGAAAATGCGGCACCACCCAGTCACCGGTGGCCAGCATTTCACGGCTGATCTCCGCATAGCGGGTTTCATCGGGTTGCCAGAGCAAACGAAAATTAAGCGGCAGCAGGTAATACAGCGCAAACAGCGCAATCAGAGAGACGCCATAGCGAATGCTTTTCATCAAACACCCGAAGTCAGTAATTGTTCACGTCCGAGCCAGCCTTCTCGGCCAGCCAGTTCACCCCGAACCACTTTGCCAGACGGCAGCTCGCTAAAGTCAGCGGGCAGCAGCTGGCTCAGTGGGCAAAACTGAATTTCCTCTTCCGCCGCCATGGTCAGCAGTTCATTGAACTGATCGGCGTAAGCAATACCTTCCACTTCGGCGTGAATGGTATAGACCGGCACGCCCGGGTCGCGATGGATGCAGTCGAGCAGGTAGCGGTTAAAGCCGGCGATATCGACCGCCGTGCCCACCGCCTCATCCCAGGTCGGCAGCGTGACCGGGATCTGCACCGTACCAAACGTGCCGCTACCGAGCTGGGGCAGGAACGGCCGCGTGCCGCGACAGTCGCTGTTGTAGAGAAAATCGAAGGATTCTTTGGCTTTGACCACCCGCTGATCGGCGCGCCAGCCGGCGACAGCCGAACAGGTGACCGGCCGGCCGATGATGCGTTCCAGTTCGAGCAGGCCGCGCTCAACCTCCAGCGCCAGCCGTTCCTGCGGCCAGACGCCGCTCCACGCCTGCCAGCTGTAGTGATCCCAGGCGTGCAGCCCGACTTCATGAGACTCGGCGGCCGCGCGGATCACCGCTTCGTTCCCCGCGCCGATGCGGCGTCCCGGCCACGCGGTGCCAGCCAGCAGAATATCCCAGCCGTACAGCGAAGCCGCTCTGGAACGCAGCATCTTCCACAGAAACTTCGGTTTTACCAGGCGCCACAGATGGCGCCCCATATTGTCCGGCCCGACGCTGAAGAAGAAGCTTGCCTGGATCCCGTGCTGGCCCAGCAGGTCCAGCAGCCGCGGAACGCCGTCCCGCGTTCCGCGAAAGGTATCGACATCTATGCGTAAGCCGACCTGTTTCATGGATTTTTATCGTCCACCAGTTCAACTGTACGCAGGAAGAAGTCCAGCGTGTGTTCGACCGTTTCTTCCATCTCCACCTTCGGTTCCCAGTTCAGGCAGCGTTTGGCGTTGCGAATGCTCGGCTTACGATGCTCAACGTCCTGGTAGCCCTTCCCGTAGTAATCGCTGCTTTCCACTTCACGGAAGCCGGCAAACGGCGGGAAGCGATCGCGCAGCGGATGGCGTTCGAAGCAGGCGAGCAGCATTTCGGCCAGCTCTTTGATGCTCGCTTCGTTTTCCGGGTTGCCGATGTTGATGATCTGCCCGTCGCAGCGGCCGTCTTTGTTCTCGATGATGCGGAACAGCGCTTCGATACCGTCGCTGATATCGGTGAAGCAGCGCTTCTGCTTGCCGCCCTCGATGAGCTTGATCGGCGACCCTTCCACCAGGTTGAGGATCAGCTGGGTGATGGCGCGGGAACTACCGATACGCGCGGCGTTGAGGTTATCCAGGCGCGGCCCCATCCAGTTGAACGGACGGAACAGGGTGAACTTAAGATCGTACTTATCGCCGTAGGCCCAAATCACGCGATCCAGCAGTTGCTTGGAAACCGAGTAGATCCAGCGCTGTTTGTTGATCGGCCCGACCACCAGATTGGAGGTATCTTCGTCGAAGTTTTTATCGGTGCACATGCCGTACACTTCAGAGGTCGACGGGAAGATGATGCGCTTATTGTATTTCACGCAATCGCGGATGATCTTCAGGTTCTCTTCGAAATCCAGCTCGAACACGCGCAGCGGGTTGCGGGTGTATTCGATAGGGGTGGCGATGGCCACCAGCGGCAACACCACGTCGCATTTCTTAATGTGATACTCGATCCACTCGGAGTGAATGCTGATATCGCCTTCCACGAAGTGGAAACGCGGGCTCTCAAGGAAACGGCTGATGGCGTCGGAGCCGATATCCAGGCCGTAAATTTCATAGTTGTCGTCCTGCAGCAGGCGCTCGGTCAAATGGTTACCGATAAAGCCATTGACGCCGAGGATCAGCACGCGGGTGCGACGCTTAATCGCCACCACCGGTTTGCTGCTGATCACCGCCCCGGACACCAGGCCCAGCGCCTGCGCCAGCTGAGCGCCCTGCATGTACACACCGCGTTCGGTCTGGCCGGTGACAATTTCCAGCGCCCCGTCCTGGCACGCCACGATCAGCGGCGCAACGGAGATAACGGTGCCCGGTTTGGCTGCCGGCAGATCGTGACGGACGCGGGATTTCCAGACGATAAACTTGTTCGCGCCAGCGTAGCCGAAGGCGCCCGGCCACGGATCCGAGACGGCACGCACCAGATTGTGCAGGGTCTGCGCCGGCTGCTCCCAGTCGAGGCGGCCATCCTCCGGGGTACGACGCCCCACGTAGGTCGCCTGGCTGTGATCCTGCGGGCGCTCTTCGGTTTTTCCTTCAAGGATCGCCGGCAACGCCTGGCCCAGCAGCTCAGTGGCGGCGGCGCACAGCTTACGATGCAGCGTCAGGGCCGCGTCATCCGGGCCAATCGCCACGGTTTGCTGGGCGACGATATCGCCGGCATCCGCGCGGTTCACCATGCGGTGCAGGGTGACGCCGGTTTCGCTTTCGCCATTGACCAGCACCCAGTTCAGCGGCGCACGGCCACGATATTTCGGCAGCAGCGAACCGTGCAGGTTGAACGCCCCTTTCGGCGCCAGATTGAGGATCTCATCGCCCAGCAGGTTGCGGTAGTAGAAGGAGAACAGCACGTCCGGCTTCATCTCGCGGATACGCTCAATCCACAGCGGATGGTTCACGTCTTCCGGCGCCCACACTGGAATGCCCTGCTCGGCGGCAAGGCGCGCCACGGAGCCAAAGAAATGGTTTTCGCCAGGGTTATCCGGGTGGGTGAAAATAGCAGCGATATCATACCCGGCGTCCAGCAGGGACTGGATACCGGTGCAGCCCATATCGTGATAAGCGAAGACTACGGCTTTCATGAACGATCTTCCTCTTTAGATGCCGTTTCCGGCTGGCGAACAACACGTTGAATAAAGTAGCGGGGACGAGCGCGAACGTCGTTATAGATGCGTCCGATATACTCGCCGAGCAGGCCCATACCGATAAACTGGGCGCCGATGAACATAAACAGCACGGCGAAGAGCATGAACACCCCTTCTGCCGCCCACTGCGGCCCAAAGGCCAGGCGCAGCACCACCAGCAGCAGGCCGAAGGCGAAGCCCAGCAGGGCAATCACGCTGCCGAAAATGCTGAGCAGACGCAGCGGCGTGGTGGTCAGACAGGTCACCAGGTCGTACATCAGGTTGATCAGGCGCATGAAGCTGTATTTGGAGTCGCCGAATTCGCGCTCGGCATGCATCACCGGGATCTCGACCGCGCGACGGGCGAAGGTATTCGCCAGGATCGGGATAAAGGTGCTGCGCTCGTGGCAGTTGAGCATCGCGTCGATAATATGGCGGCGGTAAGCGCGCAGCATGCAGCCGTAGTCGCCCATCGCTTTGCCGGTGGTGCGCTGGATCAGGCGGTTGATCATCTTCGAGGCGCTTTTGCGGAAGATGCTGTCCTGACGGTTCTGGCGGACGGTGCCCACCACGTCGTAGCCTTCATCAGCCTTCTCTACTAACCGCGGAATTTCCTCCGGTGGGTTTTGCAGATCGGCATCAAGGGTAATAATCAGATCGCCCGTCACATGGCTAAAGCCGGCCATGATCGCCGAGTGCTGGCCGTAGTTACGGTTTAACAGCACGGCGACGACGTGACTGCCTTCCGCCTCGGCGGCTTCGGTCAGCATGCGCGCAGAATCGTCGCTGCTGCCATCGTCGATCAGCAGAATTTCATATTGCCGCCCCAGCGTGGCGCAGGCGGTATCCGTACGACGAAGCAGTTCCGGCAGACTATCCTGTTCGTTATAAACCGGGATAACCACCGAGACCTTCTTCACGGGAGGGTAAGTAAGCATATCAACGTCCTGACAGCTGGCGCAGTGCGGAAATGACGCGAGTGACATCGTCATCGGTCATGTCCGGGAACAACGGGAGAGAACAGATGCGGGCGCTGTTCCATTCGGTATTTGGCAGGGAAACCTCAGGGAAGCGCTCGCGGTAATATTTTTGCGTATGAGCCGCACGGAAATGCAGACCCGTGCCGATACCCATCGCCTTCAGCTTTTCCATCAGCGCGTCGCGGCTGATGCCGCATGCGGCCTCATCGACGCGGATGATAAACAAGTGCCAGGCGTGCTGGTGATCCCATGCCGGGACGGTCAGCGGTTTAAACGGCGTGTCCGCCAGCTCGCGCAGGTAGCGCTGGGCAATCTCCGTCCGGCGCTGATTGGCGTGGCTCAGTTTTTCCAGCTGGACCAGCGCCAGAGCGGCGTTGATATCGGCAAGGTTGTACTTGAAGCCCGGGGTGATCACCTCCGCCTGCGGCGCGCGGCCGTGGGTCTGACGATCATAGGCGTCCACGCCCAGACCATGGAATTTCAGACTGCGGATACGGGAGGCCAGCTCGTCGTCGTCGGTGACAATCAGCCCGCCTTCGGCGCAGGTCATGTTCTTGATCGCGTGGAACGAGAAAATGGCGGTCCCCTGCCAGCCAATGTGGCGGCCTTTATAATGGGTACCCGCCGCATGGGCGGCATCTTCAATCACCGGAATGCCGTGGCGCTCGCCCACCGCGCGAATGGCGTCGATGTCGGCTGGCGCGCCCGCGTAGTGCACGGGAATTATCGCTTTGGTACGCGAAGTGATCGCCGCTTCCACCGCGTCAGGGGTAATCATCAGATTGTCGTTATCGACATCGATCATCACCGGCGTAGCGCCCAGCAGGCAGATCATATTGAGAGTGGAGACCCAGGTCTGGGACGGCGTAATGACTTCATCGCCGGGGCCAATACCCAGCGCCATCAGGGTCACATGCATCCCGCCGGTCGCTGAACTGACGGCAATCGCGTGGCGGTTGCCGGTCAGCTGGCAGAATGCCGCTTCGAGTGCCTGATTCTTCGGTCCGGTGGTGATCCAGCCCGACGCTAAAACTTCACGCAGCGCAGCCAGCTCTGCGTCGCCCATCGACGGGCGCGAAAACGGCAAAAAATCGCTCATCATCATCCTGTTCTGTAGTTGACCCACGCACAAATCAGGGTCGTTAGAATAAAATATCCTGCGCCTGCGGACTTAAACGAAATTAAAATGAAGTGAGTTCAGCGCGGCATTCCATTTCAGGGTATTTCGACCACTATTAATGTAGTCGACCTTGCTTAGGATAATATTAAGAAATTAATATTTTCTCAGAATAAGTAATAACTCATTACTAAACAGTATGATAGGAATTTTTTATGGCAGGGGTATGACAGGAAAGCGTTCCTGTTAAGCGGCAAGAAACAGGAACGCAATAGCAAAAAGTAAACGGGAATTAAACCAATACACAATACTTTAATTAGCGATCGTCACGCTTAATGACAAAATGTTAGCGCAGATCACAAAGTTATTTCTGCTGAATTACAAGTTTGCAGGAAAATCCGCAGGTAATTCGCTCGCCGGGCAATTAATGACCTCGTCATTATCGGCGCCACAGTCGCGAATGAAGGTGATAGTGGCGAACTCGTCAATCACTTCCGTTGGATAGGCCGGGCCGGCATCACGGTACGAATTCATCAGCGGAATATGGTCGTTCTGGAAGCAGACGGTTTTTTCCGGGTTATTCATGATCCAGCGCGGGAAGAAAATGGTGCCGTGGAACAGTTTGTCGCCCAGGTTGACGATCAGGCTGACGTCGGTGCCGGTCGGTTCGGTCCAGGAGATTTTGTAGATACTTTCCCCCACCCGCACGATGTACGCTTCCTGATCTTTCACCCAGCGATTGCCGACGATGCCGCTGTGAATACGGTAGTCGAGGGTGTGGCCATTTTTGACGTAAATCTCGTAGTTCCAGCCGTTGTCGTAGGTATAGACCAGATGTTTACCGATAAAGCCGCTGAGGTCATGTTTGTCGAAAGTGCTCATCATTTATTCTCCTCTGTTTTGTTGAGGACAGCATACGTCTTTAAAAAATGAATGAATAACGCTATGTTTGGATTAAATACATCCAAATTTTAGATTGATTATGCACAAGACAACCCTGGAGCAGTGGGCGTTACTCGAAAAGGTAGTGGAATTGGGGAGCTTTGCCAGAGCGGCGGAGGAGACCAACCGCAGTCAGTCTTCGGTGAGCTATAACCTCGCGCTGCTGCAGGAGCGCTTAGGCGTGGCGCTGCTGGCGCCGTCCGGCCGGCGGGCGGTGCTGACCCCGGCCGGCGAACTGCTGCTGAATCAGGTCAAACCGCTGCTGCAGGCCTTCGCCTACGTCGAGACCCACGCCGCCACCTTACGCAACGGGGCGCGCACCCGCCTGGATCTGGTGGTCGACAGCATTTTCCCGCGCCAGCGGCTGTTCGCGATTTTACGCCAGTTCCAGCAGCGCTATCCGCAGACCCAGGTCAGACTCACCGAAGTGCTGGAAAACGTTGATGACGAGAGCGCGGCGCGGACGGAAGCTGATGTGATGGTGCTGACCCGCCGCCAGGATATTACCGGCCGTGGAGAGTGGCTGATGAATATTGATTTTATCGCCGTCGCCCACCGCGACCACCCTCTCGCCACGCTCGACGGGCCGCTGGAGGACAGCACGCTGGCGCCGTGGTCGCTGGTGCGCATTGCCGATCAGACCGGCGATGGTCAGGCGACGCGTGACGCCTGGACCTTCTCCACCATTGACGCCGCCATTGATGCGGTGATGTATCAGGTCGGGTTCGGCTGGCTGCCGGAAGAGCGCATTCGTTCCCATCTCGACCAGGGCGTGCTGAAGCGGCTGCCCCTCAGCCACGGCGCGCGCCGCGCGACGCCGCTGCACCTGATCGTTAAGCGGGACCTGGCGCCGATCGACGAGCAGGTAGCCACGCTGCTGGGCTTATTCCGGGCGCCCTGAGAAGCGCAGGCGGTGTTTACCGCCCGCGTGTAATGATACGATTTTCTTATACTTTCCGGCGCAATATTGATCCAGGTTACTCCCAAAGTATGATGAATCACTAAAATCGTCATACTTTCCTGTCGCTGAGATCACCGTCTTGTCTACTATCCGCCTCACCCTGCTGGCGCTGGTTGCCTGCGTCCCTTTACTGGCTCAGGCCGCGCCGCACCAGCTCACCACCGCCTGGCCGGTTAACGTCGGCCCGCTGAATCCCCATCTCTATACACCCAACCAGATGTTTGCCCAAAGCATGGTCTATGAACCGCTGGTGAAGTATCAGGCTGACGGCAGCGTACAGCCCTGGCTGGCGACCCGCTGGCGTCACGCCGCCGATGGTAAAACCTGGTGGTTCACCCTGCGCGACGATGTGACCTTCTCCAATGGCGAACCGTTTAACGCCCAGGCCGCGGCGGCCAATTTCCAGGCGGTGCTGGCCAACCGCCAACGCCATGCCTGGCTTGAGCTCGCCAACCAGATCACCGACGTGCGGGCGCTCAGCGCCACTGAGTTGCAGATCACTCTGAAAAGCGCCTACGCGCCCTTACTACAAGAGCTGGCCCTGCCCCGCCCGTTCCGCTTCATCGCGCCCTCACAGTTTATCGATGGCGGCACCGCCAGGGGCATTAAAGCCCCGATCGGCACCGGTCCGTGGCGACTGGCGAGCTCGCAGCTCAATCAGCGCGATGTGCTGGTACGCAATGAGCGCTACTGGGGTCGCAAACCGGCACTGCAGCAAATCACCATCAAGGTGATCCCCGACGCTACCAGCCGGGCGGTGGCGTTCGAAACCGGGGAAATCGATATGCTCTACGGTGACGAAGGGCTGCTGCCGCTGGACACCTTCGAACGTTTTCGCCATCACCCCGGCTACGTGGCGCGCCTGTCCGCCCCGGTGGAAACGGTGATGCTGGCGCTGAACGCCAGCCAGGGCCCGACCCGCGAGCAGGCGGTTCGTGAGGCGCTCAACTACGCCGTCGATAAACAGACCCTTGTCGATAGCGTGTTGTATGGCACCCAGCAGGTTGCCGACACCCTGTTTGCCCCCTCGGTCCCCTACGCGCCGCAGGATCTGACGCCGCGCCGTTACGATCCGGCAAAAGCCCGCGCCCTGCTGGAGCAGGCTGGCTGGCAGCAGCCAGAGGGCCAGCCCTGGCGACAAAAAGCCGGGCAACCGCTGGCGATTGAGCTGGCGTTTATCGGCACCGACGCGCTGGCTAAATCAATGGCCGAAATTATTCAGGCCAATCTGCGGCAGGTCGGCGTCCAGGTCACCCTGGTGGGTGAGGAGGAGAGCAGCATTTACGCCCGCCAGCGCGAAGGCCGCTTCGGTATGATCTTCAATCGCACCTGGGGCGCGCCCTACGATCCGCATGCCTTTTTAAGCTCGATGCGCGTCCCGTCGCATGCGGATTACCAGGCCCAGCGAGGCCTGCCGGACAAGGCGCTGATTGATAAAGAGATTAGCGAAGTACTGACCACGGGGGACGAGGCGCTGCGGAGAAAACGGTACCACGATGTGCTGACCCGCCTGCATCAGGACGCGGTGTATCTGCCCATCAGCTATGTCTCGCTGATGTCGGTTGCGCACCAGGAGGTCGGGGAGATCCCGTTCGCCCCGGTGACCACCGAGATCCCTTTCGATCAGATTAACCCGGTAACGCCATAATGCTACGCTATATTTTACGCCGCCTGCTGCTGCTGATCCCGCTGCTGCTCGCCGCCTCCGCCATCATCTTTCTGCTGCTGCGGCTCGGCACCGGTGACCCGGCGCTGGATTATTTACGCCTGTCGAACCTGCCGCCCACTGAAGAGATGGTTGCCTCGACCCGCGAGCTGCTGGGGCTCAACCAGCCGCTGGCGATGCAGTATCTGCACTGGCTGTGGCGGGCGCTGCACCTGGATTTCGGTCTCTCCTATGCCACCCAGCGCCCGGTGCTGGATGACCTGCTGCACTTCCTGCCAGCCACCCTGCTGCTCACCGGCGCGGCGCTGGCGCTGATCCTCGTCACCTCCCTGCCGCTGGGCATCTGGGCGGCGCGCCATCGCGATCGCCTGCCGGACTATGTGGTACGGCTGATTGCCTTTCTTGGCGTCTCAATGCCGAACTTCTGGCTGGCCTTTCTGCTGGTGATGCTCTTTTCCGTGCATCTGCAGTGGCTCCCGGCGATGGGGTATGGCGACTGGCAGCACCTGATTTTGCCCGCCGTCTCCATCGCCTTTATGTCGCTGGCGATCAACGCCCGTCTGCTGCGCGCCAGCATGCTGGACGCCGCCAGCCAGCGTCACGTGATATGGGCGCGGCTACGCGGATTGAGCGCGCGCCAGGTGGAGCGCCGACATATCCTGCGCAATGCCACCCTGCCGGTGGTGACCGCCCTAGGCATGCACATTGGCGAGCTGATCGGCGGCACCATGATTATCGAAAATATCTTTGCCTGGCCCGGGGTCGGCCGCTACGCGGTTTCCGCCATTTTCAATCGCGATTACCCGGTGATCCAGTGCTTTACCCTGATGATGGTGACGGTGTTCGTGCTGGCTAATCTGGCGGTGGATGTGCTTAACGCGGCGCTCGACCCGCGCCTGCGCCGCCACGAGGAGGTGAGCGCATGAGATGGCTACAAAGCTTTCGCTGGCCGGTAAAACTGGCCATGCTGGTTATCGCGCTGTTGGCAGTCATCGCCATCGGCAGCGGCTGGTGGCTGCCCTGGGATCCAGCGGCGATTGACCTTCAGCAGCGGCTGCTACCGCCGGGCGCAGCGCACTGGCTCGGCACCGATCATCTCGGCCGGGATATTTTCTCACGCCTGCTGGCCGCCACCCGCGTTTCGCTGGGGGCGGTGATGGCTTGTCTGCTGCTGGTGCTGCTGATCGGTCTGGCGGTCGGCGGCTGCGCCGGGCTGCTGGGCGGCCGCGCCGACCGCGGCCTGATGCGCCTCGCCGAACTGTTTATGACCTTTCCGACCTCGATCCTGTCTTTTTTTATGGTGGGGGTGCTGGGTACCGGGTTGACCAACGTGATCCTCGCCATTGCGCTGTCGCACTGGGCCTGGTATGCCAGAATGGTGCGTAACCTGGTGGTTTCCCTGCGCCAGCGCGAATTTATCCTCGCCGCCCGACTGAGCGGCGCCAGCCAGTGGCGGCTGTTCAGCGACCATCTGGCCGGGGCGGTGATCCCCTCGCTGCTGGTGCTCGCCTCGCTGGATATCGGCCATATGATGCTTCACGTGGCCGGCATGTCGTTCCTCGGTCTCGGCGTCAGCGCGCCGACGGCGGAATGGGGGGTAATGATCAACGACGCCCGACAGTATATCTGGACCCAGCCGCTGCAAATGGTCTGGCCGGGGCTGGCGCTGTTCATCAGCGTGATGGCTTTTAACCTGCTGGGCGACGCGCTGCGCGATCGTCTCGATCCCCACCTGATCGCGGAGCATAGCCACTGATGCCGCAGAAGATCCAACTGGAACAGATCTCGCTTGCCGCTGACCGACCGCTGGTCAGCGACGTTTCCTTCACCCTGCGCCGCGGGCAGGTGCTGGCGCTGCTCGGCAGCAGTGGCTGCGGAAAATCGCTGACCTGCGCCGCCGCGCTGGGCATGTTGCCGCCTGGCGTCAGGCAAACCGCCGGCCGGGTGCTGCTCGACGGCATTCCGGTGCACGGCGAACAACTGCGCGGCACGACTATTGCCACCATCATGCAAAACCCACGCAGCGCCTTTAATCCACTGCAGACCATGGCCGCGCACGCCCGGGAAACCTGCCGGGCAGCGGGTCGTGAAACAAATGACGCCGTGCTGCTAGCAGCGATGGAGGAGGTCGGTCTGGACAATCCGCGGGCGCTGCTGAAGCGCTACCCCTTTGAGATGAGCGGCGGCATGCTGCAGCGGATGATGGTCGCTCTCGCCCTGCTCAGCCGCGCGCCCTTTATCATCGCCGACGAGCCGACGACCGATCTCGATGCCATCGCCCAGGCGCGCATTCTCGATCTGCTGGCGGATATCGTCGCCAGGCGCGGTCTGGGGCTGCTGCTGGTGACGCATGATATGGGCGTCGTGGCGCGGCTGGCGCATCACGTGACGGTCATGGAGAACGGTCGCCTCGTTGAACACTGCGATGTGAATACGCTATTTAGCGCCCCGCGGCACCCGCTCAGCCAGCGCCTGCTGGCCGCGCATCTGGCGCTGTACGGCCTGGAGAAAACACCATGAATTTACTCAGCGTCACCGGAGTGAGTCACGATTATCCTCACCACGGCAGGGTCCTACATGCGATCCATCTCGCCATCGCCCCCGGCGAAACGGTGGCCATGCTCGGACGCAGCGGCTGTGGGAAAAGCACCCTGGCGCGGATGCTGGTGGGTCTGGAAACGCCGCAGCACGGTGATATTGCCTGGCGCGGCACGCCGCTGACTGCCCTCAAGGGCGAGGCCATCGGCGCCTTCCGCCGTGATATTCAGCTGGTATTTCAGGATGCCTTCAGCGCGGTGAATCCGCGCAAAACGGTGCGCGAGATCGTCAGCGAGCCGCTACGCCATCTGTTACGCTTGTCGCGTGAGGCGCGTTCGCGGCGGGTGGAAGAGATGCTGCTGGCCGTCGACCTCGCGCCGTCGCTGCTCGATAAGCGCCCGGCGCAGCTCAGCGGCGGACAGCTGCAGCGCGTCTGCCTGGCACGCGCCCTGGCGGTACGGCCGCAGCTGTTGATCCTGGATGAAGCGGTTTCAAATCTCGATCTGCTGCTGCAGGCGGAGATTATCGCCCTGCTGAAGCGCCTGCAGGCGCAGTTTGACACCGCCTGCCTGTTCATCACCCACGACCTGCGGCTGGTGGAGCGCTTTTGCCAGCGAGTGCTGGTGATGGAGCACGGGCGCATCGTCGAAACCGCGACGGTCAGCTTACCGCTGCGCCTGCACTCCCCTGCAGGTCAGGCGCTGCAGCGCGCGGTGCTGCCACCTTTTCCTGCCACTCTGCTAAACGAGGCCATGCCATGCAGCGCGTAACCCTGACCCTTGATGATGACCTGCTGGCCGCCCTCGATGCGCTCAGCGCCCGCCGTGGCTACCACAATCGCTCGGAGGCGGTACGCGATATTCTGCGCGACGCCCTCAACCAGGATCCTCCGTCGCCGGAATCACGGCGCGGGTATGCCGTCCTGTCGTACGTGTATGAACATGAGAAACGCGAACTGGCGAGCCGGCTGGTGGCCACCCAGCATCATCATCACGATCTCTCCGTCGCCACGCTGCATGTGCATATCAGTCATGACGACTGCCTGGAGATTGCGGTGCTGAAAGGTGACATGGCCGAGGTACAGCATTTTGCCGACGAGGTGATTGCCCAGCGCGGCGTGCGCCATGGGCATTTGCAGTGTTTAGCGGATGAAAATTAAAACGATGGCGAGCTGCTGCATACTGTTTTAAGCCTGTTTGAGACGTTCATTGAGCGTCTCAAGGATCCAGGTATTTACGGAAACCTGCTCCTCCGCAGCGGCGGAGCTAAGACGCTCGCCAAATGACTCAGGATAGCGCAGCGTGAAGGTTTTCATCTTTTCCGGGTGAGCATAAGGCTCAATCCCCGCTTCATGACAATCTGCGAGATACTCCTGTAATGATATCTCGCCCTCCTGTTGTAACCCTTGAATACTATCGGAAACAAAATCGCAATATCCTGATAATCCAAGGAACTTACCGCGGAATGCATTGAGCTCAGGCACGTAATTGATAACGGCAGGCTGGCCGGCAATCTCCATTGAGTTTGGCGTTTTAGGTTTGATCATGGTTTTACCCCTATAGTGATTAACCAATCGCGCACGCTCTCCACGGCGCCTTTGTCAGTATCCGGCGAAGGATGAGGCCTGTGAAAGCTGGCAATGCTGTGGTTCAACAAAAATTTACAGCGCGAGCCGCGTCCTTCTTTAATCTCCCCGCCTAACGCTTTAATTAGCGATTCAATGTCGGCCCATTTAATGCCCTGTGGCACAGGGATTTTAAACAGTTGCTCCAGCGTGTGGCGCTGTTTATTACGTAAAGATAAAACCTGCTGCTCCATCGCCCTGCCCCATGACTTCATCCATTGAAGTCAAGCTAATGATAGCACAAGATGAAGTCAAGCCAAATTCTGATGAAGTTTGTTTATCAACAGTTGATAAACCACATAAATTATACGCTTTGTGAATTATCCCTCTTCGCCAATAATGGCGCCTCATTTAACGATCTCGTTATGGCGAGGCTCCTGCATAAATACAAGTTACCGCCCTGTTGGTATCGAGAGAGACCACTCAGGGAAATACAGGCTTCCATCGAATCAAGGTGTTGCCAAGGTAACTTCTGGCGGTCATGACCGTTCAGATACGTTATGCAGTGCTAAAACCAGGACGTAGGGATCTGCCTGCGCTAACCCTGTCTTGTTCGCCCCTATGAGTGATTTTTTATAGGGATTTTAATCATGTCTTCCATTCAACTCTGCGCCGCCCATCAGGCGACCTCTGGCTTCGACGGCGATGCGATCGCCCAGTACATGCGTACCGATTTTATTACGCTGCAGGAACATCTCAGCGTCCATGAGGCGCGCGAACACTTTATCTCCCAGCTGGACAGTGATGACATTCCCGGCCAGGTGTTTGTCGTCGCCGGCAGGAAACTGCGCGGCAGCCTGTCGGTCAAAAAGCTCCTGCAGGAAGGGGATGTCGGGCAGTCTATCCGCTACCTGATGGACAGCTGCCTGTTTCGCGTCAAACCTGACGACGAGCGCCCGCAGGTGATTGCCGAACTCACCGAGCGCGGCCTCGACCTGGTACCGGTTGTCGATAAAGGCGAGCTGGTCGGCTGCCTGATGGAAAAGGAGATCGCCCATCTGCTGGAGGATGACGTCACCGAAGACGCCCAGCTGCAGGGGGCGACGCTGCCGCTGGAAAAACCGTATCTGGAAATCAGTCCGTGGACGCTGTGGAAGAAACGTTCGGTCTGGCTATTGCTGCTGTTCGTGGCCGAAGCCTATACCAGCAGCGTGCTGCAGCATTTCGAAGAGGCGCTGGAATCGGCCATCGCCCTCGCCTTCTTTATTCCGCTGCTCATCGGCACCGGCGGCAATAGCGGAACGCAGATCACCTCGACGCTGGTGCGCTCGATGGCGCTGGGGGAAGTGCGGCTGCGCGATATGGGGCGGGTGATCCGCAAAGAGGTGTCGACCTCGTTTCTGATTGCCCTGACCCTGGGTCTGGCGGGCTGCCTGCGCGCCTGGATGATGGGGATTGGCATGGAAATCACGCTGATCGTCAGCCTGACGCTGGTATGTATTACCCTGTGGAGCGCGATTGTCTCGTCGATCATTCCGATGGTGCTTAAGCGGATCGGCATCGACCCGGCGGTGGTTTCCGCGCCGTTTATCGCTACGCTGATTGATGGCACCGGGCTGATTATCTATTTCAAAATAGCCCAGTATTTTCTTGGGTTGAACTGATCAAGTAAGCCCGGGTGCCACAGTACCCGGGCCCTTGGATTACCCTTCCACCAGCGCCTGCGCGCAGGCCCAGGCGCTTGACCACGCCCACTGGAAGTTATAGCCGCCGAGCCAGCCGGTGACGTCCATCACTTCGCCGATAAAGTAGAGACCCGACGCCTTACGCGCCTCCATGGTACGTGACGAAAGTTCGTTAGTATCCACGCCGCCGAGGGTCACCTCCGCCGTCCGGTAGCCTTCGGTGCCGTTCGGCTGCACGCGCCAGGCGGTCAGTGTCTCCACCAGCGTCTGCTGATCGCGAACGTTCAGTTGCTTCAGTGTTACATCAGGTATCTGTCCCAGCTGCTGCAGACACTCCACCAGCCGCTTCGGCAGCTGCATCGCCAGGGTATTTTTCAGGCTCTGGTTGGGATGCGCGCTGCGCTGCTCGTTAAGGAAGTCCTCAAGATTGCAGTCCGGCAACAAGTTAACAGTGACGAACTCGCCGGGCTGCCAGTAGCTGGATATCTGCAGCACCGCCGGCCCGGAAAGGCCACGATGGGTAAACAGCAGATTTTCGCGGAACAGGGTGCCGTTCTCGGCGGTAATGGTAGAAGGCACCGAAACGCCGGAGAGCACCTGAAGCTGCTCGAGCAGCGGCTTATGCAGGGTAAACGGCACCAGCCCGGCGCGGGTCGGCAGTACCTTCAGGCCGAACTGCTCGGCCACCTTGTAGCCAAACGGCGAGGCGCCGAGCCCCGGCATCGACAGACCGCCGGAGGCAATCACCAGCTTTTTGGTCATCAGCGTTTCGCCGTTCACCTGTAGCCGGTAGCCTTGTTCATCTCGCTCGACGCTGAGGATTTCGCTGCGCAGGCGGATCTGCACGTCGCCCTTTTCGCATTCCGCGAGCAGCAGATTGACGATCTGCTCCGCCGAATCATCACAAAACAGCTGGCCGAGCGTCTTCTCATGCCAGGCGATGCCATATTTGCCGACCAGCTCGATAAAGTCCCACTGGGTGTAGCGCGCCAGGGCAGATTTGCAAAAATGCGGGTTTTGGCTCAAATAGGCCGCCGGCTCAACATACATGTTGGTAAAGTTGCAGCGGCCGCCGCCGGACATCAGAATTTTTCGTCCCGGCTTTTTGCCGTTATCGAGCAGCAGGACGCGGCAGCCGAGCTGGCCCGCCTGCGCTGCGCAAAACATTCCTGCCGCTCCGGCGCCAACGACAATGGCATCAAACCTTTCCACACCGCGTTCCTCGTTCCCCAATTGTCGGGTTTTGTAAATATTTCACTCTGGTCACACCAGCGGGAAAAATCCCGCATTAGATACATCATTGAAAGATATAGGATTACTCCCAACAGGGTAAAACCTAAACAGGAAGAAAATCAAAAAAAGTCTATATTTCACTTTGCCCGCGCCGCTAAAGTCACTGATAATGCGCCGCGTTCATGTCCTCAAAATGGCGTAACGTCCTATGCTACATTTATTTGCCGGTCTGGATTTACATACCGGACTATTATTATTGCTTGCTTTAGCTTTTGTACTGTTTTACGAAGCGATTAACGGTTTCCATGATACCGCAAACGCGGTGGCTACGGTTATCTACACTCGCGCAATGCGGTCGCAGCTTGCTGTGGCGATGGCGGCGCTCTTCAACTTCTTCGGCGTTCTGCTGGGCGGTCTCAGCGTAGCCTATGCCATTGTGCATATGCTGCCCACCGATCTGCTGCTTAACATGGGTTCCGCACATGGCCTCGCCATGGTGTTCTCTATGCTGCTGGCGGCGATCATCTGGAACCTCGGCACCTGGTATTTCGGCCTCCCGGCCTCCAGTTCTCACACCCTGATTGGCGCCATCATCGGTATTGGTTTAACCAATGCGCTGATGACCGGTACTTCAGTGGTTGATGCGCTGAATATCCCGAAAGTCATCGGCATTTTTGCTTCGCTTATCATCTCGCCGATCGTCGGTCTGGTGATTGCGGGCGGCCTGATTTTCATTCTCCGTCGCTACTGGAGCGGTACCAAAAAACGCGCGCGTATCCACCTGACCCCCGCAGAGCGTGAAAAGAAAGACGGTAAGAAAAAACCGCCGTTCTGGACCCGTATCGCCCTGATCCTGTCCGCTATCGGCGTGTCGTTCTCCCACGGCGCCAACGATGGGCAGAAAGGCATTGGTCTGGTGATGCTGGTGCTGATTGGCGTCGCCCCGGCGGGCTTCGTGGTGAATATGAACGCCTCCGGTTACGAAATCACTCGTACCCGCGACGCGGTCAACAACGTGGAAACCTTCTTTCAGCAGCGCCCTGACCTGCTGAAGAAAGCCACCGGTGTTGACCAGTTGGTTCCGTCTCCGGATACCAATACCGCGGCCAACGGTGAGTTTCATTGCCATCCAGCAAATACTATCAACGCGCTTGACCGCGTGAAGACTATGCTGACCGGCGTTGAAACCTACGATTCACTGTCACCGGATCAGCGCGGTCAGCTGCGTCGCATTATGCTCTGCATCTCCGACACCACTGATAAAGTGGCGAAGCTGCCGGACGTCAGCGCTGACGACCAGCGTCTGCTGAAGAAACTGAAAACCGATATGCTGAGCACCATCGAGTACGCGCCAATCTGGATTATTATGGCGGTCGCGCTGGCGTTAGGTATCGGCACCATGATCGGCTGGCGCCGCGTGGCGACCACCATCGGCGAGAAGATTGGTAAGAAGGGCATGACCTACGCTCAGGGGATGTCGGCACAGATGACCGCAGCGGTTTCTATCGGTCTGGCGAGCTACACCGGAATGCCGGTTTCCACCACCCACGTGCTCTCCTCCTCGGTGGCGGGGACAATGCTGGTGGATGGCGGTGGTCTGCAGAAAAAGACCGTGACCAGCATCCTGATGGCCTGGGTGTTGACCCTTCCGGCAGCGATTATCCTTTCAGGCGTCCTTTACTGGCTCTCCCTGAAACTGATTTAAACGTCATTCGATCAAAACGGGTCAGCTTGCTGGCCCGTTTTTTTATCCCGAAGATGTCGTTAGTGCCAGATCATCAGCGCAATCAGGCTCACCACCACCAGACCGCACAGCGCGCTGGTCAGGATAAACTGACGACGGACACGTTCGCAGCGACGAATAAATTCATCATCGTGATGGTCACGGTAACGCTGGGCGTAGATATACCAGACCAGCCGCATCTGTTTGCTGGGCTGCCCATGCGAGGTAAAAAAGCCGCCGCCATCAACATACTGATAGAGCAAGGGATCGCAACCACGTAGCACCACCAATAATGCACGCAACGATGAGAAGTAGCGTGCCATATTCACCACACAAACGACACACAGGGCCCAAAACAGCGCAATAGTGCTGATCATACCTCCTCCCCGGCGACCCGCCCACGGAGAAATCCTCCGCGGCTACCGCTCCCCAAATAACCCACGACGATACCGTAAAGAGTGCGATTCCGATCACATTTATTTTTCCGACCGGCTCATTAAATAGTGTAGGAGATCCATTAATTTTTTTACCACAAGGTTATTCGTTATCAATACGTAAGACGGATAAATTTGTTTAACTTTTAGGTGAACCCAGTGCATTGACGGAGTGCGGGGGGCGCTATAAGGTAGGAAATATCTTCTACAATGAAGTCCTTAAAGGCTACCCTCCCGCGAATGTAGCACGCAGGACGCGGGCGAAACGGCAGCGCCAGCTGTCAGGTCCAATGGTCATCGACAAACTTATGGAAGGAGTAACACTATGGCTTACAAACATATTCTTATTGCAGTAGACCTGTCCCCGGAGAGTAAAGTACTGGTTGAAAAAGCCGTTTCTATGGCCCGCCCGTATAACGCAAAAGTGTCCCTGATCCACGTGGATGTGAATTACTCCGACCTCTACACCGGGCTGATTGACGTTAACCTCGGCGACATGCAAAAACGCATCTCCGAAGAGACCCATCACGCGCTGACCGAGCTCTCCACCAACGCGGGCTACCCGATCACCGAGACCCTGAGCGGCAGCGGCGACCTCGGCCAGGTGCTGGTCGATGCGATTAAAAAATATGATATGGATCTGGTGGTCTGCGGCCACCATCAGGACTTCTGGAGCAAGCTGATGTCTTCTGCCCGCCAGCTGATCAACACCGTCCATGTCGACATGCTGATCGTCCCGCTGCGCGACGAAGAAGACGAATAACCTTCCCGTTTTATCCGCGTAAGACGCCCGCCGATGCGGGCGTCTTTATTTTCGCTTTCCCCTCACCGCATGGCAGAGATTAAAGCCATAAAATCGCCATTCAATTAGTGTGATCGACCAGTTATTCGCCAAAACATCTATATAATAATCTATTCACTAAGCCAATAACCGCAGCATGGCGAGTTATCAGACATTTTCGGCGCGTTCTGGCATACGCGTTCATACTTTTTGGGAAAGTAAAACAAGGCGAAGGAATATGAATACAACTGCACCTACGGGCTTGCTGCAGCAACCTCGTCCGTTCTTCATGATCTTCTTTGTGGAGCTCTGGGAACGTTTTGGCTATTACGGCGTTCAGGGGATCCTGGCGGTCTTCTTTGTCAAACAGCTGGGCTTCTCTCAGGAACAGGCCTTTATCACCTTCGGCGCCTTCGCGGCGCTGGTTTACGGGCTGATCTCTATCGGCGGCTACGTGGGCGACCATCTGCTGGGGACCAAACGCACGCTGGTGCTCGGCGCCATTGTGCTGGCTATCGGCTACTTTATGACCGGGATGTCGCTGCTGAAACCGCAGCTGATCTTTATCGCTCTCGGCACCATCGCCGTCGGCAACGGTTTGTTTAAAGCCAACCCGGCGAGCCTGTTGTCAAAATGCTATCCGCCTAAAGACGCCCGTCTCGACGGGGCGTTTACCCTGTTTTATATGTCGATAAACATCGGTTCACTGCTGTCGCTCTCGCTGGCGCCGGTGATCGCCGAAAAGTTTGGCTATGCCGTGACCTATAACCTGTGCGGCGCGGGGCTGATTATCGCGCTGCTGGTCTACTTCGCCTGCCGTGGGATGGTGAAAGATATTGGCTCCGAGCCGGATCATCGCCCCCTCAGCCTGCGCAATCTGGCGCTGGTGCTGGCCGGGACGGTGGTAATGATTTTTCTCTGCGCCTGGCTGATGCATAACGTGATGGTCGCCAACCTGGTGCTGATTGTCCTGTCGATCGTGGTCATTGCGTTCTTTTTCCGCGAAGCGTTTCGCCTCGATAAAACCGGACGCAACAAAATGTTCGTCGCCTTTATCCTGATGATCGAGGCGGTGTTGTTCTACATTCTGTATGCCCAGATGCCGACCTCGCTAAACTTCTTCGCCATCAACAACGTCCATCATGAGATCCTGGGCTTTACCATCAACCCGGTCAGCTTCCAGGCGCTCAATCCCTTCTGGGTGGTTGTCGCCAGCCCGGTGCTGGCGGCGATCTACACCCATCTCGGTCACAAAGGGAAAGACCTGACCATGCCGGTGAAGTTTACCCTCGGGATGTTGCTCTGCGCGCTGGGCTTCCTGACCGCCGCAGCCGCCGGGATGTGGTTTGCCGACGCCCAGGGATTAACCTCGCCGTGGTTTATTGTGCTGGTCTATCTGTTCCAGAGCCTGGGCGAACTGCTGATCAGCGCCCTGGGGCTGGCGATGGTTGCCGCACTGGTGCCGCAGCATCTGATGGGCTTTATTCTGGGGATGTGGTTTCTGACCCAGGCCGCCGCGTTCCTTCTGGGCGGCTACGTAGCGACCTTCACCGCAGTGCCGGAAAACATCACCGATCCGCTGCAGACCTTGCCGGTCTATACCAATGTGTTCAGTAAAATTGGCCTGGTGACGCTGGGCGTCACGGTGGTGATGGCGCTGATGGTGCCGTGGCTGAACCGGATGATTAATACCCCGGCCAGCGCCGAGTAACCGTTTAAGACGGCCGATCCGCGCTGGCGCCGTTTGTTCAGATATTGCGGTTCCCGGCTTACGCTACACTCAGCCGGGCGACAATTCGGTAGCCCGGATAAGGCGCGTTGCGCCGCTATCCGGGAGATACCACCACGGCGTAATATTACTCCGGCGTACCGGCGTAAATATCAAACCGATGCCCTTTGGTCACCACCGCGTTCGGCGTGGCGACCTCCGCCAGCGGCGGCGCATAATCCGGGCGCTTCACCACCACCCGTTTGGTCGCCAGCTGGCGCGCCGGGGCCAGCAGGCCATCGGCGTCTAAATCGGGCCCCACCAGCGACTGAAAGACGCGCATCTCTTTCTTCACCAGCGCGCTTTTCTGCTTATGCGGGAACATTGGATCGAGGTACACCACCTGCGGACGCGGGGTGATATCGGTCAGCGCCGTCAGGCTGGAGGCGTGGATCAGCTGCAGCCGCTCCTGCAGCCAGCCGCCAATTTCCGCATCGGCATAGCCGCGCGCCAGGCCATCGTCGAGCAGCGCGGCGACCACCGGATTACGCTCCAGCATTCGCACGCGGCAACCGACCGACGCCAGCACGAAGGCATCGCGTCCCAGCCCGGCGGTGGCGTCGACGACATCCGGCAGGTAATCACCTTTAATACCCACCGCTTTGGCGACCGCTTCACCGCGGCCGCCGCCAAACTTGCGCCGGTGGGCCATCGCCCCGCCGACAAAGTCGACGAAGATGCCGCCAAGTTTGGGCTCATCGCGCTTACGCAGCTCCAGATGCTCCGTCGTCAGCACCAGCGCCATCAGGTTATCTTCATCCTGCTCCAGCCCCCAGCGGGCGGCTAAAACAGATAAGGCGCCGTCTCCGGCGCCTGTTTCATCAATTAAGCAGATCTTCACCGCAGACTTAACCCTTGATCCCGTAGTGCTCCAGCATCGCGTCCAGCTGCGGCTCACGGCCGCGGAAGCGTTTGAACAGCACCATCGGCTCTTCGGAACCGCCGCGGCTCAGGATATTGTCGAGGAACGACTGACCGGTTTCGCGGTTGAAAATCCCCTCTTCTTCGAAGCGTGAGAAGGCGTCCGCCGCCAGCACGTCGGCCCACAGGTAGCTGTAGTAGCCCGCCGCGTAGCCGCCGGCGAAGATGTGGCTGAACGCATGCGGGAAACGGCCCCAGGTCGGGCCCGGCACCACAGCGACCTGCTTTTTAATCTCGGCCAGGGTCTCAAGAATTTTCGCCCCCTGCTCCGGCTTGTATTCCGCATGCAGGCGGAAATCGAACAGGCCGAACTCCAGCTGGCGCAGAATAAACATCGCCGCCTGGTAGTTTTTCGCCGCCAGCATTTTCTCCAGCAGTTCCTGCGGCAGCGGTTCACCGGTTTCGTAATGCCCGGAGATAAAGGCCAGCGCTTCCGGCTCCCAGCACCAGTTTTCCATAAACTGGCTCGGCAGTTCGACTGCATCCCACGGCACCCCGCTGATGCCGGAAACGCCGGCGGTATCAATGCGGGTCAGCATGTGGTGCAGACCGTGGCCGAACTCGTGGAACAGGGTAATCACTTCGTCGTGGGTGAACAGCGCCGGTTTGCCGTTGACCGGGCGGTTGAAGTTACAGGTCAGGTAGGCGACCGGCTTCTGCAGGGAACCATCCAGTTTACGCATCTGGCCGACACAGTCGTCCATCCACGCCCCGCCGCGTTTATGTTCGCGGGCATACAGGTCAAGATAGAAGCTGCCGCGCAGCTCGTTGTGTTCGTCATACAGCTCGAAGAAGCGCACTTCCGGATGCCACACATCGACATCGGTACGCTCTTTAGCGGTAATGCCGTAAATGCGCTTAACCACTTCGAACAGGCCGTTAACGGCTTTGTTTTCCGGGAAATAGGGGCGGAGCTGCTCATCGCTGATGCTGTAGAGGTGCTGCTTCTGTTTTTCGCTGTAGTAGGCAATGTCCCACGGCTGCAGTTCATCAACGCCAAACTCGGCTTTGGCGAAGGCGCGCAGCTGGGCCAGCTCTTTTTCGCCCTGCGGACGGGCGCGTTTTGCCAGGTCGGTGAGGAAGTCGAGCACCTGCTGTGGATCCTCCGCCATTTTGGTGGCGAGGGATTTAAAGGCATAGCTGTCAAAGCCCAGCAGCTGCGCCAGCTCATGGCGCAGAGCGAGGATCTCCGCCATCACCGGGCTGTTATCCCATTTACCGGCGTTCGGCCCCTGATCGGAGGCACGCGTGGAGTAGGCGCGGTACATCTCTTCGCGCAGCGCCTGGTTGTCGCAGTAGGTCATCACCGGCAGGTAGCTCGGGATATCCAGGGTCAGCAGATACCCTTCCTGCTCTTTCGCCTGGGCCTGAGCCTGAGCGGCGGCCAGCGCGCTTTCCGGCATACCGGCCAGATCGGCGACGTCGGTCACCAGCTTGTTCCAGCCCATGGTGGCGTCGAGGACGTTGTTGCTGTACTGGTTACCCAGCTCAGAGAGGCGCGCGGCGATTTCACCGTAGCGTTTCTGCGCCTCCGGCGGCAGGCCAATACCGGATAATTCAAAATCGCGCAGCGCGTTGTCGACCGCTTTTTTCTGCGCGGTATTCAGCGTGGCGTAGTTATCGCCATCGCGCAGGTCACGGTAGGCTTTATACAGGCCTTCATGCTGGCCGACCCAGGTGCTGTACTCGGAGAGCAGCGGCAGGGTCTGTTCGTAAGCTTCGCGCAGTTCCGGGCTGTTTTTTACCGAATTCAGATGGCTGACTGGCGAGAAGATGCGTCCCAGCACATCGTCCACTTCCGCCAGCGGCTGGCAAAGATTTTCCCAGCTATACGGCGCGCCGTGCGCCACCGCGCTTTCCACCGCGGCCCGGCAATCATCCAGCGCTTTGGTGACCGCAGGGACCACGTGTTCCGGTTTGATCGCAGAAAAAGGCGGCAGGGAAAAAGGCGTCAGTAATGGATTGGTCATATGCGCTGTCCTGTTGAAAAGGGTGAATGAAGCGCGCGTCCGGCGCTTATGCATGAGATCTAGAATGGGGGATAGTTGGGGGAATTTCAATGACGGGCGGTGCGTCATCCTGGGTATTGCTGCGATAAGTCCGCCCGTTGCGGGAAAAGGCCAACACGCGGTGCAGCGTGCCGGAAACCGCATTAATGCCTTTTTTGCGCCATCTCCCAGGCCGCCGACAGATTCAACCGCTGCCAGAACTGTTGTTCGGGGGTGGTGCCGGAAAGGGGGTAACCCGCCGGCAGCGCGGTGTTGACCATCAACGCCCGACGCTGGGCCGCTGACAGTTGCGGCAGGGCAGCCTCCAGCAGCACTTCCGCCCCCTCAGGCACCTGCAGACGCGGCTGCGGCCCCTTCTGCTGCGGCAGGTCGTAGGTCATGGTGAAACGAGAGAAATCACGCATCGCCGGATCGCGCCAGGGATCGTCTTTCACGCTGCTCTTCGCGCACTCAGCAAGCGATGTGCCGCAGGCTTTCGCCAGCGCGGCGCGCAGCTGATCGCGGGCTTCGTTAAATAATACCCGGTAGTGCGGATCGTTAAGATAGTGGGCCACGTTGCGCTCGGCCACCATCCGCGAGCCGATCACGTCCAGCGGATAGTGGACGCCCAGCACGATGCGCGAGTAGCCATAGCGGGCGCCGCGGGTTACCAGCGCGTCGTAGCGCTCCGGGATCATCGCCGCCAGCAGCAGCGCATCAGTATAGCCGGTGTTGGTGTGGCCGCTGGGGAACGAGCCGCCGTCGGCGGTATAGGGCTGGTTATCCTTCACCACCACGTCGTCCGGCACCAGGTGAATGGTGTTGCCCTGAACCAGAAACGGCCGCGGATTGTTGAAGTGCTTTTTCGCCTCGCCGGTGCTGACTTCCGAGGCTTTGATCAATGCTGCCGCTTTCCCCAGCGCGCCCTGGTCATAGGCGGTCAGAAACGCTTTGCCCAGCCGCGGCCCCAGCGCATCGCTGAGGAAGTAGAGGTAGCTAATCCCTTCCGCATCGGCCAGCGCCTGACGGCGTGTCGTCTGCACGGCATCGCGATTGATGCTAGTCACCGTCGCCAGATTCTGCTTCACGACGGTCTCCGGCAGGGTGCTGAACGCCGACAACAGCGCAATACCCGCCTGCTGGTTGGCCCGGGTCTGGAAGTCATAGCCGCTGGCCTTCAGCCAGGCGGTATCGGCCTGAGTTTTGTTTTGTTTCGTGTGCGCCAGCCGATCGCGGGTCAGCGTGGCGGCATCCCCCTGCAGAGCGTGACGTAGCTGCGTCAGCCCCTGTTGCTCAAGATCGTCATACGCCTGGCTGGAGGCAGCCGGCGTCACGCTATTGGCGAGGGCCGCCGCCCTGTCCAGCGGGATGTCTTTGGCCAGAACCGGTTGCGCCAGCAGCAGCGCGACGGCCAGCAGTGAGAGTTGCCTTTTCATTATTTTTCCTTTTATTCAGATAATTACCTTGCCTGCACCCGACGCTAGCGCGGCCGTTTGACGTTTTTATGACAGCGTTATGTTTTGCAACGCTTTTGGCAGAAATGAAACAGCGCGGCGGCGCAGCGGTAATCTCGGCCGATCTGCGGTAAACTATCGGTTAACTTGTTTACTTCCCGGAATCTCTGTATCCATGCTCAGTTATCGCCACAGCTTTCACGCAGGCAACCACGCCGACGTCCTCAAACACACCGTTCAGAGCCTGATCATCGAAGCGCTGAAAGAGAAAGAAAAACCGTTTCTCTACCTGGACACCCACGCTGGCGCGGGCCGCTATCAGCTGAGCGGCGAGCACGCCGAGCGTACCGGCGAGTATCTCGAAGGCATCGCCCGCATCTGGCAGCAGGACGACCTGCCGGCAGAGCTGGAGCCGTATATTTCCGTGGTCGAACACTTCAACCGTAATGGCCAGCTGCGCTACTACCCGGGCTCTCCGCTGATCGCCCGCCAGCTGCTGCGCGAGCAGGACAGCCTGCAGATGACCGAGCTGCACCCGAGCGACTTCCCGCTGCTGCGCGCCGAGTTCCAGAAAGACAGCCGCGCGCGCGTCGATAAAGCCGATGGCTACCAGCAGCTGAAAGCCAAACTGCCGCCGGTATCACGCCGTGGTCTGATTCTGATCGACCCGCCGTATGAAATCAAAACCGACTATCAGGCGGTGGTAACCGGGATCCACGAAGGCTACAAACGCTTCGCCACCGGCACCTACGCCCTGTGGTATCCGGTCGTGCTGCGCGCACAGATCAAACGCATGATCAAAGAGTTAGAAGCCACCGGCATTCGCAAAATTCTGCAAATCGAGCTGGCGGTGCGTCCGGACAGCGACCAGCGCGGCATGACCGCCTCCGGGATGATCGTCATCAACCCGCCGTGGAAGCTGGAGCAGCAGATGAACAATGTGCTGCCGTGGCTGCACAGCAAGCTGGTTCCGGCCGGCACCGGCCACGCCACCGTCAGTTGGATCGTACCGGAGTAATCGCAACCATCGGTGGAACCTTTTAAGCCTCGCGCTACAATCGCGGCAATCAACGATTAAGGACATATGGGCATGAGCAAACATTATGATTACCTCGCCATCGGCGGCGGTAGCGGCGGTATCGCCTCGATTAACCGCGCGGCCATGTACGGCCAGAAGTGCGCGCTGATTGAAGCCAAAGAACTGGGCGGCACCTGCGTCAACGTCGGCTGCGTGCCGAAAAAAGTAATGTGGCATGCGGCGCAGATCCGCGAAGCGATTCATCTTTACGGCCCGGACTACGGTTTCGATACCACCATCAACCATTTCGACTGGGAGAAGCTGGTCGCCAGCCGTAGCGCCTACATCGACCGCATCCATACCTCCTACGACAACGTACTGGGTAAGAACAACGTCGACGTGATCAAAGGCTTCGCGCGCTTTGTCGATGCCCATACCGTGGAAGTGAACGGCGAGACGATCACCGCTGACCATATCCTGATCGCCACCGGCGGCCGGCCGAGCCACCCGAATATTCCGGGTGTGGAATACGGTATTGATTCCGACGGTTTCTTTGAACTGCCGGCGCTGCCGAAGCGCGTGGCGGTGGTCGGCGCGGGCTATATCGCCGTTGAGCTGGCGGGGGTGATTAACGGCCTCGGCGCCGAAACGCACCTGTTCGTGCGTAAACACGCGCCGCTGCGCAGCTTCGATCCGCTGATCGTGGAGACCCTGGTGGAAGTGATGAACGCCGAAGGCCCGCAGCTCCACACCAACGCGATCCCGAAAGCGGTAGTCAAGAATGCCGACGGCAGCCTGACGCTGGAGCTGGAAGATGGCCGCAGCCAGACCGTAGATTGCCTGATTTGGGCGATTGGCCGCGAACCGGCGACCGATAACTTCAACCTGGCGGCTACTGGCGTCAAAACCAACGAAAAAGGCTACATCGTCGTTGATAAGTTCCAGAACACCAACGTGCCGGGCATCTACGCGGTGGGCGATAACACTGGCGCCGTCGAGCTGACCCCGGTGGCCGTGGCCGCAGGCCGTCGCCTCTCCGAACGCCTGTTTAACAACAAGCCGGAAGAGCATCTGGACTACAGCAACATCCCGACCGTGGTCTTCAGCCACCCGCCTATCGGTACCGTCGGCTTAACCGAGCCGCAGGCGCGCGAGCAGTACGGCGACGACGCCGTGAAGGTCTACAAATCCTCTTTCACCGCGATGTACACCGCCGTCACCTCGCACCGCCAGCCGTGCCGCATGAAGCTGGTGTGCGTCGGCCCGGAAGAGAAGATTGTCGGGATCCACGGCATCGGCTTTGGGATGGATGAGATGCTGCAGGGCTTTGCGGTGGCGCTGAAGATGGGCGCCACCAAAAAAGACTTCGACAACACGGTTGCCATTCACCCGACGGCGGCAGAAGAGTTCGTCACCATGCGCTAAGACGCGATCGCCGGATGATAAAAAGAAGCCCCCAGGGGCTTCTTTTTTTATGTTCAGGCCACGCCGTTATTGCCGTGGCGCATAAACGCCGGGCGCTGGTTGAGCGCCATATACCAGCGTTCCACGGCCGGCATCTCCGGATGGGCAAAAGGGGTCATCTTCCAGCGATGCACCGACAGCCCCAGCACGATATCGGCGAGGGTGAAGCGCTCGCCGGCTATCCACGCCCCGGTTCGCTGCAGTTGCGCTTCGACAATGCGCACGCAGTGGGTCCAGGTGGCAATACTCTCTTTAATCGCCGCCGGATCCTGAAAGCGCGGATCTTTACGCACCAGCCCCATAAAGGCATGGCGCCAGGCAGTGTTAAACTCGGTCGCCTGCCAGTCCATCCAGTGCTCCACCTCGGCGGCGGGCTGTGGCTCGGCGGGCAGCAGATCCCAGCGCTCCGCTTTCCGCGCCAGATAGCGGCAGATACTGTTCGACTCCCAGAGCACGAAGTCACCGTCCAGCAGCACCGGCACCAGGCTGTTAGGATTCAGGCGCTGAAACTCAGGCGTATCCAGAGGCTTAAATCCGCTGCCGTAATCCTCCTGCTGGTACGCCAGCCCGGCTTCCTCGCAGGTCCACAACACTTTCCGTACATTGATTGAAGAGCGTTTGCCCAGAATTGTTAGCATTGTCAGCGATTCCTCAGCCATAAAAGAGAGATCTTTCACTCTACTCTATTGTCAGCCTTGCCAGCCAGCAACAAGGCAGAGTAGTGGATAATGTGTATAGTTGATTCCAGCCTGTTTGCCGAAAAGGAACCCGACATGTTGACCCCTTTTACCGTTTTGATGCCCGCAAATATTCGTTTTGGCCGTGGTCAGGCCCTGAGCGCTGCCCCCTGGCTGGCGCAGCAGGGCGGCCCCATTCTGCTGGTGCATGGCGCCAGCCCGCAGCGGGCGGCGTTTCTGCGCCATCAGCTGGAGGCGCTGCAGCTGGAGGTCACGACGCTGGCGATAAGCCGCGAACCCTGGCTCAGCGACATCGAGCAGGGCGTCCAGCTGGCGCGCGAGAAAGGCGTCCGGGCAGTGGTCAGCCTCGGCGGCGGCGCGGTGATTGACGCTGGTAAGGCGATTGCGGCGCTGGTCCCCGCCGCCGGCCCGCTGGTCGACTATCTGGAGGTGGTGGGAACGGGTCGTCAGTTGGAAGCCAGTCCGCTGCCGTTCGTGGCGATCCCGACCACCGCCGGGACGGGCGCGGAAGTCACCAAAAATGCGGTGATCAACGTCCCGGAACAACAGCGGAAAGTGAGCCTGCGCGACGACCGAATGCTGCCTGACCTGGCGATTGTCGACCCGGCGCTGACCGACAACGCGCCGCGGAGCATCACCCTGAGCTCCGGCCTCGATGCCCTGACCCAGGTGATCGAGCCCTGGCTCTGCAGCCGGGCCACTCCTTTCACCGATGCCCTCTGCCAGCAGGCGATCTCGCGGGGCATCCGCGCGCTAAAGATCCTGATGGAAAAAGAGTGTCCGGCCAGCCGCGACGAGATGGCCTGGGTCAGCCTGTGCGGCGGACTGGCGCTGGCGAACGCCGGGCTGGGAGTGATCCACGGCCTCGCCGGCCCGCTGGGCGGCCTGAGCCGCGCCTCGCACGGTGCTTTATGCGGCAGCCTGCTGCCGTTTGGCCTGGCGCTCAATGAGTCGCAGATAAGCGACCCTGCCCTGCGCCAGCGCTTCAACGACGTTCGCCGCTGGCTGGCCGACGGGCTGGACGTCCCTGTGGATCGGGTCTGGGACAGTCTGCGGGAATGGAGCCATCGCGCTGGCCTTGGCACCCTGCGCGACCTCGGCGTAGCGCGCGATGCGCTGGAACCGGCGGCGCTGGCCGCCAGCACCTCCTCATCAATGAAGGCCAATCCGGTCAGCCTGAGCGGCGAACAGCTGCTGGAGATGCTGGAGGCGGCGTGGGAGTGAGCGCGCCGGGATAAAATTTTGTTGCATAATGAATGCTCCGAATTTCATCTGTGCCAGGATGTACAATTTTTAATTACTTATCAACAGTATACTTTAAAATGACAGCTTTTCTTCTCGGCGGAAAAGCGTGATCTCACGCACAGTTTGCTTCACACTCACCGAAGCGACTGTCTACGCTTAATAGACAAGGCCGGGTATGCCCGGCCCCGAACTCACGCTATCCGGAGGTCCGTATCGCTATGTTCAGCCAGAAATTACGCCACGTTGAAGACGACGAGTTAAGGATCGACATCGATCCCTGCTACGAAGCCGATCCGTACGAATTAAAGCTGGATGAGATGATAGACGCTGAACCGGAGCCTGAGGTGATCGAGGGGCTTCCGGCGTCCGATGCCCTTACCCCGGCGGATCGCTATCTTGAGCTGTTTACCAACGTGCAGAAATCACGCATCTTTGCCGACAGCAAAACCTTCCCCGACTGCGCGCCGAAACACGATCCGCTGGACATCCTGCGCAACTACCGCAAGGTCAAACGTCAGCCCGACTTCGACCTGCGACAGTTCGTTGAAGACAACTTCTGGCTGCCGGAGAACCAGACCGACGTCTACACCTCGGACCCCAGCCTGACGCTGAAAGAGCACATCGATAAGCTGTGGCCGGTGCTGACCCGCGAGCCTCAGGATCATATCCCCTGGTCGTCGCTACTGGCGCTGCCGCAGGCCTATATTGTGCCTGGCGGTCGCTTTAGCGAAACCTATTACTGGGACTCTTATTTCACCATGCTGGGGCTGGCGGAGAGCGGCCGGGAAGATCTGCTGAAATGCATGGCCGATAACTTTGCCTGGCTGATTGAAACCTACGGTCACATTCCGAACGGCAACCGCACCTACTACCTCAGCCGATCGCAGCCGCCGGTGTTTGCCCTGATGGTCGAACTCTTTGAAGAGGATGGCGTGCGCGGCGCGAAGCGCTATCTGGACCATCTGAAGATGGAGCACGCCTTCTGGATGGACGGCGCCGAGTCGTTGATCCCGCACCAGGCGTATCGCCACGTGGTGCGTATGCCGGATGGCTCCCTGCTCAATCGCTACTGGGACGACCGGGACACGCCGCGGGATGAGTCCTGGCGCGAGGACGTGGAGACCGCCCGACACTCCGGGCGGCCCGCCAATGAAGTGTACCGCGACCTGCGGGCGGGCGCCGCGTCCGGCTGGGACTACTCCAGCCGCTGGCTGCGGGATATCACGCGGCTGGCCAGCATCCGCACGACGCAGTTTATCCCTATCGACCTGAACGCCTTCCTGTTCAAGCTGGAGACGACCATCGCCAATCTCTCCGGCCTGAAGGGCGATCGCGAGACAGAGGCGGCCTTCCGCCAGAAGGCTCAGGATCGGCGGGCGGCGGTCAACCGCTATCTGTGGGATGATGAGAACGGCTGTTTCCGCGATTATGACTGGCGCCGTGAACAGCTGGCGCTGTTTTCCGCGGCCAGCATCGTCACCCTTTACGTCGGCCTGGCGACTCACGAGCAGGCAGAACGCCTTGCCGATGCGGTGCGGGCCCGCCTGCTCACCCCCGGGGGGATCATGGCCACCGAATATGAAAGCGGTGAGCAGTGGGATAAACCTAACGGCTGGGCGCCGCTGCAGTGGATGGCGATCCAGGGATTTAAACGTTACGGCCAGGATCCGCTGGGGGATGAGATTGCCTGGAGCTGGCTGCAGACGGTCAATCACTTTTACAAGCAGCATCACAAGCTGATTGAGAAATACCATATTGCCACCGGCGTCCCGCATGAGGGTGGCGGCGGGGAGTATCCCCTGCAGGATGGCTTTGGCTGGACCAACGGCGTGGTGCGCCGACTGATTGGCCTGTACGGTGAGCCAACCTAGTCGGGCTGTTCCCGGCGGCTTTCTCCTGCTATGTTCAGAGGATTCGCCCTGCCTGGAATGACGCTTATGCCTGAACTCCTGACGCCGCGCCTGCGCTGCTCACCGCTGCAGCTGGACGACTGGTCGTTTTTTCTTTCCCTGCAGCAGGATCCGCAGGTCATGCTCTACGTCGCCGACCCCCGGCCGCAGGCGGCCATCCGCGAGGCGTTCGATTCGCGGCTGCCGCCGTGGGCGCCGGGGGATGAACACTGGCTGTGCCTGGTGGTGCGCGACAGGCTCACCCATACCCCGCTCGGCCTGACCGGTTACCAGCATCATCAGCGCGACATTGCCGAGGTCGGCTTTCTCTTCGCTCCGGCGGCGCAGGGCCGGGGCTACGGCTACGAATCGCTGCGCGCGCTGTGCGACTACGCCTTTACCACCGGCGGCGTCCGCCGCCTGACCGCCAGCGTCACCGCCGGCAACGAGGCGTCTAAGCAGTTGTTGCTCAAAGCCGGCTTCCGGCTGGAGGGGGAGTTGCGGGAGAACTACTGGCTGAACGGCCGCTGGCACAATGACTGGCTGTTCGGTCGGCTGCGTGGGGAGGGCGATGCGCCGTAGCGCACCGCCCGGCGTCAGTCTGGCTCAGAGGAACATCCCGCCCGAGACTTCCACGCGCTGCGCGTTCATCCACGCCAGCTCATCGCTGAGCAGGGCGGCGATGGCGTCGCCGATATCATCCGGCAGCCCGACGCGCCCCAGCGCGGTCTGGGCGGCGATATGCCGATTCACCTCGGCGTTATCGCGCACCACGCCGCCGCCAAAGTCGGTCTCGATGGCTCCCGGCGCAATGATATTCACCGAAATACCGCGCCCGCCCAGCTCTTTCGCCTGATAGCGGGTCAGGACCTCCATCGCCCCCTTCATCGCGGCGTAGGCCGCATAGCCCGGCAGGGCAAAGCGCGCCAGGCCGCTGGAAACGTTGAGGATCCGTCCCCCGTCCTGCAGGAGGGGCAGCAGCCGCTGGGTCAGGAAAAATGGCCCTTTGAACTGGATGTTCATCAGCTCGTCAAACTGCGCTTCGCTGGTCTCGGCGAAGGGGACGTTAAGGCCGATCCCGGCGTTGTTCAGTAAATAATCAAAGGTGGTTCGCCCCCACTTCTGCGCCAGCACCTGTGCCACCTCGCTGGCGAAAGCGTCAAAACTTGAGATATCCCCGACGTTCAGCGCTAATGCTGCCGCTTTGACCCCTTTTTGCTCGATTTCTGCTACCACGTCGAGGGCCGCCTGGCGGTTGCTGTGGTAAGTCAGAAGAATATCGGTTCCCTTCGCCGCCAGCTTCAACGCGGCGTTTTTACCCAGACCGCGGCTGCCGCCGGTCACTAAAGCGATACGTTGTGTCATCAGAAGACCCCTTTCAGGTTGCGTTGTGATTGTGTTCTAGCTTATTAACTGCCAGTGAAACAATAAATACGCTACATTACGTTTTACTGTTTCATTCATAACAACAATAGGCGATCGGCATGGATAAAATTCATGCAATGCAGTTATTCATTCGCGTAGCGGATCTGGAGAGTTTTTCCCGCGCCGCCGAGACCCTGGCGCTGCCGAAAGGCAGCGTCTCGCGGCAGATTCAGGCCCTGGAAAGCCATCTTGGCGTGCGGCTCCTGCACCGCACTACCCGCCGGGTTCAGCTCACCCAGGATGGGATGGTCTACTATGAACGGGCAAAGGATCTGCTGAGCAACCTCGATGAACTGGACGGCATGTTCCAGCACGATCCGGCGAGCATCAGCGGCCGGCTGCGGGTGGATATGCCGGTCGGTTTTGCTAAAAAACTGGTGATCCCTCATCTGCCGACTTTTTTACAGCAGTATCCGGGCATCGAACTGGAGCTGAGCAGCAGCGATCGGCTGGTGGACGTGATCCGCGAGGGGTTTGACTGCGTGGTACGCGTCGGCGCGCTCAAAGACTCAGGGCTTATCGCCCGCCCACTGGGCAAGCTGACGCAAATTAACTGCGCCAGCCCGGACTACCTTGCGCGATTTGGCTATCCGCAATCCCTTGAGGATCTGGCGGATCATGCCCTGATCCACTACGCCAGCACCCTCGGGGTCCGTCCCCCCGGCTTTGAGGTGGTGATCGATGGCGCGGTGCGCTGGATAAAAACCGGCGGCATATTGACAGTCAACAGCACGGAAACCTATCAGGCAGCCTGTATCGCCGGGCTGGGGATCATTCAGGTGCCACGCACCGGCGTGCGCGAGGCGTTACGCGCCGGCGACCTGACGGAGATCCTGCCCCAGTACCGCGCCGAGCCGCTGCCGGTCTCGCTTATCTACCCCCATCGGCGCAATCTCTCCCGTCGCGTACATCTGTTTATGGAATGGCTGGGCGGGCTGATGAAAGCGTATGTCGATTGATCCACACGAGTGGAGAACGGGGGGCAGGCAGAGGCGTTCCTGCAGGATACGCCATTTAAGGTATACTTTTTGCTGAATCTCGCGGTAAAAAAGGAAGAAATCACGTATGACGCCGGAAAACGACGATCGACGCCCACCACAGGAACCGGACACGCAGCCGGAGAAAAACAAAAGCCCCCTCGACGCTCTCAATGACACGGCCGTCGGGCAAAAAGCCAGCCAGGCGCTGAAGACCGTCACCGGAACGGCGGCCAAAGTGCAGCGCAACCCGGTGATCGCCCATCTGATACGCGCCGCAGAACGTTTCAATGACCGACTGGGCAATCAGTTCGGCGCGGCCATCACCTACTTCTCGTTCCTGTCGATGATCCCGATCCTGATGGTCTCCTTTGCCGCCGCCGGCTTCGTGCTGGCCTGGCACCCGACCCTGCTGCAGGACATTTTCGACAAAATTCTGCAAAACGTCAGCGACCCAACGCTGGCGGCGACCTTGAAAAACACCATCAACACCGCGGTGCAGCAGCGTACCGCCGTCGGTCTGGTCGGCCTGCTGGTCGCCCTCTATTCCGGTATTAACTGGATGGGCAATCTGCGTGAAGCGATCCGCGCCCAGTCGCGCGACGTCTGGGAGCGCCGGCCGCAGGACGAAGAGAAAATCTGGATAAAATACTTCCGCGATCTTATCTCGCTGATCGGTCTGCTGGTGGCGCTGATTATTACGCTGTCCATCACTTCTGTCGCGGGTTCCGCCCAGCAGTTGATTATCTCCGCGCTGTATCTCGACAACATTGAATGGCTGAAGCCCGCCTGGCGGCTGATCGGCCTCGCCATCTCGATTTTTGCCAACTATCTGCTCTTTTTCTGGATCTTCTGGCGGCTGCCGCGCCATCGTCCGCGGCGCAAAGCCCTGTTTCGCGGCACGCTTATCGCGGCGATTGGCTTTGAAATCATCAAAATCGTCATGACCTGGACGCTGCCGGCGCTGGTGAAATCCCCCTCCGGGGCGGCGTTCGGATCGGTGCTGGGGCTGATGGCCTTTTTCTATTTCTTTGCCCGCCTGACGCTATTCTGCGCCGCATGGATCGCCACCGCGGAGTATAAAGACGACCGGCGGATGCCTGGCAAAACCCACCGTTAACGCATTGCGAGGATGAATTGAAGAGGCAAAATTCATCCTCGCGCTTTATTTCAGTAGATAAATCCACCCATTAACTTTTATTTAACCAAAAACTGGTTTTATCCTCTATCTTTTTAATTGTGTGAAGCATTTCATAGAACCATTTTTACTGGTGTAAAAATTATCCGCTTTTTGCCTGTTTTTTGCCCACTTTCCACGTTTGTTACAGATTGAAATGTCCCTGTGGCTGTGGCTATATGGCTTTTCGTTCGCGCAAAAATAAGAAAGATCTATGCAAGCCACAGCCACCACACTCGAAAACTCGCAGGAAACCGCCCCGGTCAATTCACGCAACAAAGTCGTTGTCGCCTCGCTCATTGGCACCGCCATTGAGTTTTTCGACTTCTACATCTATGCCACTGCCGCGGTCATCGTCTTCCCGCATATCTTTTTCCCGCAGGGCGATGCCGCCGCGGCCACCCTGCAGTCGCTGGCCACCTTCGCCATCGCCTTCGTCGCCCGGCCGATCGGCTCCGCGCTGTTTGGTCACTTTGGCGATCGCGTCGGCCGCAAGGTCACTCTCGTGGCCTCGCTGTTAACCATGGGGATCTCCACCGTGGTGATCGGCCTGCTGCCCGGCTATGAAAGCATTGGCATTGTCGCGCCGATGCTGCTGGCGCTGGCGCGCTTCGGTCAGGGGCTTGGCCTCGGAGGGGAATGGGGCGGCGCAGCGCTGCTGGCAACGGAAAACGCCCCGGCGCGCAAGCGCGCCCTGTACGGCTCCTTCCCGCAGCTGGGCGCGCCGATCGGCTTCTTCTTCGCCAACGGCACCTTCCTGCTGCTCTCCTGGCTGTTAACCGATCAGCAGTTTATGGAGTGGGGCTGGCGCGTGCCGTTTATCTTCTCCGCGGTGCTGGTGATCATCGGTCTGTACGTGCGCGTCTCGCTGCACGAAACGCCGGTCTTCGCCAAAGTGGCAGCGGCGAAAAAACAGGTCAAAATCCCGCTGGGTACCCTGTTGACCAAACACGTCCGCGTGACGGTGCTGGGCACCTTCATCATGCTGGCAACCTATACCCTGTTCTACATCATGACCGTCTACTCGATGACCTTCAGCACCGGCGCCGCGCCGAATGGCCTGGGCCTGCCGCGTAACGAAGTGCTGTGGATGCTGATGATGGCGGTGATTGGCTTCGGCGTGATGGTGCCTGTCGCCGGCCTGCTGGCGGACGCCTTTGGCCGTCGCAAGAGCATGATTGTCATCACCACGATGATTATTTTGTTCGCCCTGTTCGCTTTTAAACCGCTGCTGGGCTCCGGTAACCCGCTGCTGGTCTTCGCCTTCCTGCTGCTGGGTTTAAGCCTGATGGGACTGACTTTTGGCCCGATGGGCGCGCTGCTCCCGGAGCTGTTCCCGACGGAGGTGCGCTACACCGGCGCGTCGTTCTCCTATAACGTGTCGTCGATCCTCGGCGCCTCGGTCGCGCCGTATATTGCCGCCTGGCTGCAGGGCAACTATGGCCTGGCGGCGGTCGGCACCTATCTGGCGGCGATGGCGGCGCTGACGCTGATCGCCCTGCTGCTGACCCACGAGACCCGCCACCAGTCGTTGTGATCCTTCGTCCTGACGCCGCTGGCGTCAGGGCTCTCCCCTACTTTTTCATCTGTGACAAAATGGTCCGACACTGGTTGCTATCGCCCTCCGCCGGGGAGACCAGCGCCAGCAGCGCGGCAGCCGGCGTCACCAGGGTCGCCAGCGCCGCCGCTACCGCACCGCGGACAATCAGCGGCCCGGCCTTCACCCCCGCCTGCGGCGATTTAAAGGTGCCCCGAACATACAGCGGTGAACGCAGGGTGATCACCCGGAAGCCTTTGCTTTCCGGATCGATGGTCAGGTCCAGCTGCTCGGAGGCGAAGCTGGCGGTTCCGGTCACATTGATCAGCGCGTTTTCCGTATCGAAGGCAAAAATCTGCGGCCGGGCGACGCCGTTGGTCACGTCGATATTGGCCGCCGCACAGTTCACCCGAACTTCCTCATCACCAAAAATCTGGCCGATCAGGTAGTTGCCGACGTTAAGACCGAGAATTTCCATCAGGTTACGACTGATCAGGCCGTCGTTCATCAGCAGTTTCAGGTTGCCATTACTGTTGCCGAGCAGGGCCGCCACCGAGTTGCCGCTGCCGCGCAGCTGAACATCGCCATTCATCTCGCCAAGGGTTTTCTGCATCATCTCGACGTTCGGCATCAGCGCCTTCAGCTTCAGGCGTCGCGCCTGCAGATTGGCCTCACCCTGCAGCGGCTTTTTATCGCCCTGCAAGTGTACGCTGCCGGCAATCGACCCGTTGGCCAGGCCAAAGCGCACCGGCTGCAGGCGCAGGTCGCCATCTTCCAGGATCACATGGGTCGACAGATCGCTGATCGGCAGGGTGCCGCCGTGCTCAATTCTCCGGCCCTTAAAGCGTACATCGGCATCCATCACCTGCCATTTATCGGTTTCAAAACGGTCTGCCGGCAGCACTTTACCCGCCGGCTGCGGTCGGTCGCCCGCCTGGCGCGCAGCGCCTTTCTTCGTCCCTTTGCCGGAATCGACGCCGATTAACGGCCCGAGATCCGCCAGCCGCAGCTGCTTCGACTCCATATCGCCGCTGAGTTTCGGCCGCGGTTTGCCGGTGGTATAGGTGAGGGAGCCATGAATGTCGCTATCGCCGATCCGACCATTAAAATCCTGGTAGTCAAAACGCATGCGGTTTTTCTGCTTAAAGTCGGCGCGCAGGCGGCCATCGGTAGAGAACGATGGCGTCTCCGGCAGCAGCACACCGGTCAGGTCGTAGAGATCGCGCAGCGAGTCGCCGGCGAATTTCAGCCGCAGGTCAATACCGCCGACGTTGAGCGGGTCGCTGACCGTGCCGCTGAATGCCACCCGGGTGTTGCCGGAGTGGAAGTCGCCCTGCAGCGGGAAAGGGGTGCTTGCGCTGCGCAGGGCCAGCATGCCGCCGATTTTACCGTTGCCGGTGACCGGCTGGTCCTTGTAGCGGCCCTTCAGCGACAGGCCAAAGACATAGTCACCCACTTTCGCCGCGCTATGCTGATCCTTCGTGCCGGTCACTTCGCTGAACGGCAGCGGTTTGCCGAGGGGATCGACAAGGATGGTGATATCGCTGCGGGTGATCTTGTCATCGATGGCGATAGTCCCGCGGTCAAAGAGAATATTATCGAGGCGAAAGGACCAGCTGGAGGGCGCGCTGTCGCCCGACGTACGCTGATCGCCAGCCAGCTGAAAGGTCCAGTTATTATTGTCTTCCGCCAGGCGGATCAGCCGCACGTCGGGCTGTTCCAGCTTGATCCACGGCAGGTACACCGTTTTGCTCAGCAGCGCCAGCGGGGCGAGGGTCGCCTCCACCCGCGGCAGGTGGATCATAGTCACCTGGGGGATGGCCGGCGGGTTGCCCAGCACGATATCTTCCGCGTGCACATGGGGCCACGGGATCCAGCTGCGCCAGCCGCGCTCGTCCGGCTGCCGCTCCCAGACCACGCCGAGATCGCCGCGGATGGCGAACGGTCGGTTAAGTTCGGCGGACACTTTCTGATTGATCGTCGGCTTCAGCCGGTTCCAGTCAAAGGTGGCCAGCACGATAAAGAAGAGAACGATCAGCAACAGTATCGTTCCTGTGATGATAACCAACGTTTTACGGGTTCTGCTCATCCCTACTCCGCTCCTTTTGCATCACGTCAGTCCTGAATATAGTCAAAACGCGGCGTTTATCCTGGAAATGCGCTTTTCGTCACATTACGCGCGTCAGGTCAAAAAAATAATGGAACGATGTTTTAATATGATTGACCAGCAAAACAGCGCAGCGCACACTAGCGCTTATATCGATTCCATTGCAGGTTCTGGCTATGTCTAAAAAAATTGCCGTTATTGGCGAATGCATGATTGAGCTGTCAGAGAAGAACGGGGCCGTTAACCGCGGCTTTGGCGGCGATACCTTAAACACCTCGGTCTATATCGCGCGGCAGACCGATGCCAGCGCACTGAGCGTCCACTATGTCACCGCGCTGGGAACCGATGCGTTCAGCCAGCAGATGCTCGACAGCTGGCAGCAGGAAAACGTCAACACCGATCTTATCCAGCGGATGGCCGACCGCCTGCCGGGGCTGTATTACATTGAAACCGATGACACCGGCGAGCGCACCTTCTACTACTGGCGCAACGAGGCGGCGGCAAAGTTCTGGCTGGAGAGCGATCGCGCGGCGGCGATTTGCGAAGAGCTGGCCACTTTCGACTATCTCTATCTGAGCGGCATCAGTCTCGCCATTCTCAGCCCGGCCAGCCGCGACAAGCTGTTCACGCTGCTGCGTGAGTGCCGCGCCAACGGCGGCAAGGTGATCTTCGACAACAACTATCGTCCACGCCTGTGGGCCAGCCAGGCGGAGACGCAGCAGGTCTATCAGGAGATGCTTGCCTGCACCGATATCGCGTTTCTGACGCTCGATGATGAAGACGCGCTGTGGGGGGAAAAACCGGTTGCTGAGGTGATCGCCCGCACGCATGCCGCCGGCGTGGAAGAGGTGGTGGTGAAGCGCGGGGCGGATGCCTGCCTGGTCTCGGTTAGCGGGCAACCGCTACAGGAAGTGCCGGCTGTCAGGCTGGCCAAAGAGAAGGTGGTGGATACCACCGCCGCCGGAGACTCCTTCAGCGCCGGCTACCTGGCCGTTCGCCTGACCGGCGGCGATGCTGAATCCGCCGCCAAACGCGGACACCTGACCGCCAGCACGGTGATCCAGTATCGCGGGGCGATCATCCCGCGGGAAGCGATGCCGCAGTAATTCTCCGCAGGAAGCGCTCTCCGGCCGCCGCTGGCGCGCCGGAGAGGCGTTAGTTACTGCCCTGGCGGGATGTCGCTGGCCTCGCTGTGGGCGTCAACTGTATCAGCGCTGCCGCTGACCGCCGCGGCCGCCGGATTCGGCGCCATCAGTTTTTCCCACGTGGCCTGCAGCTCCTTCATGTTGTATTCCGGTTCGCCTTTCGGCTGCTGTAGCACCAGCGCCATATCCTGGGACAGCTGCTGACGCAGGTACTGATTCAGCATGTCTACCGTCAGGGAGTTGAGGAACTCCTGGCGCAGCTTCTGATACTGCTCCGGCGCGATATCCACCACCTGATTCTGCAGGGAGCGCATGCGCTGGCTCATCAGAATATCGGTGTCAGTGCGCGCATAGGTGGCAAACAGCCTCTGCAGCTCGAGGCTTTTCTGGGCGATAAGCGCGTCAAACTCCTCCTGCGGCAGGCCGTTGTCCCGCACTTTCGCCAGCTCGCGCGAGACCACGCTCAGGTTGTTGTTCAGACGCTCGCCCGGCGATTCGATGTTGATCGCGCACTGCGCGCGCTGATAGAGCACCCGGCAGTCAAAGCCAAGACCAATATCCTTCACGTTATTTTTGCTCAGGCTCTGCTGCACGTGCCAGAACAGCGCTTCGCGGGCGAGGTCGTCGCGCCAGTAGCGCTGCAGCGCCGCGGAGTCGCGGATTGGCTGCCAGGGCGCATCCCACATGATGGACAGTTTGTCCTGACGCACCGCGCTGGTCATGATGCTGACCGGCACGGTAGGCAGTGGCGATAAGGTCGGCACCGCCGCGGGCGTTTCCCGCTTGCCCTTCAGATCGCCGAAGGTTTTGCTGATTTGCTCAGCGACGCTGCGGCTGTCGACGTTACCGACCACAATCAGCGTCATGGCGTCGGGGGTGTACCATTTATGATAAAAGTCTTTCAGCTGCGCCACGTCTATCGGCTGCTTCAGCGGCGCGGCAGGATCATGGCCCAGCATGGTGGACCCTTTCAGGCGGTAGCGCCACCAGCCCTCTTTGGTATCCAGCGGCCACGTCGCCACCATGTCGCTGCCCTGCAGCGCATGATTGATCGATTCAGGCGTAATGGTCAGCTTACCGCTGGCGTCCGCCAGCCAGCTCAGCGCCTCTTTCAGCAGATCGTTGCGGTTATTGGGCAGACTGAGATTAAACATTGTGTAATCGTAGGAGACGATGGCCGGCGGCAGAGGACGCTTCGGGTCAATACTCTGCTGCCATAAAGAGCGCGCCTGCATCGTCGGCAGGCTGCCGCTTTGCGTCAACGCCAGGCGAGGAACAAAGCGGCTGAAACCACTCTGCTGAGTGCTTTCGCTCAGCGAGCCAATATTCACGGACAGACGGACTTCAATACGGTCGCTGGGACGCTGCGGCGTGGCCAGCACCTGCCACGTCAAACCATTCGCTAAGGTCCCTTGTTGCCAGGCCGGATCAGGCTGGAGCGCTTCTGCCTGCACATAACCGGCCGCCGCTACCATCAGCAAACCGCCCGTTAAGAGTTTAATTGTTGTGCCCTGCATGTGAACCCCTGATGAACATTCCTGGTTACAACAGCACCCCACTGACGGGCTGCCGAAAAAAAGTGAGAGTGAAATACGTCGGTTAGACCACACGGAGACGAAAATGTCGCATGACAACGCAAAATAATCATTTCGTGTCATTTCCGCCAAGCGGAAATGACCTCTAATTATGCGCAGGAGCCCGTACTCCAGCAAGGGAGTACGGGCCTAAGAGGAGGATTTAAGAGGATAATTCGTGCGATTTGTTCGCTGGAACACGGTTATTCAGAACATCATCCATCTGTTTGGCATCGAGTTCTTTGACCCATTTGGCCACCACCACCGTAGCGACGCCGTTACCCACCAGGTTGGTCAGCGCACGGGCTTCGGACATAAAGCGGTCGATACCGAGGATCAGCGCCAGGCCCGCCACCGGCAAATGCCCGACGGCGGAGATGGTCGCCGCCAGCACGATGAAGCCGCTGCCGGTCACCCCCGCCGCCCCTTTCGAGGAGAGCAGCAGCACCACCAGCAGGGTGATCTGATGGAAAATATCCATATGGCTGTTGGTCGCCTGGGCGATAAAGACCGCGGCCATCGTCAGGTAGATGGAGGTGCCATCGAGGTTGAACGAATAGCCGGTCGGGATCACGAGGCCCACCACCGATTTGCGGCAGCCCAGCTTCTCCATCTTGTCGAGCATTCTCGGCAGCGCTGATTCTGACGAGGAGGTTCCCAGCACAATCAGCAGCTCCTCACGGATATAGCGGATAAATTTGAAGATGCTGAAGCCGGTAGCCCGGGCGATACTCCCCAGCACCACCACCACGAACAGAATACAGGTGATGTAGAAGCAGATGATCAACTGCCCCAACTGCACCAGGGTGCCGACGCCATATTTACCGATGGTAAAGGCCATGGCCCCGAAGGCGCCAATCGGCGCCAGGCGCATGATCATATTGATGATGCCGAAGATAACCTGGGAGAAGCTTTCAATGACGTTGAAAATCAGCTGGCCCTTGCTGCCCAGACGGTGCAGGGCAAAACCAAACAGGACGGCGAACAGCAGCACCTGCAGAATGTTGCCGCTGGCGAAGGCGCCAATGACGCTGCCCGGGATCACATCCAGTAAAAAGGCCACCACCCCCTGGTCTTTCGCCTGCTCAGCGTACACCGCCACCGCTTTCGCATCGAGCGTTGACGGGTCGACGTTCATCCCGGCGCCAGGCTGCACCACGTTGACGATAATCAGACCGATAATCAGCGCGATGGTGCTGACCACTTCGAAATAGAGCAGCGCCACCGCCCCGGTACGGCCGACGGCTTTCATGCTTTCCATCCCGGCGATCCCCGTCACGACGGTACAGAAGATAACCGGAGCAATCACCATTTTAATCAGCTTAACGAAGGCGTCGCCGAAGGGTTTCATTTGCGCGCCCAGTTCCGGGTAAAAATGGCCCAGCAGAATACCGATCGCTATGGCCGTCAGAACCTGGACATAGAGGCTTTTAAAGATAGAGGTTTTCATAGGGTGTCCTTTGGGAATAACCACAGAGCAAGAAGGGATATTTGACGTCTGTGGCTTAAAAATAACACCCTGGAAACATTTCAGAAATAACTAACGCCGAAAGTGCAACGCAATTGTTAAAATCTTTGAGCTGACTCGCACAAGTCAACAAAACATTTACAAATTTTCATCCTCACGAACCGGGGAGAGATAGCGCGCGCTGAATGCCTCCAGCGGCAAAGCGCAACCGAACAGATGGCCCTGGAGCACCTCGACGCCCGCGGCTTGCAACCAGCGGTACTGGGCGTCGTTCTCCACCCCTTCCGCCACGATACGCAGCGACAGGCCGCGCGCGAGCTGGATCATCGCCGGCACCATGCTGACATCCTCCGGCAGCATATCGATGAATACTTTATCGATTTTCAGAATATCCACCGGCAGAGCTTTCATCTGCTGCAGCTGGTGCAACCCGGCATAACCCATGCCAAAATCATCCAGCGCAATCTGTACCCCGGCCTCGCGCAGCGGTCGCAACCGCGCCATCACATCCTGCGGATCGTCCATCCGGCAGCTCTCCGTCACCTCGAGGATGAGGGTGCCAGGGGCGATACGGTAGCGGGCGATCAGCTTTAGCATCTCCTCGCCACGGTCGTGTTCCAGCAGCTGGAGCAGGGAAACATTGACCGACAGCGGCAGCATAATCCCCTGGCTTTGCCAGGCCGCCAGCTGGCGGCAGGCCTCTTCCATCACCCAGTAGCCGACCGGGATAATCAGCCCGCAGGACTCAATGCGCTCAATCAGCGACGGTGGTAGCGACCAGCTGCCATCCGCCTGCCGCTGGCGCAGCAGCACTTCGGCGCCGCAGATCTCGCCGCTGGCGCAGGCCACCTGCGGCTGCAGCCAGATAGCGAACTGCTGGTTGTCGAGGGCGGTCATAATGTCGTGCTCTTCCATCAGACGGCGCTGAGCCTTTTCCATCTGCTCGGGATCGAAGAACTCAATCTGGTTTTTGCCTTTACGTCGTGCGGTGACGGCAGCCGACACCGCGCGCCGGTAAAACTGCTCGGCGCTGAGCCCGGCGTGGAACATGGCGATCCCGACGCTGGCGTAGGGGCGCAGCTGCAGCCCATGCAGCGGCAAACGCTCATTAATAATAGTGAGCACTTGCTTACTTAACGTCACCGCCTGCCACGGTTCGGCAAGGCCATCGGCGAGAATCGCGAAGTCATACCCGCTCACCTGAGCCAGCACCATTTGCGGCGGAATGGCGGCTCGCAGCTTCTCCACCAGCGTCAGGAGCAGCATTTCGCGCTGGCTCTCCTTGAGGACCCCGGCGGCATCCTGCAGGGTTTCGCAGGCGACGACGATTAGCGCGGCGCTCTGGGGGCGGGCCACCGTCTGCTCCAGCATCGCCAGCAAAAAGGCTTTATTCGGCAACTCTGAGACCGGGAAGCGGGTCGACTGGATGGACAGTTCATCATGCTGGCGCACCAGGCTCTGCTGGTTGCGGTTATAGCTGCGCACCAGCATACCGATCTCGTCGTCATGGTGCAGGCGCGGGAGCGTTAGCTGATGGCCGAGACGATCCTGCTGGGAGAGATCGTTCAGCTCGCGGGCGATACGCCGCAGGGGGCGCACCATCAGCCGGTTGATGCACCAGGTAAGCGCCACCGTCAGCATCAGCACCAAAAGTAAGTAAGCCGTCACTAACGTAGCAAGGGCGCTCATGACGAATTTATACATGCGGTATGAATCCGCCTGCAGCACGAGATAGGCCAGCGGCTGGGGGTTAGCCGGCCGTTCCAGTGAATAAATAGGCAGCGAAATCTGCACCGGCAGCTCAAACAGCCGGGTGACGGTCACCGGCACCGGCCGCTCGGGGATAAATCGCATCCGCAGCGCCTGGAACTGGTTCGGCAACACCACATCCGCCCGGCTGACGATGCCAGCAGGCTGGATACGGCTTAAAATGGCTTCCGCTTCCGGAATATCGGCTTTCAGAATAGCCGCAGACAGCGGTTCGCGAACGGATCGCGCGATACTTTCTAACTGCGTGGCCGTGGTAAAGCGACTCTGTTGCACAAAGTGAAACAGCAAAATAGTGCAAAAAACCAATACAAAGGCCATGGACACGCTCGCGACCATCGCCATCTGTTTGATTGTAAGTGAACGGCTGACGCGCAACGGTGTTCTCCACTGATACTGAATGCATACCCGGTATCAATCCTTCAATGCCGGTCGTTTCAGGCTGATTATATACTCAAATCCTTCGCCCACGCCCGCGAGGGATGAAGTGACGGGATATTTCCGCGCGGTGGCGCAGACGCCGGGGAAATCGCCCCGGCGGCCGACGGTGGGCAATGCCTCACGAGTATACGCGAAGCGCGTCGTGGAGTGGCGCTCTGTGACGTAATTCAGCCTATTCTGCTACCAGTCGGCGTAGGGCACCAGCGGCTGGGGCGGCATATCCAGATCCCCCTGCCAGCCGGCCGCCGAGTAGCGGACGTAAAGCAGCGCATGGCTCGGGGTGTAATCCTTCGCCTGCTGAATATCGACCGCGGCGCCGACGAACCAGTTGCTGGTCACCCGCCGCTCCACCAGCGCTCTGGCGGTGTAACCGAATCCCTGACTGCTGCTCCCCTCCTCCGTCAGCTCGCTGGCGCGCTGGCGGTAGTCGGACGGGATCAGGTTCAGCAGCGGATAACGGGCTTGCGTCTGGGTGCGCGAATGGGACCATGACACCGACCCGCCGAGCTCCCAGGACCAGTTCTCGGTACGCTGACGCCAGGTCACCGGCACGGCGAATGAGAGATACTCCTGCGGGCTGTAATAGCCGCCCTGGCCGAGGGTGTAACCGCTGAGATCTTTGTCGTAGTGCCAGATCATATTGTTGAGGCCGACGGTGACGCGACGATTATTCTCGTTGATGACCTTGTAGTAGTACCCGGTCATCCAGCGCACGCGCCAGTTATCCGCCACGTTTTTACCGGTCAGCGAATCGGCCCCCAGCGAGGACCAGATGCCGTGCGCTTCGCCCCGGTCATAACTGAGGCTCAGGCCGCCGCCGTCGGCGCGGACGCCGCCCCAGGTGGTGCCGGTATGGCTGCTGCTGTCTTTCTGCCCGCCAAAGGAGAGCAGCGAGCTGGAGATGGGGCGCCGGTGGACGTTGACCGTGTACCCCACCGGCCCGACATCGCTGCTGTAGCTCAGCCCCCCCACCACATCGACGACATTGAAGCCCATCGGGGTGGTGCCGATATCGCCGCTCCAGGTGTCATTCTTCCAGCCGACCGCCACGCTGGCCCCGCTGTCGGTCTGGTTTTTACTGCCGCTGGTACAGGCGATCTCCCCGCAGGTGCCCCAGTTGGGCGAGTAGCTCCCGTCGCTGTGGGTGGAAAAGCTGCCGGCATCCATATTGACCAGATCGGTGCGAAAGAACATCCGGCCATCCGCCAGCGGAGCATCCACCTGCAGCATGGTGGTATGCGCCTTCAGGTCGGAATAGCCGCCGGTGCCGCTGGAACCCCAGAAGTCGTGTTCCAGGGTGACGTTCAGATCCTGCTGGCGATAAAGATCGGCGGCATCGCTACGGATCCCGCGCTTCAGCCAGTCATCCTGGCTGTCGTTGCGCGTCAGCCGCGTAAAGGTATCGTTATTCTGCGGCTGCACGGGGGCGATGCCGGAGGCCACCATCGCCTCCCGGTAGTGCGTCAGCGCCTGCTGCGGCGCCCCGGTCTGGGTGGCAAAGCGCGCGGCATCGCGCAGCACCAACGCGCTCTCCATCGAGGGCGGCTGCGCCTTCGCCTGCGGCACAATCTGGTTAAAAATCTGTTGGGCATCAGCGGTATCGCCAAGGCCGGCTCGCGCCAGCGCGACCCGACGCTGCATATTCATGGATTCGGTCTCTGCGCCTTTCAACTGCATGACCTGCGCCCGGGCGGCCTGTTTATCGCCCTCGGCCAGGTAGACTTCCGCAAGGCCGAGGCGCGCATCGCCATTGTCGGCCTCCTGGCGCAGCACCCGCTGATAGTCGGCAATCGCCGTCTGGCTGTCGCCGCGCTGCTGCGCCCAGTCGGCCAGCGTCAGGTCATAGCGCACCGAGGCGGGCTGCTGTTGGATAAGGGCGATCGCCTGCGCTTCGTTACCGCTGTCGCGCAGCTGGTTGGCCTGGCGCAGCACCCGGTCGCTTTGCAAACGCGCTTCGAGCTCACGAATATTATCCGTCCACGCGCTGCGCGGCAGAGCGGCGATTTGCGCCAGGGCCAGATCGTCCTGGTCGTTTCCCGACAGGTAGAGCCCCGAGGCGTAGACCCGTTCAGCATCCTGCGGCTGGCGGTTGACCATCGCCCGCATCAGCGCGTCGGCCTCCTGGCGTTCACCGGCGCTAACCAGATCGCGCGCCAGACGGTAGGTTATCCACACGCTGTCCGGATCCAGCGCCAGGCGCCGACGCTGGACTTCCGCCGCCTGCGCCCAGTTGCCCTGACTTTCCAGGGCCTGCGCCTGTTTCTCCAGCCGGTCGTTGGTCAGACTGCGCTCAATATCATCGATGCTCCGCCGCTGAGCGGGAGGGAGGCCGGCGATCCAGGCGCTGGCTTTCTCCGGCGATTCGGCGCGATAGAGGTTGGCCAGACCGCGCACCGCCAGATTATTACCGCGATCCAGGCGCAACGCCTGCTGGTAATAGCGCTCCGCCGCTGCCGACTCTTTGCGCGCCGCCGCGACGTCCCCCAATCCCAGCACGGCATAACTGTCGGTGCGATCGACCCGCTGCGCCTGGGCATAATAGTTCTGCGCCTGCGAAAGCTGGCCGGCTTTCAGGGCGTTATCCCCCTGCTTGATCAGCAGCCAGTAACGGTTGGTTTGCAGCAGGCTGTCCCATTTGCCGCGGTTCGGGCTGTCGGGGTCCATGGCAATCGCTTTATTGAGCTGCGCCACTGCCCGCGCGCGATCGCCGCGCTGGGAATAGGCCTGGCCGAGGGCGCCCACCGCATCGCTGTCGCGGCTGTCGGCCTGAACGGCTTTCTGAAGATCCGCGACCGCCTGCGAGGCATTCCCGGACTTGACCGCCGCCAGCCCTTCCGAGCGGGCGCGGAAGGTCGGATCCTGCAGCTGCGCCTGCTGCTGGTCGAGCAGAACGCGGGCGTTCGCCGCCACCGAGCCGGTGGGAAACTGCAGGAGAAATTGCTGCAACGCCTGCACGCTGGCCTTGCTCACCGGCATGCTTTTCACTTCACTGAACCACATGTCGGCGGCGATGCCGCGTCCTGAGGCCGAGCGGGCCATCTCCGCCAGATAGGCAAACCCTTCCTGCAGTTTGTTATCGGCAAACATCTGCTTCGCCAGCGAAGTCAGCAGGCTGACGTTGCCCGGCGCGCTGGCGTTCAGTTTTTTCAACTGGCTGACGCCTTCGCTATGGCGAGCGGGCAGGCGCGCCACCAGCGTCCAGTATTCAATGGCGACGTCAACGTCATCCGGCACCCCGCCGTACAGTTGTTCATAGGCGGCGATGGCTTCATCGACCTTCCCGGCCACGCCCAGCAGTCGCGCCTGCTGCAGCGCCTGCCGGCCCTCGCCGGTGTTGCTTTTCATCTCATTGCGCGACGCCTTCAGCTCCGGGGAGTCCGGCGCCAGCTTCGTCAGTCGTTCCAGCTCTTTTTGCGCCCCGGCGGCATCCCCCTGACGCAGCAGGTAGCGCATCCGCGCGGCAATCAGATCCGGGTTGTTGGGATCAATCAGCTCCAGGCGGTACAGCGACTGGCGCACCAGGTCTTCACGATTACTGGCCTCGCCAAGGCGGACCTGCTCCAGCAGATGCTCCTGGGCAGGCGTCGTCGCCGCCTGCGCTAACGGCAGCAGCGCCACGCCGAGGGACAGCGTGAGTAAACTTAGTGAGAGCTTGCGCATTCCTGGTTCCAGTCAGGTTGTAATTCGCCACCCGCAGTGAAACGAAAACGGTGTTGATCCCAACCCTGGCCGAACAGCGTCAGAACTGCGCTGTAGTAGGCATCCGCGCCGGGATAGTTATCGGCGACGCGCTGGCGTTGCACCGACCGGGCCTCGTCGTCCTGTAAAAACGGTAGCATCACCGCGGAGAAGCCCACGGGCCCCTGGCCGCTGGTTTTGCCGGTGGCGATATTCACTTTCTCCGGCGGTACCCCCTGCTCCGTGGTCTGCGCCGCCATCGGCGCGAAGCGTTGCAGCAGTCGCGCTTTCTGCTTATCGCCATCATGGAGCATGCCCACCCACAGGTAGACGCGAATCGCGTCATAGCTACCGATCAGCGGTTTCTCGGTTTTCAGCTGCCAGCCTTTCCCTTTCTCATAACGCACCCAGTCCGGCGTAAAGCCTTTCGGCGCGGTTTCCAGCAGCAGGCGCAGGTTACTGTCGCGCAGGGCAGGCCACGGCGCGCCAAAACGCACAAAGTAGGTGGCCAGCTGCGGCGGAAGATAGCTGGGGTTAAACCGCCAGCCGCTGTCATCGGCAAAACCGACTTTTCCCGGCAGCAGCATCGTGCCAAGACCGGGCACCGCCACCGTCTCTTCCTCGACAATCCGCGCCAGCAGTGCTTTGCCGGTCTCGGTGTACTGCGGCTGCTGCCACAGGCGGCCCGCCTCCAGCAGCGCCCAGGCTATCCACAGATCCGAGTCGGAGGCCGAGTTGCTGTCCAGCAACGTCCACTGCTCATCGTCCTTTTTGCCCCACAGCCAGCCCGGCAGATGTTGCCGCAGGTCGCCTTCCGCCAGGTTGTTCTGCGTCCAGGTCAGTAGTTTGTCGAACCCTGCGCGATCGTTGGCGGCCAGGGCGAAAAACAGGCCATAGCTCTGTCCTTCCGAGGTGGAGATTTTGCGCGCATCGCTGGGGTCAATCACCCGTCCCTCAGGGCTGACGTACGCTTTTTTAAACTGCTCCCAGGCGGGCCACTGGCAGGCGGCGCTCACCGGGCCCGCCGCCAGCAGCAGCGAGGAGAGCACCGCGCCACAAAGTACTTTCATCATGGTTTATTCATCATCCAGGCTAAGACGGCGGCGACTGATGATGCGCAGCATGCGCCACAGCACCCACGCCAGCAGCACAATACTGATAGCGGCGAAGATCGCCAGCAGTATCGGGTGGTTAGAGAGCGCGAACCAGATGCGCTCGAACCAGGGCAGATGACCCACGTAGTAGATATCCCCTACCCGCAGACTGTTGACGCCGGACTCGCGGATCACCGCTACCGAGCCAAACATTGCTGCCCGCTTACCGCTGTCGTTGAGGGCGTTGGTCAGCAGTTCATTACCGCGCGGGCTGTCGGCCAGCAGGGCCACCACGCTGCGCTGATCGTTATACGGCGACTGGAAGCCAATCACCGCCGCCATCGGCCCGGAAGAGGTAATGTCGGTGCGGGTATTGGGCGTGCGGGCATCGTCATCGGGATAAATGCTCGCCAGGTCATAGTGGCGCATCGGCATTTTCACCCAGCTTTTGGTCGCCTCGACCAGCAGGTTGATTTTGGTGTCGTCCTTGAGGGACGACGGGATCGCGCCGATCAGCAGCAGATCCGCATCTTTGTTCTTGATCTGGTTGCCATCGTCGGTCATCTGCAGATTAATCGCCGCCAGACCGGTCTGCGAACCGATACCGCCCAGCGCCTGCAGCAGCGTCGCCACCTGGCCCTGGGTCGGCGCTTTCGGCACCACCACCAGCGTGTCGGAGAGGTCGGCCATACGGCTGTAAGGGAAGCCCGCATTGGCGAAGACGCGCAGGTCCGGCAGGGCGATAAAGTGATAATACTTCGAGAAGTCGATGGTCGAATCGTCGCCAATCACCACATGGTTCTGCACCGGCTGGAAGGTAATACAGTTGTCGATGGAGCCGCCCGGCATCGGGTTCATGTACTGGAAGTCAAAGCGCAGCTGGTTGACCGCCCCGAGACGCAGCGCGGGGATGGTGACCTCTGATTTGCCGTCCAGCAGCCCCTGCAGCACCGGCAGGCGCAGGATCAGTTTGTTCACGTCCTGAGCGCTGTTCAGGCTGAACGACTGCAGGAACTGGTCGTTGAGGCTGATATCCATCCGCGAACTGTCCTTCACCGGCGGCATGGTGTAGCGATATTTCAGATCCATATCGATGCCGTTGGCCCGCAGCAGATAGAGATCCGGCGGCAGATTAAGCGCCACGGTGATGGCATCCGGCACCAGCCCGCTGGACTGCAGCTGTTGCTCATAGGTTTTCAGCTCAGCGAAGGTGACCGAGCGGTCGGTGCGCACCCAGTTCGGTGCGTCGTAAGGCTGACGCGGCTGCAGGGTTTTGATGCCGTCCACGGTGACGCTGCTGCCGCGGAACAGAATATTGCCCTGGGCAATCCCCTTCGCTGCCAGCAGCAGATCGTTATCATCGCGGCCGAAAATCACCAACAGCTTGACGTAAGGATCGTTCGGGTTGTCGATCATTTCGATGGTCGGCGCCTTGACCGGCGGATGATCGCGCAGGAAGTCCGGGCGCTTGTCGTTGGTGGCGAAGACAATGGCGTTACGATCCGGCAGTTCGTTGAAATAGACCGGGAACTGCTGGCCGCGCCAGCCGGCCTTGCTGCCGAACCAGGAGGCGACAATCGCCGCCGCCTGCTGCTGGGCCACCGCTGGCGAGCCCGGGAAAATCATCGGTAGCGTCAGCGGGCGGTTATCGCGCGGATCGTAGAACGGCACCGGGAAGTGTGACAGATCGTTATGCACCTTCAGCGACTGGTAGGTGAGATCCAGATAGCTTTCGCGCCCGACGTCCAGCCACAGCGTGCTGCTGGCGGGGTTTTCGCAGACATCGCGGTAGTGACCGACAAACTCCAGCCGTACGCGGTTGAAGTCGGTGATGTACAGCGGGTCAATCGGCAACTGCGCGCGGATCTTTTTCCCCAGCTGCTCTTTGGTCACGGGCAGGACGCCCATCAGCTCATCGTTGAGATAGACTTTCAGCTGCGACTGCACGGGCAGCAGCGAAGGCGATGGGGTGTATTCCAGGTTGAGCAGCGCGTTGGCGACCAGCTCATCGCTGCGCATGCCGAATTCGACCGACGCGTCAGGCCGTGAGCCGCGCAGCACGATGCTGCCGGGCGGCGGCGCGATGGTGGCAAAAGTCAGCTTCACCTCCCGCTGCGGGACGTTCTCGGCCACCGCCGCCGGGGCGGTCGGTTCGGCAAGGGCCGCCGTTGGCTCGCCCACCACGATCGGCGCGCCCGGGGTCGCTACCTGCGGCTGAACGCCAGGGGCGGCGTTCGCCACGACGGCTGGCGCCGCATAAGAGGCCAGCGGATACCAGCTGCACATGCCCACCGCTACTGCACACATCCAGGAAAGTTTTCTTTTCATCGCATTATCATCATTGTTGAGCCATTGCCGGGTCTGCGGAGAGCGTCGGCGCGGCGCGTTCAGGGCGTCGGGGTACAAACGACACTATCCAGGCCACCAGCGAAGTGAGCGCGCGGAAAACCACCTTCACCGACGGCGGCGAAAACTCCGCCAGGTGACGATAGCCACGGAAGCCCAGCTTGAGGATATCCAGCAGGCTTTCCATCGGCTTGTCTTCCGGGAAGCTATCCTGCCAAAGCGCCCACGTATCAGCGCGGGCAAACGTACACTGCACAAAATCGATATGCTGTTGGTTGGTCAACGGCAGTAGCTGGAGCCCCACCTCGCTGCCGTTGACCCGCGCGACCCTTACCGGGAAGGCATATTCCTGCTGTCCTCGTTTGAGCAACAGCCGGGCGTTCTGGCCTTCCAGCACCTGCGCGTCGCCGTGAATTTTGATCCCCAGCCCGCCGTCGGAATAGTCGTGAACCGTGCAGGAGAACAGATGGCCATCTTCGCGGGCAATCGCCGCCGGCATGCTCATTTCGACACGATGCGAACGGCGAACCTGCTTGCTTTCGACCGAGACCGCCACCGCGCCGCCAAGAATAATCAGGTTGTAGAACACCCAGACAATACTCACCCAGACGGTGAGAATTTCGTTTTCCGGGCCATACATAAATCGCCAGATCCCCACCGCGACGCCGACCAGATTGAGCAGTACAAGGTAGATATAGGGCCGGGAGATCACCCAGTCGACATACTCTTCTTCCACCAGCCCGCCCTTCGCGGTGACGTTGAACTTACCTTTATGCGGGTTAATCAGCGCCACAAAGGTGGGCGGCGCGATATACCAGGCCAGCACCGTCTCGTAGATTTCACTCCAGAACGAATGGCGGTATTTGCCCTGAATCTTCGAGTTGGTCAGGCTGGCGTGGATCATGTGCGGCAGCACGAACAGCGCGATCATCAGCGCGGGCGCATAAATGATATAGGCATGGAGCAGCAAAAAGGCCAGCGGCGCCGTGAGGAAGATGAGGCGCGGAATACCGGAGAGGAAGTGGAGCATGGCGTTAGCGTAGCAGACGCGCTGCGCCAGCTTCAGGCCTTTGCCAAACAGCGGGTTATCGAGCCGGAAAATCTGCACCATCCCGCGCGCCCAGCGGATGCGCTGGCCGATATGCGCGGACAAACTCTCCGTCGCCAGCCCCGCCGCCTGCGGGATCCGCATATAGGCTGAGGTGTGTCCCCGCCGGTGCAGACGCAGAGAGGTATGGGCATCTTCGGTTACCGTTTCGACGGCTATCCCGCCAATCTCATCCAGCGGGCCGCGACGGATAACGGCACAGGAGCCGCAGAAGAAGGTGGCGTCCCACATGTCGTTCCCGTCCTGCACCAGGCCGTAGAACAACGTCCCTTCGTTCGGCGTTTTGCGAAAGCGGCCAAGGTTGCGCTCAAAGGGATCGGGCGAGAAGAAGTGGTGCGGGGTCTGCATCATCGCCAGCTCTTTCTCTTTCAGGAACCAGCCCATGGTCATCTGCAGAAACGAGCGCGTCGGCACATGGTCGCAGTCAAAGATCGAGACGAACTCCCCTTTGGCGTATTTCAGCGCATTGTTGATGTTACCGGCCTTGGCGTGCTCGTGGCTGGTACGGGCGATATAGTGCACCCCGACATCTTTGGCAAACTGGCGAAACGCTTCCCGTCCGCCGTCGTCGAGGATCCAGATGTTCAGCTTGTCCTTCGGCCAGTCGATGCCCTGCGAGGCGTAAATGGTGTTTTTCACCACGTTGAGATCTTCGTTATAGGTGGGGACGAAGATGTCCACGGTTGGCCACAGATCCATGTCCTCCGGCAGCGGCACCGGCTGGCGGTTCAGCGGCCAGACCACCTGGAAGTAGCCCAGCACCAGCACCACCCAGGCGTAGGTCTCTGCGAACAGCAGAATGATCCCGCACACCAGGCTTACCGGGTCGTTCCAGTTCAGCGTCGAGGTGTAGCGCCACCAGATATAACGGCACGACACCGTCAGCGACAGCACGATAAGCATCAGCGCCGAGAAACGCCCCGGGATGCGCCGCACCAGCAGCGCCACGCCCCACAGCAGCATCAGGAAGATAAACTGCGACAGCGGGTTAAAGGGCTGCGTAATACACATTAGCGCCAGCACCAGCGAGCAGAAGGTCACCCCCCCAAGGATTGCCCGGCGCAGCTTCGGATTAAGGTGCGCCAGCTCTTTCTGTTTATCCAGATGGCCGGTGCGGGCGTTCACCTGTTCAGGCAGTTTCTCCAGCCATTGCGTATAGCGACCGTGCACCCCTTCCAGGGCCGCCAGCGAGCGCCAGTTGACCTTTTTTTCCGGCTCCGGCACGCGCGTCGCCAGCAACCACAGGGATTGCAGCAGGTAGCGCAGCGGATCCAGCGGACGCGGGCGATGCGGATTAATATGGGGAAAATAGGTTTCATGGTGGGCCAGAATCGCCTGCCAGCGCGGCGTCTCCAGCGGCATCAGCGCCCAGACCAGCGACGCCCACAGACAGCCAAGCGACGCCGAAAGCCAGGAGGCCCCGTGCTGCCGATAGTCGTCATAGCGCGCGCGCAGCCGTTCCCCCACCGGCGGAGCCAGCAGCAGCGTGCTGAGGCGGATCATGCCGGCCTCCCGCCGGAATAGTGGATCAGGCACCAGTTCGCCAGGGTCAGCACCTCTTCCGCCGCCAGGGAGTCCTGACGATACTCCCCAAGAGGCTGTTTCGCCGCCAGGCACTCGGCCATCGCCTCGTCGCGGTGAATCGTCACCGGCAGGATGCGCGGCTGGCTCTCCAGCCACAGCTGGTAGAGATCTTCCTGCAGCTGGCTGCCGACCCGCAGGTCGTTAATCAGAATGTCGCTGTTGGCCGGGAGGGGCTGCTGGTGTAGACGGATATGGCTATTGGCGTCGGGATGAACCACCACCAGCGTGCGATCGCACAGCGTCAGCAGCTCGCGGGTTAATGGCGAATAACCGTTCGGCAGATCCAGCAGCAGCCAGCGGTACTGACTCTGCAGCTGCTGCACAGCCTCCGCCATCGCCCCCAGCGCGGGCTGCAGCTGGTCAGCATTTTCTCTTTCGCCGGCGCTGAGCTGGCCAAACGGCAGCAGATCGATATGTTGCGTATAGCGCAGACCCGCGTCGCGCCAGTCCCGGCCGTCGAGCAGCGCCCGCGCCCAGCCGTCCTGATGATGGACATCGGTATTGAAAAAAAAGCGCAGCATATTATCCGGGCTGGCGTCGATCGCCAGCACCGTTTCACCGAGCAATTGCAGCGCCCAGGCGAGTGCAGCCGTAATGGACGTGACGCCAGTCCCCCCGCGCACGCCCTGTAATCCCAGAATAGCCATCTCCGGCTTCCTTATTTTTTCTCTGCAAACTCTGCCAGTAACGGCCAGCGCTTCAGCGCCGCATTCAGCTGCTCGCGCCGGGAAATATCATGATAATCAATATCCGGCAGGGAAAATGCCCGGCTTAGCGCCAGAAAATCATTTTGAAAGGTGTACCCCAGCGTGGCGTCCGTGGGTACTGCAGGATCTTTTGCTGGCATATCTCTGTCCGTTTGAAATTTATTATTAAACCAGAGGACGAATACAGCGCATCCTTAAAAGCAGGTGTACATGCTAAAACTGATGACCTTTAATTTCAATGTTAGGTTTACTCTGCCGGTTTCGCTAGTAAACTTATCCAGTGTCAATCAGGGCGCACGAGGGATGCCGTGGATAGTGTATTTACTTTGGGTATTTCATCATTATGGGATGAAGTGTGCCATATGCCGGTCGGTGGGGTATGGTGGCTCAACGTTGACCGTTATACCGATGCCGTCAGTCTGTTTAATCAGACGCTGGCCGCGCAGGCGAAAAACAGCAAGATCGCCGCGCTGGTAATGGGAGACAAACCTAATAATATCATTTCATTAGATAATGAAGGTGGCCCGGATAATATCGCGCTGTTCACCCTGCCGAATCGTCCGGAAGCACTGGAAGAAATACATCGTGATTTAGTCTGCTCCCTCGAACCTGGCAATTACTTGTTTATTCTGCTATGCGCTGAAAATACCTGGCAAAATATAAATAAGGATAAGCTATGCGCCTGGGTGGAAAAGACCAGCCGCTGGGCGCAATATCACCGTTGCGCGTTCCTGGCGATCAATTCCGCCCAGGATATCGATCGACAGCTCACCCCATTATTACGCGAGTACCGTTCCCTTTCCGGCCTGGCAAGTATTCGTTACCAGGGTGACCGACATCTCTTTGATATTGCCTGGTGGGGAAGCGACAAAGGCATCAGCGCCCAGCAGCAGCTGATGGTGCAACGCGATGATGCCGGCTGGCGGCTGGCGCAGGAGACGGAAACCAGCGTTCAGCCACGTAGTGATGAGAAGGTGATCCTCAGCAATATGCGCGTGCTGGAAGGCGCCCCGCCGCTGTCGGAATACTGGACCCTGTTCGATACCAACGACGAGGTCTTCAACGCCGGGCGCACCGCACAAGCGGCCACGGTACTTTTCTCCATCACCCAGAATACGCAAATTGAACAGCTGGGCCGCTATATTCATACCCTGCGTCGCCAGCGCGGTACGGCGCTGAAAATTATTGTCCGTGAGCAAACGCCCAGCCTGCGCGCGACAGATGAGCGGCTACTGCTTAGCAGCGGCGCCAGTCTGGTGATCCCCAGCAGCGCGTCGCTCTCCCGCTGTCTGACGTTGATCGAAAGCGTGCAGAACCAAAAATTCTCCCGCCATATTCCGGAGGATTTCGCCACGCTGTTGACCTGGAGCCAGCCGTTAAAGCTGCGCGGCTATCAGAAGTGGGATGCTTTCTGCGAGGCGGTACAGAACGTGATGGCCAATACCCTGCTGCCCGCCGACAGCAAAGGCGTAATGGTGGCCCTGCGCCCGGCGCCAGGGCTGCGCGTTGAGCAGGCGCTGACGTTATGCAAACCCAACCGGATGGGCGATATCATGACCATCGGCAATAACCGGCTGGTGCTGTTTTTGTCGTTTTGCCGGATCAATGACCTCGATACCGCGCTAAACCACATTTTCCCGCTGCCGACCGGCGATATTTTTTCTAACCGCATGGTGTGGTTTGAAGACAAGCAGATCCTCTCGGAAATCGTGATCATGCGCGGCGTCGAGCCGGCGCGCTGGAACACGCCGCTGCCGCTGTCGGTGGGTAAAAACGAGACCATCAACGCCACCCACGATGGACGCCACTGGCGACGCTACCCCGAGCCACACCGGTTAACCACCCGCGAGGAGCAAGCCTGATGATGTCTATCGCCGATATTCTGCAACTGGTGGTGCTCTGCGCCCTGCTGTTTTTTCCGCTGGGCTACCTGACGCGCCATTACCAGCGCCGTATTCGCACGACGTTAAGATTGATGTTCTTTAAACCCCGTTACGTGAAACCGGCAGGCGTATTACGCCGGGGAGCCACGGTTAAGCAAGGCAAAGCGAACAAATGACAAACACTAAACCGACCGCGACACCGCTTCCGCTCTGGCAGTACTGGCGCGGCCTTGGCGGCTGGAACTTCTACTTTCTGGTCAAATTTGCCCTGCTGTGGGCCGGGTATCTCAATTTCCACCCGATGCTGAACCTGGTGTTTCTCGCCTTTCTGCTGGTGCCGATCCCGCGCGAAAAGCTACACCGTATCCGCCACTGGATCGCTATTCCGCTCGGCTTCGCGCTGTTCTGGCACGATACCTGGCTGCCCGGTCCGGAGACGCTTCTTAGCCAGGGTTCGCAAATCGCCGGCTTCAGCGCCAGCTATATCTGGGATCTGATCGTCCGGTTTATTAACTGGAGCATGGTCGGCGCCTTCTTTGTTTTACTGGTCCTGTGGCTGTTTATCAGTCAGTGGCTGCGCGTCACCGTGTTTGTCTCCGCGATGGTCGTCTGGCTGGCGGTCAGCCCACTGCTGCCGGCCTTTACCCTGTGGCCCGCCGGTCAGCCCACCACGGCCGCCGCCACGACCGCGCCGGCCAATACCGGGGCCAACGCCGCCGCTGGCACCGCGACCAGCCCCGCCAGCAGCGATATTCCACCGCAGACCGAGCCGCCGACGTCAGCCAATCTCACCAACTGGCTGAACGGTTTCTATGCCGCCGAGCAGAAGCGCAAAACGCCGTTCCCGGACCAGCTGCCGGCGGATGCCCAGCCGTTTGACCTGCTGGTGATCAATATCTGCTCGCTCTCCTGGTCGGATATTGAAGCCGCCGGTCTGATGGACCATCCGCTGTGGAAGCATTTCGATATTGTCTTCAAAAACTTTAACTCCGCGACCTCCTACAGCGGCCCGGCGGCGGTGCGCCTGCTGCGCGCCAGCTGCGGCCAGCTGTCGCATACCAACCTGTATCAGCCGTCCGGCGCCGATTGCTACCTGTTTGAAAACCTGGCGAAACTCGGCTTCAACCAGCAGCTGATGCTCGGCCATAACGGTCTGTTCGGCGACTTCCTGAAAGAACTGCGTTCGCTGGGCGGCATGCAGAGCCCGCTGATGGACCAGACCGGGTTGCCGGTCAGCCTGCAGGCGTTTGACGGCTCCCCGGTGTATGAGGATCTGGCGGTCCTCAACCGCTGGCTGAAGACCGAAGAGGCCAGCAGCAATCCGCGGAGTGCCACCTTCTATAACACCTTGCCGCTGCATGACGGCAATCACTTCCCGGGGCAAAGCAAAACCGCAGACTACAAAGTGCGGGCGCAGAAGCTGTTTGATGACCTGGATAACTTCTTCACCGAGCTGGAGAAATCGGGGCGGAAAGTGATGGTGGTGGTGGTGCCGGAACACGGCGGCGCGCTGAAGGGCGATAAGATGCAGGTCTCTGGCCTGCGGGATATCCCGAGCCCGTCGATCACTAACGTCCCGACGGCGGTAAAATTCTTCGGCATGAAAGCGCCGCATGAAGGGGCGCCGATTATCATCGATCAGCCCAGCAGTTACCTGGCGGTGTCGGAGCTGGTGGTGCGTGCCCTCGACGGCAAAATGTTCAGCGAGGACAGCGTCAACTGGCAGCAGTATGTCGCAAACCTGCCGCAGAGCGCAGCGGTGTCCGAAAACGCCAACGCCATCGTCATCCAGTATCAGGGCAAGCCTTATGTCCAGCTGAATGGCGGTAGCTGGGTGCCTTATCCGCAATAAGCGACAAGGCCGCCCAAACTGGCGGCCTTACATCGTGAGACGTTCCCATTCTCCCTTCCCCACCCGCATGCCTACGGGCGGGGAAGGCGGCAAATCAATCACCGTCTCTAACGCTGATCCTGTTTCGCCAGCCAGACCAACTGCTTGAGGCTGGCAGAGTAATAATCATCCTTGTCGTCAATCTGCGGCGCCTCCTGCGGTTCACCCAGCGTCAGATCGCGCACCGCCAGCAGACCGCCGGCCATATACCAGGGGGCCACCTCGTTGGTGCTGACGTTGATCCACGCCGGGGTTTGCAGACGCGGGTAACTCTGCATCCAGGCCTTCCACGGCGCGAGCAAAGCGCTTTGCGGATCGGCCCACGAGAGATACAGCGGGATACGAATCGCATCGAAACTCATCCGCGGCGGCCACTCTTTGGCTGGCAGCATCTTGCCATCCGCCCGCAGCGCCACCCAGTCGCTGGGCAGGTGTAATTTCCCCCACCCCATCTGCCCCAGCAGCGCCTGTCCGTCGGTCTGCAATGTCCGCCAGGCGGTCAGATGCGTCCGCTCCGCGAAGGCGCGCCAGGCCGGAAAGATGAAATAGGAGGGATTAAGGTTCAGATGGTCGTTGAGATTGAACCCTTTCACGCCCGGGAGCATCACCTGACGACCGGCGAAGGTCACCACCGTATATTTCAGCAGGGAGGCGGTGATGGCATCCGAGGCAATCGCGTAGCGCTTGTCCTGCCACTGCTTTTGCGCACGCAACAGCGCCCAGGCGATCAGCGTATCGCCATCAGAGGCGTTGTTTTTATCGGCGATAGGGTCCGGTGCCACCGGGTTATAACGCCAGTAAAACAGCCCGTTAGACTTATCGCGCAGGGTGCTGTCCGTCCACTGCCACAGCTTGTCGAACGCCGGGCGATCGTTATTCGCCACCGCCAGGAGCATGGCAAAGCCCTGACCTTCCGTATGCGACACATTGCCATTGGCGGTATCAATGATACGGCCGTCCGGCATCATAAAACGGGCCTTATAGCGCTCCCAGGCCGTATCCGCCCACGCCCGGGGCACCAGCATCACTGCCGTTGTCACTATCACCGCCACTAAAGCACGCAGGGGCATACATTCACTCATTATGGATGGTAGTAAAGAAACTGAACGTCAGAGACAGAGAACACCCGCTCACGTTGTAAAACGACATGAGCACTGCCTCCCTGACTCTGCAGCCAGCGAGAATATAACCCCTCCAGTATGGCACAGAACGCGTTGCACCAGCGCACGCGTCCCGCGTCGTCCCGGCTGACCGGCAACGCCTGATGGCGCAGGCGCAGGCCATCCTCACCGACATCAATCGTCACCACGCCCCAGTGGAAATGGGTCAGCAGCCGGTTGATATTCGCCTCCAGCTCTCCCACCGTCTCCGACGCCGGCAGCGGATGGGTCTCCGCCAGCGAGGCGCCCATCTGACGCAGGAAGGGCTGGCTTTCCAGCTCGCCGGCATTATTTAACATACCTTCGACCATAATAACCAACAGATCGAACCATCCGGCAGGCGTCTGCTGCTGCTGGAACCAGGTCGTGACCACCGGGTTATTGTTCTCCGTCATCATCAATGATCTCCCAACATATAGCGGATATAGAGCCCGGCGGTGCTTTCGTTATAATCCCCGAAGGTGTCATAGCCAATCTGGCCCCCCAGCGTCATCTGTTTGTTAACCTTGTAGTCCGCCCCGGCGCGCAGGGTATAGCCGATGCCGCTCTTCGAGGTCGCGGAATAGTAGGCTTCCTTGGCAAACCCATTGCTCACCGCCGTCTCCAGGGTCTGCTGCCACTCCGAATTGGTCGGGAAATAGGCGCTCTTATCCTGACTGTAAGACTGGTAGCCCACCGAGCCGCCAAGCTTCATGGTCCAGTTATCATATTTCTCCGTCAGACTGACCGGCAGCGACACGCTGACATAGTTTTGCGGGCTAAAGTAGCCCCCCTGGCCATAGGTGAAGTAGCTGAGGTTCTTGGAATAATCCATATAGCTCATGCTCAACCCGGTCTGTAACTGGCGGTATTCGTCATGATAGGGCCGCAGATAGACCCCGGCATTGGCGTTAATGCTGGTGTTGCTGGCGACGTTCTGCCCCAGATAGCTGTATCCGCCACCGCCGACATAGAAGCCCGCGTCGCCGTCGTCATAGCTCAGCTGCAGGGTGCCGCCGTTTTTCGTCACCTGCCCCCAGGTTTTACCGGAATAGGCGTCTTTCAGACCAACGTAAGAAAGCAGGCTGTCGGTCAGTGAGCGGCGTTCGCCGGTCAGGATCAGCGACAGGTAGTTGCTCAGCTTAGGCGACCATTTCACCCCGCCGACAACGGTATTGAGATCCTGGCCCAGCGGCGTGCTGCCAATATCGACGCGATAATCGTCACCGCTTAACGCCAGCGCCAGCTCGACGCCGTTAGCCTTCTGCGAATCGGTTGAGCCGCTGGTCTGGTCAACGTTCGGCTTACGGCTGGAAGAGGCCAGATAGCTGGCGACCTGTCCCGAATCATAGCTCCCGAGCTTCGCCAGATTTTCCATCCCGCTGCTGGTGGTCGGATTGAAATCTGCCGCATTCAGGGTGCCCAGGCCGCTTAAGGCTTCGGCCCCCGGATTGCTGGCAAAATAGGCCGTCCGCTCCGCCTCGGTCATCGAGGCGATCGCCGCCTGCTCGCTGGTGGCGGTACTCACCATATTGGAGACCGCGTTAGCCAGCGGGTTGGCGCCGTAGCGACGCCAGGCGTCGCCGCTGGCGGTTCCGGCGTTCAACGACACCGGGGTGACGGTAAAGTCAAAGCGCGAATCGCCAAATGGCGAAGAAGACCAGGTCAGCGGCGTCCGGAGCTCCGTCAGCTTGCTGGTACCCGATTCGCCGTCGCGCCCGCGCACGTCCATACCGCCCTGCAGCCAGCTGCCGGTTTTCTCCTGCAGCGACTCCATCATGGTGTCCACCTGGCGCAGCATCCGCGTCTCGGCGGTGTCCACTGGCAGATCGGGGCGCTGGATCCCCGGCAGCGTGGAACCGGGCGCGGCGGCCGACTGGGCGACCTGCCACGGCATATACTGCCCGTAGGCGGAGGCCGTTCGCGTCGGCGCCGACGTTTGCGACACGCCGATGAAGGGGTTATCCGCCGCCAGCACCCCGCCGACGGTTGGCGTTTCGCTGCTGTTGGTGCTTTGCATACCCAGCAGTTTGCCGCGGGCGCTACGCAGGTAGGTCATCGCCTGCTGATGATGGCCCTGCGCCTCTGCGACTCTCGCCAGCAGCAGTAAGCGATCCGGGGAGTTATCCTGGCGCAAGCCGCCGGCCAGCTGTTCGGCGCGATCGTTATTCCCCGCCGACAGCGCCACGTCGATGGCCCCGGCGCGCGCATCCTGGTTCGGCGTATCGCGCGTCATCAGGTAGTCATAAACCACCCCGGCCTCTTTATTCATTTTGCCGCTCTGGTACAACCGCGCCATCGCGAACATCAGATCGGTATTCTGCGGGTCGCTTTGCATGGCGCGGATCAGCTTGTCATACGCCGCGGCGTAGTTGCCCTGCTCACGCAGGCGATCGGCTTCGTTGATCACATAGCCATTGCGAATGCTCGCCAGCTGCGTCGGCGTACTGCTGGCCTGCAGCTGCGGATTGCTGAGCAGGTTCTGCGCCTCGCCGGTCAGCCCGGCCTGGTTCAGCACCGCAATCTGATCGGCGTAATCACCGGCGTTGCCGGACACCCCGCTGCTGATATTGTTGCGCACCAGCGAGACCGCGGTAGTCAGATCGCCGCTCTCGGCCAGCAGCCGCGCCAGCTTGCCGGCGTCCGCCGGGGCTTTCGGCGGCGTGGAGGCCATCGCCCGCAGGGTATTGCTGGCGGCAGTGCGGTTGCCCTGCGCCAGATAGTTTTCGGCGGTCGCCAGCTGCAGGTTGTAGTTCACCCGCTGGCGTAAATCGCGCATGTCGCTGGTCTGGCTGCCGCCGGGAATGCGCGCCAGCAGCGTCTGCGCCTGCTGCCAGGCGCCGTTTTCGCTGGCAAACAGGGCGGCGGCATACAGCGCATTGTTGCTGGCGCCCGGGCGATAGGCCGCCGACATCAGCGAAGAGGCCTCGCTACCGTTACCCGATTTTTGCAACAGCCGGGCCAGATCGAGGCGCAGCCAGGGATCGTCCGGATAGCGGGCGACGCCTTCGCGCAGAGTGGCAATCGCGCCGCCTGGATTACCGCTGCTGACCTGCGCCTGGGCCTGACGGCGCACGGCATCGCCCGGCATACCGGCCACCACCCGAGGCTGCAGTTTTTGCTGCAGGCTCTGGGGGAGCGTCTGCAGCATCGCCTGCGCCTCGGCGGATTTATTCTGCTCGCGCAGCACGTAATAGAGGTTTTCCCGCCCCGCCGCGTTCTGCGGATCGTCGCTTAACAGCGAGCGTAGCGTTTGCTCCGCCTGGGGCAAATCTTTGTTATGCCGCAGCACATCGGCGCGGAACAGCTTCGCCGAGGCGCCCCGCGCCCCGCTCTGCTGCGCCAGCGGCGCGGAGAGCGCCAGCGCCTGGCTAATATTGCCCTGCTTATAAGCCTGCTGAGCCTGCGCCAGCTGGCCGTAGAACAGCGCATCGGCCGCCTGCTGACGACGGGTCGCCGAGGCGTCGCCGCCGAGATCCGCCGCCCGGCTCAAATACTGTGACGCGGCCTGGTAGTCGCCGCTGCGCTGCGCGATATAACCCATGCCCGCCAGCGCATCGGCATCCTGCGGGTTGGTCTGCAGCACCTCTTCAAATTGCTGCTTCGCGGCGGCGGTATTGCCGCTGTTGAGATTGGCATAGCCCTGGCCGCGCGCCTGACCGCTGCGCCGTTCGCGAAAGTAATTCTGGACTTCACTATCCTGCGGATGCCGCTGCATCCAGGTATCGTAATACTGCTCATCCCCGGCCTGCGGGCCCAGCCAGAGCAGCGCCTGACGCAAGCCGCTGTCCGCCTCTTTATTGCCGCTGGCCATCGGCTCAAGCAGAGCGATCCCTTCCCGGCGGGTCTCTTCCCGCCAGGTTAAGGCTTTGCCCAGCGCCACCCGCGGGGCGTTCTCCTGCGGATGCTGGGCCACGTACTGGCGCAGTTCGCTGATGGCCTGCGGATAAAGCGATTTGTCGCTGGCCATGGTCAGGTAATATTCCGCCGCCAGCCCGGCAGGCGGCGTATTGCCATTAAACATGCTGCGCCAGGTCGCCAGCGCCCCGGGAATATTGCCGCCGCGCGCCTGCTGGCGGGCCAGGCTGAGCTGCCCCTGCGGCACCTGCGACATCTTTTTAGCGTTGTCTAAATCCTGCAGCCCCGGGCTGTCCGGCGCCGCTTTCGCCAGCCGGGCGCGCCACTGCGCCGCCGCCTGCATATCGCCACCCTGCTGCGACCAGAGCGCCATCAGATACAGCGCCTGGGTGTTATTGGCATCGACCGAAAGCACCTTCTGCAGCGACTCCATCGCCAGTTCGTCATGGGATTTCTCATGCCAGTAGTTGGCCTGGGCGAACAGCGCCTGCAGCGCCGCGTCGTTACCTGCCGCCAGCGCGCCGCCAGAAGCACCGAGAGTCAACGCGCCGGTGAGGCAGAACGTCGTGAGCCGGCGGGAGGTTTTCATCGTTATTGTTATCTTTCTTTTCATTAGTTATCCCCCGAACCCAGACGCTTACGGGCATGACGTTTAAACATCGCGGTCAGCGCCAGTCCCATTATCGAGGTGGCAATCAGCCCCAGCACCGCCAGGAAACCGGAATGCTGGCTGGCATACCAGACAGCCATCATGTACCACGGCATCTGACCACTGGGGAACGGCGTGCTGACCTGGAAGCTGCGCACCCCGTTATCACTGGTGATCACCGCGGTATCGCCACGGATCCCGGCGTTGATACGCGGCGAGTCCAGATCGGTCTTCAATCGCGCCAGCTGGTCATCATTGCTGGCCATCGCCACCACCACCAGGCGAGTCGCGTTCCACGGCGAACGATAGCTGATGAACCCGCGCCAGGCGCTGCTGGACGAGAAGTAGCGATCGGCATCGAGGCTGGCCGAGGTCCAGTCGCCGGTGAGCCGACGCTGCACTTTTTGCCACAGGTCAGGCTCACGGACGCTCAGTGTGTTATCCACCGGACGATACGGTGAATCAGCCAGCAGGCTCTGGTTAAAGGCCTGCTGATCGAGAGCGGTGACTGCCAGCACGTCACGTTCGCGCAGCGACTGCAGATCCGCGCCACCGGTCGGCATCCCGAGCACGACGCGGTTATTCGCCAGCGCAGTGCCGGTCGCATTTCCGGAGCGCGCCGCCAGATTCAGCAGGGTGGCCACCTGGGTCTCAGACGGGTCCGCCGGCAGCATAAGCGTCGTTTGCGAATAGTCCGCCAGTCGCGAGAAAGGGAATGAGGCGCCAACGAAATAGGAGAGGTTTGGCAGCAGCGAGAAGTGTCGCGTTTTGCTCAAATCAATCCAGGAATCGTCAGTGATCCGGCTCTTGATATTGTTATTCAGCAGTACCGAGCACGGAACATCATCCTTCGGCACCACATTGAAGTACATCGACAGCTGGTTATCGCCGTAGATCAGATAGGGCGCCAGCGGGATGGTAAAGCGCTCCTGGCGCGCATCGCCCCCGAGGTGGCGCCAGACTTTCTCCAGCGGCCCCTGCTTGTTCATCGCCAGGTTATTGAGGAAGGTACCGTTGAGCGTGACGCTCAGCAGGGACTTGTCCTCATTAATCCAGCTTTCCGATGGGAAGCGGTAGCCAACCTGTAGCGGGATCGTCTCGCCATCCCAGAGATAGAGGTCGGGCGCGGCGCGAAAGGCGATACGTAAAGGCTCATGCCAGACGCCGCTGACGGTCGGGCTTTGATCCTTACGCAACAGTTCGCTGAGCCTGACCGGACGATCGGTGGGGATCCAGCGCGGCGCATCGTACGCTTTACCAACCGGGATGGTCTGCGATTCGACATCCAGCGTCGCGGTTTGCGGGGCGAAGTTGCCGCGGGTCAACCGCCAGGCGGCCATGCGCAGCGCCATATCGTTTTTACCGACAATCAGCAGCAGTTTGTAGGCCGGATTGGCGGGGTTGGCGATGATGCGCAGCAGCGGTTTATCGGTTTCCGGCAGCGTCATGCCGCCCACCTGCTCGCCCGGATGGCCAATCACAATACCATGGCGTTCCGGCAGGCGATCGCGCAGGGCGCTGAAGGCGATGCCACGATAGTCCGCCTGGATACCCAGCCATGAAGAGACCAGCGCCGCGGCGCTGAAGACGTCAGCTGAGGGCTTCGCCCCATAGGCGACCGCGATGTCCGCCGGGGTCATCTGCATGCTGTCAAAGAAGGGACGCGGGAAGTGGCTCAGGTCGTCGCTGATGTTCAGTTGCTGGCTTTCCCAGCTGAAATGCGACGTGGGCAGCACCGTCACCCGCGATGAATCATGAATGTCACGCTGGCACTGCAGGGTATCGCCATCGTTGATCTTCACGCTCAGGTTATTGCTGGAGACCATCAGCGCAGGCGGAATATCCAACTGATAATGGGAGACATCCTCGCCATCGGCACCCAGCGGCAGAGTGCCGAGGGGCTGACCGTTGAGCATCAGCTGCAGGGTGGCGTTGCGGCTCGCCATTTCCGGCGATACGCGGACGGCAAGGCTGAGCTGGGAATGGATCACCACCTGGTCGGAAGGCAGCGTAAAGCTAACGCCCCCCTGCCGCTGGCCGCCGCTGAGGATAATGCCGTCCGGCATCCCCATTTGCGCCAGATTCAGATCGCCTCCCCAAACCGGGGCAACGGGGATGACATCGGGCGCAACCGTGTCGCTCACCGGCGGGGTTACTGCGGGCATCTCAGGCACAGGCGTTGTCAACGCCGCATCGCCTGCGGGGGCGGGCGCTACCGCTGGCGTGGCCTCTTCCGGAGCGGCCGCCGGAGGTTCGTCACCGGGCTCATTGTCCGCCGCGCCGTTGAGCTGCGGAAAACTCAGCGGGGCTGAAGCGCCGGCAGCCGGCTCTTCACTGTGCAGCGCAGGCGCAGAGAACATCCCTGCCAGCAGCGCCAGCGTCGTTAATCGCTTCATAACGTCCCATCCTCCTGCGCCGTTTTCGCCACAGCCGTCCGGCTGCGCTGGCTGCGACGGGTTTTCCACGTCAACCAGAACAGTTCGAACACGCAGCGCAAAATGGTGAAGAAGGAGCGGAACGGGTTATCCTGCGGGCGTGGCGGATTAATCCAGGCATCCGCGCGGGCCAGCACCACCCGCACCAGTTCACGGCGGCGCGAGAGAGGAATATCTTCATCAAACTTGAGGCGCAGGAAACGCTCGTCTGAGGTGACCAGCTGAGCCGGAATGGAGATAGCCCCGGACTGCAGGATCAGCTCAATCTCTTCGATATCATCCTCCAGATGGCGCATATCCGGCGCGGCCACGCGGCAGCCGCCCATCGACAGGTCCGCGGTATGGCTGCGGGAAACGATACCGCTGGCGTAATGGATCACCACCGGAATGTCGACATCGATACGAATGGTTTTTCGCACCTGCCGCGTTTCGCGCGCTACGGCAATCGCCGCCAGCAGGAAGATCAGGCTGTAGATCCCCCACCCGACGTTGAGGGCGATAACGTTGGGATCCGAGCCAAAGTAGTCATGGCCTATCGCCCGGACGATGCCGACGACCACCCCCAGGGCCAGCAGGCAGGCCACCACCAGATGCGGGCGCACCACGGTGAAATCGAAGTAACCGACGTCAAGCAGCCCGCCCTTATCGGTAACGTTGAATTTGCCGCGTTTGGGGAAAATCATCGTCACCAGAGTCGGCAGCACCAGGTGGAAGGCCAGCACAATATCGTAGATCTCCCCCCAAAAGCTGTAGCGATAGCGGCCGTTCATTCGCGAACCAACGTAAATAGCGAGGAACAGATGCGGCAGGGCATAGGAGACAATCAGGCTCGCTGAAGAGTAAATAATATTGAGGTTAAACAGCAGATAAGCCAGCGGGGCGGTGACAAACACCACCCTCGGGAGCGCGAACTGGTAGTAGAGCATGGCGCTCAGGTAGCACAAGCGCTGCTGGAAGGTCAGGCCGCGACCAAACAGGGGATTATCGACGCGAAAGATCTGCGTCATCCCGCGCGCCCAGCGGGTTCGCTGGATGACGTGCACCACCAGACGTTCGGTGGCGAGACCAGCCGCCAGCGGAATATCGAGAAAGGCCGACTTCCATCCCAGACGCTGAAACTTCAGCGCCGTATGGGCATCTTCGGTCACCGTTTCGACGGCGAAACCGCCGATCTGCGCCAGCGCCTCGCGGCGGATCACTGCGCAGGAGCCGCAGAAAAAAGTGGCGTTCCAGTTGTCGTTCCCCTGCTGAATCGGGCCATAGAACAACATCCCTTCGTTCGGGATGTTACGCCCGACGGAGAGGTTACGTTCAAACGGGTCCGGGGAATAGAAGTAGTGCGGCGTCTGCACCAGAGCCAGCATCGGATCTTTCAGGAAACCGCCGACGGTGGCCTGCAGGAAGACGCGCGTGGCGACGTGGTCGCAGTCGAAAACGCAAATAAGCTCCCCGTGGGTCAGGGTCAGCGCATGGTTAAGGTTCCCCGCTTTGGCGTGCTTATTGTCGTTACGGGTGATATAGCCCACGCCGACGTCGGCGGCGAACACGGCAAACTCACTGCGTTTGCCATCATCCAGAAGATAGATCTTCATTTTATCTTTTGGATAATCAATGCATTGTGCCGCGAGGACGGTATCGCGCACCACCTCCAGCGGTTCGTTATAGCTCGGAATATAGATATCGACCGTCGGCCACTTGCTCATATCATCCGGCAGCGGAACAATGCCGCGCTTCAGTGGCCAGACCGTCTGCAGGTAGTTAAGCAGCAGCATCACCCAGATATAGACCTCCGCCAAAAAGAGCCCCATCCCGAGAATAGCTTCAATGGAGGAGTTGAAGTGCAGGGTCTGCGTGAGGCGAAAATACATATAACGCGTGGACATCAGCAGCGACGTGACGACCATAATGACCGATACGCTGCGGCGCTTGCTGAAGCCCATCAGAAAGAGAATACCGATACTTAGCAGACCAAAAATATACTGCTTTTGGCTGTCCATCGGCGTGATCACCACCAGCACGGCGACGGGAGACAGCACCAGCGCCAGCAACCAAAAAAGAGATTTTTTCATTCAGCAGCCCTGCAATAAGTTAAAGCCCTGACATGCGTGGCTGGCTGTGCACCGTGCCATCGCCAATGTGGATACCCAACAGCGAAGATATTTTTTTAGCCATGATTTCAATATCAAAGGCCGCTGCGGAGGAGGCGTTGAAGTCCAGGATCGACTTCTGCGAGGCATTAGCCTCTACCACGCTTTCATCACGATGGATCACGCCAAGCAGCCGCTCGCCCAGTTTCTCTTCCATCAGGCTGGTGACGTCCCGGCTGACCTGGCGACGGCTATCGCTTTGGTTTATGACGAAATAGTGCCCGTGCTTGTGATTCAGCGCCCCGCCGGTCAGGCGCTGCTTTTCCACGTGCGCCAGGGTCGACATTGAGGCGGTATCCGCCAGCAGCGGGATCAGATGCAGATCCGCCAGCCCCGTCAGGGCCTTCAGCGCCGGTGAAGGCCCTGGCGGCATATCGGCGATGGTGATAAGCCCGGGATAATTGAGCAGCGCCGACAGACCGCGCTGGAGAAAATGGTCATTGTGGGTCAGTTGCTCATCAAACGCCTGACGCTGCGCTTCGCTCACTTCGCCGTAAGGCAGGACGAAAATATTGCTGCCGGCGCTCAGCACACACTGGCTCCAGTCATGCAGTTCCAGCGCCTTCGCCACGTAGCCCCGCTCATCGCTCAACGGCACGCCAAAATGCAAACGCAGCGCATTCTGGACGTCAAAATCCAGCGCCAGGACTTTGCTGCCGGTCCGCGCCAGCGAATAAGCTAAATTGGCCGCAAGGGTCGTTTTCCCCACGCCACCTTTCGGTGAACAGACGCAAATCAACGGCATGTAGCGATCCTTTCCAGAAGAGATTTCAAAGGCTGGTCTTTATTTTTCGCCACCGGCTCCGCGGTTTTTGCCGCGAACAGGTGGGCATAGTTGTCGGCGCCCGGCGCAGGCCGCGGGGCCATCCTCGGCGGCGGGGACATCACCGGTTCAGGTACTGGCGTCGCTGCCAAGGGCTCTGCCGTCATCGCCGGCGCCGGAGCGACAGGTTCCGGCATTGCAGGTTCTGCGACCGGCAGTGGGATCGCGGCAATAACTGGGGGGACTGGCGCAACCGGAGGTGATGCTGGCGCGGCGACCACAGGGTCGACACGCTGGAAGAGATCCGCAGGCACGGGCTGCGGCAGCGGCGCGGAGACCGACCCTCCCAGCGCCAGAGAAGCGGGTTTCCCGGCGTCGGGATTCAGCTGATTGAGGATCGCCCAATCCCCATGTTCCCGCGTGGCGGCTTGCGAAGAAAGATCCTGAAATTTGAGGTTTTGCGTCCGCGTTTTTTCTTGAAAGCGCTGCAGATCATCATAATGGTTCATTGATAACCTCATGATTTTAAAAATTTCATATTAAGTTTGTTGTTATTTTCTGGGTATATTAAAAATATCGTGACGCTTCTGGTATGGCAGATAAAGCGCCGGTGGTGACGTACCAATACACACGATTGACAGGGTTATAATAGTTTAGAATTTGATTTTTGGGATGATTCCACGGCAGAAGTATCGCTACACTAACACTTCCCTTTCAGAAGGATAGCCCCATTTTTTAGGTATGCGTACATCCTTAACCCCCGCAACCATCGCGCTTCCCAGTCGTTTTTATATAAAAGTATTACGCCATGATGAAATCATAGCGTCAGTTGAACGAAAGAATAAACCTGAACCATTTTAATTTCTCTTTAATTCTATAAAAATGGACTGAAAGGCTTATTTTTTCGGATAATCGACGAAGAATGCTCCGAGAGTATGGCAGAAACTGCGGTAATAAACGGTGTTGCCAGGTTTCCTCTCCGGCGGAAGAGAAACTCCCGGTCCTGGGACCGGGAGTGTGCCATCAGGCGTGGGGTTTTTGCGGATTCTCATCCTGATCGACGGCAAAGCAGGCTACCAGCTGGCCGCCGTAATCCTTAAGCTGCGGCTGAAGCTGGGTGCAGGGACCAAAGCGTCGACGGCAGCGCGCGTTAAAGGCGCAGCCCGGCGGTGGGTTCAGCGGGCTCGGCAGTTCGCCGGTCAGCTTGATCCGCTCGCGCCGATCGTCCGGATTCAGACGCGGCGTCGCCGACAACAGCGCCTGGGTGTACGGATGACGCGGATTGTTGAAGATCTGGTCCTTGGTGCCCTTCTCCACGCAGCGGCCGAGATACATCACCATCACTTCATCAGCGATGTGCTCGACGACCGACAGGTCGTGGGAGATAAACACGTAGGACAGCCCTAAATCCTGCTGCAGATCCATCATCAGGTTCAGCACCTGGGCACGTACCGAAACGTCCAGCGCGGAAACCGGCTCATCGGCAATCACCACGTCCGGATCCAGCATCAGCCCGCGGGCAATAGCGATACGCTGACGCTGACCGCCGGAGAACATATGCGGGTAGCGATCGTAATGCTCGGTTTTCAGGCCGACCTTCGCCATCATCGCCAGCGCTTTTTCACGGCGCTGCTCTTTACTCAGGCTGCTGTTAATCAACAGCGGCTCTTCCAGAATCTGCCCCACTTTTTTACGCGGGTTTAGCGAACCATACGGGTTCTGGAACACAATCTGGATTTTCTGCCGCCGGAGCTTCTGCGCCTGCGGGTCGTGCTTAAGCAGATCCTGCCCCTGATAATACAGCTCACCGCCGGTGGGGATCTCAATCATTGTCAGCAGACGACCGAGGGTCGATTTGCCGCAGCCCGACTCTCCCACCACCGCCAGCGTTTTACCACGCTCAAGGGTAAAGGAGACGCCGTCCAGCGCTTTCACCAGTCGTTCCGGGGCGAATATTCCCTTCTTCACCGGGTAGTGTTTTTTCAGATCAATGGCCTGCAACAGCGGTTGTTGCGTGGCGGCCTTTTGCGTACTCATAATCCAGGCCTCCCGGCATCATCGAGTGGGTAGTGACATTTAGACTGACGGCCGCCGGTAAGATCCGCGAGCGCGGGCTCTTCGCTCCGGCATTTATCCGTGGCATAGGGGCAGCGCGGGTTCAGCAGACAGCCGACAGGACGGTCATATTTCCCCGGCACCACGCCCGGCAGCGACGCCAGACGCGCCTTATCCTGGGCGAACTCCGGCAGCGCGCGCAGCAGCGCCTGGGTGTACGGATGACGCGGCGCGCGGAAGATATCCTTCGCATCACCGGTCTCCACCACCTGACCCGCATACATGACGATAATTTTATGCGCCGCCTCGGCCACCAGCGCCAGGTCGTGGGTGATCAGCACCAGCGCCATATTCTCTTGCTGCTGCAACTCCAGCAGCAGCTCGATGATCTGCGCCTGAATAGTCACGTCCAGTGCGGTGGTCGGTTCATCGGCAATCAGCAGTTTTGGCCGACAGGCAATCGCCATCGCGATCATCACGCGCTGACTCATCCCGCCGGAAAGCTGGTGCGGGTAAACGTCGAGCCGCGACGCCGGATCGGGAATGCCCACCAGGTTCAGCAGGTCGATGGCCCGCTGACGGCGAGTTTGCTTATTGCCGCCCTGATGAACTTTGATCGCTTCCATAATCTGGTAGCCGACGGTATAGCACGGATTGAGGCTGGTCATCGGATCCTGGAAGATCATCGCCACTTCCGCCCCCACCAGCTGACGCCGCTCTTTTTCAGAGATGCGCTGCAGGTCGCGGCCATTGAACTCCAGTTTGTCCGCCATCACCCGGCCGGGATAGTCAATCAGGCCCATAATCGCCAGCGAACTGACGGATTTACCGGAGCCGGATTCACCGACGATGCCAACCACTTCACCCTGCTTCACGCTATAGCTGATGCGGTCTACGGCGCGGAACGGCGCGTTCTCATCGCCGAAATGCACCGATAATTTATCTACATTTAATAACGCCATCTCGAACCTCTTACTGCTTCAGTTTGGGATCGAGCGCGTCACGCAGACCGTCACCCATCAGGTTAAATGCCAGCACCGTCAGCAGGATCGCCACGCCCGGGAAGGTCACCACCCACCAGGCGCTTTGCGCGAACTGCAATACGTCGGAGAGCATGGTGCCCCACTCAGGCGTCGGCGGCTGCGCGCCCATGCCGAGGAACCCCAGCGCTGCCATATCGAGAATGGCGTTAGAAAAGCCCAGCGACGCCTGAACGATCAGCGGCGCGAGACAGTTGGGAAGAATATTGACGAACATCTGGCGCATCGCGCCGGCGCCCGCTACGCGGGAAGCGGTCACGTAGTCGCGGTTGACCTCCACCAGCACCGCGGCGCGCGTCAGACGCACATAGTGCGGGAGCGCCACGAAGGTTAGCGCCAGCGACGCGTTGACGATAGATGGCCCGAAGATAGCCACCAGCACCAGCGCCAGCAGCAGGCTCGGCAGCGCCAGCATAATATCGACGACGCGCATAATGATGGAATCCACCACCCCGCCGAAATAGCCCGCCACCAGACCGAGCACCACGCCAAGGATCAACGACAGGACCACCACCAGGCAGCCCACCAGCAGCGACAGGCGGGCACCGTACATCAGACGCGACAGAATATCGCGGCCCACGTCGTCGGTGCCGAGCAGATGCGCCAGGCTGCCGCCATCCTGCCAGAACGGCGGCGCCAGCAGCGAATCACGGAACTGATCCGCCGGGTTATACGGGGCGAGGAAGTTGGCGAACACCGCGATGATAATCATCACCGCCACGTACACCAGACCGACGACCGCGCCTTTGTTGCGTTTGAAATAGTGCCAGAACTCCTGCAACGGGGTCATTGGCACCGGTGCAGCAATCGCTTTATTCTCAGTAACTTGTGACATGATGGCCCCTTACTTCTTATGCCGGATACGCGGGTTCACCACGCCATACAGCAGGTCGACCAGCAGGTTGACGAGGATAATCATCGTCGCCACCAGCAGCACCCCGCCCTGCACCACCGGATAATCGCGACGCTGCAGCGCGTCGATCAGCCAGCGGCCTAAACCAGGCCATGAGAAAATGGTTTCCGTCAGGATGGCGCCCGCCAGCAGCGTGCCCACCTGCAGGCCAATGACCGTGACCACTGGCAGCATCGCGTTGCGCAGCGCATGGACCACAATCACTCGCATCCGGGTCAGCCCTTTGGCGCGCGCGGTACGAATGTAGTCTTCGCCGAGCACTTCCAGCATCGACGAACGGGTCATACGCACAATCACCGCCAGCGGGATGGTGCCCAGCACGATAGCCGGCAGGATCATATGCATTAAGGCGTCAATAAAGTCGCCCTGCTCGCCCCAGATGGCGGTGTCGATCAGCATGAAGCCGGTCAGCGGCAGAGTATCGTCAAGGAACACCGTATCGCTGATACGCCCGGAGACCGGCGTCAGGTTCAGCTGCACCGAAACCAGCATAATCAGCATCATGCCCCACCAGAAGATAGGCATGGAGTAGCCGGTCAGCGCCAGACCCACGGCGGTGTGGTCAAAGATGGATCCGCGTTTTACCGCAGCCAGCACGCCCACCGGAATACCGACGGCGACAGCGAAAATCATCGCGCAAACGCCCAGCTCAAGGGTGGCTTTAAAGCGCGGGACAAACTCTTGCCACACGGGAATGCGGCTTTTCAGCGAGATGCCTAAATCGCCGTGCAGTACGCCCCAAATGTAATGGGCATATTGCTGCCACAGCGGCTTATCAAGGCCCATTTCGGCCAGCAGCTGCGCGTGACGCTCGGGGGAAATACCACGTTCACCCGCCATAATCATCACCGGATCGCCGGGGATCATATGGACGAAGGCAAAGGTGAGAAGGGTGATACCGATAAATGTCGGGATGACGAGTCCCAGACGTCGGAGAATAAACTGCAACATAACCCGGATTCTCTCTAGTGACGCCCCGCCTGGCGACAGGGCGTCTGTATTGCTCACAAAAGCATTCCCCGGAATAGCGGGAATACGCCCCCTACCTCTCCCGCAAGGGGAGAGGAGGTCAGGCATCGTGCTTATTATTCGACGGAGACGTTATCGAAGTGGTGTTTGCCCAGCGGATCCACCACATAGCCTTTGACTTCTTTACGCACCGGCTCATAGACGGTGGAGTGGGCGATGATCAGCGCTGGAGCCTGATCATGCATCACTACCTGAGCCTGTTTGTACAGTTCAATACGCTTGTTGTGGTCGTCGGTAGCGCGGGCCGGCTGAATCAAATCTTCAAACGGCTTATAGCACCAGCGCGAGTAGTTGGAGCCGTCTTTCGCTGCGGCGCAGCTGAACAGGGTCGCGAAGAAGTTATCCGGATCCCCGTTGTCGCCGGTCCAGCCCATCATTACGGTCTGGTGCTCGCCCGCTTTCGCCCGCTTCAGATATTCACCCCACTCATAGGTAACAATCTTGGCCTGGACCCCGACTTTCGCCCAGTCGGCCTGGATCATTTCAGCCATACGGCGAGCATTCGGGTTGTACGGACGCTGTACTGGCATTGCCCACAGGTCGATGGTGAAGCCTTTTTCCAGGCCCGCTTCTTTCAGCAGCTGTTTCGCCTTCTCCGGATCGTAGGTGTAGTCCTTAACGTCGTCGTTATAGCCCCACATAGTCGGCGGGATCAGGTTCTTCGCCGCCTGGCCTGCGCCCTGGTAAACGGCTTTGATGATCGCTTCTTTGTTCACCGCGTAGGTCAGCGCCTGACGAACTTTGACGTCGTCCAGCGGTTTCTTCTCGGTGTTGAAGGAGAGATAACCGACGTTCAGGCCCGGCTGTTCCAGCAGGGTAATGTTCTTATCTTCCTTCATGCGCGCGATGTCCGCCGGGTTCGGGTACGGCATCACCTGGCACTCATTTTTCTGCAGTTTGGCATAGCGCACGGAAGCGTCCGGGGTGATGGAGAAGACCAGACGATCGATCTTCGGCTTGGTACCCCAGTAGCCCGGGAAGGCTTTATACAGAATGCGGGAATCTTTCTGGTACTGCAGCAGCTGGAATGGGCCGGTACCGATAGGATTGAGGTCCACTTTTTCCGGCGTGCCGGCTTTCAGCATGTTATCGGCATACTCTTTCGACAGGATAGAGGCGAAGTCCATGGCCAGGTCAGCGAGGAACGGCGCTTCCGGGCGAGTCAGGACGAACTGGACGGTTTTATCGTCCACTTTCTTCACTTCGCTAATCAGGTCCGGTAACCCCATCCCTTCAAAGTATTCATAGCTGCCGCCAGAAACTTTATGGTACGGGTTATTGGTATTCTTCTGGCGATCGAAGGAGAACACGATGTCATCGGCGTTCAGGTCACGGGTGGGTTTGAAGTCTTTATTATCTTGCCACTTCACGCCCTGGCGCAGATGGAAAGTATAGGTTTTGCCATCAGGACTGACTTCCCATTTCTCAGCAAGCCCTGGAATAACTTCCGTCGTACCGGTTTTAAATTCGACCAGGCGGTTATAGATCGGTACGGAACTGGCGTCATAGGTGGTGCCAGAGGTGAAGAGCTGTGGGTTAAAGCCTTCCGGCGAGCCTTCAGAACAATAAACCAGGGTTTTCGCTTGCACGCTGGCGGCGACGGTCATGGCGACCAGGCTCAGACCAAGCTTCAGCATCCCTGATTTCTTCAAGGAAATACTCATTATTCTGCTCCAAAACTGTGATGTTGTTTGCATATATCCGCCGGACCTTTATTTATTTTTATTCGTCCTATTTCAAACAACGGATGCGTTGGCTGCGCTCGATCATCCCAGTCACATCGTTATCTATGCTCAGGGGAGCTCGTACACTTGCCGCCTTTCCGCAGCTCGAACTATTTAGAATATACCCGGTCCAGTCGGTGGTGCCCGAAGGCGTAGAGAGAGATGGGGATTCCTTTCGCAAAAACGACTGAGTTGCAGTACGGATTCTCCATGAAATGCCCCTCATGCCCTACAATCTGTCAACAGAATGGGGAAACGTCAATACAGCCAGCCGGGTTTTACATCCAGCGTGAGAAACGGCAGGCAAAGATTAAAAAAACTTCAAGGCGCTATTTTCAGCAGAGAAATTTATGCTACGGGTCAATAAGCAGAATAATGACCTTAATAATTTGCAACACGCAGAGGGAAACAATTCCAACAAATGAGAAAAATTTCTTGCCGTGTGACCAATATGTGAGCGATTAATAGCGCGAACGTTAAAGCGCACAGCGGAAAATGCTACATTTAGCCATAAGCTTCGCGAAAAAAGATCTGTTCATCGATAAAAAAATGCAATGGAAGATGTCACAAAATAGCGAATAGCTGGCTGGAAACGTGGGTAAAGTCGTTTATTGTGATTTTGGTGGAATTTTTGGCCAGTGGCGCACTGATGATGCCCGGCGGCGCTGCGATTGCGCGGGCCTACGGAACACAAGTCGAACTCTGCCCCCGGAGGTTCTCATCCTCACAGGCCTCAGATGCAAAAAAGCCTGCTCGTTGAGCAGGCTTTTCGAATTTGGTCGGTGATAGAGGATGACTCACCACTTCGTGGCTCGCCCTGCGGGCCGTTGCTGACGCAACGTTCTCTCGCTTCGCTCGAGTCGAACCTCCTGCCCCCGGAGGTTCTCATCCTCACAGGCCACAGATGCAAAAAAGCCTGCTCGTTGAGCAGGCTTTTCGAATTTGGTCGGTGATAGAGGATGACTCACCACTTCGTGGCTCGCCCTGCGGGCCGTTGCTGACGCAACGTTCTCTCGCTTCGCTCGAGTCGAACCTCCTGCCCCCGGAGGTTCTCATCCTCACAGGCCACAGATGCAAAAAAGCCTGCTCATTGAGCAGGCTTTTCGAATTTGGTCGGTGATAGAGGATTCGAACCTCCGACCCCTTCGTCCCGAACGAAGTGCGCTACCAGGCTGCGCCAATCACCGAATGCGGGGCGCATCTTACTGCTGGGATGCCTACCCGTCAATGCCTTATTTTCAAAAAATCGCTCAACCGGCGAGAAACTCAGCAGCCTGAGCAGCGAATCGCCGGTTGGTCATCGTTTTCAGCGGCAGGTCACCTCAAACGCTTTGCGATACTCGGATACCTTACAGGTCACCGGCTCACCGAGATAGGTCGAGCCCGCCGGGTTGAATTTAAATTCCCCCAGCAGCATCGTCAGTTCCCCCAGCTCCGGGCAGGATTGCTGATGACGCATAATATCCGGGCGGGTATCGTTATTCACCGCGCGGGCGATGTCGCTGTATGCCAGCTTGTCGGCAAAGGCATTAGCACAAAACTGCAGTTCGCTTTGCGCCATATGCGCGGCCTGCCCTTTCAGCTCGGCATGCTGCGCCAGCAGCAGCTGGCGAACCTCGCCGGCCCGGCTGTAACCGATCGCCGAATAGCCGGCCTTATTGCTGAGGTTGACGCTGGCGCCAGCCTCAAGCAGCGCCTCAACATTGGCTTTATTATTCATTTTGACCGCCAGCATCAGCGGGCTGAGGTCGTTGGCGGAGAGCTGGTCCACCTTTGCGCCGCGCTGCACCAGCGCCGCGATCACCGCAGGCGACCCCTGACCCGCCGCCACCTGCAGCGCCGTGAGTCCTTCACGGTTCGGCTTATCCACCTCCACACCGGAGGCCGACAGCGCCAGCACCAGATTGGGATCATCCCCCGCCGCCGCCAGCATCAGCGGGGTGGTGCCGGATTTATCCGCCAGGCTGGTGTCCGCCCCGGCGTTGGCCAGCGTCGTGATGGTTTCCGCCGAACGCGCGTGATCGACCGCGAGGAAAAAGGCCGATTCCCCTGACGCATTGACGGCCTTCACGTCCGCCCCGTGCCTGATCAGCAGCGCCACGATCTCGTCGACGTTCTTCTTAAACGCGCCGGGCGCCAGTTGTAACGCCATGTCTTCGGTCATCAGCGCGCGGTTACCCGTCGCCAGCGATTTCGCCGCCGTTGCGCCGACAATTTTATCCAGCGCGCTCTCCTTCTCGACAGGCGCATCGGGCTTTTTCATCGCCAGAATATGCTGATAGTCGTTTCTGACATCCCCGCCGTCGGCAATGGCGGACATCAATGCCGTACTCTTCTCGACGCTGGTCTGATTTACCGACGCGCCGGCCTGGAGAAGATCGCCGATAATCGCGGCATCGCTGCCGCGCGCCGCCGCCAGCATCAGCGCCGTGACGCCCTGGCGCGTCTGGAGATTCGGCTTCGCCTGACGCTTAAGCAGTAACGCTACCACATCACGACGATTTTCCGCGGCAGCGACCATCAGGCCACTTAAGCCGGTTTTATCCTGACCATCCACATCAATGCCGTTATTCAGCATGGCTTCGATCGTCGCTGGCGCATCGTATTTACAGGCCAGCAGGAACTGGCTGGTCTCTTCCTCAGACTGGCAGCCCGCGAGCATCAACAGGCACAGTAAGGCCAACCCCTTTATCACCTTCATCCTTTCTCTCCATGAAAAGTTCGTGCACAGGGGGAGCGAGAAAACTGGAGGGTAATCAAAGAAGAAGAGGCAACCTGCCAGACACATCCACTGTGCGAAAAAAATCCCTCGCGCGGCGTCAGCCGGCGAGGGATTAGCTTATCCTGGGCTCAGGAAGGGAGAACAGACCCGAGAATCTGAAAATAAACCCCGTGCCTTACTTTTTCCACCGGCACCAGTTGTTATTCTCATTGATCCCGCCATCCGGCGAGGTATAACCGAGACAGCCCATAATGGTGTCATACAGCTCGACGTGACGGCGCGGCACCTTCATCGCAGCCTGCTGCTGCAGATGGGCAAACGCGGCGGCATGATCGGGGTTCTCCAGGTATTTATCCGACATCCACACCATCATCGGCACGCGGAACTGCTCCGGCGGCGCCATCTTGCGCGGCGTTCCGTGCAGGTGTTCGCGTTCATTAATCGACTCCCCATGATCGGCGGCATAGAACACAATCGCTTTCTTATCCCGCAGCTGGTCGAGGACGCTGACGATAAAGTGATCGACGTAGGTCACGCTGTTATCGTAGGAGTTAATCAGCTCCGCTTTCGAGCACTTGTTGTCGACGCCGACGCACTCCGGCTTCCACTGGGCGAAGCTGCGCGGGTAGCGTTGGGTGTAGTTAAAGTGGGAGCCTTTGGTGTGGAGAATGATCAGATGCTTACCGGAGGCGTTGCCCTGCGCCATACCGCGCTTCATCTCATCCACCAGCAGCATATCGTCAACGCTCTTACCACGGTTGCGCGGCTCGGCGCCAATTTGCTCGCGGTAGGCGATATTGTTGGCCATCGTGTTGCTGTAGAACCACATCTCGCTCTGCATGGCATAGAGATTGCCGTTGAAGCCCAACTGATGAAGCACGGCAAAGACGTTCTGCTCTTTGAGCGTTCGCTGCGGGTTATCCTCCGCCCCGCCCTGACGCACAAACATACAGCGTAACGACAGCTTGGTGGCGGTATCGCAGGAGTAGCCGCGGAAAGCGACAAGATTCTTCTCTTTCTCCAGCTCTGGCGTGGTATTGCGCCTATAGCCGAGGATACCCATATGGTCCCAGCGGGTCGTTTCGCCAATGATAAACACCACGTAGGTGTCATCCAGGCCTTCCGGCGCGACGTAGGTAAACTTCTTCGCCGGGTTAATCAGCGATTTATTATCCGAGGATTCATCCACCTGCGCCCAGGCGTACAGCCCCAGCGCCGACAGCCAGTTTGATGGCAGATAGGAGTTGGCGATCACCCCGCCATAGCTCGGCATATCCACTTCCGAATGGCGCTCCACATCATGCTGACGCAGCTCAAGCAGGCGGATGGGACCCCAGACAATGAGTCCGGCCAGCACGACGATCAATACGTTTTTAACCCGCTGACCCGGGGTGCGCAGTTGGCGCAGCAGCGTATGGCGGCAGCGGTTGCTCCAGATGAACAGCAGCGGCGGCGCGCTCACCACCACCAGCCAGAGGATCAGGTGCCAGCCAATGACCTCTTTCGACAGGTCGATATCGGTGGTCATCACCGAAGCGATAATTCCGTAGCCAATCACCACATTGAGGAACGTCATGTAGTAACTGGCGGCGGCGGAAAACAGGACAATCAGCGTCGCCAGAATGCGCCAGATGCGGCGACCAAACAGTGACAGCAGACGTAACAGGAAGAAGGTGACAAAGACCGTGGCGACCAGTTCAACGACACCGGAAAGCCCTTTCCAGAAAGTGAACTCTTGAGCATAACCATCGAAACGCCGGAAAAAAACGGCGATGTTCATAAACCAGCCGATGTACAGCGCCAGCCAAAAACTAAGCTTCTGCTGCGTCATCGTTCTAATATATTTCATGCAAGCAAACCTGGAAAAAGAAGAATAAAACACCGCCTGACGCTGTGGCACGAGTCAGTAGGCTAATAGGGTGCGTTAGGGTTGGTTATCAGAAACCTCTACAAAGCGCGATAAGTAGACCACAGGGAACGGGAAAAGTATCAGGAGGGAATGTGATCCAGCCAAACATTTACAAAACATTTGGCTGGATTGGCACTATTTGCTTAGGGGATTAACCAGGGGCACGTTTCGCGCTGCAGGTTTCAGGCGTGCGCCTCGCTATAAACACTGCCTTTCGGCTGACGGATGGTGGTGGACAGCGCCAGCGACAGAATCAGCAGGGCGAAGATCACGCAGAAGGTCACGTAGAAGCCGCCGAACAGCGAAGCGATGAGAGAGCCGCAGATGCTGCCGATACCAAAGCCCAGATAAATCACGCCGTAGTTTTTCGCCAGATTGTTCAGGCCAAAGAACTCACTCACCAGCGACGGGAAGACGGTGATGGTGCCGCCGAAGTTAAAGGCGACGCAGGCGATGGCGGCGAAGAAAGTCATGGCATTCAGCGGGGCGAACAGCAGCGCGGCCATCCCTACCAGCGACACGATCTGACCGAGGGTAATCACACGAATGCGGGAGATCTTGTCGGACAGGATGCCTAACACCAGGCGGCCGCTAAGGTTAGCAATCGAGATAACGGTTACCGCGTTTGCCGCCGTGGCGACATCCAGGTGGACCATCCCCTGGGCAATATCTTTCGCCACGCCAATCACGTACAGTCCGCTCATGCAGGCCGTCAGGAACATCACCGCCAGCATCCAGTACTGCGGTTTGCGCATCGATTCGGCGAGAGTAAAGTCATTTTCCACGACGCCGTTGGCCGCGGTGGTCGCCGTATGATTCGGCGCATCTTTCATCAGGGTCGCGCCAAAGACGATCATCACCAGCACGATAGCGCCCCAGATGACGAAGGTTTTTTCCAGGCCGACGGTGGCCAGCAGATGGGAATCAATGAATTTGAACCCCAGGCTGCCGAGCCCATAGGAACCAATGGAGAAAGCAGAGATCAGCCCTTTACGCTCCGGGAACCACTTCACGCAGTTCGACAGGGTCAGCAGATAGCCGGCGCCGTCCGCCAGCCCCACCAGCACGCCCGCGCTCAGCCACAGCATCATCAGGCTGTTGGAGTGCGCGGTCAGGAAGAAGCCCAAACCGAGCAGTATCCCGGAGGCCATGGTCACACGCTTAACGCCAAAGCGTTCCTGCAACTTCCCGGCGACCGACGAGGAGAGCGCCAGCCCGAGGCTCAGCAGGCCAAAGGAGAAAGCCACCTGGCTGACCGGCTCGCCCAGTTTGTCAGACAGCGAACTATTAAACAGGCTCCAGGTATAGACCGAACCGAGAGCAAATTGGGTGATGATGGTGCCGATTAGCGTAAGCCAGCGGGTCGATTGACGGTTTGCAGCGTTCATAGCAGTTGTCCTGATAAATTAACTGCCGCCACAATAGCGAAGGCCCCTCATCCTGTGGGGAAAAAGGCATGAACTGCCACCAGCAGGGAATGAAATGCATTAATGGCGGAACGAATGACATTGCAAAACATTCATTCCGCGAATTTCAGGAAAAAAGTTAGTGTGCGCTATCTCACAGAAATGCGCCCTTACTGAGATTTAACAATAACCGCGTCGTTTCAAACGCGTAACAATATCGGTCAAAAGTTGGCGCTGACGCCCATCAAATAGAGCGTATTTTCCCCGGATGGGACATTGTCCGCCTGCGACAGCGTCGCCCATGCCGCAACATGGGATCCCAACCGCATATCGGCGCCCAGGGTGACATCACTCCAGCCGCCCTCTCTGGCGCGGGTCGTCGGCGACCAGGCATCGCTGGTAAGCGACTGGTTATAGCTCACCTGAGCCCAGGAATGCACGCCCCACAGCGACTGATAATCCATGCGCCAGCCGAGCGTGTTGACATACCCCGTCTCGCCAGCGCTTCTCGTCACTGGCGCGGTGACGTCACTGCGCAGGCTGGCCACCGGCCCGGAGGTCATGCCATTTGCCAGCAGATAATTCCAGCCAACGCTCTGACCACGGCTGCTGTCCGGTGGCGCCAGCGCCTGGTTTAATGCCAGCCCGCCAGGCGTCTCTGAGGACTTCATCCGCTCAGCGAGAATATCTTCGTAACGTGGTTGGTGATCGCTATCCCATGTATAGCGTTCCGGCGTATTACTTTTTGTATCGATAGCGATATATTCCTGTTGCCAGGCATTCGCTCCAGAGACACACGTCATCCAGACGGATACGCTCGCCGGGAACAAGAAGCCCCGGAGGCCATTGCATTTCTTTATTATCATTAATGCGACTCCAGAAAAGAGCCGAATCGGCGATATTGCTGTGTTTTTTTTGGGGATACGATTTCCCTGTATTAACTATTATCTTTATCTTTCAGCCGTCAAGCCGGGGCGTCCACTTTTTTAGCGCAGAGGGAGAAATAGCTATGCAACGTTGCGGATGGGTGAGTCAGGATCCGTTATATATCGAATATCACGATACCGAATGGGGTGTGGCGCAAAAAGAGGGCCGCCAGCTGTTTGAAATGATCTGCCTGGAGGGCCAGCAGGCCGGTTTGTCATGGATCACGGTGTTAAAAAAACGGCAGAACTACCGTCAGGCTTTTCACCACTTCGACCCGGTGCGCGTGGCAGCGATGGGGGAAGACGATGTCGAGCAGTTGCTGCAGAATGCCGGCATCATTCGCCATCGGGGAAAAATCCAGGCCATTATCGGCAACGCCCGCGCCTATCTGGCGATGGAAGAAAATGGCGAGTCGTTCACTGATTTTGTCTGGTCCTTCGTCAACAATGAGCCGCAGGTGACCTGCGCCGCGACGCTGGCGGAGATCCCCACCACGACGCCGGCCTCCGATGCGCTGTCGAAGGCATTGAAAAAACGCGGCTTTAAATTTGTCGGCTCGACAATCTGTTATTCCTTTATGCAGGCCTGTGGGCTGGTCAACGACCATATCACCGGCTGCTTCTGTCACCCTGGAGGTCAGGATGATCCGCAAGTGGGACACTAAAGATACCGCGCCGCTGCTGGCCCTGTGGCTGGACAGCACGATTCATGCCCACCCTTTTATCGGCGAAAGTTACTGGCGCGACAGCGTCGCGGTGGTACGGGATGTCTATCTTCCCGCCGCCAGCACCTGGGTCTGGGAACGCGATGGGGAATTAAAAGGCTTTGTTAGCGTGCTGGACTCCCGCTTCGTCGGCGCGCTGTTTGTCGCGCCGGACGCCATCCGCCAGGGCATTGGCCGGGCGCTGCTGGATGAAGTCAAACAGCACTACGCCTGGCTTAGTCTCGAGGTTTACCAGAAGAACGAATCGGCGGTCAGTTTCTACCATGCGCAGGGCTTCCGGATTGAAGACTGCGCATGGCAGGACGACACTCAGCACCCGACGTGGATTATGCGTTGGCCGGCGGATCAAATGCTGTAAGCGGCAGCGTCGGGCCGGTATATTTCTCCAGCCACGCCAGGGCGGTGTTTCCGGCACAGCCGTTGCCCAGCCGGGATGTCGGGATATCTTTGGTTAAGACATTCACCGCCCCGTTTTTGCAGATGCCCACCAGCGGATCCAGGTCGGGCCATGCCCCTTCATGCAGGCAAATCACCCCCGGGCGGATCCCCTCCGTCACCACCGCGCCGGCCAGCACCTGACCACGGGCGTTCCACACCCGCACCAGATCGCCATCGGCAATTCCCCGGGCCCGGGCATCCTGCGGATGAATAGTCACCGGTTCGCGTCCGGCGACAGCATAGCGTTCGCGCAGCGCGGTGTGGTTCAGTTGACTGTGCAGACGGTGGGCCGGATGGGCCGACAGCAGCTGCAGCTGCCCCGCCTCAGCGTTGCCATGCCACTCGTCGGGCTCCAGCCACATCGGGTGCGGCGGGCAATCGGCGTAGCCAAAGGCGGCGATGGTCGGCGAGTGGATCTCAATTTTACCGCTCGCCGTTTTCAGCGGATTAGCCTGCGGATCGGCGCGGAAGGCGGCGAAGCGCGCAAAACGGGCATTCTCCGGCTCCTCTGGCATCTCAATCAGCTGGTTAGCCTGCCAGAATTCGGCAAACGGCGGCAGCGTCACCTGCTGGTGAGCCCCGCGCTGGGCGGCGATCTGATAGAAGGTCTCCAGCCACTGCAAATCACTCTTCCCTTCGGTGAAGCGCTCGCGGCCGCCCACCTCCCAGCGTTCGCTGAGGTCGGCAAAGACCGTGAAATCGTCGCGCGCTTCATCTCGCGGGGCGACCACCTGCTTCATCGGCACCAGATGCTGATTGCTGTAATCTCCAGTCATGGTCAGATCGTTGCGCTCAAACGAGGTGGTCGCCGGCAGGACGATATCGGCATGGCGCGCGGCGGCGGTCCAGAAGCATTCGGAGATGACGATCAGCTCCGGCTTCTGCCAGGCCTGAATCAGGCGGTTGGTGTCCTGATGATGAGTAAAGTTGGCCCCGCCGGCCCACCAGATAAAGCGAATATCGGGGAAGCGACGCGCCATGCCGTTGTGCTGATACTCTGCCCCCGGATTCTCCAGCGCCTCGACGATCCGCGCGACCGGGATCTTCTCCACCGCGTCCACGCCCCCGGCGACGCTTCCCTGCATCGAGCCCAGTACCGCCGCGCGGCGCGTCGGGTTGCCGCCGTTGGCGAAATGATAGGAAAGACCAAACCCGCCTCCCGGGGTGCCAATCTGCCCCAGCATGGCGGCCAGGGTGACCAGCATCCAGTGCTTCTGCTCGCCATACTGCTGGCGCTGCATGCCCCAGCCAGACATCAGCATGGTGGTATTTTCATGGAAAATTTTCGCCAGTTCACGGATCTTATCCGCTTTCACGCCGCAGATCGCCGCCGCCCAGTCAGCGGTTTTCGCTACGCCGTCGCTTTCGCCGGTCAGATAGCGGGCAAAAATATCGTAGCCGCTGGTGCAGCGGGTAAGAAACGCATCATCCTGCCAGCTATTCTCCACCAGCGTATGGGCGATCCCCAGCATCAGCGCGACATCGGTGCCCATATGCGGCGCGATCCATTCCATCGAATCGCCAAAGAAATCGACGGTTTCCGATCGCATCGGATCGATGCAGATCAGGCGCTTACCGCTCTGGCGCAGCCGGTCGAACCACGGGATCCCCTGCTCGTCGGAGGCGTTCCAGGCAATTTTCAGGGTGTTCAGCGGGTTGGCGCTCCACAGCACCACCACTTCGCTGTGCTCGAGCACCAGCGGCCAGCTGGTCTGCTGCTGATACACCTCATTCCCGCCCACGACGTAAGGCATGATCGCCTGCGCCGCGCCAGTGGAGTAATCGCCAAGATGGCCGGTATAGCCGCCCGCCAGGCTCATGTAGCGCTGCAGCAGGGTGGCCGCCTTATGCAGGACGCCGTTAGAGCGCCAGCCGTAGGAGCCGGCGAAAATCGACTGCGGACCGTAGCTTTCGCGGATCCGCCGATGCTGGGCGTCAATTAAATCCAGCGCCTGATCCCAGCTCACCCGCACGAATTCATCCTGACCGCGGACCCCCTGGGGCTTGTCCGGTGAAGCAAGGAAGCCTTTGCGCACCATCGGATAGCGCACGCGGGTTTTGCTGTGGACCTGATCGCGCACCGCCGTTTGCAGCGAGTTGGCAAACGGTGTCGCCAGCGCGCCGCGGGAAGAGAGGACGTTTTCACCGTCCGTTTCCACCAGCATCGGTCCCCAGTGGGCGGCGGTTAAGATGGTTTTGGTTGCAGATGAGGTTGGCAAGGGCGGCTCCTGGTCAGCGAATGCAGGTGTCATGACGGCGTGATGGGCAACCGTTCAATGTTATTTACAAAATGAGATGGTATCCGGGGAATTTTCTACGTAATCACGCGTCATAATCAACCGTCACGTTCGCTGTGACAAAGAATAAAAAGGATTAAGGACATTAAATGAAAAAACGCGTACTTATGATTGCGGCGCTGGTCAGCGGCACTCTGGCCATTTCTGGCTGCACCACCAACCCCTATACCGGTGAACGTGAAGCAGGTAAATCCGGTATTGGCGCAGGTATTGGCTCCTTAGTGGGCGCTGGCGTCGGCGCGCTCTCCTCTTCCAAACATGACCGCGGCAAAGGCGCGCTGATTGGCGCAGCGGCCGGCGCGGCGCTCGGCGGCGGCATTGGTTACTACATGGACGTGCAGGAAGCGAAGCTGCGTGACAAAATGCAGGGAACCGGGGTCAGCGTGACGCGAAATGGCGACAATATCGTGCTGAACATGCCGAATAACGTCACCTTCGACAGCAATAGCGCCAACCTGAAGCCGGCCGGCGCCAACACCCTGACCGGCGTGGCCATGGTGCTGAAAGAGTACGAGAAAACCGCTGTTAACGTCGTCGGCTACACCGACAGCACCGGCAGCAAGGATCTGAATATGCGTCTGTCGCAACAGCGTGCAGACAGCGTCGCCAGCGCGCTGATCACTCAGGGCGTGGCGGCCAATCGCATTCGCACCACCGGCATGGGGCCGGCGAATCCTATCGCCAGCAACAGCACGGCGGAAGGCAAAGCGCAGAACCGTCGCGTGGAAATTACCCTCAGCCCGCTACAGTAAGCGCATCCTCATGACGCCCGGCAGCCGCTCTGCCGGGCAAAATGCTTGATATCGCTATTTTTCGCGCTAAGGTGTTGGCAGATTTTCAGCAAAGGAAGCCACCATGGCGAAAGCGGCGCGTGCAACTATCAGCGATGTGGCGAAAGCCGCAAAGACCGGCAAAACCAGCATTTCACGTTATCTTAACGGCGAGAAGCATCTGCTTTCCGACGATCTGTTATCACGTATTGAAAAAGCCATTGCCGAACTCGACTACCGCCCCAGCCTGATGGCCCGCGGCCTCAAACACGGCCGAACCCGCCTTATTGGCCTGATCATCGCCGATATCACCAACCCCTACTCGGTCAATGTCATGAGCGGCATTGAAGCGGCCTGCCGGGAAAAAGGCTTCACCCTGCTGGTGTGCAATACCAATAACGAGCTGGATCAGGAACTGCACTACCTGGACCTGCTGCGCAGCTACCAGGTGGAAGGCATCGTGGTCAACGCAGTCGGTATGCGGGAGGATGGCCTGAACCGCCTGCAGCAGTCGGCCCTGCCGATGGTGCTGATTGACCGTAAAATCCCCGATTTCGCCTGCGATGTGGTCGGGCTTGATAACGCCCAGGCCGCCACCACCGCCACCGAACACCTGGTGGAGAAAGGGTTTGAGGCCATCCTGTTTCTCAGCGAACCGCTGGGCTCGGTGAATACCCGCCGCGAGCGTCTGAGCGCTTTTCGCGCTACCCTCACTCGTCACCACGGCGTGGTGGCTGAAAACGCCGAAGTGCAGCTCAACGACGGCGCGATGATGGACAACGTCCTGCGCCAGTTCCACGCCCGTCACCGCGGGATGCGCAAAGCGGTCATCTCCGCCAACGGCGCCCTGACGCTGCAGGTGGCCCGCGCTCTGAAGCGCGTCGGCCTGATCTGGGGGAGCGATATCGGCCTGCTGGGCTTCGACGAACTGGAGTGGGCGGAGCTGGCTGGCGTCGGTATTACCACCCTCAAACAGCCGACGTGGCAGATCGGCTACGCCGCGGTCGAACAGGTGATTCGGCGCATTGCCGGCACTAACGACCCCATCCGCGAGCGGGTCTTCTCCGGCGAGCTTATCGTCCGCGGATCAACCTCTCGTTAACGATCCTTCGTGATGCCGATCATAAATTAAACATCTCGCCCTTTCTTATGGAACCGATACCATCTAGCGTATTAAGGAGATTAAGCAACAAACACCGGGAGTAAGAGCGCGATGGCCAGAAAAATTATTGTCGTTACCGCTGCGTATGGTAATGACCATGTTAAATCCTTAGGCGGCCAGGCCGCTGTCCTGCCGTTCATCGCCGACGCCGGTGCGGACGGTGTCGAAATCCGCCGCGAGCTGTGCAGTGCGGAAGAGCTCAACGCTCTGCCGTCGCTGGCGGCCACCATTGAGCGCCACGGCCTGCTGGCCTGCTACTCCGCGCCGCAGGCGCTGTTCGCCGATAACGGCGAGCTCAACCCGGAACTCCCGGCGCTGCTCGCGGAAGCGCAAACCCTTAACGCCCTGTGGCTAAAGCTCTCCCTTGGCCATTTCCTTCACAATCAGCAGTTGGATGAGCTGCGCGAGATCCTCCGCGATAGCGGCATGGCGTTGGTGGTAGAGAATGACCAGACCGACTGCGGCCAGCTGGCGCCGATGCAGCGCTTCAAAGCCGCCTGCAGGGTCCATCAGTTGCCGGTCACCTTAACGTTTGATATGGGCAACTGGCTGTGGGTCGGCGACTCGCCGGAAGAGGCGGCACGCCACCTTGCGCCGGCGGTCAGCTATATTCATGTGAAAGCGGCGGAGCCTCATCATGAGAAATTCCGCGCGGTACCGCCGGATCAGGCCGCCGATCGCTGGCTGGCCCTGCTCGATAATCTTCCTGCCGACGCGCCGCGTGGAATCGAGTTCCCGCTGACTGGCCATGACCTGACGGCCGTGACCCGCCGCTACGTCAACCTGTTACGCGAGGATTAAGTCGTGGAAAATTTAGATGTCATCACCATCGGCGAAGCCATGGCCATGTTTGTCGCCACCGAAACCGGCGATCTGGCCGAGGTGGAGCATTTCATGAAGCGTGTCGCCGGCGCCGAACTGAACGTCGCCACCGGCCTGGCGCGCCTGGGTCTGAAGGTCGGCTGGGTCAGCCGCGTCGGCAACGACAGCTTTGGCCGCTTCGTACTGCAATCGCTGGCGAAAGAGGGGATCGATAGCCACGCTGTCGCCATCGACAACCGCTTCGCTACCGGTTTCCAGATGAAATCGAAAGTCGAAAATGGAACCGATCCCATTGTGGAGTATTTCCGCAAAGGCTCTGCCGCCAGCCATCTGTCGCCGGACGATTTTCGCGCCGACTACTTCACCAGCGCCCGCCATCTGCACCTGAGCGGCGTGGCCGCCGCGCTCTCTGAAAGCTCATATGCGCTGCTGGAGCATGCGGCGAAGGTGATGAAAGCCGAGGGAAAAACCCTCTCTTTCGACCCTAATCTGCGCCCGGTGCTGTGGAAAAGCGAAGCCGAGATGGTGGAGAAACTCAACCGTCTCGCCTTCCAGGCTGACTGGGTTTTGCCAGGCTTAAAAGAGGGCGTGATTCTCACCGGCCAGCAGACCCCGGAAGGGATCGCCGATTTTTATCTCTCCCGCGGCGTCAAGGCGGTAGTCATTAAAACCGGCTGCGACGGCGCCTGGTTCAAGAGCGCCAGCGGCGAACAGGGAACGGTTGATGCCATTAAAGTCGAAAACGTCGTCGATACCGTCGGCGCCGGCGACGGCTTTGCCGTCGGGGTGATTAGCGCCCTGCTGGAAGGCAAAACCCTGCTTCAGGCGGTGAACCGCGGCAATAAAATCGGTTCGCTGGCGATTCAGGTCCAGGGCGACAGCGAGGGGCTCCCCACCCGCGATGCGCTGGGCGAATAACATTTATACGCAACAATAACAGCCGTCCTGTACCCTACCTGCAGCGCGGCACAGCAGCGTCCGTTTCGACGGACGGATGTCACCTCATTGATAGAGGCAAGCCTATGAATAGCTCAACAAATGCAACGAAACGCTGGTGGTACATCATGCCTATCGTGTTTATCACGTATAGCCTGGCGTACCTCGACCGTGCCAACTTCAGCTTCGCCTCCGCGGCAGGCATTACCGAAGACCTGGGCATCACCAAGGGGATCTCCTCCCTGCTGGGGGCCCTGTTCTTCCTCGGCTACTTCTTCTTCCAGATCCCCGGCGCTATCTATGCGGAGCGCCGCAGCGTTCGCAAACTGATCTTTATCTGCCTGATCCTCTGGGGCGGCTGCGCCTCGCTGACCGGTGTTGTGCATAATATCCCGGCGCTGGCGGCCATTCGCTTTATCCTCGGCGTCGTCGAAGCGGCGGTGATGCCGGCGATGCTGATCTATATCAGCAACTGGTTCACCAAATCAGAGCGCTCTCGCGCCAACACCTTCCTGATCCTCGGTAACCCGGTGACGGTCCTGTGGATGTCGGTGGTCTCCGGCTACCTGATTCAGGCCTTCGGCTGGCGGGAAATGTTCATCATCGAAGGGGTGCCGGCAGTGATCTGGGCCTTCTGCTGGTGGGTGCTGGTAAAAGACAAACCGTCGCAGGTTAACTGGCTGGCGGAGAGTGAAAAAGCCGCGCTGCAGGAACAACTGGATCGTGAACAGCAGGGCATCAAAGCGGTACGTAACTATGGCGAAGCCTTCCGCTCCCGCAACGTGATCCTGCTCTGCGCGCAGTACTTTGCCTGGAGTATCGGCGTGTACGGTTTTGTACTGTGGCTGCCGTCGATTATCCGCAGCGGCGGTGAAAATATGGGGATGGTGGAAGTGGGCTGGCTCTCTTCGGTTCCGTACCTGGCGGCCACTATCGCCATGATCGTGGTCTCCTGGGCCTCCGATAAAATGCAGAACCGTAAGCTGTTCGTCTGGCCGCTGCTGCTGATTGGCGGACTGGCCTTCATCGGCTCCTGGGCGGTCGGCGCCAACCACTTCTGGGTGTCTTATACCCTGCTGGTGGTGGCCGGTGCGGCAATGTATGCGCCTTACGGCCCCTTCTTCGCCATTATTCCGGAAATGCTGCCGCGTAACGTCGCCGGAGGCGCCATGGCGCTGATCAACAGTATGGGCGCTCTGGGCTCCTTCTGCGGCTCGTGGTTTGTCGGCTACCTGAACGGTGCCACCGGCAGCCCCGCAGCCTCCTATATTTTTATGGGGGTGGCGCTTTTCGCCTCAGTATTGCTGACTTTGATTGTTAAGCCTGCTAATAATCAAAACATTCCGCTTGGCGCTCACCACGCCTGAACTATTTCTACTACGGAGATTCGCATGAAGCCGTCTGTCATTCTCTATAAAACGCTTCCCGACGACCTGCTACAGCGCCTGGAGGAGCACTTTTCCGTCACTCAGGTAAAAAACCTGCGGCCGGAGACCGTTTCGCAGCATGCAGAGGCCTTCGCCCAGGCTGAAGGCCTCCTGGGCTCCAGCGAAAAGGTTGACGCCGCGCTGCTGGAGAAGATGCCGAAGCTGCGTGCGACCTCTACCGTTTCCGTTGGCTATGACAACTTTGACGTCGAGGCGCTGAACGCTCGCCGGGTGCTGCTGATGCATACCCCGACCGTACTGACCGAGACCGTCGCCGATACGGTCATGGCGCTGGTGCTGAGCACCGCGCGCCGGGTAGTGGAAGTGGCGGAGCGCGTCAAAGCGGGCGAGTGGACGAAGAGCATTGGCCCGGACTGGTTCGGCAGCGACGTGCACCATAAAACCTTAGGTATCGTCGGCATGGGCCGCATCGGTATGGCGCTGGCGCAGCGCGCCCACTTCGGGTTCGGCATGCCGATCCTGTATAACGCGCGCCGCCAGCATCCGCAGGCGGAAGAGCGCTTCAATGCCCGCTATTGCGATCTCGATACCCTGCTGCAGGAAGCCGATTTCGTCTGCCTGATCCTGCCCCTGAGCGAAGAGACCCACCATCTGTTCGGTCAGGCGCAGTTTGCCAAAATGAAATCTTCCGCCATCTTCATTAACGCCGGACGTGGCCCGGTGGTGGACGAGCAGGCGCTGATCGCTGCTCTGCAGGCGGGTGAAATTCATGCTGCCGGCCTTGATGTCTTCGAACACGAACCGCTGGCAAAAGACTCGCCGCTGTTAACCCTACCAAACGTTGTCGCGCTGCCGCATATCGGCTCTGCCACCCATGAGACGCGCTACAACATGGCGGCCTGCGCGGTGGACAACCTGATCGATGCCCTGAACGGTAATGTAGAGAAAAACTGCGTTAACCCGCAGGTCAAATAAGCCATAAAAAAACCCGGGTAGCGGCGGCAATCGCCCTCCCCGGGTTCTTTTTGCATCTTATCCATCATCCTGCTCGTTCGCCGCAGCCAACGTCAGCCAGATGAGACATTAACGGGTGGCGTTCACCGCTGCCGTCCATGCCTGATTAAACGCCTGATGCTGCGCCGCCAGCGGCCCAATCAGCGCATTGTACTGGCTGGCCTGCTGCGAGGTGGGGAACTGAATGCCGTTGGCCACAAAGCTCACCTGGGTCCCCTGCTGAGCGACAAAATCCCCCACCTGAACCAGCTGCTGGGTAAAGATTTGCGCGGCCGGGATCAGCGGCTGCAGCGCGTCAGCTGGCGCGGTCACCACCTTGGCGTAAACCTGATCGAAGACCGGCTTAAGATCGTCAGCCTGCTTCAGAGCGCTATGCGCGGCATCGGCCTGCATTTTCGCATTCTGCAGCTGCTGGCTGAGCACGCCCAGCGCGCCGTTCGCCTGACGCAGCGGCTCACGCTGGGTCATATAGTCCTGCGGGACGCGGATAGCATTGACGCTGTCCACCACCGGGCGCAGACCAGCGTCCATCGCCTGGCTCACCTGCTGCGAGTAACCGTAGATCACCGCGTAGTCAGAGACAAAAGGCCCAAACTGTTTTTTCTGATCGGCGGTCAGCGTCGGCAGACGTTCACCGCTACGCATCGCCGTATTCTGCAGGAAGTCGATAAACGCTTTGCGCTGATCGCCTTCTTTATCAAAACACCCACTCAGGCTAACCACCATCAATAAGGCCGCCATAGCCGCAAACCAGCGAGAGCAGGACTTTCCTGTCGCCATTTTTTTACTCCTTTCAGCCAAAAAAAGCGCACAACGACACACACGTGCCAGACGCTGACAAGGATAGTCCAGCTCGGCCTCGCAGGATACCCTTTACTGCTAATCTTACGCAGGAAAAACGCCATTTCGCACGCCATCGTCGCGGTGTAGAACGTCTGTTATGCACATCACAAATATAGTCATCACATTCTGCGAGCGAAGTTTATATAACCATCTGATTTTTATGGCACTAAAAAAGTTTCCGTACGACGTGGCGTCCTAAAACGGACGATAATCGCACGCTTTGGCGCGCGCCTGCATTGCCTGCCCCCCACTTCAATGATTTGATGAATGAGCGATTAACGGCGATACGTTCGATTATCGCACAAATCAAACTCAATGACGCGAGGACGACGATAAAAACAGACCTCTGTCCCTCGCTCAGTCTGCCAGGAAAGCCGTATGACTAAGACAACCATCGACATTCAGGCCTTTATCAACGAGCACCCCTTCACCCGCTACCAGTGGATGATCCTTGCGCTCTGCTTTATCACCGTCGCGATGGACGGATTCGACACCGCGATCATCGGATTTATCGCCTCCGACCTGGTACAGGAATGGGGCGTGGAAAAATCGGCGCTCGGCCCGGTGATGAGCGCCGCGCTGGTGGGCCTGGCGGTCGGCGCCTTAACCGCGGGGCCGCTGGCTGACCGCATCGGCCGCAAAAAAGTGCTGATTATGTCGATCGTGGTGTTCGGCGGATTCAGCCTGCTTACCGCCTTCGCCACCAGCCTTAATCAGCTGACGCTGCTGCGTTTCCTGACCGGTCTCGGACTCGGCGCGGCGATGCCGAATGCGGCCACCCTGATGAGCGAATATGCGCCGGAGCGCCGTCGGGCGCTGCTGGTGAACCTGATGTTCGTCGGCTTTCCGATGGGATCATCGCTGGGTGGCTTTTTATCCGCCTGGATGATCCCGCACTATGGCTGGCAGAGTGTGCTGGTGCTGGGCGGCGTGATGCCCCTCCTGCTGGCCGTAGCGTTAATTTTTCTGCTGCCGGAGTCAGCCCGCTATCTGGTGGTGAAGCAGCAGCCGGCGCAGCGCATTGCCGCCATCCTGAAACGCATCGCGCCGCTGCCGGAGGCGGTGGAATTTGAGCTGCGCGAAGCAGGCCAGGTGAAAGAGAAATCGGCCATCGGCGTCATTTTCTCCCCACGCTACGCGGTGGGTACCGTGATGTTGTGCCTGACCTACTTTATGGGCCTGCTGATTTTCTACCTCCTGACCAGCTGGCTGCCGCTGCTGATCCGCGAAACCGGCGCCTCGATGAGTCAGGCCTCCATCATCACCGCCCTGTTCCCGCTGGGCGGCGGGATTGGCGTACTGATCCTTGGCGCCCTGATGGACAAGATCAATCCCAACAAGGTGGTGGCCGTCGGCTGGTTGCTGACCGGCGTTTGCGTCTGCCTGGTGGGTTTCTCCACCAGCAGCCTGGTGCTGATGGGGGTGATGGTGTTTATCGCCGGTAGTATTATGAATGGCGCGCAGTCGTCGATGCCCGCGCTGGCGGCAGGCTTCTACCCGACGCAGGGGCGCGCCACCGGCGTCGCCTGGATGCTGGGTATCGGCCGCTTCGGCGGGATCCTCGGCGCGTTCAGCGGCGCCTTCCTGATGCAGGCGCAGCTCTCCTTTGAAACCATCTTCACTCTGCTGGCCATCCCGGCGTTCCTGTCAGCCCTCGCGCTGCTGATCAAATACCGGGTCAGTAAATCCGCGCCGGCGACGAAAGACGACGCGAGAGGTCTGCAGAAAGCCTGATTGTTAAGCCGGCGGCCCGCGCCGGCTTTGCCGCTTTTTTCTTATCCGTTTACAAAAATTTTCGAAGCCATCTCATCGCGTTAGTAATCATTCTCTTAGGCTCCACTGCCGTTTGGCTGCCGGGGCCGATTCGATAGCCTGTTGGCAAATAATCACGGACGTTACCATCCGCTGCACGATTTTCTGACTATTCTTAAAGAGCTTTATAAAAAATCTCTTCCGCTGTGTGATAAAAGGAGTTCTCAATGGAATATAAAGATCCCGTGTTTGAACTGCTGAGCAGCCTGGAACACATCGTATTTAAGGATGATAATCAGAAACTTACCTCAAACCGTAAGTCCACTGTGTTTAGTGAATTTGAGCAACTGCGTAAAGGCACTGGACTTAAGATTGACGACTTTGCCAACGTCATGGGCGTGAGCGTCGCCATGGTAAGAGAGTGGGAGTCGAGACGGGTTAGACCGTCTCCCACCGAGCTGAAATTGATGCGCCTGATTCAGGCCAATCCACAGCTTTCACGACAGTTACTCGATTAATCCAGCGCGCAGCGGCATGGGTCAGTAAGGGGGCTTTTGCCGCTGCACCGTAAAAAAAGTTTGCTATCAGGTGCTGAACGTGCGTTAATGCTCGCAGGTTTGATGTACAGACCACAGAGCAGTCGAATAGAGCAGTCCTTCTAAGGTTATCCAAAGATACCCCCGTAGTGAACTTTCCCTTTATCGCTTTAAATCTGTAGTCCAGACCGCTACGCCGCAAGGCTCACTTATTTTTTTAAAGGTAATTCACTATGTCCGGTAAAATGACTGGTATCGTAAAATGGTTCAACGCTGACAAAGGCTTCGGCTTCATCACTCCTGACGATGGCTCTAAAGACGTGTTCGTACACTTCTCTGCTATCCAGAACGATGGCTACAAATCCCTGGACGAAGGTCAGAAAGTTTCCTTCACCATCGAAAGCGGCGCTAAAGGCCCGGCAGCTGGCAACGTAACTTCTCTGTAAGTTCAAGCCGCTAAGAATCGAGAATCCCTGCCTGATGGCGGGGATTTTTTTTATCTGTCGCCAACAGCCGCCAGCATACGATGGCGGCTGTTGGGCATTCAGAGCAGGGAAAAGTGCCAGCCCGTCTCCCGCCACGCCAGGCTATGGGTCAGCTTCAGACCGTGTAAAAAAGCCTCATCATGTGACACCACCAGCATCGCGCCTGGAAACGCCGCCAGCGCGCTTTCAATAGCCTGTGTCGATGCTAAATCGAGATGGTTGGTCGGCTCATCCAGCAAAAGCAGCTGAGCGGGATCGCGTCGCCAGAGCACGCACGCCAGGGCCGCTTTCAGACGCTCACCGCCGCTGAGCGTCGCCAACGGCAGAGTGACCTTATCCGCGCCAAGCTGGAGCTGCGCCAGACGGGTGCGCAGAAGGCCCTCATCCAGCGGGGTATCGTCCAGGCTCAGGTGCGCCATGACCGATAACGACAGATCCAGCTGTGTCAGATGTTGATCCAGATAAGCCGCGCTCACCGACAGCCGGACATCGCCTGAGAGGGCCTGCTCCAGTCCCAGCAGCGTTTTCAGCAAAGTGGTTTTGCCACAGCCGTTCGGTCCCTTTAGCGCAATACGCATCGGACCATCCATACGCCAGTCCAGAGGTGCAGCGGGTGAATGGGCGAGCTGCAATGCTTCCACCACCAGAACCTGCTTGCCGGCGGCCACTTCGCTACCCGGCAGGGTAAACATCACCGGATTGTCGTCTTCTACCCGCTCCCGTGCCTGCTGCACGGCGGCATTCAGACTGCTGTTCTGTTCACGATGCTGACGGCGCAGCGTTCCCGGGCGCTCTTTTGCCGCACCTTTGTACTTCACACGTTCAAACGAGGCAATATTTAGCGTATCAACGGTCCGCAGCGTCTGAGCCGAGCGCCGCTGGGCGGCGTCATGCTCCTTTTGCATTCGCGCGCGGGTGCGCCGTCGCTCGGTCACAGCATGCTCCAGCGCCGCGCGCGCAGCCTGCTGCTCCGCCATACGCTGGCGCTGATATTCATCATAGTTGCCGCCGTAGCTGCGCAGCGCCGTCGGCGTCAGCTCAATAATCCTCGGCATCCGCGTCAGTAACTCGCGGTCGTGGCTGGCGATCAGAGCCCCACCCTGCCAGCTTTCCAGTTGGTGATAGAGCCACTCCCGCCCCTGGCGGTCCAGATGGTTGGTGGGCTCATCCAGCAGCAGATAATCGGCGCCGGAGACAAAGGCGCCGCACAGCAGAGCCTTCATCCGCTCGCCGCCGCTGAGTGAAAAAACGGGACGATCGGCAGAGAACGGCGGGAGATCGGCTTCACGGAAAGCTAAACTCAGGCGATCGGGGAGATCCCAGTGGCCATCCAATAGATCGAAATCGGCAGCCAGCACTTGACCCTGTTCAAGGCGAGACAAGGCATCAAATATCGGCGCATAGCCCAGCAGCGCCGCGAGGGTCATCTCTGGCGTGACGTTCGGCTGCTGCGCCACCCAGGCAATGGAAGCCGCGCGTTCAATATGACCGTCGGCGGGGGAATCCAGACCGGCCAGCAGACGTAGCAGACGCGTCTTGCCGACGCCGTTCCGGCCGACCAGGCCGCAAAGCGACGATTCCAGCGATAAATTCAGCGGACCAAATAGCGTATCTCCCGTCGCAAACTGACAGGTGACCTGATGTAAAACAAAAGCGGGGATATGGGCGCAATGAGCCATAAGCACTCCTGAATGAAATCAATACTCCCCTACCCGCAACATCTGCGAGGTAAGGCGTGAAATTCATCAGTCGTGTTTGTTCATTTGTGGGGCGCGCTCCGGTGAGACGAGGAATTCGTCGGGACATAGGATAGCCACACTCCGGTATGCGTTGCAAGCCTGTTTATTCAACGATCGTGTAAAAATAAAAAGGCCTCCTGATATCAGGAGGCAAATGATTTATTTGGTGAACAATGAAAGGGTGCATTGAGAATGCCTGACACTGCAAGCATGGTGGGGATAGATCCCCACCAGATGCTCTTACTGTTTAATATCACAGGCTAAGAATGCCACCAGCTCAATATTTCCCTGCCTGAGCTGTAATTCACATAGCGAATCACGAACCATCCAGGTCAATAATAAAATAGTGAAGCAAATCACTACTAAGCCAAACAACAAATACTTTTGCGGCATTCCTCGCCTCCAGTGTTGATTTTCAACAAGTAAGAGGCTACTCTTATGGTGTTCATGCATAGGGGAGCCTCACTTTGATTACTATCAGGTGGGGCTTTTCTCTGTCTGTCTCCCGCTGAATACCTGAGACACACAGTCTCAAGCACCCGCCGCCATTCTAGCGTAAATACCTCACGGAATTATGTTTATATATTCCTAAAACATTTCTTATCGATGAATGTAAATAATGAAGATATCAATGACAGAATTATTAACGGTTCATCTATTTATATTTCACGTATAAAAAAACCTGCCCTGAGGCAGGTCTTTTATTATTACCGATACGCTTACTGCAGCAGAGAAATATCCGCGACCTGCAGGAACAGTTCACGCAGTTTGGACAGCAGCGTCAGACGGTTGATGCGAACATCTTTGTCTTCAGCGTTAACCATCACGTTCTCGAAGAATTCATCCACCGGCTCGCGCAGCGCAGCCAGCTCGATCAACGCATCCTGATAACGGCCTGCGGCGAAATACGGCTGCAGTTTGTCGCGCAGCACCACCAGATTGCCCGCCAGCTTGATTTCCGCCGCTTCTTTCAGCACTGAAGCGTGAACGATGTCGTTCAGCGTCTCGTCGGATTTCGCGAGGATGTTGGAGACACGTTTGTTTGCCGCCGCCAGCGCGGAGGACTCTTCCAGGGTACGGAAGTGCGATACGGCTTTCATGCGCGCATCAAAATCCGCCGGGCGGGTTGGACGACGCGCCAGTACCGCCTGGATCGTGTCGACGCCGTAACCTTCGTCCTGATACCAGGCGCGGAAGCGGCCCAGCATAAAGTCGATCACATCATCAACCACGTTGGCGTTGGTCAGCTTCTCACCGTACAGACGCACCGCTTCTTCGGTCAGCGTTTGCAGATCGAGATTCAGGTTCTTCTCAACAATGATACGCAGCACGCCCAGCGCGGCGCGGCGCAGCGCAAACGGGTCTTTATCGCCTTTCGGATGCTGCCCGATACCAAAGATACCCGCCAGGGTGTCCATCTTATCGGCAATCGCCACCGCGCAGGCAACCGGGTTAGACGGCAGCGCGTCGCCGGCAAAGCGCGGCTGATACTGTTCGTTCAGCGCCACGGCCACATCTTCCGCTTCGCCATCATGGCGCGCGTAGTGCATCCCCATCACGCCCTGGGTGTCGGTGAACTCGAAGACCATGTTGGTCATCAGGTCGCACTTGGACAGCAGGCCCGCGCGGGTCGCATGGTTCACATCAGCGCCAATCTGCCCGGCAATCCAGCCCGCCAGCGCCTGAATGCGATCGGTCTTGTCGCGCAGGGTCCCAAGTTGCTGTTGGAACAGCACGGTTTCCAGACGCGGCAGGTTATCTTCCAGACGTTTTTTACGGTCGGTGTTGAAGAAGAATTCAGCATCGGCCAGACGCGGACGAACCACCTTCTCGTTACCGGAGATGATCTGCTGCGGATCTTTGGACTCGATGTTGGCTACGAAGATAAAGTTCGGCAGCAGTTTGCCGGCATTGTCGTAGACCGGGAAGTACTTCTGGTCGCCCTTCATGGTGTAAACCAGCGCTTCGGACGGCACCGCGAGGAATTTTTCTTCGAACTTCGCCGTCAGCACCACCGGCCATTCCACCAGCGAGGTGACTTCTTCCAGCAGGCTTTCGCTCAGATCGGCTTGACCGCCAATCTTACGCGCCGCCTCTTCCGCATCGGCTTTGATTTTGGCTTTACGCTGTTCGTAATCGGCGATGACTTTACCGCGCTCCAGCAGGATCTGCGGGTACTGGTCGGCATGATCGATAGTGAACTCCGGCTCACCCATAAAGCGATGCCCGCGAATCACGCGATCGGACGGAATACCGAGGATAGTGGCCGGGATCACTTTGTCACCCAGCAGCAAAGTCACCGTGTGAACCGGACGCACGAAGTGGACGTCAGACGCGCCCCAGCGCATCAGTTTCGGGATCGGCAGCTTCGCCAGCGAGCTGGCAATCATGTTCGGCAGCAGCGCTTCAGTGCTTTCGCCCTTTACATGGGCGCGATACAGCAGCCACTCGCCTTTGTCGGTGGTCAGACGTTCGGCCTGATCGACGGTGATACCGCAGCCGCGCGCCCAGCCTTCGGCCGCTTTGCTTGGCTTGCCTTCGGCATCGAACGCCTGGGCAATAGCCGGGCCGCGTTTTTCCACTTCGCGATCGGCTTGCGCCGCCGCCAGGTTGGCTACCTTCAGCGCCAGACGACGCGGGGCGGCAAACCATTCCACTTTACCGTGCGCGAGGCCGGCGTTATCCAGCTCCGCGGTCACGTTCGCAGCAAAAGATTCCGCCAGGCTGCGCAGCGCTTTTGGTGGCAGCTCTTCAGTGCCGATTTCCACCAGAAAAGTATTCTCAGACATGGCCGCCTCTTATTTATTCTTGTTGCACATCGGGAAGCCGAGCGCTTCACGGGAAGCGTAGTACGCTTCCGCCACTGCTTTAGTCAGGGTGCGAATGCGCAGAATATAGCGCTGACGCTCGGTGACGGAGATGGCTTTACGCGCATCCAGCAGGTTAAAGCTGTGAGCCGCTTTCAAAATACGTTCATAGGCCGGCAGCGGCAGCGGGGTCTCCAGCGCCAGCAGCTGCTGGGCCTCTTTCTCATACTGCTCAAAGCAGGAGAACAGGAAGTCGACGTCGGCGTATTCGAAGTTATAGGTGGACTGCTCCACTTCATTCTGGTGGAACACGTCGCCGTAAGTGGTTTTACCCAGTGGGCCATTGCTCCAGACCAGGTCATAAACGCTGTCCACGCCCTGGATGTACATCGCCAGACGCTCCAGACCGTAGGTGATCTCGCCGGTCACCGGCTTACACTCGAGGCCGCCCACCTGCTGGAAGTAGGTGAACTGCGTCACTTCCATGCCGTTGAGCCACACTTCCCAGCCCAGACCCCAGGCGCCCAGCGTCGGGTTTTCCCAGTTGTCTTCGACAAAACGAATATCGTGAATGGTCGGGTCCATACCCAGCTCTTTCAGCGATCCGAGGTACAGCTCCTGAATGTTGTCCGGCGAGGGCTTAATCACCACCTGGAACTGATAGTAGTGCTGTAAACGGTTCGGGTTTTCGCCATAGCGGCCATCGGTTGGACGACGGGAAGGCTGCACGTAGGCGGTCGCCATTGGCTCCGGCCCTAACGCGCGCAGGCAGGTCATCGGGTGAGAGGTGCCGGCGCCGACTTCCATGTCCAGTGGTTGAACAATGGTGCAGCCCTGACGAGCCCAGTAATCCTGTAAGGTCAGGATCAGGCCCTGGAAGGTCCTGGTATCAAACTTTTGCATATGATTTCGTGCTGGATACGTGTGGATTTAAAGGAAGGAGTCAGTATACCCGCTGGCTGCGAGATATACAGTACGAAACGGCGTTGTTTCAGGAAAACGGACGAAATTTACGCCAGCCGGGGTCGATTCAGCGCATCGAAAGATGCATAAACTGGCCGTCCGGGTCAAAGGAACAGATGAAACGCTCATTCTTGCCGGTCCGCCCCGAAAGCTCATAGCTCGCCTGGAATTGTTCAAAATGGTTCACGTCAACGAGCTGCGTTTGCGTGTTGTAGCGAATAGCGGCCTGATCCTTGCAAAGCTGGGCCATATTGAGCGTCGTTTGCGGAGTAATGCGTGCGCGCTGCGCTTTTTGCGCCGGGGGAGAAATGGTCTCGCTGCAGCCCGCGAGGAGCAGCACCAGCATAACGGAAACAACACCTTTCACCACGTACTCCTCCACCGCCTTGTTAGCAAGTTGTTATCGTAAAGATTCAGTATTACAGGTATTTTGCGAATATCATAAAACCGCGACAAGTCTGTGACCGAAAACTCAGACTAATCTATTGCGACACCGGGACATAAGGCGGGTCAGACCTTATTTCGCCAGCAGACTTTGAGGGACTGATGCAAGAAAAGATACACTGGATCACCAACCTGCGCGGTATCGCCTGCATGATGGTGGTGATGATCCACAGTACCAGTTGGTATATCACTCATCCGCATGCCATCACCCTTATGGAATGGGACATCGCTAATCTGCTCAATTCCGCCTCCCGCGTCAGCGTGCCGCTGTTTTTTATGATCTCGGGATACCTGTTTTTTGGCGAGCGCAGCGCCCAGCCGCGCCATTTCTGGCGAATTGGTTTGTGCATTGCGTTCTATAGCGCGCTGTCTCTGCTGTATATCGCGCTGTTTACCCATATCAACGTCGAGCTATCGTTAAAGAATTTGCTGCAGAAGCCCGTCTTCTACCACCTGTGGTTTTTCTTTGCTATCGCCGTCATCTACCTGCTCTCACCGCTGATTCAGGTTAAGTCCGTCAGCGGCAAAATGCTGCTGGCGCTGATGGCGATCCTCGGTATTCTGGCCAACCCCAATATGGTCAGCGTCAAAGCCGCCGGGATTGAGTGGCTGCCAGTCAACCTCTATATCAACGGCGATACCTTCTACTACGTGCTCTACGGCGTGCTGGGCAGAGCCATTGGCACCCTGGACACCGATAAAAAATGGCTGACCCCGCTCTGCGCCGCGCTGTTCATCGCCGCCGTGTGGGTTATCTCCCGCGGCACGTTGCATGAGCTGCGCTGGCGCGGAGACTTTGGCGACACCTGGTATCTCTACTGCGGGCCGGCGGTGTTCGTTTGCGCGGTCGCCCTGCTGACGCTGGCCAAAAACTGGCTTAACGCACGTCCCCTGCCCGGTATCGCCTGCATTGCGCGACATTCACTGGGGATCTACGGTTTCCATGCCCTGATAGTGCATGCGCTGCGCGCCAGCCATCTGGAGCTGTCCCGCTGGCCGCTGCTGGACATTGTGTGGATATTTAGCGCCGCCCTGCTCGGCAGCCTGCTGCTGTCAGGCCTGGTGCAGCGGATTGATAGCCGCCGGCTGGTCAGCTAACGGTCCGCCACCCGGAGGGGCCCGACTTACGACTCAGGCCCCTCTTCCGTCACGCTGAGAGGTTCCCGTAAGCGCGTCGGGTCCCAGGCATCACGCACGTTTTTCTGCACCGCAACAGCGCCAAACAGGCTCAAAAAGTACGCCAGCCCATAGAACCCTTTCTCGCTGAGCAGCAGAGTGGCATTCCACAGTCCGATAACCAGCAGACCTACAGCGATAACGAAGACCACCAGGCAGGTGGTGTAGTACAGCGCGGTGGTCGGAATGGCTTCATACTTATCGCGCACCGTCTTTTGATAAGATGCCGCGGCAAACAGCCCCAGTACCAGGACAGCAAAATAATAGCCTTTCTCATTCAACTGCATATCGGCATTCCACAGCCCCACCAGATAGGTGACGATGCCGCCGATCAGGGCAATCCAGGAGATCAAATGAAACGCCGGAGAATACGTCGCGTGCTTGTTTTCCATCACTTTTTACCTTTTACGCGCCTCGGGGCGGCGCTTATTCCGTTTTTTGCATCGCCCGGGCGACGCGGGTCCGTTCGGGGGTTGCCGATGCGCCATATAAGCAGACAAACCACGCCGCGATATAGACGGCTTTTTCATGCCAGTCTGCCGGCACATACCAGGCGCCAACCAGCAGCAGGCCGACCGATAGCAACAGCACCAGCCGACATAAGGCAATAAAGCCGTCGTCCTGTTCCTGCCACTGGCTGGCGCGCTGATGGGCGAGGACGGCAAACATCCCCATCACCAGTACGCCGAGAAAATAACCTTTACCGCTAAACAACGGGCAGGTTCGCCAGATACCGAGCAGATAAACCAGCGATCCTGCTGCCATCATCACCCTGGCAATGTTGCGTTTTGTGTTCATCTCACCTCCCTGGTCGACAGGGGCTGATTATGACCGACTCCCCCGGCGATGCCGCAGGTTACGCACCGGAAAGCGGAGATTTCGGAATAAACAAATACGCTTTTTTGGATGGATGTAGCCGGGACATTCAGGGAGGGAATCCGCCCGGCGCTGCCGGACGGACTGAGGCTAAGACATCAGCGATTTCAGCTGCTGATAAATCTGGCGGAAGGTTTCCCGCTGTGGCGCATAGTGGGCCACACGGCGATCGTCCGGGCGATGGGCTTGTTCAAGCGGCAGCGGCTTCAGCAGCCCGGCGCGGTCTGCCTCGTCGTGCACCGCCAGCTGCGCCAGCCGGGCCGCCCCCAGCGCCGGGCCGACATCGCCCCCGGTACGGTAATCGAGCTGCAGGCCGCTAATATCCGCCAGCATTTGCCGCCAGTAAGCGCTGCGCGCCCCGCCGCCGATAAGCGTGATGCTCTGCGGCTTGATGCCGCAGGCGTGTACCACGTCCATGCCATCCGCCAGCGCATAGCCCACTCCCTCCAGCACCGCCCGCGCCAGCTCTGCCGGCCCATGCTGATGCGTCAGGCCAAAAAAGACGCCCTTGGCCTGCGGGTTGTTGTGCGGCGTGCGTTCGCCCGACAGATAGGGCAGGAACCACACCGGACCGGCGCTTTCATCCGCCGTCTGCGCCGCCGCGATCAGCGCCGGCACGCTGGCCAGGCCGGTTAATTTCGCCGCCCAGTCCAGGCAGGAGGCCGCGCTGAGCATCACCGACATCAGATGCCAACGGCCCGGCAGCGCATGGCAGAAGCTGTGCACCGCGCTTTCGGGTTTGCTGAGGAACCCTTCGCTGACGGCGAAGTAGACGCCTGAGGTGCCCAGCGACAGCATTGCCTGCCCGGCGTCGGCCATTCCGACCCCGACCGCGCCTGCGGCGTTGTCGCCGCCGCCGCCCACCACCAGCGCCTGCGGCATATTCCACGCCCGCGCCACCTCAGGTCGCAGTTGTCCGGTGACGTCGCTGCCTTCAAACAGCGCCGGCATCGCATCCCGACTGAGATCGCAGGCGGCGAGCATCTCATCGCTCCAGTCACGCCGGGCGACGTCCAGCCACATCGTACCGGCGGCGTCAGACATGTCGCTGGCAAGCTCGCCGGTCATGCGCAGGCGCAGATAGTCCTTCGGCAGCAGCACTTTATCGACCTGGTTGAACACCGCCGCCTCGTGGCGCTGCACCCAGAGTAACTTCGGCGCCGTAAAGCCCGGCATCATCAGGTTGCCGGTGATCTGCCGGGAAGCGCTGACTTTTTCCTCCAGCAGCTGGCACTCTTCGGCGCAGCGGCCGTCATTCCATAAAATGGCCGGACGCAGCACCTGTAACGATTTATCCAGCAACGTGGCGCCGTGCATCTGCCCGGCGATGCCCAGCGCCTTCACGTCGCGCAGGCTATGCTGCGCGCCCAGGGCTTTCATCGCCGTGTCTGTCGCCAGCCACCACTGTTCGGGATCTTGTTCCGACCACAGCGGATGCGGACGCGAGACGGTGAGTTTTTCGGTATGCGATGCCACTACCTCACCCTGCTCATTCAGCAGAATGGCTTTGACGCCCGATGTTCCCAGATCGATGCCGATATACATACTACCTCTCCTTAAACGCGCGCCACGGCTAAGCGTGGCGCGAACAGAGCATCCTGGTTGCGACGCCGGTCATGCCGGGCGCCGCCGCATGATTACTTATCAAACAGATAATGGTTGACCAGGTTTTCCAGTTGTTCCTGCTGGCCGCTGCGATGCTGCGGCGCCAGCTGATGCTGAGTGGCATACTGGGCAATGTCGCTGAGGGTCATCTGCCCGTTAAGGATCTGCTGCCCCAGCTCACCGTTCCAGCCGGCGTAGCGTCTGGCCACGCGTTTATCCAGCTCACCGTCCTCAATCATCCGCGCCGCAACTTTCAGCGACAGCGCCATGGTATCCATCGCGCCAATATGACCATAGAACAGGTCGTATTTGTCGGTGCTCTGCCGGCGCACTTTCGCATCAAAGTTGAGGCCGCCGGTGGTGAAGCCGCCCGCTTTAAGAATTTCATACATCACCAGCGCATTCTCTTCGACGCTGTTCGGGAACTGGTCGGTATCCCAGCCCAGCTGCGGATCGCCGCGGTTGGCGTCGACGGAGCCGAACAGCCCCAGCGCAATGGCCGTCGCAATTTCATGATGGAACGAATGGCCGGCGAGCGTGGCATGGTTAGCTTCAATATTCAGTTTAATCTCTTTTTCCAGACCAAACTGTTTGAGGAAGCCGTAAACGGTAGAGGCATCATAGTCATACTGATGCTTGGTCGGTTCCTGCGGTTTGGGCTCAATCAGCAGCGTGCCTTTAAAGCCAATTTTATGCTTATGCTCCACCACCAGTTGCATGAAGCGGCCAATCTGTTCACGCTCCTGGCGCAGGTCGGTATTCAGCAGGGTTTCATAGCCCTCGCGACCGCCCCACAGCACATAGTTTTCGCCTCCCAACTGATGAGTGGCATTCATCGCGGTGACCACCTGGGTGGCCGCCCAGCTAAACACTTCCGGATCCGGGTTGGTGGCCGCGCCAGCGCCGTAGCGCGGGTTGGTAAAGCAGTTTGCGGTCCCCCACAGAAGCTTCACGCCGCTCTGCTGCTGTTTCTCTGCCAGCACCTCGACCATGCGGGCGAAGTTATTGCTGTACTCCTGCAGCGAGGCGCCTTCCGGCGAGACATCGACATCGTGGAAGCAGTAGTAAGGCACGTTGAGTTTGTGGAAGAATTCAAACGCCACATCGGCTTTACGTTTGGCCATTTCCAGGGCGTCGCCAGGCTGCTGCCATGGACGGTCGAAGGAGCCCACGCCAAACATATCGGCGCCATTCCAGCAGAAGGTATGCCAGTAACAGGCCGCAAAACGCAGATGATCTTCCATCCGTTTGCCCAGCACCAGTTCATCCGGGTTGTAGTGACGGAAAGCCAGCGGGTTAGTGGATTTCGGGCCTTCGTAACGAACGCGATCGAGTTGATCGAAATAGGTCTGCATAGAGAACTCCATATTCAGAGATGCGGCGAATAACCAATCAGATACCCTAAATAATTCGAGTTGCAGGAAGGCGGCAAGAGCGTGAACCTCCAGGCGCTGGTACCAGCAAGAGGTCGGAGCAACGAATGTCACCAACCCACCTACAACTTGAAGTATGACGGGTTTAAGCCAATATAGAATTTCACTTTCCATCTCCTCAATTACGTTATTTCACACCGCCATTGAGAGAATCCACAAACGTGCGCCAGCTCGCAAAAAATAATATACTTCCGCCTTCTCCGTGCCTTGTCGGACAAGTCCAGTGCAATAATAAGAGTGTGCATGAATAAAATACGATCGCCGTCATAATTTGCACATTAAACGAAATTTCATAACGGCAAAATAAGAACCGGTAATTGCCAGCCCTGCTTTCCGCGTTAAGAATCTGTAACGTATCCGCAACCTCATGTATCAAACATTATTTTTCCGTTCGTCTTATCTACCCTTACAAAAAAGGTATCATTATTATGAAGATAAAGAACCTTTGCCTTACACTTTGCGCCAGCTCCCTCCTGCTCGCCAGCATGGCGGGGATGGCGAAAGAAGTGAAGATTGGCATGGCCATCGACGATCTGCGTCTGGAGCGCTGGCAGAAAGACCGTGATATTTTCGTCAATAAAGCGGAATCCTTAGGCGCCAAAGTTTTTGTCCAATCCGCCAACGGCAATGAAGAAACGCAGATGTCGCAAATTGAAAATATGATCAACCGCGGCGTCGATGTGTTAGTCATTATTCCTTATAACGGTCAGGTACTCAGCAACGTGATTAAAGAAGCCAAGCAGGAAGGTATTAAAGTCCTGGCCTATGACCGTATGATTAATAATGCTGATATTGATTTCTATATTTCTTTCGACAATGAAAAAGTTGGTGAAATGCAGGCGCAAAGTCTGGTCGACAAAGTGCCGCAGGGTAATTATTTCCTGATGGGCGGCTCGCCGGTGGATAATAACGCCAAACTGTTCCGCGCCGGGCAGATGAAGGTCCTCAAACCGTATGTGGATGAAGGCAAAATTAAGATTGTCGGCGATCAGTGGGTTGACGGCTGGCTGCCGGAGAACGCGCTGAAAATAATGGAAAACGCGCTGACGGCGAATAATAACAAGATCGATGCCGTGGTCGCCTCCAATGACGCCACCGCCGGCGGCGCCATCCAGGCCTTAACCGCCCAGGGGCTGGCCGGTAAAGTGGCGATCTCCGGTCAGGATGCTGATCTGGCGGGTGTGAAGCGCATTATTTCCGGTACTCAGACGATGACCGTCTATAAACCGATTACCACCCTGGCCACCAACGCCGCTGAAATCGCCGTTGAGCTGGGTAACGATAAGCAGCCGAAGGCCGATACCACGCTGAATAACGGCTTAAAAGATGTCCCTTCGCGCCTGTTAACGCCCATTGAGGTGAATAAAGAGAATATTGACGCCACGGTGATTAAAGACGGTTTCCATAAAAAGAGTGAATTGTAATGGCTGACGCCCCGCTCCGGGGCGTCATTTTCATCCCGCCGGATATCACTTTTGCGGAGTCTTTATGGCCTGGCTACTCGAAATGAAGAACATCACCAAAACCTTCGGCGCCGTTAAAGCCGTGGATAACGTCAGCCTGCGTCTGAACGCTGGCGAAGTGGTCTCGTTATGCGGTGAAAATGGGTCGGGAAAATCGACGCTGATGAAGGTGCTGTGCGGTATCTATCCGCACGGAAGCTATGAGGGCGAGATTATTTTTGCCGGCGAAACGCTGCAGGCAAACCATATTCGCGATACCGAACGTAAAGGCATCGCCATCATTCATCAGGAGCTGGCGCTGGTGAAACATCTCACCGTGCTGGAGAATATTTTCCTCGGCGCCGAGATCTCCCGCCACGGTCTGCTGGATTATGAAACCATGACGCTGCGCTGTCAGAAGCTGTTGGCGCAGGTCAATCTGCCCATTTCGCCCGACACCCGCGTCGGCGACCTCGGCCTTGGCCAGCAGCAGCTGGTGGAGATCGCCAAGGCGCTGAATAAACAGGTTCGTCTGCTGATCCTCGACGAACCGACCGCTTCCTTAACCGAACAAGAGACCGCGACGCTGCTGACGATCATTCGCGATCTGCAAAACCACGGTATCGCCTGCATTTATATTTCTCACAAGCTCAATGAGGTCAAAGCGATCTCCGACACGATCTGCGTGATCCGCGATGGCCAGCACATCGGCACCCGCGACGCCAGCGGCATGAGCGAAGACGATATCATCACCATGATGGTCGGCCGCGAGCTCACCGCGCTCTATCCCAGCGAGCCGCACGCCCACGGCGAGGAGATCCTGCGGGTCGAACATTTAACCGCCTGGCACCCGGTAAACCGCCATATTAAACGCGTCAATGACGTCTCGTTTTCCCTGCGTCGCGGGGAAATCCTCGGCATCGCCGGGTTGGTCGGCGCCGGACGTACCGAGGCGGTACAGTGCCTGTTCGGCGTCTGGCCGGGGCGCTGGCAAGGGGAGATCTTTATTGATGGCCAGCCGGTGAGCATCACTAACTGCCAGCAGGCCATTGCCCACGACATCGCCATGGTGCCGGAAGACCGCAAAAAAGACGGCATCGTGCCGGTGATGGCGGTGGGCAAAAACATTACCCTGGCGGCGCTCAACCAGTTCACCGGCGCGATGAGCAGCCTGGACGACGCCGCCGAGCAGCACTGCATTCAGCAGTCCATTCAGCGTTTGAAAATTAAAACCTCTTCGCCGGAACTGGCGATTGGCCGCCTGAGCGGCGGCAACCAGCAAAAGGCGATACTCGCGCGCTGTCTGCTGCTCAATCCGCGCATTCTGATCCTCGACGAACCCACCCGTGGCATCGATATCGGGGCAAAGTATGAAATTTATAAACTGATTAACCAGCTGGTGCAGCAGGGCATCGCGGTCATTGTCATTTCATCAGAACTGCCCGAGGTGCTCGGTCTCAGCGATCGGGTGCTGGTTATGCACGAAGGCAGACTAAAAGCCAATTTGGTTAATCAACATCTGACCCAGGAGCAGGTGATGGAAGCCGCGCTGAGGAGCGAACGCCATGTCGAAGAACACGTCGTCTGAAATCAAACTCACCCCAACCGCCCCCGCCGCCTTGCCGGCGCTGAAGGGGCTGAATCTCCAGGTCTTTGTGATGATCGCCGCCATCGTCGTCATTATGCTGTTTTTCACCTGGGTTACCGATGGCGCCTACCTGAGCGCACGCAATATCTCCAACCTGCTGCGCCAGACGGCCATCACCGGCATCCTCGCCGTTGGCATGGTGTTTGTGATTATTTCGGCAGAAATCGACCTGTCCGTCGGCTCGATGATGGGGCTGCTGGGCGGCGCCGCGGCAATCTTTGACGTCTGGCTCGGCTGGCCGCTGCCGCTCACCATCCTGGTGACCCTGGTGATGGGCCTGCTGCTCGGGGCGTGGAACGGATGGTGGGTGGCCTATCGCAAGGTTCCCTCGTTTATCGTCACCCTCGCCGGGATGCTGGCGTTTCGCGGCATTCTGATCGGCATCACCAACGGGACCACCGTCTCGCCCACCAGCCCGGCGATGGCGCAGATCGGCCAAAGCTATCTGCCAGACGGTATTGGGTTTGGCATCGGCGTGGTCGGCATGGCGGCGTTTATTGTCTGGCAGTGGCGCGGGCGGATGCGCCGTCAGGCGTTAGGTCTGGCGACCTCATCCTCCACCGCCGCCGTTGGCCGTCAGGCCATTACCGCGGTAATTGTGCTGGGCGCAATCTGGCTGCTCAATGACTATCGTGGCGTGCCGACCCCGGTGCTGATCCTCGCTGCCCTGCTGCTGGCAGGCCTGTTTATGGCCACCCGCACCGCTTTTGGTCGTCGCATCTATGCCATCGGCGGCAACCTGGAGGCGGCCCGCCTCTCAGGGATCAACGTCGAGCGTACCAAGCTGGCGGTGTTTGCCATTAACGGCCTGATGGTCGCCATTGCCGGGCTGATCCTCAGCTCGCGCCTCGGCGCGGGGTCGCCCTCGGCGGGTAACATCGCCGAACTGGACGCCATCGCCGCCTGCGTCATCGGCGGCACCAGCCTGGCGGGCGGCATCGGCAGCGTCGCCGGAGCGGTAATGGGGGCGTTTATTATGTCAGCCCTGGATAACGGCATGAGCATGATGGACGTCGCCACCTTCTGGCAATATATCGTTAAAGGCGCCATTTTGCTGCTGGCGGTGTGGATGGACTCCGCCACCAAGCGGCGCGCGTGAGGAGAGACTTTCTTAAGAATGTCTGAATTCTTTGCGCTACCGCCAAACTTCGCCACAAGGCGCTTGAAATATCTCGGGCATTAGCCGGTAGTGTATACCCAACAGCATTCGGGTTGCAGACGGCGCCCCCGGGCTGCGTACCGGCGTACGTGGCCCGGGTGAGTGAGGAAGCCAGGCCATCGGCAACATCATGAATGAAGGGGTATGACCGGGGTTAGAGCAGGAACATTATCTATGTTTGAAAAGCGTCACCGTATTACGCTGTTATTCAATGCCAACAAAGCTTATGACCGCCAGGTGGTTGAGGGCGTCGGCGAGTATCTGCAAGCCTCCCAGCTGGAGTGGGATATCTTTATTGAAGAGGATTTTCGGGCACGAATCGAAAACATCAAAGAGTGGTTGGGCGATGGCGTTATCGCCGACTATGACGATCCCGAAATTGAAAAGCTGCTGGCCGATGTCCACGTGCCCATCGTCGGCGTCGGCGGCTCTTATCATCAGCCAGAGCAGTACCCGCCGGTCCACTATATTGCCACGGACAACGCCGCGCTGGTGGAAAGCGCCTTTCTTCATTTGAAGGAAAAAGGGGTGCACCGCTTCGCGTTTTACGGACTCCCCACCTCCAGCGGTAAACGCTGGGCGGTAGAGCGCGAGTATGCCTTCTGCCAGCTGGTCGCGAAGGAGAAGTATCGCGGCGTGGTCTACCAGGGGCTGGAGACGGCGCCGGAAAACTGGCAGCACGCGCAAAACCGGCTCGCCGACTGGCTGCAAACCCTGCCGCCGCAAACCGGCATCATCGCCGTCACCGACGCCCGCGCCCGCCACGTCCTGCAGGCCTGCGAGCTGCTGCATATCCCGGTGCCAGAGAAACTGTGCGTTATTGGCATCGATAACGAGGAGCTGACCCGCTATCTCTCTCGCGTCGCCCTCTCCTCCGTCGCCCAGGGCACCCGCCAGATGGGTTATCAGGCGGCAAAATTACTCCACCGGCTGCTGAATAACGAGGTGCTCCCGCTGCAGCGCCAGCTGATCCCGCCGATGCGCGTCGTTGAGCGACGCTCCACCGACTACCGGTCATTGAACGATCCCTCCGTGATTCAGGCGATGCATTACATTCGCAACAACGCCTGCAAAGGCATCAAGGTGGAACAGGTGCTCGACGCCGTGGGCATCTCTCGCTCCAATCTGGAGAAACGCTTCAAAGAGGAAGTCGGGGAGACCATCCACACGGTGATCCACAGCGAGAAACTGGAAAAGGCGCGCAGCCTGCTGGTGTCCACCAGCCTGTCGATCAATGAGATTTCACAGATGTGCGGCTACCCATCGCTGCAATATTTTTATTCGGTGTTTAAGAAGGAGTACGACGTGACGCCGAAGGAGTACCGTGACCGGCACAGCGAGGTGATGCTGTAGGGCAAAAAAATGCCCGGCGACAAGGCCGGGCATCCGGATTACAGATGGGCGGCGATGAGCCGCTGATTGTCCTGATACATCGCGAAGAGATAGTTGTTGTAGCTCGACCCTTTGGTCGAATAACCCTTCAGCTTATGAATCATGGTACTGGCCGTCACTTCCTGATCCGCCTTGCGCAGCTGCAGGCGCGATTTGCGGAATGAAGAATAAGCCGGGTGGGTGTTCAGGTTGGTGACATAAGCCTGCACCGACTGCTCCACTGATTCGAACTGCGAGTAGCCTTTCATCGCCCCGCGGCAGCGACCAGCGCCGCACTTCATGCCAAACAGGTTGTTGTTCTCACGCGCCAGCTTGGAGGTACCCCAGCCACTTTCCGCCGCCGCCATGGTCGCTACCATGCTGTTCGGAATAATGTCGACACGCTCAAGCAGCGCGTTCCAGGGCACATGACGCGTATTGCCTGACCACTTCACCTTATAACGGGCAGCGATATCTTTCAGGCGCGCCTTCTCAGTCGGCGACCAGCGAGCATCGTACTGCTTGGAAACAAGCCAGTTACGATCCGCAGTAATCGCCTGATTCTGCTTGGTAATATAAGGCATGACCGTCCGGAGAAACGCTTTTTTCCTTGGTGTTCCGGAAGGGTATTTTCGCAAGTCAGGAAGTGAACTGCTCTTTACACTATTGCGAGAATACTCTTGTTTACTGCTTACCTTAGTACTACTGATCTTCTTAACCGTTGGGGCTTTATGACTCTTTGTTGCTGTGTGCGTTGTTGCCAACACACTACCTGAAAATACACAGGTTAGTAACATAAGTATGGCGGCCCCATATCGTCGTATGGGATTCGATATCATCAGGTCTCCTGGTCGGATATATGCATTCCAACACCTTGTTTTTCACAAAAAAACGATAGCTGAATCGCTAATAGTATCAAAAATACGCAATGAGAGCATCAACAGAAATAGTCCAATTCCGAATTGGTGTCATCTGAAATCGGTTTCTGCGCCGCATCGCCAGTGCGAAAATGCTAGCTTCGTCTCATTTTTAGCCTATTTTTTGAGCGGTGTCACTCACCCCTTTTCATCCTCCTGGTAAAACGCCGGCCAGGAGGAGTTCACCCGTGCGGCAACAAGGCACACTAGATAAAAACCGCTCACAGGATCCCGCAATGAAACTCGCTGCGCTTGCCACGTTATTCGTGCCTGGGATGGCCTTTGCCGCCTGGACTACTACCGACTTCCCTGCCTTTACCGAAGAAGGGACGGGCCGATTCATCAGCCAGAAAGTGGTTGAGAAGGGTACACGTCCTCTGCAGCTAAATTTTGACCAGCAGTGCTGGCAGCCTTCCGGCGGCATTAAGCTCAACCAGATGCTGTCCATGGAGCCCTGCCGTGGCACCCCGCCGCAATGGCGTATCTTCCGCCAGGGGTTGTATACCCTGGAGGTGGATACCCGCTCCGGCACACCGACAATGATGATTTCGCTGGAGGAAAAAGAGGCCAGCGCCGCGGCGCCGCAGATCCGTCAGTGTCCGAAGTGGGATGGAAAACCGCTGACCATCGACGTCAGCAAAACCTTCGCCGAGGGCAGCAAGGTCCGCGATTTCTACAGCGGCAATGTCGCGACCGTCAGCGGCGGCAAAATCACCCTGCAGCCCGCCTTCGGCAGCAATGGCCTGCTGCTGCTCGAGCGTGCCGAGACCGCCGCCCCGGCGCCGTTTGACTGGCACAACGCCACTGTCTACTTCGTCCTGACCGATCGCTTTGTAAACGGCAACCCGGCCAACGACAACAGCTATGGCCGTCATAAAGACGGCATGCAGGAGATCGGCACCTTCCACGGCGGCGACCTGCAGGGATTAACCAGCAAGCTGGATTATCTGCAGCAGATGGGGGTTAACGCCCTGTGGATCAGCTCCCCGCTCGAGCAGATCCACGGCTGGGTCGGCGGCGGCACGAAGGGCGATTTCCCGCACTACGCCTACCACGGCTATTACACCCAGGACTGGTCGAAACTGGACGCCAACATGGGGACCGAAGCGGATCTCCGCCGGCTGGTGGATGAAGCGCATAAGCGCGGCATACGCATCCTGTTTGACGTGGTGATGAACCATACCGGTTACGCCACCCTGGCCGACATGCAGGAGTTCCAGTTCGGTGCCCTGTATCTGCAAGGCGATGAGCTGAAAAAAACCCTTGGCGAGCGCTGGACGGACTGGAAACCGGGCGCGGGCCAGACCTGGCATAGCTTTAACGACTATATCAACTTCAGCGACAAAGCCGGCTGGGAGAAATGGTGGGGCAAGAAGTGGATCCGCACCGATATCGGCGATTATGACAACCCAGGCTATGACGATCTCACCATGTCGCTGGCCTTCCTGCCGGACCTGAAAACCGAATCGAAGGAAGCCTCAGGCCTGCCGAACTTCTATAGCCATAAACCGGACACCGCGGCGAAGGCGATCCCGGGCTATACGCCGCGCGACTACCTGACCCACTGGCTAAGCCAGTGGGTGCGCGACTACGGCATCGATGGCTTCCGCGTCGATACCGCCAAACATGTGGAGATGGACGCCTGGCAGCAGTTAAAAACCCAGGCCACCGCCGCGCTGGCGGAGTGGAAGAAAGCCAATCCGGATAAAGCGCTGGATGCGGCGCCGTTCTGGATGACCGGCGAAGCCTGGGGACATGGGGTGATGCAGAGCGATTATTATCGCCACGGTTTTGATGCGATGATCAATTTCGACTACCAGGACCAGGCGGCGAAAGCGGCGACCTGTATGGCCAATATTGACCTCACCTGGCAGCAAATGGCGGACAAGCTGCAGAGCTTTAACGTCCTGAGTTACCTCTCCTCGCACGATACGCGCCTGTTCCGCGAAGGCGGCACCACTGCGGCGGAGCTGTTGCTGCTGGCCCCTGGCGCCGTGCAGATTTTCTATGGTGACGAATCATCACGTCCGTTCGGCCCCACCGGCTCGGACCCGCTACAGGGCACCCGTTCGCAGATGAACTGGCAGGATGTTAACGGCAAGGCGGCCCGCAGCGTCACTCACTGGCAGAAGATCGGTCAGTTCCGCGCTCGCCATCCGGCAATCGGCATGGGCAAACAGACAACGCTGTCGATGCCGCGTGGTTACGGGTTCGTGCGTGAGAGCGGTGAAGACAAAGTGATGGTCATCTGGGCCGGACAACAGCAGTAATCCACAGGTGGCTCTCCGCCCTGGCGGGGAGCCATTCAGAACAAAACGCTAACAAAATAGCAATTTACAGGATAAAGATAAAAAGCCGTCTCCTCCCGCCGATTTGCACCACGCTAGCGCTGGCGTTATGGTTAGCCACTTTCCAGAACCACCGATAGACTATTCGCGATGACATTTTCCCTTTTCGGCGACAAATTCACCCGTCATTCAGGCATCACCCGCTTGATGGAAGACCTTAATGACGGTCTGCGCACGCCGGGCGCTATTATGCTGGGCGGCGGCAACCCCGCTCAGATCCCGGAAATGAATGACTACTTCCAGCAGCTGCTGTCCGACATGCTGGATAATGGCAAAGCCCTTGATGCGCTTTGTAATTATGATGGGCCGCAGGGCAAAAGCGAGCTGCTGAGCCTGCTGGCGAACATGCTGCGCGACGAGCTGGGCTGGGAGATCGAACCACAGAATATTGCGCTAACAAACGGCAGTCAGAGCGCATTTTTCTACTTATTTAATCTGTTTGCAGGCCGTCGGGCAGATGGCACCACGCGTAAGGTACTGTTCCCACTGACGCCGGAATATATTGGTTACGCCGATGCCGGTCTGGAAGAGGATCTGTTCGTTGCCACCCGGCCGAACATCGAACTGCTGCCGGAAGGCCAGTTCAAATACCACGTTGATTTTGAACATCTGCAGGTGACGGAAGAGACCGGGATGATCTGCGTCTCGCGCCCCACCAACCCGACCGGCAACGTCATCACTGATGAAGAGCTGATCAAACTGGATGCGCTGGCGAATCAGCACGGGGTCCCGCTGGTGATTGATAACGCCTACGGCGTACCGTTCCCGGGCATTATCTTTAGCGATGCCCGACCGCTGTGGAATCCAAACATCGTGCTGTGTATGAGCCTGTCCAAACTGGGCCTGCCGGGCAGCCGCTGCGGGATTATCATCGCCAACGAGAAAATCATCACCGCCATCAGCAACATGAACGGCATTATCAGCCTCGCCCCTGGCGGCATTGGGCCGGCAATGATGTGCGAAATGATTAAACGACAGGATCTGCTGCGCCTGTCAGAGACGGTGATCAAGCCCTTCTATTACCAGCGGGTGCAGGAAACCATCGCCATTATTCGCCGTTATTTACCGGAGGAGCGCTGCCTGATCCACAAACCGGAGGGAGCCATTTTCCTCTGGCTGTGGTTTAAGGACCTGCCGGTCTCCACCGAGCTGCTGTATCAGCGGCTGAAAAAGCGCGGCGTGCTGATGGTGCCGGGGGATTACTTCTTCCCGGGTCTGGATAAGCCGTGGCCGCACACTCACCAGTGTATGCGCATGAACTATGTGCCAGACCCGCAAAAAATTGAGGCCGGGGTGAAAATTCTCGCCGAAGAGATTGAATTCGCCTGGCGCGAACAGGAAGCATAGCCTCTGACGCCACGGGCGGTTAACGCCCGTCAGCGTCCCCACTCACGCCAGCGCCAGCCGCTGGCGTTTTTGCGCACATAGCGCCTCCAGCTCCGCGGGAACCATCACCCGCAGCGCCTGCGTCGGGCAGGCGGCCACGCAGGCTGGTCCTTCAGCGCGGTGATGGCATAAATCGCATTTCAGCGCCTGCGCCTGCTCGTTCACTACCGTAACGGTCATCGCGCCGTACGGGCAGGCCACCATGCAACTTTTGCAGCCGATGCAGCGCCGCTGATCGACCCACCAGACGTCATTGTCGCGCTGAATCGCCCCTTGCGGGCAAACGCTGGCGCAGGGCGCATCCTCGCATTGCCGGCACGCCGTCGCCGTCGATATGTCACCGCTTTTCACCACCCGGATACGCGGCGCGAAATGGTTCGTCGACAGGGCGGCGACATCCTGCGCCTGCTGGTGCGCCACCGCACAAGCCACTTCACAGGTACGACAGCCAATACACCGCTGGGCATTGGCAATAAGAAACTGGTTCATCCTCTGCTCCCTGGGGATAAAACCGCAGGGTGCCAGAATAGTCCCTGCCCGCGCTTTGATCCTGAATGGAATCAGCGCTGTTTTTTGTCAGATGGCCTGCAGGATGTGGTCATTTGCCTGACGCTTCACGCACCGTGAAACCCAGCTCACGCGAAATTGCTTCGGCGGTCTCACGCAGCGGTTTTAACAAGTTCTTTTCGCCAGCTCCCCTGCACGAAGTCCGCCGGGGAGCTGGCGTGAATGATTACAGAAACAACGCCTTATCGCGCAGGATATGATCGTTACCGCGACGGCGGGTGAAGCCAATCCGATCGAAATACTCCAGGATCTGGATCGCCAGCTTGCGCCCGACGTTTAAGGTATCGCGGAAATCCGCGGCGCAGGTTGATCCGCGCAGCTGATCCAGCTCGCGCACCCGTTGGGCGAATTGCACAATGCGATCGTTGCGGTAGTAACGATCCTTGACGATCGCAGTAATCATCCCCTGCTGCGCCGCCTGGCGCAGCACCGCGCGCATCAGCGACTCTTCGACATGGACTTCGCGCGCGAGATCGCGCACCCACCACGGATCGTCGCCGAACAGGGTTTCCACCTTCTGCCAGACCGCCTGCTGCTCGTCGGTAAACCCGGCTTTATGCTCCGGCAAATGCAGCCAGCCGTGATGGCTGTGGACTAAGCCGCTCTCGCGCATCTGCTCAATCAGCAGCAGCACCAGCGCTTCATCTTCCATCGGCAGCGCGATGCGGCGCAGGCGCTCCCGGCCCGGCCCGGGCTCATCGCGATGCTGCTCATGGTAACGCGCCAGAGCATCCAGCAATTTTCGCTGCCAGCGGGCGGCAAGCGGGGCACTGAGCAGGCGCTGTCCGGCCTGCAGATAGTCTGGTCGCTGGATCAGGGCGGCCATTCCGGCTTCGCTGAGCTGCCGTGCCCAGGCGAAGCGCTCAAGCCGGACGGCATCCCGCTGCAGATGCAGCTCAAGCGCCTGCGCATCGTCAGCGCCGACCGCCGCCAGGGCGTGCAGCCACTGCAGATATTCCGGTTTACGTTTGCCGCGGCGCGGGGGATCCAGCGTCACCACCCGTGCGCCGGCCAGCGTCATACGCGCAGAGATATCGCGGAGCACCAACCGGTCGTTATCCGCCAGCCACAGCGGGGTATCCAGCACCAGCTCCGCCAGGTTGTCCTCGAGGAGCGACACCCGGCCGGTAATGTGGCTGGCAGCATGGTGAATATGCAGCGGTTGCCACTGGCTGAGCGGCGTATGGCACCGCAGCTCGACAATCACCCGTTCCGCAGGCTCCGGCGGCGGTGAGGACAACAGCCAGTCGCCGCGGTGCACTGCCTCTTTCTGTGCATCGCCGACAATATTCAGCGCAATGCGCTGCCCGGCGTGCGCCTGCTCAACCGCTTGATTCTGGGCATGCAGACCCCGCACGCGCATCGGCGTGTTGACGCCGGTGAGCCACAGAGTATCCCCGACCCGTACTTCACCGGAGAGCGCCGTCCCGGTGACCACCAGCCCTGCCCCTTTGACGGTAAAAGCGCGGTCCAGCGCCAGGCGAAACCGCTGCTGCTGCGGGCGGGGGCGCTCCGCAAGCTGCAGCAGATGGCTGCGCAGTTCGGCAATACCGATGTTTTCCGCCGCCGCGGTGGGAAAGAAAGCGACGGCGTCAAAGCCCAGCTCGCGCAGAGTCTGCTCGACCTCCGCCCGGACCTCCTCCACCCTGGTGGCCGCCACGCGGTCCGTTTTGGTGAGCGCCACGGTCAGCGTCGGCTTTCCGGTCAACTGCAGGATCGCCAGGTGTTCGCGGGTTTGCGCCATCACCCCGTCATCGCAGGCCACCACCAGCAGCGCATGGTCAATACCCCCCACCCCCGCCAGCATGTTGGACAAAAACTTTTCGTGTCCGGGAACGTCAATAAATCCCAGCACCCGCCCGTCCGGCTGCGGCCAGTAGGCATAGCCGAGATCGATCGTCATTCCCCGCGCTTTCTCTTCCGGCAGACGATCGGCGTTTACGCCGGTTATCGCCTGCAGCAGCGTCGTTTTGCCGTGGTCAACATGTCCAGCGGTGGCAATAATCATCGTAACAACATCTCCATAAACCGGGTTTCATCTTCCAGACAGCGCAGGTCCAGCCAGAGCCGACCATCATCAATGCGGCCAATCACCGGACACGGCAGCGCGCGCCAGCGGGCAGCCAGCGCCTCCAGCCGGCTGCCGCGGCCGTCATGCGGGGTAAAGGTCAACGCCGCGCTGGGCAGGCGGTCAACGGGTAACGAACCGCTGCCAATCTGCGACTGGCAGGCTGCCACGCTGACGGCAAAGTCAGCATAGTGTGCCGCCAGGTCAGGCAGCAGGCGTTCAGCCAGCCGGCGGATCTCTTCCGCCGGACGGGTGAGCAAGCGCAGCGTCGGTAATCTCTCCGTCAGCACCTCCGGGTGCTGATAGAGGCGCAGCGTGGCTTCCAGCGCCGCGAGGGTCATTTTATCCGCGCGCAGGGCCCGCTTCAGCGGATGGCTTTGCAGCCGGGCAATCAGCGCGCGTTTGCCGACGATAATTCCGGCCTGCGGGCCGCCGAGCAGCTTGTCGCCAGAGAAACTGACCAGGCTCACCCCGGCGGCGATCATCTCCTGCGGCATCGGCTCCTTCGGCAGGCCATACTGGCTGAGATCCACCAGCGACCCGCTGCCCAGGTCGGCCACCACCGGGATGTCCAGTTCGCGGCCAATGGCCGCCAGCTCCGCTTCGTCGACGGCTTTAGTAAAGCCTTCAATGCTGTAGTTGCTGGTGTGAACCTTCATCAGCAGCGCGGTATTGTCATTCACCGCCTGACGATAGTCTTTGGCATGGGTGCGGTTGGTGGTACCCACTTCGTGCAGCTGACAACCCGCCTGACGCATCACATCAGGAATGCGAAATGCGCCGCCGATCTCCACCAGTTCGCCGCGGGAAACCACCACTTCGCGGCCGCTGGCGGTGGCCGCCAGCATCAGCAGAACGGCCGCCGCGTTGTTGTTCACGATACAGGCATCTTCCGCGCCGGTGATCTGGCACAGCAGATCGGCAATGGCGCGATCGCGATGGCCGCGCCCGGCGTCGTCGAGATCATATTCGAGCGTCACCGGCGCGCGCATCGCGCTGGCAACCGCCTCCACAGCCGACTCCGCCTGGATGGCGCGCCCCAGATTGGTATGCAATACCGTACCGGTGAGATTAAACACCGGACGCAGGGCGCTCCGCTGGCCGGCGGTGAGCCGCTGCTCACAGGCGTGCAGCCAGTCATGGCTCCAGTCAGGGAGCGTCTGCCGTTGGCTAATCTGTTCCCGCGCCTCATCCAGCATCTGGCGCAGCTGCGCCACCACCTGCGAATGGCCGTGCTGCGCCAGCAGGGGAGAAAAAGCGGGGTCGCGTAGTAAGCGGTCAATGGCCGGGAGCCGGGTATAAAGCGCACGAATATCGGTAGTCATGAATGGGCCTGGCGGTAAGTTATTTTCCCCCCTCCCGACGGGAGAGGGAGTCAACAATCAGCGGCGATTGTAACGCCTCCTTGCGCAAACTGTTACCTGCCTGGGTCAAGTCCGCGGCGGTTCGGTACGCGCAAAGCTGGCGCGCTGGAACAACGCATCCACCAGCTTCACCAGTTGCGGCCGGGTGGCGCACCAGCCGGGCGCGACCCGGCGAAAGTTCAGATAAGCAATGGCGCAGGCCGTTGAAATGGTCGCCAGATTAACCTCGTCGCCGCGCAGCGTTCCGTCTGCCGCGCAGGCTTCCAGCCGGTCGAGGCCGCGAGCCACTTTCTCCCGCTGGCGGAGCAGCTCTTGCTCTGACTGTTGCGCGCCCGGGCGAGCCTTTTCACGCACCAGCGCCTGGGCGGCCTCCATCACCCCATCCGCAAGCGCCTCTAGCTGACGCATCCTGAGAGCGGCTCTGGGGTCGGCGGGGATCATCGGCGGCGCCACGCCCAGCAGCTCCAGATACTGGGCGATGACCGGGGAGTCAAACCAGCACTCACCGTCGTCCGTCACCAGCGCCGGTACCTTGCCCAGCGGGTTATAGCGCGCCACACCGTTGCTTTCGCTGTAGGGGGATTCGTTGACAAACTCAAAAGGGATGCGCTTTTCCAGCAGGATCACGGAGATTTTGCGCACAAAGGGACTGGTGTAGCTGCCGATCAGTTTCATAAGCTGCTCCTTATCGCCAACAAATTATCGCCAACAAAGATATGAGTATGGCTCAGGGCAGGACAAAAGGCAGGTGAGCGTCCCGCTCAACCTGCCGCCGATCGCATTAATGATCGAGATAGAGGTAGTGCATCCAGCTGGTCATCCGCAGCAGCACTTTACGCATCACCGAGACGTGGGCGAAATGGTCGGAGTAGACCGCCACCTGCGCGTAGATACCATCGGGTAGCGCATCAATTTCGGCATTGGGGTCGAGCTCGATGGTCGCCAGCACGCCATCGCTGCCCGGCGTCACGGTCAGCGACTGTAACGCCCCTTGCGCCTGATAACTTCCTCCCGGCACCACCGGTAAAATACTCACCAGTTTGCCGTGGAACACCTGCCCGGGCAGGGCGTTAAACACCGCTTCCGCGTCGTCGCCTTTCTCCAGCCTTAACAGGGAATTTTGCCGAAACTGGGCGACGATCAGCCGTTTTTGCTCGGGGATAAACACCATCACCGGACGCAGCGGCAGCGAGGCGGCATAGGTCCCCGGACGGATCAGCACCTGGGTGATATACCCATCGCTTGGCGCCCGCACGGTGGTCTGATCGAGATTATATTTCGCCTCCGCCAGCTGGGCGCGCAGGCTGGCCACTTGCGACTGCTCGCCGTTGATCATGCTGTCCAGCTGGCTCTGGATCTGCGCCTGCTCCGCCACCGACGCCTTGACCAGCGCGTCCTGGGCAAGGTAATTCTGCCTGGCGTTATCGATGTCGCTTTCCGAGAACGGGTTCACCCGCGCCTGGCTCCCTTTCAGGTAGCGCTGATAGTCCTTGTATAAGCGATCGCGCTCCGCCGACACGCGGGTGGTGTTGGCCTGGGCTTCAGAGAGCTGCGCTTTGAGGGTGTTAATACTGTGCAGCGCCGTCACCAGGTCGGCCTGCAGACGGTCGACCCGCGCCTGATAGCGCGCCGGGTCAATGGTAAAAAGCACCTCACCCTTTTTGACGCGCTGATTCGCTTTGTCGGTGACGCTGTTAACCACTCCGGTAACCTGCGGCGTAATAGGAATAGATATCACCGCCTTTTGCGCCAGAAAGGTGTAAGGGTGGTTATAGTTCATTAATAAAATAAGCGCGCTAACAATAAATACGCCCCCCAGCGCCGCGGTAGGTACCGTCCATTTATTTACCGGTATTTTGAAGATTTTAAATATCGACCAGGCGATGGCCACGTAGGTCAAAATTATCAACAGATCCATAGATTATGTCTCCGCCGCAGAGGTGGACTGCGGCCGCTGGATGGCCGCCACCTGGTGTTCAAGGTCGCTCAGTCGTTGGCGAAGCTGTTGTATATCGGTCTCTTTTTCAGGTTCGTCAGGGGCCGTATTCGCCTTATGCTGCATGCCCCAGCCGCGCTCAGGCTGGTACAACGTGGCCCAAATCCATAAAAACGGCCAGATGACGTGGAGAGTAAAAAGACTGACCCATCCGGCGACATGAATAGCATCGGAATGAGGGTGGTTGCGTTTTTTGGCGATCAAATAAGGAATATCGTGAATAATGATAATCCCATAAAAAATGACCAGAAAAACGAAGATCAGAACGCCCAGCGCAAAATAATTGAGAAACATAATTCCCTCGGCTTTACGCTAATAATTTATATGAATTTTATTCACGACCCACTGACATTCGGGCCGCTATTTTGAGCATAATTCACGCCTTTCATTTTTGCCATCCGGCGTAAAAAAGTTATTCGGCAGTTAAGGTTGCTTAGTTACAGAGCCATCTCGCCCTGGCCGCAAAACCGGGCCGAGATCACAGCAGCAAAAATCCACCGTGAAATTCTTTGTGATCAAAATCACAAACAAACAACAAAAACCCGAAACAAAATTGTGACAAATATCACATAAAAAGGTAGATCAGCGGCTAAAAAGGCGCTGTGTTGTTTTTTTACACAGGAATTATGTGATCAACATCACTACAAAAAGCGCTTTGCCCCCTATATTCATGTGATCCGTGTCACACAAAAGGGCGCTGGCTGGACAGCTAAACGATTCAGTGCCAGATTTCGCACTATCAATCAGGGCCCGGCTACCTCTGCCGCCACATTAACAACAAACCTCGGGCTTTAAGCCTGCGCGATACGCAAAACAGAAGAAGGGGTGTTTTATGTCATCCGATATCAAGATCAAGGTGCAAAGCTTTGGTCGTTTCCTCAGCAATATGGTGATGCCGAATATCGGCGCGTTTATCGCGTGGGGTATCATCACCGCGCTTTTCATTCCGACAGGGTGGTTGCCAAACGAAACGCTGGCGAAGCTGGTCGGTCCGATGATCACCTACCTGCTGCCGCTGCTGATCGGTTACACCGGCGGTAAATTAGTCGGCGGCGAACGTGGTGGCGTGGTCGGGGCGATCACCACCATGGGCGTTATCGTCGGCGCGGATATGCCGATGTTCCTCGGCTCAATGATTGCCGGCCCGCTGGGCGGCTACTGCATCAAGAAGTTCGATAACTGGGTAGACGGTAAGATCAAATCCGGTTTTGAAATGCTGGTGAATAACTTCTCCGCTGGCATCATCGGGATGATCCTCGCCATTCTGGCCTTCCTCGGCATTGGCCCGGCGGTTGAAGTTCTGTCGAAAATTCTGGCGGCTGGCGTTAACTTTATGGTGGCGCACGACATGCTGCCGCTGGCGTCTATCTTCGTGGAACCGGCAAAAATCCTGTTCCTCAATAACGCCATTAACCACGGTATCTTCTCGCCGCTGGGTATTCAGCAGTCCCACGAGCTGGGTAAATCTATCTTCTTCCTGATTGAAGCTAACCCGGGCCCGGGGATGGGCGTACTGCTGGCGTACATGTTCTTTGGTCGCGGCAGCGCAAAACAGTCAGCAGGCGGGGCGGCTATCATCCACTTCCTGGGGGGTATCCATGAAATCTACTTCCCGTACGTGCTGATGAACCCACGTCTGATCCTGGCCGTTATCCTCGGCGGGATGACCGGTGTCTTCACCCTGACCATCCTCAATGGCGGTCTGGTCTCTCCGGCTTCCCCAGGCTCTATCCTGGCGGTGCTGGCGATGACGCCGAAAGGCGCCTACTTCGCTAACATCGCCGCGATTATCGCAGCGATGGCGGTCTCCTTCGTGGTCTCTGCGGTTCTGCTGAAGACCAGCAAGGTAAAAGAAGAAGACGATATCGAAGCCGCGACGCGTCGTATGCATGACATGAAAGCGGAATCCAAAGGCGCCAGCCCGCTGGCGGCCGGTAATGTCACCAACGACCTGAGCCATGTGCGTAAAATCATCGTCGCCTGCGACGCCGGGATGGGTTCCAGCGCCATGGGTGCCGGGGTGCTGCGCAAGAAAGTGCAGGATGCCGGACTGAGTAACATCTCGGTTACCAACAGCGCGATCAATAACCTGCCGCCGGATGTTGACCTGGTCATCACTCACCGTGACCTGACCGAGCGGGCGATGCGCCAGGTACCACAGGCGCAGCATATTTCGCTGACCAACTTCCTCGACAGCGGTCTGTACACCAGCCTGACTGAGCGTCTGGTCGCGGCCCAGCGCCACATCGAGAATGAAGTGAAAGTTACCGATAGCCTGAAAGACAGCTTTGATGATGGCGACAAAAACCTGTTCCAGTTGGGTGCGGATAACATCTTCCTCGGGCGCAAAGCAGCCACCAAAGAAGAAGCCATTCGCTTCGCCGGCGAGCAGCTGGTGAAAGGCGGCTACGTCGAGCCGGAATATGTGCAGGCGATGCTGGACCGCGAAAAACTGACCTCGACCTATCTCGGCGAGTCCATCGCGGTACCGCACGGCACCATCGAAGCGAAAGACCGTGTGCTGAAAACCGGCGTCGTCTTCTGCCAGTACCCGGAAGGCGTGCGCTTTGGGGAAGATGAAGACGATGTCGCCCGTCTGGTCATCGGCATCGCGGCCCGCAACAACGAGCATATTCAGGTTATCACCAGCCTGACTAACGCCCTGGATGACGAAACCGTGATTGAGCGCCTGGCGAAAACCACCAGCGTCGACGAAGTTCTGGCACTGTTGAATAAATAACCAAAACGGTCCATTCCCTCTCCCTTTGGGAGAGGGTTTGGGTGAGGGGAAAAGCCTCACCCCAGCCCTCTCAGGTAAAAACATTAATTGAAGGTTAATACTATGAAAGCATTACATTTTGGCGCAGGTAATATCGGACGTGGCTTTATCGGTAAATTGCTGGCCGACGCGGGCATTGAACTGACGTTCGCCGATGTCAATCAGACCGTACTTGATGCCCTGAATGCCCGTCATAGCTATCAGGTTCACGTCGTCGGTGAGAACGAGCAGGTGGATACTGTCTCCGGCGTCAATGCCGTCAGCAGCATCGGCGATGAGGTTGTGGACCTGATCGCTGAGGTGGATCTGGTCACCACCGCCGTCGGTCCCGTCGTACTTGAGCGCATCGCCCCGGCCATCGCCAAAGGACTGGCGAAGCGCAAAGCGCAGGGCAGCGAACGTCCGCTGAACATTATCGCCTGCGAAAATATGGTGCGCGGCACCACGCAGTTAAAAGGCCACGTGTTTAACGCGCTGGCGGAAGAAGATAAAGCGTGGGTTGAAGCCCATATCGGCTTTGTCGACTCAGCCGTTGACCGTATTGTGCCGCCATCGGCTTCCGCCACCCATGACCCGCTGGAAGTCACCGTGGAAACCTTCAGCGAGTGGATTGTCGATAAGACGCAGTTCAAAGGAGCGCTGCCGACTATCCCGGGAATGGAATTAACTGATAACCTGATGGCATTTGTCGAACGCAAGCTCTTCACCTTGAACACCGGGCATGCTATAACCGCCTACCTCGGAAAACTGGCGGGCCACCAGACGATTCGCGACGCGATCCTCGACGAGAAAATTCGTGCCGTCGTGCAGGGCGCGATGGAAGAGAGCGGCGCGGTGCTGATCAAACGTTACGCCTTTGACCCGCAGAAACACGCGGCTTATATCCAGAAAATTCTTGGACGTTTCGAGAACCCGTACCTGAAAGACGATGTTGAGCGCGTTGGCCGTCAGCCGCTGCGCAAACTGAGCGCTGGCGACCGTTTAATTAAGCCGCTGCTGGGTACCCTGGAATACGGTCTGCCGCACCGCAACCTGGTGAAAGGGATTGCAGCGGCGATGCATTTCCGTAGCGAAGACGATCCGCAGGCGCAGGAGCTGGCGGCACTGATCGCCGACAAGGGGCCGCAGGCCGCGCTGGCGCAGATTTCCGGCCTGGATGCCGCAAGTGATGTCGTCGCGGAGGCCGTTAACGACTACAACGCGGAAAAATGATGCACAACCTGGCGCGACCAACGTCGCGCCCATTACGACTCCTGTCAGATATGCAGGCAATGATGGAAGAAACACAAGCATTTGAAAACCGTGTGCTTGAGCGTCTGAATGCTGGCAAAACCGTACGAAGCTTCCTGATCGCCACCGTCGAACTGTTAACGGAAGCGGTCAATATTCTGGTGCTTCAGGTGTTCCGTAAAGACGACTACGCGGTGAAATACGCCGTCGAGCCCTTGCTGGAGGGCAGCGGGCCGCTCGGCGATCTCTCTGTACGCCTGAAGCTGATTTATGGCCTTGGGGTGATAAGTCGTGCCGAATATGAAGACGCCGAACTTCTGATGGCCCTGCGCGAAGAGCTTAACCACGACGGCAATGAGTACAGCTTTACCGACGACGAAATTATCGGTCCGTTCGGCGAGCTGCACTGCGTCGCCGCCCTGCCGCCAACGCCGCAGTTTGATGACAGCGATGCCGAACTGCTGGCAATGCAGAAGCTGCGTTACCAGCAGATGGTGCGCTCAACAATGGTGTTGTCCCTGACTGAGCTGATTTCGCGAATCAGCTTAAAAAAAGCCTTCCAGAAATCAACGCTCTGACTCCGGCTCCGTCTGGTCGCAGGTCGGCCGGTAAAGCTGACGATAATATTCCAGACGCTGCAGAAACAACGCTTCCTTATCCTGGGGAATATCTCGCGGTATATGCTGCAGACGCGGAGATTTTTTCAAATACTCCATAAACGCCTGACTGGAAGCCATAAAATCAACCGCTTTATCGATTAAACGTGGTACGCCGTCGCCGATCTTTGCCATCACGTCCTCCTTTTGGGAATAATCTGATTAAGCATTAGCCAAATCACCAGCGCGGGTTAAGGAAAACGTGCTTATCTGCCGACGGGCTTCACAGAAATGAAATTAGAACGGGTATTAGGCGGAATATTAATAAAATTCAAATTATTAGCGATCGCTGGTATAGCATTCTGCGGGCGATAAACGGCGAATTTTTGATAAATAGCTATCAACAATGACGGTCACAGCACATACTATAGGCGAATGAAGCCCCTTTATTAACAGATTAAGTTATCATGAAAGAAGTCGAAAAGAATGAAATCAAGCGCCTGAGCGACCGTCTCGACGCCATCCGCCATCAGCAGGCCGAGCTGTCGCTGGTGGAAGCCGCCGACAAATACGCCGAGCTGGAAAAAGAAAAAGCCACCCTGGAAGCGGAGATTGAACGTCTGCGTTCCGTCCAGAGCCAGAAGCTGAGCAAAGAGGCGCAGAAACTAATGAGCCTGCCGTTCCGCCGCGCGATCACCAAAAAAGAGCAGGCCGATATGGGCAAGCTGAAGAAAAGCGTTCGCGGTCTGGTGGTCGTCCATCCGATGACCGCCCTGGGCCGGGAAATGGGTCTGAAAGAGATGACCGGTTTCGCCCGCAGCGAATTCTGATCCCCTGCCCTCTCCGCCCGGAGAGGGTCATTCTGTCTTCACTTCCCACATTTTTACCCTCAGCCAGGTCGATTGGTCCAACCAATAATTACATCTACCCCCCAGCAGTTCACAAATCCATCAAAATACATCACAAATACGTTGCTTAAGAGCAACATCTGATTAACCATTCGTTGTCATCAACCCTGACACCCTTAATTGGCCGGGCCAATTTTACCTACGATGGGATCGGCAATGAGCGCAGACTCAGCCCTCCTCTCCTGGCGGCCCGATGGAGACCCTGCATGAATCTCTGGCAACAAAACTACGATCCCGCCGGTAATATCTGGTTATCCAGTCTTATCGCATCGCTACCGATTCTGTTTTTCTTTTTTGCGCTGATTAAGCTCAAACTGAAAGGCTACCTCGCAGCCACCTGGACCGTCGCTATTGCGCTGGCCGTCGCCTTGCTGTTCTATAAAATGCCGGTGGACCGCGCCTTAGCCTCGGTGGTCTACGGCTTCTTCTACGGCCTGTGGCCTATCGCGTGGATTATTATCGCCGCGGTCTTCGTCTATAAAATCTCGGTGAAGACCGGGCAGTTCGACATCATCCGCTCATCGATTCTGTCGATTACGCCGGACCAGCGCCTGCAGATGCTGATCGTCGGCTTCTCGTTCGGCGCCTTTCTCGAAGGGGCGGCGGGTTTCGGCGCGCCGGTGGCGATTACCGCCGCGCTGCTGGTCGGCCTTGGGTTTAACCCGCTGTATGCGGCTGGCCTGTGCCTGATCGTCAACACCGCGCCGGTGGCCTTTGGCGCGATGGGCATCCCGATCCTGGTCGCCGGCCAGGTGACCGGTATCGACAGCTTTGCTATCGGCCAGATGGTGGGCCGCCAGCTGCCGTTCCTGACCATTATCGTCCTGTTCTGGATCATGGCCATCATGGATGGCTGGCGCGGCATCAAAGAGACCTGGCCGGCGGTGATGGTGGCAGGCGGTTCGTTCGCTATTGCCCAGTACCTCAGCTCTAACTTCCTTGGCCCGGAGCTGCCGGACATCATCTCGTCGCTGGTCTCCCTGGTCTGTCTGACCCTGTTCCTCAAACGCTGGCAGCCGGTACGCATCTTCCGCTTCGGCGATATCGGCGCCTCGCAGGTGGATATGACGCTGGCCCGCACCCGCTACACGGCGGGACAAGTGATCCGCGCCTGGTCGCCGTTCCTGTTCCTGACCGCCACCGTGACCCTGTGGAGCGTACCGCCGTTTAAAGCGCTGTTCGCACCGGGCGGCGCAATGTATGACTTCGTCATCAATATTTCGGTGCCGTTCCTCGACAAAATGGTTGCCCGTATGCCGCCGGTAGTTAGCGCCGCGACGCCATACGCCGCGGTGTATAAATTCGACTGGCTGTCGGCAACCGGCACCGCCATTCTGTTCGCCGCCCTGCTGTCCATCGTCTGGCTGCGCATGAAGCCAAAAGACGCGCTGACCACCTTCGCCGGGACGCTGAAGGATCTGGCGCTGCCGATCTACTCTATCGGCATGGTGCTGGCGTTCGCCTTTATCTCCAACTACTCCGGGCTGTCGTCGACCCTGGCCCTGGCGCTGGCGCATACCGGCCACGCGTTTACCTTCTTCTCGCCGTTCCTTGGCTGGCTGGGGGTATTCCTGACCGGTTCGGACACCTCGTCTAACGCCCTGTTCGCCGCACTGCAGGCAACGGCCGCGCAGCAGATTGGCGTCTCCGATATTCTGCTGGTCGCGGCCAACACCACCGGCGGTGTCACCGGCAAGATGATTTCCCCTCAGTCGATCGCCATCGCCTGCGCCGCGGTAGGCCTGGTGGGTAAAGAGTCGGATCTGTTCCGCTTTACCGTCAAACACAGCCTGATCTTCACCTGCATGGTGGGCCTGATCACCACGCTGCAGGCCTACGTTTTAACCTGGATGATCCCGTGATAGTGATGCCTAAACGCCTGGCCGACGACGTGGCGCGTCGCGTCCGGGCGCTGATTGAAGAACAACAGCTGGAGGCGGGCATGCGACTGCCCGCTGAACGCCAGCTCGCCGCCCAGCTCGGCGTCTCGCGCAATTCCCTGCGCGAAGCGCTGGCGATGCTGGTCAATGAAGGCGTGCTGCTGAGCCGTCGCGGCGGCGGCACCTTCGTCCGCTGGCAGCATGAACCGTGGTCGGAGCAAAACATCGTCCAGCCGCTGAAGACGCTGCTGGCCGATGACCCGGACTACAGCTTCGACATCCTCGAAGCCCGCCACGCCATCGAGGCCAGCACCGCGTGGCACGCAGCGATGCGGGCCACCGACGCCGATAAAGAAAAAATTCGTCTGTGCTTTGAAGCGACCCAGAGTGAAGATCCGGATATCGCCTCGCAGGCGGATGTCCGCTTCCATCTGGCCATCGCCGAAGCCTCGCATAACGTGGTGCACCTGCAAACCATGCGCGGTTTTTTCGACCTGCTGCACTCCTCCGTTAAGCAGAGCCGCCAGCGCATGTATCTGGTGCCGCCGGTGTTTGCCCGCCTGACTGAACAGCACCAGGCCGTTATGGAGGCTATTGTTGCCGGTGACGCCGAGGCGGCGCGCCAGGCGATGATGGGCCACTTAGGTTTTGTCCACGCCACGATTAAACGTTTTGATGAAGACCAGGCCCGCCAGGCGCGAATTACCCGCCTGCCCGGTGACCACAATGAAAATTCCAGGGAGAACTCGTGATGATTATTTCCGCCGCCAGCGACTATCGCGCCGCCGCACAGCGTATCCTGCCGCCGTTTCTGTTCCACTATATCGACGGCGGCGCCTACGCCGAACATACCCTGCGCCGTAACGTCGAGGACCTGTCCGATGTGGCCTTGCGCCAGCGTATTTTGCGCAATATGTCGGATCTGAGTCTCGAGACCACTCTGTTCAATGAGAAGCTGGCGATGCCGACGGCGCTGGCGCCGGTCGGGCTGTGCGGCATGTACGCTCGCCGCGGCGAAGTGCAGGCCGCCGGCGCGGCGGACGACAAAGGCATTCCGTTCACCCTCTCTACCGTTTCCGTTTGCCCGATTGAAGAGGTCGCCCCGACCATCAAACGCCCGATGTGGTTCCAGTTATACGTCCTGCGCGACCGCGGCTTTATGCGCAATGCGCTGGAGCGCGCCAAGGCCGCCGGCTGCTCGACGCTGGTCTTTACCGTCGATATGCCGACCCCTGGCGCCCGCTACCGCGACGCCCATTCCGGCATGAGCGGCCCGAACGCCGCCCTGCGCCGCTACTGGCAGGCGGTGACTCATCCGCAGTGGGCGTGGGACGTCGGCCTTAACGGTCGCCCGCACGATCTGGGCAATATCTCCGCCTATCTCGGCCAACCGACCGGTCTGGAGGATTACATCGGCTGGCTGGCGAATAACTTCGATCCGTCGATTTCATGGAAAGACCTCGAGTGGATCCGCGATTTCTGGGACGGTCCGATGGTGATCAAAGGGATCCTCGATCCGGAGGACGCCCGCGACGCGGTGCGCTTCGGCGCTGACGGCATTGTGGTCTCTAACCACGGCGGCCGCCAGCTCGATGGCGTGCTCTCCTCGGCCCGCGCCCTGCCGGCAATTGCCGACGCGGTGAAAGGCGACATTACCATTCTCGCCGACAGCGGCATCCGCAACGGGCTCGACGTGGTGCGGATGATCGCCCTGGGCGCCGACAGCGTGCTACTGGGCCGCGCTTACCTGTACGCCCTGGCGACCCACGGTAAGCAGGGCGTGGCGAATCTGCTGAACCTGATCGAAAAAGAAATGAAAGTGGCGATGACCCTGACCGGGGCGAAAACCATCCGTGAAATCAGCCGTGATTCGCTGGTGCAGAACGCCGAAGCGCTGCAGACCTTCGATGCGCTCAAGCAGAATAACGCCGCGTAGGCGGCGGCGTCATTCTCTCCCCTCACCCTAACCCTCTCCCAAAGGGAGAGGGGACTGTCCGGCAGACAGGTTAGCGGCGGCGTTTCCCTGAGCCTCTGTCCACGAGAAGTATCGACTGATGGGTGAGTCCTTTACCCGCACCCTCCGATCCACCGACCGGCGCCGGTTTTCCCCCTCTCCCTCAGGGAGAGGGCCGGGGTGAGGGTTCGCCAAATATCTGCTATTCTGCCCCCCGCAATTAAGGGGGCAGTATGCTGAACATCGTGTTATTCGAACCAGAGATCCCGCCGAACACCGGGAATATTATCCGCCTGTGCGCCAACACGGGCTTCAGTCTGCATATCATTGAGCCGATGGGCTTTACCTGGGACGATAAACGCCTGAGACGCGCCGGACTGGACTATCACGAGTTCACTGCCGTGCAGCGCCATGCGGATTACGCGGCGTTTCTCGCCAGCGCGCAGCCACAGCGGTTGTTCGCCCTGACCACCAAAGGCACGCCGGCGCACAGCGCAGTGAGCTATCAGGATGGCGATTTCTTGATGTTTGGCCCGGAAACCCGCGGTCTGCCGGCCAGCATCCTCGATGCCCTGCCGCCAGAGCAGAAAATCCGTATTCCGATGATGCCGGACAGCCGCAGCATGAACCTGTCCAACGCGGTGTCGGTGGTGGTGTATGAAGCCTGGCGCCAGCTGGGGTATCCGGGCGCCGTGTTGCGCAGCTAACCTGAGCCATTCCCGGATGGCGGCGCACCGCGCCTTATCCGGGCTACATATCTAAGCTTAACAGCGGCAAATGGCAATACATCAAATCCCGTCGCCGTACTCGAAGGTGTGGTGGATGCCGTTGAAATGCTGATCCATGTCCATCGCCGGCTTGTCGCTCTCCGGCTTGCCAACGATGCGCGCCGGTACGCCCGCCGCGGTGGTGTGCGGCGGAACCGGCTGCAATACCACCGAACCGGCGCCAATCTTCGCCCCACGTCCCACTTCGATATTACCGAGGATCTTCGCCCCGGCGCCAATCATCACGCCTTCGCGAATTTTCGGGTGACGGTCGCCGCTGGTTTTACCGGTACCGCCGAGGGTGACCGACTGCAGGATAGAGACGTCATCTTCAATCACCGCCGTTTCGCCGACCACAATGCCGGTGGCGTGGTCGAGCATGATCCCGCGGCCGATTTTCGCCGCCGGGTGGATATCCACCTGGAAGGAGACGGAGACCTGATTTTGCAGGAAAATCGCCAGCGCACGTCGGCCCTGAGTCCACAGCCAGTGGCCGATACGGTAGGCCTGCAGCGCATGGAAACCCTTCAGGTAGAGCAGCGGCGTGGAGTATTTATCCACCGCCGGGTCGCGCGTGCGCACCGCCTGAATATCGCAGGCGGCGGAGGCGATCATTTCCGGATCGGCGGCATAGGCCTCTTCCACCACTTCGCGAATGGCGATCGCTGGCATAATCGGCGAGGCCAGCTTGTTGGCCAGCATATAGCTCAGCGCACTGCCCAGATTTTCATGCTTGAGTAGCGTAGCGTGGTAAAAACTGGCGAGCATCGGCTCACAGTCAGCCAGAGCCCGGGCTTCGGCTTTAATATTATTCCAGACGATATCCAGTTCTTCACACGGCATTGCATACTCCAGACGATATGATAATGACCTGCCAGTTCTGCGCTGGCAGGGTCATTCAGGTGACAAAGGAAAGCTAATTGCTGCTGCGCTCGTCCTTGCGGGCGCGACCCAATAAGGTCAATGCTGCCTCGCGCGCAATTTTTCCGCAATACAATACCTGATAAATTTCCTCGGTTATTGGCATTTCGACACCTAAACGCTGTGCCAAAACACGAACCTCCTTGGTATTGCGGTAGCCTTCGACCACCTGGCCAATCTTGTCCTGGGCGCTCTGCACGTCCATACCCTGGCCGAGCATCATGCCGAAGCGACGGTTACGGGACTGGTTGTCGGTGCAGGTGAGCACCAGGTCACCGAGACCGGCCATGCCCATAAAGGTTTCCGGATCGGCGCCCAGCGCCGCGCCGAGACGGGACATTTCCACCAGCCCACGGGTAATCAGCGCCGTACGCGCATTGGCGCCGAAGCCGATGCCATCCGACATACCGGCCCCGATGGCAATGACGTTTTTCACCGCGCCGCCGAGCTGCACGCCGATAAAGTCCGGATTGATGTAGACGCGGAAACTTTTGCCGCAGTGCAGCAGGTGCTGCAGATCCTCGGCAAACTGCGGATCCGTCGCTGCCAGCGAAATCGCCGTCGGCAGACCGGCGGCCAGCTCCTTGGCGAAGGTTGGCCCCGAGATCACCGCCAGCGGGATATCATCGCCCAGCGCTTCACGCGCTACGTCCTGCAGCAGGCGGCCGGTTTCAGCCTCGAGGCCTTTGGTCGCCCACACCAGACGTGCGTCGGGACGCATCAGCGGTTTAATCTGACGTAATACCTGGCCGAACACATGGCTTGGCACCACGACAAGGATGTCGCGGCTGGCGGCCAGCGCGGTGGCCAGGTCGCTCTCAAGATGCAGCGTATCCGGGAAAGGCACATCGGGAAGGAACGCGGCGTTGCAGCGATCGTGTTGCAGCGTCGCGATATGTTTCGGGTCATGGCCCCAGAGCACAACGTGGTGGCCATTTCTTGCCAGGGTGATGGCAAGAGCGGTGCCGTAAGAGCCGGCACCGATCACAGTCATTGCAGCATTAAGTGCGTTCATCAGGCATCCTGATGTTGTTCAGCACCTTCGCCAGCCTGCTGCTGCAGATAGTTCATAAACAGCGCGTCGAAGTTCACTGGCGCAAGGTTAAGTTGCGGGAAGGTGCCGCGGGAAACCAGGCTGGTGATGCACTCACGCGCGTACGGGAACAGAATGTTCGGGCAGTATGCGCCGAGGCAGTGCGCCATCTGGGTGCCTTCGATGCCGTCGATGGAGAAAATACCGCCCTGCTGTACTTCACAGAGGAACGCGGTTTCTTCGCCCAGCGCGGCGGTCACGGTCACACGCAGCACCACTTCATAAACGCCTTCAGCCAGCTGGGTGGAGGCGGTATCCAGATCAAGTTTAACTTCCGGCTGCCAGTCTTTCTGGAAAACTTGCGGCGCGTTCGGCGCTTCAAAAGAGATATCTTTGGTATAGATACGCTGGATCTGGAAGGTCATTTCGGTGCTGTTTTGTTCTGACATAGTAAAACCCTTTCGTGTTGTCCTTAAATACGCGCTTCCGCCAGGGAAAGCGCGCAAAAATTAGCGCAAGAGGGGATCAAGTCCACCACGTGAATCAAGCGCATACAAGTCGTCACAGCCGCCAATGTGCTGCGCATCAATAAAAATCTGCGGAACCGTCGTCCGTCCGCTGCGCTGGATCATCTCCTCACGCTTCGCGGCATCGCCATCGATCGGCAACTCATGGAACGTTACGCCTTTGCTGTTCAACAGCGCTTTCGCGCGTACGCAGAACGGGCAGGTCGCTTTGGTGTAGATCTCAATATTGGCCATGACTTTACTCCTGTTTTTACCCTGGGGTTTTACGCCGCAGCCTGAGCTTCCCCTCACGTCAGGCATGAAGGGGAAAGCGCGGCGGCATTACCACGCGAGGTAAGTTATTTGCCGCGTACCAGAGGAAGGTTTTCGCCGCTCCAGCCTGCGATGCCCTCTTTCAGTACAAAGACTTTTTCAAACCCGGCTTTGTTCAGCGCGCTGGCTGGCTCTTGCGCCTGCATGCCGGAACCGTCTACCACAATAATGGGTTGCGATTTGTGTTTTTCCAACTCGCCGACGTTATTGGCTTTGATATCGGCAGGCAGCAGGTTGATGGCGCCGGCAATATGGCCTTTACGGAAATCGTCACGCTGACGCAGGTCGACCACCACCGCATCTTCTTTATTGATAAGACGCGTCGCTTCACCACGGGTGATGACTTTAACTTTCGACATCAACCCTTTAAAGGTGGTGAACAGTACCGCACCCAGCAGCGCGATCCACGCGATGCTCAGGACCGGGTGACGGCCGATGAATTGCATAATTTCTTGCATGGGGGGTTACAACTCCCGACTAAGTGATAAAAAACCAGGGAAGGAGTATACCTGTGCATTGCGGCAAATACAGCCAGTGAGCGCGATGTAATGTATTTTCTGCGGGCGGTCACGAAAAAAAAGCCGCCTTCATCATCGCCTCTGACGCCGCCCCTTCCCTTTCTTTGATCTTTCACGGGGATTTAAACGATTCAGCTGTAGTAAAATTACGCAAAATTTCTGTCTTTGAGCATGAGGTTGTCGCAATGTCGGTTTCTAAAAAACCTATGGTACTGGTGATTCTGGATGGCTACGGCTATCGCGAAGACCAACAGGATAACGCCATTTACAGCGCTAAAACGCCGGTAATGGACGCCCTGTGGGCCAAACGTCCGCATACCCTGATCGATGCATCTGGCCTGGAAGTCGGCCTGCCGGACCGTCAGATGGGGAACTCCGAAGTAGGCCACGTCAACCTGGGCGCCGGTCGTATCGTCTACCAGGACCTGACCCGTCTCGATGTTGAAATTAAAGAACGCACCTTCTTCGCCAACCCGGTACTCACCGCCGCGGTCGACAAAGCGGTTGCCGCCGGTAAAGCGGTCCACATCATGGGCCTGATGTCTCCGGGCGGCGTCCACAGCCACGAAGATCACATCATGGCGATGGTGGAGCTGGCAGCAGAGCGCGGCGCTGAGAAAATCTATCTGCACGCCTTCCTTGATGGCCGTGATACGCCGCCGCGCAGCGCGGAAAAAACGCTGGCGACATTCGAAGCCAAATTTGCCGCGCTGGGCAAAGGCCGCATCGCGTCTATTATTGGCCGCTACTATGCCATGGATCGCGATAACCGCTGGGATCGCGTGGAACAAGCTTATGATCTGATGACCCTGGCGAAAGGCGAATTCCAGGCCGATACCGCCGTCGCGGGTCTGCAGGCCGCCTACGCCCGTGACGAAAACGACGAATTCGTCAAAGCCACCGTTATCCGCGCCGCCGGCCAGGCCGATGCCGCGATGGAAGACGGCGACGCGCTGATCTTCATGAACTTCCGTGCTGACCGCGCGCGTGAAATCACCCGCGCCTTCGTCAACGCCGACTTCGACGGCTTCGCGCGTAAGAAAGTGGTTAACCTCGACTTCGTGATGCTCACCGAATACGCCGCCGACATCAAAGTCGCCTGCGCTTATCCGCCCGCCTCACTCGCTAACACCTTCGGCGAGTGGATGGCGAAGCACGATAAAACCCAGCTGCGCATCTCCGAAACCGAGAAATACGCTCACGTGACTTTCTTCTTCAACGGCGGCGTAGAAGAGCCGTTTAAAGGCGAAGAGCGTATTCTGATTAACTCACCAAAAGTGGCAACCTACGATCTGCAGCCAGAAATGAGCTCCGCCGAGCTGACCGAGAAACTGGTCGCCGCCATCAAAGGTGGCAAATACGACACCATCATCTGTAACTACCCGAACGGCGATATGGTTGGCCATACCGGGGTGATGGAAGCGGCAGTGAAAGCGGTTGAAGCGCTGGATCACTGCATCGACCAGGTGACTCAGGCAGTGGAATCCGTTGGCGGCCAGTTGCTGATCACCGCCGACCACGGCAACGCCGAGCAGATGCGCGACCCGGCCACCGGTCAGGCGCACACCGCCCATACCAACCTGCCGGTTCCGCTGATCTACGTCGGTAACAAAGCGGTCAAAGCGGTCAATGGCGGTAAACTTTCCGACATCGCCCCGACCATGCTGTCGCTGATGGGAATGGAAATCCCGCAAGAGATGACTGGCAAGCCGCTGTTCATCGTGGAATAATCCTTCCCCATGAGGGGAAAGGCGACGTATTCAACTACATGGATCGCAACGGCAGTTCGATCCGTCCTTTACGCCAGCGCGCTCAGCGCTGGCGTATTGCTGTGCGCGTCATCTGCGCACGCCGACGATCGCGATCAGCTAAAGTCCATCCAGGCCGACATCGCCGCCAGGCAGCGGGCGATTAAGCAACAGCAGCAGCAGCGCGCAAGCCTGCTCGCCCAGCTCAAAGCGCAGGAAGAGGCGATCGCCGCCGCGGCCCGCAAACTGCGTGAAACCCAGGACAGCCTGAACCAGCTCAATAAGCAGATTGACGAGATGAACGCTTCTCTCGCGAAGCTGGAGCGTCAGCGCGCGTCTCAGGAGCGTAACCTCGCTGCGCAGCTTGACGCCGCGTTCCGCCAGGGGCCGCATACCGGCATCCAGATGGTGCTGAGCGGTGAAGAGGGCCAGCGCAATCAGCGGATGCAGGTCTACTTCAGCTATTTCAACCAGGCCCGTCAGGAGACTATTGCGGAGCTGAAGAAAACGCGCGAAGAGATGGCGGTGCAAAAGTCGATGCTCGAAGAGAAGCAGAGCCAGCAGCAGACGCTGGTCTACGAGCAAAAAGCCCAGCAGGCGAAGCTGGAGCAGGCGCGTAACGAACGGAAAAAGACCCTTTCCGGTCTGGAGTCCGCCATTCAGCAGGGTCAGCAACAGTTAAGTGAATTGCGGGCTAACGAATCGCGCCTACGCGGTCGTATCGCCCAGGCGGAGGCTGCCGCCAAAGCCCGAGCCGATCGGGAAGCTCGCGATGCGCAGGCGGTGCGCGACCGCCAGCAGGAAGCATCGCGCAAAGGCACCACCTATAAACCAACGGAAAGCGAGCGTTCGCTGATGTCACGCACCGGCGGGCTGGGCTCGCCGCGCGGCCAGGCGTTCTGGCCGGTTCGCGGTCCGCTCCTTCATCGATATGGCGAACAGCTGCAAGGTGAACTACGTTGGAAAGGGATGGTTATCGCCGCGTCTGAAGGCACCGAAGTCAGAGCCATTGCCGATGGTCGGGTCATTCTGGCCGACTGGCTGCAGGGCTATGGTCTGGTGGTGGTGGTCGAACATGGCAAAGGCGACATGAGCCTGTATGGCTATAACCAAAGCGCGCTGGTCAGCGTCGGTACGCAGGTTCGTGCTGGTCAGCCTATCGCGCTCGTAGGCAGCAGCGGCGGTCAGGGCCGTCCGTCGCTCTATTTCGAAATTCGCCGCCAGGGTCAGGCGGTCAATCCACAGCCGTGGTTGGGAAGATAAGTTTTGCTTCAATTTCGCGCAATTGCTCTTGCCGTAGCCGGTTCGCTGGCTCTGGCGGCGCCAGCGTTCGCTGGCAAACTCTCCATCGTTATTGACGATTTTGGCTACCGCCCGCAGACCGAGAATCAGGTGCTGGCGCTGCCGTCAACTATCTCCGTCGCCGTGCTGCCGAACGCGCCGCACGCCCGGGAAATGGCCACGAAAGCGCATAATCTGGGCCATGAAGTGCTCATCCACCTGCCGATGGCGCCGCTCAGCAAACAGCCGCTGGAAAAAGACACCCTGCGTCCCGAAATGAGCAGCGAGGAGATCGAGCGCATCATTCGCGAGGCTTACGGCAAAGTTCCCTACGCCGTCGGGCTGAATAACCATATGGGCAGCGCGATGACCTCCAACCTGTTTGGTATGCAGAAGGTGATGCAGGCCCTGGAGCGCTACAATCTCTATTTTCTCGATAGCGTCACCATCGGCAACACCCAAGCCATGCGCGCCGCGCAGGGCACCGGGGTGAAGGTGATTAAGCGCAAGGTGTTTCTTGACGATACGCAGAATGAAGCCGATATCCGCAACCAGTTCAATCGCGCCATCGCCCTGGCGCGGCGCAACGGTTCGGCGATAGCCATTGGCCATCCGCATCCGACAACGGTGCGGGTGCTGCAGCAGATGGTCTATAACCTGCCGCCGGATATCACGCTGGTGCGCCCGAGCAGCCTGCTCAACGAGCCACAGGTCGACAACTCGACGCCAAACTATGCTCAGCCGCCTGCGCAACAAACGCTGCCAACGCCGCAGAAACCGCGCAATCCGTTCCACGGCGTGAAGTATTGCAAGCCGAAGCGCCCGCTGGAGCCCGTGAACGCCAGCCGCTTCTTCACTATCCTCAGCGACAGCATCAGCCAGAGCGCGCTGGTCCAGTACTATCGCCTCAAATGGCAAGGCTGGGACAATCCCGGCAACTAGACCACTCAGGGGTCCGTTCGCTTTTGCGCGACGGGCGCCTGGTTATCTTCGTGGGCGTACCACGCCTTAAAATATTTGAGAAAGCTGTAAAACGTGGCGTACAGGCCGGTGACCACGCCGACTTTGCCAAAGCGCCACGCTCCGCTAAAGAGATACCACTTAAAGAAAGCGCCAATGGCGCTGACGATCCCCCGCGTCAGCGAAGGTTTGATCTGCTGGTACTTCACCAGCCGGGTGGTATAGCTGTTCAGCTTATTAAACACTTCATGCAGCGAATAAAAGGTGTCATGGCGTACAAAGCCCGGCAGCCTGACGGAGCGTGCGTGTCCGACCACCTGGTCATCCACCGGCCGGTCGTTAAACCGCGCCTGCTGGCGGTTAAAGAGACGCACCGGGTAATCCGGCGAAGAAATAGGGTAGATCGTTCGCACCTGCGTGCCGAGCACAAACCAGTAGCGCGGCAGACGCCAGGCGCAGGTTGGGTCCGGCTCCTCCCCCGCTTTTAGCGCCTGAATGGCCGCCACTACGTCATTATCAAGAATCTCATCGCTATCCATACACAGCACCCAGTCATGGCTGGCCAGCCCGATGGCGTAGTTCATCTGGGCGCCGTGGGCTTTATAGGCATGATGATGGACGGTGAGGCCAAACTGCTGACAAATAGAGACCGTTTCGTCGGTGCTGCCGGAGTCGACGACGATACATTCATCGGCCACCTTCAGCAGCGGCGGCAGCACCTCCATCAGCAGGCGCGCAGAGTTACAGGTCAGTAAGCATACGGAGAGTTTAAGCATGATAGTTACAAAGTTAAACCGCGACTAAACACACTGTATAAGCGAATAACCGTAAAATCGATGTAGAAATTGTGCGCTTAATATTAAGCAGGCTAAAAATGTTATCCAAATCTAAATTAAGGCGCCCGCAGGCGCCTTTTTTGCTGATTTTTACAACAGCCCGGAGGCGTTATTCCCAGCTCAGAACCACTTTACCGGACTGGCCGGAGCGCATCGCGTCAAAACCTTTCTGGAAATCATCAATGCCGAAGCGGTGGGTGATGATCGGTGAAAGGTCCAGACCAGACTGGATCAGCGCCGCCATTTTGTACCAGGTTTCGAACATTTCGCGACCATAGATCCCTTTAATAAACAGCCCTTTGAAGATGACCTTGGTCCAGTCGATGGACATATCCGACGGCGGGATACCCAGCATCGCGATACGGCCGCCGTGGTTCATGGTATCGAGCATGCTGCGAAACGCCGGCGGCGCGCCGGACATCTCCAGGCCCACGTCGAAACCTTCGGTCATGCCCAGCTCGGCCATCACGTCGTTGAGGTTCTCTTTCGCCACGTTCACCGCGCGGGTGACGCCCATTTTGCGCGCCAGCTCCAGACGGTACTCGTTGACGTCGGTGATCACCACGTTACGCGCGCCGACGTGTTTCGCCACCGCCGCCGCCATCACGCCGATCGGACCGGCGCCGGAAACCAGTACATCTTCCCCGACCAGATCGAAGGAGAGCGCGGTGTGCACCGCGTTGCCGAACGGGTCGAAGATAGACGCCAGGTCATCAGAGATATTGTCGGGGATTTTAAAGGCGTTAAAAGCCGGGATCACCAGATACTCGGCAAAGCAGCCCGGGCGGTTAACGCCCACGCCGATGGTGTTGCGGCACAAATGGGTGCGGCCCGCGCGGCAGTTGCGGCAGTGGCCGCAGGTGATATGCCCTTCGCCGGAGACGCGGTCGCCAATCTTAAAGCCGCGCACTTCCTGACCAATCCCCACCACTTCGCCGACGTATTCGTGACCGACCACCATCGGCACCGGAATGGTCTTCTGCGACCACTCATCCCAGTTGTAGATGTGCACGTCGGTTCCGCAAATAGCAGTCTTGCGGATTTTAATCAGCAGATCGTTATGGCCGACTTCCGGTTCCGGTACGTCGGTCATCCAGATGCCTTCTTCCGCTTTCAGTTTGGATAACGCTTTCATCTCACACCCTTATTAGGCGATGACGCCCAGTTGTTTGCCGATGCGGGTAAAGGCTTCCACCGCACGCTCAATTTGTTCAGGGGTATGCGCCGCCGACATCTGGGTGCGAATACGCGCCTGGCCTTTCGGTACCACCGGATAGAAGAAGCCGGTGACATAGATCCCTTCTTTCTGCAGCTCGCGGGCAAAGTTCTGCGCCACCACCGCTTCACCCAGCATCACCGGAATGATGGCGTGGTCGGCGCCCGCCAGCGTGAAGCCTGCCGCGGTCATTTTTTCGCGGAACAGACGCGCGTTAGCCCACAGCCGATCGCGCAGGTCTGCACCCTCTTCAACCATCTCCAGCACTTTGATGGAGGCGGCCACAATGGCCGGCGCCAGAGAGTTGGAGAACAGATACGGACGGGAACGCTGGCGCAGCCACTCAACCACCTCTTTGCGTGCGGCGGTGTAGCCCCCGGAGGCGCCGCCCAGCGCTTTACCCAGCGTGCCGGTGATGATGTCGACGCGACCCATCACGTCGCAATATTCATGAGAGCCGCGGCCGTTTTCGCCGACGAAGCCGACGGCGTGGGAGTCATCGACCATCACCAACGCATCGTATTTATCCGCCAGGTCGCAAACGCCTTTCAGGTTGGCGATCACGCCATCCATCGAGAAGACGCCATCGGTGGCGATCAGCACGTGACGCGCGCCGGCCTCGCGCGCTTCTTTCAGACACGCTTCCAGCTCCTGCATGTCGTTGTTGGCATAGCGGAAGCGCTTCGCTTTACACAGGCGCACGCCGTCGATGATCGAGGCATGGTTCAGGGCGTCGGAGATAATGGCGTCTTCCGGCCCGAGCAGCGTTTCAAACAGGCCGCCGTTGGCGTCAAAGCAGGAGGAGTAGAGGATCGCGTCTTCCATACCGAGGAAATCGGCCAGCTTCTTCTCCAGCTGCTTATGCGTGTCCTGGGTACCGCAGATGAAGCGCACCGAGGCCATCCCGAAGCCGTGGCTGTCCATACCGGATTTCGCTGCGGCAATCAGTTCCGGGTGGTTCGCCAGACCCAGATAGTTATTGGCGCAGAAGTTAATCACATGGCTGTCGCCGACGGTAATGTCCGCCTGCTGCGCCGAGGTGATGATCCGCTCTTCTTTGAACAAGCCTTCGGCCCGAGCGGTTTCCAGATTACTCGTTAACTGTTTGTAGAAATCACCACGCATTGCAACTCTCCAGATTCGGCAAAATTTGGCACATATTACCCAAAGCTATACGCTGATACGAGATGATGCAGGCCTGAATGAATTATTTGCAGCATAAATCACGTCAGCCCAGCACCTTATTCTGCGAATGGCTGTAGGCTTGCTCATGTGGTGATATGATATGAGCATTCATGCCCGGATTGTCTTCGGGCTCCCAACTTCAAAGGTACAGTTATGATCATCGTTACCGGCGGCGCAGGCTTTATCGGCAGCAACATCGTTAAAGCGCTGAATGACAAAGGCATCACCGACATTCTGGTTGTCGACAATCTGAAAGACGGCACCAAGTTTGTGAATCTGGTTGACCTGAACATCGCTGACTACATGGATAAAGAAGACTTTCTGATCCAGATAATGGCGGGTGAAGAGTTCGGTGAAATCGAAGCGATCTTCCACGAAGGCGCGTGCTCTTCCACCACAGAGTGGGATGGCAAGTACATGATGGATAACAACTATCAGTACTCTAAAGAGCTGCTGCACTACTGCCTGGAGCGCGAAATCCCGTTCCTGTACGCCTCTTCCGCCGCCACCTACGGCGGACGCACCAGCGACTTCATCGAGTCCCGTGAGTACGAACAGCCGCTGAACGTCTACGGCTACTCCAAATTCCTGTTCGACGAATACGTCCGCCAGATCCTGCCGGAAGCCAATTCGCAGATCGTCGGCTTCCGCTACTTCAACGTCTACGGGCCGCGCGAAGGCCACAAAGGCAGCATGGCGAGCGTCGCTTTCCACCTCAACACCCAGCTGAATAATGGCGAAAGTCCGAAACTGTTCGAAGGCAGCGACGGCTTCAAGCGCGACTTCGTCTACGTGGGCGACGTGGCAGACGTCAACCTGTGGTTCTGGGAAAACGGCGTGTCCGGGATCTTCAACCTTGGCACCGGCCGCGCGGAATCCTTCCAGGCGGTTGCCGATGCGACCCTGGCTTTCCATAAAAAAGGCAGCATTGAGTACATCCCGTTCCCGGACAAACTGAAAGGCCGCTACCAGGCATTCACCCAGGCCGATCTGACTAACCTGCGCAAAGCGGGCTATGACAAACCGTTCAAAACCGTTGCCGAAGGCGTAACGGAATATATGGCCTGGCTGAATCGGGATGCGTAAGAGATAACATGAAAATTCTGGTGGTAGGCCCGTCTTGGGTGGGCGACATGATGATGTCGCAAAGTCTTTATCGTACGCTCAGGGCGCGCTATCCCCAGGCGATTATCGACGTGATGGCGCCAGCCTGGTGCCGTCCGTTGCTATCGCGCATGCCGGAAGTGAATGAAGCGATCCCGATGCCGCTGGGCCACGGCGCGCTGGCTATCGGCGAACGCCGCAAGCTCGGCCACAGCCTGCGCGAGCGTCGCTACGATCGCGCTTACGTGCTGCCGAACTCGTTTAAATCGGCATTAGTCCCCTTCTTTGCCAACATCCCGCTGCGCACCGGCTGGCGCGGCGAGATGCGCTACGGTCTGCTCAACGACGCCCGGGTACTGGACAAAGACGCCTGGCCGCTGATGGTGGAACGCTACGTGGCGCTGGCCTACGACAACGGCGTGATGCGCTGCGCCAAAGATCTACCGCAGCCGCTGCTGTGGCCGCAGCTGCAGGTCAACGATGGCGAAAAATCACAGGCCTGCAACGCCTTTAATCTCTCAAACGAGCGGCCGATCATCGGTTTCTGCCCCGGCGCGGAATTCGGACCGGCAAAGCGCTGGCCGCACTATCACTATGCTGCGCTGGCTAAAAAGCTTATCGACGATGGCTATCAGATTGCGTTATTCGGCTCGGCGAAAGATAACGAGGCCGGCAAAGAGATCATCGCCGCCCTCAGCAGCGAGCAGCAGGCCTGGTGTCGTAATCTGGCGGGTGAAACCCAGCTGGAGCAGGCGGTCATTCTGATCGCCGCCTGTAAAGCTGTAGTGACTAACGATTCGGGGCTGATGCACGTCGCCGCCGCGCTGGACCGCCCGCTGGTGGCGCTGTATGGCCCGAGCAGCCCGGACTTCACCCCGCCGCTGTCGCATAAAGCGCGGGTTATCCGCCTGATTAGCGGCTACCACAAGGTGCGCAAAGGCGATGCCGCGGAAGGCTATCATCAGAGCCTGATCGACATCACCCCAGAACGCGTCCTGCAAGAGCTGAACGAACTGTTAGCGGAAAAAACCGAGCACGAGGAAGCGTAACGGATGCGGGTATTGATCGTAAAAACCTCGTCCATGGGCGACGTGCTACACACGCTGCCCGCGCTAACCGACGCTGCGCAGGCCATCCCCGGCATTCGCTTCGACTGGGTGGTTGAAGAGGGTTTCGCGCAGATCCCCTCCTGGCATGAAAGCGTCGAGCGGGTGATCCCGGTGGCGATTCGCCGCTGGCGTAAAGCCTGGTTTTCCGCGCCGATTAAAGCGGAGCGTCAAGCCTTCCGCGAGGCCGTTCAGGCGGTAAAGTATGACGCCATCATCGACGCCCAGGGGCTGGTGAAAAGCGCCGCGCTGGTTACTCGCCTGGCGCACGGCGTCAAGCACGGTATGGACTGGCAAACGGCCCGCGAGCCGCTGGCCAGCCTGTTTTACAACCGCCGCCACCATATCGCGAAACAGCAGCACGCGGTGGAGCGTACCCGCGAGCTGTTCGCCAAAAGCCTTGGCTACGCGAAACCCCAGACCCAGGGGGATTACGCCATTGCGCGCCATTTCCTGCAGCACGAGGCTAGCGCTGCCGCGCCCTATCTGGTGTTTCTGCACGCCACCACCCGCGATGATAAGCACTGGCCGGAAACCCGCTGGCAGGAGCTTCTCGATCTGCTGGCCGACAGCAGCGTCCGCATTAAGCTGCCGTGGGGCGCCCCGCACGAAGAGGCGCGGGCAAAACGACTGGCGGAAGGCCGGGAGTATGTTGAAGTGCTGCCGCGCATGAGCCTTGAGCAGGTGGCGCAGGTTCTGGCCAGCGCCCGGGCTGTCGTCTCGGTCGATACCGGACTGAGTCATTTGACCGCCGCGCTGGATAAACCGAACTTCACGCTCTACGGCCCGACCGATCCGGGGCTGATTGGCGGATACGGTAAAAACCAGCATATCGTCAGGCCGGAAAACAGCACCAGCACCAGCGATATTCCGGCCAGCCGGGTTCATCTTCTCCTGCAAAATCAGGGGCTGCGCTGATGGGATCCCTGTTTAAACAGATCTACCGCTATACGCGCCCTCGCGCTTATCGCCACAATGAAAATCTGTGGCCTTTTACCCGTATTACGCGCGCGCCAAGCGGCGAAATCAGCGCGTTACGCTATAAAGGGAAAACGGTGCCGCTGGTCAGCCTGAGCGCGCTGAAAAACAGCATGCAGGGCGAAGTCCTGCTGACCGCCACCGGCCCCTCAACCCGCAATATCGATTTTTCCCTGTTGTCGAAAACGATCCCGGTGATGGGCGTCAATGGCGCCTGGCATCTTGCCGACCGGCTGCACTTTTCGCTCTATACCATCGTCGACATGGAATTTTTCGATAAGAAGCCTGATATTATCCGCGCCATTGTCAGCCAGCCGGAGATTCTGCTGTTCACCACCATGCACGGGATCGCCAAAATTCTCGATCGCTATGGGGACGCACTACGCTGCCGTTTGGCGTTGATTGAGGACGGTTGCTATAAGATTTACCAGCCGAAAGTCGCCAGCGAAGCGATAAAGCGCACTTACCAGCAGAATGCGGCGATGTGCTTTCATCCTCAGCGCCCGGATATCTGTTTTAGCACCGATATTCGCCAGGGCATCTTTGATGCCGGCACGGTGGTCTACTGGGCGCTGCAAATTCTCGCCTGGCTGGGCTTCAATACTATCCTGGTGAGCGGCCTGGATATGACCAACTTTAACCAGCCGCGATTCTACGAAACACAACAAGAAAAATTGCCTTCTTACCTGGCAACAAAAGTGGATACCCTCGTCATGCCCTCCTTTGCGCATGCCGCGCAGGTACTGCAGCAACGTCAGATTCGGGTGATTAATTTTTCCCCAGAAAGCGCTGTGCCGGATACTATCTTCGAAAAGGTTGCGTTTAATGAGTACTTTAAAAGTGAGTAACTTCGCCAGACAGGGCTACTCGATTGTCTTTCCTTTGTTTTTATTTTTCAGCGCGATTTTTTGCATGTCCACCCGGACCAATAATCTGCTGCATTTATCCATCCTGCTGCTATTGCTGTCGCTGGTACGCCAGGAAAACCGCCAGGCGCTGGCCGGGGTGTTACGCGAGCAGTGGCAGACCTGGACGCTGCTGGCGGCTTTCTTTATCTATTACGCCCTCAGTAACCTGTGGGGACATACGCCGCAGCATATTGACTCGCCGATCACCCACGGCGTGTATCTGACGGGGTATCTGTTGCTGATGACGATGCTGCTCAGCGACGAACGAACCCGCCGCCTGGCCATGCTGGCGGTGGTTGGCGGGATCACCGTGCTCTCCCTGTGGACGCTGATTATCGACCATACGCTGGTCCTCACTGCACGAGCGGTCTCCCCCGAGAACCCCGGACCAACGAACGTTATCGACCTTGCCGGTTACTGCGGCATCGGCATTTTAATCTGCGGCATGCTACTGAAAGAAAAAGCCAGCCACTGGCTCTATCTGCCGGTGGTCATCATGCTGGTGATGCTGCTGCTCACCCAAAGCCGTGGGCCGATCATCGCCCTGGTGCTGGCGGTCGGCTGCACGTTGCACCTGCACGTCTTCACCCGCCGCAACCTGCTGATCGCCGCGGCGCTGGCTGTGCTGGTAGCGCTGCTTTTGGTCATGACGCCGGTGGGCGACATGCTGCTCGCCCGTTTCGAGGAGCTTGGTACCCAAAGCGGGCTGCGCCTGAGCATCTGGCACCATACGCTGTCGGAGATGGCCAGCCAGCCGTGGCTGGGGCGCGGTTTCAGCTATGAACTGGATTTCATCAACTACAGCGGCGAGCACATCACCACCACCCACAGCGTGTATATGGGCGCCCTGCTGAAAGGCGGCATCCTGGGGTTACTGCTGCTGCTGGCGGTCATTGCCTGCGGGCTATGGCAGGCGTGGCGCAAGCGCCACACCGACAGCCGCTACAGTCTGGCGATCCTGTTTTACGCGCTGGTGTTTATGGCCTCGCAGGGAATGTTTATCATCAGCAACCCCCGGGAAACCTGGGTGCTGTTCTGGCTGCCGCTGGGCATCGCGCTCAGCAAAGGGCTGGCGGAAAAACGCTAACAAAAAGGGCCGTCAGCGGCCCTTTTTTATATTCACTTTTAAATCAACTGCGGGCGGCGACCAGCCGGTCGGCCTGCTCTTTAATCACGGGCCACACCGACTCAATCGCCACATCGGCGACATTCGCTTCTTCACAGACGATCTGTTTCGCCTTGTCATAGCCCGGCGCCCAGATGTGATAGCCGGGCAGCCCGGTATCCTTGAGTTTGCGCTTGTTATAGACCGCCACCATCGGTTTATCGAAGGCCCGGGCGATATGCACGATCGAGGTGTCTGGCGTAATGACTAAATCACAGCTGCGGATCACTTCGACGGCGGAGTTGATGGTGCTGTCGGCGATATACAGCGCCATATCCAGCCCCAGCTGGCGGATTTTCTCACTACGCCCCACCATCACGATACAGACCCGGTAAGGTAGGGCGCGTAACCGCTCGACCAGGGTCGCCACCTGGTGACGACAGAAGTCTTTATCCTCAGACGCGGTAAAAGGGTTAATGGCGATACGCAGTTCGACCTCTCCGGCCTGGGAAAGCAAGCGAGCCACTTTCTCCCGCTCATGGCGGCAGCCGGGGAGATGATAGTGATACGGGTGGTCGTCAACGATGCCAAACAGTTTCACCACCTGTTTATAGCGCTGGGAAATATGGCTGTTGCTGTCAAAAAAAGCGATCGAATGATCGTAAAGTTTATATTGATCTTTATTAAAACCAATCACGCTGGCCGCCCGTAAATCGGCGAGTAATTTAAAGCGTTCATAGCTGGTGACGTCATCAAAATCGATAACTGCATCAAAACCTACCGCCCGCAACGTATTTAAGGACATGCGCGGCCGATATAAATATACTTGCTGAATGAATTCTGAGCCTGCTAATATTTCGCAGCATATTGGTCCGGTTAACACCGAAACCTGATATCCCCGTTCGGCCAGTATTCTGGCGCAGCCGGTCGTGACCACCATATCCCCGACTTTATCGTCCAGGCGCAATAGCAGTACGCGGCGGACAGCCGCTGGGTCGAAGGCTTTACGCGCCGGCTTATTTCTGTATCGATAGTTAATTAAATTAAATTTAATGCCGCGGAAAAAAGCATTCTTTTTCCGCGTTAATTGTTTAAGGATACGCATACGGTACCTTGAGCTGTGTTAGCGCTGTGTGATTTTCCGCTGGTAATATTCTGCCAACGTCATGCCCTTCACCTGCGGCGCCAGCCAGCTAAAAAAGGCTTCAAGGTCAGCGTATAAACGCTCAATATCCCGTTCATTCTGGAACGTGGGGCTGCCGCCGGGCATATACTCTGAAGAGTGGAGCATATATTCCACGTAGTCATTGCCCTGCGTCAACGTTTGTTCGACGACTTTTTTCATCGTCTCCACGTTGCCGCCCATCGGACGCAGCCAGTGTACGGAGGGGGAACGCACTTTACCCCGCAGGCGATCGTAGCCCTGCTTCACGCTGTTCATCCACGCTGAGTGCTTGTACTGAATGCTCATCGGCACTTCCAGCAGCGGAGAGTGGCCTTCGCGGCTGATATCATTTTCATCGAGAAAATAGGCATGCTGCGGGAAGCGGCGATAATCGGTCCCGCCATCGCCCTGCGGCGCTCCCTTGGCGGTCTTCCAGTTCACCCGCGGGGTCACCGAGCAATCCACCTGATAACCGTGCTCCACCAGCAGACGCGCATAGCGCTCGTCAAAGGCCCAGCGCCCGGCGCGATGGCTGACCATTTTGGTCTGGAAAGTATCCTCCAGCAGATGCGTCATATAGTCGACCTTCTCACGCATCATGGCATCGCTGTATTCAATGAGATAAGGCTTATGCCGCCAGTCATCGGCGGTCAGCGGCTCGGTCGGCGGGCTGTTCCACGCATGCAGATGCATGCCGACTTCCGCGGTGCCGCGGGCAATCACGTCTCTGGCGAATTCGATATAAAAGGGGTCGATGGCCATTTCATAGTTGGTCAAATAGACCGGTTTAAAGCCATACTTTTCGCAAAGCTGCTGAAAACGCGGGAGATAACGCGCATTCTCGGTGGTGATGCTGTCATGTTTTTGCCAGAGGTTATCGCCCTCTGTATCAATCGTGATGAGAAATGCGGGATTGTGCACGAAAACGTCCTCAGGCCATACGTATCGGGTCATGGTAGAGCAATACAACGCTTCTCTCAATCTGTCTGATCCCCTAGAATCGGAACCCTTATCCTGGATGAAGAACAGAGTATGACGCCTGAAACCCTCTCCCGCGGCCCGTTGAACCCGGCGCGGATCCTGGTCATTAAGCTGCGCCATCATGGCGACATGCTGTTGATCACGCCGCTTATTCACGCGCTGAAACAGCAGTATCCCGCCGCCAGCGTGGATGTGCTGCTGTATGAAGAGACCCGGGATATGCTCGCCGCCAACCCCGATATCCATCATATTTATGGTCTCGATCGCCGCTGGAAAAAGCAGGGAAAAAGGCATCAGTTGAAGATGCAATGGCAGCTCATTCAGACGCTGCGTCAGCAGCGATACGATATGGTGCTTAACCTTGCTGACCAGTGGCCGAGCGCGATTATCAGCAAACTGACCGGCGCCGCGACGCGGATTGGTTTTGATTTTCCGAAGCGCCGCCACCCGGTCTGGCGCTATTGCCACACCGCGCTGGCCTCCACCCAACAGCACAACCAGCTGCATACGGTACAGCAGAATCTCTCTATTCTCGCTCCGCTCGGTCTCCCGTTGAACGACGCGCCGGCGCGGATGGGCTACAGCGAAGCAGACTGGGCCACCAGCCGCGCCCTGCTGCCGGAGGAGTTCCGGGAAAACTACATCGTCATCCAGCCAACGTCGCGCTGGTTCTTTAAATGCTGGCGCGAAGATCGTATGAGTGCGCTGATCAACGCGCTGTCCGCCGAGGGGTACGCGGTGGTGCTCACCTCCGGCCCCGACGATCGAGAGAAGAAGATGGTGGACACCATCATCGCCGGCTGCCCGCAGGCGCGTCTGCACTCTCTAGCCGGCCAGTTAACGCTGCGCCAGCTGGCGGCGGTGATCGATCACGCCCGCCTGTTTATCGGCGTCGACTCGGTGCCGATGCATATGGCTGCGGCTCTTGGCACTCCGCTGGTCGCCCTGTTCGGCCCCTCGAAGCTGACCTTCTGGCGTCCGTGGCAGGCGAAAGGCGAGGTGATCTGGGCCGGCGACTTCGGTCCGCTGCCCGACCCGGACGCCATCAACACCAACACCGAAGAACGTTATCTCGATTTAATTCCTACCGACGCCGTGATCGCGGCGGCGAAAAAGGTACTGGCATGAGTAAATTCAGGCTGGCTCTGGTGCGGCAGAAGTACCGCCCGGACGGCGGCGCAGAACGGTTTGTCTCCCGCGCGCTGGAAGCCCTCGACAGCAGTCATCTGCAGCTGAACGTCATCACCCGCGAATGGCAGGGGCCGGTGAAACCGGACTGGCAGATCCATATCTGTAACCCACGTAAATGGGGGCGCATCAGCCGCGAGCGCGGCTTTGCCAACGCCGCGCGTGCGCTCTGGCAGCGTGAGTCTTTTGACCTGGTGCAGAGCCATGAACGTATTCCCGGCTGCGATCTCTACCGCGCTGGCGATGGCGTTCATCGCCGCTGGCTGCAGCAGCGCTCGCGCATTTTACCGGCCTGGAAAAGCCGCCTGCTGTTCGCCGACCGTTACCACCGCTACGTCATGCAGGCGGAGCGCGAGATGTATGAAGACTCACACCTGCGCGGGGTGATCTGCAACGCCGAGATGATCAAGCGCGAAATTATCGAAGACTTTGGCCTGCCGGCGGAGAAGATCCACGTTATTTATAACGCCATTGATAACCAGCGTTTTCTACCGCCGGGCGAAGACACCTTTGCCGCCTTACGCGCCAAATGGCAGCTACCGCTGCAGGCAACCTGCCTGATTTACGTCGGCTCCGGCTTTGAGCGCAAGGGACTGGCGGCGGCAATCCGCGCCATCGCCCCCACCGATCGCTATCTGCTGGTGGTTGGCAAAGATAAGGATCAGTCGCGCTATCAGGCGCTGGCGAAGAGTCTCGGCTGCGAAGCGCGGGTGCGCTTCTTCGGCATGCAGTCGGAGACGCTGCCCTTCTATCAGATAGCCGATGGTCTGCTGCTGCCCACCCTCTACGATCCGTTCCCCAACGTCATTCTCGAAGCGATGGCCTGCGGTCTGCCGGTGATCACCACCACCGGCTGCGGCGGGGCGGAGTTTATCGTCGACGGCCACAACGGTTACGTCTGCGACGCCCTGGATATCCCGGCGCTGCAGCAGGCGGTGATGGCCCTGCCTCCCCGCGCGCTGGGCTCCGCGCAAGGTGGTCGCGCCCGCGAGCGCATCATGGCCTGCACCAGCGAGCGACTCTCAACCCAGCTGCTTTCTCTTTATCAGGATCTGGTGAAATAACGATGCGCATCTTATTTGTGATTGACGGTTTACCCGGCGGCGGCGCGGAAAAAGTGGTCCTGACCCTGGCGGCACAGTTCCTGCGCGACGGCGATCGGGTGTCGCTCATTTCGCTGCGCGATGTCTGCGAGTATCCGTTGCCCGAGGGTCTCGACTATCAGGTGGTGGCCGATCGCTGCCGTAAACCGTGGCGCAAGCTGACCGAGCTGTCCCGCCGCGCCCGCCAGCTGGACGCCGCGGTCATCCGGGCCGAACAGCAGGGGCAATTTGACCTCGTGCTTTCCAACCTGCACAAAACCGACCGCATCGTCGCCCGCAGCCGGGCGCTGCGCGAGCGTAACGTCTGGTTCTGCCTGCACGGCGTATTCTCTGCCTCCTATCTCGGGCACCGCACCGGCTTTGACCGCTGGATGAAGCAGCAGAAAATTAAGCGAATTTACCAGGGTCGCAACGTGGTGGCGGTTTCCGACGCCGTGGGACGCGATCTGGTGGAAGCCTTCGCCCTGCGTCCGGCACAGCTGAAAACTATCTACAACCCCTTCGATATCGCCACTCTGCGCGCCGAGGCGGAAGCCGACAGTGAGCGACCGGCCGGTGACTATCTGATTCACGTCGGCCGCTTCCATCCGGGCAAACGCCACGACCGCCTGCTCGAAGCCTATGCGCAAAGCGGCATTGACGCGCCGCTGGTGCTGTTAGGCCAGGGAAAACCGGAGCAAGAGCAGCGCCTGCGCCAGCTGGCCAAAACGCTGCAGGTTGACGATCGGGTGTGGTTCAAGGGTTTTCAGAAAAACCCCTTACCGTGGATCAAAGGCGCACGGATGCTGGTTTTAAGCTCCGATAGCGAAGGATTCGGCAATGTGGTGGTGGAAGCGCTGCTGTTGCATACGCCGGTTGCCAGCACCCGCTGCCCCGGCGGCGTCACCGAGATCCTCACCGGCGAACTTGCCCGCGGTCTGGCGGATCTGACCAGTCCGGCGCTGGCTCAGACGATGCAAAGCATTTACCATAACCCGCCGACTATCGACGACGCCGCGCTGGAAAAATTCAGCGTCGTGTCCATTTGTCAGCAGTACCGTCAGTTGCAGCGCACCTGACGCCGTTAGTTAACCAGGATCGAAGATTTATGAGTCAAACGCCTTTATTGAGCATCGTGGCTGCCGTCTACAACGGTGAGAAATTTCTTGCGCAGTTCTTTGAGTGCCTTGAACAGCAGCAGCTGGAAAGCTATGAACTGATCCTGGTGAACGATGGTTCGACAGACAACAGCCTGGCGGTGATCGCCGAATGGCGGGATCGGCTGCAGAACGTCCAGGTACTGGAGCAGGAAAACCAGGGCGTCTCGGTCGCGCGCAATACCGGCCTCGCCGCCGCCAGCGGCAAATATCTGGCGTTTCCGGATATCGACGACAAACTCTATCCGGGCATGTATCGCACGCTGCTGGAGATGGCCGAGAAAGAACATCTCGATATCGCGACCTGCAACGGCACCTACGTGTATGAAAAGCGCCGCGAGAGCCACCCGATCTTCCCGCTGGATCGCCTGCCCTCGACCGGCGTGCTGCCGGGTCATGTCTGGCTCAAGCAGGCCCTGGACTCGCGGAAGTTTCTACACGTCACCTGGCTCAACATCTATCGCCACGACTTTATCCGCCAGCATCACTTCCATTTCGAACCCGGCCTGCGCCATCAGGATATCCCGTGGACGACAGAGGCGCTGCTGGCCGCGGAGCGCGTGCAGTACACCAGCCAGCAGTTCTATGATTACTACATCCACTCTGAGTCGGTGTCGCATAAGCCGGACAACGACGACACGCTGATGCGTTCGGCGCGCCACTATATGAAGATTTTGGAGATGCTGGAGGCGATCAACCAGCGCTACCCGGATAAAGTGCGCCATATCGCCGCCTGTCGCTGGCAGATCGCCAAAGAAGGTCTGGGGATCATCCACACCTTCGACAGCATGAAAGATGAGTCGAAAAAGCATGTTATTATTAAAGAATTCTTCGACCGCGGTATCTGGCGGTTAATCTGGAAAAACGCCTGTACTTTCCGTTTACGCTGGCGCCTGGGACGCCGTTATCTGCGTATTAAGCGTTATCGCCACGCGGTATAGACCAAAAACCCGCTGTTTCCGCCAAAGAGATAGCTTTACGCGGGCTAAATGCTTAGAATTTGCCCGCCAAAACAGAGAACGGATAAATAGTTTGGAATTGCTTTATACCACCCTACTTTACCTTATTCAGCCGCTGGTGTGGCTGCGGCTGCTGCTGCGCAGTCGTAAGGCTCCTGCCTATCGTAAACGCTGGGCGGAACGCTATGGCTTCTGTCAGAACAAGGTAGAGCCGGATGGCATTCTGCTGCACTCCGTTTCCGTCGGAGAAACCCTGGCCGCCATTCCGCTGGTTCGCGCTCTGCGCCACCGCTACCCTTCGATGCCGATCACCGTCACCACCATGACGCCGACCGGCTCCGAGCGCGCCATGTCGGCGTTCGGCAAAGATGTCCATCACGTCTATCTGCCCTACGATCTGCCCGGCGCCATGAACCGCTTCCTGAATACCGTTCAGCCGAAGCTGGTTATCGTGATGGAAACCGAGCTATGGCCGAATATGGTGGCCGCGCTGCATAAGCGTAAGATCCCGCTGGTGATCGCCAACGCCCGCCTTTCTGAACGTTCCGCCAAAGGCTATGCCAAACTGGGCGGTTTTATGCGCCGCCTGTTAAGCCGTATTACGCTTATCGCCGCGCAGAATGAAGAGGATGGCAACCGCTTCCTTGCTCTCGGACTGAAGCGCAACCAGCTGGCGGTCACCGGAAGTCTGAAATTCGATATCTCTGTCACCCCGGAGCTGGCGGCCCGCGCGATTACGTTGCGCCGCCAATGGGCGCCACACCGCAAGGTCTGGATTGCCACCAGCACTCACGACGGCGAAGAACAAATCATCCTGCAGGCGCATAAAAAACTGCTGGAGACCTTCCCGAACCTGCTGCTGATCCTCGTTCCCCGGCATCCGGAGCGCTTCCCCGACGCGCGTGAGATGGTGCAAAAGGCCGGAATGAGCTTTACTCTGCGCAGCACCGGCGAGATCCCCTCCTCCAGTACCCAGGTGGTGATTGGCGATACCATGGGTGAACTGATGCTGCTCTACGGCATTGCCGACCTCGCCTTCGTTGGCGGCAGCCTGGTGGAGCGCGGCGGCCATAACCCGCTCGAGCCGGCGGCGCATGCCATTCCGGTGCTGATGGGGCCGCATACCTTCAACTTCAAAGATATCTGCGCCAAGCTGCAGCAGGATGATGGCCTGATCACGGTCACCGACGCCGACTCGCTGGTCAGGGAAGTGTCCACGCTCCTGACCGATGAAGACTACCGCCTGTGGTATGGCCGTCACGCGGTGGAAGTGCTGCACCAGAACCAGGGCGCGCTGTCGCGTCTGCTCAAGTTACTGCAACCTTACATGCCGCAACGGAGTCATTAATGTCGAACCGGCTTTCCGTGGTGATGATCGCCAAAGATGCAGCGGACCTGCTGCCGGATTGTCTGGACTCCGTTAGCTGGGCAGATGAAATCATCGTCCTCGACTCTGGCAGTACCGACAACACCGTCGAGCTGGCCCGCCGCCTCGGCGCCCAGGTCTATACCCATACCGACTGGCGAGGCTATGGTATTCAGCGCCAGCGCGCGCAGGACTATGCCACCGGCGACTGGGTGTTGATGATCGATACCGATGAGCGCGTCACGCCAGAACTCAGGCAGGCTATTCTTAAGGTGCTGGCAGCGCCGCAGCGCGGCGCTATCTACAGCATCGCTCGTCGCAACTACTTTCTCGGACGCTTTATGCGCCACAGCGGTTGGTATCCCGATCGCGTGCTGCGCCTGTACGAACGCGCCCGTTACCGCTATAACGATAATCTGGTCCATGAATCGCTGGATAGCCTGGGCGCAGAGGTCATTCCGCTAACCGGCGATCTCCTGCATCTGACCTGCCGCGACTTCGCTGGCTTCCAGCAAAAACAGCTGGCGTATGCTGCAGCGTGGGCGCTTGAGCGCCACCGTAAGGGTAAGAAGACCTCGATGGCGGGGATTTTCAGCCATACCCTGGGCGCGTTCCTGAAAACGCTGCTGCTGCGCGGTGGGGTGCTGGACGGTAAGCAGGGCTGGTTACTGGCGATGGTCAACGCGCAGTATACGTTTACGAAATATACCGAGCTGTGGGCGCTGAGCCACGGCTACTCGGAGAAAGGGTAATCATGAGCACAAAAGCGATCTATCCGGGTACCTTTGATCCCATCACCAACGGTCATATCGACATTGTCACCCGCGCGGCGAGCATGTTCGATAAAGTGGTGCTGGCTATCGCCGCGAGCCCGAGCAAAAAGCCGATGTTTACCCTCGACGAGCGTATCACGCTGGCCACTCAGGCAACAGCGCATCTGGTTAACGTGGAGGTTATCGGCTTTAGCGACCTGATGGCCAGTTTCGCCCGCGCGCAGCAGGCCAATATTTTAATTCGCGGCCTGCGGGCGGTGGCGGATTTCGAGTATGAGATGCAGCTGGCCCACATGAACCGCCACCTGATGCCAACGCTGGAGAGCGTGTTCCTGATGCCGTGCAAAGAGTGGTCGTTTATCTCTTCCTCACTGGTGAAGGAAGTGGCGCGTCACCAGGGCGACGTTTCTCATTTCCTGCCAGCTAACGTCCACCAGGCGCTGTTGAATAAGCTGAAGTAACGCATCTATCTGCTGGGGCATGAGCCACGCAGGCTGGCGCTGCACTGCGCCGCCCATCCACACCGGCTCTGTCCCGGTCTTTGTGCCAGGTGGCGCTACGCTGACCTGGCCTACAAACGTTCCTGTTCCTGAGAACTACTTCTGGCACTGACGGCAATAAAAGGTCGCCCGCTGGGCATGTTTGGTCCCGACAACCGGCGTGCCGCAGATCCGGCACGGTTCGCCCTTGCGGCCATAGACCTGCAGCTCCTGGGCAAAATAGCCCGGCTTGCCATCGCTTTGCAGGAAATCCTTCAGCGTGGTGCCGCCCTGCTCTATCGAACGCAGCAGGACCAGCTTAATCACTTTCACCAGCTGCTCACACTCTTCCCGCGACAGTGAAGAAGCCAACCTGTCGGGATGGATCCCGGCCGAGAACAGCGACTCGCTGGCGTAGATATTGCCGACCCCTACCACCAGCTTGTTATCCATCAGCCAGGGTTTGATCGCAGTTTTTTTCTTCGCGCATTTCTGCTGAAGATAGTCGGCGTTAAATTCATCGCTGAGCGGCTCCGGGCCAAGGTGGGCCAGTACCGGATGGTCTTCCAGCGTTTTGGTCCACAGCCAGGCGCCAAAGCGGCGCGGATCGGTATAGCGCAGCACCTTGCCATTACTCATGACCAGGTCAACGTGATCGTGTTTTTCGGCCGGTAGCTCTTCGCTCAGGATACGCAGGCTTCCAGACATCCCGAGATGGACGATGATCCAGCCGTCCGGCAGTTCCAGAAGCAGGTATTTGGCACGACGCCGCACGCTGAGCACCGGAACGTCGCTCAGGCGATAAATCTCTTCGGAAACCGGCCAGCGCAGCCGTCCGTTGCGCACGACGGCGTGCAGAATGGTTGCGCCAACCAGGTGCGGCTCGATGCCGCGGCGGCTGGTTTCAACCTCTGGTAATTCAGGCATGATTTTCCTCATCTACATAGGCAGGCGTCACTATTTTACCTCGTTCAGGAGGCAACGACGCGATTAGTGGAGAAAATTCACGCCAACGGTCATCCGCCTGCCATCAGGCTGCGGTTTAAAGTTCCAGCGCCACAGCATATTGACCGCCTGCGCATCATACTGTTCCACTTCGCTGCTTTTGCTGATGAGAACCAGCGTCGGCATGCCAGTATCATCGATATCAACGGTCAGTTCCGCCCGCCGTTCGTCCGGCCTCTGCGGCGCCTTCCACTCCACGTTGAAGAGAGCGGCGTTCAACACCTCATCCCGATCGATATCAACCGTCATGCGCGGCGCTGGATCCAGGGGAGTGATGGTTTCCTGACGATCCAGTTTTTTACTGGCAGGTAAGATCGCCGCGGCCTTCGCCGTATCTTCCCCTTTCGCTCTTTCCCCAAGGATATCGCCATAGTCGGCGTAGACCTTTGCCGAAAGAATCGCCTTACGTGGCCCCATGCCAACCCGCATCAGTAGCTTCGTTTTGATATTCGCTATTTTCTGCTCGGTATCCTCGGTAAGCGGCTGTAGCAGCATGGAAGCGATCATCGCGCCCATATACAGCTCAGGATCGCGCTCGGCCCACACGCTCCCCCAGGCCATCCACACCTGCGGATCCTCTGGCGCCAGCGCCAGCAGCTGCGACCATGCTGCCCGCTTCTCCTCAAAGGAAGCGTAACTTTTTCTGAACGCCAGATCTTTGAGTAGCGGCGCGTAGTACGGGTGCGTCTCCACCAGGGCTTCCATCGCCTCCGTCATTTCAGTAAAGCTTTCCATTCTGCCTTTGGGCGTTTTATCGCGTTTTTTTAGGTAGATAAGCTGTAACTGATGCGCCTCTTCCGCGCTCAGTCTCTGTTGCGGAAACAGCGCTTTCATTCGCGTAAATCGCGCAACCATTTCCTTCGAGGCGCTTTCCATCCCCGTTTTATTATGGCGAGCGGCCAGCCGGGAAATGCGCATCGCCCGCGCCTCCATCTCCCCATAGTATTCTTCCGGCGGTACGCGATCGCTGATAAAGCTCACTGGCATCAACACGCGTTTTCCCTGCCGGTGAGAACCAAAACGCCACTCCTGTGCATAGTGCAGCGCCGCCTGGTCGAACTCGGGAACGCCACTGCTGCATTCAACGACCACGTTTAACAGCTCGCCGCTGGCGTCGGTATCCAGCGAGAGTATGGTCGTCGCTGACTTGATATATTTATGTATCGCCGGATACAGCATCGCCTGCAAACTCTCTTTCCTGATGCCATAGCGCTCCGTATCAATGCTGACATGGCCAGGAAAGCGTTCGTTAATCGGGCTGACGCTACGCACGGGGGCAGTTTTAAACACGATTGATTTTGCCAAAGGCAGCACCTTGCTCGCTTCACCCTGTTCTGTTGCATACTTATCCAACGGCAAGTCGCAGGAGCGCGTCTGCATCCGCGCCTGCAAAATGAGCAGGATTTGCCGATCTTCCACCGGCATTTGCGCGATGTATGCTGCCAGCCGCTGCTGTAGCGCAGGCTGCCGCGGGCTCTCCTTCAGACCCTCCGCCATTAACAATCCGGTCGTAATGCTCTTTGTGAACGGCTGAAACTGCGATTTTCGCACCCGCTCATCATCGCGGGCCTGGATCAGCGCGACTGCCCAGCCCAGCCAGGCATCCGGGTTTTCCGGCGCAATGGCGATGGCCCGGCGAAACGCCGTTTCCGCCTGCGCTTTATCCGCCTCGCTCGTCAGCGTCAGGATGGCCGTGGCCAGCGTCAGATCGCCCCGGTCCGGCATCCAGGCCAGATACTCCATCATTTTAGGTAATGCTTTCGCTTCCCGTTCACGATAGCCCAGCGCCTGCTGCCAGAGCGCATCCGCGGCGGCGGCATCTTCTTCATTCCAGCCAAGCGGCAGCGCCGCCAGCGGTTTTTTCTGCGCGAGAAATTGCTCGGTGATGTTGTGCTGATTCAACGGCCCCCCACGCAGCGCTATCTGAATAAAACGAGCATGGCGGTCATAGAGAAAATCGCTCCAGGCGGGTGTTTCCAGCTGATTCATACTCTGCCAGCGCCGCTGGTTTTGTTCGCCAAAAGGCACCTTGCATAAGGTAATGCCGATGACAAAAACAATCTGCGCCACAGCAACAATCAGATAGCCTTTATTGTGTCGGGTAACCGCCACCCACATCAGAGCGGAAAAATAGATCGTTCCCCCCAGCCACAGGCCATAGAGATATAAACGCTGGGGATCATTGAGCGCGGCAGGTAACAGCGGCAGTGTATCCATTAAGCGGAACGGTGCGGACCACAGCAAGGAGACTAAATCCGGCGCCACAAAAGCCATCAACAACGCGAAAAAGAGAATGAGATATCTTAATTTCAGCGTCATTTATGGCTGACTCCGAATAATGGACCGGAGTATCAGCGCCGCCACCCAGATAAAAATAATCAGTAACGCCGCAATATCGAACCATGCTGGACCAGAGCCGTTGAGCCGGGCAAAACTGCGCGCCAGCCCCCCAATAATCAGCGTACTCATCAGCGCCAGCGCGCCATGCCAGGCAAATGAAGGAACGTTGCTGCGAATACTGCGCCACAGCAGGGTTAACGGCCCCGGCCCGGTAGGTTGACGAGGTACGGCGGCGGCTGGCGCCCTGCGAGGCTTCTGCATTACCGGTGCGACCCGCGGGCGCACGGTTTCCGCTTGCTTACGCTGCTTTGCCTGCTTTATTCCCGCAACAACCTGTTTTTTCCGCGCGCAGACCAGGCATGGCATCCCGGCGAAATGCTGGTGTTTTTGATGACAAAGAATAATTTTTTGCGTGCTACGTAGCGCATAAGGACGCAGCACCTGCGCCCATTCATCGGCGGAAGGTCGTCGGGCGGGCGAATCGCTAAATGCGCGATCGAATAGCTTACGCAGCTCAACCGGCAGCAAATGGTGGGTACTTGCCGGCACCGGTGAGATAGTCGTTGCTGCGTTGATCCCGTAGGCGTAGCAGCCAGCGGCGATACGGCCGGGTAAATCATCCGGTACCTTCGCCATTTGCGAGCGACCGCTGTAGGGATGAATACCATGGTTGAGCAGTTGGAAAATGATCACCGCCAGCGAGAAACGATCCTGCGCTTCTTCCTGCTCACCGGGCACCTGCCCAATACGCTGAAACTCCGGCGCCAGATAATCCGGCGTGAACTGCCCTGCAGGGAAACGCTCTCCCTCGCCCTGAATGCTAAAGCCATCGCAGTCCAGCAGCGCGATATAAAGGCTGTCGCGATAGAACCGCAGGTTGACTGGCTTCATGTCGATAACCCGGTGCTGTCGCGCATGCAGCGTAGAGACCAGGGTAGCAAGGTTACAAGCCAGGCTCACTTTCGCACCGATGCCTTCCGGCAGATGGTGCGCCTTCGCCTGCCGCGCCTGTAAAATATACTCCAGCTCAATGGTGCGCTGGGTGTCGAGAACCGGCATGACAAAGCCCACTACGCGCTTGCGCTCGTCGTAGAGCAAATAGTCGGGCCATGCCAGCTGGACAATCGACTCACCTTCCGCGGGGGCGGGGATCTCAGGCCGCTGCGCCAGCATGGCGCTGAGCTTGCGTTGGTAGTAAGCGGTATCGGTCTGCGGATGGTAAAGTTTAGCAACGCGGGAAGGGTCATCCGCCAGGAAATAAACACTCCCCGCGCCGCCGCTCTTGATCAGTTTCCCCAGACGTACCGTGCGGCGCTGTCCGTCATAGCAGGCTGGCAGCTTTTTATGCTTCATGACGCAGGGCTACCAGAAGTGTCTTGTCATCACCGGTTATCGCCCAGGTGCGCGGGTCGTCCAGCGTGGCGCGCAGCGCTTCGCTTCCTTCAGCCTCTGAAACCTGCTGCACATAACGCAAAACCGGATCGATAAACGGAGAGAACAGCGCATCCCCACGCCGATTGAGCGCGAACGGCTGCACGCCGTCAGTCATCATCACCAGTCTCGTGGCTCTGCCAGAAAACTGGCTGATATGTAAATGCTCCCGCCAGTCGTCGCTGGTCAGGAACCAGGTCTGGTTAGCGTATTCGCCGTTTTCAGGCAGGGAGAAGTGCTGTTCGGCATCCAGGCTTAACGCCGCAGCGCCATCGCCAATATGCACTATCACAGAGGCGGTCTCTCCCAGCCAGGCAGCCAGAACGGTACAGGCAAAATCGCCCGCGGAAATTTCCCGCTCCTGCGCCTGTAGCAGCACGGTCTCGCGCACACTACCGAGCAGCGTCGCCAGCTGATTTTCATCCGGCGCCGTGATGAATGTCGCCAGGCGATCGGCCAGCGCATGCGCGACCAACGCTGCGCCCTGCTCGCTATACGCGGCAGAGCCTGCGCCATCGCATACCACGGCGACAAGCCGATCGCCCAGATGGCGATAGCAAAAGGCATCCTGGCAGGGAAGTTGATTTTGTCGGTGGCTGCTACCCATGACCGACGCTGCGTATACGCGCCAGTTCATGGTGTCAGACCGAAATTTCGGACCAGCTATCCGTCGGCGGTAGCTGTGCTTTACCGCCCGGTGTCGACTGCGACACCACCTGCATACTGGCGCTGAGCCAGAGGAATAGCTCGCGGAACTGCAATCCCTTCAGCTGCTTCACGCCGTTAATGCCGCTACGGCTGAACTGCCCCATCGACTCAGTTGCTTCGTGTCCTACGCTAATCGGAAACACAGCGACTTTATTTGCCGCCTGCGCATCACGGCACGCCTGCGCTGCCGCCTGCCAGTTGTCGGTGGGCTCGCCATCCGACATTAAAAACAGCCATGGCCGGGTATAGGGGACGCCAGCCGCTTTCAGGCGCTGTTTTTCCGCTTCAATTTCGCCCAGCGCCAGGCTAACGGCCTGCCCGGTGGGCGTCAGGCCACTGGCCTCAAGCTCGGGGGCAATGAAGTCCATCGCATCACACCAGTCGCCATACAGCTCGCATTCATCATAGCCGCCGTATTTGATCACCAGCAGGCGAACGCGCTTAGCGGCGATGACATCCTGCTTAAGTTCCTCTTCCAGCAGCTTTAATCCCTGATTCAGCTGGGCGATTGGCTGGCCCTGCATGCTGCCTGAGCAATCGAGGACCAAAATTAACGGTGTGCGCTGTTCGCTGTTATCGATAAATGAAACATCTGGAATAAAAGAGGCCATAACAATCCCTGTCGCTGGTTTTCTGTACCGGAAGAATAGACAGACTATACAAGCAAGACAAGAAAAACCTTTATATTCATTATGTTAATTGATTTGTAGTAAATAATTAAAAGAGGGATATATGATAAGTTTTGAAGGTGTTTTGCCTGAATAATGGCAATAAAAAACCCCGCCGGGGCGGGGTTTTCATTACAAGAAAGCGAAAATTATTTGATTTTAGCTTCTTTGTAGATAACGTGCTGACGTACAACCGGATCGTACTTTTTCAGTTCCATTTTTTCCGGTTTGGTACGCTTGTTCTTCGTGGTGGTGTAGAAGTGACCAGTACCAGCGGAAGAAACCAGCTTGATTTTCTCACGAATACCTTTAGCCATGATTTATTTCCTCTAAGTACTTAGTACTTTTCGCCACGGGCACGCAGTTCAGACAGAACTGTATCGATGCCTTTCTTATCGATTACACGCATACCTTTAGCAGATACGCGCAGGGTGACAAAACGCTTCTCGCTCTCAACCCAGAAACGGTGAGAGTGCAGGTTCGGCAGGAAACGGCGTTTAGTCGCGTTCAGTGCGTGGGAACGGTTGTTACCGGTCACCGGACGCTTGCCAGTAACTTGGCAGACTCGGGACATGTCTATTCTCCAAAAATCAAATTAGCTCGAGCTTCGTATGGGGTATTGGCGCCTCGTCAGGCTTTACAGCCTGGTCATCGCAGTTCAATGTGAACTCTCGACTGCCAGGCCCAAATGCCAAACCCGAGATTCTCAAAGGTGGCGTAGTATACGCTGACTCGGCGATGTGCTCAAGTCCCGAACAGACAAAGATCCCGAAGGATCGCCAGTTCGGGGCTAAATCCAGCCACGCTCGGCAAAAGATACATACGCACCGCGGCCGATAACCAGATGGTCAAGCACGCGTATCTCCATGAATCGACAACATTTTACCACCCTTTCGGTAATCAGCCTGTCTGCCTGGCTCGGCTCCGGACTACCGGAGGGATGATTATGCGCAAGGATCACGGCGGCAGCGTTCACTTTGATGGCTTCGCGTACAATTTCTCGCGGATGCACCTCAACGTGGCTAAGAGTACCAGAAAAAAGGCGACTATGTTTCAACACCCGGTTCTGATTATCTAAAAAGATCACCATAAAGATCTCGCGCTCTTCTTCCGTAAGCTGGCTTTGTAAAAATTCCCGCGTCGTCGAGGGACTGACCAGCGCAGCCTCCTCGACCAGCTGTGAGCTAAAATAGCGTCGCGCCAGCTCGGCAATACCCTTCAGTTGCGCATATTTCGCCAGCCCCAGTCCATCCACGGCAATCAGCTGCGCTTTATCCGCGGAAAGCAGAGCGTAGAGCGAGCCAAAACGCTGCAGTAACGCCTGCGCATAGCCGAGCACATCCTGACGACGCGTGCCGACGCGCAGAAACAGCGCCAGCAGCTCAACATCCGTTAGCGCTTCGATGCCGTACTGCAACATCTTTTCTCGTGGCATCAGATTTTCCGTTTCGTCCATGCGCCCTCCTGGGTGAATTTGCCTATCCTGGCACAGCCTGACGGCGCTGCCGACCCACTGCTTTTCACCCTGCGTAGCCGCTCGCAAAGTGAATGCCCACCAGAGGCACGACGACGACAGGATTGTGATAAGATGCGCGGATTCTGGTCTACGGCAACAGGAAGACATCATGATGACTCTGGCGGGTAAAAAAATCGTCCTGGGCGTCAGCGGCGGTATCGCGGCGTATAAAACCCCGGAACTGGTGCGCCGACTGCGCGAACGCGGCGCGGAGGTGCGTGTCGCGATGACGGAGGCGGCAAAAGCGTTCATCACCCCACTCAGCCTGCAGGCGGTATCCGGCTATCCGGTTTCCGACAGCCTGCTCGATCCGGCGGCGGAAGCGGCTATGGGCCATATTGAGCTCGGGAAATGGGCCGACCTGGTGATCCTCGCCCCGGCAACCGCTGATTTAATCGCCCGCGTGGCGGCCGGCATGGCCAACGACCTGGTGTCGACGATCTGTCTTGCCACCCCTTCCCCGGTTGCCGTGGTGCCCGCCATGAACCAGCAGATGTATCGCGCGCAGGCCACCCAGCAGAATCTGCGGACGCTGGCTTCCCGCGGCCTGCTGCTGTGGGGACCGGACAGCGGCAGCCAGGCCTGCGGCGACGTCGGCCCGGGGAGAATGCTCGATCCGTTAACCATCGTGGAGATGGCCGCGCAGCATTTCGCCTCCCCTGTCAAAGATTTGCAACATCTCAACCTCATGATTACCGCGGGCCCGACCCGTGAGCCGTTGGATCCGGTGCGTTACATCAGCAACCACAGCTCAGGCAAAATGGGCTTCGCGATTGCCGCCGCCGCCGCGCAGCGGGGCGCGAACGTGACCCTGGTCAGCGGCCCGGTATCACTACCGACACCGCCGTTTGTGCAGCGCATTGATGTCACTACCGCACTGGAAATGGAAGCCGCCGTCCAGGCCGGCGCTCAGCAGCAGCATATTTTTATTGGCTGCGCCGCAGTGGCGGATTACCGCGCCGCCGTCATCGCCGAAGATAAAATTAAAAAACAAGGTGATGAATTAACAATAAAAATGATTAAAAACCCGGATATCGTGGCCGGGGTTGCGGCGCTAAAAGCCCATCGCCCTTACGTCGTTGGGTTTGCCGCCGAAACGAATAATGTGGAAGAATATGCGCGGCAAAAACGTGCCCGCAAAAACCTCGACCTGATTTGCGCTAACGATGTTTCTCAGCCTGATCAGGGCTTTAATAGCGATAACAACGCATTACACCTTTTCTGGCAGGATGGGGAAAAGCGCTTACCACTTGAGCGCAAGGAACTCCTGGGCCAATTATTACTCGACGAGATCGTGACCCGTTATGATGAAAAAAATCGACGTTAAGATTCTGGACCCGCGTGTCGGCCAGCAATTTCCGCTGCCGACCTATGCCACCTCCGGCTCCGCCGGACTTGACCTGCGAGCCTGTCTCGACGACGCCGTAGAGCTGGCGCCGGGTGCAACCACGCTGTTGCCGACGGGCCTTGCGATTCATATCGCCGATCCCTCTCTGGCGGCGGTAATTCTGCCACGCTCCGGCCTGGGCCATAAGCATGGCGTAGTACTGGGCAATCTGGTGGGCCTCATCGACTCCGATTACCAGGGGCAACTGATGGTGTCCGTCTGGAACCGCGGTCAGCAGAGCTTTATTATCGAGCCGGGCGAACGTATCGCGCAGATGGTCTTTGTGCCGGTCGTGCAGGCGGAATTTAACCTGGTGGAAGAGTTTGACGCCACCGACCGCGGCGAAGGCGGCTTCGGTCACTCAGGGCGTAAATAAGCCCAGCAACACGGAACCTGCATCCCAACGCGCATAACGCAATAACATCACCGCAAACTCCGGTTTGCGGTCGCGTTGTGGATGTCTGCCTGACAAGTGCTTATTTTCAGGGGTATTTTAAAACATGGCAGAAAAGCAAACTGCGAAACGGAATCGTCGCGAAGAAATACTTCAATCTCTGGCGCTCATGCTGGAATCCAGCGATGGTAGTCAACGTATTACCACCGCGAAACTGGCGGCTTCCGTCGGCGTCTCCGAAGCCGCGCTGTATCGCCATTTTCCCAGCAAAACCCGCATGTTTGACAGCCTGATCGAGTTCATTGAAGACAGTCTGATTACGCGCATCAATTTGATTTTGAAAGATGAAAAGGACACGACCGCGCGCCTGCGCCTGATCGTTCTGTTGATTCTTGGGTTTGGCGAGCGTAATCCTGGGCTGACGCGTATCCTCACCGGGCACGCGCTAATGTTCGAACAGGACCGGCTACAGGGCCGCATCAACCAGCTTTTTGAGCGCATCGAAGTGCAGCTGCGTCAGGTGATGCGCGAGAAAAAAATGCGTGAAGGCGAAGGCTACACCCTCGACGAAACCCTGCTGGCCAGCCAGCTGCTGGCCTTCTGCGAGGGTATGCTGTCGCGCTTTGTGCGCAGCGAGTTCAAATATCGTCCGACGGATGATTTCGAAGCCCGCTGGCCGCTGGTCGCCGCACAGCTGCAGTAAATCCTCACATGCAGCCGCCAGGCTGCATGATTCTCCTCGCAATCTGCGTAAGTTTGTTGCAAATCCCAGGGCCATTGGTTGAATAGCCCAATGCGCGTTTCCGCTTTCCTTTCCTACTATCCAGCTTGCTGATCGTTTCACCCTCCCCCAACACCACCCGACAAGGAGAGATTTGATGGCGACGTCACGGCGGGATTTATTGAAGATAGGCGGGTTGGCAACCGCATCGCTACTAGTCAGTCAAAAAAGCTTCGCAGCATGGGCCCCTTCTGAACGCTATCCTGACCCACGCATCGTGGCCGTCGATGACAGCTTTCGTCGCTATATGCTTGCCAGCGCAAAGGTTGAACGCATCGCCAGCGGCTTCCGTTGGGCGGAAGGCCCGGTCTGGTTCGGCGACATGCGAATGCTGCTGTGGAGCGACATTCCGAATAACGCCATCATGCGCTGGGATGAAATCAGTGGAGAAACCAGCGTCTTTCGCTACCCGGCCAATTATAGCAATGGCCACGCCCGCGACAGACAGGGGCGCTTAATCAGTTGCGAGCACGACACCCGCCGCATTACGCGTACCGAATACGATGGATCTGTCACCGTACTGGCCGATAGCTACCAAGATAAGCGCCTCAATTCCCCAAACGATATCGTTGTGAAGTCAGACGGTACCATCTGGTTTACCGACCCGCCATTTGGCATCAGCGGCTTTTACGAAGGCCACAAAGCAACGCCAGAATTGCCGCAAAACGTCTATTGCCTGGAGCCGGAAAGCCGCAAACTAAGCGTGGTATTGGGCGACATAAAAGGGCCAAATGGTTTGTGTTTCTCGCCGGACGAAAAGACCCTGTACGTGGTGGAAAGCCGGGCGACACCGAACCGCTTAATTCTGGCGTGGGACGTGGAAGGCAATACGCTGAAAAATAAACGGGTGTATCTCGACTGTGGCAACGGTACCGCCGATGGGATCGCCTGCGACACAGACGGCAATCTGTGGTGCGGATGGGGAAGCGGAAACGAAGAACTCGACGGCGTGCGGATCTTTAACCCTCAGGGTAAGCATATCGGCACCATTCAACTGCCGGAGCGCTGCGCGAACTTGTGTTTTGGCGGCGAACAGCGCAATCGGCTGTTTATGGCGTCCAGTACGTCAATCTATTCGCTGTACGTCAATGCGCAGGGCGCTAAGCTGGTATAGAGGAAATATCCGGCAGCCGAGGCTGCCGGATGCATCATCAGATGCCGTAGGCTTCACGATAGGCACGAACTGACGCCAGATATTCCGCCATCTCGGGTTTCTCTTCCAGATAAGCAATCAGCTCTTTCAGAGTGATGATTGAGATAACCTGGCAGCCGTAATCCCGCTCCACTTCCTGAATAGCTGAAATCTCGCCGCGGCCGCGCTCCTGACGATCCAGGGAGATCAGTACGCCCGCCAGCTGGGCGCCCTGGGCCTGGATAATCTCCATGGATTCGCGGATCGCCGTACCGGCGGTGATCACGTCATCCACCAGCATCACACGCCCCTGCAGCGGGCTACCGACCAGGTTGCCGCCTTCGCCGTGGGTTTTTGCCTCTTTGCGGTTAAAGCAGTAAGGCAGATCGCGGTCATGATGCTCGGCTAACGCCACCGCGGTGGTGGTGGCGATCGGAATACCTTTATAGGCCGGGCCAAACAGCAGGTCGAACTCAATCCCGGAATCCACCAGCGCCTCGGCATAAAAACGGCCCAGCAGTGCCAGATCGCGCCCGGTGTTAAACAGGCCGGCGTTGAAGAAATAGGGGCTCTTGCGCCCGGATTTCAGCGTGAACTCGCCAAACTTAAGAACCTGCTTGCTAAGCGCAAACTCAATAAACTGGCGCTGATACGGCTTCATGGATTCGCTCCTTTTGGTACTTTCATCATTGTCAGACTACGCGCTCATCCTTCGCAGTTGTAATGAAGGATGAAGCGCAAAATAAAGGCGACTTCTCAGTCGCCTTAATCATTAATTTTCTAACGCCGCCTTCTGCGTCGTGATAATGGATTCAATCCCCCCTCGGGCTAACGCCAGGAGAGTGAGGAGCTCTTCATGGGTGAACGGCTCGCCTTCTGCCGTCCCCTGCACCTCAATAATGCGGCCATCTTCGGTCATCACCACGTTCATGTCGGTTTCCGCTGCGGAATCTTCGATGTACTCCAGATCGCAAATGGCTTCGCCGTTAACGATACCAACGGACACCGCGGCAACCATCCCCTTCATTGGGTTGGTTTTCAGCTTGCCGGCTGCCACCAGTTTGTTCAGCGCATCGGCCAGCGCCACGCAGGCCCCGGTAATCGACGCCGTACGGGTGCCGCCATCGGCCTGCAGCACATCGCAGTCGAGTGTGATGGTGAATTCACCCAGCGCTTTCAGGTCAACCGCCGCGCGCAGCGCGCGAGCGATCAGACGCTGAATTTCCATCGTCCGGCCGCCCTGCTTGCCTTTTGCTGCTTCACGCGCGTTACGCGTGTGCGTTGAGCGCGGCAGCATGCCATATTCAGCGGTGATCCAGCCCTGCCCCTGTCCTTTCAGGAAACGCGGAACGCCTTCGTCAATGGAAGCGGTGCACAACACTTTGGTATCACCGAATTCGACCAGCACGGAGCCTTCAGCGTGTTTTGTGTAATTACGGGTCAGGGTGACGGGACGCACCTGATTAGCGCTACGGCCTGCTGGACGCATGATAGAAATCTCCGGCTTGAAACGAATGTGGGGCGCATTATACGAATTTCATGGCGAAAAGCCTATGCCAACACGTGCCGGGCACGCACATAATGTCAGTCCAGTGTTTTACGATAAGATTTCAACCCCACGCCAATCACTATCACCGCCAGGCCGATCAGTGGCAAAAGGTCGGGTAATAATGCCATCGCAGAATAGCCTTTCAGCATGATGCCCTTAACCAGTCGGATGAAATAGGTCAGCGGTAAACAGGAGCCAATGGCTTTCGCCCAGTCAGGCATACTAATAAAGGGGCTGATAAAGCCGGAAAGCATAATGGAAGGAATAAAGTAAAATGACGACATTTGCAGCGCCTGCAGTTGGTTTTGTGCCAGGCCAGAAATACCAATGCCAATTGACAGGCAGAGGAAAACATATATTAACAGCACAAAAAAAAGCAGAAAAACGCTACCATGAAGGGGAATATTGAACAATAGCACAGCGGCAATCAGAATTAACGTCGCCTGGAACAAACCGATGACAACAAAAGGCGTTATCTTCCCGACAATGACCTCAAACCCGGTCAAAGGAGAGACCAGTAAATTTTCTAACGCCCCGTTTTCTCGCTCACGGGTAATAGACAGGGCGGTCATCAGGATCAAGGTGGTACTGAGTATCGATCCCATAATACCTGGAATAGTATTAAACTGGGTAATCCCCTCAGGGTTAAACATCCGATGGATAATAAGCTCGAAATCATCCTCTTTTTGCGAGACACGCATGTCGCCCGGCAAATCGTGTTGAAACATCGATTTCGCCACCTGTACAAGGGCACTTAGCGCATTCCCCGTGGTTATCGGATCGATGGCATCCCCCTGAATTAACAGCTGAGGCTTTTCTCCACGCAGCATCTTGCGCGTAAACCCCTCAGGAATTGTCACGATAAAAGTGACATCTCCCCGAACGAAAGCTTTCTGCGCCGCCTCTTCTGAATCGACAGGAATCATTGAAAAATACCCTGTATTTTGCGCTTCCGTCACAAAAATATGACTCATGCGTTCGGTATCGTAATTTAATAACGCGGTAGGAAGATTATGGGGATCCATATTGATCGCATAGCCAAGAATGATCAGCTGAAAAATAGGTGTCAGGAGCACCATACTAATGCTGACTTTATCACGACGTAATTCGTGGATTTCCTTAATAACCACGCCGATCCAACGGGTAAAGGAGAAGCTTAAATTAATTTTTTTCACAATCGTTTTTCATCAAGTAGGTAAATGCATCTTCCAGATTGGTAGCCACCTGACAGAACTCATAGCCCTGTTGTGTAAATGCAAAAAGCGTGGACTTTAATTTGGCTTCATCTCTGGAAGTAATATAAAGCTGATTGCCAAAAATGACCGTTTGCTCAATATCCGGCAAGCGTTGTAGCTGGTTTTCAAGCAGCGTCAGACCGGTGCCACTGGTTCGCATGGTGATCAGATTCTGGGACGCGATAATCGACGAAATAGTGCCATTCGCCAACAGACGGCCATAAGACAGATAGGCAACCTTATGGCAGCGCTCGGCCTCATCCATATAATGCGTGCTCACCAGGATTGAGATCCCTCTGTCCGATAACTGATGCAGCATTTGCCAGAACTCTCGCCGCGCTTTCGGATCCACGCCGGCGGTTGGTTCATCGAGAAACAACAAAACGGGTTCATGCAACATGCAAGCGGCGAGGGCCATTCTTTGCTTCCAGCCGCCAGAAAGCTCCCTGGCCTGCTGATGCTGTCGGGTAGTGAGGCCTAACTCTGAAAGCGCGCGTTCAACCCGGGCTTTACGTTGGTCGAGGCTATACAACCGCGCGATAAAAAGTAAGTTTTCCCGGATGGTTAAATTTCCCCACATTGAGAAATACTGGGTCATATAACCTATCTTTTTTTTTATTTTTTCCCGCTGCGTAAAGATGTCCATGCCCAGACAAGAGCCTTCACCTGAATCCGGGGTAATCAAACCACACATCATCCGAATCGATGTTGTTTTCCCGCTACCGTTCGGCCCAAGAAAACCATAAATTTCGCCTTTGGCCACCTGCAAAGAGAAATCCTTTACGACGTGATGCTCACCAAAATACTTATTGAGATTTTTTACATCAATACAAAGATTATTCATTACCAATAACCTCCACATCAAACGGCTGGCCGATTTTCATCCGCTCAGCCTGCTTCCGGGCAGGAACAGCCTCAGCCATAAAAATGAGTTTCTCCCGGCGTTTCGTACTATAAATAACCGGAGGCGTAAATTCCGCTTCAGGACTGATGTAGTTAATCACGCCAGCAATGGGCTCAGCGCAACCATCGCATATCAGTTTTACCTTAGTTCCGATTTTAAATTTACCAAGCATCGCCTCGGGTATAAAAAAGCGTACTTTTATATTCTCAGGAGGTAACAGACTAATTATTGGTCTGCCGGCAGTGGGCCGTTCCCCGGCACGATAAATAATATCGAAGACTTTAGCATTGACCGGAGAAACAATCGTCGTTTGCTGGACATCCCAAAGCGCCTTATCACGTTCGAGTTTTGCCGCGGCCACCATCGAGAGCTGTTTGCTAATCTCATCCTGACGGGCAGGCAGTTGCCGCGCTTTGAGTTGATTAATTAACTCTTCAACCTGCGCGCCTTTTTGCGTTAACTCATCCCGGATATCCTCCCATTCTGCGAGTGAGATGGCGCGACTGGCGTAAAGATTACGATACCGCTCAAGCTGACGCTTTACCTGGGATTCCGCCGATCGCGCTTTTTTAATCTGGGCACGAATAATATCCAGCTCTTCAGGCCGTTCTCCCGACTCCAGATTTCGCAATAATGCGCTCTCTGCAGAAAGTTTTTCCTCAGCTCGCAGGAAAATATTTTGCGCATCAAAGGACTCAATTTTCACTAACTCTTGTCCAGGCGTGACATTATCTCCTTTCTTAATGAATAGCTGTTCAATTTTTGCAGTGGAAGAATAAGAAAGATAGACAAATTCGCCATGTGAATAACCAGATAACCTGTTCTCCGGTTTGTTATCACACCCCGTTATCATCAGCATCGCTATCACAACAATAAATATATTTACTGGTTTTTGCATTAAAACGCATCCGTACGCATAGAGTTTTTCATTACTGATGTCTGGATTGAATTATTCTCATTCCAAACCCTAACGTTATCGTCAGTTTAATCCTTTAAATAATGCTTAAAGTATATTTCATTCAATTTATCGAGAGCACTCAGGTTTAAACCAGCGATCGAGTGAAAAGCATCATCTTTTGTGAATGCAAGAATCGACGACCCGCCTGGAGAAAACCATTTAGCGCTCTGTTTAAAAGGCCATGGTAGTTCATAACCTTTTTCTCTCAGTAAATCGTTAAGCACACGCCAGTCGTCTCTAAAATCATTTCCGGAAAATGGGCTATCACTTTGTGCACCTTCTGCAGTGAATAATTGAATTGGCGTACAAAAGTTAACCGAACTGGGAAAGTACATATTATAAAAGCTTACAATGAGTTTCTGTACCTCTTCAGGAAAAGAGCCGGGAATCGTCAACACACCTAACAAATATTTATAGTCTGGATATCTTTTTATAAAATCAAATATCCCGCGCCATAAATAATCAAGAACATTACTTTTTTGATAAGGCTTCTGGATAAATCCACGGCCGATTTCCACACACTGGCTTAAACAGGAATAGGCATTATTATGGTACTTGAACAGGCTGTTGCTATAGAGGCCTGTTATTCCATGTTGCGCTAACTGCTCACCAACGGGTATTAGACGATAGGCACCCAGTATTTCTTCATCAGAAGGATCCCATAAAATGACATGGTAATAGGTTTCATCAAAAACATCATTATCTCTGTCTTTACCGGATCCGGCGCCAATATCGCGATAACAGCGCTCGCGTAAGCGCCCTAGCTCATCAATAATGGGTGAGTCTCCGAGGGTATTGCAGCGAAATATCAATAATTTTCTACCATCATCAAATTGTCTTAATACTTCGCACTCTTCTATTGCGTTTATTAAACTCTCTCGACTACCTGTTAATTGTTGCGGAGAAACCGTATCTACCAGCGCCGGGCCATTCTCTCCGATGCTCTGGAGATGCATCAAGCATACACTTGACGCGGCAGACAGATCTTTATTAAATCGATTAAACGAGGATAAGGCTATTTGCTGCCCTACTTTGATTTTCATGGTCTTACCACGATGGCGTAGCGCTTCACGAATAATCATTATATTTGACAGTTGCCGCCAGACCGTCGCAGCTAAATAATAAGTTTTGCTGTTTGATCCCGTAATATGAACAGGTACCAGCGCCGCGTTGTTTCTCATCGCCAGCTGTAAAAAACCGGGATTCCATTGATGTTCCTGTAAACCTGAAAGAGACCAGCTAGCCAACTTACCTGCAGGACAAATAATCAACACACCACCGTTCTTCAGGTGATCGTTCATTTCCCTGAATTTCTTATGGCTCATCTTACCAGCCATATTCTCAATACCAATGGTAAGTTCTGCCACCTGTGGGAATATCATTGGCAAAATATGGTTAGCCACTATTTTTATATCTTTCCTGACCTGAGCGATAGTATGTATTAAAGCAATACCATCCATTACCGTCGGATGATTTGAAATAACAACTGTAGCACCCTGTCGGGGTATATTATTAAAGTCAGAGCATTCCGTTTCACATCGGACGTTAAAAAAATCAACGACCGAACTAACCCAATGCACACCATTTTTATCAATTAACCGTTCGTCGTTTATTAAACGAGAGAATATCTTATTGCCAAATGCGGCTCTGAAAACCCATTTTTTCCAGTGTGGAATATTGGTATCCGGGAAAAACTCTCTAATGACTCTGTCAAAGATAGCGTTCATATTAAAATCCTTTTTATAGAACTAATCTAAAACGACTATACTCGTGATCCTTCTGTCGGACAATACCGCCCAAAATGAAAACCCACTAATACAAAATTAATGAATATAGTTGAAGTGATAATATTCATGAAGACAATATAAACAATAGCAGGTTTAATATATTCGCCGTAATAAATTCAAAAAAAGCATACATAATACTTAAAGATAATAGACCATAGTATTTCCAGTGGTTATATTTGGCACGAAAGCATCACTCTGATCAGATTTTCCGCCAAGAAACTAGCTCGTATAGCATCATCTGTATTTGATGCTCACGCCAAATAACATAAAACCATTAACTACAGCAAAAAGTAATATCTCCCCGCGGTCAACAAAGCGCAGAAAAACTATTTCTTCAGTAAGCCAAAATAATTAACCACATATGACTTAACAGCATCATGGACGTAAAATTGCCAATACAAAACGTCTTATTTTTATCCACAACAGAAGCATACCGCTCGCTTAACTTAGTAATTGCATGAAATAGATTGTGGCTATGCCCCTCAAAACAATCGCCATCCAGGTATTTCATCACTATTCCTGTTAAGTCACCGCCCGCATAGCTATAATCCTTGCATTCATTATTACGAAAACAGGAACGTCTATGATCCGCAGTATGACCGCCTATGCCCGCCGTGAAATCAAGGGTGACTGGGGTAGCGCCGCATGGGAGCTGCGCTCGGTAAACCAGCGCTATCTGGAAACGTACTTCCGCCTGCCGGAGCAGTTCCGTAGTCTGGAGCCCGTGGTACGCGAGCGCATTCGCGCCCGCCTGACTCGCGGTAAAGTCGAATGCACCCTGCGTTTTGAACAAGATCCCAGCGCTCAGGGTGAACTTATCCTCAACGAAAAGCTGGCTAAACAGCTGGTCAACGCTGCCAACTGGGTGAAAATGCAGAGCGATGAAGGGGAAATCAACCCGGTTGATATCCTGCGCTGGCCGGGCGTGATGGCCGCCAAAGAGCAGGATCTCGACGCCATCGCCGCCGACATTCTGGCCGCTCTTGATGGCGCGCTGGACGACTTCATCGTCGCCCGCGAAACGGAAGGCCAGGCCCTGAAAGCGCTTATCGAGCAGCGGCTTGAAGGGGTGAGCGGCGAAGTGACCAAAGTTCGCGCCCATATGCCGGAAATCCTCCAGTGGCAGCGCGAGCGTCTGGTTGCCAAACTGGAAGACGCGGAAGTGCAGCTGGAAAATAACCGTCTTGAGCAAGAGCTGGTGCTGATGGCGCAGCGTATCGACGTTGCCGAAGAGCTGGACCGCCTCGAAGCGCACGTTAAAGAGACCTACAACATTCTGAAAAAGAAAGAGGCTGTGGGTCGCCGTCTCGACTTTATGATGCAGGAGTTCAACCGTGAGTCGAACACCCTGGCGTCAAAATCGATTAACGCCGAGGTCACCAACTCCGCGATTGAGCTGAAGGTACTGATCGAGCAAATGCGCGAACAGATACAGAATATCGAGTAACGCTTTCTCACCCATCCAGGCACTACCGTATAAAAGGCCATGATCAATCATGGCCTTTTTATTTATCTCTCCCGCCGGCTGACGATAAGAATCTACGTATAAAAATAGTCGTCCAGTTTTCGGTTGTGGCAAATGAGCCCAACGCGGCACAGTCTGGGGACACACCACCGCGGGAGAAAAGAATGAACTTCAACGCGCTTCACCAGCAAAACCAACCGTTGTTGCTTGCCAACGCCTGGGATGCCAGCAGCGCTCAGGCCGCTCAGCAGGCCGGTTATCAGGCGCTGGGCTCCTCCAGCGCTGCTATCGCCGCAATGTTAGGGTATGAAGATGGCGAAGAGATGAGTTTTGACGAGCTGTTATATATCGTCTCACGCATCAAAGCTGTTAGCGAACTGCCGTTAAGCGTCGATTTAGAGGCGGGCTACAGCGCCACAACCAGCCACATCATTGACAATATCCAGCGTCTGGCGCATCTCGGCGTGAGCGGAATAAACCTCGAGGATAGTCATGTGGTGAATAATACGCGTCGTCTTGACGATGCCGTGGTCTTTGCCGCCAAAATCCAGGAAATCACCCACGCTTGTCCCGATATGTTTGTTAATGTCCGCACCGATACCTTTCTTCTCAACGTACCAAATGCACTGGATGAGACGCTCTATCGCGGTCAGTTATACGCTAACCATGGCGGATGCGGTTTTTTTGTGCCTTGCGTCACCCGCGCGGAAGATATTACCGCCATTGTCCGCCACGTGCCTTTACCCTTAAACGTAATGTGTATGCCTGAGCTGGCGGACTTCAGTACCTTATCGGCACTGGGCGTAAAACGAATTTCGATGGGCAATTTTATTCATGCTGCCACACAGGCCAGACTGAAAGACTTATTATGTCAGGTGCAAGCTAACTACTCTTTCTCGGGTGTTTTTTGACCATGAAAATTACCGACAGCATCCAGTGCGATATCTGGTATCAGGCGCTGCTTGAACGCGCTGTGGAGTTTACCGGCGTCTTTTTCGTTGGCGTGAAAACCACCGGCGTATTTTGTATCTCGGTCTGTCGGGCGCGAAAACCCAGGCGGGAAAACGTCGAATTCTATAATGACGTTAAATCCGCGCTGGATGCCGGGTTCCGGCCATGCAAAGTCTGTCGCCCGACGGAGAATGCCCGGACAGCCCCCGCCTTTGTTGAGCAAGCGCTCCGCCTGCTGCGAGAAGACCCGAAGGTTCGCCTCAGTGATAGCGAACTACGTCAGCACGATATTAGCCCGGAACGCGTTCGCCGCTGGTTCCTGCAAAACCACGGGATCACCTTTCAGGCTTTTCAACGGATGCAGCGCGTTAATATGGCGCTTCAGGAGCTGAAAGCAGGCCGATCAACCACCGATGTCGCTTTCGATAGCGGCTATGAGTCCTTAAGCGGTTTCGGCTATACCTGCAAAAAATTGACCGGTTCCGCACCCAGCGCGCAACGCCAGGTTGTTTTAATTCATCGTTTTACCACCCCGTTAGGGCCAATGTTTGTTTGTGCAACGCAGCGGGGGATTTGTCTGCTGGAGTTTGTCGACAGACGAGCGCTGGAGACAGAATTCAGCGACCTGCAGCGACGGTTCGACGCCAGCATCATCGCTGGTGAAAACGCCCACACCCGGCAGGCGCAACAGGAAATAACGGAGTATTTTGCCGGGCGGCGTCAATCGTTCGAGGTGGCGCTTGATACCCCAGGCAGCGAATTCCAGCGAGCGGTCTGGCGCCATTTACAGTACGTTAGCTTCGGTGAGACGACGCATTATCAATCGATTGCGATGGATATAGGTAAACCAACGGCCACGCGCGCGGTGGCTGCAGCAAACGGCGCTAACCGCGTCGCGATTATCATCCCCTGCCATCGAATTATCGGCAAAGATGGTTCGATGACCGGTTACGGCGGCGGCGTTGCACGTAAAAAATGGCTTATTAACCATGAGGCAACCATCAGGGAAAAATGCGGCTGATTTTACTTCCCGGATGAAGGGCCCCTCCCTGTTCACTTTCACTGCGGCTCGGTAAACCTATTTTTTGTCCAGCGCCCGGCAGGTTAAAAACGCCCCTGCCGCGCACAGCAGCGCCGGAGCCAGATAGCTGTGATCCATGTGGGTGAACTCCATCACCAGCACCACCGCAGTCAGCGGCATCTGCATGGAGGCGGCGAGAAACGCGGCCGCCCCCACCAGAGCGAAGCTGCTTTTATCTCCGCCAGGGAAGCCGAGCTGCCAGAGCGCGCAGAGCAGCAGACTGACCAGTCCGCCTACCGCCAGCCCCGGGGTTAACAATCCACCCTCCGCGCCGCCGCGCAGCACCGCCAGGATCACCACCATCTTCAACACTAACAGGATAGCGACCATAGAGAGAGGCAGCCCGTCGCTGAGCGCCAGCTGCATTGGTCCCTTGCCGTTGCCCGGAAGTTCCGGGAAATAAAGGCTCAGGATGGCAAGAAGGGAAAACCCCAGCAGACAGAACACCGGCATCTGCCAGTTACTTCGGACGCGTGAACGCGCTGCGCTGGTCGCTTTACGAAAGAGCCAGGCGCCGGTGCCAAGAATCGGGCCCGCCAGAATCGCCCACCAGAGAAAGGAATGCGGAAGCGTGCTGGAAACAAAATGGTATTGCGATTCATCCCCTAACCCCAGGGTAGCCGTCCACGCGGCAATCGCCGAGGTCATTATCGCCGCCAGCGTTTTTTCCCAGCTAAACGACAGCAGCATGACCTCAAGGCTGAACAACGCCCCTGCCAGCGGGACGTTATAGACCGCCGCCAGACCGGCGCCCGCCCCACAGGCGATCAGGGTGCGGGTTTCATCTTCCAGCAGGCCCAGCTTACGCGCCACCATCCCCGCCCCCAGCGCGCCCATTTCCCGGGGCGCCACTTCGCGGCCAAGCGGGGAACCCAGCGCTACGGTGACGATCTGCAGCAGGGCGTGGATCGTCGTGGTGCCTGCTGGCATGGGTACGGAAGGGTTGGCCACCGCCGCCGCAATGGAAACCCGCTTCTGCCCATAGCGACCAAGCAGCCACCAGCCAAATCCGGCGACGACGCCGCCGGCCACGATTGCCGCGATGCGGCGTGGCCAGGACGACTCCGTGACGCCCTGTAAAAATGACACCGAACCGACGATCTGCCCGGCACTGTAGCCAAAAGCCAGGTGCTGTATCGCATGTAAAATCAGCGCCAGCACCATGCCGGCCAGGCCAGCCAGAATCCCGGTTAATACCACGGCTATCAGGCGGGTCAGATTGTTTTTATTCCCGGCGGCGACGCTCATTTTCTCAGCCCTTGAAAAGGAAAAATAAAAGAATAAAGGACGAGACTTAAACATTGCGTAATCATAGTGTCTTCGATAGTGATACCCGTCGCTTCACTTAGCATTACTTTTTCTAATCAATAAAAACACCTAAAAAATCAATAAACCTTTAAATCAAGCCATCACAGATACTACTTCCATTAATTTTTCCTGGCGTAAATGATTCGCTTTAGAAAATCTCAATCGTGATCCTGCGCACAAATCGTTAACCTGCCCGCCATTATCTGGGGGGATCTATGCTGCTTCATGTTCTGTATTTAATCGGTATCACCGCGGAAGCCATGACCGGCGCGCTGGCTGCCGGGCGCCGGCGGATGGACACGTTTGGCGTCATCATTATCGCCACCGCGACCGCGCTGGGCGGGGGTTCCGTTCGCGATATCCTGCTGGGACATTATCCTCTCGGCTGGGTGAAACATCCGGAATATGTCATTATTGTCGCTGTCGCCGCCGTCCTCACCACCATTGCCGCTCCAGTGATGCCTCACCTTCGCCGGCTGTTTCTGGTGCTGGACGCGCTGGGGCTGATCGTGTTTTCCATCATCGGCGCGCAGATCGCCCTGGATATGGGCGAAGGTCCGATCATCGCCTCTATCGCCGCGGTCATCACCGGCGTTTTTGGCGGCGTACTGCGCGATATGTTCTGCAAACGCATTCCGCTGGTCTTCCAGAAAGAGCTGTACGCCGGGATCTCGTTTGCCGCAGCCGTACTCTATATTGCCCTGCAACATTACGTCAGCAGCCACGATGTGGTGGTGCTGGCTACGCTGCTGTTCGGCTTTACCGCCCGCATGCTGGCACTGCGCTGGAAACTGGGGCTACCGGTCTTCCACTACACCCATGATAGCCACTAACCGCCTCAAAATCCGGGGATGCGCTGCCCACTGAGCCATTGCGCCAGCGCCACCACATCCGGATGGTGCAGGAAGGCCACCAACTGGCGGGCTCTGATCTCCCCCACGCCCGGCAGCGCACGCCATTGCGCTTCACTTTTTGCCGCCAGCAGATGCCAGTTCTCGCTTTCGAGCTGCGCCAGCGCCCCCTGAGGCACCGGGAGCCCCATCGCCAGCACCCAGCGGATAAAAGGCCGTTTGCGAACGAGATCAAATTGATGCCAGAGGTGCTGCCCGCGGGCGGCGGAGATCCCTGGCACCGCCTGCAGCTGCTCCACCGTAAGCGCCAGCCAGGAAAAAATATGCGTCATCGGGTTTTGCTGCTGAATGGCGCGCCATAAATTTTCCCCCACGCCATCGACATCCAGCGCGGACTTTGATGACAGCCAGATCAGCCGGGAAAGAAACTGTTCGCTGCACTCAGGGGTGGCGAAATAGCAGGTTAGCGCATTGAATTTCGCCGCCGGCGGCGTCGGTTTATGGCGCTCGGCCGTCCGCCAGACGACGGCGTCGATCCGAGGAATACCCTGCCCTGCCAGACTGATCTGCAGCTGATCGCCAACCCCAATATCCAGCGCCTGCCAGCGGGCCACAGAGCCAACATTAACCCGCTGCACGCGTTTATCATCCAGCCGCTGGGGCTCAAGCTGGGCCACGACGTTGAGCCTGCCGCTGCGGCCAGTGCTGAAATGGATCGCCCGTACCTCCATCACTTGCGAGGCCGGAGGATACTTCCAGGCCGCCAGCCACTCTCCCTTTCCGGGAGACCAGGCACGTCCCGGCGGTTCGCGCCCTTCGCGCACAATCACGCCATCGCTGACGAAGGGAAGCGGCGAGCGATACCAGCGCTGGCGCCACTGCGCCACCTGTTCGACGCGCGTCACCGGGTGGGTATATTGCCCGCTGTACTTAAACCCCGCCTGCGTCAGCAGCTGCTGTCGACGGCGCATATCCGACGGGCCGTCTGGCCAGGCCCAGATAAAAACGTCCAGTTGACTGAGCGCCGCCGCCGCGTCGGCTCGCATCATCAACCCGGCGACTTTCGCCCGCGCGTTCATCCCCCCAGCCTGCTGCTGAACATGGCCGTCCCGGCGCAGAAACAGCTCCCCCTGCAGCACGCTGTTGGCCAGTTCACCGGTCGTCACTTTCGCCAGCGCCGGGATCTGCCGCGCTCGGGCGGTCCATGCCTCACCGCGCAGACCATCGCCGCGGCTAATGGCCTGAACCAAACTCCCCTGGCGATAGACCAGGGTCACCGCCACGCCGTCCACTTTAGGCTGTATCCACAGGTCGGTTTTATTTTTAATCCAGTGGGCCACGCTGACCTCATCCGCCAGCTTGCGCACGCCGGTATGGGCCACCGGATGACGCGCATCGCCGGTGGGCGGAGGCAGATCGTCATCTTCAGGCGTCGCGCCCGGAAAGCATTGTCGCCACTGCGTCAGGCGCAGGGTGAGCTGGTCGTAAACCTCATCGCTCACTTCGCTGGCGCCTTGTCGCCAGTAGTCCTCTTTCCAGGCGACAATTTGCTGATGAAGGCGTGAAATCTCCTGCCTTCCTCTGGCCGGCGGCCAGTCCGGACACGTCGCCAGCGCGCTGGCAGAGAACATCCCTAGCGCCAGCCACCACCCTCCTTTACGCATTGCAGTCCCTCCTTCATCACCTGGCGGAGAGTCTGCTGTAGAACACCGCGAGCCGCGACGGGTACTTTTTCGCCTTGCGAAGCGTCTTCCAGGATTTACGCTTCATTGCAGCAACGGCTAGCGAATTCAGGAAAACGGCAGGCAAAATGAAAGAAACAGCGGCAAAAAGTGTGACAATGACTGCGTCACGCCGCGGCGACGTGTATAATAGGCTCGTATGTAGGACCTCTTTCGATAACCACATACAAAAGACACTCATGGCTCAAGGCACGCTTTATATTGTTTCCGCCCCTAGCGGCGCGGGTAAATCCAGCCTGATTCAGGCTTTATTAAAAACCCAACCGTTGTATGACACCCAGGTATCGGTCTCCCATACCACGCGGGCGCCGCGTCCGGGTGAAGTGCACGGCGAACACTATTTCTTCGTGAATCACGACGAATTCCGCTCGATGATTGGCGAAAACGCGTTTCTGGAACATGCAGAGGTCTTTGGCAACTATTACGGCACGTCGCGTAAAGCGATCGAGCAGGTGCTGGCGACTGGCGTCGATGTCTTCCTCGATATCGACTGGCAAGGTGCGCAGCAGATCCGTAAAAGCATGCCCGGCGCACGCAGCATTTTTATTCTGCCGCCGTCAAAAGATGAACTGGACCGTCGCCTGCGCGGCCGCGGCCAGGACAGCGAAGAGGTGATCGCGAAACGGATGGCCCAGGCCGTTGCGGAAATGAGCCATTACGCGGAATATGATTACCTGATTGTGAACGATGATTTTGACACCGCCCTGAGCGACCTGAAAAATATCATCCGCGCTGAACGTCTGCGCATGAGCCGCCAAAAGCAGCGACATGGCGCTTTAATCACCAAACTATTGGCAGACTGAACCCACATTCAGTATCATGCCCAGTCATTTCTTCACCTGTGGAGCATTTTAAGTATGGCACGCGTAACTGTTCAGGACGCTGTAGAGAAAATTGGTAACCGTTTTGACCTGGTACTGGTCGCCGCGCGTCGCGCTCGTCAGATGCAGGTAGGCGGAAAGGATCCGCTGGTACCGGAAGAAAACGATAAAACCACCGTTATCGCACTGCGCGAAATCGAAGAAGGTCTGATCAACAACCAGATCCTCGACGTACGTGAGCGCCAGGAACAGCAAGAGCAGGAAGCCGCTGAATTACAAGCCGTTACCGCGATTGCTGAAGGTCGTCGTTAATCACACAGCGGGTCGCCCTTGTATCTGTTTGAAAGCCTGAATCAGCTGATTCAAAACTACCTGCCGGAAGAGCAAATCAAGCGCCTTCGGCAGGCGTATCTCGTTGCACGTGACGCTCACGAGGGTCAGACACGTTCAAGCGGTGAACCCTATATCACGCACCCGGTCGCGGTAGCCTGCATTCTGGCCGAGATGAAGCTCGACTATGAAACGCTGATGGCCGCGCTGCTGCATGATGTGATTGAAGATACCCCCGCCACCTACCAGGACATGGAACAGCTTTTTGGTAAAAGCGTTGCCGAACTGGTAGAGGGGGTGTCGAAACTTGATAAGCTCAAGTTTCGCGATAAGAAAGAGGCGCAGGCCGAAAACTTTCGCAAAATGATCATGGCGATGGTGCAGGACATCCGCGTCATCCTCATCAAGCTTGCCGACCGCACCCACAACATGCGTACTCTGGGCTCGTTACGCCCGGATAAACGCCGCCGCATCGCCCGCGAAACGCTGGAAATTTACAGCCCGCTGGCGCACCGTTTAGGTATCCATCACATCAAGACCGAGCTCGAAGAGCTGGGCTTTGAAGCGCTGTACCCTAACCGCTACCGCGTCATTAAAGAGGTGGTCAAAGCGGCGCGCGGCAACCGTAAGGAGATGATCCAAAAGATCCTCTCTGAAATCGAAGGGCGTTTGCAGGAAGCGGGGATCCCCTGCCGCGTCAGCGGTCGCGAAAAGCATCTGTACTCCATCTACTGCAAAATGGTGCTTAAAGAGCAGCGTTTTCACTCGATCATGGATATCTACGCCTTCCGCGTTATCGTCCATGATGCCGATATCTGCTATCGCGTGCTCGGCCAGATGCACAGCCTCTACAAACCGCGTCCAGGTCGTTTCAAAGATTACATCGCCATTCCGAAAGCGAACGGCTATCAGTCTTTGCATACCTCGATGATCGGCCCCCACGGCGTCCCGGTCGAGGTACAAATTCGTACCGAAGACATGGACCAGATGGCGGAGATGGGGGTTGCGGCGCACTGGGCTTATAAAGAGCACGGCGGCGAAAGCAGCACCACCGCGCAAATCCGCGCTCAGCGCTGGATGCAAAGCCTGCTGGAGCTGCAGCAGAGCGCCGGCAGCTCGTTTGAATTTATCGAGAGCGTAAAATCCGATCTGTTCCCGGATGAGATTTACGTTTTCACCCCGGAAGGTCGCATTGTCGAACTGCCCGCTGGCGCCACGCCGGTGGACTTCGCCTACGCGGTGCATACCGATATCGGCCATGCCTGCGTTGGCGCGCGCGTCGATCGCCAGCCTTATCCGCTGTCGCAGCCGCTCTCCAGCGGCCAGACTGTCGAAATTATCACCGCGCCGGGCGCACGCCCGAATGCCGCCTGGCTGAACTTTGTCGTCAGCTCGAAAGCGCGCGCCAAGATCCGTCAGCTGCTGAAAAACCTTAAGCGCGACGATTCGGTCAGCCTTGGCCGTCGTCTGCTCAATCACGCGCTGGGCGGAAGCCGCAAACTCGCCGAGATCCCGCCGGAGAATATCCAGCGCGAACTTGATCGCATGAAGCTGGCCACGCTTGACGATCTGCTGGCGGAAATCGGTCTGGGCAACGCCATGAGCGTCGTGGTGGCGAAAAACCTGCAGCAGGGCGAAGCCGCTGCGGCGCCGGTACCGGCTAACGCGTCGAACCACGGCCATCTGCCGATCAAAGGCGCCGATGGCGTGTTGATCACCTTCGCCAAGTGCTGTCGCCCGATCCCAGGTGACCCGATTATCGCCCACGTCAGTCCGGGTAAAGGGCTGGTTATCCACCATGAATCCTGTCGTAACATTCGCGGCTACCAGAAAGAGCCGGAGAAATTTATGGCGGTTGAGTGGGATAAAGAGACCGCTCAGGAGTTCATCACCGAAATTAAGGTGGACATGTTTAACCACCAGGGCGCGCTGGCTAACCTGACGGCGGCGATCAACACCGCGTCTTCCAATATCCAGAGCCTGAATACGGAAGAGAAAGATGGCCGCGTATACAGCGCCTTTATCCGCCTGACCGCGCGTGACCGCGTGCATCTGGCGAATATCATGCGCAAAATCCGCGTCATGCCGGACGTGATTAAAGTCACCCGTAACCGAAACTAGCTTTATGAACTCAAAGCGCTACGAGCGTATCTGCGAGATGCTCGCCAGGCGTCAGCCTGACCTGACGGTCTGCATGGAGCAGGTCCATAAGCCTCATAACGTCTCTGCGGTCATTCGGACCGCAGATGCCGTTGGCGTACACGAAGTGCATGCCGTCTGGCCAAGCAGCCGGATGCGTACCATGGCCTCCGCCGCCGCGGGCAGCAACAGCTGGGTGCAGGTGAAAACCCACCGCACCATCGCAGATGCCGTCGGCCACCTGAAAGGCCAGGGCATGCAAATTCTCGCCACTCACCTTTCCGACAAAGCCATCGATTTTCGTGAAATCGACTATACGCGTCCAACCTGCATCCTGATGGGCCAGGAGAAAACCGGCATCACCCAGGAAGCGCTGGCGCTGGCCGATCAGGACATCATTATCCCGATGATCGGCATGGTGCAGTCGCTGAACGTCTCCGTCGCCTCGGCGCTGATCCTTTACGAGGCGCAGCGCCAGCGGCAGAACGCCGGGATGTATCAACGCGCCAACAGCATGCTGCCGCCGGAAGAGCAGCAGCGCCTGCTGTTCGAAGGCGGTTATCCGGTGCTGGCCCGCGTCGCCCGACAAAAAGGTCTGCCTTACCCCCACGTCAACGAGCAGGGCGAAGTGGAAGCCGATGACGCATGGTGGGCTACCATGCAGGCAACGAGGTAAACCTGATGTCAGGCCGCCTGCTCGATGCCGTTCCGCTCAGCTCACTCACCGGTGTGGGCGCTGCGCAAAGCAGTAAACTGGCGAAGATCGGCCTGCATACGGTTCAGGACCTGCTGCTGCACCTGCCGCTGCGTTACGAAGATCGCACCCATCTTTACCCGATAGCCGAGCTGCTTCCCGGGGTTTATGCCACCGTGGAAGGCGAAGTGCTCAACAGCAATATCACCTTCGGCGGCCGGCGGATGTTGACCTGCCAGATCAGCGACGGCACCGGCATCCTCACCATGCGCTTTTTCAACTTTAACGCGGCGATGAAAAACAGCCTCGCGACTGGTCGTCGGGTGCTGGCCTACGGTGAAGCCAAACGCGGGAAGTACGGCGCCGAGATGATCCACCCGGAATACCGCGTCCAGGGCGATATGAGCACCCCGGAGCTTCAGGAAACGTTAACTCCGGTCTATCCGACCACCGAAGGCATCAAGCAGGCGACCCTGCGCAAGCTCACCGACCAGGCGCTTGAGCTCCTGGAAACCTGCGCGATTAGCGAACTCCTCCCACCGGAGCTGGCGCAGGGGATGATGAGCCTGCCGGAAGCGCTGCGTACGCTGCACCGTCCGCCTCCCTCCTTGCAACTTAGCGAGCTGGAAAGCGGCAAGCACCCGGCGCAGCAGCGTCTGATTCTGGAAGAGCTGCTGGCGCATAACCTCAGCATGCTGGCGCTGAGGGCAGGCGCCCAGCGCTATCACGCCCTGCCGCTCGGCGCCAACGATACCCTGAAAAACCAGCTGCTGGCCTCCCTGCCCTTTAAGCCCACCGGCGCGCAGGCGCGGGTTACCGCCGAGATCGAACACGATATGGCGCTGGACGTGCCGATGATGCGCCTGGTGCAGGGCGATGTTGGCTCCGGTAAAACGCTGGTCGCCGCGCTGGCCGCCGTGCGCGCTATCGCCCACGGCAAACAGGTGGCGCTGATGGCGCCCACCGAACTACTTGCCGAACAGCACGCCAATAACTTCCGCAGCTGGTTTGAACCGCTGGGCATAGAAGTCGGCTGGCTGGCGGGCAAACAGAAAGGCAAAGCCCGTCAGGCGCAGCAGGAGGCTATCGCCAGCGGCGAAGTGCAGATGATTGTCGGCACTCACGCCATCTTCCAGGAGCAGGTGCAGTTTAACGGCCTGGCGCTGGTGATTATCGACGAACAGCACCGCTTCGGCGTGCATCAGCGGCTGGCGCTGTGGGAAAAAGGTCAGCAGCAGGGGTTCCACCCGCATCAGCTGATCATGACCGCCACGCCTATCCCCCGCACCCTGGCAATGACCGCCTACGCCGATCTGGACACCTCGATTATCGACGAGCTGCCGCCGGGCCGAACCCCGGTGACCACCGTCGCCATCCCGGACACCCGGCGCAGCGATATTATCGACCGCGTACGCAACGCCTGCACCCACGAAGGGCGCCAGGCCTATTGGGTTTGTACGCTAATTGAAGAGTCCGATCTGCTGGAAGCCCAGGCGGCGGAAGCGACCTGGGAAGAGCTCAAACTGGCGCTGCCGGAACTGAATATCGGCCTCGTCCACGGGCGGATGAAACCGGCCGAGAAGCAGGCGGTAATGCAGGCCTTCAAGCAGGGCGAGATGCATCTGCTGGTGGCCACCACGGTGATTGAAGTCGGTGTTGACGTGCCTAACTCAAGCCTGATGATTATCGAAAACCCGGAACGTCTGGGTCTGGCGCAGCTGCACCAGCTCAGAGGGCGCGTCGGGCGCGGCGCGGTCGCTTCCCACTGCGTGCTACTCTATAAATCGCCGCTCTCCAAAACGGCTCAGAAACGCCTGCAGGTCCTGCGCGACAGCAACGACGGTTTCGTCATCGCCCAGAAAGACCTCGAAATCCGCGGTCCCGGCGAGCTGCTCGGCACCCGCCAGACCGGCAACGCCGAATTTAAAGTAGCGGACTTGCTGCGCGATCAGGCGATGATCCCCGACGTTCAACGCATTGCTCGCCATATTCATGAACGCTATCCGCTGCAGGCCCAGGCGCTTATCGAGCGCTGGATGCCGGAAACCGAACGCTATTCCAACGCGTAGCGCGCGCTTTTGCCGCGCTGCGGGCAATTTTTCTACACAACGAGTGGATTATGAAACGAGAACTGGCCATCGAATTTTCGCGTGTCACCGAAGCCGCCGCGCTGGCGGGCTATAAATGGCTGGGCCGCGGCGATAAGAATACCGCCGACGGCGCAGCGGTTAACGCCATGCGCATTATGCTTAACCTCGTCAATATCGACGGCACCATCGTCATCGGCGAGGGCGAAATCGATGAAGCGCCGATGCTCTATATCGGCGAAAAAGTGGGTACCGGCAAGGGCGATGCGGTAGATATCGCTGTCGATCCCATCGAAGGCACCCGCATGACGGCGATGGGCCAGGCCAACGCCCTGGCGGTGATGGCGGTCGGCGATAAGGGCTGCTTCCTCAACGCGCCGGATATGTATATGGAAAAGCTGATCGTCGGCCCGGGTGCTAAAGGCGCTATCGATCTCAATCTGCCGCTGGAAGAGAACCTGCACAATATCGCCCGCGCCCTGAACAAGCCGCTGGGCGAGCTGACCGTCACCGTGCTGGCGAAACCGCGCCACGACGCGGTCATTGCCCAGCTGCAGCAGCTGGGCGTGCGTGTATTCGCGATTCCCGATGGCGACGTCGCGGCCTCTATTCTCACCTGCATGCCGGATAGCGAAGTCGACGTACTGTACGGCATCGGCGGCGCGCCGGAAGGGGTGGTTTCCGCCGCGGTGATCCGCGCCCTCGACGGTGATATGCAGGGGCGTCTGCTGGCTCGCCACCACGTGAAGGGCGATAACGAAGAGAACCGCCGCATCGGTGAAAACGAGCTGGCGCGCTGCAAAACCATGGGCATTGAAGCAGGCAAAGTGCTGCGTCTGGATGAAATGGCGCGCAGCGATAACGTCGTCTTCTCCGCCACCGGGATCACCAAAGGCGATCTGCTGGACGGCATCACCCGCAAGGGCAACATGGCCACCACCGAGACGCTGCTGATCCGTGGCAAGTCGCGCACTATCCGTCGTATTCAGTCGATTCATTACCTCGACCGTAAAGATCCGGACATCCAGCAGCACATCCTGTAATACCGCTTTTTCTCTCCCAGGCAACCGTCCGCAGGCGGTTGCCCTGTTCTTCGTTTATATTTGATCAATAGAGCTTTCTTGTACCTTCGGGGTGGAAATCTTGCTCGTCTGGACCGAAGATAAGGCATCGCTTGGCAACAGGAGAAGACGATGGCGGACTGGGTTAGCGGCAAAGTGACAAAAGTGGAGTACTGGACGGATGCCTTGTTCAGTTTATACGTGCGGGCGCCTGTTCATCCGTTTACCGCCGGGCAGTTTACCAAGCTCGGACTGGAAATCGACGGAGAACGCGTGCAGCGCGCCTACTCCTACGTCAATGCCCCCGGCAATCCCGATCTCGAGTTCTATCTGGTCACCGTCCCGGAAGGCAAGCTGAGCCCGCGTCTGGCGGCGCTGAAGCCGGGCGATGAAGTCCTGGTGGTGAGTGAAGCGGCAGGTTTCTTCGTCCTCGAGGAGGTACCGGATTGCGATACCCTGTGGATGCTGGCGACCGGCACTGCCCTCGGGCCGTACCTGTCAATTTTGCAGGAAGGCAAAGATCTTGAACGCTTTAACAACCTGGTACTGGTCCACGCCGTCCGCTACGCCGCGGACCTGAGCTATCTGCCGCTGATGCGCGAACTCGAGCAGCGCTATGCCGGTAAACTACGCATCCAGACCGTGGTCAGTCGCGAAACAGTGGAAGGCTCGCTGACCGGCCGGGTACCGTTCCTGATTGAAACCGGCGCGCTGGAAGAGGCGGTCGGGCTGGCGATGAACACCGACACCAGCCACGTCATGCTGTGCGGCAACCCGCAAATGGTGCGCGATACCCAACAGCTGTTAAAAGAGACCCGGCAGATGACCAAACATCTGCGTCGCCGGCCGGGCCATATGACAGCGGAGCACTACTGGTAATCAGGCGTCCGCTTTCCAGCGCACGTCCTGGGTCTCCTTGCCGAACTTATTCTCGCCCTGGGTGCCGACAAACGCCCCCAGGTCGATCAACATCATGACGATAATCAGCGTCGGCACAAAGCGCCCGACGCCCCACTGCCAGACCTGCGGCAACATCGCCCAGTTCCCCGCCAGCAGCATCCACGCCAGAATCATCAGCAGCGCCCACAGTCCGGATTTGCCGCGATCGTGCAGCCGCTTGACCACCACCGCCGCCGTCGGCCACAGCAGGCAGACGATAATAAACGCCGCCGTCTGCAGGTTGAGAAGATTGCTGCCTGCCAGGGTAAACAGGGCGCTCATGGTCACCAGCCAAATGGCAATCCAGATCCAGAAATCGCGGCGGCCAATGCGCCCTTTAATTGAGAATAACCACTGCTGTAGGGTCATGCGTTTTTCCTTATCATCATCGTCTGCGTAGTTTACCCTGGCGTCGTGACTTTTTGACAAGCGCCGCGCTTCCCGATTTAATCGTCAGCAGGCAAAAAAAGGAACGACGGGCATGAAGAAGTGGACAATCTTGTGTTTAAGTGGGCTGATGGGCCTGACCGTCGGCCCGCACGCGTTGTCCGCAGAAAGCGAATCGGCGACAGCGGCGCCCTATCTGCTCTCTGGCGCCCCGAGTTTTGACCTGTCGATCAGCCAGTTCCGGGAAAAATTTAACGCCGATAACCCGAAGCTGCCCCTGAACGAATTCCGTTCCATCGCCACCAGCCGGGATCAGGCTAATCTGACCCGCGCCGCCAGCAAAATTAATGAAAATCTCTATGCCTCGACCGCGCTGGAGCGCGGCACGCTGAAGATCAAATCCATGCAGATCACCTGGCTGCCGATCCAGGGGCCGGAGCAAAAGGCGGCGAAAGCCAAAGCGCTGGAGTATATGAGCGCCATGATCCGCGCCTTTGTCCCCACCCTTAGCCCGGCGCAAAGCCAGCAAAAGCTGCAGAAACTGCTGACCGCCGGCAAGGGCAAACGCTACTTTGCCGATACCGAAGGCGCTGTACGCTATGTGGTGGCAGATCATGGCGAAAAGGGTCTGACCTTCGCCATTGAACCGATTAAGCTGGCGTTATCTGAAACGCTGGAAGGCAACAATAAATGACAAAAAGCAAAGCCTTTCCAGTGACGAGTCTCTATACTGTTTCACAGACCATGCTGCCCTCTGGGGCGGCTATATTCCTTAATTCGCTTAAGTAGCGTGGAGAATTAAAATGCGACATCCTTTAGTGATGGGTAACTGGAAACTGAACGGCAGCCGCCACATGGTAAACGAACTGGTTGCGAACCTGCGTACCGAACTGGCTGGCGTAAGCGGCTGTGCAGTTGCCATCGCCCCGCCGGAAATGTATCTGGACCTGGCTAAACGTGCGGCAGAAGGCAGCCACATTCACCTGGGCGCGCAGAACGTTGACGTGAACCTGTCCGGCGCATTCACCGGTGAAACCTCCGCCGAAATGCTGAAAGATATCGGCGCACAGTACATCATCATCGGCCACTCCGAGCGTCGTACCTACCACAAAGAATCCGACGAGCTGATCGCGAAGAAATTCGCTGTGCTGAAAGAGCAGGGTCTGACCCCGGTACTGTGCATCGGTGAAACCGAAGCAGAAAACGAAGCGGGCAAAACCGAAGAAGTTTGCGCACGTCAGATCGACGCCGTGCTGAAAACGCAGGGCGCTGCCGCTTTCGAAGGCGTGGTTATCGCTTACGAACCGGTATGGGCTATCGGTACCGGCAAATCCGCGACCCCGGCTCAGGCTCAGGCGGTGCACAAATTCATCCGTGACCACATTGCTAAAGCTGACGCGAAAATCGCTGAGCAAGTGATCATCCAGTACGGTGGTTCCGTTAACGCTGGCAACGCAGCAGAGCTGTTCACCCAGCCGGACATCGACGGCGCGCTGGTTGGCGGCGCCTCCCTGAAAGCTGACGCTTTCGCGGTGATCGTTAAAGCAGCAGAAGCAGCGAAAAAAGCGTAATTCGCTTTTCCCGGTGGCGAAACGCGACCGGGGTGACTGACAAAACTCGGGAGCCCGGCTTAGCACAGCGCAAGCCGGGCTTTCTTTTGCCGTTACAGTTTCCCCAACAGCTGATACCACGCGTAGTCCAGCGGCAGTAAAATCAGATAACTCACCGCCGCCAGCGCCAGACACAGTTGCATCCCCGCCCTCGCCGGGACCTTGCCTAACCCCATCGCCACCACGATCGGCGACGCCTGATAGGGCAGCAGCGGCGTGGAATACCCCAGCACCTGAATCATGATCACGCTGAGCAGCGGAAAGCCGGTCGCGTCGGCAAAGCTCTGCGCAAAAGTGGTATACAGCGCCGGCACGCCGTTGGCGGTCATAATAAAGTTCAGCGCGCTGGTTATCCCGGTCAGGGCGAGGAAGCTGGTGAACGGATTGTCTTTATCCAGCGGCATCACCTGCAGCAGCGCATTGCCCACCGCACCGCCAATTCCGGTTTGGGTAACGGCGATCGCCAGTCCCAGAATCCCGGCAACATAAATGCAGGTGCGCATATTCACCCCGCTGGCAAACTCCTCACCGTTGATAAAGCCCACCCGCGGCAGCAGCGTGACCACTGCCGCCGCCAGGCCGGTCCACGCCGGGCCGACGCCGTGCCAGCTCTCGGTCACCCATAGCGTAAGGACTACCGCCAGCAGCCACGCCAGACGTTTCTCGTCGCGGCTCATCGGCGGCAGCGGCGCCAGGTCACGAGGTGGATGCGGCTTGCCGGGAAACAGCCAGCAAATCAGCGCCACCAGCACCGCCCCTTTCAGCCAGCCAAGCACCGGCGTATGCAGCAGCAAATAGGGAACATAATTCAGATGGATACCGTACGAGCCTTCCGCCGCGCCGCTCATCACCAGATTTGGCACGTTAGCGGGCAAAATCGTCGCCGAAAGCTGAAAGGTGCCGAACCCCACCGCCAGCGCCAGGCCGAACCAGCCGCGGCTGCCATCGACAATGCCCGCGCGGCGGGCCATCGCCGCCACGATCGGCATCAGCAGCGCGATACGTCCCATGTTGGAAGGCATGACAAACGCCAGCGCGTAGCTCAGCAACACCACGCTGCCGACCATCCGCGGCCAGGAGTCAGTGAGCCGCGCAGACAGCGCCTGCGCCGCCCGGTCTGCCAGCCCGGTTTTACGGATCGCGATGCCGAGCACAAAGCCGCTGAACACCAGCCAGAACGCCGAAGAGGCAAAGCCGCCGAAGATCACCTCCGGTGGAGCGATTTTCGCCATCATCGCCGCTGCGAAGAACAGCAGCGCGGTGATAAATTCCGGCAGCAGCGACGTCGCCCAGAGCACAATGGTGACGCCGACAATCAATGAAGGAAGGAACAGCGGGTGGGTAAGCCAGAGCGACATGCCTGTCTCCTGTCGTTTTTTTCAGCAAGAATACGACGACAGGTAAGACAGGTAAACGCCAGAACTAGTGGCTTGCGTTAAGAATGGCGCAGCGATGATCCTGAATTTCTTCCGCTGAAGCCCGGTTCAGGGTCAGCAGGTTACGCTCCGTCGCCAGCAGCACCAGCGAGCCGTCGCTCTGCTGCGCCATCGCCAGCGCGAAGCGTCCCATATGTTCGCGCGCCTCCGGCACCTCTTCCGCCAGCATCAGGAACGGGCTGCGCTGGGCCAGTTCGGCCTCCGTCACCCGGCGCGCCAGGTATTCATGGCCCTGAAGCCCGCCCGGCAGCGGCAGCCAGCGGCTGCTGACCGCGCCCGCATCCTTATCTAACTGCGCGCGCACATCGGGGCGCAGGCAGGAGATATGAATATGGAAATGGTTTTGCGTGCGTCCGCTGCGCGAGTTAATCGCCAGTGATATCGCGTTATCAGGAACCGGCGCGCCGTGACGCTGACTCATGATTTCACGTCCCTGCCAGGCCTGCCAGAAGAAGTTCGGCGTCAACGGGTCCAGCAGCAGCGGGCTTTCGGTGCCGTTAATGCGGTAGGTCGGCATTAGCAAATACTGCAGCGGGCCGTTACGGTCTTTAAACAGCACATAGCCGCCCTTGAGGTTAACTTCCGCGCACGGCGACGGATTTTGCTGCTGTTGCTGATGGGGTACGCACTGCTGCAGGACAATCTTGCGTAATGCGTCCGGGTTGCCGGAGTGCAGCCAGTAGTAGCCGCCCGCCAGCGCCGCGAGGATCGCCACCAGCAGCGCCAGCAAAAAGTATCTTACTCTTCTCATTTTCATTCCCTGTTAAGCCTGAAGCGGAAGAGTAACGTAATTTGATGACTAAATGAAAACAGATGGCGGGCGGGGAGTTATCCCGGGTAGCGGCTGACGCCTTACCCGGGCTACGGACGGTGCAAATAGTAGCCCGGCTAAGCGCAGAGAAAGCCGGGGATTCCCCGGGTCGCGGCGTTCCGCCTTACCCGGGCTACCAGACGAAGCAGAACTGTAGCCCTGCTAAGCGTAGCGCAAGCAGGGACAAGAGGATTAACGCTGGCTAATCTGGTCGAAGGTGCCGCCGTTGGAGAAGTGCTCTTTCTGCGCTTTCGTCCAGCCGCCGAACTCCTGATCGATAGTAAACAGCTTCAGTTTCGGGAACTCGTTAGCATATTTCTTCGCCACATTCGGATCGCGCGGGCGGTAGAAGTTCTTCGCCGCAATCTCCTGGCCTTCCGGCGAGTAGAGATACTTCAGGTACGCTTCCGCCACCTGGCGCGTGCCTTTTTTATCCACCACTTTGTCGACCACAGAGACGGTCGGCTCAGCCAGAATCGACTCACTCGGGGTCACGATTTCAAACTTGTCTTTGCCCAGTTCGTTGGTCGCCAGCAGCGCTTCGTTTTCCCAGGCAATCAGCACATCGCCGATGCCGCGTTCTACGAAGGTATTGGTCGAACCACGCGCGCCGGAGTCCAGCACTTCCACGTTTTTATACAGCGCCTTGACGAATTCCTGGGCTTTGGCCTGGTCGCCGTGATTCTGATGCAGAGCATAGCCCCAGGCTGCCAGATAGTTCCAGCGGGCGCCGCCGGAGCTTTTCGGGTTCGGGGTAATGACCGACACGCCCGGTTTGATCAGGTCGTTCCAGTCATGGATCTGTTTCGGGTTGCCCTTGCGGACGAGGAACACGATGGTTGAGGTATACGGTGCGGAGTTATCCGGCAGGCGTTTCAGCCAGTTTTTATCGATACGGCCGCGTTCAGCAATGGCGTCTACGTCGTAGGCCAGCGCCAGTGTGACCACATCCGCTTCAATACCGTTAATCACTGAGGTCGCCTGTTTGCCAGAACCACCGTGCGACTGGCGGATCACCACGTTGTCGCCGGTCTCCTGCTTCCAGTGCGCGCTAAACGCTTTGTTGTACTGTTCGTACAGCTCGCGCGTTGGATCATAAGAAACGTTTAAAAGCTGAATGTCTTTTGCCAGAACGCTGGCGGATGCCAGCAACAGAGTTAACCCTACGCCCCACTTATTCATCGCACCGCTCTCTTTATGTGTGTTGTGATGGGCTAAGCGTGCCAGAAAGCGATTCAATGATTAAAGAATAAAAAAAGATTGGCTATAACTTGTGGATATAAAGAGGTGAATAAGGATTGCCCCCTCCCGGGCGGGAGAGGGCGCGAAGCGATTAGACTTCTTCCATACGGCCCAGCAGCGCCTGCAGGCGATCCTGCCAGCCCTGCTGTTGCTCTTTCAGCTGGCTGTTTTCGCGCTCCAGCTCTTCACGACCATGCTGCGCGCTCTGAACTTCCTGAACCAGGGTGTTGTTCTTTTCTTTCAGCTCTTCGATTTCCATCTGCAACAGAGTGATGGTATCAATCGCCTGCTGAACTTTAGATTCTAATTTCTCAAACACTTCTAATGACATCGTCATACCTCTCCTGAACTTGCAAGGCGTTGATAGAAACTCGTGTTTCGTATACGCGGTCCCGCCTTAACGAAAATTAGCGCACATAGCGGTGTTATCGTCGATTGTATGAATCCCCGCCGCCCCTGTCCAGCGGCAAGCCGCGCAGATTGCGGTTTGCAACACTTTTCAGTCTTTACCTGGTGCTTTCAGCGCAGTTCGCTCGTACTTCATGGGTCATTGTTAATTTTATGGTTAACAAAATGCGAGGTGAAACGCTCCGGCACCGGTCTCAATGCGCGCGGATGGCGCGAAAACGCTCATTTTCTTGACGCGGAACACACATTTGAAGTTCGATATTTCTCGTTTTTGCTCGTTAACGATAAATTAACACTATGCCTACATGGCAATATGGTCGTCTGTGACCACCCTACATACAATAATCATCACCACGCTTCAGGATTCGATTATGAGCCAAACATCAACCTTAAAAGGCCAGTGCATCGCAGAGTTCCTCGGTACCGGGTTGTTGATCTTTTTCGGCGTTGGGTGCGTGGCTGCGCTCAAGGTCGCGGGAGCCAGCTTCGGGCAATGGGAAATCAGCATCATCTGGGGTCTGGGCGTCGCCATGGCGATCTACCTGACCGCTGGGGTCTCCGGTGCGCACCTTAACCCTGCGGTAACTATCGCACTGTGGCTGTTCGCCTGCTTCGATGGCCGCAAAGTGGTCCCTTTTATCATTTCGCAGTTCGCTGGCGCCTTTTGCGCTGCGGCATTAGTTTACGGGCTTTACTACAATCTTTTCCTCGATTATGAAACTACCCACCATATGGTCCGCGGCAGCGTAGAAAGCCTCGATCTGGCCGGCATCTTCTCCACCTATCCGAACCCGCATATCAATTTTGTGCAGGCCTTCGCGGTAGAGATGGTGATTACCGCTATCCTGATGGGCGTCATCCTGGCGCTGACCGACGATGGCAACGGCGTGCCGCGCGGTCCGCTTGCTCCGCTGCTGATCGGCCTGCTGATTGCGGTGATTGGCGCCTCCATGGGACCGCTGACCGGCTTCGCCATGAACCCGGCGCGTGATATCGGCCCGAAAGCTTTCGCCTGGCTGGCCGGCTGGGGCGACGTCGCCTTCACCGGCGGCAAAGATATTCCTTATTTTCTGGTGCCGCTGTGCGCACCGGTGGTCGGCGCGGCGCTGGGCGCATTCAGCTATCGTAAGCTGATTGGCCGTCACCTGCCTTGCGACACCTGCGTGGAGGAAGAGCAACAGAGCCCCTCCTCTTCCACCACTCAACATAAAGCTTCGCTGTAATCTGACTACGGGACACCGACTATGACCGACAAAAAATATATCGTTGCGCTTGACCAGGGCACTACCAGCTCCCGGGCCGTTGTGATGGATCATGATGCCAATATCGTCAGCGTCTCCCAGCGAGAATTTGAACAAATTTATCCTAAGCCAGGCTGGGTCGAACATGACCCGATGGAAATCTGGGCTTCCCAAAGCTCGACGCTGGTCGAAGCGCTGGCCAAAGCGGATATCAACTCCGATCAGATCGCGGCCATCGGCATCACCAACCAGCGTGAGACCGTGGTGGTGTGGGAGCGTGAGACCGGTAAACCCATCTACAACGCCATCGTCTGGCAGTGCCGCCGTACCGCGGAGATCTGCGAGCAGCTCAAGCGTGACGGGATGGAAGAGTATATCCGCAAGGCCACAGGCCTGGTGGTGGACCCCTACTTCTCCGGCACCAAGGTAAAATGGATCCTCGACCATGTCGAAGGTTCCCGTGAACGTGCGAAACGCGGCGAGCTGCTGTTCGGTACCGTTGACACCTGGCTTATCTGGAAGATGACCCAGGGCCGCGTGCACGTTACCGACTACACCAACGCCTCACGTACCATGCTGTTCAACATCCACGAGCTGGACTGGGACGACAAAATGCTCGACGCGCTGGACATTCCGCGCGCCATGCTGCCGGAAGTGCGTAAGTCATCCGAAGTGTACGGCCAGACCAACATCGGTGGTAAAGGCGGGACCCGTATCCCTATCGCCGGGATCGCCGGTGACCAGCAGGCGGCCCTGTTCGGCCAGCTGTGCGTCAAAGAAGGGATGGCGAAAAACACCTATGGCACCGGCTGCTTTATGCTGATGAACACCGGTGAAAAAGCGGTCACCTCCACCCACGGTCTGCTGACCACCATCGCCTGCGGCCCGCGCGGCGAGGTGAACTACGCGCTGGAAGGGGCGGTGTTTATGGCCGGCGCGTCCATTCAGTGGCTGCGTGACGAGATGAAGCTCATCAGCGATGCCTTCGATTCCGAGTACTTCGCCACCAAAGTGAAGGATACCAACGGCGTATACGTGGTACCCGCGTTCACTGGTCTTGGCGCACCATACTGGGACCCGTATGCCCGCGGCGCGATTTTCGGCCTCACCCGCGGCGTGAACTCCAACCACATTATCCGTGCGACGCTGGAGTCCATCGCCTATCAGACCCGCGATGTGCTGGAGGCGATGCAGGCAGACTCTGGCATTCGTCTGCACGCCCTGCGCGTGGACGGCGGCGCGGTGGCTAACAACTTCCTGATGCAGTTCCAGTCCGATATCCTCGGCACCCGTGTCGAGCGTCCGGAAGTACGCGAAGTGACGGCGCTGGGCGCAGCCTATCTGGCGGGTCTGGCGGTCGGTTTCTGGCAGAATCTGGACGAGCTGCAGGAGAAAGCGGTGATTGAGCGCGAATTCCGCCCGGGGATTGAAACCACTGAGCGTAACTATCGTTACAGCGGCTGGAAGAAAGCGGTGAAACGCGCGTTAGCGTGGGAAGAGCACGACGAAGCGTAAGATTGTGGAGGTATTCCCTGCTTGCGGCGTAAACGCCTTAGCCGGGCTACAAAACCCCAAACAGCACGATCTTGTAGCCCGGACAGGTGCGCAGCACCGCCTCCGGGTTTTTTATCAGCCAAATATTGGCAGCAGCAGGTATAGCTTAATCACCAGTGCGTTGACGATGTCGATAAAGAACGCTCCCACCATCGGCACCACCAGGAAGGCCATATGTGACGGGCCAAAGCGGTCGGTAATCGCCTGCATATTAGCAATCGCCGTCGGCGTTGCGCCCAGACCAAACCCGCAGTGGCCCGCCGCCAGCACCGCGGCATCGTAATTCTTGCCCATCATCCGGTAGGTAACGAACACCGCATACAGCGCCATCGCCAGCGCCTGCACCGCCAGGATAATAATCATCGGCAGCGCCAGCGAGGCCAGCTCCCACAGCTTGAGGCTCATCAGCGCCATGGCGAGGAACAGCGACAGGCTGACGTTGCCCAGCACCGATACCGCGCGATCGAACACCCGGTACAACCCCGCCAGCGCCAGGCTGTTGCTAAGGATCACACCGATAAACAGCACGCAGACGAAGGTCGGCAGCTCGAAGACGCTGCCCGCCAGCAGTTGCGCAACCACCTTGCCCACCGTCAGACAGATAGCGATCAGGGCGATACTTTCGATCAGCACCAGCGAGGTGATCACCCGCCCCACGTCCGGTTTTTCAAAGGCGGTTGGCGCCACCTGATCGTCCGGTGTGCCGTCCGGAGAGGAAGAGTGCTTCACCAGGTAGCGAGCCACCGGACCGCCGATCAGGCCGCCCAGCACCAGGCCGAAAGTCGCGCAGGCCATCGCCACTTCGGTGGCGTTGGCAAAACCGTAGCGTTCAACGAACAGCTTGCTCCACGCCGCCCCGGTGCCGTGGCCGCCGGATAAGGTAATCGACCCGGCCAGCAGGCCCATCAGCGGATCCAGCCCCAGCAGCGTCGCCATGCCGATACCGAGGGCATTCTGCAGCAGCAGCAGGCCAACCACCACGATCAGGAAAGTGCCCAGCACCTTGCCGCCGGCCCGCAGGCTGGCGAGGTTGGCGTTAAGACCGATGGTGGCGAAGAACGCCAGCATCAGCGGGTCTTTCAGACTCATATCGAAATCAATTTCGATATCCATGCTTTTCTTCAGCACCAGCAGCGCCAGCGCTACCAGCAAACCGCCGGCAACAGGTTCAGGAATGGTGTATTTCTTGAGGAAGGGAACGGTTTGCACGAGTTTTCTGCCGAGCAATAGCACAAGCGTTGCGGCAACGAGCGTCGATAAGGTATCGAGGTGAAACATAAAAAGCTCCTTATGGGCGCATGATCCATTCACACGCGACGTAATTCCTGGTGTCTTTAGCTTCTCATCATGAGGAGTCAGAAGGGGATTTTACGCAGAACGGCGGAAAAAATGACAGAAAAAGATATTTTGTATCCTTAATGATGCGATTTAGCATACAAAATGTTAATAACCTCGTTGTGCATATTCACGGCATAAATTTTTATGACCAAATGCTGGCAAACGTTTGCTTTTGGTCTACAGTCCGATAAAATTCCCGCTTTGCCACCTTGGGATTGCTTGTGATGTCCGTTAACACCGCAGAGTCAGAAAATGCGCAACCGGTTGCGCATAAATCAGCTAGCGAATTAATCTACCGCCTCGAAGATCGCCCACCGCTACCGCAAACCCTGTTCGCCGCCTTCCAGCACCTGCTGGCGATGTTTGTCGCGGTGATCACTCCAGCGCTGTTAATCTGCCAGGCTCTCGGTCTCCCGGCGCAAGATACCCAACATATCATCAGCATGTCGCTGTTCGCTTCCGGTGTCGCCTCTATTATTCAGATCAAAGCCTGGGGCCCGGTCGGCTCCGGATTGCTCTCCATCCAGGGCACCAGCTTTAACTTTGTCGCCCCGCTGATCATGGGCGGTACCGCATTGAAAACCGGCGGCGCCGACGTCCCCACCATGATGGCCGCCCTGTTCGGCACCCTGATGCTGGCCAGCTGCACGGAAATGGTGCTCTCCCGCGTCCTGCACCTGGCGCGCCGCATCATTACCCCGCTGGTCTCCGGCGTGGTGGTGATGATTATCGGCCTGTCGCTGATTCAGGTCGGACTGACTTCCATCGGCGGCGGCTACGCGGCGATGGCCGACCACACCTTCGGCGCGCCGAAGAACCTGCTGTTGGCGGGCATCGTGCTGGCGCTGATCATTATTCTCAACCGCCAGCGTAATCCCTATTTGCGCATTGCTTCGCTGGTGATTGCCATGGCGGCGGGCTATCTGGCGGCATGGTTCCTCGATATGCTGCCAGCCAATACCGCCCCGACCAACAGCAGCCTCATCACCGTGCCAACGCCGCTCTACTATGGTCTCGGCATCGACTGGAGCCTGCTGCTGCCGCTGATGCTGGTGTTTATGATCACCTCTCTGGAAACCATCGGCGATATCACCGCCACCTCGGACGTCTCCGAACAGCCGGTTTCCGGTCCGCTGTATATGAAGCGCCTGAAAGGCGGCGTGCTGGCTAACGGCCTGAACTCCTTTGTTTCCGCGGTCTTCAACACTTTCCCGAACTCCTGCTTCGGCCAGAACAACGGCGTGATCCAGCTGACCGGCGTTGCCAGCCGCTACGTCGGTTTCGTGGTCGCCCTGATGCTGATCGTCCTCGGTCTGTTCCCGGCGGTGAGCGGCTTCGTGCAGCACATCCCTGAGCCGGTGCTCGGCGGCGCCACGCTGGTGATGTTCGGCACCATTGCCGCGTCCGGCGTGCGCATCGTCTCCCGTGAGCCGCTGAACCGTCGGGCGATCCTGATTATCGCCCTGTCGCTGGCAGTGGGCCTCGGCGTGTCGCAGCAGCCGTTAATCCTGCAGTTCGCCCCAGACTGGCTGAAAAACCTGCTCTCTTCGGGAATTGCCGCCGGTGGTATCACAGCGATTGTTCTGAATTTAATTTTCCCGCCAGAAAAAGCCTGATCTGACGCGCTCCCGGTCGCGCCATTGGCCGGGACGCTTTCCACGACCTGCCTCATCACGGAAATAAACCACGCCCGCCTTGAGAAGTGCGCCTAAATCGGGCATAACACGGTGATGTGCATCTCACAGAATGGAAGACCATGAAATTTCTTGGAAAGCTGATTCTCTGGCTGCTAGTCGCTCTGCTGCTCGTCATTGTTGGCGCGTGGTTCCTGCTGCAAACCCACTGGGGCGCCCGCCAGGCCAGCGCCTGGCTCAGCAATGGCACCGGCTGGCAGGTCTCCTTCGATGCGATGGAACACGATTTCTCCTCCCCTCTTCATGTGCAGTTGCAAAACGTCACCTTTGGCCGGGAAGGCAAGCCGGCCACCCTGGTGGCAAAAACGGTCGATATTGGCTTCAGCACCCGCCAGTTTAGCGATCCGCTGCATGCGGATGAGATAGTCCTTAACGACGGCACTCTGAATCTGTCACCCCACTCTGCAGACCTGCCGTTCGCTGCCGACCGGCTGATGTTGCGCAACATGGCTTTCAACAGCCCGGAAACCGGCTGGGCGCTCAGCGCGCAGCGCGTCACCGGCGGCGTCAGTCCATGGACGCCGGAAGCGGGCAATGTGCTGGGGAAAACGGCGCAGATCCAGATGAGCGCGGGCTCGATGACGCTCAATGGCGTCGAAGCCAGCAACGTTCTGATTCAGGGCAGGATTGATCAGGGTGAAGTGACCCTCTCCACCCTCGGCGCCGATGTCGCCCGCGGCACCTTAACCGGCAATGCGAAACGCAGCGCCGACGGCAGCTGGCTGGTGGATAACCTCCAGCTCAATGAGATTCGACTGCAGAGCCCCGCCTCGCTGGCCGAGTTTTTCGCGCCGTTAACCACGGTCCCCTCTCTGCAGATTGGCCGCCTGGATATCACCGACGCCCGCCTGCAGGGGCCGGACTGGGCGGTAACCGACCTCGACCTGAGCCTGCGCAACCTGACGCTCAGCCACGGCGGCTGGCAGAGCCAGGACGGCACGCTGTCGATGAACGCCAGCGAATTTATCTACGGCTCGCTGCACTTCTTCGACCCGATTCTGAATGCTGAATTCTCTCCCCAGGGCATTGCGCTGCGCCAGTTCTCCTCGCGCTGGGAGGGCGGCATGGTGCGCACCTCCGGCAACTGGCTGCGCGCTGGTAACGCGCTGGTGCTCGACGACACCGCCTTCGCCGGACTGGAGTACACGCTGCCGGCGAACTGGAAACAGCTGTGGATGGCGCCGATGCCAGCCTGGCTGCAAAGCCTGACGCTGAAAAAATTCAGCGCCAGCCGTAACCTGATCATCGATGTGGATCCTGCCTTCCCGTGGCAAATTACCGCCCTCGATGGCTATGGCGGCGAGCTACAGCTGGTGAAAAACGGCAACTGGGGAGTATGGAACGGCAGCGCGACGCTGAACGCCGCGGCGGCGACTTTTAACCGGATCGACGTGCGCCGCCCGTCACTCAAGCTGAGCGCGACAGCGTCGACGGTCAATATCACTGAGCTTAGCGCCTTCACCGAGCGCGGCATTCTGCAGGCCACTGCCGCGGTATCCCAGCTGCCGCAGCGCCAGGTCAATCTGAGCTTTACCGGCCGCGGCGTGCCGCTGAATATTCTGCAGGCCTGGGGCTGGCCGTTGCTACCGATAAGCGGGGATGGCAATCTCCAGCTGACCGCCAGCGGCAGCGTGCAGGCCGATGCCCCGCTCAAGCCGACGGTCAACGGGCAGCTCAGCGCCGTGAATATGGAGAAACAGCAGGTGGCGCAAATCATGCGCAACGGCGAGGTCAGCCCCGCCCCCGCCGCGCCGCAGTAAAACCCCCCTTATCTGGCCCTCTCCCCACGGTGAGAGGGCATGCTTTCCGGCAAACTCCGCTCTGGCCACTCCCTCTCCCTTTCAGGGAGGGGGTTAGGGTGCGAGTCCTGAAACCTGTGTGCAATACGCGGCTATCTGTACCTATTTAGCGCAACAGGTTCCTTTCAAATATCAGAATTGCTATAACCAAATTACTGGAAGTCGATAAAAAACCGCTCCCTGTACCTACAAAAATATAAAAGGATCAATCATGCCTGAAATACGTCAGCGTATTCTGGAGAATATGCAAAAATTCTCCCGGGCCATGATCGGCGCCGTATTGTTCTTGCCGGTCATTGGCTTAATTCTGGCCCTCAGTTCAGTATTAACTAATCCGACATTAATTGCTGAAACCAGTTTCTTACATCAGCTTGGGCAAATGCTCGGCGACACCTTTTGGCCTTTATTTGGCAACCTCGGCTTATTATTTTGCGTCGGCATTAGCTATGGCCTGGCAAAGGATAAAAAAACCGAAGTCGCGCTGGTTGCAGTGATGTGCTTCATTATGTTTCTTGGCGCCAACCACTCCTGGCTGGAACACACCCACGGACTCGCCGAAAAAATTAACGGTGAATATTATGGCACCGGGCAAACCCAGCTGCTGGGCTTTGTGGTGGTGGATATGGGCGTTTTCCTGGGCATTATTCTCGGCTGCACGATTGCGTGGGTGCACAATAAAGTCTCTGCCATTGAGCTGCCTGGCGCGCTGTCGATGTACGGCGGCGCCAAGCTGACGCTGGTGGCGATGACGCCGGTGGTTATCTTCTACGCCATCGCCTTTACCTGGATTTGGCCCTTTATGACCCACGGCATCTCCGCCCTCACCGGTTTTATGAAAAATGCCGGGGTCGCCGGGGTCTTCGTCTATGGTTTCTTTGAAAAATTCCTTATCCCCACCGGCCTGCACCATTTCGTCTGGTCCCCCTTCCAGCTCACCCAGATTGGCGGCACCCTGCACGTGGACGGTCAGGTGGTCTCCGGGACCCAGGCCATTTTCCTCGCCTATATGCGCCACCCCGACCTGACGCCGGTCATGAACGACGCATTACGTTTTTCGCAGCAAGGGATGACCACTATCTTTGGCCTGGCAGGCGCCTCGCTGGCGTTCTACCACACCGCGAAACCGGAGAAGAAAGTGATGGCGAAGGCGATTCTGCTGCCAGCGATCATCACCTCGATGCTGACCGGTATCACCGAACCGATCGAGTTCACCTTCTTGTTTGTCTCGCCGCTGCTGTGGGTGATCCACGCGACGTTAACCGCCGCCTCGCAAGCCATTTGCGACATTTTCACCGTACGTCCCTGGGGAGCATCGGGCCTGATCGAGTTTCTGATCTATAACCTGCCGCTGCCGGTCTCCTTAACGCGCTGGCCGGGCTATGTCCTTATTGGTATCGGCCAGTTCGCCGTCTACTACGTGATTTTCCGCACCCTGGTGGTGAAGCTGAATCTGAAAACGCCGGGCCGGGAAGATGACGAGAACGTGAAGCTTTACAGCAAAGCAGAGTACCGCCTGAAAGTCGCGCAACCGCAGTCGGTCACCGATGACATTATCCGCGGCCTCGGGGGCAAGGAGAATATTCTCTCCGTCGATAATTGTTTTACTCGTCTGCGCGTGGCCGTGCGCGATATGGCGCGGGTTGATGACGCGCAATTAAAAAATACCGGCGCCAACGGCGTCGTACGAAATCGTAATGAAGTTCAGGTTATTTATGGCGTCAAAGTGGGACAGGTACGTTCCCGGGTTGATAACTGGTTAGCAGAAAATTAATGAGGAGTTTGTATGAAATTAACCGTATTAGGCGGGGGCGGCGTTCGCTCTGCATTTTTAGCGAAATCTCTGGCCTATAACGCTCACCGCATTGGTTTAACAGAAGTGGTTTTTCTCGATAACTCTGCTGATAATCTGGCGGTATTTGGTGAAATTGCCCGCTATGTATTTAATACTATTCGCCCGGATATTCAGTTTAGTACCACTACCGACCCGGTCACGGCGCTGCAGGATGCCAACTATATCATTACCACCCTACGGGTTGGCGGTGACGAAAGCCGCATTCGCGACGAACGCATTGCGCTACAGCATAACACCCTCGGCCAGGAGACCACCGGCGCCGGCGGTTTCGCGATGGCCATGCGTTCGATCCCGGCGATCCTTCGCTATTGCCGGCTGATCGAAGAACATGCCGCCGAAGACGCCATTCTGTTTAACTTTACCAACCCGTCAGGCCTGGTGACGGAAGCGATCGTCAAGTCCGGTTTTAAGCGCCGGGTCTATGGGATCTGCGATGCTCCCTCCGAGCTGATTCGTGAACTGCCGGCGATCCTTGGTTGTGAAGAACGCGACCTCAGCGTGGAATGCTATGGGCTGAACCATTTCTCATGGTTTACCCACTTCACCGTACGCGGGGAAGAGGTAACCGAACGGCTGATCGCCAGCCCGGAACTGTACCAGAAGACGGCGATGCAGTACTTCTCCCCGGAGCTGGTGCGGCTTTGCGATAATCAGCTCCTCAATGAATATCTCTATTATTACTACTATCGAGAGGTGGCGCTGAAGGCGATTCAGGAAGCCGGCGAGACGCGCGGAGAGCAGATCGCCCGTATCAATCAGGAGATGCGCGAAGCGCTGCGCACTGTGGATGCCAGAACGCAACCGGAAGCCGCTTTCACCATCTGGATGCAGCATTACCTGCGCCGGGAAAACAGCTATATGCAGAATGAGTCGCAGCAGGAAAAATTCCACACCCGCGAACCGCTGACGCTGCGCCAGTTTATCGAAGAGCCGGACACCGGCGGCTATGCCGGGGTGGCGCTGGATATCCTGGAAGCGGTGAACAGCACCACCACCAAGCGTATCGTGGTATCGATCCAGAATCACGACACGCTCGACTTTTTGCGCCCTGACGACGTGATCGAGATCAGCTGCGACCTGAGCCGGGATGGCCTCAAGCCGGTGACGCCGGTGAAGGTGCCGACGGCGCAGAAGAATTTGATTTCCTGCGTGAAGGAGTATGAGCGGCTGGCGGTGGCGGCAATCCTGCAGCAGGATAAATCGCTGGCGGTGCGGGCGCTGATGGCGCACCCGCTGATCGGTTCCTATTCGCTGGCGAAAACCCTGGTCGAAGCCTATCTCGACGATGAGCAATTCGCCGCCTGGCAGTAACCCGCATTGCCGATGGGATTCCCCCCGCTCGCGCTGCGCTTAGCGGGGCTACGAACGGAGCGGTTTGTATTTGATGTAGGCCGGGTCAGGCGTAAGCCGCCTCCCGGCAAAATAGCCGCATCACCCGGTAGCCCGGATAAGGCGCCAGCCGCCATTCGGGAACTCCCCCCGCCCGCACCGCGCTTAGCGGGGCTACGAACGGAGCGGTTTGTGTTTGATGTAGGCCGGGTCAGGCGTAAGCCGCCTCCCGGCAAAATAGCCGCATCACCCGGTAGCCCGGATAAGGCGCCAGCCGCCATCCGGGAACTCCCCCCGCTCGCGTCGCGCTTAGCGGGGGCTAACTATTACTACGTAGGCTGGTAAACCACATCTTCAACAGTCGCTCAAAGCCTAAGATGCAGTAGCCGAAAAACGGGTTGCTCCAGTAAATATCATCGTCGAACTTCTGCGGGTCGTGAATAATAAACGCCGTATCCGCAGCCTGCGCCAGCGGGCTTTGATAGTCGCCGGTAAAGCAGACCAGATTAATCTCCTTCCCCTCCAGGGCCTTCACCCAGTTAAGCGCCGAGCTGCTGCGCCCGGATTTAGAAACGATCCAGATGGAGTCGAAGCGGGCGGCGTTTTTCTGTTCGAGGATTTCATAATCGGGCCACAGCGCCAGGCTGGCATTCACGCCGGTGACGAGGAACTTGTTGTAAATATACTGGGCGATTAGCTGCGAAAAGCCGCTGCCGTGGATCAGGATGCGCTGCTGTTTAAGGCTTGCCAGCAGCGGCGTCAGCGCTTCTTCCGGCTGAACGCTCATGTAGTCGATATCGTTGGTGACATCGAGCTTCGGCATGGTGATATTGAACTTGATGAAATAGACCAGCTCCAGCCAGCCGCTGAACTTCAGTTTCTTCGCCAGCCGGACCAGCGAAGAGGGGTTGCTGTAGCACTGTTCGGCCACAGCGCGGACTCCCTGGCGGATACACTGCTCCGGGTCGTTCTGAATAAAGCGCAGCACGGTCATTTCCGTTTTGCTTAGCTTCACGTCACGAAAGATATTTTCTAAGTCCATGGCGGGCTCCTCTCAACGGCAGAATACGCTAACACCGTTCGGCGACAGCGTCTGCGGCCTGAGTCACCACTATGAAATGAACGTTACTTTTTGTACAAAAATGAAATAAAAAAACCCTCGCCGCTGGCGGAGAGGGTTGCAGCCGTTAAGATGGTGTTTTACAGGGTAATCGTCAGCGTATTGCCCTCGGCGCTCACTACCATACCCCATTCGCTGCCGGCCTGAGTCCCGCCCTGCACGCCCGCGACCTGCGGGATATTGCGCAGGCACAACGTCCAGCCGCGGGCCTCGCCTTCGCCGCTCACGGCGATGGTGTTGCCCTGGCGCCTGGCCTTCAGGGTGAAAATCGTCGAGCCGTCTGCCGCCGGAACGTCACAACGTGCCTCGCGTCCATCCTCGAGGTGGAACAGCTGGAAGGCGGTGCCCTCATGCCAGGCATAATCGGGTTTCTGGTCATTGTTGCCCAGCGCCAGCAGGGTGTTGTCACGAACGTAGACCGGCAGGCTCAGCGCATCGTGATGCTGCTTATGCCAGCGGCTACCCGGTAATTCATCGTTATGCCACAGGTGCGTCCAGCGCCCATCCGGCAGATAAAATTGCACCTCGCCCGCTTCGGAGAACACCGGCGCCACCAGGACCGAATCACCGAGCATATACTGGCGGTCAAGATAGTCGCAGGCCGGATCGTCCTGAAACTCGAGCATCATCGCACGCAACATCGGCGTGCCGAACTCGTTGGCCAGCGCCGCCTGGCGATAGAGATACGGCATCATGCGGCATTTCAGCTGCGTGAAGTGGCGCACCACGTCGCAGGACTCTTCGTCGTAAGCCCATGGCACCCGATAGGATTTGCTGCCGTGCAGCCGGCTGTGGCTGGAGAGCAGGCCGAAGGCGCACCAGCGCTTGTAGACGTGGGCCGGCGCGGTGTTTTCGAAACCGCCGATATCGTGACTCCAGAAACCGAAGCCGGACATGCCGATCGACAGCCCGCCGCGCAGGCTTTCCGCCATCGATTCGTAGTTGGCGTAGCAGTCGCCGCCCCAGTGCACCGGGAACTGCTGCGCGCCCACCGAGGCGGAGCGGGCGAACAGCACCGCCTCCTGCTCGCCGACGGTCTCTTTCAGCACCTTCCACACCAGCTCGTTATAGATGAATGCGTAGTGGTTGTGCATTTTCTGCGGATCGGAACCGTCAAACCACTGGACGTCGGTCGGGATACGCTCGCCGAAGTCGGTCTTGAAGCAATCGACCCCCATCGCCACCAGGCCTTTTAACTTGTCGGCGTACCACTGGCAGGCTTCCGGGTTGGTGAAGTCATAAATCGCCAGCCCCGGCTGCCACTTATCCCACTGCCACAGCGAACCGTCCGGGCGCTTCAGCAGGTAGCCCTTCTCTTTCAGCTCCTTGAACACCGGCGAGCGCTGGCCGATGTACGGGTTGATCCACACGCAGACCTTCAGCCCTTTCGCCTTCAGGCGTTTGATCATCCCTTCCGGGTCCGGGAAAGTTAGCGGATCCCATTCAAAATCGCACCACTGGAAGGCCTTCATCCAGAAGCAGTCGAAGTGGAAGACGTGCAGCGGCAGATGGCGCTCAGCCATGCCGTCGATAAAGCTATTTACCGTCGCTTCGTCATAGTTGGTGGTGAACGAGGTCGTCAGCCACAGACCGAACGACCATGCCGGCGGCAGCGCCGGGCGGCCGGTGAACTGCGTATAGCGGTTAAGCACCGCTTTCGGCGTCGGGCCGTCGATCACGAAGTACTCAAGGTATTCGCCTTCAACGCTGAACTGGACTTTAGAGACCTTCTCCGAGCCCACCTCGAAGGAGACGCGCTGCGGATGGTTGACCAGCACGCCGTAGCCGTGGTTGGTCAGATAGAAGGGGATATTTTTGTAGGATTGCTCGGTGCTGGTACCGCCGTCTTCGTTCCAGGTTTCTACCGTCTGGCCGTTGCGCACCAGCGCGGTAAAGCGCTCGCCGAGGCCGTAGACGGTTTCGCCGACGCCGAGGTCGAGGCGCTCAAACATGTAGTTGCGCTGGGTCTTACTATCCTGCACGTAGCCGTTGTTTTTCAACTGGCTACCGGTGATGCGCACGCCGTCGCGCAGAAAATCCAGCGCCCAGAATTCACCTTTAGTGACGCGCACGCTGAGGTTGCCGCTTTTCAGCTCGGCGAACCCGGCCGTATTTTCTATTTCGACATGGACGTCTTTCTGCACGTTCAGCGGATAGTGCGGGCCGTTATCCAGCGCGCCCTGGAAGTGCGCCATGCGCACGCCGATTATCCCTTCCTGAGGCGAGAAAAAGCGCAGGGTGAACAATGGCGTATCCAGCTGCCAGGCACGTTCGCGAACATCGCGCGGCGCGGCATAGACCACCATTTCATTCCCCTGCTGTTCCACCTCGTAAACCTGTACGGGTTGGATCAGGTTGAGCCCTGGTTGAATGAGCCAGTTTCCATCACTGATTTTCATTAAAACGTCCTCTTAGTTTTGCCATTCTTTATCGATCGGGGCTGCGGTGAAATCTTGTTCGTTGCGACGCGCGCCCTCGGCCAGCTCGGCCATCATTTTTTTCAGGAACGGCGTTTTCAGCGTGTAGTAGCGTTTGGCGATCACCGCGCTCAGCAGGTAGCACACCGCCGGAACGAGGGTGAACAAGGCGATAATGATGGTGAGGGTGGCGCTGTTCTGGGTTTTAGCGGCGGCGTCATAGCCGCCGCCGGCCAGCATCCAGCCGATCAGCGCGCCGCCCAGCGCCAGCCCTAACTTGAGCACAAACAGGGTGCCGGCGAAGCTGATGCCGGTCAGGCGTTTGCCGTTACACCATTCGCCGTAGTCGACGGTGTCGGACATCATCACCCACTGGATTGGCGTCACCAGCTGGTGCAGTACGCCAATGATGAAGATAAAGACGAACATGGTGATTTCGGCGTCCATCGGTACGAAGAACATCGCCACGCTGAGCACCGCCAGGAGGGCGTTGGTCCACCAGAAGACGCTGACTTTGCATTTCCAGTCGGTCAGCGGTTTCGCCAGCGCCGAGCCAATCAGGTTGCCGACGCAGTAGGTGGTGAGGAAGACGGTGAACAGCGCCGCCGAGCCCATGATCCAGGTGGTGTAGTACATCATCGCGCCGCCGCGAACGCAGACCGCGAGGATATTGAGGATGGTGAGCACGCCAACCACCCGCCACTGGTCGTTGCGCCAGATATCGCGCAAGTCTTCACGCATCGAAGTGCTGCTCGGCGGCGCTTCGACACGCTCTTTGGTGGTGAAAAAACAGAAGGCCAGCATCAGGAAGGCGACCACCGACAGCACCGCGATGCCGCCCTGGAAGCCGAGCGCTTTGTCTTCGCCGCCGATAAAGTTGACCAGCGGCATCATCAGCACGGTGGAGAGCATGCCCCCCGCCGTCGCCAGCACGAAGCGCCAGGACTGCAGCGAGATGCGCTGCGTCGGGTTGTCGGTGATCACGCCGCCCAGCGCGCAGTAGGGGATATTCACCACGGTGTAGAGCAGGGTCAGCAGCGTGTAGGTCACGGCGGCGTAGATCAGCTTGCCGTTGTGGCTTAAATCCGGCGAGCTGTAGGCCAGCACGCAGACGAGGCCGAACGGGATGGCGCCGAAGAGGATCCATGGGCGGAACTTACCCCAGCGGCTGCGGGTACGGTCGGCAAGCAGGCCCATGCACGGGTCAGAAATCGCGTCCAGCGCGCGCGCCAGCAGGAACATGGTGCCTACAAAGCCGGCGGGGATACCAAAAATATCAGTGTAGAAAAACATCATGTATAACATGACGTTATCAAAAATGATGTGGCTGGCGGCGTCACCCATGCCGTAGCCAATTTTCTCTTTGACGGACAAAATATGATCTTTCATATGCGCACTATTCCCTTAGCGGCACCGCGGATTGGTACCGGTTACGATTTTTGTAAACCTTTGCCGCAGTAAGATGAATTGCGATATCTCGTTATCAGATTACGTTTCTTGTTTTCTGTGATCGTGGTAGGGAATCAGGGAGTGAAAAAGTGTAACTCACGGATTTTGTGAGGATTTGTCCAGGACTGTTCTGTAAAGTCCAGTTTTAACAGTAAAAAAGTGCGTTTAGGTATGTGGTAAACGGCTGAAAGTAGCTATAATGCGCCCCGCCTCCATGTAGCAATCGAGGCGCGGAAGATCGTCATCTCCGGTGAGGTGGCTGGACTTCAAATCCAGTTGGGGCCGCCAGCGGTCCCGGGCAGGTTCAACTCCTGTGATCTTCCGCCAAAATTGCTCCGCCGCTATCCAAGAACGCATAAAAATCCATTTATTTTCAATATACAAAGTAAATAACTCATCCGTAACCATCCGCCAAGTTCTCACTGAATCCAAGATAAATATGTATTGTGATGCGTATAGATTTTTTATACACATTTTTGACTTATACACATTGCACTGACAGACATACAAATCAAACGAGCAAAGCCTCAAGACAAACCCTACACAATGAACGATGGACAAGGCATGTCATTGCTTATCAATCCCGATGATTCGAAGGGCTGGCGGTTCCGTTTTCGCCTTGCTGGAAAAGCGCGGTTAATGTCATTTGGCAGCTACGACTTGATAAGCCTCGCTGAAGCTCGTGAAAAGCGCGAGGTCGCCCGCAAGCAAGTTGCTAATGGCATTGATCCGGTTGAGGAACGGAAAGCGAAAAACTGGCACAGCAGCTTTCAACAGAAAACTCATTCGAAGCCATAAGCCGCGAATGGCATGCAAACAAAGCCGACCGCTGGACAGTGGCATACCGAGACGAAATCATTAAGACCTTCGAACAAGATGTTTTCCCGTTCATCGGCAAACGTCCTATCGGTGAGATCAAACCTTTAGAATTGCTTGAAGTGCTGCGACGAATAGAGAAACGTGGAGCACTGGAGAAAACACGCAAGGTACGCCAGCGGTGCGGAGAGGTTTTTCGCTACGCGATCATAACTGGCCGAGCTGAATACAACCCTGCCCCTGATTTAGCTATCGCATTGGCCGTGCCGAAGCAAAAGCACCATCTTTTTTATCTGCCGAAGAATTACCTCATTTTATCAGAGATCTTGAAGCCTATACCGGCAGCATCATCACCAAAAATGCCACTAAAATAGTTATGCTTACTGGTGTAAGAACGCAGGAAATGCGCTTTGCTACGTGGGATGAAATTGATTTAGAAAAGGCAATTTGGGAAATGCCAGCAGAACGGATGAAAATGCGTAGGCCTCACATTGTCCCTTTATCTACTCAAGTGATTGAACTCTTTAAGCAGCTAAAGCCTATTACCAGTAATTATACTTACATTTTTATCGGCAGGAATAACCGCAGTAAGCCAATTTGCAAAGAAAGTGTGACACAAGTCATTGAGCGACTTGGTTATAAAGGACGTGCAACAGGTCACGGATTTAGACACACAATGTCGACTATACTACATGAACAGGGATTTGATAGTGCATGGATTGAAATGCAACTCGCGCATGTGGATAAAAATAGTATTCGAGGAACATATAACCATGCTCAATACCTTGAAAGAAGAAGGGAAATGCTTCAGTGGTATAGCAGCTATCTTTTAAAGTAATAATTTCCATTAAGGAATTAGAATGAAAATAATATCTTTATTTAATCATAAAGGTGGTGTTAGCAAGACAACTACGACTTTTAACATGGGGTGGATGCTAGCTAATCTCGGCTATAAAGTTTTAATAGTTGATGCTGATCCACAATGTAATTTGACAGCCTTAGCGTTGGGCTATTCGACCACTGATGACTTTGATAAAATCTATAAAAACAATCCGAACTGTGATATTTATAGTTGCATCAAACCTGTTGTAGATGGTTCTTTAGGAAAAGTTATACCATCCGACCCATTAGACACAACAAATCCAAATTTAAGTTTATTGTGTGGTAGCATCTATTTATCAGAAATTGAAACGCAGATTGGAGTTGCGCTAACAACCAGCGCTGCTATCCCCGCAATTAGAAATATCCCCGGCAGTATAGGGGCTTTTTTGCGTGAGACAGCACGGAAACATGAATTTGATTATGTCCTTGTTGACATGAGCCCCAGCGTTGGTGCATTGAATGAATGTCTCTTAATGTGCAGTGACTATTTTATAGTTCCTACATCTCCAGATTTCTTCTGTGCTCAGGCAATAAAGTCACTCGCGCAAGTTCTTCCCAGATGGAACAGCGAGATAAATAGTTTTAGAGATAGCAAAATACTATATCCATTCCCTATTGAACCTCCGAAATTCATCGGGTTTATATCTCAGAAGTATCGTCCAAGGAACAATTTACCAGTAAAATCTTTTCAAAGATGGATTGATATCATCAAAGATGAAGTCACTAATACATTAATACCAGCTTTAAATCCTATCAACATGTCAATTTCAGTTGCTGATTTTGAAAATGCCTGTCCGACAAAAGAGCCTTTTAATTTGGCGAATATTTCAGATTTTAACTCACTAATTGCTCAATCTCAAAAACATAGCACCCCGGTATTTGCCCTATCAGATGCGCAAATAGAGCAAAATGGAGTAATACTGGATACAATGAAAGAAAACAGAGAAGAGTTCAAAAATAATTTTAGCGAGTTAGCTCGCTCAGTTGCTACGTTGGCAAATTGACAATACTTAGACCGAGGCTACTTTTAGCTCGGTCTAAAATATTTCATTTAGTGAATTTGGATAAATAGCATATCAATCGCAATGATCTAGAATGAATTTTACCCACAGAGCATATCTATAATCACCTACTTTTATTGAGTAAGTTTCCACGTTATCAAGTCGGTGTGACTCTTGCTTTGAATAGTAAAAGATTAATTCCCCACCTTCCCAATTACATACTATCTTCCTTAAATAAACTTCATTAGAAACTGCCAAAACATAGAAGTCAGCTTCACATGGAAACCTTGAATTTAGATATCTAGTTGCCTCCATAAACAATAAAACTATATCTATGAAATCTTCTGCTTCCTCAAGAGTTGCATCTCGATACTCGTGCTCAATTTCATTTCTTATTTTATTTATTTTATCTATTATTCTAGGTCTGACTATTCCAATTCCTTCTAGGAAATCCATCTTTTTTGGAAAGTTCTTTAGATTTTTCTGGAAGTAGTCATCACCACAAAAAGCTCGACAAAGAATATCCACTCTCATATGCAATGCCGATTTTGCATTTCGCACGGCATTATTCAGATTTCGGCGCTCACTTCCTGAATTCAAATCATCAATCGCATCTTGTAAGTATGTATTAGGTTTCAAATAATCCTTTTTACCTATATAGCTCCAGCAACAATCTGGATAAACGTCCTCGTCCAAATCATCAGGAATCAACACAATATGCCCTCCTAAGAATAGAGTTATAATTATTTTCTTCACGTACTTTCAGAGTAAATTTACCGAGATTTTATATTACACAAAAAAAAATAATGCTAATCCCGATTGATTAACTCACAATTGCAGTAATCATAGTGTATCTGTGTCTCACAATGCTTTCATTGACCCTGTGACTTAATTTAACCCAAAGTTAGTAGATGTATGACCAGCACGCAATGTTTTTCCCTCCTCGTCTGCACGCTTCGTGAGTCTGTTTTCATGTAAGCGCATGGCGTGGCTCAAGCTGCAACAGGCCTGAATGCATCAGATGAATGCATGGACAGGAGATAAGTGCTTTAAGAGGCAACAATATCAACGTCGAAATAACTGATTTCCCTCATCCGCTGTGTTGTGCTTTCTTATCCCTCACCTGACAGCCTCAGAGGCTCGCCACGCCCTCGAACAGCAACGCACCATCCACCGACACTCCCGCGAACCCGCGCAGCGCAGCGACGCGCTCAGGCAGTCAAATTAAATATCATTAAATAAATACTTTACCGCTGGCGCGCAGTGCTTTTGTAAGCATCCCGGTAAAGCGGACCATTCACATTTAGAGATCTTCCTGCATAACTGATTATGCTCCTGGAGGAGATCGCCATGCGCAAAGCCCGATTCACCGAACACCAGATCATTGCCGTTCTGAAGTCCGTCGAAGCCGGACGCACCGTCAAAGATGTGTGCCGCGAAGCCGGGATTTCTGAGGCCTCGTACTACAACTGGAAAGCGAAGTTCGGCGGTATGGATGCCTCTGATATCAAAAAGATGAAGGACCTCGAAGATGAAAACCGCCGATTGAAACAGATGTTTGCGGACCTGAGTCTCGAGTGCCGCGCATTGAAAAGAGCATGGTGTGATGCTGGAGTTTATCAGGCCCGGCAAGCCAACGCAGAATGCCTTTATCGAACGGTTCAACCGGACATACAGAACAGAAATACTGGATTTTTATCTGTTCAGAACACTGAATGAAGCACGGGAAATTACAGAGCGCTGGCTGGCTGAATATAACGGCGAGCGCCCCCACGAATCCCTGAATAACCTGACACCGGAAGAGTACCGACTGATGGCTGAAACCCCGGAAATCTCAAAAAATGCGTGGAACTAAAACGGGTGTGCTTACAGGGAAACGCTGGAAACCCATGCGCCTAACTTCTGGCGCTGACTCGACCGGGCGGCCAGTGGCAACCCGACAAAACGCGACGTGATCCTGGCCGCGCTGTTTATGGTGCTGGCGAACCGCTACGACAGGCAGCTCTTTCTCGAAGTGACCGGGCCGGGCGGCAGCGGGAAAAGTATTCTCGCCGAAATTGCCACGATGCTGGCCGGAGAGGATAACGCGACGTCAGCCGATATCGACACGCTGGAAGACCCCCGCAAGCGTGCCTCCCTGATTGGCTTCTCGCTTATTCGTCTGCCTGACCAGGAGAAATGGAGCGGTGACGGTGCCGGACTCAAGGCCATCACCGGTGGCGATGCGGTCTCCGTTGACCCGAAATACCAGAATCCCTACTCGACGCATATTCCGGCGGTGATTCTGGCGGTCAACAATAACCCGATGCGCTTCACCGACCGCAGCGGCGGCGTGTCACGCCGACGGGTAATCATCCACTTCCCGGAGCAGATAGCCCCGGAGGAGCGCGACCCGCAGCTCAGGGATAAAATCGCCCGCGAGCTGGCCGTGATTGTGCGCCAGTTAATGCAGCAGTTCAGCAACCCGATGAGTGCCCGCGCCCTGCTCCAGTCGCAGCAGAACTCCGACGAGGCGCTGAGCATCAAGCGCGACGCTGACCCGACATTTGATTGTTGCGGCTATCTGGAGGCACTGCCGGAGCCCGACGGGATGTATATGGGGAACGCGAACATTATCCCGCGCCAGCCGCGTCTGTATCTGTATCACGCCTATCTGGTGTATATGGAGGCCCACGGCTACAGGAATGCGCTCAGCCTGACCATGTTCGGCAAGGGGCTCTCAGCCATGCTGAAAGAGTACGGTCTGAATTATGAGAAACGCCGCACAAATCAGGGTATGCAAACCAATCTCGCCCTCAGGGAGGAAAGAAACGCCGACTGGCTGCCGAAGTGCGATGAACCCACCGCAACATAACCTACCCGGACCGGCATTGCCGGTCTTTTTTTACCTGCACACCGGGCAGAGTGAACAGTAAAGTGTTCACTGTTCACCGAGTATTAACCACATAACATCATGAAAATAAACAATAAAAATACCGAGCAAACAGTTTTCCCAGGAAAAACTTTTTACCCTCAAAAGTTATCAGACCGTTCAGTACCAGGAGCGAACCTTGCTGACATCACAATGTGTTAATCGACCAAGAACAGATCAGTCAGTTTATAATGAGAGTGGGTTGTCAAAAGTTGCCGGTCCGCGATTACCACCAACGAGGGTTCTTGACTGTTCTCACTCTAAGTTGCAGTTGCTTCAGTCTGACAACGTAATAGTAGAACGTGTTTTTATGACCTAACGTCAATCAAATCTGCAATAATTTTCAATGAAATATTTTGCGCTACACACTATTGTAGATATTCCAATGTACGCATAACATGCTTGTGCTTTTCTGCAAAATCTTGCGTCGTCTGAAATTAAGAAGTTTGCTCCAATGGCTGCAACGACATGTTGCATGTCGTTATGCGAAGATTTAAAACGGTCCTTTTTCTCTGTGACCTTAGTAAAATCATCAGAGTAATATCCGGCCCAATTCATTAAACAATAAGCACGTGCACTATCAGACTGTGGCGTTTTCTCAAAATAATCATTTAGATTAAAGGTGCTATTTTCAGTTTGGAATGCAGTCTCTATAAGATTAACAACATCTTTTACATCTGCATTTAGAATATCTAAGCTTTTGATCTTGGGCAGTTGGCGGAAAGGGATCGGACCTAACTGCTGATTACAAGCAACAAGTGGGGGTGTAATCTGTAAAGAGTTTGCTAGTAACTTCTTGAAATTACTATGCAAATCAATAATTGTTTGTTGTAGTTCATTTGGCAAAGTCAACACATCAATAGAGTCTAATTGTTTCCCGGCACACTCAAACATATTATTTAAGCTTTCATTGACTTGATTATTTATATCATCAAAGCTTTCGCTCACATTAATTCCTGATATTTTCCTCGAAAATAATTCTGCAGAAGTAATTATTGAATCAATACCCAACTCGGAATTTTCTTTTTGAATTTGCAAAAAAGATTTCCAGATTTTTTCAGGAACAATATCGGTTAATTGGTTAGATTTTGGTTCGATGTATGCTGCATCGAGTTCAGCCAATAGTTCAATATGTTCTTTTTTATACTCATCATTTTTTATTTGAGATATTTCTTGAAGTGTTACGTAAGAATAAACAGTAATAATTTCGGATGATTTTAAAGCGGCTTTTATCTTTATGTACTCATCAAGTTTCATTTCGTCAATTTTTCGTTGGCGTAAATTGCTTAATGTATTCTGGTCTAAATAGATGAGATAGCTCATGTAGTCATTATCCTTACGAATAATTCAGTGGTGCATACTTTGACTTCAATAATTACAGGGCATACGTTCTCAGTTGAGCGATAATACTTTCTTATTTTATTAGTTTCAATATGCTACATACATTTGCTCTGATGGATTTACATTCTAGAATGGCTATCGTTTTTTTTATCTCATTGCACTTATTTAATTTTGCATTAGAAACTAATAACTTGAAGTTATTTATCAGTTTATTTTTTGGCTCAGCACGATGTAGTTTAAATAGTTTGAATAATCCGGTTTTTTGATAGTCATATCCATACTTTGACAAAAAAGCCATTAAGATGTAATGAAAGCAGTTGACTAACTGCCATTTATTACATGATTTGTCATTCATTATTTTAGAAATGTAAATGCGAACCCCTTCATAATTCATGTTTTTATTTTCCTTAAATTCCAGAAAGGTAATAACACCTGTCTCAGAATACATATTCTCAACCATGCTAATAAGTTCATCCTTGAAAAAATGATCAGTTGCCTGTTCATTGTCATAACCTGTGCCGTTCAACATTGACGCATCACAGAATACATTCTGCATCGTTTTTATATACTTAACAAAAAATAAATCGTTTTTTTCTGATAAGGTAACATCAAGATATATTAATTCTCTTTCGAACTTGATACACCATGCATAAAAAGCTAAAAAGCGATAGCAGAAAGATTGTAGATAATATTTGTCATTTAGAATATCAGTATCGCTAAAGTTGTGCCACCCTTTTATACAATTACCTGAGAAGTTCCATAATCTGTGGTTCAGTGATTCAGCAGAGTCAAGCAAGGGCATTTTATGCTTAGAAATTGCTTCTTTTATTTTCTTTTTTTGCTCATAGTCGTGCTCAACTTTAATCTTGTATTTGAGAAAGTATTTATTCCAAAAAGGTGTACAAATTCCTTTAACTATAAATAAAGCAATAGTGGTGCCTGTAGATATCAATGCTACTGTAACCGCAGAGGTTGAGATGATTTCTGACATAATATGCCTTGTCGATATATGTTTAGTCTTTTGGTCGAGGATCGTTTAAGAATATATTATCGATAAAGTGAAAATATATAATGAAAACAGATTATTGAAAGCAACACTTTTAAACAAAACTGGCACTCGAACAGTAAAGTAACTATCCCAATATTTTGTGATAAATGCAAGTTGAAACTCATGGTATCTTCTGCAACTTAGCATCTCGATCACGAAGGCTCATCTGTCGTAGATAGATAAACTAATAAATATGATAATTACCGCTTTCGCTCACAGCAGACTATAGCGCTTGTACCTATAGCCTGTGAAGGTGAACAGTAAAGTGTTCACCAACTATTAACCACATAAACATATGAATACTAGACATAAATGCGTAGTGAACAGTGTGAACAGTTTTTTCCAAAAAAAGTCTTTTAGATGAGTTCGGTCACTGGTGCTTTATCTATAGATAGCTTGTCAGTCAAGCAAATATGTATAGAGATACGTATTAAAAATAAATCACCAATCAATAATGATCAATAAATACAATAAATTACACATCAAAAACCACTCCTGTGATCTTCCGCCAGTTTGCCTCTGCTCCCCCAAAGCCACGCCATACCAACCTGAGCACCCCCAAACTCATCATCCCAGCCAATCATTTTCATCCAAACCCTGCGTTATTTTGTCTCTCGCAAACCCGTTACACTGGCGCGGTGGCCGCGTGCCGTTGCCAACCGAAACAGGAGAGCCATAATGACCCCCGAACTCAGACACTGTTTTTCCATTACCATCCAGGTTGATAAACCGATAATTGTCTCCCGCAGCCCGCAGACCGGTAAGCGCCAGCTGATCCCGATTATCGGCGGCAGCGTCTGCGGTCAGCTTCGCGGCCACGTGCTGCCCGGCGGCGTCGACAGCCAGATAATCGAACCCAACGGCACCTGCAGGCTGTCCGCCCGCTATGCCCTGCAGGTGGCGGAAGGGACCGTCTATGTGGAAAACAATGGCATCCGCCGGGTGCCGGCCCAGTATCATGACCAGCTATTCGCCGACGATATGCGCTTTTTTAGCGATATTCCGCCAGAAGCCATCTATTTTCGCACCGTGCCCACCTTTGAGGTGGATACCCCCGCGCTCAGCTGGCTAACCACCTCGCTGTTTATCTGCGCCGGTGGCCGGACCCAGGATGGGGTAATGCTCGATTTCTATCAGGTGGGCTGATTTTCACTTTCTGCATATAACTGTTATTGCCGTTAGCCCGTTTTTCCCCTCCCGGCAGCGGTCTACTATCGCGTCATCTTTTCATTCACCCGAATCACAGACCGGAGCAGTTATGAAAGCTATCGCCATTACTCAAGCCGCCGCTGACGGCAACAACATCCCTTCTTTAACTGAGATCGACCTGCCGGTCCCCACCGCCCACGGGCGTGACCTGCTGGTCGCCGTGAAAGCCATCTCGGTCAATCCGGTAGACACCAAAGTGCGCGCCGGCTTCCAGGGCGACACACCGCGGGTGCTGGGCTGGGACGCCGTTGGCGTGGTGCAGTCCGTCGGTGAGGAGGTGACGTTGTTCGCCCCGGGTGATGAGGTCTGGTACGCCGGCGCGCTGGGCCGGGCCGGCAGCAACAGTGAATATCAGCTGGTGGACGAGCGCCTGGTGGCGCACAAACCGCGCACCCTCGATAACGCCGCTGCCGCCGCGCTGCCGTTGACGGCGATCACCGCCTGGGAGCTGCTGTTTCACCGTCTCGGCGTTAAGGAAGGCGGCAATGCGGGCGACACGCTGCTGATCGTCGGCGCGGCGGGCGGCGTGGGGTCAATCCTGACCCAGTTGGCCAGCAAACTGACCGCCATGACGGTGATCGGCACCGCCTCGCGTCCGGAGAGCCAGCAGTGGGTCCGCGAGGCGGGCGCGCACCATGTGATCGATCACAGCAAGCCGCTCGCCAACGAGCTGGCGCGCATTGGCATCAGCGCGGTGACCCATGTCGCCAGCCTGACCAACACCGAGCAGCACTTCAACGCGCTGATCGACGCCCTCGCCCCGCAGGGCAAGCTGGCGCTGATTGATGACCCGGAGACCCTCGACGTGGTGCCGCTGAAAGCGAAAAGCCTGTCCCTGCACTGGGAATTTATGTTCACCCGTTCAATGTTTGAGACGGATGATATGATCGCCCAGCATCAGTTGCTCACCCGCGTGGCGGCGCTGATCGACAGCCACACGATCAAAACCACCCTCGGCGAACACTACGGCGCCATCACCGCCGCCAATCTGCAGAAAGCGCATCGCCAGCTGGAAACCGGGCGTGCCGTCGGCAAGATTGTGCTCGAGGGGTTTTAAGATGATATCGCTTATCGCCGTGCTCAAGGCGAAACCGGGCCAGACGGACGCCCTGCGCCAGGCCCTGCAGGCGCTGCTCCTGCCGACAAGACAGGTGCCGGGCAATCTCGACTACGCCCTGTTTCAGCTGCGCGACGCGCCGGACACCTTCTACATGCGCGAGGCGTGGCAGGGACAGGACGCCCTCGATGCGCATGTCGCGATGCCCTATTTTCAGGCGTTTATGACGCAAATGGAGTCCCTGCTGGCTGAGCCGCTGCGGCTGGACTACCTGACGGCGATTGAGCCTTAGCAGGTTCGATTCACGAGGGGTGGGAAAATCACGCCCCTCCGCCGCACGGGCTTAAAAGTGGGCGGGAAGCGGGTGAGCAATGGTCCTCAGCACACCGCGATGGATCGTAATATAATCACCTTTACGCAGCTCCGACAGAATCGACATAATGCGGCTACGCGACAAGTTGGTACGGCGCTGAATAAAGCTCAGGACGTTGATTTGGCGACGATATGCCTCCGGATAGTCCGCCAGCTCTGTTAGCAGGGTTCGCACCATCAGGTAAGAATCCACCCCCATCATCTCCTGCGAACGCATGCTCAACACCATCAGCCGCTGCGCCAGAACATGGGCCATCTCCTGCCACAAGTTTTGCGCATTGAGGATCTCGACCGCGGCCTGATGCGCTATCCAGTGTCCGCGCAAATCTGTCTCAGCAAACAGAGAGCAGTGGTGTTTTTCCGGAATACCGTTAAAGACGCCGTAACCATCGATTAATCCCAATAGCGAAGGGGAAAATATCGTTGATATCACCATGTTGTTTTCCGCATGGCATAGCGAGGCAATCCCCTCTTCGAGCAGAATTAATCCGGATTCAGCCTGGGTCGGCGGAAAACGATAATAGGTCGATCGCGGCAGCGCAAAGGGTGAGCTGGCGGGCAGGAACGCTGATAACAGGGATTCCACCGCGAATAACGGCTTTGTCTGTCTTCCGTAATAAAAAGACGGTAACGCCTGGTCGGTAGAGAGGCTGGCTGCAGGTATCGACATGGTTTTATGCCATCGGTCAGGTTGAAAAAGTGATTCGTTGAGAATCATAGTATCAACAGGTGAAATAACGAATAAAAGACAAGACGTTACGGGGATAAAAAGAGTGTAAGCATCATTATCTGCAATAACTATTTATCTTTATTCTACAGGAATAAATAATACTATTTGCCGTAAATACCTATAAGGCTTAGCGGCGATAAAGATAAGGCCACCTTATTATTTACTGCGCTGGCTAACGCCGCGCCTGAGGGTTTCTCAACCGCTTTCCCCCTCGCATCTCGGCCAGTCCAGGCTACGCTTATCGATGCCACTGACCACCCGCTTTCCCCTCCCGTTCTATTGAGTCCATTCATCAAGAAGAGGTTTCGCTATGCTGATCAACGCTATTGGTACCTACTCCGCCAGCCAGCCGCTGGAATCAATGGCCATCACCCGCCGCGAGCCGGGGCCACAGGATGTACAGATCGCCATCGCTTACTGCGGCGTCTGCCACTCCGATCTCCACCAGGCGCGTTCGGAATGGGCGGGAACGCTCTATCCCTGCGTGCCGGGGCATGAAATTGTGGGTCGGGTGACCGCGGTCGGCAACGCCGTCTCGCGCTACGCCGTCGGCGATCTGGTGGGCGTCGGCTGCATGGTCGATAGCTGCCAACAGTGCGAAGAGTGCGCTGAGGGGCTGGAAAACTACTGCGACCACATGGTGCTGACCTATAACGGCCCGACCCAGGACGCGCCGGGCCACACTCTGGGCGGCTATTCCCAGCAGATCGTGGTCAAAGAACACTACGTGCTGCGGATAACCCATCCCGAAGCGCAGCTGGCCGCCGTCGCGCCGCTGCTGTGCGCCGGGATCACGACATACTCGCCGCTGCGCCACTGGCACGTCGGGCCGGGTAAAAAAGTCGGCGTGGTCGGCATCGGCGGCCTCGGGCATATGGGGATCAAGTTGGCCCACGCCATGGGGGCCCACGTGGTGGCCTTTACCACCTCCGAATCCAAGCGTAATGCGGCCAGAGCGCTGGGCGCCGATGACGTGGTGGTGTCGCGCAACGACGACGAAATGGCGGCCCACGTCAAAAGCTTCGATTTTATCCTCAACACCGTGGCGGCGCCGCACAATCTCGATGCCTTCACCACGCTGCTGAAACGCGATGGCACCATGACCCTCGTAGGCGCTCCGGCCACGCCGCATCCGTCGCCGGAAGTGTTCAATCTGATCTTCCGCCGCCGGTCAATTGCCGGCTCGATGATCGGCGGTATCCCGGAAACCCAGGAGATGCTCGACTTCTGCGCCGAACACGGCATCGTCGCCGATATCGAGCTGATCCGCGGCGATGAGATCAACGAAGCCTGGGAAAGAATGGTCAAGGGTGACGTGAAATACCGCTTCGTAATCGACAGTGCGACCCTCGCCGGCTAAGCGCCGCGGCGAAAGGTGCGCCGCCACTCCGCCGGGCTGACGCCAAAGCGCGCTTTAAACTGCTGGCGCCAGGTGACCGCTGAAAGATAACCCACCGCCTCCGCCACCTGCTCGACCGGCAGATCGCCCGCCTCAAGCAGAGTCTGGCTGCGGCGCAGACGTTCCGCGGTCAGCCAGTCGGTAATACTCATCCCGGTCGCCCGGGCGAAGTGGCGGGTCAGGGTACGGCGGCTCATCGCCACCACCCGGGCCAGCGAATCGAGACTGTGCGGCTCGGCAATATGCTGCTGGAGATAATCCAGCAGGCAGTTAATCCGCGCATCGCGGGTGTTTTTCGGCACCGGCTGGGCGATAAACTGCGCCTGGCCGCCTTCGCGGTGCGGCGAAACAATCATCCGCCGGGCGATCTGGTTGGCCGCGAGGCTGCCGAAACGCTGGCGGATGAGGTAGAGGCAGCAGTCCAGCGCCGCTGCGGTGCCCGCCGAGGTGATCACTCGCTGGTCATCGACATACAGGGCATTGATATCCAGTTGCACCTGCGGAAACCGGCGCTGGAAATCCTGCTCGAACTCCCAGTGGGTCGCCGCTCGCCTGCCGTCCAGCAGCCCGGCGTAGCCGAGGACAAACGCGCCGAGACACAGGCCGACAATCTCCGCGCCGTTATCCCGCGCCCGCACCAGGCTATCAAGCAGCGCCTGCGGCGGACGCCGATCGACCTCGCCCCAGTAAGGCACCACCACGATATCCGCCTGTTCCAGCGCGGCGAAATCGCCGGTGGCGTACAGCGCAAAACCATCGCGGGCGCGCAGCAGCCCCGGCCGCTCGGCGCAAATGTGCAGATTAAAGCGTTTGATTTCAGAGACCGAATCGCCAAACAGCATGCAGGGGACGGCGTAGTGAAACGGGCTAAAGCCCTCTACAGCGACAATCGCCACGTCGGTGAGTTTCATCGTCCTTTCCCCTTGCGCATGTTAATAAACCACGGTTTCCCCATCCTGCGGGATACTCACCACATCGGCAATCTGATTATCCAGCGCATACTGGCGCATCTCTTCCCGGCTCACCAGACAGTGGTTGACCGCCTCGAGGTGGATAGCCATGATTTTCGCTTCCGGCAGGGCGAAGTGCACGTTAAGAAGATCTTCCTTGCCCATGATTATCGGGCCAAAGCCGATGACGTGGGCGTAGCCGGCGTTCAACACCACCACGTCCGGGCGCAGCTTCAGCAGGTCGGCTGCAATGTCATCACGCCAGATAGTATCCCCCATCAGCCACAGCGTCTTCTCCTGCGGATGGCGAAACACCACGCCGCAGGCTTCTCCCAGGCGCTCAGCCATCGCCGGCACCGCGTAGGTCCGGTCGCTGCCGTGTTGGCCGGAGGTGGTTTTCTGCAGGCGCACGCCGGCAAATTCGCTGTCTGCCGACAGCAGGCGCAGATCCTGAAATCCCTGGCTGCGCAGCAGCGCGGCGTCGGCCTCATGCTGGACGAACACCGGTAGGGTTTTCGGGATCGCGGCGATCGCCGCCGCGTCCCAGTGATCGTCATGGGTATGGGTGACGATCACCGCATCAACATCGATAATTTTATCGCGGGAAAACGGTAGCTCGACCAGCGGATTGCGCAGCTCGCTGCGCGCAGTGCCAGGAAAACCTGGCCAGGCGCCCTTGTCAGCCAGCATCGGGTCGATGAGAAATCTTTTCCCGGCGTAGTCAATCCTCTGGGTCGCATTACGGATGTGGGTGATGTTCATGTTGGTGTTCCTCAGTGGGGTCATCTGACGAACATCGTACTGAGTCCGCACTTGGCTCAACAGGGGCATTTGGGCAATGATCGATGGAATCGGGCCAACCTGCGGCGGTTGCCATCCGCCTCCGGCTATGTTGTTCTTAAGGCTCAATTTTTGACAGGAGTGGCAGGATGAAAAAGAAACTGACCGCCGCCGATATGCACGACCCGCAGGTCATCGCCGAGACGCCGTGGTTCAGCATGCGTAAGGTGGGGATTGATGTCGCCTCCGGCGAGCGCCGCGACTTTTATTCCATTCATTACCCGCGCCCGGCGGTGGGGATCGTGGCTATCCAGGATGAGAAAGTACTGCTGATTCGCCACTACCGCTATCTGATCGATCAGGTGGTGTGGGCCATTCCCTCTGGCGGCGTCGATGAAGGGGAAGATCCGGCGGTCGCCGCGCTGCGCGAGCTGCGGGAAGAGACCGGCTGGCAGGCGCAACGCGTCGAGGAGATCATTCGCTTCAACCCCTCCTACGGCAGCAGCGATCAGCTGTTTATCACCTGGCTGGCCACCGGTTTACGCTGGGTGGGGATGGATGCAGATCAGGATGAGGTGATGGAGACCGGCTGGTTTACCTTCGACGAGATAAACCAGCTGATCGCCCGCGGCGAGATGCCGGACGGGCTGTCGCTGGTGCCGCTGCTGCAGCTGATGGCGCAGCGGCGAAGCGGCCCGCTTACGGCTTAAGCATCCGCCAGCGGAACCACAGCTGGGCCACCAGGATCAGCACGCCGCCGATAATCTTCTGTAACGGCAGCTGTTCGCCGTACCACAGCGCGGCGGCAATGACCGTCAGCAGCGGTTCGAGCACCATGATGATCGCGGCGCTGGCCACCGCCGCGTACTTCTGCCCCTTCATCTGCAGACCGAAGCGCAGGCTGGTGGCGATGACAATGCTGGCCACCAGCCAGCCGAGAGTCGGCAGGGTCATCGGCTGGTCCCAGCGTTCAACGGCAGCGGAGATGGTCAACCCGACGATACCGGTGATCGCCAGCTGCACGGTGGTCAGGGGGATCAGCGGTACTTCACGCGCGCAGCGGCTGGTGTAACAGAACCAGATCGACTGCACCAGCGCCGTCAGCAAAAACCAGCCCTGGCTGGGGTGGAAGGCTATCGGCATATGCAGACTGAGCAGCCCCAGGCCTACCACCGCGATCGGCAGGCACTCCCACCAGGCGCGAGGCGGGCGCACCTTCATCATCACCCACGCGGTTAGCGGGACGAACATCATCGACAGGCTCATGATAAACGCCCCTTCGCCGAGCGACGCCGTCGTGGAGACCGAATAGATCCACAGGCAGAGGTTGAGCGCAAACCAGAGTCCGCTGATGATGAGTTTGGGCCAGTGCTGCTTTTGCGGGCGAAAACCGCGGCAGAACGGCAGCAGAAGCAGCGCGGCGAAGAAAAAGCGCAGCCCAAGGAACGCGAATACCGGCATGCCGGCGATCGCCTCGCGGGAAAAAATCCAGCCGCAGGCGGCAATCACCGTCGCGGCAATCAGCAGCAGGTCAGCCTGCCGTTGGCGTACCATACGCGCCTCTCCCTGTGTGTAGGCTTACCAGCCCGGCACCGCGCCGCCGTTGAAGATAGTCTCTGCCGCCTTCGCCACCTCCGGCGACTGGTACGACTGCATAAACTCCTTCACGTTTTCCGCGTCTTTATTGTCTTCCCGGGTCACGATGATGTTCACGTAGGGCGAGTTTTTATCTTCGATAAAGATGCCGTCACGAACCGGCGACAGCCCGGTTTGCTGCAGGTAGGTGGTGCTGATGATGGCCACATCGACTTTGGGATCGTCGAGTACGCGCGGCAGTTGCGCCCCTTCCAGCTCCATAATTTTCAGGTTACGCGGGTTGTCGGTGATATCCACCGCCGTCGGCAGCAGGCCGGTCCCGGCTTTGAGGGTAATCAACTTCTCTTTTTGCAGCAGCAGCAGCGCCCGCCCGAGATTGGTCGGGTCGTTGGGGATGGCGATCGTCGCGCCGTCTTGCAGTTCGGCGACTGACTTGATCTTGCGCGAATAGCCGGCCATCGGGAAGACGAAGGTATTGCCGATCGCCACCAGATGATAGTTATGCGCTTTATTGTCCTGCTCAAGGAAAGGCCGATGCTGGAAGACGTTGGCGTCCAGATCGCCGGCGTTGGTCGATTCGTTAGGCAGCAGCGAGCCGCTGAATCCCACCAGTTCGACGTCCAGACCGTACTTCTCTTTGGCCACCTTCTTCGCCACTTCCGCCACATCCTGCTCGGCGCCGTTAATCACGCCGACCTTAATGTGCTTCGCTTCATTACCCTTTTGGTCGCAGCCGACCAGCGCCAGACCCGCCAGCATCACTGCGGCGGCGGCCCGTAAACGTAATCTCATCCTCTTCACCCTGTCTGTCCTGACTGTCATTGTTTTTTTCGTGCAAAACTATAGCGACTTTCGGGTCGGGTAATAAACAGCAAACCACGCAACTGGAAATAAAATCATCTTCGCGAAACGCGAGGCGCTAGCCCCGTCGCCACTCGCCCGGCGTCACGCCATAGCGCATTTTGAAGCGCTTCGAGAAGGACGCCAGCGACTGAAAGCCGCAGCGTTCGGCAATGACCTCGAGGTTGGTCTGACGCTCCAGGCGCAGCAGCCGGGCGGCCAGCGCCATTCGCAGCTGCGACAGCCACGCCTGCGGCGTCAGGTGATAAACGCGGGCAAAATGACGGGCAAAGGTGGCCCGCGAAAGAAAGGCACGGGCGGCCATGGTTTCCAGCGTCCACGGCTGCTCCGGGGTCGCCATCACCGCCAGCACCGCCGGCATCAGGCGTTCATCGCTCATCAGACGCAGCAGTCCACCGGGCGGCTGTTGCTCACCAAGCAGCATGCGCAGCAGGAGCACCAGCAGCGTATCGCCGAGGCTGCGCACGATAGCGCTGCCGCCGGGACGCTGCGCCAGGCTCTCGCGCACCAGTATATTAAGCAGCGCGTCCAGCTCCTGGCAGTCTTCACGCGCATCGGTATGGAGATGGATCAGCGTCGATGCTTCACTGAACAGCCAGCTGACGTGCGGACCAAAATAGAATTCGCCGCACAGCATCTCCAGCGCCCCCTCCGCCGGGCCGACGCGCATTTCCGTCACCGTGCCGTTAAACCGGTGCGCTACCGGCAGCACCTGGCCCCACTCCACCAGGCTCTCCATCAGATGCGGCGAACCGTACGGCAGGAGGACCACATCTCCCGCGCGCAGGTGATGAGTCTGGCCGCCGACGTTGAGCCGCCCCTCGCCGCGCAGCACCACGTGCCAGGGCACCACGCCGCTGCGCATTTGCTGGTGCCCGGCCTGCCAGCGGCCGCCGAAGCGACAGTGCAGGTTCACTTCGCAGCGCGGCGCCAGCAGCGCCAGCAGATGACTGAGACTGTCCATGCTTCTCCTGAGACGATAAGACAAAAAGGTGAGACGAAGACCGCCAGTCTAGCATGCGGCAAGCGCCTAAGATGACCCCATTGCCAACACACCCTCGATAACAACAGGAGTTAACCATGAGCCGTTTAGCAGATATCCGTGAACAAGACGCCACCGGCAAAGCCGCCGATATTTTCGCCGGGATCAAAAAAGCGATGGGCAAAGTGCCGAACGCCTATCTCACCATCGGCGGCCACTCGCCGGCGGCGCTGCAGCAGGCGCTGGCGCACAATGCGATGCTCCATAAAGGCAGCCTCAGCGCCCAACAGCTGGAAGCGATTAACCTGTCGGTCAGCGAAGCCACCGGCTGTGACTACTGTCTGGCCGCGCATACCCTGATGGCGAAAAAAGCCGGCTTCAGCAGCGAACAAATCCACGCCCTGCGCCGCGGGGAGTATGCGGAAGAGGCGCAGCTTGATGCGCTGGTGAAATTCGCGCAGACCCTGGTGACCACCACCGGTACGCTGCCGGAAGCCGACGTCGCCGCGCTGCGCAACGCCGGTTTTAGCGACCAGCAGGTGATTGAGATTATCAGCGCCATCAGCGCCATCCTGTTCACCAACATGGTGAACCGGGTTAACGACACGGTGGTCGACTTCCCGAAAGCCGATTAATCCGTTGCGCCGCGCCGGTTTTACAGCCCCAGATCGCTGAGCCCCGGATGATCGTCCGGGCGGCGCCCCTGGGGCCAGTGGAACAGGCGCTCGCTTTCGCTAATTGGCAGGTCGTTGATGCAGGCGTAGCGCGTCTGCATCAGTCCGTGCTTATCAAACTCCCAGTTCTCATTGCCATACGAGCGAAACCAGTTGCCGCTGTCGTCGCACCACTCATAGGCGAAGCGCACGGCAATGCGATTCTCCTGCCATGCCCACAGCTCCTTAATCAGCCGGTATTGCTGCTCCTTGCGCCATTTTCGCTGCAGGAACTCCACAATTTGCCCCCTGCCGTGGACAAATTCGCTGCGGTTGCGCCATTCGCTGTCCACGGTGTAGGCCAGAGCGACTTTTTCGGCATCGCGACTGTTCCAGCCATCTTCCGCGGCGCGGACCTTCTGGATAGCGCTGTCGCGGGTAAACGGCGGTAACGGGGGACGTTGCTCATTCATCAGGAGTCTCCTTTTGAGGCTAATTGCTGCTGCAGGCGCTGATTCTCCTGCTCCAGGTCATGAATACGTTGCTGCAGGTTCTGGCTGTACTCCGCCACCTGCTGCGCGCTGTAGCGCGGCGTAATGTGCTGCGGGCAGTTCCAGTCAAACGCCTGCAAATGAAAAAGAAACAGACGTTCAATGCGGGCGCGATAGTTGGCCGGCGCCACCTGCGCCAGCAGCTGCGGATGGTCCTCTGCCGCCAGGACCTCGACGGTGGCGTAGATTTTCAGCCTGGCACGGCGCGGATAATCCATCAAAAACAGGCAGGCCCGGTCGCTGCCGCGCAGATTGCCGGTAGTGATGTACTGGCGGTTACCGCCGAAATCGGCCATCGCCAGGGTAGTGTCATCCAGCAGATGCAGAAACCCCGGCGGGCCGCCGCGATGCTGAATGTAGGGCCAGCCGCTCTGCGACACCGTCGCCAGATAAAAGCTGTCGCGGGTGGCGATCATCCCCGCTTCGCTGTCGCCGAAGCGGTCGGCCTGGCGGCGACTGTGCGGCGTTTGCCACAGCGAGTCGCTGCCCATTTCATGCTGCACATCCATCACGTCCGGGGTGATGGCGATATCGAGAAAGGTTGCTGCCATAGCGCCTCCTGTTGTCTGGCGCCATCATGGACTGTACTGTGAAGAATGATAATACGGGTAAAGTGGCAATCATCTTTCCGAAAAACGGGAGAATAATGGATCGATTAAGCGCGATGGCGCTGCTGGTGAAAGTGACCGAGCTGGGGAGCATGTCGGCGGCGGCGCGGGCGCTGAATATGCCGTTGACCACCGTCAGCCGCCATATTGGTGAACTGGAGAGCGCGCTGGGCGTGCGCCTGCTGGCGCGAACCACCCGCAAACTGACGCTCACCGACGCCGGGGTCGATTATGTCGCTGCCGCCCGGCGGATCCTTGAGGAGGTGGAAAACGCCGAACGCCAGGCGACGGGCGAATATCAGGAGCCAAAAGGCGAGCTGGTGATCTCCGCGCCAACGATGTTTGGACGCCAGCACGTTCTTCCGGTAATCAGTGAATTTATCGCCCGCTACCCGCAAATTCGCGTCCGTTTGCTGCTCAGCGATCGCAATGCCGACCTGGTGAGCGACCATGTCGATCTGGCGGTGCGGATTGGCGACCTGGCGGACAGCAGCATGGTGGCCACCCGCCTCGGCACCATGCGGATTGTGGCCTGCGCCCATCCGGCGCTGCTGGCGAAATACGGCGAGCCGCAGCGGCCGCGCGATCTGGCGGCGTTGCCGATCATCCGCATTGAATCGCCGATGCCCTATCGCGGCTGGCGCTTTCGCGCCGCTGAGCGCGAGGACCAGCTGATTAACCTGCCGCCGGTGCTATCCGTCACCACGCCAGAGAGCGCCGCCGATGCCGCGCGGCTGGGGGTGGGGGTGGCCCGCTTACTGCACTATCAGGCGCTGGATGGCCTGCGCCACGGGGAGCTCCGTCTGCTGCTGGAAAACGTCGAGCCGGATCCGGCGCCGGTCCATTTGCTGTATACCGCGCGGGATCTGGCGCCGCTTAAGCTGCGGAAATTTATCGATTTTGCCGCGCCGGCGCTGCGTCAGGCACTGCTGCGCATCGCCGGGGCCGCTTAATGCGTCGCGGTCTTCAGCGGTGCCTCCTTTAACAGCCAGGAGAGGACAAACGCCACCGCCATAATGCCGGCCGCCATCAGAAACGCCGCGTGGATCGCCGCGCCGAAGGCGTCGAGGTAGTCGAGGCGGATATCCGCGGGCAGGTGCTGGACCGCCACCGGATTCATTCCCGGCGGCAGCACCGCGCCTTCCGGCAGCAGTTGTTGCAGGTTGCTCTGCAGCACGTGCGTGAACACCGCGCCAAACAGCGCCACGCCGATCGAGCCACCAATCGAGCGGAACAGGGTCACGCCGGAGGTGGCGACGCCGTACATCTGCGCTGGCATCGCGTTCTGCACCGCCAGCACCAGCACCTGCATCACCAGCCCCAGACCCGCTCCCAGCACACCGGTAAACAGGTACAGCTGCCATAGCGGCGAGTGAATGGTGATGCGGGTCAGCAGTACCATGCCGGTCACGCCGAGCAGGGTGCCGAGGATCGGAAACAGGCGATATTTACCGGTACGGCTGATAATCCGCCCGCTGATAATCGAGGTCAGCAGCAGGCCGCCCATCAGGGGGATCAGCTGCAGCCCGGCCTCGGTGGGCGTCGCCTCCTTCACCACCTGCAGATAGAGCGGCAGGAAAGTGACTGACCCGAACAGCGACATGCCGATGACGAAGCCAATCAGGCTGCACAGCAGGAAGCTGCGGTTGCGGAACAGCGCCAGCGGAATAATCGGTTCGATGGCGATCCGCTCTTCGTACATAAAGCCGATGATCCCCACGATGCCGAAGGCCAGAATGCACCACAGCTGCGGGTCATTCCACGCGTGGACGCTGCCCCCTTCCGAGGTAAACAGAATGATGCACAACAGCGCCATGCTGAGGTAAATCGCCCCCAGCCAGTCAATCTGATGCTGGCTGCGTTTATTGCTGCTGTGGAATACTGCGCCGATCACCAGCAGCGCGAACAGGCCGAGCGGCAGGTTGATATAGAAGATCCAGCGCCAGGAGGCGTGCTGCACCAGAAAACCGCCGATCAGCGGGCCGATCACCGTCGCCAGGCCAAAAACACCGCCGAACAGCCCCTGATAGCGGCCGCGGTTGGCGGGTGGGATGACGTCGGCGACCGCCGCCATGCTGATCACCATCAGGCCGCCGCCGCCGAGCCCCTGCAGGCCGCGCATCAGCACCAGCTGGGTCATGTTCTGCGCCAGCCCGCAGAGCACGGAGCCGACGAGAAACAGCCCAATCGCCACCTGCAGCACGATTTTGCGACCGAACAGATCGCCGAATTTCCCGTACAGCGGCACCGCGATGGTGGAGCTGAGAATATAGGCCGTGACCACCCAGGAAAGCTTGTCCAGCCCGCCCAGTTCGCCGACAATCGTCGGCAGCGCGGTGGAGACAATGGTCTGATCCAACGCCGAGAGCAACATCACCAACAGCAATGCGCTGAACAGCAGGCGTATCGACTGCACCGGTGGGTTAGCGACTTCAGAAGTCATTACAACGCTCGCTTGAAATTAATTAAATGCATAATTAATATTTAGTGAAAGAATGAGTCGGGTCAAGAGATCGCCATACCATGACAGCACAAAAGGATCAGGATGCCCCCCGCCGCCCGGGTCGGCCGCGCGGTAAAAAACCGGATACTGCCAATCGCGAACAGCTGATGGACATTGCCCTGATGCTGTTTGCCCGCGACGGGGCGGGCCGCGTATCGTTGAACGCCATCGCCAAAGAGGCCGGGGTGACGCCGGCGATGCTGCATTACTACTTCAGTTCCCGGGATGCGCTGGTGACCCAGCTGATTGAGGAGCGCTTTATGCCGCTGCGCAATCACATCAGCCGCATTTTTGTCGATCATCCGCAGGATCCGGTGCTGGCGCTGACGATGATGGTCGAGACGCTGGCGCATATGGCGGAGAAAAACGCCTGGTTTGCGCCGCTGTGGATGCAGGAGATCATCGGCGAGATGCCGATCCTGCGTCAGCATATGGATGCCCGCTTCGGCGAGGAGCGTTTTCAGGTGATGCTGGAGACGGTGCGTCGCTGGCAGCTGGAGGGCAAGATCAATCCGGCGCTGTCGCCGGAGCTGCTGTTTACCACGGTGATTAGCCTGGTGCTGGTGCCATTTTCACGCATTCACAGCGATCCGCGTTTACAGGCGGTCAACCGCCAGACCATCATCAGCCACGCGCTGGCGTTAATGGGCCACGGCGTCGGAGGTTAAGGCGTGGTTTTGACGCTTTTGTAGCCCGGATAAGGCGCCACGCGCCGCCATCCGGGAGTTTCCCTGCTCGCGCTACGCTTAGCAGGGCTACAACTTCTATGTTAATTCCCGGCAGATTGCGCTCCCGGTTGATCTTCTGCGTTATGTCTCTTATGCCGCAGGGAGCGCACAGGGGGCGGCCAGTCGCCGCCGCCCCCTGTACCCCCGGGCTCCGGCCAGCAAAATCGCCGCTACGCGGTCCCTTCGACTTATCCCTGCAGGCTTCGGGTCGGGCCGAGGCAGCGTCCGTGCAAAACACGGCCCTCAGCCCGCATCCATGCGGGCTGCCCCGGCCTTCCGGGAACGTCTCAGCGATTTTGAGGCCGCCAGCACCGGCAGTTTCAGTCGCGCATGTGGTTAAATTAACAACAGGTCGCACGAACCCCAGGACGGGTAAGGCGACAGCCGCCACCCGGCAAGAATACTGGTGCCGTGCCTGATATCCTGCCCGGCGGCGCTGCGCTTGCCGGTCCTGGGTGGGGCGAAACGACGGGAGGACTGCGTAGGCCGGATAAGGCATTTATGCCGCCATCCGGCACAACCACAGGTAGGGTACCTGACCGCCCGGGGATACCAGGATCGTTACAGCGCCTTCGACAAATAGTGGCGCTGCATGCCTGCGTGGGGGAAGTCGGGCAGCGACATCTGCAGCTGATAGCCTAATTTCTGATAAAACGGCAGCGCCTGGAAGCTAAAGGTATCCACCAGCAGATGGCTGCAGCCTAGCGCCCGCGCCTGCTGTTCCGCCTCCTGCATCAGCTCGCTCCCCAACCCGCGCCCGCGCGTCGCCTCGCTAACCCACAGATACTCAATGCACAGCCAGTTGCCCTTGCGTTTGGCAATCAGCCCGCCCTGCATCACCCCTTGCGCATCGCGGGAGTAAACCCCCAGATCGCCAAACTGCGCCGCATCGAGATACTGCTGATTATACTGCCGCAGACCGGCAAACAATTCTTGTTGATCGTCGGGATTAATGCTTTTTGTAATGATTAGTGTCATTAACTATCTCCAGTATCGCGATGCCGAATGGTTATTTTCCCACTCCACTTTCACAAAATATTCTTATTTTCTCCATGATTATTTGCCTTAATTTTTTGCGTTCTAAAAGTAAGCAAAAAAACCTTTCCATTATCGCGACGGATCGTATAATGGATAAAAATGAGAATGATCATTCTCACCAAAAGACCAGAGGAGATGCGCTTTTCACCTCCTGAAGACCGAAGAGGTTGGCTTCAACGGAGACACAATAACAATCACGTTCAGGAACATCTGTGTTCCTTTTTTGTCATTTTCGCTCACCCGAAAATGCCTCAGCGCCCAACCTATTCCCTCGTTTTTAAATAAACGGGGCGGACGTCTTATATCTTGAGAAAATATAATGAAATACATCATAGCTCCCATCGCGACAGCATTATTTCTCCTTAGCGGATGCGATAATGCGCAGACATCTGCCCCGCAGCAACCCACGCCGGAAGTGGGCGTGGTCACCCTGCAAAGCCAGCCGGTGCCGGTAGTCAGCCAGCTCACCGGCCGCACCACCGCCTCGCTCAGCGCCGAAGTACGCCCCCAGGTGGGTGGCATCATCCAGAAGCGCCTGTTTACCGAAGGCGATATGGTGAAGGCCGGGCAGGCCCTTTACCAGATCGATCCCTCCAGCTATCGCGCGACCTGGAACGAAGCGGCGGCCGCGCTGAAACAGGCCCAGGCGCTGGTGGTCTCCGATTGCCAGAAGGCCCAGCGCTACGCGTCGCTGGTCAGGGATAACGGCGTTTCCCGCCAGGATGCCGACGACGCCGCCTCCACCTGTGCCCAGGACAAGGCCAGCGTGGAATCGAAGAAAGCGGCGCTGGAGAGCGCGCGCATCAACCTGAACTGGACCACCGTCACCGCACCGATAGCCGGGCGCATCGGCATCTCGTCGGTTACGCCGGGGGCGCTGGTCTCCGCCGATCAGGATACCGCGCTGGCGACGATCCGCGGGCTCGACACCATGTATGTCGATCTGACGCGATCCAGCGTCGATCTCCTGCGTTTACGCAAACAAAGCCTGGCCAGCAACAGCGACACCCTCAGCGTGACGTTAACCCTGGAAGATGGCAGTACCTACCAGGAAAAAGGGCGTCTGGCGCTCACCGAAGTCGCCGTCGATGAATCCACCGGCTCGGTGACCCTGCGCGCTATCTTCCCCAACCCGCAGCACGTCCTGCTACCGGGGATGTTCGTCCGCGCGCGCATCGATGAAGGCATCATGAACGACGCGATCCTCGCCCCACAACAGGGGATCACCCGCGATGCCAAAGGCGACGCCACGGCGCTGGTGGTCGATGCCGCCAACAAAGTTGAGCAGCGTACCGTGGAAACCGGCGACACCTATGGCGATAAATGGCTGGTGCTGAGCGGCCTGAAAGCAGGCGATAAGCTGATTGTCGAAGGCACCAGTAAAGTGGCCCCCGGACAGACAGTGAAGGCCGTTGCCGTCAACAATAACGGAGGCAATGCCTGATGTTCTCCCGTTTCTTCGTGCGTCGCCCGGTCTTTGCCTGGGTGATCGCCATTCTGATTATGCTCGCCGGGGTGCTGGCGATCCGCACCCTGCCGGTAGGCCAGTATCCGGACGTCGCCCCGCCGGCGGTGAAAATCTCCGCCACCTATACCGGGGCGTCCGCCGAAACCCTGGAGAACAGCGTCACCCAAGTGATCGAGCAGCAGCTTACCGGCCTCGACCATCTGCTCTACTTCAGCTCCACCAGCAGCTCCGACGGCTCGGTCAGCATCACCGTCACCTTTGAGCAAGGGACCGACCCGGACACCGCCCAGGTGCAGGTGCAAAACAAAGTCCAGCAGGCGGAATCGCGGCTGCCGAGCGAAGTCCAGCAGTCCGGCGTAACGGTGGAAAAATCGCAGAGCAGCTTCCTGCTGATCCTCGCGGTGTATGACAAAACCAATCGCGCCACCAGCTCCGATATCTCCGACTGGCTGGTCAGCAATATGCAGGACCCGCTGGCGCGCGTGGAGGGTGTCGGCAGCCTGCAGGTATTCGGCGCCGAATACGCGATGCGCGTCTGGATGGACCCGACCAAACTCGCCTCCTACTCGCTGATGCCTTCCGACGTTCAGTCGGCGATTGAGGCGCAGAACGTGCAGGTTTCCGCCGGTAAAATCGGCGCGCTACCGTCGTCCAATGCCCAGCAATTGACCGCCACCGTGCGGGCGCAATCCCGGCTGCAAACCCCTGACCAGTTTAAAGCGATCATCGTGAAAAGCCAGGCCGACGGCTCGGTGGTGCGCCTGAGCGATGTCGCGCGGGTGGAGATGGGCAGCGAGGATTACACCGCTACCGCTAATCTGAACGGCCATCCGGCCGCCGGGATCGCGGTGATGATGGCCCCCGGCGCCAACGCGCTGGACACCGCGACCCTGGTGAAAAGCAAGATCGCCGAATTCCAGCGTCAGATGCCGCAGGGCTACGATATCGCCTATCCGAAGGACAGCACCGAGTTCATCAAAATCTCGGTCGAGGATGTGATTCAGACCCTGTTCGAAGCGATCATTCTCGTGGTCTGCGTGATGTATCTGTTCCTGCAGAACTTCCGCGCGACGCTCATTCCGGCGGTGGCGGTGCCGGTGGTGCTGCTTGGCACCTTTGGGGTGCTGGCGCTGTTCGGCTACTCGATTAACACCCTGACGCTGTTCGCCATGGTGCTGGCGATCGGCCTGCTGGTGGATGACGCCATCGTGGTGGTGGAAAACGTCGAGCGCATTATGCGCGACGAAGGGCTGCCCGCCCGCGAAGCCACCGAAAAATCGATGGGCGAAATCTCCGGCGCGCTGGTGGCGATCGCCCTGGTGCTGTCAGCGGTGTTCCTGCCGATGGCCTTCTTCGGCGGATCGACCGGGGTCATCTATCGCCAATTCTCGGTAACCATTATTTCGGCAATGATGCTGTCGGTGGTGGTGGCACTAACCCTCACCCCGGCGCTGTGCGGCGCGCTGCTCAGCCACTCCAAACCGCACACCAAAGGGTTCTTTGGCGCCTTTAACCGCCTGTGGGGGCGCACGGAAGCAGGCTACCAGCGCCGGGTGCTCGGCGGCCTGCGCCGGGGCGCAGTGATGATGGGCGCTTACGCGTTGATTTGCGGGGCGATGGCGCTGGCGATGTGGAAGCTGCCGGGCAGCTTCCTGCCGGTGGAGGACCAGGGGGAGATCATGGTCCAGTACACCCTGCCCGCCGGGGCCACCGCGGTGCGTACCGCCGAGGTGCGTCGCCAGGTGACCGACTGGTTCCTCACCAAAGAGAAAGCCAATACCGACGTCATTTTCACCGTCGACGGCTTCAGCTTTAGCGGCAGCGGCCAGAACGCCGGGATGGCCTTCGTATCGCTGAAAAACTGGTCGCAGCGCAAAGGGGACGACAATACCGCCCAGGCCATTGCCCTGCGCGCCACCAAAGAGCTGGGGACGATCCGCGACGCCACCCTGTTCGCCATGACCCCGCCGTCAGTAGACGGTCTCGGGCAGAGCAACGGCTTCACCTTCGAGCTGATGGCCAGCGGCGGTACTGACCGCGACAGTCTGATGAAGCTGCGCAGCCAGCTGCTGGCGGCGGCCAACCAGAGCAGCGAGCTGCAGTCGGTGCGCGCTAACGATCTGCCGCAGATGCCGCAGCTGCAGGTGGATATCGATAACAACAAAGCCGTCTCGCTGGGGCTGTCGCTGAGCGATGTGACCGATACGCTCTCCAGCGCCTGGGGCGGTACCTACGTGAATGACTTTATCGATCGCGGCCGGGTGAAAAAGGTCTATATCCAGGGCGAAAGCGACGCGCGCGCGGTGCCGTCGGACCTCGGCAAATGGTTCGTTCGCGGCAGCGATAACAGCATGACGCCGTTCTCCGCCTTCGCCACCACCCACTGGCAATACGGCCCGGAAAGCCTGGTGCGCTACAACGGCTCCGCCGCCTTTGAGATCCAGGGCGAAAACGCCGCCGGCTTCAGCTCCGGCGCGGCGATGGACAAGATGGAAAAGCTGGCCGACAGCCTGCCGGCGGGCTCCACCTGGGCGTGGAGCGGCATTTCGCTGCAGGAAAAGCTCGCCAGCGGCCAGGCGATGAGCCTCTACGCCATCTCGATTCTGGTGGTGTTCCTGTGCCTGGCGGCGCTGTATGAGAGCTGGTCGGTGCCGTTCTCGGTGATCATGGTTATCCCGCTCGGCCTGCTCGGCGCGGCGCTGGCGGCGACGCTGCGCGGTTTAAGCAACGACGTCTACTTCCAGGTGGCGCTGCTGACCACCATCGGCCTGTCGTCGAAAAACGCCATCCTGATCGTGGAGTTCGCTGAATCCGCCGTGGATGAGGGGTATTCGCTCTCCCGGGCGGCGATCCGTGCCGCGCAGACCCGTCTGCGCCCGATTGTCATGACCTCGCTGGCGTTTATCGCCGGGGTACTGCCGCTGGCCATCGCCACCGGCGCCGGAGCCAACAGCCGCGTGGCGATCGGCACCGGCATCATCGGCGGCACCCTGACAGCCACCCTGCTGGCGGTGTTCTTCGTACCGCTGTTCTTCGTGCTGGTGAAACGTCTCTTCACCCGCCAACGTCCTTCTCAGGAGTAAGGTATGTTTCGTTTGAGTTTTATGTTTATCGCGCTCCTGACCGCGGGCTGCGTCTCGCTTGACCCGCATTATGATCGCCCGGCCGCGCCGGTGCTGGCCACCCTGCCCGGGGCGCACGGCGAATCGACGGCGGTGGTCGGCGACTGGCAGAAAGTGGTCAATGACGCGCGGCTGAAAAAAGTGGTCAGCATCGCGCTAAACAGCAACCGCGATGTGCAAAAAGCGCTGGCCGATATCGAGGCCGCGCGCGCCCAGTACGGCGAGACGCGGGCGTCGCTGTTTCCCACTGTCGATGCCGAGCTGAGCCATACCCGCAGCAAAACGGTAGCCAGCGGCCTGAGCTCCGCTTCGCAGGCCGACGGCGCGGTCTCCAGCTTCGAACTGGACTTGTTCGGCAAGAACCAGAGCCTGTCGCGCGCGGCGCGCGAAACCTGGCTTGCCAGCGAATTCACCGCGCAGAATACCCGGCTGACGATGATTGCCGATTTGACCACCGCCTGGGTAACGCTGGCGACGGATAACAGCAATCTGGCGCTGGCGCAGCAGACCATGGACAGCGCAGCAAACTCGCGCAACATCGTCGCCCGCCAGATGGCGGTGGGTACCGCTTCCGCCGGCGATGTAAGCTCGGCGGAAAGCGTCTATCAGCAGGCCCGCGCCAGCGTCGCCAGCTATCGCACGCTGGTGGCGCAGGATAAAAACGCCATTAACCTGCTGGCGGGGGAAACCGTGCCGGAGAGCCTGTTGCCCGGCACCCTCGAGAGTCTCGGGGATAACAGCATCGCGCTGGTGCCGGCGGGCGTGTCGTCGTCGGTGCTGCTGCGCCGGCCGGACATTCAGGAAGCGGAGCACAATCTGAAGAGCGCCAATGCCGATATCGGCGCGGCGCGGGCGAACTTCTTCCCGTCGATTTCCCTGACCGCCAGCGCCGGGGTCGGCAGCGACTCGCTGTCGTCGCTGTTCAGCCACGGGATGCAGGTGTGGTCGTTCGCCCCCTCCATCAGCCTGCCGCTGTTCACCGGCGGCAGCAACCTGGCGCAGCTGCGCTATGCGGAAGCGGAGAAAAAGGGGCTGATCGCCACCTACGAGAAATCGATTCAGAGCGCCTTTAAGGACGTTGCCGATGCGCTGGCGCGCCGGGAAACGCTGAGCGAAGAGCTCGATGCCCAGCGGCAGTACGTCGCCGCCGAGCAGACATCGCTGGATATCGCCATGAAGAGCTATCAGGCCGGAGTCGGCGATTATCTGTCGGTGCTTACGGCCCAGCGCACGCTGTGGTCGGCGAAGACGACGCTGCTGTCCCTGCAGCAGACCGACCTCAATAACCGGATCACCCTCTGGCAGTCGCTGGGCGGCGGCGCCAGTTAATTTCACCCGCCGGGCGGCCGCGCCCGGCTTCTGTAAGGAATCGTTATGCCACGTGTTTCCCTCTCCTGGGCGCTGATCCTCGGCCTGCTGTCGGGTATCGGCCCGCTGTGCACGGATTTTTATCTGCCGGCGCTGCCGGAGATCACTCAGCAGCTGCAGGCCACCAGCACCCAGACCCAGCTGTCGCTGACCGCCGCGCTGATTGGCCTCGGCCTGGGTCAGCTGTTTTTCGGCCCGCTGAGCGATCGCATTGGCCGCCTGAAACCGCTGGCGCTGTCTCTGCTGCTGTTTATCTTTGCTTCGGCGATGTGCGCCCTGACCCGGGATATCAACATGCTGATTGTCTGGCGCTTTTTACAGGGCTTCGCCGGCGCCGGCGGCTCGGTGCTGTCGCGATCCATCGCCCGCGATAAATACCAGGGCACCCTGCTGACCCAATTTTTCGCCCTGCTGATGACCGTGAACGGCATTGCGCCGGTGCTGTCCCCGGTGCTGGGCGGCTACGTTATCACCGCCTTCGACTGGCGAATTCTCTTCTGGACGATGGCCGCCATCGGCGGCGTGCTGCTGGTGATGAGCCTGACGATCCTGCGGGAAACGCGCCCGGCCACAGCAACGCATGCCGCCCGCCAGCAACGCGGCCAGCCGGTGCTGAAAAATCGCCGCTTTCTGCGCTTCTGCCTGATTCAGGCCTTTATGATGGCCGGGCTGTTCTCTTACATCGGCTCCTCTTCCTTCGTGATGCAAAGCGAATACGGCATGAGCGCCATGCAGTTCAGCCTGCTGTTCGGTCTGAACGGTATCGGGCTGATTATCGCGGCGATGATCTTTTCCCGCCTGGCGCGCCGCTTTAGCGCCGAAAGCTTGCTGCGCGGCGGCCTGACGCTGGCGGTGAGCTGTGCGGCGATCATGCTGCTGTTTGCCTGGCTGCAGCTGCCGGTGCTGGCGCTGGTCGGCCTGTTCTTTACCGTGTCGCTGATGAGCGGCATCAGCACCGTCGCTGGCGCGGAGGCGATGAGCGCCGTCGATGCCGCGCAGTCCGGGACCGCGTCCGCGCTGATGGGCACCCTGATGTTTGTCTTCGGCGGCATCGCCGCGCCGCTGGCAGGCCTCGGTGGTGAAACGATGCTGAAAATGAGCCTCGCGATGGCCATCTGCTACCTGCTGGCGCTGCTGCTGGGCCTCAGCAAACCGCGCAGCGCGCGCTAATCTCCTGCTGCGGTAATAAAATATTCCAGATTTATTACCGCACTATTTCCCGCCATACCTACCATTCTCCTATTATTCTCCGCGTACTAATCGTGATACTCTTCACAGGCAAGGAATAAATAATTCCTTATACTGCGCGCCACTGAGAATAACGAGGTTTCTATGAGTATCGACCTGAGCAAACTGCTGACCGAGCGACGCAACGCCAACAGCGCCAACATTGACACCCTCTCCACCCTCGACATGCTGACGGTGATAAACCAGGAAGACCAGCAGGTAGCCCAGGCGATTACGCCCTATCTGCCGCAGATTGCCGAGGTGGTGGATAAGGTCGCGACGGCGCTGCAGGCCGGTGGCCGCTTGATTTATATCGGCGCGGGTACCTCAGGGCGTCTGGGGATCCTCGATGCCAGCGAATGCCCGCCAACCTTCGGCACCCGCCCGGAGCAGGTGGTGGGGATCATCGCCGGCGGACATAAAGCGATTCTCAGCGCCGTGGAAAACGTGGAAGACAACAAAGCGCAGGGGGCGATGGATCTGCAGAACCTGAACTTCAGCCACCGCGATGTGCTGGTGGGACTGGCGGCCAGCGGACGCACGCCGTACGTCATTGGCGCCATGGAATACGCCCATAGTCAGAATGCCTTTGTCGCCATCGTCAGCTGTAACCCGCATGGCGAAATGGCCCAGCTGGCGGATGTGGCGATCACCCCGGTGGTCGGCCCGGAAGTGGTCACTGGCTCTACCCGTCTGAAAGCCGGTACCGCGCAGAAGCTGGTGCTGAACATGATCTCCACCGGGGCGATGATCCGCGTCGGCAAGGTGTACAGCAACCTGATGGTCGACGTCGAAGCGACCAACGCCAAGCTGATTGAGCGCCAGGTCTCTATCGTGATGGAGGCGACCGACTGCGATCGTCCCACTGCCCGGAAGGCGCTGGAGGCCTGCGGCCGCCACTGTAAAACGGCGATCGTGATGGTGCTGGCGGACTTAAGTGCCGAAGACGCGCAGTCGCTGCTGGCAAAAAACAACGGCTATATCCGCAAGGCGCTCAGCAACACCTGAGCACCGACAGACAGGTAACGGGCAATGGCAAAAATAACGAAAGAAATGATAGCGCGGATCCTCGCCCACGTAGGCGGCGCCGCAAACGTCGCGCAGGCGGGCAACTGCATGACGCGCCTGCGCTTGACCCTGCGCGATGAAAGTCTGGCCGACAGCGCCGCCATCCGCCAGATTGACGGCGTAATGGGGGTGATCGTCAGCGACGAGCAGTTCCAGGTGGTGCTCGGCCCCGGCAAGGCGCAAACCGCCGCCGAGATGATGAACGGCCTGCTGGAGGAGGCGCCCGCCGCGCCGTCGCTGGCCGACGTCGCGGCAGAGAAAAAGCAGGCGCTGAAGGGCAAGCAGACCAGCGCGGTGCAGAAGTTTCTCGCCAAATTCGCCACCATCTTTACGCCGCTGATCCCCGGCTTTATCGCCGTCGGGCTGCTGCTGGGCTTCGCCACCCTGGCGGAACAGGTTTTCGTGCTGGAGAACGCCCATCCGAACGCCAGCCTGGTAGCGCTGATTGGCTACATGAAGGTCTTCAGCAAAGGGATGTTCACCTTCCTGAGTATCCTGATTGGCTATAACGCGCAGAAGGCGTTCGGCGGTTCCGGCGTGAACGGCGCGATTATCGCCTCGCTGTTCGTGCTGGGCTACAACCCGGAGGCAACCAGCGGCTTCTACGCTGGCATTTCCACCTTCTTCGGCCACGGCATCGATCCGCGCGGCAATATCATCGGCGTATTGATCGCCGCTATCCTTGGGGCGTGGGTTGAACGCCAGGTGCGGCGGGTAATGCCGGCCAACCTCGATATGATCCTCACTTCGGCGGTGACGCTGCTGATCATGGGCGCGGTGACCTTTACGGTGATCATGCCGATTGGCGGCTGGTTGTTTACCGGCATGTCGTGGCTGTTCCTGCATCTTAACGGCAACCCGTTTGGCTCGGCGGTGCTGGCCGGCCTGTTCCTGCTGGCGGTGATGTTCGGCGTCCATCAGGGGTTTGTCCCGGTCTATTTTGCGCTGGTGGACGCCCAGGGCTTTAACTCGCTGTTCCCGATCCTGGCGATGGCCGGGGCCGGGCAGGTGGGGGCGGCGCTGGCGCTGTTCTGCCGGGCGAAGCGCGATTCGCTGCTGCGAACCCAGATTAAAGGGGCGATTATTCCGGGCTTCCTCGGGATTGGCGAGCCGCTGATCTACGGCATCACCCTGCCGCGGATGAAGCCGTTTGTCACCGCCTGCCTCGGCGGCGCCTGCGGCGGGTTCTTCGTCGGACTGATCGCCTGGCTGGGGCTGCCGGTCGGCCTGAACACGGTGTTCGGCCCGTCCGGGCTGGTGGCGCTGCCGCTGATGACCTCCGGCAGCGGAATTTACGCCGGGATGGCGGTCTACGCCGGCGGGCTGGCGGTCTCCTACCTGTGTGGCTTTGTCCTCACCTGGCTGTTCGGCAGTAAAAATGTCGATTTAAGCTAGAACGCGACTATCGGTTAATGCCCGGCGGCGGCTTCGCCTTACCGGGCCTGCAACATCGTTACGCCGCCGCGCCCGACTACCATTTCCTGCCCCGCCGCCCGGGCTGGCGCATGCTATGATTCCCCTTTGTCATATTTCGCTTGAGGAAAAGATGGGCTCCAGCAAAAAAGGGATGCTGAACGTACTGATTGCCGCCGTGCTGTGGGGCAGTTCCGGGGTGTGCGCACAGTTTATTATGCAGGAAAGCCAGATGTCGTCGCCGTTTCTGACCATGACGCGTCTGCTGTTCGCCGGGCTGATCCTGTTGATGCTCGGCTTTGTTCACGGCGACCGCATTTTCCGCGTGCTGCAAAACCGCCGCGACGCCCTCAGCCTGCTGTTTTTCTCGCTGTTTGGCGCGTTAACCGTGCAGTTCACCTTTCTGATGACCATTGAAAAATCCAATGCCGCCACGGCCACGGTGCTGCAGTTCCTGTCCCCAACGATCATCGTCGCCTGGTTCGCCCTCGCCCGCAAAGCGCGTCCCACTCCGCTGGTGCTGGGGGCTATATGCACCTCGCTGGCGGGCACCTTTCTGCTGGTGACCCACGGCAACCCAACGACGCTGTCGATTTCGCCGGCGGCGCTGTTCTGGGGGATCGCCTCGGCGTTTGCCGCCGCGTTTTATACCACCTATCCCTCGACGTTGATTGCCCGCTACGGGACGCTGCCCATCGTCGGCTGGAGCATGCTGTTCGGCGGCGCGATGCTGCTGCCGTTTTACGGCGGCCAGGGCACCGATTTTGTGGTGAACGGTAGCCTGCTGTTAGCCTTTTTCTACCTGGTGGTGATCGGTACTTCGCTGACCTTCAGCCTCTATCTCAACGGCGCGCAGAAGATTGGCGGCGCGAAGGCCGGGATCCTCAGCTGCGCCGAACCGCTGAGCAGCGCCCTGCTGTCGCTCCTGCTGCTGGGGATCACCTTCACGCTGCCGGACTGGCTGGGCACTCTGCTGATCCTCGCGTCGGTGGTGCTGATCGCCATCGACTCGCGGCGGCGGGTGAGAGCCGCCTGAGAAGGCGATAAAAAGCGCATTTTCAACAAGTTAAACTGACCACTATTTGCGTGTTTTCACGCCTGCGCATATAGTTGACGGAAGCGATTACGGAAGGAGAAGCCTGATGAAAGCATGTTGGATGGTATGCCTGGTCACCGCCCTGAGCGCCACGTCGGCGTGGGCCGAATCACCGCTGCAAAGCCTGCAGTTCGAACAGCAAAAACAGCTGGTGCTCAAAGCGGTGAAGGAAAAATGTGCGCCAGCAAGCCACCTCAGCGATAACGATTTTGCCAATAAAGTGCTGGCGACCGACGGTAACAAGAACGCGGTCCGCGAAGCAACGCTGGCGAAAGAGCGCAATAACCAAAAAAGCTACCAGGCCGCAATCGACAAAATCGTCTGTCCGGCCAAATAGCGGTTATTTCAGCCTGGCGACCAGCGTTTTCCAGTCAAACGGCGTCAGCTGCCTGTAGCTCAGGCTACGGGCGGCCATCTGCTCCGGCAGCTGGCGCTGGCTTTTCGCGATCGCCTCGCTCATTATCCCGGCGCTCCCCACGTCACGCAGGGTTTTCACCACCTCTTCCATCTCTTCGCTGCGCCGAATGCCATGTTCCGCCACCCGGCTGATCAGATAGTCGGGGAACGCTCCTGTCCAGCCCAGAGAGGGGAAACTATGATGCAAGGAACTAAGCACCTCCTCCTCGACGCCATATTCACGGGCCGCGAACAGGCATTCTGTGGTGAGCGCTTCAAGACCTTTGATCATCACGCTACGGCACATTTTTATCGCTGACACCTGGCCCACCGTACTGGCGCCATAGCGGGCATTCAGCCCCAGCCCCTGCAGACGCGGCGCGATCGCCTCCGCCTGCGGCCCGCCGATCAATAACGGTGTCTGCAATCGGGCCGGCGGTACCGGCGCCATCACCGCGACATCGATGTAGGCGCCGGGCAGAAAATGTTCAGCCGCCTGCCGTTTCGTCTCCGGCGCCACGGAGTTGAGATCGAGGAAGTATTGCCCCGGCTGCAGCAGCGCGGCGGCCTGCTGCGCCACCTTTAGCGCCTCACCCGCGGTCACAGTAGAAAAAACCAGCGTGGCGCTCTCCAGCGCCTGCGCCAGCGAATTCCCCACCTGAACGCGCGAATCACGGGCTTTTTTGCCCATCGCCTCTCGCGCCGGGCCATTGAGCTTGCAATCCCAAATGGTCACCGCATGCTCACGGGCCAGATCCGCCGCCAGAATGCCACCCGCCTCGCCAAAACCAATAAACGCGATCGTCATCATTACTCCTCACGCGGCCAGACGCGGGCCGGAATAAAAACCTCGCCAGCAAACAGCAGTCGCGCCGTGCGTAACAGGCCGCAGCCAGCCAGGGCGCCGTCAGCATCAAGCTGAAGCGTTACGCTAAATTCGCCTGTCGGATGCTCAACGCTGAGCAGCGGCGTATCGCCTGGCGCTACCTGCGCCAGGCCCTGCGCGACAGAGCCGGGGAGCAGACAAGCGCTGGCCACGCTCACCGCGCCAAACACGCCGATTGACGCGTGGCAGCGGTGGGGGATAAAGGTGCGGCTGCTGATGGCGCCGCCGTGTCGCGGTTCGGCGATCAGGGTCATCTTGGGCACCGTGCGCTGGCTGACGTCGCCAAGCTGCATCAGCGGCCCGGCCTGCAGGCGAATCGACTCCAGGCGACGTTTAAGCGCATCGTCATTATCCAGCTGTTCGCGCGTCTCATAGCCGGTGCAACCGAGGTCGGAAGCGCGCAGCAGGATCACCGGCATACCGTTATCGATGCAGGTCACCTCAACGCCGTCAAAACGGTCACGAACCCGGCCGGTCGGCAGCAGCGCCCCGCAGCTGGAGCCCGCCACATCAAGAAAATGGAGCAGGATCGGGCTGGCGCTGCCCGGCACGCCATCGATACGACTCTCGCCGGCGTAGTCGACCCCGTCGGCATCGCAGGGGATCTCTGCCACCGCCAGTTGCCCCGTGTTCTCCATATAAATACGCACCCGAGTGAGCGGCGCATCGTGGCGAACCAGACCACGCTCGATGGCGAAAGGGCCAACGGCGGCGAGAATATTGCCGCAGTTTTGGCCGTAATCCACGGTGGCCGCCGCCACGTTCACCTGGGCAAACAGATAGTCCACATCGGCGTCAGGCCGTGCGGAGCGGCGGATAATCGCCACTTTACTGGTCAGCGGATCGGCGCCGCCGATCCCGTCAATTTGCCGGGGATCAGGCGAGCCCATCACCGCCAGCAGCACCGCATCACGTTGCACCGGATCGGCAGGCAGATCGTCAGCCAGAAAACAGGCTGCCTTCGAGGTGCCGCCGCGCATCCATAGACAGGGGATTCCGCGTTGCGCCATTTATTCCTCCACCTCGTCTGCGCGGTCGTAATACCGCAGCCCCTTTTCCGCCAGACGCGGGCGCATCGCGTAAATATCCAGCCCCAGCTCGCCATGGCGCATCCGCTCACGCTTCGCAAGCTCATTGCTCATACGGGCTTCCGCTTTATCGAGCACATCACGGACCTGCGCGTGAGGCAGCACCACGACGCCATCGTCGTCGGCCACCACGACATCGCCCGGCTGCACAAGCTGGCCTGCGCAAATCACCGGGACGTTAACCGAACCGAGGCTCTCTTTCACCGTTCCCTGGGCATAAACCTGACGGGACCAGACGGCGAATCCCATCTCCCGCAAAGTCTGCGAATCACGAATGCCGATATCGCCCACCAGACCGACCACGCCGCGCGATTGGAGAGACGTCGCCAGCAGATCGCCGAAGAAGCCATCGCCGCACGGCGACGTCGGGGCCACCACCAGAATATCGCCGGCGCGGCACTGCTCGACCGCCACATGAAACATCCAGTTGTCGCCTGGCGTCACCAGCACGGTTACCGCGTTGCCCGCCCGGCTGACGCCCTGCTGAATCGGACGGATTGCCGGCCCCATCAGCCCCTGACGATCCCAGGCTTCATGGAGCGTCGCCACCCCGGCCGCCTCACAGCGGCGCAAAACCGCCTCGTCATGGCGCGGCAGGTGGCGGATCACAAGGCCTTTTTTATTTAACAGGTTCATGCCAGGTTCTCCGTTACGCGGGGGAAGATGCTCTGGAAGGCTTCGCCGTGAACGATATCGCGCGTGGCCGTGATGCCGATATTGCGCTTGGCCTGCACCCCGCGCTGCAGCGCCACGCGGGTGTAGTATTCCCACAGATGCTCCTGACCCTGCATGCACTGAATGGCCTGATACTTTTTCTCCCAGACGGCGGTGATGTCCAGTAACACATCGGGTTTCCAGTTGCACTGCTCCGGCTGGTGCGGTTCGAAACAGTAAACCGGGGGAGCAGCGACAATTTTCTCGCCGGGGCGATAGCCTTCTGCCTGAGCGATAATCCGAGCCTCCTGCGCCAGGTGGGAGGCCAGCGGATGATCGTAGTTATAGGGATCGTGCAGGGAGTGCGTCAGGACAAAGTGGGGCTGGATACGGCGATACACATCCGCCAGACGAAACAGCGTCTCTTTATCGGCGCGCAGCGGATAGTCGCCGATATCAAAGAATTCGACGCTGGCGCCCAGGATCTCAGCGGCGGCCTGCGCCTCTTCGCGACGCACCTGCTTCACCGCCTCCTCGGTCATGTTGCCTTTGCGCCACAGTTTGGCGGACTCGCCGCGCTCGCCAAAGGATAAACAGACCACATGGACCTGATAGCCCTGCAGGGCATGCAGCGCTATCGCACCGCCCGCGCGCCAGACGAAATCGGCCGAGTGGGCGCTGACGACAAGGGCACTTTTTTCGCTAACCGGATGAGACATGATGGCTTCCTCTGTTGTTTTTTTCAGCTTGTCATGTCCCGTCGCAGGGAGGTAATTCGTTAACTTGCGAAGGCTATGATTTTTATTTATGTTGTCGACTCACTCACTGTTTCAGGCCTGACGAACCATGCTGAAGAAAAAGCACGATAAAATCATAAATATCATGCAGCTGCGCTTTTTCTGTCAGGTCGCGCTGCGCGGAAGTGTCTCGCGTGCGGCCGATGACTTATTCCGCACGCAGTCAGCGATAACCCGGGCCATCCGCGACCTTGAAGCCGCGTTGAACGTTACGCTGTTCGAACGCCATTACAGCGGCATGGTGCCCACCGAGTATGGCAAGTGCATCCTGCCGCGCGCCCGGCGGGCGATTGACGACCTGCAGGCCATCCCGGCGCTGTTGCAGAAACACCATACCCGCACCAGCGGCCCGCTGGCGGACGCCGGCTGGCTGTTCAATACCCGCCGGTTAGCCATATTTATTCAGCTCTATCACGTCAACCATACCCAAACCGTCGCGCAACAGTTGGGGATCACCCAGCCGGCGGTCAGCGCCGCGCTGAAGGTCCTGGAAAAAGGAGCGGATTCGGCGCTATTTCGCCGGACGCCAGAAGGGGTGCGCCCCACGCCTGCTGCGGAGCTACTCTATCCCCCGGTAAGCAGAGCGCTCAACGAGCTGGAAAACATCTGGAGCGATATCGCCGCCCGTCGCGGGGTGCTGGAGGGCACCGTGCGCATTGGCGCCCTGCCGCTGAGCCGGACCCGGCTACTGCCCTCCGCCATCGCCGCCTTTCTGGCTCAGCACCCGGGCATTACCCTCATGACCAATGAAAGCCCGTATGAGTCGCTGGTCGCCGATATGCGGGCAGGTAATATCGATTTTATTATCGGCGCCCTGCGTCAGGATGAAGATCTTCCGGACCTCTGTAGCGAGGCGTTATTTGAAGAGGATATGTTGATTTTACTGCGTAATAACCACCCGCTGCTGCGCCATCCGGATCCGCGCAGCCAGCTGGCGACCGCGCAATGGGTGCTGCCGCGCGCCAACGCGCCGGCGCGCCATTTACTGGATAAGGCGTTTATCACCCTGGGGCTGCCGCTGCCCCAGCCGACGGTGGAGACCGGGGATGCGGCGATGGTGAGAGGATTGCTGCAGGACTCCGACATGCTGGCGGCGGTCTCCGCCAGCCAGATGCGTTTTGAAACTGACAATGGGCTGCTCAGCGTGTTGCCGGTCCCCCTGCCCGATACCACCCGGCGTATCGGGCTGACGTTTCGCGCCGGCAGCCTGCCCTCCCCGGCGACGCAGGCGCTGTTGCGTTTTATCTATCAGCAGGTTCAGGACGGGACCGTTTAACGTTTACCCGCCACCGAATAGGTTACCTGTTGGTTGCGCGTTTGCTGAAACGCCTCCAGCGTCTGCCCGCGCATCGCGGCGTAAATATGCAGGTTGGATACACCGACCACCGCGCCCATTTTCTCCAGCAGGAAGAAACTGGCGCCATACTGAATCAATCCCCGCCAGTCACGTGCGTTGAGCAACTGCTGTTCCTCCTCACTCAGTCCGGCTTCGGCATAAAGCGACTGAGGCGACTGCAGAAAACGTTCGCGCCAGGCAGGCTCAATCAGCCGATGCAGGAAACGGTTAAGCCGCAAGCCATTCAGGCTGCGCTCGTGGGTAAAAGGATAGGTTCCCGGCAGTTTCTCCACCCCGGCCAGCTGCTGCGCCATATGCTGGCGATGGCGCGTCAGGGTATCGACGGGGGGCAGGCGCGCATTGTTCTCAAGGATCAGCGTGGCGATACCGGTCATCGACGGCAGGTAATAGTCGCGCCAGGTTTCGGTGACATTGGCTGATAGCGCGCCGCGCATCACCAGCCACATGATCACTTCGGACCCCTCCATCCCCCCCAGCTCAGCATATTCGCCAAGGGTCATTTCGGTGAGCTTTTCCGGGTCATTAACCAGCATGTCAACAAACTGGGCATCCCAGTCGGGATTATTAAATCCGCAGCGCTCGCCATGAACCTGATGCGAGAGCCCGCCGGTCGCGACAATCGCCACATTGATATCTTCCGGGAAGCTTTCAATTGCCCGGCGCAGCGCCTGGCCGAGTTTGTAACAACGGCGCGCGCTCGGTACCGGAAATTGCAGCACGCCGATCTGTAACGGGATCACCGCCGTCGGCCACCCCTGCGCTTCATCCCAGGGCAGCAGCGCCGAAAGCGGCGAGAAAAGGCCGTGGTCGAGCTTTTTATCCATAAAGAACGACATATCAAACTCATCGGCCATCAGGCTGGCGCCAATGTGCCTTGAGAGCGCCGCATTGCCCTGGACCGGCGGCAGACAGCGTGGTCCGCCGCCTTCATCGGCAACGTCATATTGACTGTCGATTCCCAGCGTAAAAGTCGAATAGTGATCGAAGAAAAAGGCGGTCACATGATCATTAAAGATGTACACCAGCGCATCCGGTTTTTTCTCCTCCAGCCAGCGCTGCAGCGGTTCGAAGCTCTGGAAGATCGGCGACCACGCCGGGTCCTGCTGTTTATGATGATCGACCGCGAAGCCGATAGTCGGGGTATGAGAGACGGCGATACCGCCGAGAATGTTAGCCATCAGATAACTCCACTTATCGGTGTTCCAGGGGGGATGACAAAGCGTCCAGTTCTGCCTCTGTGAGTCGAGGCTTAGCGTGATTCATACGGTGCAACAAAATACAGATCCCCGCCAGGCAGGCCGGCAGCGCAAGCACCAAAAAGATCGACGAGTGTCCCGGTACGGCCAGCATCAGCATCCCGCCCAGCGTGGAGCTGAGAATAGCCCCGGTACGGCCGATACCATGCATCCAGCTGACGCCGGTAGCACGGATCTCGGTTTGATAATAGGCTGGCGAATAGGCCTGCAGACCGTTCTGCGCGCCGTTAATGCACATCCCGCTGATAAAAATCAGCACCGACAGCGCCGCCGATCCGAAATCCATCAACCCCTGGGACAACAGGCACAGGCAGCCGAGGAAATAGGTTGCCGCAATCACGGCTTTCGCCGAAGCGCGATCCATCAGCATACCGACAAGGATCCCGCCCAGCGGGCCGCCGAGCTGGAACAAGCCGGTCATCATCGCCGCCTGCTGCAGCGACAGCCCGCCGGAGCGGAGAATGGTTGGCAGCCAGCCGTTCAGCAGATATATCACGAACAGCCCCATAAAATAGGTCAGCCACAGCGCTATCGTGCCGCGGGCATAGCCATGCCGAAACAGCTGCGCCACTTTGCTGCTCCGCGTGATGGGCGGCGCATTCAACTGAAAAACGGTTTCCGCCGTAAACTGGCCCCCAAGCCGGTTAAGCGCCCTGGCGATCTGCTCGCCCGGTAGCCGGCGCGCCACCATGTTCATCGCCGACTCCGGCAACATCACGATCATAAAGGGGAGCACCACGAGCGGCAGCACGCCGCCAAAAATCAGCGCCGAGTGCCAGCTGTAATGCGATAACAAACCGGCGGCGATAAAGCCGCCGAGGCCGGAACCCACGTTAAAACCGCTGTACATCAGGGTGATCATCACCCCTTTACGCCGCTCCGGCATATATTCTGCCACCAGCGTGACGCAGTTGGGCATCACCGCGCCAAGGCCAAGGCCAGTAAGAAAACGCATCAGCGCCAGTTGCGATGGGCTTTGCGCCACGGCGCCGGCCAGGCTGAACAGCGCAAACAGCGCCACCGACCAGAGTAAAATGCGTTTTCGGCCGTAGCGGTCAGAAAGCGGGCCCGCCACCAGGGCGCCAATGGCGACGCCGAACATGGCCGCCCCAAGAATCGGCCCCATTTCAGCCCGGCTGATGCCCCAGTCCTCAATGAGCGCCGGGGCGACAAAGCCCATCACCGCGGCGTCATACCCATCCAGCATAATGATGATGAAACAGAGCAGCAGCACGTTCCATTGAAAGCGCGAGACCGGACGGGCATCTATCCACGCTTTCACATCGACAACGTTCATGTGATTCATAGGGTCACTTCCTTAAGCAGGCGGTACGAATGTTCTGGTTAGTGTTTTTTGAGTGGAACTTTCGTACTCAACTTAAGGCAGGTCACGCAGGCTGTCCGGTTCGAAAACCCGGCGTCAGATATGAGTTTTATTTATAATGTGAGGGATACGACAAAAACCAGCCAGCAAAAAACCCGCAGCCAACGGCGGCGGGTCAGGGCAAGAGCGGTGTTCAGTGCTTCGGAATAATTAAATCGCCGCGCAGCGGGCTGCCGCCCGGGTTGTCCGTTTTCTCGGTCAGCCAGTTGACGATCCGCGACGCCATCGCGTCCATGGAATATTCAATGGCCGGAATGGTGGGGATACCGGGCAGCTGTAACGATCCGGCGAGGCTAAACACCATCACATTTTGCGGAACGGCGCGGTTAAACGCCTGCAGCTGCGGCACCACGCGCTGCGCCTGCTGTTCATCGCTCACCAGCAGCGCGTTAAAGTTCAGCGTCGTGGCGTTATTGACCAGCTCCTGGACCGCCACCGACGGCGAGGTGTTATCCAGAAACACCAGGTTGCGATTAAACGGCAAAAAGTTTTTTTCCAGCGCGTGCTTGTAGCCCAGCAGCACCTGGTCGGCAAAGCCGCTGCTCTGCGGATGAATCAGCGCAATCTGCCGTCTCCCCTGACTAATCAGATAGTGGCAGGCGGTTTCGGCAGCGAAGGCATGATCGAACTGAATGCTGTTGTCGCCCTCGCTGTCGAGGCAGTCCACCAGCACCACGTCCGGGCGGTTAATATTCAGGGGAAAACGCGCGCCGATGATCAGCACGTTATCGCACAACCCGCAGGTCAACTCCTCCAGCGAGCTCATCACGCCGTTGCTGGTGTTGGCGAAGCGCAGCAGCAGGTGCTTCTGGTGCTGGCTGAGCTGTTTTTCCAGGGCGTAGAGATAGCTGGTGGTTTGATTGATGTTGTCCTGGGCGCAGATGACGCCGATACAGCCGGTGGACTGGCTGAGCAACGACTGGGCTATCATGTTTGGCCGATAATTGAGCGCTTCCGCCGCCTGCAGCACCGCCTGACGACTGGCTTCCTTCACGCCACGTGAGCCGCTCAACACTCGCGACACCGTGGCTTTGGAAACCCCGGCAAGTCGTGAAACATCATTGATTGTCGACATCATTTTCCCCTGCGCGGGCGCCGCGTCCCGCCAAAATCCTGTAAACCTGAATCGCTTCAATTGTGACCAGCGCAGTATATCCATTTCACCATTTGTTTGGAAACCGATTTTCCATTTCAGCGCAAAACATCGCCAAATCGACAGAATAATGTGAGCGAAATCCAATAAATCCGCCCCATAAGCAGGAGATCTTGACCACTATCACAGTTCTGCTTTTTATGAATGGAAACCGGTTTCCGTCTGATATCAAATCATCCACGCAATAACTTTTTACATTTTGAGGATGGTCGTCGATGTACAAGATTATGCTGTGCTGCTCTGCCGGGATGTCCACCAGTCTGCTGGTCAGAAAGATGGTGGAGGCGGCGAATGAACGTGACCTGCCGGTGCAGATTGATGCCTATGGCGTTTCCGAATTTGACATGCAGTTTCCGCAGTATCAGGTGGTGTTGCTTGGCCCCCAGGTGAAATACATGTTGAAAACCCTGTCTGACAAAGCGGCTTCCCTGAACATTCCCGTTCAGCCCATCGATACGATGGACTACGGTATGCAGCGGGGAGACAACGTCCTGAATTATGCTCTGTCGCTGATCCCAGCGGCGCACTGAGAGGTGTTGAAATGAGTTCTCTGTATCAGTCCATGATTGCCGTGATCGAGCAATCTATTACTCCGCTGGCAGGACGCCTTGGGCAGCAGAAATACGTTATCGCTATCCGCGATGGCTTCACTGCCGCCTTGCCGTTTATGATCATCGGCTCTTTCATGCTGGTATTTATCTTTCCGCCGTTTTCACCCGATACCACCAACGGCTTTGCCCGCGGCTGGCTTGATTTCTCCCAGCACTACCGCGAACAGCTGATGCTGCCGTTTAACCTCAGCATGGGCGTGATGACCTTCTTTATCTCGGTCGGCATTGGCGCCAGCCTCGGTCGTCAGTTTCAGCTCGATCCGGTAATGTCCGGTCTGCTGGCGTTTATGGCCTTCCTGCTGGTCGCCGCGCCCTATGCCGATGGCAAAATTTCCACTCAGTATCTGTCCGGTCAGGGCATTTTCACCGCGCTGATCACCGCCATCTACTCCACCCGCGTTTATGCGTGGCTGAAGCAAAACAACATTACGATTCGTCTGCCGAAAGAGGTCCCCACCGGCGTCGCCCGTTCGTTTGAAATCCTGATCCCGGTGCTGGTGGTCATTGCGACTCTGCATCCGCTGAACCTGTTTATCGAAGCGCAGACCGGGATGATCCTGCCGCAGGCGATCATGCATCTGCTGGAGCCGCTGGTTTCCGCCTCCGACTCGCTGCCGGCGATTTTGCTCTCCGTTCTGATGTGCCAGATTTTCTGGTTCGCCGGGATCCACGGCTCACTGATTGTTACCGGCATTATGAACCCGTTCTGGATGGCCAACCTGTCGGCAAACCAGGCGGCGCTGGCGGCGGGTACGGTGCTGCCGCACGTCTATCTGCAGGGCTTCTGGGATCACTATCTGCTGATTGGCGGCGTCGGTTCGACCCTGCCGCTGGCTTTCCTGCTGCTGCGTAGCCGGGCCACGCATCTGCGCACCATCGGCAAGATGGGCATTGTGCCGAGCTTCTTTAATATCAACGAGCCGATTCTGTTCGGGGCGCCAATCATCATGAACCCGATGATGTTTATCCCCTTCGTCTGCGTGCCGATGGTCAACGCGGTGCTGGCTTACGGCGCGACGCGTCTTGGCTGGCTGAGCCAGGTGGTGTCGCTGACGCCGTGGACCACGCCGGCCCCGATTGGCGCGTCATGGGCGGCCAACTGGACCCTGAGTCCGGTGGTGATGTGCGTTATCTGCATGGTGATGTCGGCGGTTATTTACCTGCCGTTCCTGCGCGCCTATGAACGTTCCTTAATGAAAACCGAAGTTGAGAAAGCCAAAAATAGCGTTCCGGTGGCAGAAACCGTTAGCTAATCCCTCTCCTTCCGGAGAGATAATAAGATGACAGCGTAATAATGCAGAAAATGGACTTTCCCTGCATTATTAAATAATAAATACCTCAGGAATATACATGATTGAATTAGAAGATGCGGTAATGGAAATTATCGTTAATGCGGGACAGTCACGCTCATTATGTTTTGAAGCGTTGCATGCGGCCCGAACCGGAAATATCGACGAAGCGCGCTTACTCTTAAATGAGGCCGACGGCTACGCCCGCCGGGCGCATCAGATGCAGACCCAGCTCATCGGGCAGGATGCCGGTGAAGCGCGTCAGCCTATGACGCTGATTATGGTACATGCCCAGGATCATCTGATGAATTCGCTGCTGGCCCGTGAGTTCTCAGAAGAATTAATCCATCTGTACCAGCGTTAATTAATATGGAATAACGTCAGCGAGAATATTATTCTCCGGCGTCGCTGTACCCTAAAAAACAAATCAGCTTATTTTGGTTATTTATTTTAGCCAGAATGGGATGGTTATTATCTGAAATATATTAATTATTAAAGCGAGATAACCATGAATACTGTGAAAAAACTGCCTTTAGCCATGGCGGTTGTCGCCGCGCTGTGCCCAATTTCTGTCATGGCGCAAGAATTTACGCAGGAACAGATCGACGCCATCGTTGCCAAAGCCGTTGATAAAGCGCTGGCCGACCGCCAGGCGAAAATCGACGCCGCGGCCAACAAAAAGGTCGACGTGATCACCAACCCGCAGACCACCGCCGCCTCGCCGGATATGGCCATTCCGTTCGGCCTCAAGTTCAGCGGCTATGCCCGCTATGGCGCCCACTTCCAGACCGGCGACCAGAAATATGTCGGCGTCGACGGCTCCTATAACGGCGCCTCGGCGATCGGCCGTCTCGGCAACGAAAGCAACGGCGGCGAATTCCAGATCAGCAAGGCCTTCAAAAGCGCGCAGGGGGCTATCTGGGATCTCAACGTGATGTTCGACCACTGGAGCGACGAAGTTAACCTGAAGAAGGCCTACGTCGGCGTCACCAACGTGCTGGAATCCAACCCCAACGCCTATATCTGGGCCGGCCGCGACTTCCACCAGCGTCCGCAACAGGGGATCAACGACTACTTCTGGATGAACCACGACGGCCAGGGCGCCGGGGTGAAGAACTTTGATATCGGCGGCGTGCAGTTTGACGTGGCGACGGTGTCGCAGGTGAAATCCTGTAGTCCGGAAGTGATGGCAGACGAGACCAACCCGTCGCGTATCACCTGTACCGGCAGCTCCGACACCGGCGACAACGGCCACTACGCGCTGACCACCAAAACCCACAACATCAAGGCCGGGCCGATCGACGTCGAGGTGTACGCCAACTACGGCTTTGACTCGAAGGCGGTGGACAGCGACGCGCGCCTCGAAGCCTGGCAGGGCGGCCTGGTGCTGAGCCACACCAACGACAGCGGGGTGAACAAGGTGATCCTGCGCTACTCCGACAACTCGGATAACAGCGTCTACAACAAAACCGACGACCTGACCACGGTCTACGCCAGCTTCGAGGGCAGCCATAAGTTCACCCAGCAGGCGCAGATCGAATACCTGCTGGCCTTCCACGACTACGACAACGGCAAGGACAACACCGACAACCGCAAGAACTACGGTGCCATCGTGCGGCCGATGTATTTCTGGAACGACGTGCACTCCACCTGGCTGGAAGCGGGCTACCAGCGCGTGGATTACGACCAGGGCGGGGATAACCACGGCTGGAAGCTGACGCTGTCGCAGAACATCGCCATCGGCATGGGGCCGGAGTTCCGTCCGATGCTGCGCTTCTATGTGACCGGCGGCCAGGTGGACAACGAGCACACCGCGAAGGTTAACGGCACCCAGGACCAGCAGCTGGATTCGCTGAACGTCGGTGGGATGTTTGAGGCATGGTTCTGATGCGATAGCATTGCCGAAGGAGCGTTCCCGGCTGGCGCTACGCTTAGCCGGGCTACGACTGAGGAGGCCTGCGGGATACCACCCGTAGGCCCGGCAAGCGCAGCGCCGCCGGGCGGTCAGGCGCCGTACCCGCGGTAGTGCCGGCTGGCAAAAGGCGAACGGCCGTAAGCGGGTTAATTCACCTTCACTTTGGTCGCCACCAGCAGGCCGGTAAACAGCATTAATATTCCTGACAACACCAGCGGCGACAGCAGGCCTAAGTGGTCGAGCGCCACGCCGCCGACCGCGGCGCCGCAGGTGTTGGCCAGCTGGATCACCGCCACCTGAATCGACCCGGCTTTTTCCGCCTGATCGGAGAGTGAACGGGTGATCCACGTTGACCACCCCACCGGGATCAGCGCAAACGCGAAGCCCCAGATAATCGCCACCGTCGAGGCGACGATTTTGCTTTCTCCCCACAGCACCAGCGCCACCGCGCAGGCGGTCAGCACCAGCGGCGAGATCGCCAGCGCCGCTTTTACCGAACGCTTGAGAAGCACCGAGGAGAGCGAGGTGCCGATAAAGCTGGCGATACCAAAGCTCAACAGCACCAGCGTCAGGCCGTCGACGTCAAAACCGGCGAGGGTCATGTAAACCGGGCGAATATAGGTAAAGAAGGCGAACTGTCCGGCAAAGGCCATGAAAATGGCGCACATCCCGGCCATCACCCCCGGACGCTTCAGCAGACCAAACATATTTTGCTGCTGAGAAGCCGATTCACCGGGCAGCGACGGCAGCGCTTTCAGCACCCAGAGCGTACACAGCACGCCCATCACCGCCGCGCCGTTAAAGACGTTGCGCCAGCCGATAAGCCCGCCAAGGAAACTGCCCAATGGGGCGGCGATCACCAGCGCGATTGATACCGCGCCGAAGATAATCGACAGCGCTTTCGGCACCACGCGCATCGGCACCAGCCGCATGGTCAGCGAGGCCGACATCGCCCAGAAACCGCCGAGCGCCAGGCCCAGACAGGCTCGTCCCAGCAGCAGCAGGGTGAGGCTATCGGCAAACGATACCAGCAGGCAGGAAAGGGTCAGCAGCAGCGAAAACAGGATCACCACGTAGCGGCGATCGGTTTTGCCAATGATGGAGGTGATAAACAGGCTGGAGAACATCGCTACGAATGCCGTCGTCGTCACCGACTGCCCGGCCATCCCTTCGGAGATGCCTAAATCCAGCGCCATCGGCGTCAGCAGACTGACCGGTAGAAATTCGACGGTAATCAGGCAGGCAACGCAGAAAGCAACCGCGAAAACCGCCGACCAGTTTGGTCGCGCCAGCTCGCGTGCATGGGGTTTGGCTTCATTTGAATGACTCATGAGTGACCTGCGAAGAAAGTGGCTGAAAGCCGCGCAGTGTAACATTTTGTTTGTGACGAATTTAACGTTTTCGCAACTCTTCTCGCTTTTCATAAGAGGATGCGTAGCTGTTCGCATGTTTAAAAAAACGATGCTTGCTATCGCTTTTACAAATCTCAGGAGAATTTAATATAGCACCATGTGCTATACTTTTAACGACAGGATGTCAGCAATGCGTATCTTTAAAACCAAATGGTTTGCCAGAGAGGCTAGCTCTCATGGCATTTCCGACAACGAGCTCTATCAGGCAATTCAATCTGCGCTTCAGGGCAAGGTGTTTGATTTAGGAGGGGGGTTTATAAAAAGCGACTCAACAAGAATCGCGATCGCGCAATCATCCTTACCAAAAGCGCAGGGTATTGGTTTTATACCTTTCTATATGCCAAACAGGATATGGCCAATATCAACCATCGCGAATTAATGGGGTTTCGTGAGTTAGCAAAACACTATGCCAATCTCTCTGAAGAGAAAACGACGGCCTTAGTTAAAAGTAAAGAACTGGTGGAGATTTGCGATGACAGCAAAAAATAAATACAAAAGCCCGGCTTTCGAAGCGATCCATAGCGCTGCGTCGGGGCTATTCAGCGTTGGCGCAATCCCACAGGAAACAATGCGCCATTTTGATGAATCATGTCTCGGTAGCGTAGCCGCACTTCAACCCATTGAAATTAAAGCGCTACGTGAACAACTCAATGTTAGCCAACCCGTGTTCGCTCGTTATCTGAATACCAGTGTGTCTACCGTGCAAAAATGGGAGACTGGCGCTAAACGACCGAGCGGAATGTCATTAAAATTGCTTAGCGTCGTACAAAAACACGGCCTGAAAATCCTACTGTAGTTATTCTGCCGGATGGCGCTTACGCTTATCCGGCCTACAAGGGACGAGTGCGTAAACCGTAGGCCGGATAAGGCGCAGCCGCCATCCGGCACTCGGATTTACTCGCCGCGAGCCGATTTTACCAGCCCGCAGATCCACTCCTGGTGACCGTTAATCATCGGATTGGGCAAGGTACGCGCCAACTCCTGCGCCGGAACGCCTTTTTGCGACTCCTGGGTGAGGATACGTACGCGCCCGCCGGGCAAATCTTCAAATAGCCACGCGTGGATCACATCAAGACGCGTCGTTGCATCCCCTTCCGCCCAGCCGTGCCAGGCTACGCGCGCCGCCTGCCCGGCAGCGGGAGGTACATACTCTGTAATCTGCGCCTCAATCGGGAAGCCGAAGGTGCTGAAGCGGAAACGGGCGTTGGCGCTGAGGGTCGGGCCGCTGCCGTCATGGAAATGGATATCGGCAACGTTGCCGTAATAGCCCGGCCACAGCGTGGTGTCATCGAGCTGCGCCCATATCTGAGCTGCCGTCAGGCCGCTGACGATAATTTCATTAGAGGCAAAATTGTCGGTCGTGCCTGGCAGATACTCTTCCGGCCAGACGATGGCGCTTTGCAGCAGGGGCTGTTTCATGATTAACCTCGTGAACGATTGTTTTAACGAGGTTAATCATGCGTCGGTGAGTGATATAAATCGAATCACCATCCTTGATAATACACATAAGCAATTATGATATCAGTGCAGCCAGTGCACGCCGTCTTCCGGCAGAAACAGCGCGTTATAACGCTGCTGTAGGTTATGCAAATCGCTTGCATCCGGATCCAGCTCGCGCAGAAACCCTTGCGCAAGACGAATTTGCGCGTCGGTAATCGGCGCCGCTAAACGCGCTTTTTGCATCAGGCGATACCAGTAATGCAGGTTTTTTTCGCTGGCATCGACGATAGCGGTCTGCCAGATCAGCAGTACCTGTGCGGCGTTCTGCAGATGCGCTTCATTCGGCCGCTCCAGGTAGCGCAAATACTCATTACCGGCGGTTTTTCCCAACTGATCGATCATCGATTCCAGCGGAACAGGCGTTATGCCAAGGCGTTCGCTCAGGCGACGAATCGCGCGGCGTGAATCAGAGGTAAGCACCCGAAATCCCACAACAAATACCACTACCAGGGTGGCCAGTCCTATCCAGATCATGCATCCTCTCATCCAATCGCAGCCTCACTATCATAATGGGAATTTGCCTGCTGTCGACTACCGGGCATACCATAATGTGACTTATCGCGTTTGCGGATAGCTATCATGAAATCTGATATCAGAAACCTCGATCTCAACCTGCTGAAAGCCCTGGATGCGCTGCTCGATGAGCGCAGCGTCACCCGGGCGGCAGCGCGGCTGGCGCTCACCCAGCCGGCGGTCAGCGGCATGCTCACCCGCCTGCGCGACGCCTTTAATGACCCGCTGTTTATCCGCGCCCCGCACGGTATGGTGCCGACGCTGCGCGCTCAGGCGCTGGCGGCTCCGGTAAAGCAGCTGCTGATCGATGCTGAAACCCTGCTGCAACCCGCCATCTTCGAGCCGCTGGAAGCCAATTTTACCTGGACCATCGCCGCGACGGATTATGCGTTGAAAGCAGTGATCGTGCCATTTATCGCCGCGCTGAAGCCACTGGCGCCGGGTATCCGCGTGCGCATCATTCCCGAATCACCGGCCACGCTGCTGGCACAGTCCGAACGTGGTGAAGTGGATATTGCGCTATTGACGCCCCACGATACGCCGCCGGCGCTGCACAGCCGGGCGCTGTATCAGGAAGACTATGTCTGTCTGATGCGCGAAGACCATCCGCAGGCCAGCCAGCCGCTGACGCTCGACCGCTTCTGTGCGCTGGAACATGTGCTGGTTTCATGGCAGGGCGATAGCTTTCGCGGCGTGACCGACGACGCGCTGGCGGCGCTTGGTCGAACCCGGCGGGTGGGATTGTCGGTGAGCAGTTTCCTGGTGTTGCCGGAAATACTGGCGGTGAGCGACATGATCGCCGTGGTACCGCGCCGACTGGCGAAAAGAGCCAGCGGCATGAAAATAGCCCCACCGCCGCTGACGATCCCGGGTTTCACCAAAAGCATGGCCTGGCACGAGCGTAACCATCATGACCCGGCGCAGCAGTGGCTGCGGGAGCTACTCCTGCAATCCAGCCAGCAAGAACAATAAAAAAGCCCGGCGCAATGGCCGGGCAAGGTTACCAAATACCTGGTAAATCAGGCAGTCTGCAAAATACGGTTCTTTTTCTCGCGGCGAATTTTACGCTCTTCAAAGATAGCCACGATGGCCATCAGGCAGATACAGCCGATGGCGGCGGCGTCCAGCGCCGCAAAGGTGCCGGCCCAGCCGGTCAGGCCGAAGACCGGCGTGCCGTCGGCGATCATCCCGAGACCCAGCTTGGCGAAGCTATCGCCAATCAGATAGGCGAAAGTGCCCTTGATCCCATCGGCGGCGCCGATCGCTTTTTTCGGCACAAAGCCGACGGCGGCGACGCCGATCAACAACTGCGGACCAAACACCAGGAAGCCCAGCGCAAACAGCGAGGCCAGATAGACGTACTGGTTGCTGGCGTGTTGGTAAACCCCGAGGGTGGCGATAATCAGCGCCAGCGCGATGCAAGCCACCAGCGCGCGGCGGCCGTTGGCCAGATCCGACAACCAGCCCCACAGCAGCGTGCCGACCAGCGCGCCGACCTCAAACAGGGTAAAGCCCTGAATCGCCACCTCTTTAGACAGCTTCAGCTCCTGGAAGGCATACACGGTGGACCACTGATCGATACCGATACGCACCACGTAGAGGAAGATGTTGGAGAAGCACAGCAGCCAGATCACTTTGTTTTTCAGCACGTATTCAACAAAGATCTGCCACTTGGTCATCGCATTTTCTTCGGTCTCTTTGTCCTCTTCGCTGATCGCTTCGCCAAACAGCTCTTCCGCCGTGCCGAGGCCATAGGATTCCGGCGAGTCGCTACCGTAGCGCAGGCCAATAAAGCCGACGATCAGCGCAATAATCGACGGGAAGATAAACATGCCGATCACATGGCCGTCGAACAGATAGTTGGCGCCAAACAGCGCCACGCCCGCCGCGCCCGCGCCGCCGAGGTTGTGGGAGATATTCCAGAAGCCGAGGAAGGTGCCGCGTTTGCGTCTGGGCGTCCACTTGGTGATGGTGGAATAGCTGCACGAGCCGCCGGTGCTCTGGAAGAAGCCGCTCAGCGCATAGAAGGCGATCATCAGGAACAAGCTGGTGGAGCCCGCGCCCATGCTGGCGCTAAAGCCCAGCATACAGATGGCGGAGAGGATCAGCATAAACGGCAGGAACTGCTTGGTGTTTTTACCGTCGGCATAATAAGACACGAGCGTCTTGCCCACGCCGTAGGTGATGGAGAAGCCCAGGCCAATCATCCCCAGCTGCGTCATGCTCAACCCATAGGTGGAGATCATGTCATTCTGCGCGATGTTAAAGTTCTTGCGGATCAGGTACATGGTCAGGTAGCCAATGAAGACCACCAGATAGGACTGCATGAAAGGTTTGAACCACATTTTGCGCCGCACATCGAGCGGCAGATCCAGGGTCGGCTTGCGCACCTGATTCAGAAAGGCCAGCATGGGTATCTCCTGAGCTGATTTTTTATGCCTGCGTCATAACCAGGCATTGTAAAAACCAGCGCGCCGTCTGGCCTGAGACGGCGTCCAGGTGAAACCGGGAAAATTTCTTAGTTTTGCTCCGTTCGCGGCCAAAGGGTGAGCTACATCACGCTTCGCTGGCGGTACGCGGCGCCTGCGCGTTTAAAAACGGCAGCAGCAGCAGCGCGGAAATGCCGGCGGCAATCGCAATCACCGCGAAGAATCCGGTCCAGTGCCAGATATCCATCACCTGCGCCAGCGGCCAGCCGGAAAGCGAGGCGCCAAGATAAGCGAACAGGCCGACAAACCCGGTTGCCGCCCCGGCGGCTTCTTTATGCGAACATTCCGCCGCCGCCATGCCGATCAGCATTTGCGGGCCGAAGACGAAGAACCCGGTGGTGAAGAAGCAGGCCGCCTGCATGACATAGCTGGCGAAGGGCATCAGCCACAGGCCGCCAACCGACAGCAAAATTCCGGCGGCGAAGATCAGGTTCATCGGCCCACGGTTGCCGTTAAACAGCTTATCCGAGCCCCAGCCCGCCACCAGCGCGCCGATAAAACCGCCCAGCTCAAACATGGTCACCGCCGAGTTAGCGGTCACCAGATCGACGCCGAGCGTCTCCGACATATACAGATTACCCCAGTCGTTAATCGCCGCCCGCACCACGTACACCAGCACATAGCACAGCGACAGCAGCCAGATATAGGGATTGGCCAGCACGTAGCGGGTCAGGATCGCTTTGCGCGTCAGCCCGGCCCCCTCCTGCTGCTGGGCGATTTCCAGCGCATCGTGACGCCAGTCGCCCACGGCGGGTAACCCCACCGCCTGCGGGCGATCGCGCAGCCGCCAGCACAGATACAGCCCGGCGAGGATCGCCAGACAGCCGGCAATCGTCATCCCTGCACGCCAGCCGTAGTGCAGCGCCGCCGCCCCCACCACCATCGGGATCAGCGCGCCGCCGACGTTATGCGCGGTATTCCATAGCGCCCACCAGCCGCCGCGTTCGGTCCGCGAATACCAGGCCGTCAGCAGCCGGGCGCAGACCGGAGAGCCCCAGCCCTGGAAGAAGGCATTCAACGCCCACAGCAGCGCAAAAGCCCACAGCGAGGTGGAAAAACCGAACAGAATATTCACCACCCCGGTAGCGATAAGCCCCAGGCCCATAAAATAGCGGGCGTCGGAGCGGTCGCTGACGATACCGGAGAAAAATTTCGACAGCCCGTACGTGATATAGAACAGCGTGGCCAGCAGGCCAATATCGCTACGAGTCAGCACATTGCTGGCAAGAATTTCAGGCACCGCGGCATTAAAGCTTTTGCGGGTGAAATAAAACAGCGCGTAGCCAAGCCAGATGGTGAGCAGAATATGTCGACGCCAGTAACGATAACGCTCGTCCAGCTCGCGTTTATCGCTAACTGGCGCGGCGTCCGGCGGCGCTTTTAAAAAGGCAAACATCGGCGCTCCTCTCAGGCGTAACGCAGCGGTAGATTGACGCACACGCGGGTACCGTGTGTGCAGGAGATAGTTAACGTACCGCCCAGCGCGGTCACACGTTCGCGCATGCCGGTCAGGCCGAACCCCTGCAGATTCGACCCCGGCGGCAGGCCGCAACCGTCATCTTCCAGCACCAGCATTAGTCGCTCATCCTGCTGCCAGCCCTGCAGGGTAACAGCGCTGGCGCTGGCGTGCTTGACGATATTATTCAGCCCCTCCTGGCAAACGCGAAACAGCGTCACACGCTGGTTCTCGCTCAGTCCCGCCTCGTTAATCCGCCAGTCGAGATGGCTGACAATGCCGCGGTCCTCCAGCTCCATCTCGCGCATCAACGAACGTACTGCCTGCTCCAGCGGCAGGTCGTCGAGCTGACGCGGACGCAGACGGCCTAGCAGTCTACGCACCGAGTCGTAAACTCCCAGCGACAGCTGTTCTATCAGCTGGCCGCTCTGGCGCACGCTGGCGTTATTCGGCGCCAGCCGTTGCACGATCCCCGCCTGGGTGCGAATTGCCGTGATAGTCTGGCCGATATCATCATGGAGCTCGCGGGCGACGTCTCGCCGCACGCTCTCTTCGGTCTCCAGCAGGCGTTCCGCCAGCCGACGATTACGCGCCAGCTCGCTTTGTAATGACTGGTTCAGCTCGCGTAGCCGCTGGATCCCCGCCCCCAACAGCAGCCCGGTGAGGCTCTGTGCCAGCAGGGAAAGCAATAAATCGACCGGGTGATCGTGCCAGGTCTGGCTGGCAATCAAGGCGATAGCGTTCATCAGGGTGGCGATCAGCGCGCCCTGCCAGCCGTAGTGCCAGGCGAGGGCGATAATCGGCAGCGCCAGACAAAACGGGGTAAAGCGGGAGAGCTCGGCGGGCAGGCCAAGCTGCAGCCACAGGCTAATGGTGAATAACAGCAGATACCAGATCAGATGCCGCCCGCGCCAGTTAACCGGCTGCGCCACCAGCGCCGGCCCCAGCGGCCGCCAGACGGTGCTGGTAAGATAGTGCCAGAAAACCAGGCAGGTCGGCGCCAGCGTCAGGCCGCCGGTCAGCGTCAACAGCAGGGCGTTAAGCCCCTCGTCCCCCTCCGCCAGCCACGGCAGCGATTGCAGCAGCGCGGCGGCCATTAACGCCCCGCCCTGACGCAACAGCGTCAGCCAGTCGCGCTGCTGCCGGTAGCGCGAGATCAACGCCACCGGCAGCAGAGTCAGCAGGCTTCCGGTCATCAAAATTATCGGGTGCGCCAGCGCCACCTCCTGCGCCAGCCAGAGGATAAGCAGCCACTCGGTTCCCAGCAGCACTGGCCAGTAGCCGCGGGGGCATTGCAGCATTAACCCCAGCCGCAGGCCAAAGGGAAACAGCAGCACCGCTAAATCCGCGCGTTCCACCAGATGCAGACTGATGCTCCACAGGCAGAACCAGGCGGCCGCGAAGATAAAGGCGCAGCCGATGACCGACAGCAATCGTGAGACGACGGCCTTCATTGCCAGCTATCGAACATGCGGCGCGCCAGCTCAACGTCGTTGCTGACGCCCAGCTTTTCCAGCAGGTTGGCGCGGTGTACGTGGACGGTTTTCGGCGACAGACCGAGCTCGGCGGCAATCTCTTTCACCGCCATGCCCTGCGCCAGCTTTTCCGCCACCTGACGCTCGCGTTTGGTGAGCGGATCCTGGCGCCCGGCGGCCAGCTTCATGGCGATATCCGGCGTGAGATAGCAACCGCCCGCCGCCACCGTGCGTACCGCGGCGATAAGTTCATCGGGGCTGCAGCGTTTCGACAGGAAGCCGCGCGCGCCGGCGTTCAACGCTTGCTCGATCAGCGCCGGGCTATCGTGTACCGACAGCATGATGGTCGCCATCCCCTTCGGCAGCTGGCTGAGCAGCTCCAGCCCGGAAATATCCGGCATGGAGATATCGCAGATACAGACCTGCACGCCGCGCCCCGGTAGCCCCGTCAGCGCCTCGCGGCCGCTACCAAATTCGGCGACAACCTGAAAATCAGCTTCCAGCCCCAGCAGCTGAGAAAAGCCGGAGCGGACAATCAAATGATCGTCAATAAGGGCGATGGTGGTCATGGTGTGTCCTGGTGCCTGAAAACGCCGGATGGCGGCGTAAACGCCTTATCCGGCCTACGGATTCACTGCCTGTAGGCCGGATAAGCGCAGCGTCATCCGGCAAAGGCGCTTACCTTAGCGATAAGCGCGTGGCTGTTCAAGCCTTGAGCGCTATTCGAAGAACACCGCAATTTTGTTAAACATGGTAGGATCGGACTGGTTACGCGCCACTTTGGTGACATCTTCCAGCTTTTCAATCTGGCTAATCATCTGCCCCAGTCGCTGGTCATCATTTACCAGGAGCCAGATGCGGCTGTGTTCGCTGCCCTGAATTGGCAGACAGAGAATGCCTTCGACGTTAAACGCGCGACGGGCAAAAAGCCCGCACACGTGGGTCATGACGCCGGGATGGTTGCGGACGGTGAGTTCCAGAATGACGTTATCACATTGTTTTTGCATGGCTTATTCCCCCACCATTTCAGTATTGGCCGCACCCGGCGGTACCATCGGATACACTTTCTGCTGTGCGTCGATGCGCACGTGGATCAGCGCCGGCCCCGGACGGTCGATGATCGCCTGCAGCGCCGCCTGCGGATCGACTTCATTATTTAAATCACAGGTTTGCAGGCCAAAACCGGCGGCAATCTGCATAAAGTTAATCATCCCCGGATAGGTGGCGGCAAAAACGCCCTGCTGATAGAACAGGCTCTGCTGCTGATGCACCAGCCCCAGCGCTTCGTTGTTCAGCAGGATAATTTTTACATCCAGCTGATTTTCGGCGGCGGTGGCCATCTCCTGAATATTCATCATCAGGCTGCCGTCGCCGGAGAAGCAGATAACCTTGCGCTGCGGATTCGCCAGCGCCGCACCGATGGCTGCCGGCAGGCCGAAGCCCATGGTGCCGAGGCCGCCGGAGGTCAGCCACTGGCGCGGACGATTGAGCGGGTAGGCCTGCGCCGTCCACATCTGGTGCTGGCCAACGTCGGTAGTGATGATCGCTTCATCATCCACGCAGGCGGCCACGGCGTTAATCAGGCCGTAATGGGAGAGCGGGTCGCTTTCCTGCGGGATGGCGCAGGGGAATTCGCGCTGCAAGTCGGCCACCAGCTGGCGCCATTCCTCGCGCGGCTGCGCCTCAATCTGCGGGTTCAGCTGGGCTAAGACTTCCGCCACATCGCCCTGAATCGCCACGTGCGGTTGCTTAATTTTGCCCAGTTCGGCGCGGTCGATATCGACGTGGATAATCTTCGCGTTCGGGCAGAACTGCTCGGTCTTGCCAATCGCCCGGTCATCAAAACGGGCGCCTAAAACAATCAGTAAATCCGCCTCCTGCAGAATGAAGTTGGTGCTGCGCGCGCCGTGCATCCCCAGCATCCCCAGCGACAGCGGGTGCGCCTTCGGCAGCATGCCCAGCGCCATTAAGGTCATGGTGGTCGGCAGGTTGGCTTTTTCCGCCAGCTCACGGATCGCCTGCGGCGCGTTAATCACCCCGCCGCCCAGATACAGTACCGGGCGTTTCGCCGCGTTGATCATTGCCGCCGCTTCACGCACGCTTTCAGGCGCGAATGCCGGTGCCGGGGCGCGCTCGCCAGGCTCAGGCAGCGCTTCCAGCTCAATGGTCGCCGACTGCACGTCCTTAGGAATGTCTATCCACACCGGCCCGGGACGTCCGGACTGGGCAATACGGAAGGCGTCGCTGATCACCTGCGGCAGCTCGGCAATGTCGCGCACCAGATAGTTATGTTTGGTGATGGGGATAGAGATGCCGTAGGTGTCCACTTCCTGGAAGGCGTCGGTACCGATCATCGAGGCCGGTACCTGGCCGGTGATGCAGACCAGCGGAATCGAATCCAGGCGGGCATCGGCGATCGCCGTCACCAGGTTCGTCGCCCCCGGGCCGCTGCAGGCCATACAGACCGCCGGCTTGCCTTCGGTACGCGCCATCCCCTGGGCGATAAAGCCCGCGCCCTGCTCATGGCGCGCCAGGATGTGGCGGATCTGCGTGCTCTGGCTTAAGGCATCGTAGATAGGCAGGATGGAGCCGCCCGGAATGCCGCTGACCATAGTGATACCCTGGCGCTCCAGTAAATGAACAACCAGCTGCGCGCCGGTAAAGCGCATTGTGTTTGATGTGGTGCCCGAACTTGCCATGCTCCAGTCCTTTTCTTCTGGGCCGACTTTACCGGGGGGCTCGCCAACAAAAAACCCCGCTCGGTTTGCGCCGGCGGGGTTTGGAATTCGTGTTGTTCCGGACCCTACGGCGCATTGCCGACGACGACCACCACAGACACGACGACCACCGCGGCTGGCGCGGTTTTTAGTAGGGTCGAAGCGATCAGGGTTGCGTTCATTAGGGACCTGTTATGTCGAAAAATAAGCTGAATTTATACAAACACAGGTTTTACGTTTTCACAATGGATTTATTTTCATCCACGAAAATTTGCGCGAAAGATCACAGTTCGGCGCAAAAGGACAGAAAACAAAAAACCCCGCCGGAGCGAGGTTTTTATCAGCATGGTTACAGGTGGTAGCCGCAAGCACACTGTATTACGTCAACGCCAAAAGTATACGCGATCGCTGCAGTTCGCGCAATTTAAGGTCGGTTTTTCTCTGTCATAGAGTATGGATGAGAGGGGCGGATTTGTCCAAAAAATACTGTTCATCCATACAGTATTTATCTATACTGGGTGTGTTCACTTTGTGCCATTCGGGGGCCGCAAGTTTGACCGGCGCAACGAAGTCCTGGCTGAAACGGGTGGTGCCGTCAGTGCCTTAACCCCGAGAGAGCACACTGTGTTACGTCAACAACGTGCAGTCACTGGCCCGCGCGGCAACGCGTGGCTCAGCGCTGCGCACCCCTGTCGTTGCAGGCGGCGGGCCGGGAAGCCGTTCATGGAAAGGACGAACTATCGGCCAGGGCAGACGCCGCCGGCGACAGGCAGGGATAAGCTGGCAACGGGCAGCGGAAAGGTACGTCAGCTTATTGTGCTCCTTAACCACAGGAGACGCGCGTATGGGCGGAATGGATATTATTATTTTGATCCTGAAACTCATGGTTGCTGTGTTGCAACTACTTGATGCAGTCCTGAAACAGTTCCGCTGATTCAGGTTCAAGTCGCACCTGAGGGGGGCGGGAAACCGCCCCCCTGCAGGCGCCCGCCGGGCGTCCCGGGATGACTTGATGGAGGATGCTATGCCACCCCTGTTAATTGCCGCCACGACGCCGGATGCCCCGGGGTTCGCGGCGCTACGAATTGAAAGCCTTGAACAGCATTTCAATATGCTGCGCCGCCTGGCGGAAAACTGGCAGAGCGGCAAAAACCGCTTTAACGCGCCGGGCGAAACGCTGCTGGGCGCCTTCGTCAACCACCAGCTGGTAGGGGTATGCGGCATCAATAGCGATCCCTTCAGTCCGCAGCCGCGGGCCGGGCGCATTCGCCACCTCTACATCAGCGAACGCTACCGTCGCCGGGGCATCGGCCAGCAGCTGCTGGTCTCGGTTATCACCCACTCCAGCGCCTGGTTCGACTTTCTCAACACCCATGCCCCGGCGCAGGCCTGGCCCTTTTATGAAAGGCTTGGTTTTCGCCCGGTGTACGATGAACCGCGGGTGACGCATCGCCTGTTTTGTTCGCTTTAACCCCCGCTGGCAGGCAGCGCGGGCGCGTGTTACATTCCGGTGACCTTCACTGTTGAACCTGTCTGCGATGACCCTCACCGTATTCTGCATTTTGCTGTTCGCCGCCCTGCTGCACGCCAGCTGGAACGCTATCGTCAAAGCCAGCGGCGATAAAATGTACGCGGCGATCGGCGTCAGCGGCTCGGCCGCGCTGATCGCCCTGGTGATGCTCCCCTTTGCCCCGCAGCCCGCGCTTGCCAGCGCCCCCTATCTGCTGGCGTCGTGCGCGTTACAGGTGGTGTATACGGTGCTGGTGGCGAAGACCTACCAGGTATCGGATATGAGCCAGACCTATCCGCTGATGCGCGGCACTGCGCCGCTGCTGGTGGCGGCGATAAGCGTGCTGTTCCTCGGCGATCGTCTGTCGCCGCTGGCCTGGCTGGGTATCGGCGTCATCTGCCTGGCGATTCTGGCGATGGCCTTTAACGGCCGCGCCAGCTCGCGCAAAGGCATCGTGCTGGCGCTGATCAACGCCTGCTTTATCGCCGGTTATACGCTGGTGGACGGCACCGGCGTCCGGCTGGCGGGCTCGGCGCTGGGCTACACCCTGTGGACCTTTTTTATGAACGGCTTCTGCCTGCTGTGCTGGGCGATGGTGGCGCGACGGCGTGAGGCCAGTCGTTATTTACGTCAGCACTGGAAAAAAGGCATCCTCGGCGGGATCGGCACCATGGGCTCCTACGGCCTGGCGCTATGGGCGATGACCCAGGCCCCGCTGGCGGTGGTCGCCGCGCTGCGTGAAACCTCCATTCTCTTCGGCGCGCTGATCGCCTTTATCGTCCTGAAAGAGCAACTGATGCCGCTGCGCATCGTGGCCGCCTGCGGGATTGCCGCCGGGGCGATCCTCCTGCGCCTGGCGTAGCCTGAGATGGCAACATTAGTTGCCGTTCCTGTTTACATAATCTGCCTGGAATTCCCTCAACAATCGGCACTTTGCAGTTGTTCTGTCATTTTAATATGGTAGATTCCTCCATCGTTTACGGGATGTGGTAGTCACATATTCTTCATTTCTCTTTACTCACAAAGTATTCATCGACATGAAACGGCATAAGAACTTCAATTTGTTGTTGATGCTGGTACTGCTGGTGGCCGTCGGCCAGATGGCGCAGACCATTTATATTCCGGCCATCGCCGACATGGCGGTCGCGCTGAACGTCCGCGAAGGGGCGGTACAAAGCGTGATGGCGGCCTATCTGCTGACCTACGGTATTTCACAGCTGTTCTACGGCCCGCTCTCTGACCGCGTCGGTCGCCGCCCGGTGATCCTCGTCGGGATGTCGATTTTTATGCTGGCGACGCTGGTAGCTATTACCACCCATAGCCTGCCGGTGCTGATCGCCGCCAGCGCCATGCAGGGGATGGGCACCGGGGTCGGCGGCGTGATGGCGCGTACCCTGCCCCGCGACCTGTACGAAGGCGCTCAGCTGCGTCATGCCAATAGCCTGCTAAATATGGGTATTCTGGTCAGCCCGCTGATTGCCCCGCTGCTCGGCGGCATCCTCGACACCCTGTGGAGCTGGCGCGCCTGCTACGCTTTCCTGCTGGTCCTGTGCGCCGGGGTGACCTTCAGCATGGCGAAGTGGATGCCGGAAACGCGCCCGGAAGGGGCGCCGCGCACCAAACTTCTGGCCAGCTACAAAACGCTGTTCGGCACCGGCGCCTTTAACTGCTATCTGCTGATGCTGATCGGCGGCCTGGCGGGGATTGCGGTATTCGAAGCCTGCTCCGGGGTGCTGATGGGCGCGGTGCTCGGCCTGAGCAGCATGGCGGTGAGTATTCTGTTTATTCTGCCGATCCCGGCGGCGTTCTTCGGGGCGTGGTTTGCCGGCCGCCCCAACAAGCGTTTCCCGACCCTGATGTGGCAGTCGGTGATCTGCTGCCTGCTGGCGGGTCTGATGATGTGGATCCCAGGGCTGCTGGGCATCATGACCGTCTGGACCCTGCTGGTGCCTGCGGCGCTGTTCTTCTTCGGCGCCGGGATGTTGTTCCCGCTGGCCACCAGCGGCGCGATGGAGCCGTTCCCGTTCCTCGCCGGAACCGCCGGGGCGCTGGTGGGCGGCTTGCAGAATATCGGCTCCGGCGTGCTGGCCTGGCTGTCGGCGATGATGCCGCAAACCGGTCAGGGCAGCCTCGGCCTGCTGATGATGCTGATGGGCCTGTTGATTCTGCTGTGCTGGCTGCCGCTGGCCTCGCGCTTTACCCACCATCAGCAGCCGGTATAAGCGCGGCGGCCGTTCCCCGGATGGCGGCTGACGCCTTATCCGGGCTACCGGACTGGCCTCGCGCTTCACCCACCATCAGCAGCCGGTATAAGCACGGCGGTCGTTCCCCGGATGGCGGCTGACGCCTTATCCGGGCTACCGGACTGTAGGCCCGCGCAAGCGCAGCGCCGCCGGGCGATTATCAGGCACCGAGCCGTTGCTCACCTCTTTTCAGGTCAGGCTATGCAGCCACTCGATAAAGGCGTCGATTTTCGGCCACTGACGGCCCGGCAGGGTCGTCACGTAATAATGCTGATGGCATTTCAGCGTCATATCGCCGAACGGGGCGATCAACTCCCCACTCTCCAGCCGCTTCTGCACCAGCCGTTTACGCCCCATCGCTACCCCGACATGATTCATCGCCGCAATCACCGCTAAATCAGAACGATCGAAGCCAATGCCCGACGATTGCGGCAGTTCAATCCCAAATTGTTGTGCCCAACTGAACCATTCATCGGTGCCGGAATCATTGCTCCATGCCTGGCGATCGTGAAGCAGCGTACAGTGGCGCAGACTGGCAGGATTTGACGTTAACTGCAGCTGGCGGGCGTAATACGGCGTACATACCGGCACGATCGCCTCATCCATCAGAAAATGGTGGCTTAGCTGCGACGACGGCGCGTCATCAAAATAGATTGCCAGATCGATACCCGCCCGCTGCAGGTTGACGTTATCGTTGCCGGTCAGCACGGTCAGCGAGATGGCCGGGTAGCGGCGACTGAAATCCCCCAGCGCCGGCACCAGCCAGCACTGGGCGATAGAGGGCCGCGAGTAGACCGTCAGACTGCCGGAGAGCTCCTGGTTTTTGATGTCCAGAATCTCCTGATTGAGACCATCCAGCGACGCCTTCAGCGCCCAGTAAACGCGCTTCCCTTCACGCGTCAGCTCCACTTTGCGGTGCGAGCGGACAAAGAGCTGGATCCCCAGCTCCTCTTCCAGCTGATTAATCCGGTGACTGACGGCGCTTGGGGTGAGCGCCAGCTCGTCGGCGGCAAGGGCGAACGACTCGTGCCGCGCCGCCACCTCAAACGTCGACAGCCTGGAGAGCTGCCAGCCGTTCAGCAACCGGGTACCTAAGGTTTTTAGCACATCCATTCTGCGCTCCTGGCGATAAAAGGGAGTCTGGATGATAAAAAAATAACGCCGGAACTTCCGCTAAAGGATGAGTTAATTTGACCCATAGCATATTTAGAGGTCACTTTTAGAGCTAAATCACCTTTTTGATTCAATTTGGCTCATCTGAAAGGTCATTTATATCGTTTGTCAGCCCATGCCGAGTTTCTGTTCAATAACCACACGTTACTTACGGCGAGGTGGGGTATGGAATCGCAAATTTGGGTTGTGAGCACATTGCTGATTAGCATCGTGTTAATTGTATTAACCATCGTCAAACTGAAGTTTCATCCGTTTCTGGCGCTGCTGCTGGCGAGCTTTTTCGTCGGGGCGATGATGGGAATGGGCCCGCTGGAGATGGTCAACGCCATTGAGAGCGGGATCGGCGGTACGCTGGGCTTCCTGGCGGCGGTGATCGGTCTCGGCACCATTCTCGGCAAGATGATGGAGGTCTCCGGCGCGGCGGAGCGCATCGGCCTGACGCTCCAGCGCTGCCGCTGGCTGTCGGCGGACGTGATTATGGTGCTGGTCGGCCTGATCTGCGGCATTACCCTGTTTGTCGAAGTCGGGGTGGTGCTGCTGATCCCGCTGGCATTCTCCATCGCCAAAAAAACCAATACTTCGCTGCTGAAGCTGGCTATTCCGCTGTGTACCGCGCTGATGGCGGTGCACTGCGTGGTACCGCCGCATCCGGCCGCGCTGTTCGTGGCGAATAAACTGGGCGCCGATATCGGGACGGTTATCGTCTATGGCCTGCTGGTCGGTCTGATCGCCTCGCTGGTCGGCGGCCCGCTGTTCCTCAGGCTGCTCGGCAACCGCCTGCCGTTTAAATCGGTGCCAGCCGAGTTTTCCAACCTCGACGTTCGCGAAGAATCGACGCTGCCCTCGCTCGGCGCTACGCTATTTACCGTGTTGTTACCGATTGGGCTGATGCTGGTGAAAACCGTCGCTGAACTGAATATGGCGCAAGGCGGCACGCTGTATACAGTGCTGGAATTTATCGGCAACCCCATCACCGCGATGTTTATTGCCGTTTTTGTCGCCTATTACATTCTCGGCATTCGTCGGCAGATGGGGATGGGCGTCCTGCTGACTCATACTGAAAACGGCTTCGGATCGATCGCCAACATCCTGCTGATTATTGGCGCTGGCGGCGCGTTCAACGCGATTTTGAAATCCAGCGGCCTGGCCGATAGCCTGGCGGTGATCCTCTCGAATCTGCATATGCATCCGATTCTGCTGGCCTGGCTGGTGGCGCTTATCCTGCACGCCGCCGTCGGCTCCGCTACCGTGGCGATGATGGGCGCTACCGCCATCGTTGCGCCGATGCTGCCGCTTTATCCTGGCGTAAGCCCGGAGATCATCGCCATTGCCATCGGTTCCGGCGCCATTGGCTGCACGATCGTCACCGATTCCCTGTTCTGGCTGGTAAAACAGTACTGCGGCGCCAGCCTCAGCGAAACGTTCAAGTACTACACGACAGCGACATTTATCGCGTCACTACTTGCACTGGCCGCCACCTTCCTGCTTTCTTTCATTATCTGAGCGCAAAGAGACGTATGATGAAACACGCTGACCTGACCACCTTAACCGCGACCTTCCCGCTTGTGCAGGATCTGATCGCCCTGAAAGAAACCACCTGGTTTAACCCGGCCACCACCACCCTGGCGCAAGGGTTACCTTACGTCGGTCTGACCGCCGACGATGTGCAAGACGCCCATGCCCGCCTTCAGCGCTTCGCGCCCTATCTGGCGGAAGCTTTCCCGGAAACGGCCGCCAGCGGCGGGATTATCGAATCGGAAGTGGTTGCCATTCCGGCAATGAAACGCAGCCTTGAGCAAAAGTTCGGCCAGCCGATTAGCGGCGATCTGCTGCTGAAAAAAGACAGCCACCTGCCGATTTCGGGTTCCATTAAGGCGCGTGGCGGGATTTATGAAGTGCTGACCCATGCGGAAAAGCTGGCGCTGGAGGCCGGACTGCTCACCACCGCAGATGATTATCGCAAATTGCTGACACCGGAATTTAAACAGTTCTTCAGCCAGTACAGCATCGCTGTCGGCTCCACCGGCAACCTCGGGATGTCGATCGGCATCATGAGCGCGCGCATCGGCTTTAAGGTTACGGTACATATGTCGGCGGATGCCCGGGCGTGGAAAAAAGCCAAACTGCGCAGCCACGGCGTGACGGTCGTTGAGTACGAAGAGGACTACGGCGTCGCCGTCGAACAGGGGCGCAAGGCAGCGGAATCCGACCCGAACTGCTTTTTCATTGATGATGAAAACTCGCGCACGCTGTTCCTCGGCTATGCCGTAGCCGGCGAGCGCCTGAAGGCGCAGTTTGCCAAAGCAGGGCGCGTGGTCGATGCCGATCACCCGCTGTTCGTCTACCTGCCGTGCGGCGTTGGCGGCGGCCCCGGCGGCGTGGCATTCGGCCTGAAGCTGGCCTTCGGCGACCACGTTCACTGCCTGTTCGCCGAACCGACCCACTCGCCCTGCATGCTGCTCGGCGTCTATACCGGGCTCCACGACCAGATAGCGGTGCAGGATTTAGGCATTGATAACCTGACCGCCGCCGACGGTCTGGCGGTCGGCCGGGCGTCCGGGTTCGTTGGCCGGGCAATGGAGCGCCTGCTCGACGGGTTCTATACCCTTGATGATCAGACGATGTACGACATGCTGGGCTGGCTGGCGACAGCGGAAAACATTCGCCTTGAACCGTCCGCGCTGGCCGGAATGGCCGGGCCGCAGCGGGTCTGCGCCAGCCAGGCGTACCATCAGCTACAAGGTCTGAGTGAACAACAGCTGCAGCAGGCCACCCACCTGGTGTGGGCCACCGGCGGCGGCATGGTGCCGGAAGAGGAGATGGCGCAATATCTGGCGAAGGGGCGCTAATCTTCAGCGCAGCAGCGGCATCAGCGCCTCTGGCGGCCGCTGCTGTCGGCGCAGGTCCCGCATCACTCGCATATAGGGCCCGCTAAGATCGTAGAACTGCCGGTAACCCGCGCACAGCGGGTCTTCCTGTTCGCCGCAGCGGCACAGGCGCAACCACGGGCAGCCGTAGCAGGTACTGTTGGCCGCTGGCGCGCCTGGCTGGGTCAGCGTCTCGCCGCACCAGGCGCTCAGCGTCTCACTAAACAGCAAAATATGGATGCGCCCAATATCTTCCCGCACCCAGCGGTGAAAGACAGCACAGAGAAACTCCCCCCAGAGCGCGGCGTCGCCGGCCGCCAGCTGCGGAATAAAATGGATAGCGGTGAGCCCCTGTTGACGCAGTTGTGCATAGAACGCCTGCGGCTGATGGCAATGATGCGCCTCCACCACGACAGCCTGAAAGGGTGTGTCATGTTGCTGGCCGGGGGCATGAGTAAGAGGCAAATTCGCCGGACATCCTGTCATGACATATCCCTAATGAATAAAACGATCGGTTGAAGGTGAGTAACAGCAAACAGGAATGCCAGAGAAAGTACTGCGAGTGCGATCAAAAATTTGTCACGAACCGCCCGCGGCTGTAAAAAATCGCTATCGTCGACGTCCATCAGATGACGACGGCGGGTATAGCCCCAGAGGATCACCGCCACTATCGCCAACACGCCGATCGACAGCCAGAACGGCAGGCCGGCGCGGTGCCAGCTGTGTTTAATCGCCAGCGCCATCAGCGCGCCATAGCCCAACAGAGTGCGAAACCAGGCCAGCGAGGTGCGCTCTGGCTGTAGTCCCGGATCGCCTTCCCGCCGCGCCCGGCGTTTATCCGCCATACACCACCAGCAGCATCACCGCGGCCACCACCGCCAACAGCAGGATGCTAATCACCAGCAGCGTGCGGGTATAGGGAAGGTCCTGTTTCAGACGCATCGCTTTCTCGTTATTCAGCCAGCGCAGATAGCCATAGATGGCCATGCCGCCGGCAAAGAGACACAGCAGCAGGGCAAGAATTTCACGGATCAGCGGCGTGGCAAAGTCCGGCGCTAACTGGTCAAGGCCGACGCCGGCGGCGAGAAAACCGAGCGCCGTGCGGATCCACGCCAGAAAGGTGCGTTCGTTAGCCAGCGAAAAGCGGTAATCCGGCGCTTCGCCGAGGCGGGAGATTTTCATTACAGTTCCTTGTTCATCGCGCTGCAGGCTTCAGCATAGCGTAAATCAGGAACCGGGGAGAAGAACCGGCGCCCCGCGGGCGCCGGTCAAACAGCGGGGATTAATGCAGCTCAGGCCAGTAATCTTTGTTGGCCGCAATCAGGTCGTCGAGGATCGCTTTCGCCACCGAGGCGCTCGGTACGGTTTTCGACAGGGTAATCGCCTGCCACAGCTTGTGGTAAGAGCGCTGCTCCCAGGCATCGACCACCAGTTTTTCCACTGCTACCTGCTGGCTCATCATCCCTTTCTGGAAGTGCGGGATGTCGCCAACCGTCAGCGGTTCCGGTCCGTTGTGACCCACCAGACAAGGGATCTCCACCATCGCGTCAGCGTCAAAGTTATGGATCGCGCCGTTGTTTGGCACAATCAGCAGCATCCTTTCCTGCGTGTTAAAGGCGATGGCCGTCGCCAGATCGACGATATACGACGCATGCTCGTCAATCTCCAGATCGCCAGCGGTGGATTTCCCGGCGGCAATAATCGCCCGGCAGGCGCTGAAGACGTTTTTCTCCCGATGATCCATCACCTCATTGGCGCGAGTACGCTCCGGGTTGGAGTGAGCCACCACGTAGTCCGGGAACAGGTAATATTTCAGGTAGGTGTTCGGCATGGTCTGCGGATCCAGCGCCTGCACGTCTTTCGCTTTAGCAAAGGTATCGTTCCAGCTGGCCTCGGTGTGCGGATCGTTAGAGGGCGGCACATAGCCATATTTCGCCACATATTCACGCAGTTTCGGCATCAAATCGTTGCCGTCGAGGTCCTCAATCGATGTCCACCAGCCGAAGTGATTGAGGCCGTAGTAGCGCACGCGCATCTGTTTGCGATCTTTGAGGCCGACAATCTGTGCCATCCGCCCTTCAATGCCGATCGGCATATCGCAGATATTGAGGATTTTGGCGTTCGGCCGCAGACGTCGGGTGGCTTCCGCCACAATCGCCGCCGGGTTGGAGTAGTTAAGCATCCAGGCGTTCGGCGAATATTTTTCCATATAATCCACCAGCTCCAGCACGCCGCCGATAGAGCGCATACCGTAGGCGATCCCCCCCGGACCGCAGGTCTCCTGGCCCAGCACGCCGTGGCGCAGCGGGATTTTCTCATCCTGTTCACGCATCGGATATTTACCGACGCGGATATGTGCCATGACGAAATCAACATCGGTAAACGCCGCCTGCGGATCGGTGGTATAGCTGAATTCAATCTCCGGCGCCTGCTCTTTGAGGATCACTTTGCACGCCTCGGCGATGGTCTCCTGACGCGCGCCGTCGTTGTCGTAAAATTTCAGCGACCGCAGCGGAAAACGATCCTGGTTTGCCAGCAGCATCAGAACAATGCCCGGGGTGAAGGTGCTGCCGCCGCCTGCGATAACAACTGAGAATTTTTTCATGATACTGCCTCCGTCATGGTGGTATGTTCGGTCGAAAGAGAATCTTTCATCAGGTTTTCCAGCTGGTCGCGCACCTGGGGAACGTGCAGGCCGACGATGACCTGAATCCCGTTGCCGCGGCGTACTACCCCGTGGGCGCCCAGCGCTTTAAAGACGTCGTCACTTTGCGTTTTCGCCATATCGACCAGCGCGATGCGCAGTCGGGTGGCGCAGTTGTTGATGCTTTCAATGTTGTCGGCGCCGCCGAGGGCCTGCAGGAAGCCAGCGGCCTGACCCAGCCGGGTCTCTGGCGCGGCGGCAGCCGTGGTTTTACCTCGTGCCGCCTGGTAATCGGCCTTGCTGTAGAGCTTGATTTCGCTCTCTTCCCGGCCAGGCGTCTTCAGGTTCAGACGCAGGATCAGGGTGCGGAAGACCACGAAGTAGAGGGCGGTGAAACAGAGGCCGATGCCTATCTGAATGAACATCATCGAGGCGTGGTGATGGAACATCGGGATCCAGTTTTGCGGCAAGAATTGATCGAGCAGGCCGCCGCCGAAATTGCCCACCACGCCGCAGATGTACATCACCGTCGCCATGGTCGCCGCCAGCACCGCGTGAACGGCGAACAGCAGCGGCGAGATGAACAGGAAGGTGAACTCCAGCGGTTCGGTGATCCCGACCAGCATCGCGGTCAGGGTGGCGGGGATCAGCAGGCCGGCGACCTTGACGCGATTTTCCGGCGCGGCAGTGAAGTAGAGCGCCAGCGCAATCCCCACCGAACCAAACACTTTCGAGTTACCGTGCAGAGCAAAGCCGCCCTCCGGGAACAACGTCTTCAGCGGTTCCGTACTCTGACTGAACGCCTGCAGATGCTCCGCCCAGTAGACCTGCAGACCGCCCTCCACCACCGCCGGGCCAAAGATGAACGGGCCATAGACGAAGTGGTGCAGGCCGGTGGGGATCAGAATGCGCTCAAGGAAGATGTAGACCCACACCCCAAGCGCCCCGGCTGAGCGCAGGAAGGCCTGCAGCGATTCAATGCCCAGCTGAACCTTTGGCCAGCCGAGCAGGGTCAACCAGGCACAGGGGATCATCGCGAGGAAAGCGACAATGACCACAAACGATGATCCCTGAAAGATGCCGAGGAACACCGGCAGGGGTTTATCGAAATAGCGATTGTGCAGGGCCGTCACCAGACCGGAGATGACGATGGCGCCGATAATGCTGGTGTCGAGGGTTTTGATCCCGGCAATCATCGTCAGGCCGCTGCCTGCCGTGGGTTCAACGGAAAAGTCGACGCCGAAGAAGTGGCCCCAGGTCATCCCCATGGCGTTAATAAAGTAGTTCCAGGTGAGAAAACTCACCAGCACCGCCAGACAGGCCCGGCCCTGGGCCTGTTTCGCCAGGCCGATCGGCAGACCGACGGCGAAAATCAGCGGCATATTACGAAAGACGGTCCAGCCGCCCTCTTCAATGATGTGAACGATCTGGGCAAACAGGCTGTCGGGTGCGGTCAGCGCTTCGCCGACGAACATCGGGTTGCGCAGCATGATGGCGATACCGACCACGATTCCGGCAAAAGGAAACAACAAAACCGGAGTAAACATGGCGCCGCCAAAGCGTTGTATTTGACTGAGCATTTGAAAATCCTCATGTAACAACTCGTAGGGTGAGTGGCCTTCTTTTTCTTGATTACCGGCCTGACTCGAGAATAGAAATTTGCCCGTCCGACAACATGTCGCGCCGTTGCGATTCGTGATCCCATTCATGGTTTTAATTTGGCCAAAGTTGTCTACTTCAATAACCAAAATTAGACATCGATAAGTCAAACAGTGGAATTAACGAAATGAATGAGTATTAATTACTTGTAATAAATCTATTTTTTTAACGAAAAGAGAAGACAGCGACATTCCACTTTCCTGCACAAGAGGACTACTGGTGATCTACAAATCCATTGCTGACCGCCTGCGGCTGCGGCTGAATTCCGCCGACTTCGCCATCGGTAGCCCGCTACCGGGAGAGAAAAAACTGGCCGAGGAGTTCGGGGTGGCGCGCATGACTATCCGCAAAGCCATCGACCTGCTGGTGGACTGGGGATTGGTTGTGCGTCGCCACGGCTCGGGGACGTTCGTGGCGCGTAAGGACGTCCATCATGAAACCAGCAATCTCACCGGCCTGGCGGAAGTGCTGCGCAAGCAGGGCAAAGAGGTGGTGAGTCAGGTGCTGGCCTTCGAGGTGATGCCTGCCCCGCCGGCCATCGCCAGCCTGCTGCGGATTAAAATTGATGAACGGATCTACTTCTCACGGCGGGTGCGCTACGTCGATGGTAAGCCGCTGATGCTGGAGGATAGCTATATGCCAGTGAAGCTGTTCCGCAACCTGTCGCTGAGCCATCTGGAGGGTTCGAAATTTGATTATATTGAGAAGGAGTGCGGGATCATCATCAGCGGGAATTATGAAACGCTGACGCCAGTGCTGGCGGACAAGCAGCTGGCGCGCTCAATGAATGTCCCTGAGCAGACGCCGCTGCTGCGTATTACCTCCCTTTCCTACAGCGACAGCGGCGAGTTTCTTAACTATTCCGTCATGTTCCGCAACGCCAGCGAGTATCAGGTGGATTACCACCTGCGCCGCGTCCAGGCGCAAAGCCCGCTAGCTCAGCCCCCAGAACAGCACGGCGAGTAGCTGCGGGGTGATAATCCGCAGGAACATCACCAGCGGATAGACGGTGGCGTAAGAGAGCGCCGCCGCGCCGCTGGTGGCGTGCAGATTGTTGGCGAAGGCCAGCGCCGGTGGGTCAGTCATGGAGCCGGCCAGCATGCCGCACAGCGTCAGATAGTTCATTTTCGCCAGCATGCGCGCGAGAATGCCTACCGTTAGCAGCGGAATGGCGGTGATGAAAATGCCGTAGGCGATCCAGCTCAGGCCCTCGCCCTGGGTCAGAGTGGCGACAAAGTCGCCCCCCGATTTTAGCCCGACCACCGCCAGAAACAGCACGATCCCCAGCTCGCGCAGCGCCAGGTTGGCGCTCGGCGGCATAAACCAGTACAGCTTGCCGATGCTGCCGATACGCCCGAGGATCAGCGCCATAATCAGCGGCCCACCGGCCAGCCCCAGCTTCAGTGCGGCAGGAAAGCCTGGAATAAACAACGGGATAGACCCCAGCAGTACCCCGAGTCCGATGCCGATAAACACCGGCAGCATCTGGACCTGCTGCAGCTTCTGCTGAGCGTTACCCAGTTCGGCGGCCACGGCGTCAATCGCCTCCTGACGACCGACCAGGTTGAGGATGTCACCAAACTGCAGGCTGGCGCTGCTGCTGGCCACCAGCTCGACGCCAGCGCGATTCAGCCGGGAGATCACCACGTCATAGCGCTGTTTGACGTGCAGATCGCGTATTTTCTTCCCCAGCACTTTTTCGTTAGTGACCACCACCCGCTCGACTTTCAGATCGGTGCCGCGCGTCGACAGCGAGGTGGCCACCTCCTGGCCAATCACCAGCTGCGCATTGTGCAGATCCTCAGGTCGCCCCACCAGGTGCAACAGGTCGCCCGCCTGAATAAGGGTGCCCGGAGCAGGTACCATCAACAGCTCACCGCGCTTCAGCCGCGAACAGACGATGTTGTCGCTATTGAGCATCGGCACATCCTGAATCGCCATCTGGTTGAGGTTGGGGTTCTCCACCCGCACGTTAATGGTGTGCAAATGAGCGTGGCCGTTGCCGCTGCTCTCCTCAAACCGCTGGGCCTCTTTCTCCACATTGATTCGGAAGAACAGGCGCACCAGCCACATGGTCAGCAGAATGCCGCAGATGCCGAACGGATACGCCATCGCGTAACTCATCCCCATCTGATCGACCACCTCGAACGGTACGCCGAGATCGCGGAGAATTTGCTGCCCGGCCCCCAGCGCTGGCGTGTTGGTCACCGCACCGGAGAAGATACCGAGCACCACCGGGAGAGGAATATCGAACAGTTTATGCAGCACCGCGGTCACCAGGCCGCCGAGGATAACAATAAGGATAGCGAACAGATTGAGCCGCAGGCCTGAGACCCGCAGTGAGGCGAAAAAGCCCGGCCCCACCTGAATACCGATGGTGTAGACGAACAGGATCAAGCCGAATTCCTGAATAAAATGCAGCATTGGGCTGCTGAGGGCGACACCCGCCTGATCGACAAAGTGGCCGACAATAATCCCGCCAAACAGGACACCGCCAATGCCAAAGCCGACGCCGCGGATTTTGACATTGCCGATCCACAACCCCACTACCGCCACCAGCGCCAGCACGCTGACCGTCAATGCTATCTCACTCATGGTATCGTCCCTGTGAATAACACCATTAACTACAGGGATTATGACCGCTGCCAGACGGGTTGTATGCCGCCTGGCGCACAATACCAGCAAACAGACCGGCACAAAAAAGCCCCGAAAAACGGGGCCTTATCAGTAGGTTACTTTATTAGCTATTTAGCGCCGGTCGTTCGCTGATGGCGATACGCTGCGGGGCAATCTGCTCAGGCTCATTGCGGGTCAGATCGATATGCAGCAGGCCATTGGTGAAGGTCGCGCCAGAGACCTCCATGTTGTCGGCGAGGGTGAAGCTCAGGCTGAAGGCCTGGCTCACCAGCCCCTGGTGCAGCCATGTGGTCTCTTTTTCCGGCTGCTGCGGCGTGCCTTTCACCACCAGACGGGTGCCTTCCAGTTGAATATCCAAATCTTCCTGACGGAAACCGGCCAGCGCAAGGGTAATGCGATAGTGGTTATCGTCGCTTTTTTCGATGTTATAGGGCGGGAAGCTCTGGCTTTCACCGGCGGTTTGCAGGGCGTTGGCCAGTTTGTCAAAACCGATCCATTGACGCAGCAGGGGGGATAAATCGTAGTTACGCATAGTGTTTTCTCCTTCTAAGAAGCGAGTGAATACCTGCGAATTCTGTAAATTCGCATCTGCTCCCTGACGGCGAGCAGGTTGTGACATCAGGCCGCCACGCGGCCTGAAACGGACAATTAGTTGATTTCGATGCGGCGCGGCTTGTTCGCTTCCGGGATCACGCGTTCCAGATCGATATACAGCAGGCCGTTCACCAGGTTGGCGCCGCGGACGTGAATATTTTCCGCCAGCTGGAATTTGCGCTCGAAGTTACGCTCGGCGATCCCCTGATACAGGTAGGTCCGCTCTTTCTGCTCGGCGGCGTGGGCGCCTTTGACGATCAGCAGATTGTCCTGGGCCGTGATCTCCAGCTCGCTTTCAGCAAAGCCAGCCACCGCGATAGCGATGCGATAGTGGTTTTCGTCTACCAGCTCGACGTTATACGGAGGGTAGCCGCCGTTGCTCTGGCTTTGATTGTTTTCCAGCAGGTTGAACAGGCGGTCGAAACCAATGGCTGAACGATATAGCGGGGAGAGATCGAAGTTACGCATAGTAAATAGCTCCTGAAAATCAGCGAGAATCAAATGACCTTCCATCGTGGACAGGCCTCGGTAATCCGGAATACCCCTCAGGCGTATTCTCAGTGGGTTACACCTATAAAATGGGTTTCTCCCCGTGCTTTTCAAGGGATTGAGGGCGAATTTTTTTGCAGTTTGCCGATGATTGCTTAGACTGGGGGGAGGAGCACAAAAAGCAAAGTGCGATGCCCGCCACAGTGCGGCGCAATAACGCTATGCATTCACGGGTTGGCCCGATATAACCGCTGAAGGTTATCTCAACGCCCGAAACGACGATGGAAGAACAATGAAAAGCAGACGACTGTTAAAGCTGGTCCTGTTCAGCGGGATAATAAGCCTGAGCGGTTGCTCCAGCGTAATGTCACATACCGGTGGCAAAGAGGGAACCTATCCGGGCACGCGATCCAGTGCGCAAACGCTGGGAGACAGCGATACCAACTGGGGTGTGAAATCACTGGTGGCGCTGGACATGCCGTTCACCGCCGTCATGGATACCCTGCTGCTGCCGTGGGATATGTTCCGCACCGACAGCTCAATCAAATCACGGGTCGAAAAAAGCGAGAAGGCCACGCTGGCGACCAACTCGGTGATACCGCCAGCGCCGATGCCTGCCCAGTAAGTTATCGTCCGGTCTGTGTGACCCACAGCTGGCGATAACCGTCCACCTCCTCCATCCAGGCAATCTGTTTACCGTCTGGCGAAAAGACGATCGCATCAGCCGAGGGCGCATGCGCATGCACCTTGGTTAAAAAGGTGATATCGCCTGTGCCGGCATGACAGCAGGCAATCCGATCCTCCAGCACAAAGCCCAGCCACTCTCCTGATGGATGCCAGTTAAACGCCGACTGGATACCCGACGCATGATACGTCAACTGACGCGGCTCGCCCCCCTGCGGTGAAATAAGCCACAGCTGCACCACGCCGGCGTCATCGCGCATCAGAAAGGCTATCGCCGTCGCCTGGGGATTGGCGCGCACCCAGTGGCGCGGGACGTTCACCAGTCCCGGGTAGCGGCGATGGTGGGTGAAGGTCAAACGACGCTGACTGACGCCCGCCGGCGGCGCCGGCATTGTGGTTGCGGTACCGGCCAGCGGCGCCCCGCCAGGCTGCTTCCAGCCGGCTTCATCCTGCGGCAGATCGACAATAAACAGCTCAGGCACTTTATCGCCATTTTCCGCCAGGGTATCGCCAATAAACGCCAGCGCATGGTTCCCGACCCACCCCTCTTCATAGGCCCGATTAATCTCATCGCTGCCCGGCACGGGAGTCGGTGTCGTGCGGCTTACCAGCACGCACCAGTGGCTGCCGCTATATTCGCGCGGATGCTTTCCCTGCGGCGTCACCGGCCCATATGGCGCCGCCACACCGACGTTGCGCAAGTCCAGCGCCGGGTCGCGCTCGTGCAGCACGTGGTCGTTATAGGTAAAGCTGACGAACTGACCGTTGGGGCTATAGACATGGACGTGGCTGCCGCCGCGCAGCGCGCCGGGCGTGTAAGGGGCGGTAATGTCCATGGCGTCCAGATTCTCGACGGCCCCCTGAAAGGCCACCACCCCGCGGCGATGATGAAAATCATACTGCCACTGCGCATCCGGCTGCTCGGGGCCATGAATAAACACATAGCGCTCCTGGGTTGGATGCACGGTCACCACGCCAACGCGCGCGCCTTGCGTGGCATGATAGACGGTCTCCACAGTACCGCTGTTTACGTTCACTCGCTCAATGGTTTCGCCGGTAAACGACGCGCCGGACGGGCGGACGTCGAACACCAGCCACTGGCTGTCGGGGGTCCAGGTGCGGGTGTTAGTGAGCTGGTGGTTGCGAGGGGCAAAGGTAACTTGTTTCATGGCGTGCTGACCGGGCCGATATAAGAGTGGCTTTAGCATACCGCAATCCGCGCGGGGTTGAATGCCCGACAATGTGCTTAAAACGCTTCTCCAACCTGGAAATAGAACCCGCTGCTGCCTTTGCCGATGCCGTAATCAAGACGGATATTGACCCGCGGCTTGAACTCGAAACGATAGCCAACGCCGCCGGTAGGCAGCCAGCGGCCATTGTTCAGCGATGACAGCGACGGCCCCATGGTTCCCGCCCCGACCCAGGCCACAATCCCGTGCCGCCAGGTGAGCTGCCGACGGTATTCCAGTTGGCTGCTAACGACGTTTTTATCCCGGTAGCGCCCCTGATAGTAGCCGCGCATCCGCTCATCGCCGCCCAGCAGAGGCATCATGCTCCACGGTACATCCCCTTGGGTGAAGGCGCCATCGGCCTCCCAGGCGAGCACGCTTTTCTCGCTCAGGGCATGATAATGGCTATAGTGCAGCTGAAATTCATCAAAACGGGTATCGCTGCCTAACCCGGGCGCGTAATGGGTGTAGCGGAAGTTGGCATACTGGCCCCGGCGCGGGTTGGGGACAAAGTCGCGATCGTCCCAGTTGATATCGATGCTGGCGCCAGAGCTGAATACCGACGGTCCCTGTGGGGTACTTTCTATTTTCGGTAAATCGTCGTGGTCCATCTCATCGGCATTCTGCGCCGCCAGCGACCACCCCGTGCCCAGATAAACATTGTCGATCAGTTGCCGGTAGATTGTCGGGCGCAGGGTCAGCACCTGGGCGGTATATTTTTCCTTCTCGTTGTCTTTATCTCCGGCGTGAAAACCCTGCCCCCAGTAGTAAGTCGGGGTATTGGCCATCGACCCTTCAACAAATACGCGCCACAGATCGTTATCGAAAAAGGCGTAGTTTTTCACGCTGAGGCCAAACGCGCCGGTGGAGCTGGCGTAGCCGCTGAGCGTCAGGGTGGAATTCTGGCTGGTGGTATCCTGCGGATCGGGGCGATACATGCCGACGACCGCGGTGCCGATGCCCAGCCCCAGCTCCGGCGTATAGAACGGACCGGGCATCACGCCCCAGTCGATGCCTTTGCTGGCGTCGAACTTATCGCTGGCGCCGAGATGCTGCAGCCAGCCGTCGATTTTCTCGCGGCTGAGCGTCTCGGCCTGGCTGCCTGTCGGGTAGGCCATCAGCAGCAGAAAAAGGATAAACGGTCGGCTCAAAAGCGATACTCACCGGCGATAAAAAAACTGTTACGTTCGGCAAAGCCAAACTCGGTAGTAATATTGAAATGCTGCGTCAGCTCGTACTGCGCGCCCACCAGTACGTTCCACGGCGACTGTAAATGCTGTTTCACATCGAAGCGGCCGTTATTGTCCTGATTGGCCAGATTGACCATATTTTGCAGCATCGGCGACGGCATTGAGAGATCGTTGAGACTGCCCTTAAACTCCTGCTGTACGTCCTGATACATGCTGCCGACCCACAGGTTCAGCTTTCCGGCGGGGAGATGCAGCGTATCGACCGATGGCGTATTAAAACGATAGCCTACGCGCGGCGAAAAGGTAAACGCGTCGATACTGCCGTCGAGGATATCAAAGCGCGTTTGCGTGTAGTTGGCGTCCAGCACGGTAAACCAGTTGCCGATGCCGCCCACCAGGGTGGTGCCCATCCCGTAGGTGGTGCCTTTAAAATCGAGACGAAAGTCGAGATCCTGCATCCCCGGCAGGGGCACTACTTTACCGTTTGGCCCCTTCAGACCAACGGCAATCTGCGAAATCGAATGCCCTTCGGTGTGTCCGACGAGGCCATAAACGTTCATAAATGGCAGCAGCCAGGCATCCAGCTTAAGCGTCTCGGTTTTGCTGCTTTCCCGCGTATTACCGACGCCAATCTGGAAGGCGTTATCCAGCGAGACCGGCCCATTAGCGAAAATGTTATTCACGGCGTGTTTGCAGACAGGATCCTTACCGCAATCGATGTTACGGCCATCCAGCGACAGCCCGGTGAAGTTAATGCTGTCGACATTAATATTCTGCCGCATATCCATATAGTTCATGCTGACGCCAAACGGCAGCGGCAGGACGTAGCCGCGCTTTCTGGCCTCATCGCCTAAAAAAGGCAATATCGCGGTTGGTTCCGCTACTGCGGTCTCGGTTTTGACCGGCGCAGGCAGATCCGCCGGTTCTGCGCCGTGATAGGCGTATACCGGCTCAAGCGGCGCCGTTGATTCCGCGGCCACGCAAATCTGTACAGAGGCGAATGGCAGCGCAACCAACATCAAACGGTGGTATATATTCATGAAAATTATGATGTTAGTGAAGCATGGCGAAAAAGAGGGCGGGTAGCTTATAGAATCCCCTGTACGGAATAAGGGATTTAAATGCGGATTAACATCTGTTCATGAAAAAAGAGAAGATCGGCCCGGACAACGCCGGGCCTGAAGAACGCTTACGCTAAAACGTATTTTTCAATGGCGAAGGCGACGCCATCTTCGAGGTTAGATTTGGTGATGAAGTTCGCCGCTTCTTTGACCGCGGGAATGGCGTTATCCATCGCCACGCCGACGCCGGCAAACTCAATCATCGCGATATCATTTTCCTGATCGCCAATCGCCATAATCTCTTCCGGTTTGATACCCAGCGCATCGGCCAGGGACTTCACGCCAGTGCCTTTATTGACGCGTTTATCCAGAATTTCGAGGAAGTACGGCGCACTTTTCAGCACGGTGTACTTCTCTTTCACTTCCGCCGGGATACGGGCGATGGCCTTATCCAGGATCGCCGGCTCATCGATCATCATCACCTTCAGCAGCTGGATCTCAGGGTCCATTTTTTCCGCTTCACAGAACACCAGCGGGATGGTCGCCACGTAGGATTCGTGGACGGTGTAGTAGCTGATATCGCGGTTCGCGGTGTAGAGCGTGTTGCGATCGAGCGCGTGGAAGTGAGAGCCAACCTCGCGGGAGAGCTGCTCGAGGAAACGATAGTCGTCATAGCTTAGCGCGGTTTGCGCAACGGTACTGCCGTCACCGGCCTTCTGCACCAGCGCGCCATTGTAGGTAATGCAGTAATCACCCGGCTGCTCCATATGCAGCTCTTTCAGATAGCTGTGGACGCCAGCGTAAGGGCGACCGGTGGTCAGCACCACGTTGACACCCCGCTCGCGCGCCGCGGCAATGGCGGCTTTCACCGCAGGAGAGATGGTATGGTCTGGCAGCAGCAGCGTGCCGTCCATATCGATTGCAATCAGTTTAATAGCCATAGGATCCCCGGGTAAGATGAGTCTTCCCTCATGCTAACGCGATTCCGCTCAAAAAACAGTAAAAGTGTCGGCCGGAAAGGGGGATGGAAGCGGGAGCGAAGAATCCCCTTTTAGCAGCAAAAAAAAGCCCGGTCACGCAATGCGACCGGGCTTACACATCCTGTTGCCCCGGTAAAACGCGTTACCGGGAAATACGCAGCTTAAATATCGATATTCGCCGCTTTCAGGGCGTTCTCTTCGATAAAGGCGCGACGCGGCTCAACGGCATCGCCCATCAGGGTGGTGAACAGCTGGTCGGCAGCGATCGCATCCTTAACGGTTACGCGCAGCATGCGGCGGCTGTCCGGATCCATGGTGGTTTCCCACAGCTGATCCGGGTTCATCTCGCCCAGACCTTTATAGCGCTGGATGGAGAGACCGCGACGGGACTCCTTCACCAGCCAGTCGAGAGCCTGCTCGAAGCTGGCTACCGGCTGACGGCGTTCGCCGCGCTCGATGTAGGCATCTTCTTCCATCAGGCCGCGCAGTTTCTCGCCCAGGGTGCAGATACGGCGATATTCCGGCCCCATGATGAACTCGTTATCCAGCGGATAGTCGGTATCCACCCCGTGGGTACGGACGCGGATAATCGGCTCAAACTGCTGCAATTCACTGTTCTCGCGGACATCAAATTTCCACTGGCTGCCGTGCTGCTCTTTCTCATTCAGCTCGGAAACCAGGGTGTTCACCCAGCGGGTTACCTTCTGCTCGTCAGCCAGATCGGCCTCGGTCAGGGTCGGCTGATAGATAAGCTCTTTCAGCATCGCTTTCGGGAAGCGGCGCTCCATGCGGCCAATCATTTTCTGGGTGGCGTTGAACTCGGCAACCAGTTTTTCCAGCGGTTCGCCCGCCAGCGCCGGCGCATTGGCGTTGGTATGCAGGGTCGCACCGTCAAGAGCGATAGCGATCTGATACTGATCCATCGCTTCGTCGTCTTTAATGTACTGTTCCTGCTTGCCTTTCTTCACTTTGTACAGCGGCGGCTGGGCAATGTAGACATGGCCGCGTTCGACGATTTCCGGCATCTGACGGTAGAAGAAGGTCAACAGCAGGGTACGAATGTGCGAGCCGTCGACGTCCGCATCGGTCATGATGATGATGCTGTGATAGCGCAGTTTATCCGGGTTGTACTCATCGCGGCCGATGCCGCAGCCAAGGGCGGTGATCAGCGTCGCCACTTCCTGGGAAGAGAGCATTTTATCGAAGCGGGCTTTCTCAACATTGAGGATTTTACCCTTCAGCGGCAGGATCGCCTGGTTCTTACGGTTACGACCCTGTTTAGCAGAGCCGCCCGCGGAGTCCCCTTCCACGAGGTACAGTTCAGACAGCGCCGGGTCGCGTTCCTGGCAATCCGCCAGTTTGCCCGGCAGGCCTGCCAGATCCAGCGCGCCTTTACGGCGGGTCATTTCACGGGCGCGACGTGCGGCCTCACGGGCGCGCGCGGCGTCAATAATTTTGCCGACTACGATTTTCGCATCGGATGGGTTTTCCAGCAGGTATTCGCTCAGCAGTTCGTTCATCTGCTGTTCTACCGCAGACTTCACCTCAGAGGAGACCAGCTTGTCTTTGGTCTGTGAGGAGAATTTCGGATCCGGCACTTTCACCGATACCACGGCGATCAGACCTTCACGCGCGTCGTCGCCGGTGGCGCTGACTTTCGCTTTTTTGCTGTAGCCTTCTTTATCCATGTAGGCGTTGAGGGTACGGGTCATCGCCGCGCGGAAGCCCGCCAGGTGAGTACCGCCATCACGCTGCGGAATGTTGTTGGTAAAGCAGTAGATGTTTTCCTGGAAACCGTCGTTCCACTGCAGCGCCACTTCCACGCCGATACCGTCTTTTTCGGTGGAGAAATAGAAGATATTCGGATGGATCGGCGTTTTGTTCTTGTTGAGATACTCAACGAACGCCTTGATGCCGCCTTCGTAGTGGAAATGATCTTCTTTGCCGTCGCGCTTATCGCGCAGGCGGATAGAGACCCCTGAGTTCAGGAACGACAGCTCGCGCAGACGTTTTGCCAGGATGTCATATTCGAATTCAGTAACGTTGGTGAAGGTTTCATGGCTCGGCCAGAAACGCACCATGGTGCCGGTTTTATCGGTCTCGCCGGTCACCGCCAGCGGCGCCTGCGGTACACCGTGCACATAAATCTGTTTGTGGACTTTGTTATCGCGCTGGATAACCAGCTCCAGCTTCTGCGACAGGGCGTTAACCACCGAGACGCCTACGCCGTGCAGACCGCCGGACACTTTATAGGAGTTATCATCAAATTTACCGCCGGCGTGCAGGACGGTCATGATAACTTCCGCTGCGGAGACGCCCTCTTCCGGGTGAATGCCGGTTGGGATGCCGCGACCGTCATCCTGTACGGAGACGGAGTTATCGCTGTGGATGGTGACAACGATATCTTTGCAGTAACCCGCGAGCGCTTCGTCGATAGCGTTATCCACAACCTCGAATACCATGTGGTGCAGACCGGTGCCGTCATCCGTGTCGCCGATATACATACCCGGGCGCTTACGCACCGCATCCAGCCCTTTCAGGACTTTGATACTGGAGGAGTCATAAGAATTCGACATCAACGTTTCTCGCTCATTTAATCTTGGGTTAATCCGTTATTTTACCTTTTTCCACGCGGAACATCTTCGAATTTTTGTCCGACATGTCCATAACGTGTTCAGCGCTGATCGCGCTGACGAAAACCTGCGACTGCGTCGCTTTCAGGCGGCTGGATAACAGACCGCGGCGGGCATCATCAAGTTCCGAGGCAAAATCATCTATCAGGTACAGGCAGCGCCGCCCGCTGACGCGGGTGAGGAACTCTCCTTGCGCCAGACGCAGGGCGCACATCAGCAGCTTAAGCTGCCCGCGCGACAAGGTATCTTCCACCGGCGCCCCGTCGGCGCGAATACGGAAATCCGCTTTATGCGGGCCGTGGGCGGTGTAGGTTAACATTCTGTCGCGCTCGAAATTCCGCTCCAGCACCTCCGCGTAGTCGGTCTCTTTTTCCCAACCGCGCTGGAAAGAGAAGGTGAGCGTGAATTCCGGTAAAAATTGCTGACAAGTATCCGCCATGTCTTCGACGATAGCGGCGCTGTATTCGGCACGCCAGCGGCTGATTTGTTCCGCCAGCGGAATGAGTTCCAGATCCCACGGTCGCAGCTGGGCATAGCGGCTGACCTGACGCAGCGCGGCGTTGCGCTGCTTGACCAGGCGCTTCAGGTTGCTCCAGGCGGTGAAGAATCCGGCTTCGTTATGAAAACATCCCCAATCGAGGAATGCTCTTCTGTATTTGGGGCCGCCATTGAGTAAAGTAAACCCCTCCGGCGTGATCAGCTGCATCGGCATCAGGTGCGCCAGCTCCGCCACTTTGTGGCCGTCAGTGCCGTCGATGCGCACCTTGCTGTCACCCTGTTTGTCTTTGGTCAGGCCGATGGCGGTTTCCCGCTCTTCGCCCTGCAGGCGGCCGTGCAGGACAAAAGCCTCCTGCTCGTGGCGGATCACCCGGCCAATTTGCAAACTACGAAACGCCCGGCCATGACCGAGCGTATAGATAGCTTCCAGCACGCTGGTTTTGCCGCTGCCGTTCGCGCCAACCAGGAAGTTAAAGCCGGGAGATAAAGCGAGATCCGCATTTTCAATATTGCGGAAGTCTTTGATGAGCAAGCGCGTCAGTGACATATCAGCGTTCTTTGGGCCAGGGCGTTATCGGCGCAGCCAGTTTCAACGCGGACTGCGCGCAGACCCTGGAGCGTACACGAAGTACGTGACAGGGGCGAGCACAGCCCAGGTTGAAAATGGCAAGTAAGATAGCCTGATATTTTCCACTACAATCTCATAGGCATGACGACATAGGCGGCGGATTGTGAAGCCGCATCCTCAATCTGCACGCTCGACACCGAATCCGTCAGCAGAATGCGCACATTCTCGCATTTCAGCGCATTGAGCACATCCAGCACGTAGCTAACGTTGAAGCCAATCTCCATCTCCGTTCCGGCGTAGGTCACGTCAAGGATCTCTTCCGCCTCTTCCTGCTCCGGGTTGTTAGCGGTGATTTTCAGCTGATTTTCGCTGACGTACAGCCGCACGCCGCGGAATTTCTCGTTCGAGAGGATTGCCGCGCGGGCGAAGGCCTGCTTGAGAATGTCACAGCCAGCATCGAGATGTTTATCCGGATTTTTCGGCAATACGCGGCGATAATCCGGGAAACGGCCATCAACCAGCTTCGACGTAAAGATAAAATCGCCCACATGAGCGCGGATATTGTTGCTGCCAATCTGCACGCGCAGCGGGGTATCGCCGCCGTCGAGCATCCGCATCAACTCAATCACCCCTTTACGCGGCACGATCACCGAATGGTTCGGCAGCGACGCTTCCAGCGGCATCGAACAGACCGCCAGGCGGTGACCATCGGTGGCCACCGTGCGCAGTTCGCTGCCTTCGGTTTCAAACAGCATGCCGTTTAAGTAGTAACGAACATCCTGGTGCGCCATCGAGAACTGAGTGGCTTCGATCAGACGCTTCATGGTCGCCTGCGGCAGGGTAAATTCCACTTCGCTCTGCCAGTCATCCAGATTCGGGAAATCGGCAGCAGGCAGCGTCGACAGCGAGAAGCGGCTGCGGCCGGAACGCACCAGCATCCGATCGCCTTCCAGCTGAACCGCGATCTCCGCGCCTTCCGGCAGGCCGCGGCAGATATCAAAGAATTTACGCGCCGGAACGGTCGTTGCGCCCGCTTCGTGCGGCTGAACCAGCGCCACGCGCGCCACCATCTCCATTTCAAGATCGGTACCGGTCAGCGACAGTGCGCCGTCCGCGACCTGAAGCAGCAGGTTACCGAGAATGGGCAGCGTCGGACGACCACCTAACGGACCGCTCACCTGTTGCAGCGGTTTTAATAAATGTTCACGTTCTACGGTAAATTTCATAGCGTCACGAGGATAATGTTCTGATTAAATTGGAAAAATCTTCTTTAATGTCGTGGCTTTCTTCACGCAACTGCTCAATCTTACGGCAGGCGTGCAGCACGGTGGTATGGTCGCGGCCGCCAAACGCATCGCCGATTTCCGGCAGGCTGTGGTTGGTCAGCTCTTTGGCCAGCGCCATCGCCATCTGGCGAGGACGCGCCACCGAACGGGAGCGGCGCTTGGACAGCAGATCCGCTACCTTAATCTTGTAGTACTCCGCCACCGTCTTTTGAATATTGTCGATGGTGACCAGTTTTTCCTGCAGCGCCAACAGATCGCGCAGCGCTTCGCGCACGAAATCGATGGTGATCGCCCGGCCGGTGAAGTTGGCGTTGGCGATAACGCGGTTCAGCGCCCCCTCCAGCTCACGCACGTTTGAGCGCAGTCGCTTGGCAATAAAGAACGCCACTTCGCCCGGCAGGCGAATGTCGTTTTCATCGGCTTTTTTCATCAGGATCGCGACGCGGGTTTCCAGCTCCGGCGGCTCGATCGCCACCGTCAGACCCCAGCCGAAGCGGGATTTCAGACGATCTTCTACGCCGTTGATCTCTTTTGGATAACGATCCGACGTCAGGATGATCTGCTGATTACCTTCCAGCAGGGCATTGAAGGTGTGGAAAAACTCTTCCTGGGATCGCTCTTTATTAGCAAAGAACTGAATGTCATCGATCAGCAGGGCGTCAACGGATCGGTAGTAGCGTTTAAACTCTTCGATGGCGTTGTTTTGCAGCGCTTTGACCATGTCCTGGACGAAACGCTCGGAGTGCATATAGACCACTTTGGCGTTCGGCTTACGCGCCACAATGCCGTTACCCACCGCGTGCAACAGGTGGGTTTTCCCCAGACCGGTGCCGCCATAAAGGAACAGTGGGTTGTAGGCCCCGCCCGGGTTATCCGCCACCTGACGCGCCGCCGCGCGGGCCAGCTGGTTAGATTTACCTTCGACGAAGTTATCAAACGTGTGTTTCACGTTAACGTTAGAGCGGTAGGTCGGCTCCGCTGGCGCCGGGACATTATCCCAGCCTGGGCGCACGATCGTCGGCGCCACACGCGCGGTCTGCACCTGCGCCGCCGGAATGGCCGCCGCAGCCGGGCTTACCGCTCCTTTCTGCAGCGAGCTGGCTGGCTTAGCACCCACCTCAAAACGCAGCTGCGGGGCATCAGCACCGCAAAAGTCATTGAGGAGTCCATTGATATTATTGAGGTATTTGTCCCTTACCCAGTCGAGCACAAAACGGTTTGGCGCATACAGTGCCAGCGTGTTATCGCTCAGTTCCGCCTGCAATGGGCGGATCCACATGCTGAATTCTGTGGCTGGTAACTCATCCTGCAATCGGGCAAGACACTGCTGCCAAAGCGAAAGTGACAC